>NZ_JACHCI010000048.1 GCF_014200675.1 Janthinobacterium saanense | reverse complement strand
GTTGATTAGCGCTGATCTTCATCTTTGCCGAACCGTCCTGCCTGCCAATGGTCCAACCTAGTGCAGCATAACGCTGCCGATACCAACGGGGGCGGATCATGGCAAAGATGAATCAAGTTCAATTTCAAGCCGGCATGAGCCTGGACCAATTCATGGCGCTCTACGGGAAGCAGGCGCAATGTGAGGAAGCGCTGGAGCGCTGCCGCTGGCCGGGCGGCTTCGCCTGCCGCCACTGCGGCGCACGCCAACACTACGTCGTGTGGCACGGCAAGGCGAAGACCTTCCAGTGTTGCGCCTGCCGCCGCCAAAGCACGCTGACCGGCGGGACGATTTTCCACTCAAGTAAACTGCCGCTGACGAAGTGGTTCCAGGCCATGTATTTCCTGACCCAGGCGAAGAACAACGTCTCGGCCCTGGAGCTCAAACGCCTGATCGGCGTGTGTTACCGCAGCGCCTGGCGCGTCAAGCACAAGCTGTTGGAGGTGATGGCTCAGCGGGAGGCGGGCCGCCAACTGGAGGGCCGCGTCGAGGTCGACGACGCTTATCTGGGGGGCGCCCGGCCCGGTGGCAAACGCGGACGCGGCTCGCCAAACAAGGTGCCGTTCATCGCCGCCGTGCAAACGGACGACGACGGGCGGCCTCAATTGGCCGTGTTCTCGCAGGTGAAGACCTTCGGCAGGGCCGACGTGGCAGCCTGGGCCGGAGCGCATCTGGCGGCGTCGAGCGTCGTCGTGTCGGATGGACTGGACTGTTTTGCCGCCGTGACAAGCGCCGGCGCAAGCCATACGCCCGAAGTCGTCGGCACCCAGCGCAAGAGCAGCGATATGCCGTGCTTCAAATGGATCAACATCGTGCTCGGCAACCTCAAGACGGCCACCAACGGAACCTACCACGCGTTCAACTTTCGGAAATACGGGCACCGCTACCTGGCCGAGGCGCAGTACCGCTTCAACCGGCGCTTCGACCTGTCCGCCATCCTGCGGCGCTTCCTGTACGCCGCCGCAGCGACCGGCAGGCGAACTGAGGCTTCGCTCAGGCTGGCAGATGAAGATCAGCGCTAATCAAC
>NZ_JACHCI010000047.1 GCF_014200675.1 Janthinobacterium saanense | reverse complement strand
GCATGGTCGGCGGTGGGGCAATGAACGTGTCGCTATTGTCTCAGTTCGGCGCGCTGCCGTGAACGGCAGCCGAAGAATAAATCAGCGTTTCCTTAGAGATGGCGGGGTATCCAACGGTCTATTTCGATGCATGGAAAAATGATTTTACACCAGAGCCATTGGTAGCATTTATATCGGAAATAGATCAAGGATTATCTCCCTTTTTTAAAGGAATACCACGCGCGAAAAAATATTTCAATGAGGCAATGAATAGCATGAAGCAGGTTTTGAAACCTGCATTAAAAGCTACTATGTTTGGTGTCGCAAAGCATGGATTAGGATTGTCATCTGATCACGTTGTAAAATTAATATCTGAAGTATCCGGTGGCGATACCGGTGTGGCTACCAGAGAGGTTATGCCGAATATTGCTGATATCGAAAAAGGCATGTCAGCCGCAGTCGATGCTGCACTGAAGCAACATAAAAATACTAAGCAATCTATTGTGACTTTTAAGGAGAAACTGACTTTATTAGTTGCTGCGTTAGAGGAGAGTAATGATGTTAAACTCCCAATTTTTATTTTTGTCGATGAGCTGGATCGCTGTCGTCCAGATTATGCTGTTGAGTTGTTGGAGGGTATTAAGCATTTATTTGGTGTTCCTGGGGTTTATTTTTTAGTGGCTACTAACATGAACCAGCTTGGGGAGTCTACAAAAGCCATATACGGAGCAGGGTTTGATGGCCATAGATATCTTAAAAGATTTTTTGATATGGAATATTTTCTTCCATTGCCAAATTCTTTAGCTTATTCAAAGTCACTTTTTCTAAATGTTCCGCTTCCTCCGGTTGGCCTTTTTTACACGGGATTTGGTGGAAGTATTTCTTTTGAAAATTATGATTTTCTGCCCTATATATTTTCTACTTGTGCTGATCACTTTGGATGTAGTCTGCGTGATCAGTTTCAGGCAATGAAAATATTTGAGGCTGCATTATATTCAGTTGCAAATCGGAGAATACATATTCATTGTTGATTAGCGCTGATCTTCATCTGCCAGCCTGAGCGAAGCCTCAGTTCGCCTGCCGGTCGCTGCGGCGGCGTACAGGAAGCGCCGCAGGATG
>NZ_JACHCI010000046.1 GCF_014200675.1 Janthinobacterium saanense | reverse complement strand
GGAAGCGCTGATCAATTCGCTTTCCTAGCGAAATTGACGCGCCAAATGGTCGAACAGTAAGTCGATCAAGCGTATTTTCGGTCGATTTGACGCGATGCTTCGCGTCTTTCGGTCATCAGGACGGACTACGGGATTCGCTGATCGTAAAGCGCCTG
Organism: Janthinobacterium saanense; assembly: GCF_014200675.1. Lineage (GTDB taxonomy): Bacteria > Pseudomonadota > Gammaproteobacteria > Burkholderiales > Burkholderiaceae_D > Janthinobacterium. Next base: position 1,032 of record NZ_JACHCI010000046.1, on the reverse strand, counting down.
CCAGCCAGCAGCAGATTGGCGAAGGCGAACAAGGTGAACAGCTGTGCTGTATTCTTGGTCAGGCCGCGATAGCGCGTTTTACGATGACGGAACAAGTTCTTGATGACATGAAACGGGTGCTCGACTTTCGCCCTCACGCTCGCTTTCAGATGTTCCAGCTTTTCCGTCAGGCGTCCCAGTTTGTTGTTGGGCAGCGCCTTGCGTTTGGAACGCTTCATGGCCACATGCCAGGTGACCGGTTTGCCGATGTTTTCAGGCCGCTTTTCCACGCCCTGATAGCCAGCATCACCCAACGCGGCGACTTCATCGCCATGCAGCAGCGCGTGCGCCTGGGTCACGTCGGCGACATTGCCAGCCGTGCCGACAAGCGTGTGAACCAGACCCGACGCGGCGTCCACGCCGATATGTGCTTTCATGCCGAAGTGCCAGTCATTGCCTTTCTTCGACTGGTGCATTTCAGGATCGCGCTTGCCGTCCTTGTTCTTGGTGGATGGTGGCGCGGCGATCAACGTAGCATCCACGATGGTGCCTTCACGCATCATCAAGCCTTTCTCGGCCAAATGTCCGTTGATCGTATCGAATATCTGCCGCGTCAGCGCGTTTGCTTCCAGCAGGTGGCGGAACTTCAGCAACGTCGTCGCGTCCGGCGCCGACTCGCGGCCCAGGTCAATGCCAACGAAAGCGCGGATGGACTGGCTGTCGTAGACCGCGTCCTCGATGCCTTCGTCCGACAGCCCAAAGCACTGCTGGGCAACGTACATGCGCAGCATGCGCGCCAGTCCGATCGGCGGGCGCCCGGCGCCTTCGACCTTGGGATAGAACGGCTCGATCAGCTTGTGCAGCTTGCCCCACGGCGTCACGCTGTCGATTTCGGCCAGGAAGCGGTCGCGCCGCGTGAGTTTCTTCTTGGCGGCGTATTCAAGGTCGGAGAAGCTCTTTTGCATGGTCGGCGGTGGGGCAATGAACGTGTCGCTATTGTCTCAGTTCGGCGCGCTGCCGTGAACGGCAGCCGAAGAATAAATCAGCGTTTCC
>NZ_JACHCI010000045.1 GCF_014200675.1 Janthinobacterium saanense | reverse complement strand
GGGTGTTTAGTCGGGAGACATGGGTAACACTTTGTCGGGAGACATAGGTTACACATCGAAGCACCATTTTACGGCGAATCGCGCAAGTTGATTTGCCGTATTTTCTTGTGGCAGAAAAAGACATCAAACACGTCATCAGCGTCGGATGGCCTGACTGCTACGAGCTGTGTTCTGAGGCCTTCACCGATAAAGTGGCGCTGGTTTTGGAACGAAATCTCACCCTTGTCACTGACTTTGCGCACGGTATCAGCCGACGGATATTCGAGCGGTGGCAAGACGCTGGGGAAAGCCCTGCCACTGGCCCGGTAGCGGCTCACTGGTGCTTGCTGTTGTAAAGCGGCATGCGGGCGTACCGTGTTGTAACGCTCCCGCCAGCTGTCAAAGGCAAGCTGGCAGGCGTCGAGCGAGTTGAAGCCATGGCGCTGCAGCAGCTCCAGCTTTAATGTGCGATGAAATCGCTCATCCTTGCCTTGCGTCTGCGGGTGATGAGGCCGGCTGTGGCCAACGCGAATCCCCAGGCGTATCAACCACACTTCCAGTTGCGACAGGCCACCACGCCCGGAAGTGCCCCAGGGCGTGCCGTTATCCGTGGTCATGCGCTCTGGCAAGCCATAACGCTCGAAAGTGGCCTGCAAAGCGGCTTGCACCGTACTGCGCTGCTCGTTGCCACAGGCTGTCAGGCACAAGTTAAAGCGAGAATGATCGTCGAGAATCGTGAGTGGATGGCAACGACCGGCGAGCGTATCGGTCAGCGCGAAATGCCCTTTGAAATCCATCTGCCAGAGCAGATTGGGCGCGGCATGTTCAAACCGCGACGGTGCCACCTCTTCCTGCCTGACAGGTGCCCCCAGGATCGTGCGGCTATGACGACGCAATACGGCATCAATGGTGCTGTGATGCGGCAGTTTGGCGTCAAGCGGCAGCAATGCCCTCAGCTTACGTGCGCCCCAGTACGGATACTCGGCATTGAGCGCCAGAATGCGCGCTTCCAGCCCGGCGTGTGTACTCGCCGGCGACGCATGCGGGCGCCGCGACTGATCCTGCAGACCGCTGTTGCCTTGTTCTCGGTGGCGTTCCAGCCATTTATACGCCGTCTTGCGGCTGATGCCAAAGTTCCGGCATAACGCCGCGAGGTTGGTGCCGGGCTGCTGCGCCAGCAGAATAAATTCCAGTCGGGTAGACATGAGGGTAGCGTCCTTCCAGGGCATTGCACGCTCCAGTTTGTGGCGGTGCAATCATCATAAAAGGTGTTACCCATGTCTCCCGACAAGTGTTACCTATGTGTCCCGGCCATACACCCTC
>NZ_JACHCI010000044.1 GCF_014200675.1 Janthinobacterium saanense | reverse complement strand
ACACGCAACGTTGTACCGTCTTATCCTCTGTACCTGCTAAGGTTATAGGGACAAGCCGTACGGGCAATTAGTACTGGTTAGCTTAATGCATTACTGCACTTCCACACCCAGCCTATCAACGTCCTGGTCTCGAACGACCCTTCAAAGAGCTCAAGGCTCTGGGAAATCTCATCTCAAGGCAAGTTTCCCGCTTAGATGCTTTCAGCGGTTATCTCTTCCGAACTTAGCTACCCGGCAATGCCACTGGCGTGACAACCGGTACACCAGAGGTTCGTCCACTCCGGTCCTCTCGTACTAGGAGCAGCCCCCTTCAAATTTCCAACGCCCACGGCAGATAGGGACCAAACTGTCTCACGACGTTTTAAACCCAGCTCACGTACCACTTTAAATGGCGAACAGCCATACCCTTGGGACCGGCTACAGCCCCAGGATGTGATGAGCCGACATCGAGGTGCCAAACTCCCCCGTCGATATGAACTCTTGGGAGGAATCAGCCTGTTATCCCCAGAGTACCTTTTATCCGTTGAGCGATGGCCCTTCCATACAGAACCACCGGATCACTATGTCCTACTTTCGTACCTGCTCGACTTGTCAGTCTCGCAGTTAAGCACGCTTATGCCATTGCACTATCAACACGATGTCCGACCGTATCTAGCGTACCTTCGAACTCCTCCGTTACACTTTAGGAGGAGACCGCCCCAGTCAAACTGCCTACCATGCACTGTCCCCGATCCGGATAACGGACCAAGGTTAGAACCTCAAACAAACCAGGGTGGTATTTCAAGGTTGGCTCCACGAGAACTAGCGTCCCCGCTTCAAAGCCTCCCACCTATCCTACACAGATTGGTTCAAAGTCCAATGCAAAGCTACAGTAAAGGTTCATGGGGTCTTTCCGTCTAGCCGCGGGTAGATTGCATCATCACAAACATTTCAACTTCGCTGAGTCTCGGGAGGAGACAGTGTGGCCATCGTTACGCCATTCGTGCAGGTCGGAACTTACCCGACAAGGAATTTCGCTACCTTAGGACCGTTATAGTTACGGCCGCCGTTTACTGGGACTTCAATCAAGAGCTTGCACCCCATCATTTAATCTTCCAGCACCGGGCAGGCGTCACACCCTATACGTCCACTTTCGTGTTTGCAGAGTGCTGTGTTTTTATTAAACAGTCGCAGCCACCAGTTTATTGCAACCCTTTCGCCCTATCACAGTAAAGTGACCAAGCTACCGGGGCGTACCTTTTCCCGAAGTTACGGTACCAATTTGCCGAGTTCCTTCTCCCGAGTTCTCTCAAGCGCCTTAGAATACTCATCTCGCCCACCTGTGTCGGTTTGCGGTACGGTCTCGTATGACTGAAGCTTAGAGGCTTTTCTTGGAACCACTTCCGATTGCTTCAG
>NZ_JACHCI010000043.1 GCF_014200675.1 Janthinobacterium saanense | reverse complement strand
CTGCGCGTGCCGGTGGCGGCCGTTTTGAATGGCGGCGAAATCCTGCCCGCCCAATTTCCCAGCACTTCCAGCCAGGCCAGGCTGCCCCGCGACCAGCAAGGACCATGCGAAGAAGTCGACCCGATCGACGCCGCCATCGCCATCACCAGCAAGCAAGGCTTGCAACAACGGCCCCAGGAAATCATCGCCGACCCGCGCCCGCCAGGGCAGCGCATACCGGAATATGGCTCAGGCCTGTTCGGCGCGGGCGAAAGAGAGCAGGTGGAAAAAGCCCTGAACCTGGGCAAGGAACCAGGCGAGCGCTGCAGGATAGAGCGCGTCTCGCGTTACCCGGGCGGCGGCGACAAGCTGCTGATTTACCGAGAAGAAACCCCGGATGAAGCACGCAAGCGCTGGCAACAAGAAGTCAGTCCCAAATCCTTCCACGGCGCCATTATCGGCAATGCGGAAAACCACTGCAATGTGACGGCGTATGACGTGGCCATTGGTGGCGGCAAGGCGAGCAGCGATCCGAGGTTTTACCGGTATTTATGTGCGGTGGCGGATTGGCGGTTGCAGAACGATATAAACACACGTAAACGGCCATCCATTCTCAGATGGGAAGAATTCTTAGAGCAGTTTGATATCTATTGGGCCGCCGAACCCGAACAGCGCAGACAGATCATTGAAGGTAATGTTCGTTATTACAGCTCGGGACACTTACCGGCCTGTATCCCGGCCTTGCAGGCCGGCCTGCCCTCCACCGTCGTGTGCGAAATAGTCAACGGCAGGCGCACAGAGTCCGTGACGGTGCCATCCGTGCACAAACCCAGCGACGAGATTCCAAAATGAAGCATTTACTCTCTAGCCCGCAATCCGCGTTAAGCACCATCCTCATCATCCTAGCACTGCTAATACTTTGCTTATTTATCAGTCCATCAGTAGCGCCCATTAGCTTATTTTCTTCACAGGAGCCGTCGATGAGCAGCAAAATAGGCCTGTATCTGCAATGGCTGTTATTGATTCCTCCCATCGTGGCCGCAAGCTTGCTGGGCTCACGCTGGATGCAGTCACACAAGCCTGCGGCAATAGATAAGCCCACGATACAACAGGCTGCCCCCAGCGAACAGGAAAAGCGGGAATATGTGCTGGAGGTGATCAGCATGGGCGTCACCCTGGATAAATACCGCCAGGGCAAGCTCTGGGAGGCGCTACAAAAGGGAAATGCCCATACCAGCATACGGGAGCAGGACAAGGAAAAATATCCCTGGGATGCCTCAGAAAGATCCGGCATTTCAGGGGGGCGAAGTGGCGATGCACTGGAAAACGGTGCAAATAATATTCCCATGTACTTTGGCGTACCCGTGTTTAACGCAGAACCGCCAGTATTTAATTCGCGCATGGTGGATCGGCCAGATAATCCGCTCATGGGTTTCGCTGGCGATACTTCCTCCTCTGGCCTGCACTGGCACCTATTCCTTGTCGGCCCACGCCGTTTTAATGAACATCCAGACCGTATATTGGAAGATGTGTTCGCATTTTTTGACGCCAACCCTGACGTGCCCTACATCGTGCTGAACTCAGAAGACAGCATGCCGACACGTAACCTATACCGCCCAGACAAATCTCCCTCACTCGTCAAGAACGGCCGCTACATCCCCGAAATGCCTGACGCTTCCTCCCTGTTCGTGCTGGCGCGGCGTGAACGTATTGACGCAGTGCGGAAGTTTGCCTACGACGATGCGCCGCCCGAGGCCAGCGTCGATGACCTCAACACCTATGGCGTGGCGCGGCGGCTGTATCTGGC
>NZ_JACHCI010000042.1 GCF_014200675.1 Janthinobacterium saanense | reverse complement strand
GCCAGATACAGCCGCCGCGCCACGCCATAGGTGTTGAGGTCATCGACGCTGGCCTCGGGCGGCGCATCGTCGTAGGCAAACTTCCGCACTGCGTCGATCCGTTCACGCCGCGCCAGCACGAACAGGGCGGAAGCGTCGGGCATTTCGGGGATGTAGCGGCCGTTTTTAAGTAGTTCGGGAGTATTGGGGAGGCGGTTGCTATCACGTGATTCCATGCCGTCATGTGAATTCAAGATGATGTATGGCACATCAGGGTTTGCGTCAAAAAATGCAAATACATCCTCTAAAATATGGTCAGGATACTCATCGAAGTGTCTTTTGCTGGCCACAAATAAATGCCAGTGCATGCCGGAGGAAGAGGTGCTTCCTGCCAATCCCAATATCGGCGCGTCTGGCGTGTCCTGCATGGCGGGATCTTCAATGGGGCCTTCAGCGTTAAATATCGGTACAGCAAAATACATCGGTGTGTTCAATGCACCATTTTCAAGCGAATCTCCTGCACGTCCGCCACTCATGCCAGCTTTATCCAGGCTGCTCCAGGGATATTTTTCTTTATCTTGCTCCCGAATACTCGCATAGGCATTTCCCTTTTGTAGCGCCTCCCAAAGTTTGCCCTGGCGGTATTTATCCAGGGTGACGCCCATGCTGATCACCTCCAGTACATATTCCCGCTTTTCCTGTTCGCTGGGGGCGGTCTGTTGTGTCGCCGGCTTTTGTACTGCTGCAGGCTTGTGTGACCGCGTCCAGCTTGAACCCAGCAAGCTTGCCGCGACGATCGGTGGTATGAGCAACAGCCACTGCAGGTATTGTCCTAATTTGCTACGCATCGTCCCTCCTGACAGGAAGTGAGTCAATTGGCCGGATAGTTGGCCGGATCGATGGCCGGTGCGACGTGGTGCCGGAACACATCGCCGCCGTGCGGGTGATGCTGCGTGCGGCGTTTTTCGTCTGACGGCGGGCTGATCAGGACTATCGTGGCTTCCTCGGGATTGCGCAGGTTGACCACCGCGCTGACGCCGCCATCGCGGTAGCTGCCCATCACGGCGATGGCCATCTGCACGAACAAGGTGGCCGCGCCCGTATTGCCCAGGCGCTGGTCGGTATCTATCCATTGCGCGGGTTTGCCGCTATCGAGTTCCGTCCCACCGTTTTCCGCATGTTTCAAGAGTGTCTTGTGCAGCGCCACCAGTTGTTCGGTATTGCCGCCGGTGGCCGCGATCAGGCGCTGCGGCGCTGCGGGCCGCTCGGCTTCGGGCAGGTTGCGCAGCGCCTCCTGCCAGCCCGTTTGCAAGGCCAGTTCGCGCTGGTCGCGCCGCGTGAGCGGCTTGCCCTCGCCATCCCGCATCTTGACGAAGGTAGGCCGGTGGATAAAACCCAGGGTGGGCAAGCGGTCGATCTGCGCCAGCTGTTCCTTGTTGAAGGGCAGGGGAAACCACGGCGTGGATTGCCAGTCCCTGGGCGGATGGTAGGTCTTGGGATTGAGCTTGTCGAACATGCTGAAGGTACCCGTGCCTCGGATATCGGGGCGCCGGGCAAATTGCGCGGCGACGGGCAGCCATTCTTCTATCGTAGGCTGGCGTTGGGTAAATGCATTCGGGTCTTCTTTCTTGCGGGGGTGGGGCACCGCCCGCATTAACTGGTCGTAAGCCAGATACAGCCGCCGTGCCACGCCATAGGTGTTGAGGTCATCGACGCTATCCTCGGGCGGCGCATCGTCGTAGGCAAACTTACGCACTGCGTCGATCCGTTCACGCCGCGCCAGCACGAATAGGGCGGAAGCGTCGGGCATTTCGGGGATGTAGCGGCCGTTCTTGACGAGTGATGGTGATCCGTTGGGCCGGTACAGATCGCGCGTGGGCGTGCTGTCCTCGGAATTGAGCACGATGTAAGGCACGTCGGGGTTCGCGTCGAAAAAAGCAAACACGTCTTCCAGAATATGATCAGGGTGTTCGTTAAAGCGGCGCGGACCGGCGACAAATAGATGCCAGTGCAGTCCGGACGGGGCGGCGCCAGCGGCCAAACCTATCACAGGCGAGTTGGGGCTATCCAGCATGCGTGAATTAAAGATGGGTGGTTCAGCATTAAACACGGGCACACCGAAATACATGGGGATATAGTTTGCGGCATTTTCCAGCGTGTCACCGCCGCGACTACCGGCTATGCCGGATCTTTCCATGGCATCCCAGGGATATTTTTCCTTGTCCTGCTCCCGTATGCTGGTATAGGCATTTCCCTTTTGTAGCGCCTCCCAGAGCTTGCCCTGGCGGTATTTATCCAGGGTGACGCCCATGCTGATCACCTCCAGCACATATTCCCGCTTTACCTGTTCGCTGGGGGCGGTCTGTTGTGTCACCGGTTTTTGTACTGCTGCAGGCTTGTGTGACCGCATCCAGTTTGAACCCAGCAAGCTTGCCGCGACGATCGGTGGTATGAGCAATAGCCACTGCAGATACTGACCTATTTTGCTGCTCATCGTGCCCCCCGCAGGAAGTGTGTCAATTGGCCGGATAATTGGCCGGATCGATGGCTGGCGCAACGCGGTGCCGGAACACGTCGCCGCCGTGCGGGTGGTGCTGGGTGCGGCGTTTTTCATCTGACGGTGGGCTGATCAGGACGATCGACGCTTCCTCGGGATCGCGCAGGTTGACCACCGCGCTGACGCCACCATCGCGGTAGCTGCCCATCACGGCTATGGCCATTTGCACGAACAGTGTGGCCGCGCCCGTATTGCCCAGGCGCTGGTCGGTATCTATCCATTGCGCGGGTTTGCCGCTATCGAGTTCCGTCCCACCGTTTTCCGCATGTTTCAAGAGTGTCTTGTGCAGCGCCACCAGTTGTTCGGTATTGCCGCCGGTGGCCGCGATCAGGCGCTGCGGCGCTGCCGGTCGCTCGGCTTCGGGCAAGTTGCGCAGCGCCTCCTGCCAGCCCGTTTGCAAGGCCAGTTCGCGCTGGTCGCGCCGCGTGAGCGGCTTGCCATCGGCATCCCGCATCTTGACGAAGGTGGGGCGGTGGATAAAACCCAGAGTGGGCAGCCGGTCGATCTGCGCCAGCTGTTCCTTGTTGAAGGGCAGGGGAAACCACGGCTTGGGTTGCCAGTCCCTGGGCGGATGGTAGGTCTTGGGATTGAGCTTGTCGAACATGCTGAAGGTACCCGTGCCACGGATATCGGGGCGCCGGGCAAATTGCGCGGCGACGGGCAGCCATTCGGTAATCAGGGGTGGGCGTTGGGTGACTGCTGTCGGATCGCTTTCAAGGCGTGCTTGAGGGACGGTTCCCATTAACTGATCGTATGCCAGATACAGCCGCCGCGCCACGCCATAGGTATTCAAATCATCGACGCTGTCCTCGGGCGGCGCATCGTCGTAGGCAAACTTCCGCACTGCGTCAATACGTTCACGCCGCGCCAGCACGAACAGGGCGGAAGCGTCGGGCATTTCGGGGATGTAGCGGCCGTTCTTGACGAGTGATGGTGATCCGTTGGGCCGGTACAGATCGCGCGTGGGCGTGCTGTCCTCGGAATTGAGCACGATGTAAGGCACGTCGGGGTTCGCGTCGAAAAAAGCAAACACGTCTTCCAGAATATGATCAGGGTGTTCGTTAAAGCGGCGCGGACCGGCGACAAATAGATGCCAGTGCAGTCCGGACGGGGCGGCGCCAGCGGCCAAACCTATCACAGGCGAGTTGGGGCTATCCAGCATGCGTGAATTAAAGATGGGTGGTTCAGCATTAAATACGGGCACGCCGAAATACATGGGGATATAGTTTGCGGCATTTTCCAGTGTGTCACCGCCGCGACTACCGGATATACCGGATCTTTCCATGGCATCCCAGGGGTATTTTTCCTTGTCCTGCTCCCGTATGCTGGTATAGGCATTTCCCTTTTGTAGCGCCTCCCAGAGCTTGCCCTGGCGGTATTTATCCAGGGTGACGCCCATGCTGATCACCTCCAGCACATATTCCCGCTTTTCCTGTTCGCTGGGGGCGGTCTGTTGTGTCACCGGTTTTTGTACTGCTGCAGGCTTGTGTGACCGCATCCAGCTTGAACCCAGCAAGCTTGCCGCGACGATCGGTGGTATGAGCAACAGCCACTGCAGATACTGACCTATTTTGCTGCTCATCGTGCCCCCCGGCAGGAAGTGTGTCAATTGGCCGGATAATTGGCCGGATCGATGGCTGGCGCAACGCGGTGCCGGAACACGTCGCCGCCGTGCGGGTGGTGCTGGGTGCGGCGTTTTTCATCTGACGGTGGGCTGATCAGGACGATCGACGCTTCCTCGGGATCGCGCAGGTTGACCACCGCGCTGACGCCACCATCGCGGTAGCTGCCCATCACGGCTATGGCCATTTGCACGAACAGTGTGGCCGCGCCCGTATTGCCCAGGCGCTGGTCGGTATCTATCCATTGCGCGGGTTTGCCGCTGTCGAGTTCCGGGCCGCCTTCTTGCGCATGTTTCAGCAGCGTCTTGTGCAGCGCCA
>NZ_JACHCI010000041.1 GCF_014200675.1 Janthinobacterium saanense | reverse complement strand
TGCAACCAGTGTGAAAGTAGGTTATTGTCAGGCTTGTTATTCGTAGTAGAGAAAAACCCGTCAAGAAATTGGCGGGTTTTTTTTCGTCTGGTGGTTTTTGCTACCTCTTGCCGCGCTGCGTTGGCCTGAAATGGAAAAGTACGTCACAATCTGCCTGTCCAGTTGTCGTTTCATACAAAAACAGGAGCAATATGAACGAGCAAATTGCGAGAGATGTAGTGCTGGTCCGTGCCATCGAGACAGCCGACGAGAAAAGGGAAGTCCTCAGCGAGGATGACCGCATGTATGCGAGCCGCAGCGCCCGCGAACTGGCGCAGTGGCAAGCGTCGGGCAAGCAGGCCGAGGCGACCAGTGATGATTTCCTGCAGCAGCGCTCCGAACAGATTATCAAGCGTATTACTGAGCGCACGCCGGCCTTTGGCGTATTTGCCAGGCGGCGCAACGGCTTGAAGACTCTGGCCCGCACTTTGCCTATTCTTGCATTGCTGCTGGGCGCCGGTCTCGACCGTATTACGGATCCGCACCGCGTCGATTTGCTGTCGGCGCCGCTCTTGCTGATCATCGCCTGGAATCTGCTGGTCTACCTCGGTTTGTTCATCTGGCTGTTTATCCCCTCGCATCCGCTCGGCTGGCCGAGGTCATCCATGGTGCGCTATCTGAGTGTCGGAAAATTGTCCTTGCCGCGCAAATTGCCGCACGCCTTGTCCAGCGGCTTGCTCAGTTTCATGGGCGAGTGGGCACATCTGAGCGCCAAGCTCACTTCTGCCCGCTTGAGCCGTACCATCCATTTGAGCGCGGCCCTGTTTGCCATCGGCGCCGTCATTTCGCTGTATGCGCGCGGTTTCCTGTCGCAATATGAAGCCGGCTGGGAAAGCACCTTTCTCGGCGCCAGCCAGGTGCACGGCCTGTTATCTTTCCTGTTCGCGCCGGCCATTTCCCTGTTTCATCTGCAAGGTTTTTCCCTGGCTGAAATCGAAGCGCTGCGTTTCCCGCAAACCACGGCGGCCGAGGGCGGTGCGCGCTGGGTGCATTTATATGCGTCCACCATTTTCCTGCTGGTGGTTTTGCCACGTGTTGTATTGGCCTTGATCAGCAACTGGCGCGCGTCGCGCCTGACGCAGCATTTCCCGCTGGATCTGGATCAACCCTATTTCCGCAAGCTCAATGACAGCATCGGTGTGGCAACGCAAGGCATGTTGCGCGTGCTGCCTTACAGTTTTACCGTCGACGAGCAGCGCCATAAAGGCCTGGGGCAGATTGCCACCATGCTGTTTGGCGAGCAGGGCCGCGTGATGCTGCGCCCATCGACCTCGTATGGCGAGGAAGCGCAAGATGTCTTGCGCGGCACGGACTTGAACGATGCGCAAGTCAATATCACGGCCGTCCTGTTCAACCTGACGGCCACGCCTGAAAAAGAAAATCACGGCGCTTTCCTCGACTACCTTGTGCAATCGTCGACACGCGGTATTGCCGTCTTGCTCGATGAATCGTCTTACCTGGAGCGCGCCGGTGAGCAAGCTGATCAGAGCGCCCGACTGGCCGAACGTATCGCCCTGTGGCAGCAATTCTGTCAATTTCACAAAACCACGGCGACCCTGGTTAATCTGCTGGATCCTTCCCTTCATCCTCTCGACGCTGGTGTCGGCTTGAAATTATCGGTAGCAACATGATCAGTAAAGATGTCCAGGACGACGCAGCGCACATTCAGTTTGCGCTGATTTCGCATACGAATAATGGCAAGACGACTTTGGCGCGTACCCTGGTTGGGGTGGATGTGGGCGAAGTGCGTGATGCTGCCCACGTGACGGTGTTTGCGGAATCGCATACCTTGCTGACCACGCCGCAGGGTGATTCCTTGCAACTATGGGACACGCCCGGCTTTGGTGATTCGGTGCGCCTGCTGAAACGCCTGGGACAATCGGGTAATCCCATCGGCTGGTTCTTGCGTGAAGTGCTGGACCGCTATCGTGACCGACCATTCTGGCTGAGTCAGCAAGCGCTGCGTACGGCAAAGGATGCCGCTGATGTGGTGCTGTACCTGGTCAACTCATCGGAAAATCCGAAAGATGCCGGCTACTTGCCGGCGGAAATGAAAATCCTGGAATGGCTGGGCAAGCCGGTGGTGGTCTTGCTGAACCAGATGGGACCGCCGCGACCTGGTAATGCGGAACATGCAGAGCAGGAGCGCTGGCGCACGCACCTGGCGCAATATCCTGTTGTGCGCGACGTTCTGGCGCTCGATGCCTTTGCCCGCTGCTGGGTGCATGAACGCGTGTTTTACGAAGCGGTCGGCAAGTTATTGCCACAATCGCAGCAAGTTGGATATGCACGCCTGTTTGCCACATGGCAAGCGCAAAATACGCAGCGTTTCCAGCAGGCAATGCATGTGCTGGCGCAGCAACTGGTGGTGGCGACGCAAGACAGCGCAGCCATCGAACCTGCATCGAAGGGTTTGTTCAAGTCGGCCTTGAAAGTGGTGGGTATCGGCAAGAACGAGGAACAGCAACGGCAAGAGGCTGCGATGGGGGCGCTGATTGCCAGACTCAACACACGTAGTGGCGAGACCACGCGCGAATTACTGATATTGCACAAGCTCGACCCGACGGATGCGCACAAGATCAATACCCGCGTGCGTGAGAATTTTTCTGTGCGCGCGCCGATCGACAAGGCACAGGCGGGCTTGCTGGGAGCTATGATTTCCGGTGCGGCGACGGGCTTGTCGGCCGATCTGATTTCCGGCGGCCTGACCTTGGGCACGGGTGCTTTGCTCGGCGGTGTGGTGGGAGCGTTGACTTTTGCCGGCGCCGCATGGGGTTTTAACTCGGGCACGGAGCGTAACGAGCCGACCATGCAATTTACAGACGCCTTCTTGCGTACCCTGGTGGTAGCCGGCGTCTTGCGTTATCTGGCGGTGGCGCACTTTGGCCGTGGCCGCGGTAACTTCATCGAAGGCGAAGCGCCGGCATTCTGGCAGGAAATCGTCGAGCAGGAAGTGGCGCGGCATGATGACGCCCTGGCTGAATTGTGGAAAGACTTGCGCCGCGAAAAGACTGCCGCGCAAGCAGTGGAGCTGACGCAGCCTGTGATTGCAAATATTGCTAGTGACACACTGGCGCGTCTATACCCGGATGGGGCACACTAGCAATTCACCGCATCGTCAGGAGTAGTGTATGGCCCACCATAAAATTGCAGTCATCGCCGGCGACGGCATCGGTAATGAAGTGATGCCGGAAGGCTTGCGCGTGTTGCAGGCTTGCGCGCAACGCCACAACATCACATTGCAGTTCACCGCCATGGAGTGGGCGAATTGTGATTACTACCTGGAACATGGGCAAATGATGCCCGACGACTGGTTCGAGCAGCTCAAGGATTTCGATGCCATTTACTTTGGTGCCGTCGGCTGGCCAGATAAGGTGCCTGACCATATCTCGCTGTGGGGTTCGCTGCTGAAGTTCCGCCGCGAATTTGATGAGTACGTCAATTTGCGGCCGGTGCGCTTGATGCCGGGCGTTCCTTGTCCGCTGGCAAATAAGAAGCCCGGCGATATCGACTTTTATGTGGTGCGTGAAAACACGGAGGGCGAGTACTCGTCCGTGGGCGGCCGCATGTTCGAAGGGACCGAGCGCGAAATCGTCCTGCAGGAATCGGTGTTTACGCGCAAGGGTGTCGATCGCATCCTGAAGTATGCGTTTGAGCTGGCGCAAAGCCGGCCCAAAAAACACCTGACCTCGGCCACCAAGTCGAACGGCATCGCCTTGAGCATGCCTTATTGGGATGAGCGGGTGGAAGCGATGGCGCCAAGCTATCCCGAGGTGCGCTGGGACAAATACCATATCGACATTCTGGCGGCCCGCTTCGTGCTGAGCCCCGAGCGTTTCGATGTAGTGGTCGCATCGAACCTATTTGGCGATATCCTGTCCGACCTGGGGCCAGCTTGCACGGGCACGATTGCCATCGCACCGTCAGCCAACATCAATCCAGAGCGCACCTTTCCTTCCGTCTTCGAGCCGGTGCATGGTTCCGCGCCGGATATCTATGGCCAGAATATTGCCAACCCGATTGGCATGATCTGGTCGGGCGCCATGATGCTGGACTTCCTGGGCAATGGCGATGCCAATTACACTGCTGCACATGACGCCATCTTGCGTGCCATCGAGCAGGTCCTGGAACATGGTCCGCGTACGCCGGATATGGGCGGCACTGCCAGCACGACCGAGGTTGGCATGGCGATCGCGGCATTGTTAAAGTAAATTCTCGAATACGCGTAATAATCCTTGCCGCCTTCGGGCGGTTTTGCTATAGTTCGCCTCCCCAATGAGACGCACTAGTTTGCGGCACTAAAGGGATCACCGGAAACGGCGATGTAGTAAAAAAGAAGGTTGACGAAATGTGCGAAACGCTTCATACTCTTCCTTCTTCGCAGCTGACAAACACAACGCTTTGTCGATAGCGCGAGAGTAGCAAATAAGCAGTACCGAATACAGTTCTTTAACAATTAACAGTCGATAAGTGTGGGCATTTGATGTCAGTGCAGCAGCGATCTTCGGATCG
>NZ_JACHCI010000040.1 GCF_014200675.1 Janthinobacterium saanense | reverse complement strand
CCCTTCCCATCCCGAACAGGACCGTGAAACAACTTTGCGCCGATGATAGTGCTGCAACCAGTGTGAAAGTAGGTTATTGTCAGGCTTGTTATTCGAAAAAACCCCTTCCGGTGATACGGTTGGGGTTTTTTTACGTCTGGAGCTTTGCCTTTCACGGCGTACAGGCGAAAAAAAGCAGCGCTGCGCGCTGCTTTTATACTTTCAATACTGTTTGCTCAGAACACGTATTGCGCACTCACACCCAGTAACCAGTTACGGCCTGGCGCCGCTTCATAGTAGCGCTTGTTGCTATCGCCGACGATGACGGAACCCACATACGTACGGTCCAATAAGTTATTCAGGCGGGCAAATTGCTTGAAGCGCCAGTTGCCCAGGTTTTGCTTGGCATTCAGCCGGAGATTGAATACCGTATAGCCGGGCGCTGGTTTGTCGCTATTGCTGTCTTCCGCGTAAACCTGGTTGCTGGCCACGCTTTCCAGCGCCGCACCGTAGCGGTCCAGCGTGTCTTTCCAGGCCAGTTCGGCAAACAGGTTGGCGCTGGGCACGCCAGGCAAGCGGCTGCCTGACGCCACATTGGTGTATGCCTGCGCATACACGGCGTGCAGGCTGGTCAACGCCACTTTGCTGCTGAAACCGTAGGGCAGGCTGGAATCGAGCGATACTTCCATGCCCTGGCGCAAGGTCTTGCTGGCATTCTTGTAGCTGGTGCGCCCACCGCTGGAAAAATCGACTACCAGTTCATCGTTGGTCTTGACCTGGAAAATGGCCGCGTTGATACGCGTGTTGTTATTTATCCTGGCCTTGACACCCGCTTCCAGGTTGCTGCTGGTCGATGGTTTCAGATTGAAGTTGAAGCCGCCGCCCGTACCCGAGTAAAACAGTTCATTCAGGGTGGGCGTTTCAAAACCGCGCGCGGCGCTGGCGTAGACATTGACGTCGGGATTGATTTTATACAGCAAGCCCAATACCGGCGTCGTGTGGCTGTATTGCAAGCTGCCGCTATCGTCGCCATTGCTGAGGTAGTGATCGCTGACTTCCACTTTCATCTTGCTGTGGCGCAGTCCTGCGCTGAGCAGCCAGGGGCCGCTTTGCCATTCCGCCTGGATATACGGATCGAGGCTGGAAACGACATCCTGCTCATCGCGGCGCAGCCGGCCTTTCAGGCCAAAGGTATTGCCGATGTAATTCTCATACCCCGTGCGGTCATCGCTGGAGCGGCCGTAATCGATGCCGATGGTGGTGCTCAACTTGCCGCCAGCCAATTGGTTTACATGCAGCCAATTGGTGTCGATGCCATAAAAATTGCGTTTGAAATCGACCACGCCGCCCGACTGACTTGGGGGATTCTGGACGATCTTGGGAAATGCCTGGTACTGGATCACATCGCGGTTGCCGCCGTAAGCCGTCACGTGCAGGCGATCGTCGCCGAAGCGCTGTTCATAGGTGGCGCCGATTTGCTGGTGGTCTATGCTTTTGCGTGTGTTGTAGCGATCGGCCAGGGTGCGCTTCGGGTTTTGTGTATCCGTCGTGTCGATTTCGCCGGCGCGTGGATCGCGGGCAAACGTGGCCCAGGTGACGCCCAGCGGATCTTGCGTATTGCCCTGATGCAGGGAATTGGCGACGATGGTCAGTTTGCTGTCTGCATTTGGCTTGACGGTAATCTTGCCGAAAGCCTGTTCGCGCGTGGCGGCGCTATGGTCGCGGTAGCCATCCGTGCGAAAGCGCGAGCCATCGAGCACATAGCCGATGCCGCCTGCCTGGCCTTGCGCACCGATATCTACTTTGCTGGTGCCGTAGCTGCCGCCCGTCACATTCAGTTCGACGGAAGGCGGATTCTGGCCATCCTTGGAAAACAGCTGGATCACGCCGCCGGAATGGTTGCCGTAGATAGCCGAAAACGGTCCGCGCAGTACTTCGATGCGCTCGGCGGTATCGAGGTTGAAGGTGGCGGCCTGGCCTTGGCCATCGGGCATGGTGGCGGGTATGCCGTCGCTGATCAGGCGCACGCCGCGCACGCCAAAGGCGGAACGGGCGCCAAAGCCGCGCGAGGAAATTTGCAGATCCTGCGCATAGTTCTGGCGGTTTTGCACGACCAGCCCCGGCACGGCGGCCAGCGCTTCCGAGGCGTTGACGCGGATTTGACCATCCTGGATGCGGGCGCTGTCGACCACGTCGATCGAAGCGGGCACTTCCCGGCTCGGGTGTTCGATACGGCTGCCACTGACGACCACGACGTCCAAGACTTGGGCGTCCGGGGCATCGGCGGCGAAGGCGGTGGCGGTGCCTGCAAAAAACAGGCTGGCGATGGCGTTCAGGCGGAAGCGTTGTTGCATATAAAGGTACTCCAATGAGTTGCTAGGTGATGAGGCTTGCTGGTTGGCAGGCTTGCTACTTGTCAGACTGATTATGCCGACTCTGTCTCACCCGGTGCGCCACGCAGGATGGTGCCGCTAAGACAAGGGGGGGATTGTCACAAGCGCTGTACCAAGATGCAACACCTGTTCCATCTCCTTGTCCCATTTTGCAGCGCCCTGCAGGCCATGTGATCTGACGGTAAAAGCTTGCAAGTGCGCCCAAACCCGCTAATTTTGTAGTGTGGCCAGTGTTGGCACGGCATTTGCAGTTAAGAGCTTGTACTTCCCTGATGCGGTAGTAGTAGCTGTGACACGGTTTTTATCACTAACAACAATTAGATAGAGGACGACATGAATCTCGCAGACATCAGCAAACTGGGCGTGGCCAATCCCTTCAAGCAACGCTATGACAATTACATCGGCGGAAAATTTGTTGCGCCAGTCAAAGGTGAGTACTTCCCCAACATAACTCCGATTACGGGCTTGCCGTTTTGCGAGGTAGCCCGTTCCACGACGGAAGATGTGGAACTGGCGCTGGACGCCGCGCATGCCGCCAAGGATGCCTGGGGCAAGACTTCACCGGCCGAGCGCGCCAATATCCTGAACCGCATCGCCGACCGCATCGAGCAAAACCTGAGCCTGATCGCCACGGCGGAAACCATCGATAACGGCAAGCCTATCCGCGAAACGACCAATGCCGATATTCCGCTGGCGATCGACCATTTCCGCTATTTCGCTGGCTGCATCCGTGCGCAGGAAGGTTCCGTGGCGCAAATCGATGCGGAAACCTACGCTTATCACTACCATGAGCCGCTCGGTGTCGTGGGGCAGATCATTCCCTGGAATTTCCCCATCCTGATGGCGGTATGGAAACTCGCGCCGGCCTTGGCCGCCGGTAATTGTGTGGTGCTGAAACCGGCCGAGCAGACGCCAGCGTCCATCATGGTGCTGATCGAGCTGATCGGCGACTTGCTGCCGCCAGGCGTATTAAACATCATCAATGGTTTTGGACTGGAAGCGGGCAAGCCGTTGGCATCGAGCAAGCGTATCGCCAAGATTGCTTTTACGGGCGAAACCGGTACGGGCCGCTTGATCATGGGCTATGCCGCGCAAAACCTGATCCCCGTCACCCTGGAGCTGGGCGGCAAGTCGCCGAATATCTTCTTCGAAGACGTGATGGATGCCGACGACGATTATTTCGATAAATGCCTGGAAGGCTTCACCATGTTTGCGCTGAATCAGGGCGAAGTGTGCACCTGCCCTTCGCGCGTGCTGATCCAGGAATCGATCTACGAGAAATTCATCGAGCGCGCCCTGAAACGCGTGGCGGCCATCAAGCAAGGCAATCCACTCGATGCCTCCACCATGATAGGCGCCCAGGCATCGCAGGAGCAGCTGGAAAAAATCCTGTCCTACCTCGACATCGGCCGCCAGGAAGGCGCCGAAGTGCTGGCCGGCGGCGAACGCAACTTGCAGACAGGCGACCTGGAAAAAGGTTATTACGTGCGTCCGACCGTGTTCAAGGGCAATAACAAGATGCGCATCTTCCAGGAAGAAATCTTTGGCCCGGTGGTGTCCGTCACTACCTTCAAGGATGAAGCCGAAGCACTGGCCATCGCCAACGATACTTTATATGGTTTGGGTGCCGGCTTGTGGACGCGCGATGGATCGCGTGCCTTCCGTGTCGGCCGCGCGATTCAGGCTGGCCGCGTGTGGACCAATTGCTACCACTTGTATCCAGCCCATGCTGCTTTCGGTGGCTACAAGCAATCGGGCATCGGCCGTGAAAATCACAAGATGATGCTCGACCATTACCAGCAAACGAAGAACTTGCTGGTCAGCTACAGCCCGAAAGCGCTGGGTTTCTTCTAATTGGCAAGAGCATGACACCGCATTGCCGCAGGCCGGGCGATGCGGTGCGACGAAAGGACACTCATGAGTGCAGCAATAGCCAGGGTAGTCGCCACCGGGGCGGCGCTGGAGCTGATGGACACGTTGCGCAAACGCTATGGCCCGCTGATGTTTTTCCAGTCGGGTGGCTGCTGCGATGGCAGTACGCCCATGTGTTATGCATTGGGCGAGTTCGATGTCAGCGATAGCGACGTGTATCTTGGCGACTTGAACGGTGCACCGTTCTATATGGGCTTCGAGCAATTCGCTTACTGGGAGCATACGCAATTGATCATCGATGTGGTTGATGGCAATGGTGGCATGTTTTCACTCGACAATGGCACGGGCAAGCGTTTTTTGACGCGTTCGCGCCTGTTCAGTGATGAAGAGAATACTGTGCTGTATGCCAGCTAAGCGGAAAATCTACCCATGTTCGGCAGCTTGCGGTAAATCGTGTTGCGCGAAATACCCAGGGCCCGCGCCGTAGCCGAGACATTGCCGCCGTGCGCAGCCAGCGCTGCCACGATGGCGCTGTGCTCCAGTTCTTCCAGCCTGGCACCGTTGCTTGTTGCGGGGGTATAGTCCGCCATTGGGGCGGACTCTATATCGTCAAGGAAATCATCGGGCATATGGTGCAAGCTGATTTCCTGCTCCTCATCCGCCATCACGATGGCCGTGCGTAAGAGATTGGTGAGCTGGCGGAAGTTACCTGGCCACTGATGCTGGTGAAACAAGCGCAGCAGTTCCGGCGCCAGCGTGTAGCGCGTGCCTGGCGCTTCTGCCGCCAGAATCTTTTTCACGACGGTTTCCAGATCCGTGCGCTCACGTAGCGGCGGCAACTTCACGACCAGGCCATTCAGGCGGTAATACAAGTCTTCGCGGAACAAGCCCTTGGCCATGCGCTCGCGCAAATTGTGATTCGTCGCGCAGATCAGGTCGACATGAACGGGAATGGATTTGCTGCTGCCCAGTGGCGTGACCATGCGCTCCTGCAACACGCGCAACAAGCGCGCCTGCAAGCCAAATGGCATGTCGCCTATTTCATCCAGAAACAGGGTGCCGCCATTCGCTTGTAGTAGCTTGCCGACCGCCCCTTTCTTGCGCGCACCGGTAAATGCGCCATCTTCATAACCAAACAGTTCGGATTCGATCAGGGTTTCCGGGATCGAAGCACAATTGACGGCGATGAAGGGACCGGTTGCGCGCGGCGTATCGTTATGAATGGCCTGGGCCAGCAACTCCTTGCCTGTGCCAGTTTCACCCATGATCAAAATGGGAATGTCGCGCCCCAGCACCTTGCCTACCTTATCGATGACCAGTTCCAGCTGCGGGTCGCCCGTGCGCAGATAGCGCAGGCCGGACAAACGTCGGGCTGCGCCGGCCGGCGTGGCTGTGTTCGGCGCATTTTTTTCGGTGGCTTCGTTACTGGCGCTGAGGGAATATTGAAAGGCATGATTGGCCAGCCGTAGTTGTGCGCGGCCCAGTACGCGTACGCCGCTGGGCAAACACAAGTCCAGCAAGCCGGGCGCAGCCATGCGGTAATGATCGTACAGTGCTGACACGGGCAGGCCGAAGAGGGAACTGAAGGTGTGTGATTGCAATTCAGCAAAAGACAAGCCCAGCTGGAACAAACCATTCTTGTTGGCGGACAAAAAACGGCCGCCAGGGGTGAACGACGCCAGTCCTTCCATCAGAGTGCCGACAAATTCAGGCCGCGCATGGAAGTGCAGGGTGATCGCATCTTCAAACGTGGCTGAAAACAACTGGTTCTCTATCATCAGCGCCGACATGCGGACCAGGGCCATCGTATGTTTGTGAAAACTGCGTTGATCGCTGGACACATCCAGCACGCCAATGACATTGCCGCGGTGGTCAGTGATCGGGGCTGCCGAACAGGTCAGGAAATGATTCGCCGCCAGATAATGCTGATCCGCATGTACCAGTGTCGCCAGCTTTTCCGTGATGGCCGTCCCGATGGCGTTGGTGCCACGTACTTGCTCCGACCAGGCCACACCCGGCTTCAGCGCTACCCGGTTGGCTTTCTCGAGAAAATCATCATCACCCAGGGAATGCACGATCACGCCTCGGGCATCAGTCAATATCACCATGCTGTGGGTGTTGACGATTTGCTGGTAGAGCGCTTCCATGGCGGGCACAGCATGCGTGTGCAATATGCGGTTTTGCTCGATTAACAGCGACAGATCGGACTTGCCGATGGGCCTAGAGTCTGGCGTGGCAGTGGGGGAGAGTCCAAACGCCTGTGAGCGCTGGTGCGATGTTTCGATGATGGCGGGAGCGCCGTCGACCGGTTCCACGATGGCCGTTGCGATAGACGGTAAGGGGCCGCCACGATAAGTAGTTGATAGTCGCTGCATGATCTCGTTGCCTCCGTTGGGCTGCTATGGCGCAGCGCTCTTGTGTATGCGAGAGTGTTCCATAATGTAGCACCTGTGGCCGATACGCGTACAAGCCGGCGGTACGGGCGATCGCTGTTTGCTGTGATGTGCGTAAATAAGGCTTGCGGCGCCGGCTAGCCTTGGCTATAATTCGCCCCCTCGCTGAACGATGCATGCAAATGCTGAATGAAGCGAGTAAAAAAGAAGGTTGACGAA
>NZ_JACHCI010000039.1 GCF_014200675.1 Janthinobacterium saanense | reverse complement strand
GTTTGACAGCGATCCGAAGATCACTGCTGCACTGACATCAAATGCCCACACTTATCGACTGTTAATTGTTAAAGAACTCTATTCGGTTACTGCTTATTTGCTACTCTCGCGCTATCGACAAAGCGTTGTGTTTGTCAGCTGCTAAGAAGAAAGAGTATGAAGCATTTTACTAAATCCGTCAATCTTCTTTTTTACTACATCGCCGTTTCCGGTGATCCTCAAGTGCCGCATTTCACTGCGTCTCATTGGGGAGGCGAACTATAGCAAAGGGCTGTCGCAGAAGCAAGGGGAAACAGGGTGTTTCTACACATTTTGTATTGCCGCCATGACCCAGTTAAAGCCAAGACGTTCCTGTTCCATGCGAATACACTCATCGAGCACATCGTCACGTAGCAAATGGAATAACACATGTTCGTCGTTATGCAAGCGGGTCAGTTCGCCGGTATAGCGTTTATGCCGTTCCTCATGTCCCCACAAGGAACGGTGCGTTTCCAGTGTTGTACGATCCATCAGCATGGAACGGGCTTGTGGCAAGAACGCACGCAGCCGGTCGAGAATGGCAAAGCCATGGGTATCGATATCCCCCCAGTAGATAATCTCCTTGTCCCGCAGCCAATCGATATCGGCCAGGCGCTCAATCCCGTAACCGCCGCCGAAAATCACCATGCTATCCGGCACATCCGGAAAAGCCAGGCCATTGATTTCATTTTCAGTAATGAACACCCGGTTGAACGCAGTCTGCATATGCGCAAACTGCGTAAGCGGCACGCTCAGATCGGACAAGCCGCCAATATAGTGACGGGTATCGAGCATGCGAAAACGTATCAGCACTGGTTTGGCCAGCAAACCATAACGTGTTTCAAATTGACGGGTGCCGACGGCGTCGGCGCTGATCGTGTCAACGGGCATGATCTGATCGAGTAATTCCGCCAGCAATGCCTTGCGGGTTTCAATGAATTTGCTATCGACGCCGGCAATATCTAGCTGCCGCATATATAACAGGGGACGCGGATGGGAGACAAACCATTGCAGAATCGCCAGGATACGTCCCCACGCTGGCGCCTGCTCCAGCAGCACCATAGTCCGGCGCACCAGCCAGCCAGACAATTGGGGAAAAACATGCAACGTTGCCGCCGCCAATTGCTGAAAGCACCGCATCTCGCTCGTGCGGGCTATCAATCGCAAGGCATCCGCTTCCTCCGCCAAGACAACTTTTTCGGGCAGGCGGTTGCGACCCAGTTGACGATGATTAATATCACGCCATGTAATAAGGTAACCATATCCTTTACCGGCCTTGCTGCCTTCTTCCAGTTGCCGTATCCAGCGCCGTACTTCGTCGAACTGTTCGCCCAGACTGGCGGCGGCCGGCTGGCGCACATTGAGTGTCAATGGAAACAAGGCCTCGCCACTGATATGCGCGGACAACAATTGGCCGCTCTCCCACAGGCGCAGCAATTGCGCGTGTATCGTCGCAGGCGTCGTCCAGCCATGGTCTTTCAAGCTCATGCCGCACGCGCCGCGCGTTCCGCTTGATATGCGTCAATGCTCAAGTAGCGCAACATCGATTGCCGTCCTTCTTCGCTGTGCACAAAGCCCAGGCCCGCGACATACGGTTCGATGATGTGGATTTTCTGCAGCGGCGTGACGATCAGTAATTGCAGATTCATGCGTTTGAATAATTCCAGGCCATAACGCGCGGATTCGTCCGAACCGCGACCAAATGCTTCATCGATGACAACAAAACGAAATGAGCGTGAGCGGATCACGCCCCACTCCAGCCCGAATTGATACGCGAGGCTGGCCGCCAGCACGGTGTAGGCCAGCTTTTCCTTTTGTCCACCAGATTTCCCGCCAGCATCGGTGTAATGTTCGTGTTCACGATCGTCTTCACGCCAGCGTTCGGAGGCGGAAAAGACAAACCAGTTGCGCACGTCGGTCACTTTGCGCGTCCAGCGCTTGTCTAACTCGGCCGTACCGCTACGGCCACGGAAGCGTTCTATGATGGCTTTGACTTGCAGGAATTTTCCCTCCGAATATTCTTCGTCGCTGGAACCCGTCAACGCACCCTCGGTACAGGCGCGCAAATCGCCCTGGAAATCGCGCAAGTCCGCGTCCAGGTTAGGCTCCGCCTCCAGTGCGATGTAGCGGTTGGGGTTGTAATCGATATCGTGCAACGAACGGTTGATGATATCGATGCGCTCGCGGATGGTTTCACGCTCCCGCTTGAGCTGTGACTGGAAGCCGGCGATTTCACGTATCGTATTTTCGTTCAGCAGCTCCTTGAAGCGCTGTGCAAAACGCGGCAAGTCATCGGCCTGCAAGGCAGCAAGCATTTTGCCGAACTCAGCGGCAGCGTCAATGCTGACGTCGACTTCGCGCGTATCGAGCGGCCACGTTTTCACGTAATCGCTCATGGTATTGATAATGCGGTCGCGCAAGTGATTGATTCTTTTGGCATCGGCGTCGATACGCGCCTGCAAAAAGCTGCGCATATCCTTTTCGCGGTTGTCGCAGGACTCCACCGTCAGCTTGTGTTCGCCCAGGGCCTCGGCCTGCAAGCCTTGCAACAAGGGAAAATACAGTGCACGCGCCGATTCCGGCGTCGCCTCCAGCAGCACCGCGCAATCGCCGGATTGCCGATTGGCCTGTTCCAGACGTTCGGTCAGGGTAGCGTGCTCGCCCGTATGGCGGCCGACGCCGGCATCGGTTTCAACCTGTGCCACGGTCAGTTCATCAAGTTGCCGCTGTAATTCACGCAACAAATCAGAGGCCGCTTCCAGCGTCTGCTTTTCACGCATCAACTGCTCGATCGCCACCACCAGCGGCTGCCAGTCCAACTCGCCAAAGTGCGCGAATACCGCCAGTTGCTGCCAGTGTCCCAATTGGTCGTTATGGGTTTTGATCTCCTGATTCAATGCAGTGATACGTATGCGATGGGCGGAAATCCGCGCCGCCAGGTCGCGCGCCTGTTTTTCCAGTACCGCGATCTTGGCCTGGTTCGACCAGCCCAGCACATAATGCGTGCGGTCTTGCAGATTACGGCGGTCATCCTTTTCATGGCGCTCGCCGCCCGCCTTGATCTGGCCATTGCGCGTGATGGCCAGTTTTTCGCGCTGGAATTGCTGCAGATTCTCGCAACAGGCATAGTCGAAACGCCGCATCAGCTCGGCTTCTATCCACAGATAAAAATCGGAATCGGGTTTGATGGCCAGCTTGCGCACCAGCGAAGCCGGATGCAAAGGCCGCGTTTCCGCCAAGCTCATAGGACGAACGCGGAAATACACCAGGCGCGTGCCCAGATAATTGCGGTCCACCCAGGCCGCGACAGCCGCATAATGGACTTCGGGCACCAGCAAGGCCAGACCAAAGTTGTGCAGCAGGCGCTCGGCAGCGCCTTCCCATTCATGGGCATCGTCGCGCACCTGTATCAACTCGCCGACAAACGGCAGATCCTCGCCGCGTAAATCAAGTGCGCCGCACAGTAATTCACGCAGCTTCAGCATCTGGACCGGGATATTCGAACGGCGCTGGCGCAAGGATTCCAGTTCCACCGTCAATTCACCATGGCTGGCGCCCAGTTCACGCACCAGCACGCCCGCCTCGGTCAGACTGTTCTGGCATTCATTGCGCAGCGCCACGCATTTCTCCTGGCCACTATCAATGGCGCGCTGATTGGCACGAAAACCCTCGTCGCTGGCCGCGCCAGACAAACCCAGCGCCTGCGCCAACTGCTCGTAGTGGGCCGAGCGGCGCGCCCGCTCATCCTTCAAGCTTTGCTGGCGCCCGATCTCGGCCTCGATCTGCGCCAGGCGATTGCCGCCATTGGCGGACATCGCCTCGCGGATGGCATCGCGCCGCAGGCCTTGCTCGTTGCGCAGTTGTTGCAAGCGGGCCAGCCGTGACGCGACTTTCTCAAGTTCGAGATGCAAACTCGCCAGACGCGTATCGAGCAAGGCGCTTTTAAGCGATGCAAACCACGGCCGCAACGCTTCGCGGCACCCTTTCAATTGCTCGTCCTGCAGCAGCAATTCGGCATGACGTGCGCAGTCACCGGTCAAGGGCAGCAACTGGTCGATCTGCTGCCTGGCCTTGAGTACCGCTTCGTGCGCCCGGTTCAAATCGTCGAAATGGCTAATCAGCGCGCTTATCCGGGCTTCGACAGGAAAAGCTTCGAGCATGTGTTCACGCACGAAATCGGTCAGGTTACCCACCGACTTCATCGACACGGTCTGGTGGAACAATTCCATCGCCTGCTCATTGCCGATGCCGAAACGGCGCCGGAAGTCCGCGCCATACGGCGGAAAGCTGTCATGCAAAGTCACGCCCTTGCTGGCGCGCAGACGTTTGCGCAACTGGTTGATATCGGTGCCAAAGCCTGCAAAGTGCTCACTGATGGCCAGCGTGCTATCGGCTACGACATAAAAACGCTCCGGTTGCCCGCGCGCATCCTTCAACCAGAATACCTGGGCCAAGGTTACGGTCTGGTCGTAGCCTTCGTTATAAAACACGCCGAGAATCACGGCATAAGTGTTCTGGTCGCGCAAGGCAACGGCGCGCGCCGTCGAGCCACCATCGCCGCGCTCCGATTTGTAATGGCCAAGCACATAGGTACGTAAGCTGCGCTCATGGGCATCGGCCCCGGCCGCCTTGTTGTACGAGATTTTCTGCGCCGGCACCAGCAGTGTCGTGATCGCATCGACCAGCGTCGACTTACCAGAACCGATATCACCGGTCAGCAGCAGATTGTCTCCACCAGGATGCAGCTTCCAGACCCGTTCATGGAAAGTGCCCCAGTTGAACACCTCGAAGTGATGCAGCCGAAACCCGGCACGCTCCAGCGTAGAAGCCGGCAGGCTGTCTGACGTGTCGGCGCCATTCTCATCAAACAAGGTATGCATCATGCGTCCTCACCCGCCAGCCCCGCACCATGGCTGGCGTAATCATCGAGCCGCTGCTCAAAATCACTGAGCCATTGCGCATCGACAAACGCCTTCAAAATGCGACGCACCTCGAATTGCTGTTCCTGTCCACGCAAACGGTACAGGAAACCCAGCTCGACCACTTTGTTCAAATGCGTATCCATGCGGTCGAGCAGACGCGCTTCGTTGGCGGTGTCCGGCAAGAACAGGCGTAATTGTTCAGTAATCTGTTCGCGGCTGACGACCAGCCGGGTGTCGCCCGCGTTGCTATCAAATTCTGCCAGCTTCTTGCGCAATAACACCAGGATTAAACTCACTGGATAACTGAGCTGGCGCCGCGGCACCAGGCGCGGCAAGGCAACTTCGCCCTCTGGCGTGGAGCGCTGACGTAAATAAGCATAGCCCTCGGCTTCATCAAGTATCAGTTCCAGGCCAATTTGCTGGCAATAGTCGCGCACCCGCGCCTGTAGCAGCAGCAAGGACTGCCACAAACCGGCATCACTTTCCTGATACAGCACGCCTTGCATCAAGGCAATCAGGATCTGGCTGTAATGCTGCTCACTGGAAGAATTCATCATGCGTTAAAAATAAGTAAAGGCAAGGTGGCTTGACGGGTACGGCCGTTCGCATCGCGCCAACTGATGGTTTCTTGCTGCGTATCATCGATTGCACTCGCCAGCTCCTGGGTTGCCAGGCTCAGGTAAGTGGCCAATTCCGCCAGGCCCTGTTCCAGCGGATAATCGGCAACCAGCGCTGCCAGCGTAATCTGTTTGCGGTTTTGCAGCGCGCGGCGGATATTCGATGCCAGTTTTAAACGGTCGACATACACTTGTTCAAACAGCGCGTCGGATGGGATGGCCTCATCCGGCCCGGCGAGCATGCCCTGCGAAATGGCCGGCTTGAATGGCGGTGAAAACAAAGTGCGGTCCATCGGCACGGCCACGCCCGGCGCGGCGGCATTGATCGAAATGAAGTCCGGCTGCTCGATGGCGCCACGCGCACTAAGCGCCTTCTTTTCTATATCGCGTATTAATTGCATGATGCGGCGATTTTCCAGCCAGGCCTGATCGTCCAGGTAGCGCCGCAATTGCTCGGACAGACGCGCCACCGTGCGCTGGGTCACTTCGCCCGCTTCCAGCCAGTCGTAATGAATCCGGTTCAAACGGCTGTCCGGAGCCAGTTCGCGCACCGGATCGAGTGCCAGCACTGCACCCAGCAGTGCCGTCAATTCATCCTGGCGCGACGGCGACATCAGCAAGTCCCAGAATGCACGGAAGCTTTTACCTTCGTCGGAGTCGGCAATGATGTCACGTTTGCCGAATATATCCTGCAGCAACTCACCCTTGCTACCATCCCAGGTGGCAATACGCTCGCGCACCGAGCGGTCCAGGCTACGAAAATTATGCTCGACGGCACGAAAGTCCGACAGCAGTTCACGCGCGGTCGACGACATTTGCAAGAAACGTTCACGTATCTGTGTCGGCTCCATCATGTCGAGTCGGCCTAGACCAATTTGCTGGATTTCGGCATCGATCGCCGCCTTGCGTTTTTGTAACTCGGCGATACGGGTACGCGGATTGAGTTCCGTGCCATCGATAATCTGGCGCAACAAGTCGAATACCGTCATCAGCCGCGATTCCGTGCCTATGAACTGGCGCTGCCCCAGGCCAAGTAACCATGCTATCGCCTGTTCGGTCGGCGAAGTCAGATCGTAATGCGGTTCGTCCTGGCCGGCAGGATAATATTTACGCAACCAGCCGCGTTCATCAGACGCCCAGTCATCCAGATATGCCACCGCAGTTTTAGGGAATAACACCTCCCCAGCAACTTCATGCAAATGATAAAGATGATCGTCCAATTGCGACGCCAGCTGCTGGCGCGCGAGCGTACGTATATTCGGTACAATAAAATGACGATGCAGAAAGCTCGCGATCATTGGTGCATGATCGGCGGCGAGCAAGCGCCATGCCGGATGGCTGCGGCGCTGAGCGGAAAGCTGTTGATAATCCATCGTTATGCGGTTCGTGGCTTGCTTGTTTCGCACTGTAGCACCAATCACAAACAGTGGTCATGACAAAACCACCAGACGAAAAAAAACCCCACCGGATACCGGCGGGGTTTTTTTCTACTACGAATAACAAGCCTGACAATAACCTACTTTCACACTGGTTGCAGCA
>NZ_JACHCI010000038.1 GCF_014200675.1 Janthinobacterium saanense | reverse complement strand
GCTGCCGGTAATGCCAGCTTGACAGGCGGTAACGTGGACTTGTCGGGCAGCCAGACGGGCGCTGCCAATATCGCTATCACGGCGACCAGCGGCGACGTCAGCACAAGCCAGGCAACCGTCACCACGCCGGGCACGCTCAATATCAGCACCAACGCCACTTTGCACAATACGCAAGGCAGCTTGCAGGCTGGCCAGCTGGACTTGCATGTGGCAAACCTGGACAACGCCAAGGGCACGGTCTTGCAAACGGGCACGGGTGATACGGTGATTGCCACCGGCAATCTGGACAATACCGCCGGCCGCATCGCTGTCAATAGCGCCAATCTGAACCTGGATGCGGCCACCTTGACGAATGCGGGCGGCAAGATTGAACACGTGGGCAGCGGCATCCTGGCTGTCACGGCGGCGACCTTGAACGGCGCTGGCGGCAGCATCATCGGCAATGGCGCGGTGGATATCAAGGCGGGATTGCTCGATCACAATAACGCTACCACCGTCGGGCGCTCCCTGAACGTGCAGGCCGATAAGCTGAATAACCGGGAGGGCCATTTGCTGCAGACTGACGCAGGCGCCATGAGCGTCGCCGTCAAGGGGCAGCTAGACAATGCTGGCGGTGAAATTGCCAGCAATGGCGTGTTGTCGCTACAAGCCGGCGTGCTTGATAACAGCAAGGGCAAGATCACCGCGAATGCCGCGGCCGATATCGTCAGCCGCGCTGCGCTGATCAATAGCGATGGCGTGATTGCCGCCGCGACCGATCTGCACCTGGGCGGCGCCATTGACAATACGCGCGGCCTGTTGCAGGCTGGCAGCGGCACGCTGAGCCTGGATGCGGCCAGCTTGCGTAATGTGCAGGGTACCTTGAGCGCTGGCACGGATGTGACGGCCAAGGTCAGTGGCGACGTGTTCAACGCTGGTCTGATGTATGCGGGCCGCCATCAAACCCTGGAAATCGGTGGCTTGCTCAACAATACGGGCTCCCTGGCGGCGCTGGGCAATACCATGATAACGGCGGGGCAGCTCGGCAGCAGCGGTTTGCTGGCGGCCGGTATGCGCGCCGATGGCAGCTTCGCTTCGGCCGGTGATTTGACGGTGAAGACCGCTGGCGCCTTGCAGGCCGGTGGCCAGAACATGGCGGCAGGTCAGTTGCAACTGACGGGAGCGTCTGTCGATGTGGCGGCGAGCCAGACCAGCGCGGCCAATATCGGCTTGACGGCTTTGAGCGGCA
Source organism: Janthinobacterium saanense (assembly GCF_014200675.1). Classification (GTDB taxonomy): domain Bacteria; phylum Pseudomonadota; class Gammaproteobacteria; order Burkholderiales; family Burkholderiaceae_D; genus Janthinobacterium. The sequence continues at coordinate 17,640 of NZ_JACHCI010000038.1, read as the reverse complement.
ATGTCACGACCAGCAAGGCGAGCGTGGCCAGCAATGGCTTGCTGGCGATTACCGCCAATGCTGCCATTGGACAGGCATTGGTCAACCAGGGGGGCAGCCTGAGCGCTGCACAACTGGCCTTGCGCGTCGCCAATCTTGATAATCAGAAAGGTACGCTGATACAGACGGGCACGGGCGACACCGTCATCGAAACGGGCGCGCTGAATAATGCGGAAGGACGTATCGCCGTCAACAGCGCCAATCTGCGCCTGGGCGCGAGTGACCTGAGCAACGTGGATGGCAAGATAGAACATGCGGGCAAGGGTTTGCTGGACATTCGCGCCACGAATCTGTACGGGCAGCGCGGCCAGATAACGGGCAATGGCGCACTGCAAGTGACAGCAGGTTATATCGATCACCGCAATGGCAGTTTGCTGGCGCAGCAAGTGGGCGTGGTCAGCGGCACGCTGGATAACCGCCAGGGCCAGATCACCCAGCTTGGCACCAGCACGGCGACGGTGAGCGCCAGCACCCACCTGGACAATAGCGGCGGCAAGATCGAGGCGAACGGCAATGTGCGGGTGGATGCGGGCAGTATGGTGAATGACCATGGCCGCATCGCTTCGGCGCAGGATGTGGCGGTGACGGCGACGTCCAGGTTGGACAATGCCAGCGGCGTGATCATTGCTGGCCGCGATTTGATCATTGCTGGTGGCAAGGTTGATAATAGCCAGGGGCAGTTGCAGGCGGCAGGCGGTAACGCGCAGCTGACTGTCGACGAATTGCTCAATGAGCAGGGAAGTATCGTCGCCAGCGGCAATTTGACGACGGTTGCCGGCAGCGTACGCAATAGCGGTAGCCTGTTTGCGGGCGGCGAGCAAGTGTTGAAGGTTGGCGGCGCGCTCGATAATAGCGGCGTGATCCTTGCCCAAGGACATAACACCATCACCGCCAATAGTCTGAACAGCAGTGCAAGCAGTCTGATAGGTGCAGGCGTGAAAGCTGACGGCAGCCTGCAGGCGACTGGCAATTTGCAGATCACCACGCAGCAGGGACTGGCCGCGCATGGCCAGGTACTGGCGGCGGGCAATGCCGTCCTGAGCGGCGCCAATGTCGACCTCAGCGGCAGCCGCAGCAGTGCTGGCAATATCAGCCTGAGCGCCAGCGCAGGCGACGTCAGCACCAGCGGCGCTGTCGTCACCACGCCAGGCGCCCTGACGATCACGGCCAGCCAGGCGAATAGCCAGAACTGGAACAATCAGCGCGGCGATGTCAGCGCCGGGCAACTGGCGGTGAATGTGGCCAACTTGAATAACCAGCAGGGCAGCATCGTCCAGAGCGGCACGGGCAATACCGCCATTCACCTGACGGCGCCAGCCGGCGTGCTGGACAACACGGGCGGGCGGATTGCCGTCAATAGCACCAGCTTGAGCCTGAAGGCCGATACGCTGAGCAATACGGATGGCCGGATCGAACATGCGGGTAGTGGTAGCCTGAACATCCAGGCCGCGCAACTGAACGACGTGCGGGGGCAAATCACGGGCAACGGTGCGCTGCTCATCACGGCTGGAGCGATCGACCATCGCAATGCCAGCACGGTCGCGCAGCAACTGAGTGTGACGGCCGCTACCCTGGACAATCGCGACGGCAACCTGACGCAGCTGGGCAAGGGCGATACGGCGATACAGTTGACGAGCAGCCTGGACAACCGGGGCGGCACCATCGCCAGCAACGGCAATGCCAGCATTGTCGCACCTACCCTGAACAATCAGGGCGGCAAGCTGCAGGCGGCTGGCACGGCCAATCTGACGGTAACGGCGAACAATGTGCTCGACAACAGCCGTGGCGGCGCCATCGCCGCCGGTGGCAATGTGCTACTGGGCGCAGGCAGTTTATTGAACCAAGGCGGCAGCGCTACGGCGGGTGGCCAGCTGACAGCCAACGTGGCACAGGGCTTGAATAATGCGGGCGGCTTGCTGGCCGCCACGGGGAATGTGATCGTGGGCGCGGCCAGCGTGGACAACAGCGCTGGCGGCAAGCTGGCCTCGGTCCAGGGCCAGTTGCAAGTCACGACCGCAGATGTCACCGTCAACGATGGCGGCACCTTGCAGGCTGGTGGCGACATCGTCTTGCGCAATGGCGGCCTGTCGAACGTACAGGGCACGGTGGCGGGCGCTAATGTTACCGTCGATACGCGTGGACAGATTTTCAATAACACGCAAGGTACCGTGGCCGGTACGGGCGCGGTCAATTTGCAGACGGGTGTGCTGAACAATGATGGCGGCCTGCTGCAGTCGGGCGGTGCCATGACCATCGATACCCATGGCAATGCCGTGCTCAACACCAATGCGGGCGCGTACGCAGTGCGCCATCCCGGCAGCGCCGGCGGCATCAGCAGCGGCGCTGGCCTCAAGCTGCAAACGGGCAGCTGGAATAATACGGGTGGCTATCTGGGGGCAGGCGGCAACATCACCGGCAACCTCGGGCAGCTCGATAACCGCAATGGCCAGATCGTCGGCCGCTCGGCATTGGATGTAACGCTAAGTGGATTGCAAAACCAGGGCGGACAAATCCAGGTGCTGGGCAATCTCGGCTTGAACGCAGGTGGTGGCAGCATTGATAACCAGCAAGGCTTGATACGCTCGGGCGCTGCAGTCACGTTGACTGGCGGGGCGATCAACAATGGCAACACCCTGGGCGCGAACCAGGGCGTCGAAGGTTTGCAGGTGACCTTGAACAGCGGCAACGTCAGCAATGTGCAAGGCGCCTTGCGGGCTGACGGCAACCTGGCCATTAATAGCGCAGGCAGTATCAACAATACCCTGGGCATGATCAGCGCGGGCGGCGCCCTGACGGTCAGCGACACGGGTGCGGGCCTTGGCTTGGCCGTGACCAACACAGGCGGCACCCTCATCGGCGGACAGCGCACCGATATCCGCGCAGGCAGCTTGACTGGCGACGGTAAAGTACTGTCGCAGCAAGACCTGTCGCTCGATCTGGCAGGCAACTTCACCCTAAACGCGGGTGCCGAGGTACTGGCCAATGGCAACGCGAATATCGCCATCGGCGGTCAACTGGTGAATGCCGGCAAAATCCAGGCACGCAGCACGCTGACGCTGGGCGCCAGCAACTTCGACAATACGAGTACCGGTGACATCAACGCGGGCGTGACGCGCGTCAATGTTGGCGGCGTACTTAACAACCGTGGCGTGATCGACGGCATCAATACCGAGCTGAACGTGGGCACGCTGAACAACGTGGGCACCGGCCGCATCTATGGCGACCACCTGAGCATAGGCGGCGCTACCATCAACAATGACGTGGAGGGCGGCGTGGCCGCCACCATCGCCGCGCGCGGGCGTCTCGATATTGGCGTAACGACCCTGAACAACCGCGAACACGGCCTGATCTTCAGCGGCGGCGATATGGCGATTGGTGGATATCTGGACGGCAACCGTATCGCCACCGGCTGGGCTGGCTCGGTGACGAATGCCAGTGCGACCATCGAGGCGCTGGGGAATATTGACCTGGCGGCGAACCAGTTCAAGAACTTGAATACGCATTTCAGGATAGAGACGCTCGATAGTGGCACTGAAAATGTCATTGAGTATGAGCTTCTGGGACAAGAGGGCAAGCGCTACCGTAGCGACGGGGGCGTATTTACTGTTGATGGAAGAGTACAGAAAGAATACAAAATCTTCAGACTGACCCGGACCTCACGTACAGATACTGTGGTGGATACCGATCCATCGAAGCTGGTGGCAGGTGGAAATGTGACGATTCGTTCCAACGATGCGCGTAACGAGCAAAGCCATGTCATTGCAGGCGGCGTGCTGTCTATGCAGGGAACAACACTCGTTAGTCCAGAAGTCAGGTTATATACCTACTTCAAGGAAACGGGAACTTCTAACACCATATTGTATGTACCGTCGGGCCCTTCGGGCGGCTATGTCCAGAAACCAGTGGGTGAAGTGGATGTACTTCCTGTTGAGCGCAGTTCATGGGATCCTGTTAAACCGGTTTATCAAAAAACCAACCATAACTTAGCTTCGTCGACAGGTGTGAACGGTGTCAACGGCGGCGCCAGCGTGGTGGGTACCGCCAACGCCAACGTAATCATGGCGCCAGTGGAAAAAACACCGGGAGCCATTAATGGTGTCAATGCCGCTGCCGGCAGCGGTGCCGTGGCAGTCAGCGGGAAGGGTGCACTGGACGGCGCCAGCGGAACAGGCAATGCCGGACAGGCAGGCAGTGTCGGTAAGGTCAACGGCACGGGTGCCGCTGGCGCCACTGGCGCCGCTGAACAGGGAGCAAGGTCTGGCATCGATACTGTCCGCGTCTGGACCGGAGTCAATGGCAAGAGCGCTGGCGCCATTGCCGCAGAGGGCAGGCAAGATGGCAGCGAGCGTATTGCTAACGCCGGGAAAACAACATGGCATGGCGCAGTGCAAGGTGGCTCCGCCGGTGCAGCTACTGGTAGCGAGGTCATCCGCAGTATCGGTGCCGCTTTGCTGGCCAGGGATGCGCATGGCGGACCATCGACCGTGGGCGGTACCGATGGCCTGCAAGGCAGCGGTCGTCTTGGTGGTGCGGGCCAGGCAGCGGACCATGGCGGCGTGCAGGGTGGTGGCGTCGATGCCGTCAGCGGTGCTGTTGGTGCGGGCAAGGTGGATGCAAGCTTGCTTGTCAAAGATGCGCAAGGTGGTCCTGCCGCCGTCGTTGATGGCAGCGGCGTGCGTGGCAGTGGTCGTCTTGGCGGTGCCGGCCGGGTAGACGGGCATGGCGGTGTGCAGGGCGGCGGCGTGGATGTGGTCAGCGGCGCCGTTGGTGCAGGCACGGTAGATGCAGGTTTGCTTGCCAAGGATGCGCAAGGAGGCCCTGTCGTCGTCGCTGATGGCAGCGGTTTGCGTGGCAGCGGTCGTCTTGGTGGCGCCGGCCGGGTAGACGGGTATGGCGGCGTGCAGGGCAGTGGCGTGGATACTGTCAGCGGCGCTGCTGGTGCAGGCATGGTAGATGCAGGTTTGCTTGCCAAGGATGCGCAAGATGGTCCTGTCGCCGTCGCTGATGGCAGTGGCGTGCGTGGCAGTGGTCGTCTTGGTAGCGCGGGCCATGCAGCAGGAAATGGCGGCGTGCAGGGCGGCGGCGTCGATAGCGTCAGCGGCGCTGTTGGTGCGGGCAGGGTAGATGCAGGCTTGCTTGCCAAGAATACGCAAGGTGGTCCAGCAGTAGTAGCCGGCGACAGTGCCTTGCAAGGCAGTGAGCGTGTCGGTGTTGCAGGCCAGTCGCTTATCTTGAAGGGAGTCACGGAAGCGTTTGCCGCAGATGCTGCGGGGCCTGGCGCAATCACACAGTCAGACATGAGCGCAGCGAAAGGCGCTACGGTCTCCACCGCCACAGGCGGTGCAGTGCAGGTCACGGGAACGAGTAGTGCATTGGCCAATCGTATGACGGTGATTGACCAGGTCGCATTGGCTAATCCAGCTGGCCGCGCGCAAGTCGTACGCACCACCTCGCCTTCCACCAAAATTCCAAATTCCAGTTTGTTTGCGACGAGTCCTGGGCCTGCGTCACGTTTCCTGGTTGAAACGGACCCCCGCTTTGCCAGTTACAAGGATTGGACAGGTTCGGATTACCTGACCAGCAAGGTCCAGCTCGATCCAAACGTGACGCAAAAACGCCTGGGCGATGGCTTTTATGAACAGCGCCTGGTGCGCGAGCAGATTGCGGAATTGACAGGGCAGCGCTTTGTCGGTGATTACACTAGCGATGACCAGCAATATCGTGGACTGATGGATGCCGGCGCCGCGTTTGCCCAGACCTGGAATCTGCGGCCTGGCGTAGCCTTGACGGCAGAGCAGATGGCGGCGCTGACCAGCGACATAGTCTGGCTGGTGGAGCAGGACGTGACCCTGGCAGATGGCTCTACGCAGAAGGTGCTGGCGCCGCAAGTGTATGTGCGCCTGCGTGAAGATGACCTTGATGGGGCTGGCAGCCTGCTGGCCGGCAAGGAGGTCAATATCAGCCTGTCTGGCGACCTGGTGAATGGCGGTACTATTGCCGGCCGCGAAGTCGTATTGCTGAATGCCGAAAATGTCAGCAATCTGGGTGGGCGTGTTGGTGCTGAAAACGTCGGCATCGCGGCGCGCAACGACTTGAACAATATCGGCGGCACCATTTCGGCCAACAGTACCCTGCAGGCGAGCGCTGGACGTGATATCAATATTTCTACTGAGACGCTTGCTGATGGGCGTGATATCGGCCGCGTGGCGGGCCTGTATGTGAGTGGCGATACTACCGGTAGCAGCCTGCTGCTGTCGGCAGGAAGGGATGTCAGTATTGCCGGAGGCACCGTCAATAATTCGAACCTGGGTGGCGTCACGACAATCTCTGCCGGGCGTGACCTGAGCGTAGACACGGTGGTTGCCGTTTCCGATAGGGGCTTGTCGGCCAAGCATATCGAGCATCAGGCAGGCGCAGTGCAAGGCGACAAAGTGGTGTTGATTGCTGGCAATGATATCAATAATCACGGCGGTAGTATTGTTGCGCAATCTCAGCTGCTGGCCAGTGCCGGTCGCGATATCAACGTGGCGAGCACCAGTGTCAGCAATGCGAGTGAGCTATGGACTGGCAACACTTTTACCAGTACCACAATCGGCTCGACGGCAGGCATGTACGTAACCGGCACCGGCGAAGGCAATACGCTGATCGCCCAAGCGGGGCGCGATATCACGCTCACCGGTGCCATGGTCGGCAATGCGGGTGTCAATGGCCAGACTAGCCTGATTGCAGCGAATAACTTAAGCTTGAATACCGTCGCAGTCGCATCGACCCACGACAATATACGCAATGCCGATAATTACAATAAGCAAAGCAAGTCGGGGGAGATCGGCAGCCAGATCATCAGCGCAGGCAATGTCAATTTGCAGGCAGGCAATGACCTGAGCGCGCGCGCGGCCGAACTGCAGGCCGGTGGCGCACTGGTGCTGGCAGCGGGTAATGATATCAAGCTGGTTAATGGCTTCCAGAATGAAGTAAGCGACATTGCAAGCAAGACCACCGATAGCGGTTTCTGGAACAAGACGACTACCATCAAGCATGACGTGGTCAACACGACCACGGCTATCGAAACCTCCTTGGGCGGCAAGAGCATCACCGTGCAGGCCGGACACGACATACAGGTAACGGGTTCCAGTATCCTGAGCGATGATGCAACAAAACTCCTTGCGGGCAATAACATCACCATCGATGCGGCGACCAATACCGCGTATGAGCTGCACCACTCCAGTACCAAGAAAAGCGGTTTCATGAGTGGTGGCGGTATCGGCTTCAGTTACGGTACCAAAACCACTACCGTGGATCAGGAACGTGACGCCACGTTGCAAAGCGGCGATGCGCGCAGCTCGATTAGCGCAAAGGATGGCGCGCTGACGATTGTTGCTGGCAATAACGTGATGATAGGAGGCAGCGACCTGGTTGCCGGCACCGATCTCGACATCATCGGCAAAAGCGTCACCATCAAACCGGGCCAGGACAATGAAAAGGGCAAGTTTGAAATGAAGACCACGCAGGATGGCTTCAGTCTGGCCCTGGGTGGTAGTGTGGTCAGCGCCATCCAGACCCTGCAAACCATGACGACAGCGGCCAGCACCGCCAAGGATGCGCGGGTGACGGCGATGGCGGCGGCCACGGCAGCCATGTCGGCCAAGGATGCTTACAATGACGCGATGAAAGAAGGTGGTCCAAGCGTCAGTGTCAGCTTGACGTATGGCCATTCCGAAAGCCAGCAGACGCAAACCACGGCTAGTATGACAAACAGCGGCAGCGTGTTGACGGGTAATAACATCAGTATCACGGCCACCGGTGCCGGCAAGGATAGCAATATCACTATCCTTGGCAGCGACCTGAAGGCAAAAAACGATATCCGCCTGCAAGCCGACAACAACATCAACCTGCTGGCGGCGCAGGATACGGAAAGCCAGCATAGCCAGAGCTCGAGCATGAGCGCCTCGGTTGGGGTGCAGGCGATCGTCAGTACCAAGGGCACCTCGATCGGTTACACCGCCAGCGTCAGCGCCAGCAAGGGCCATGAAGATGGCAGCGGCACGACGCAGCTCAATACGCATGTGAATGCGGGCAACCAGTTGCTGATCAACAGCGGTGGCGACACCACCATCAAAGGCGCCGTCGCCAGTGCCAACCAGGTGATCGCCGACATCAAGGGCAATCTGAACCTGGAAAGCCTGCAAGACCTGGCCAGGTTCGACAGCAAGAGCCAAAGCGTCTCGGTCAGCGGTACGGTGGGCATCGGCGCGAGCGTCAGCGGCAGCTATAGCCAGAGCAATATGCATAACGACTATGCCAGCGTGCAGGAGCAAAGCGGTATCAAGGCTGGCGATGGCGGCTTCCAGATCAAGGTGGGTGGCAACACCGACCTGAAGGGTGCAGTTATCAGCGCCACGGAAGCGGGCAAGCTGGAAAGCAGCCTGAGCACGGCGACCCTGACGCATAGCGATATCGAGAATCATGCGATTTCGAAGGGCAGCAGTGTGGGGGTGTCGGGTGGGTATTCGGTTGCTGGCACGAAGACCGAAGAGAACAAGAATCTGACCAATGTAGGTGGCGATGGCGGTACTACCGCTGGTTTGCCAGCGATCGTTGCTCTGAGTGACAATTCCACCAGCACCACCCGTAGCGGAATCAGCGGCGGCACCCTCATCATTACCGACGATGCGGCCCAGCGTGCGGCGACAGGCAAGGGCGCGGAAGAGAGTATTACTGGCTTGAATCGTGATGTGATGACGGGAGTGGATAGCAGCGGCAAGATCGGCAATAATTTCGACAAAGCTAAGATGCAGGCGACGATGGACGTGACGGCGGCGTTTGCGGCGGCGGCGGCAAAGGAGATTGGGGATTATGCACAGGGGAAACTGGATGAGGCCGATAAACTGGCCAAAGCTGCCGTCGACGAAAAAGATCCCATCAAAAAGGCCGAATTAGAGAGTCAAGCTAAAGATTTAAGAGACAACTGGAAAGATAACGGGCTGGCTAAGATAGCACTGCACGCAGCGGTGGGCGCACTTGCAGGCGGCGCTGATGGTGCATTGGGTGCGGGAGCGGCTGCATATTCGACGAGTACTATTGCCGAACAGCTTAAAGGATTGGATATACCTCAACCGTTGCGTGATGCGCTGACGCTGGCAGCGGGAGCTGCGGTAGGGGCAGTTGCTGGCGGTGCGACAGGAGCGGCCGCTGCGACGAATGAGGTGGCTAATAACTATCTGAAGCATGAAGAAATCCTCAAACTTATTGACTTGGAAAAGGCATGCCAGAATAACCCGGGCGGTCCAGATTGTGATGAGAGAGATCAATTGCAGGTAAGAAGTGCAGAACGAGATGACTCTCTTGCTGATTGTAAAGGTGATAGCGGTAATGAGTGTGAAAGTCTGAGGCATCAGGCTCGGAGGGATACTGATGAAATATCAAAAAATGAATATAGATATTTAGATAATGAAATTTACAAAAGGGAATCTAATAAGGCGTTTGATAGGGCGTATCTGGATTATGCAGAGCCACCTGACTATATGCCATATAGACTAAATTTAGAATCGAATTATAGTATTGCGCGTCCTATAGATGACGTAGAGGGTTTTTTTACATTTAATTCTTTAGGTAAATTCTTAAAAGGAGGTGCTAATACCATAAATGCAATAAATAATTTGCCAGAAGATTTAGTTGTAGGATCCGCAAGTTTGCTGCTAGATGGATACGGATACGGATCGCAAAAATTTTTTGGGCCAAAAATAGGAGTAACGGGAGATGTTCAGCCGTATATTCCTAAAAACAGCATAGTTGCAAAGATAGCAAATGAAGATCCACTTACGTTAATGGGGGATTTTTTATATAACACAGTAAAAACTGGAACAGGTGCATCACTACTTAGTGATATGTATTATGGGAAATGGGATGAGGTAGGGCGTGCTACTCCGGAAATGCTCTTAATGTTCGCAGGTGGAGCTTCATCTCAAGTGCTGAAGTTTGAAGGCTCTACTTCATTAGCTAAAGTGGAGATGGGTTCTGTTAGCTATCAAGGGAAATTAATCACGCAAGAGCAAGCATTAGCTAATCAGAAGCCACGGATAATAATAGGAGATGAACCTTATGCAGGATCGAAGGGAACATCAGATGGGGGAATGCTAGATCCTGCAGTAATATCAAGTATTGAACAACGAGCTGGAAACGTAGGTGCCAATAGTGCAATGGTAGCTGGAGAGACAGCAACCATAAACGTACCCAAGGGATATATCAGTAACGCGGATGGTACAATTACCGGGCCAAGAGGTGGAAAATATTCGCCCGTCAGTGCTGTTGATGCCAGTGGTGCCCCTATATTTATTGACGGTACTGGCAACTACTATACTTTGACATCAAATGGTGCGAGTAGGGTTGTGTCACCCAACCCAACGTCGAGCATCGGTGTAACAGGTCAGATTGGAGAGAGTGATCTTAAATCATTGGGAGGACAATCACAGGTATCACTCCCAACTAGTAAAGGGTTACGTTTTGTCGATCAGCTTACAGTAAATAATATTGCCAATGAGGCAAAGGTTGGTTACGCAACACTTGATACATTCACAGCACTTCAAGTTTCTAAAGATGCTGAGTTATTGCAGACAAGGGCGGTTAATGGAGTCGTGTGGAATTTCTATACCAGTCCTGTGACGGGGAAAGGTGGCCCATCTGCAGCTTTGCTTAAAGCACTTACCGACGCAGGAATAAAAGTAATCATTCATTAAATATGAAAAATACAGAAAATTATATTATTCGACCAGGAACTAATTATTCTCCAAATTCAGGGATTTTTTTGAATATGGATAAAAATAAAATAAAGGAATTTTATCAATGGTTTATGGAGAGTTTGCCTTATTGTATTGAAGAGTTGATGCAATTGATCGCGAGCACCCCTGGTTTTGAAAAATGGGATGCGGATGATTCGCCAAATTCATTAAATGATCTTGGTGCCTGGTTTGCTACGAAAGTTAACAAACGAGATCTCACTTTAAAAGAAATTGAAGTTATCAAAAGCAAGCAAGTGAAGCCAATCGACTTTGCGACTTGGGACTTGACAGATGAAACAAAATCGTTGGCCCTCTATGTTGGGATGTATTACGGAGAGGTCGCGATAAGAAACAATTCATTACTTAAATGGAATCAATTGTTGAGTAGTAGGAAACTTGCTGATTACGGACAGCCTGTATTAGACGGAGTAGGAATTGTTCCCATTAATCCCGTGCGAGTTGCACATTCTATTGCATATGGATTTATTGGCAATAACACTAGAGATGGAATGGAGTTGCGTAAAGCCTATGATTATTGGGAAAAACTTGTAATGCCAGCCTCAAGGGAATGACTAAAGTCGTAAAAGCTGCAGAGAAGCCGGGGGTAGTTTGAGCTAGTCCGGTTTTCATGGACATCCTCAGGAGACAATGCGCCCCGGAGGATACTCATAAAGAAGAAATAATTACCCTCGAAGCGGGAGATTATTCCCGCGTCACCGGAATCAGCACCGAAGTCGCGTGCGACGTTCACCGATGCGTTCAAGCGCGATGCGGTTACGCGGGTACGGGCAGGCAATCAAAGTGCCACGGATCTGGCGGTAGAGTTCGGGGTGCGTCGTATATTGCCCGGGTGACAGTGTGCCTCGGCGTATCTGAACGCTGCGATTACTGAGGTGCCGACACGAAGGTGTTATTGCCCAGAAGGATCTGATGGCAGGTGCGAACGAGCAGACTAGTTTTTCCCATCTTAGCCCGCGACAGACCGGCAATAGCGGATTTTGCAGGCGAGGGTATTTTTGAGGGTATCGGTTACTGAATGGTTTGGAAAACACTGAAAAATTAAGCACTTAGATATATTATTGATAATAGAGTGGGAGTGAGTTTCCATCCGGCGGCCGCTGATGCTGCCGGGTAGTTCGATAAGACCAAGTCCCTGATTCTTGCAGACCAGTAGCAAGTTGATGTTATTGATACCGTGCTCGGGCGCGGTATCAATAACCGTTCGCTCTACGGTAGCTTGGCTGGGACGTTAAGTTGCCCTGAAAACCGCCACCCGCTTCTTTGTGTAAGCAATGGCAATTCCAGGCAGCAAAAACGCCGCAAAGCCCGCATCACGGCAGGCTTTGCTTATTTTCCATAAGCTGGCTGGCCATCATATTCGTCAGTGACGCTATCATCCGCCGCAACTCCTCACTATCCCTGGCCAAGTCCTTGAATCCCTTGATCGCCGCAGCCAGCATGCGCGCCGCGTCGGGCAGGGCTGTTACCTGTCCTTGCCGGGGCCATTGCTCTTGCAGGATCTCCGTCACCAGCTTCTCGAAGACTTCGTAGCTGTCGCGCACTGCGCAAAAGCCCAGGTCAAAGACATCGCTGGCGTCGGGGTTGGCCCGCACCAGTTCGTAGCCTTCCACGCCCCAGGAGGTGCAGGCCCAGCGGAGTTTCTCGGCAATGCTGGGCAGGCTTGCCAGTTGCTGCCGTATCTGCGCGATCTTGGCCTCGACCAGGCCGCGGATGACGGCGTCGAACACTTGCTCCTTGTCGGGGAAGGCCGCATACAGCGTCGGGCGTGACATGTTTGCCGCGCGCGCAACGTCGCCCATGGTCGTACGCGCATAGCCGTAGCGCAGAAAGGTGGCCGTCGCCGCAGTGACAATTTGCTGGCGCCGGGCCAGCGTAGCCTCGTGAATTTCAGTCATGTGCACAAATTTGATATTTTGAACAGATTGACACAGATTGTAAATCAGAATAAATTTACATTTTTATTTTAAATGTCAAATTGCAAGGAGATTTACATGGCTGTGCAAAAAGTATGGTTTGTCACTGGTGCAACTCGCGGCTTTGGCCGGCACTGGATAGAGGCGGCCCTGGCGCGTGGCGATAAGGTGGCGGCGACTGCCCGCGATCCTCAGGCGCTGGCCGGGCTGGCGCAGCAATATGGCGATGCGCTGCTGGTGCTGAAGGTCGATGTCACTGATCGCGCCGGTGTATTTGCTGCCGTCGCGCAAGCCCACCAGCATTTTGGCCGGCTCGATGTGGTGCTCAGCAATGCAGGCTTTGGCTACATGAGCGCGATTGAAGAAGCCACGGTGGAAGACACGCGCGCCGTGTTCGAGACTAACGTCTTCGGTACCCTGTCCCTGGTGCAAGCCGCATTGCCGCTGCTGCGTGCGCAAGGCCACGGCCACATCATCCTGGTGTCCAGCGTGGCCGGCGTGGTGGCCGTGCCGATCGCTGGCATTTACGAAGCCACCAAGTTCGCCGTGGAAGCCATCGGCGAGGCGCTGGCGGCTGAAGTGGCCGAATTCGGCATCAAGGTCAGCCTGGTCGAACCGGGCGGCTACGCCACCGATTTTCTCAGCAGCACCTCGGTGCGCAATGCCGAGCCGATTGCCGCTTACGACGGTGTACGTGAGCAACTCGCCGCCATGCTGACGCCGGATTCGCTGGGCGACCCGGCAGCCACGTCTGCGGCGATGCTGAAACTGGTCGATGCGGATCAGCCGCCGCTGCGGCTGATCCTGGGCAACCTGCTGCCGTTTGTGCAAAACGTCTACGCCGAGCGCCTGAAGACCTGGGACGACTGGCAAGACGTGTCGCTGTCCGCCATGCGCCTTGCACCGCAAGGGGAAGCGCCATGATCATCGTTGCAGGGCAGGTCGATTTCGACACCCGCTACCTGCCCGAGATCCTAGCAGACATCCGGGCCCTGGAAGCCGCCACCCGGCTGGAAGACGGCTGCCTCTACTACGCGATGGCCTTCGACGACCTGGAGACTGGCCACGCCACCGTGCTCGAGCGCTGGCGCGATGAGGCGGCGCTCAACGTCCATTTGCGCACGCCCGGCCTGAAAGCATTCCAGGAACGTAACCTGCCGCGCTCGAAGCAATTCTCGATCAAGCTTTACGAGATTGCCGCGGAGCGTGAACTGGTGGTGCTGGATTAGCGCAGCTGTTACACGCCAGGGGTAGCGCCTGGCGTATTCATTACATGCATAGTATCGTTGCGGGAGGATGGGCCGGACATCCTCCAGGGCGCCATGCTTTTCCGCTCCCTTCACAAGGCAGTCGCCCTGCCATTCCAGCCCTCACCCTCCGCGACAGATTGTGCATCCCTGACATACGCCGGGCGCGTAAAAAATTTCGAAACATAAACTTCTTGTAATGCTATATTGCTGTGGTGAAATTATAGGCAGAGATAAATTATTTGTGACTATTCAGCCGCTATACGGTTGGCTGGATAGGATCGCCGGCGAAGGCGCGTTGCAAGACGGTGAGCATGCCGTGCCCTTGCTTGCGCAGCGTGTCGAGGCAGGAGCGAATGACGCAGAAATGTTCGGCGCCGGCGAGCGTGCGGAAACAGCCTGAGATTTTTGTTTCACCTTGGGCATGCGCACGGCGCGCTCGCCAACGTTGTTGGTGAACGGCACGGACGGGTTGCTGAGGAAGAGCAGGACAGCGTCGGCGTGCAGGCGGAAGCGGCGCAGCAGATTGGCGGCGACCGATTGTTTTCTGCGACCGCGTTGCCCCGGTTGTTGTGCGGTTTCGGGATGGATCGCTTCCCCCTCCCGCACCAGGGCGTCGTAGACAGTGCGGAAGGCGGCCACATCATTGCGGGCGAGCGTGCGTTGTTGATGCCGCGCCGCCGTGCAGACCCGGTTGGCGCCCAGCAGCAATTGCATTATCGACTCGGGCCATTGCTGGCCGGTGATTTCTTTCACGTAGACCAGTTCACGCAACAAGTGGGCATTGCACAAGGCATGGATGGAATCGTCGAGTTTCCAGTACGGCGCCCAGCAATCATGCACCAGCACGCCAAGGCGGTTCGGCAGGATGCCATGTGCAGCCAGTGCAGTTTGCCGGCCGCGCGCAGGCCCGATTCGGCGGCGTTGAGGACCGGTGCGGCCCGCAATTGGTCGGCGATCTGGTCGGCCGTCGCTTGTAGGGCCGCGCTCGCTTCGGCCACCCACGCCAGCAACGTGGCCGGCGAGATCGCGAGGCCATATACATCAAAGATCAGCTCGGCGGCGCGCGCGTACGGCAGCATTTGGCCCTGAGAAGCCGGGGTCAGTTCTGCCATTCAGACACGGCCTCAGCTTTTATTCTGCTTTTTTGGGAATAATTGATTTTTCGAAGCTTGCCAAGGCCCTGCTGACTGTTCTTGTTGAGACACCAAAAGCAAGTCCTATTTGTAGCATGGTATAGGCCGTTGACAGATAGGCGCGTGCCATTGCCTCGTCCCTGTTGGAGTAGCGGGTCTGATATTCTGTCAGCGAAAGTGTCACCGCTCTTCGCTGGGTCTTTGCCGTATCTATCAATTCACCGGAATATTGTGATTGCTGATGTGCAGCAACGAAAGCCTCATCACCCAGGAGTAATTGATGGCAAGTATGGGTGAGTGGGCTGGCGTCCTCAATTCCAGCATTGATAAACAGATCATATTTCAATACTGCTTCGTTGCGCACATGGCCAAACTTGCTTAGTAGCCAATCGCATGCCAGCCAGCAGGGAGGTGTTTCGTCGCCTAAGAAATAGTGATGGCTGCTCCAATTCCAGTCATCGGCTGATGGCACCATATGCGCTCGTACGGGATTTAAAACGATGTAGCGAGCCAGTTCAAGCAGATAGCTTTCTTTTTGGACCAGGATGGCTTTGTAGCGGCCTTGATAGACATGACCAACAAGTTTGTGACGTCTGTTGAAATATTGACTATATAAACCATTCAATTGGCGCATGCCTTGCGACAAATTCGCTTCGGCCGTTTCGACAAGAAGGTGATAGTGATTGCTCATTTGGCAAAAGCTATGGACGACAAAATGATGGCGTTCGCAGACGAGTGCAAGTAAATCGAGCCACGCCAGTCGATCCGCGACATCGCGGTAAATTGTGCCGCATCGATCTCCTCGCGATGTGATGTGATAGAGGGCACCTGCAAACTCAAGTCTGAGCGGTCGTGTCATGTATGCAATGATACGTGGGAGATAAAGGGCGATTCTGAGATTACACAGACGTTTGTAGGCAAATAATTGGCATGCATAGTAGAGCTCGTGTCTGAATGGCAGAACTGACCCCGTCTTCGTGTCTGAATGGCAGAACTGACCCCGTCTTCGTGAATGGCAGAACTGACCCCGTCTTCGCCGCGACTCTGACGCATAGCGATATCGAGAATCATGCGATTTCGAAGGGCAGCAGTGTGGGCGTATCGGGTGGTTTTTCGGTGGCGGGCAAGCAGACGGAGGAAAATAAAAACCTGATGAATGTGGGGGGTAAAAAAGATTCCCAGACAGCCAGCTTGCCGGTGATCGTGGCGCTGAGCGACAATTCCAGCAGCACCACGCGTAGCGGCATCAGCGGCGGCGCCGTCGTGATCACCGACGATGCCGCCCAGCGCGCAGCGACGGGCAAGGGAGCGGAAGACAGCATTGCTGGCCTGAATCGTGATGTGACGACGGGAGTCGATAGCAGCGGCAAGATCGGCAATAATTTCGACAAGTCCAAGTTGCAGGCGACCATGGACGCGACGGCGGCGTTTGCGGCGGCGGCGGCGAAGGGGGTTGGGGATTATGCGCAGGATAAGCTGAAAGAAGCGGCTGAGCTAGCGAGGCAGGCTGAGGAAGCGGGGGAAGCAAATGACTTTGTCAAGCAAGCTGAGTTGCAGCAGCAGAGTAAAGACTTGACGGATAATTGGAAGGAAGGCGGACTCGCACGCGCCGCCTTGCACGCAGCGGTCGGCGCGCTTGGTGGTGGGGCGAGTGGAGCCCTCGGAGCCGGCGCTGCGGCGTTGTCAACCGATGCCATTGCCAAGCAGCTCAAAACATTGGATATACCGGAGACATTGCGTAGTGCGCTGACGCTGGCGGCAGGAGCGGCGGTGGGGGCGGTTGCTGGGGGAGCGACGGGAGCGGCGAGTGCGACAAATGAGGTGGCCAATAATTACTTGAAGCATGAAGAAATTGTCAAACTTATAGACCTGGAAACGGCATGTAAAAATCATCCTGGCGGTTCGGATTGCGACGCGAGAGATCAATTGCAGGTAAAGAGTGTAGCGAGGGACACTGCACTTGCTATCTGTTATGGTGATAGTAGTAACGAGTGTGAAAATCTGAGGCATCAGGCTCGCATGGACACTAATGAGATATCGGAAAAAGGAGATGGTTATTTAGGTAGTAAAATTTATAAGGATGAGTCTGATAAGGCATTCGATAGGGCATTTTTAGATTATGCAGATGGAAAGCCAGTGGGTGCGAGTAAGAATATTTTTGATGTGGTACCGTCGATAAGTATTGTTGCTCGAAATCCTAATACACTAAATAGCGCATTTTTGGATACTGGTAAGGCTGCAATTAATTTCACATTCAATATATTTGAGTTCGGCGTTAATTTTGTTGGTGGAGAGTTGCCTGGCTCCCCTGATTATTACGCATTTATGAATAATTACAGGGCAGAATATGATACGCCTTCATTTGGAAAGACATCTGAATTTTTGCTCTCATTTGGCGCTGGTGGTGGAAGTGTTAAGGAAGCGCTGATCAATTCGCTTTCCTAGCGAAATTGACGCGCCAAATGGTCGAACAGTAAGTCGATCAAGCGTATTTTCGGTCGATTTGACG
>NZ_JACHCI010000037.1 GCF_014200675.1 Janthinobacterium saanense | reverse complement strand
CCATCCTGCGGCGCTTCCTGTACGCCGCCGCAGCGACCGGCAGGCGAACTGAGGCTTCGCTCAGGCTGGCAGATGAAGATCAGCGCTAATCAACAAATCGAGTGCGCAAGCCCAGGCGGCCGCCATCACATTATCCACGCCGCCATGGCGGGCCGAGACCAGCACCGATGGGCCGTGATTAAGCAGGCGGTAGGCTTTTTCCAGCGGGACCGGGGCGATATGGTTAGTCACTGTCTATCCTTGAACGATGCCATGCAGGCGATCCCTCGATTCTACATGGCCTCGATTACCCTTGCCCCCACATGCGCAGCAGCTTGTGGTATGCGCCCGTCAGGCCCAGCACGGCCGGCGCCTGGCCTTCCTGCGCCGTGGCGCGCAGCAGCATCAGGTCGCGGTCCATCTGGAACAGCAAGCGGCGCTGCTCTTCGCTGCGCACCATGCTTTCGATCCAGAAGAAGCTGGCGTAGCGCTGGCCCGCCGTGACGGGATTGACCCGGTGGATCTTGTCGGCCGGGTACAGCAGCATGTCGCCCGCCTTCAGCTTCACCTGTTCATCGCGCCAGTTGTCAAAGATCACCAGTTCGCCGCCCGCATATTCTTCAGGATCGCTGAGGAACAGGGTGCATGACAAATCCGTGCGCACCCTTTCGCCATCGGGCAGGATACGCATGGCCACGTCGACGTGGTCGTCGAGATAATCGCCAGCGTGGTCTTCGCTACCCTGGTAGCGGCTGAACATGGGCGGCGCGATCCGGCGCGGCAGCGCGGCTGAAAAAAACAGCTGGTTGCGGCGCAAGGCGTCCAGCACCAGTTGCTGCAATCGCTGCGTGGCCGGCCCCTGCGCCGGCAGTTGCCGGTTGCGCTTGATTTGCGCAGGCAGGCTGCCCGAGGTGGCGCGGCCGTCTTCCCAGTCGGCGCCGGCCAGCATGGCGCGGGCCTGGGCCAGCTCGGTGGAATCAAGCACGGAGCTCAGATGCAGCATGGTTGTCCTTTATTGAGGGTGAAATGGCGCTTCGTTCGCCAGCGCGCGGATCGCGGCCAGCGGCGAGGCCTGCAGCCATGGCCGCAGATTGGCCATAAATGCCGGTGTGGCGCTGGCTGGAATGCCGCGCAGCCAGGCCAGCGCCTGCTGCGGCTTGCCCTTGTCCAGCAGCAGCCGCGCATGGTTGAACTGGCCGCGAAAATCGCCGCCCACGGCCGCCGCGCAGTAATGCACCGCCGCCTGCGCCAGGTCGGCTGGCATTTCCCAGCCTTCTTCATGAAAACGGCCGATGATATTGATGGACTTGGCGTGCCCCTGCCCTGCCGCCTGGCGGTACAAGACCAGCGCGGCAGGACGGTCGGCAGCGATACCCTTGCCGCTCATCAGCAAGTTGGCCAGGTTGTAGCGGCCCCAATCGAGGCCACCGATGGCCGCCTGGCGGTACCAGTACACGGCCAGCTGCGCATCGGCCGGCACGCCCCAGCCGTTTTCCAGGCAGCGTCCCAGCATATTGATGGCCTCGAGATCGTCGCGCGCAGCCGCCTGGCGAAACCAGTAGACCGCCTGCGCTGCGTCGGCCGGCAGACCATCGCCAGTCAGCCAACGCTGGGCCAGGATGGCTTGCGCGCGCGGCACGCCCTGGCGGGCGGCCGCCTCCAGCCACGGCAGGGATAGTTCCCCCGCCCCGGCCAGCATGCTGGTCCAATCGGATGCCGGCAAGCCGGCCAACTGGCCCACGCTGATGCGCTCATCCATCGGCTTAAAAACTCAGGTCCGCGCTGAGGCTGACGCTGCGGCTGGCGCCCGGCACGCCGTACAGCTGGAAGCCGTCCAGCGAAGAACCGATGCGCGCCCAGTAAAACTTGTTGGCCAGGTTTTGCACATTCAGGTTCAGTGCCAGGCGCTCATTGACGCGGTAGCGGGCGGCCAGGCTTTGCACCCAGTACGACGGCGCTTTTTCCGTATCGAGCACGTAGACGGGCGCCTTGCCTGCGGGGCCATTCACGGTGCTGCTATTGTTGTTCAAGCCGCCGACATAGGCATTGTCCGAATAACGGCGCTCGCCCACATACTGCGCGCCATAGCTGAAGACCAGGCCCTTGGCCGCTTCGTACGAGGTCCAGATATTGAAGGTCAGGTCAGGCACGTTCTTCGCTTCGCTGCCTTGGTTGATGCCCTTGGTCTGCTTGCTCATCAAGCGCGACATGCCGCCATACACGGACCAGAGCTGGGTGATATTGCCCTGCACGCCCAGTTCCGCGCCCTGCACGCGCTTGGCCGGCAAGGCCCGTACGGGGGAGACATCGTCGTCGCCGTATTCCCACGAATCGTTCACGGAAGTGCGGAAGATGGCGCCCGTCAGCGCCAGGCGGTGCTGCAGCACATCCCATTTGCCGCCCAGTTCCACTGTCTTCGAAGTGGCTGGCGAATACGCGGACGCGGCAGCCGAACCGTAAATCGCATTATTGGTCGACGCACCGATTGCCGATGGCTGCGCCGCCTGGGCGTAAGCGATGTAGATGCTGGCGTCGTCGACCGGCTTGTACATGGCCGCCACCCTGCCGCTGACGGCGCCGGCGCTGCTGCTCGAGGTACTCACGCCCAATGTCGACGTATCGGCCTTCCAGCGGTCATAGCGCAAGGATGCCACCATGCGCCATTGCGGCGTGAAGCGGATCGCATCTGTTACATACAGACCCGCATTGCTTATCTGCGATTCCAGGCCCGCGCTGCCCTTCACGGTAGGCACGCTGCCATGCACCACTTGCGGGTTCGCCATATTGAACCACAAGGTGCCGGTTGGCGCGTTGACGGTGCGCTGCAAGTCGCCATAGCTTTCGCGGTACAGGTCCAGGCCCGTCACCACTTCATGGCGCACGAAACCGGTGTCGAAAGCCAGACTGAAATCGGTCTGGTTGGCTGCTATCTTGTAGCGCTTCGAGGTGCCGAAATCGCCACCGCGCAGCACGCCATACGGCTGCGTGACATTGTTAAAATCGGTATAGGAAGCAATGCCGCCCACTTTCGTCAGGCCGCCCACGCCCACGTAACCGAGCGAAGTGCCTTGCGTGCTGCCGTTGGCGTTGGCCGCGTTGAAGCGGGCTGGCGACAGCACGGACAGATTGTCGGTCAATGCCCAGCGCGACTGGTTGCGGATTTTCACGCCCGGCGCAAAGTCATGTTCGAGTTTTAATGTGAACGAGTCGGCCGTGGTTTGCTGCGTGTAGGCGTCGCTGCCGAACCAGGCGCTGTGTGGCACATTCGCCATGGGCTGGCCGCCAGTCCCCCTTTGAATCGGCAAGCCGCCATCCGGCACGTTCTTGTCTTCCTGGTGGAACAGGTCGACATAGATGCGCGTCGGGCCATCGAGGCCCGTGACGAACGAAGTCGCCAGACCCTGGCGATTATTGTTCGTCACATCGCGGCCCGGCACGTCGTTCTTTTGTTTCATGACGTTGAAACGCAAGGCACTGCCAGCATCGAGCTGGCGGTTCAAGTCTGTCGTCACGCGGCGGTAAGCGGCGCTGCCCACGCCCACCGACACGTTGTTGCTGTTGCCCAGCCGGGCTTCCTTGCTGACCAAGTTGACGGTGCCGCCCACGGCCGAGGTGCCCGATTCGATGGAACCGGTGCCCTTGAAGACTTCTACCTGGTCCAGATTAAACGTGTCGTTACGGCTGGACATGCCGGCGTCGCGCATGCCGTCCACCGTCAGGCTTTGTTCGGATGAAAAGCCGCGGATGGTAAACAGATCGCCCCAGCCCAGGTTGCCCTCGCCCGAGGTAAAGGTAATACCCGGCACGTTTTTCAGGATGTCTTGCAGGTTTTGCGCATTCTGTTCCGTCAGCACTTCGCGTGGCACGATGGTGATGCTTTGCGGCGTGTCCAGCAGCGGCTGGGCGAACTTGGCCGAACTCAGGTGCTCGGGCTTGTAGGCCGGCGCTACCCGCTCGGCTTTCACCACCACGGCATTGAGCTGCTGCGGTTCGGCCGCAGCGGTGGTGGCGGCATCGGCATCGGCGGCCAGCGCAGTGCCGCTGGCAGTGGCGCCCAGGGAGGTGATGGCCAGGCCGACGGTGGCGGACAATTTTCCATACTGTGCAAAAAGCGAGGCAATGCTATCGGCGGTCGTGCTGCTATTGCTGTGATTGCTGTTATCGGTGCTGCGATGACGCATGGGGGATCCTCTGTAAATTGTAATGATTCTCATCTACAGGCACTATAATGGCTGGCATATGGGGCAAGAACGGGGCAACAGCCCTGAAATGTAATGGAATGTGTTTACGCCACGGCAACGTCACATGCGATTACAAAAAAATGTTTTTTAGAGAATGAGTTGAGCGAATGAGTACGGCAAGATGAAACGAGCGGATCAGGTGTTGATCGTCGATGACGACGAAGAAATACGGCAATTGCTGTCGGTGTACCTGGAGAGCGCAGGCTACCAGGCGCACACGGCGGCGGACGGCGAACAGATGTGGCAGGTGCTGGCCAGCCGGCCCGTCGACCTGATCATCCTCGACCTGATGCTGCCCGGCGACGACGGCCTGGAGCTATGCCGCCAGTTGCGCGCGCGGCGCAATATCCCCGTCATCATGCTGACGGCGCGCGGCACCCTGGTCGACCGCATCGTGGGCCTGGAAGTGGGCGCCGACGATTATCTGCCCAAACCGTTCGACCCGCGCGAACTGCTGGCGCGCATCAAGGTCATCATCCGCCGCGCCCGCAGTTTCCCGGAAAAACAGGAAGCCGACCGTATCGGCACGGTGAGCTTCGAAGGCTGGCAGCTCGACACGCGCGCGCGCCAGATGCGCTCGCCGCAGGGCGTGACCCTGTCACTGGGCAGTTCCGACTATCTGGTGCTGCGCGCCTTGCTCGACCATCCCAAGCGCACCCTGAGCCGCGACTTTTTGCTCGCTGCCGTGTATGGCAAGGAAAGCCTGCCGTTCGACCGCGCCATCGATGTCTGCGTCAGCCGTTTGCGCCAGCAACTGGGCGACAATCCGCGCACGCCAGCCCTGATCAAGACCATCCGCAACGGCGGTTATATGCTCAATGCCGACGTGGCTTACCAGGCATGAAGCCTGTGCTGCAACGGCTATGGCCACGCAGCCTGTCGGGCCGCCTGGCGATGGTGCTGATCGTGGGCATGCTGGCGGCGCAGGCGCTGACGGGCACCATCTGGTACGACATGCGTTATGGCAAGGCGATGGAAATCCCTACCCGATTGGCAGCCACGCGCCTGGCCGACGCCGTGCGCATGCTCGATGCGGTGCCAGCCGCCAGCCGGCTCGCCATGTTCGACGCCATCAGCAGCAAGGATTTCAAGGTGAGCGCCGTCGATGGTCCCTCGCCTGCAACGCCTGCCGTGGGTCGCAATGCGCTGTTCAGCAGCGAGCTGTTTCTCGATGTCTTGCGCCAGCGCCTCGGCGATCAAAGCGATGAACTGTCGCACCACCGGGTGCGCGTGCTCGATATCCGTTTGACCCACGCCGAACCGAACGAAGACAGCTGGTTTTCACTGCTGCACGACGCTTATCCTTCCGGTCACTTCATCGTGCAACTGCGTCTGCACGACGGCCAGTGGCTGCAGGCCGAAGCGCTCGAAGGCCAGGCAGGCATGAGCACGGCGCCGCGCGCAGCCGCCATCGATTATCTGCTGCGTATTTATCTGCTGCGCATCGCCGCCGTCATTTTTCTGGCCTGGCTGGCCGTGCGCCTGGTGATGCAGCCGCTGGGCAGGCTGGCCGACGCCGCCGACAAGCTGGGCAAGAATATCTTCAGTGCGCCACTGGCTACCAGCGGCCCCACGGAAGTGCGCAAGGCGTCGCAGGCCTTCAACGCCATGCAGCAGCGGCTGATCGACAATATCGCCGAACGCACGCGCTTTCTGGCGGCCGTCTCGCATGATTTGCGCTCGCCCATCACGCGCTTGAAACTGCGCACGGAACTGCTGCCCGGCGAAGCGGACCGCATCAAGTTCCGCCGCGACCTGGACGAAATGGATGCGCTGGTGGGCGCTACCCTGACCATGGTGCAGGACAGCGGCTTGCATGAACAGCAGCAGACGGTCGATATCGACAGCCTGCTGGCCAGCCTGTGCAGCGACTTTGCGGAAACCGGCGGCAAGGTCAGCGTGACAGGACAGGCCGCGCCCCTGCCCGGCTATGCGCGCAGCCTGAAACGCTGCCTGCAAAACATCATCGACAACGCCATCCGCTACGGCGGCGCAGCCCACGTCAGCGTGCGCGATGAAGCGGGCAAAGTCGTCATCAGCATCAGCGACGACGGCCCCGGCATCCCCGCAGCGCTACTGGTGCGGGCGCTGGAACCGTTTTACCGGCTGGAGACTTCGCGCAACGCAGCCACCGGCGGCTTCGGCCTGGGCCTGTCCATCGCGCAAACGGTAGCACAGGCCCACCATGGGGAACTGAGCCTGCAGAATGGGGCAGAAAAAGGCCTGGTGGTTAGCCTGACCCTGCCGCGCGGCGCGCCTTAGTCTGCCCGTACCACGATCTTGCCAAACGCCCCGCGTCGCACATGGGCCAGCGCCTGCGGCAATTCATCGAACGCGTAGCTGGCATCGATCACGGGGCGGATGCCCAGCGCATCCACCGCCCGCACCAGGTCTTCCAGCGCGCGGCGCGAACCGACAGCGATGCCCGTGATCGTTGCGCGGCTGGCCAGCAGCGCCATCACGGACAAGCTGAAACGGTCATCTTCGAGCAGGCCGATCACGGTAATCCGGCCACCCTGCGCCACGGCGCGCAAGGAGTGTTCGACATTCGCACCACCTGCCATTTCCAGGATATGATCTGCGCCGCGCCCACCCGTCAATGCCAGCACTTGCTGTTCCCAATCCGGCGTCGTATGGCGGTTGATGCCATGGCTGGCGCCCAGCGCAATGGCACGCTCGATCTTCTCGTCGCTGCCGCTGACGACGATCACTCGGGCGCCATGGGCGGCCGCCAGCTGCACCGCAAACAGCGAGACGCCGCCCGTGCCCTGCACCACCACGCTCTGGCCTGCATGCAGCTGGCCTTTTTCGATCAGCGCCATCCAGGCCGTCAAGCCCGCCACCGGCAAGGTGCTCGCTTCCTGCGCGCTCAAGGAGTGCGGCGCATGCACATACCAGTCGGCCGGTTCCACCACATGGCGCGCCAGCACGCCGGGCAGTGGGCCGCCACGCGTGGGCGCCACTGACCAGGACAGCGAGGCGCCATCGCGCCAGCCAGGGATGAAAGCTGACAGCACCTGGTCGCCGACGGCAAAACGCGTCACGCCCTCGCCCACCGCAAGCACACGGCCGGCCAGGTCGGACGCGGGTATGAAGGGGAATTCCAGGGTGGCGCCCATGCCATTGTCTATCACTTCCACGTCGCGGTAATTGAGCGACACGGCCCCGGTGGCGATGACGATTTCACCCGCCTTGGGCGATGGCAGCGGCGCCTGGCGCAGCGCCAGTTGATCGAGTCCATAAGCGGCAAGTTCCCAGCGCTCGGTGGTAGTGGACAGCGTGTTCATGATCAGCCTTTTATTAAGTTGGAGAGATGGCTGCCAGCTTAGCGCTCAGGCATTTGCGGAGTAAGTGGGGTATAGTTCCGTTATTTACGGAGATAATCCTCCGCAATGGATTTCACCATGGACAGCATCAGCGCCCTGAATGTCTTCGTGCAAGTGGCAGAAACGCGCAGCCTGGTGGCGGCGGGACGGCTGCTGGGCGTGTCGGCGTCGGCCATCGGCAAGCGCATCGGCGCGCTGGAAGAGCAGCTGGGCGTACGCCTGTTCCACCGCAGCACGCGCAGCCTGACCCTGACGGCGGAAGGCGCCATGTTTTTGCAGCGCAGCCGCCGCATCCTGGCTGAAGTCGAGGCAGCGCAAGCGGAGCTGTCGCAAGCCACACTGACGCCGCGCGGCCGCCTGCGGGTCAGCCTGCCTTTGATCGGCGACCCATTCCTGCCGGTGCTGGCGCAGTTCAAGCAAAGCTACCCCGAGGTCGACCTCGATCTCGATTTCACCGACCGCCAGGTCGACGTGATCGAAGAAGGTTTCGATGCCGTGATCCGCAGCGGCGACGCGCCCGATTCGCGGCTGACGGCCCGCCGCCTGGGCGCCTACCGCATGCTGATCGTCGGCGCACCCGCCTACTTTGCCGCGCGCGGCTTGCCACAGACTGGCAGCGAACTGGCGCAGCATAGCTGCATCCAGTTCCGCTATCCCAACACGGGCAAGTTCCAGCTATGGCCGCTGCACGGGGAAACCCTGCCGGCCGATTTCCAGCTGCCCACCTCGGTGATCTGCAACAACCTGGAAACGCGCATCCTGTTTGCCTTGCAGGGGCTGGGCATCGCCTACCTGCCGGACTTCGCCATCGATGGGCATCTGGCGGCGGGCCGGCTGGTGCAGATACTGCCCGGTTGCGTCGAGAACCCCGCGCCCTTCCACATCATGTGGCCGTCCGGTAAACAATTGCCACCCAAGCTGCGCGTGTTCATCGACTTTCTCGCGAGCCGGCTATTTCCTTCCACATCACCATGAGCGCCATGAAAACGCCTGTGTACCTGAACGCCTTGCGGGCCTTTGAAGCGAGCGCCCGCCACCAGAGTTTTTCCGCCGCCGCACAAGAACTGAACGTCACGCCGGCCGCCGTCGGCCAGCTGGTGCGCAGCCTGGAAGACTGGCTGGGTTCACCCTTGTTCCACCGTTTTAACACTGGCCGCGCCAGGCTGGTGGTCACCGATGCGGCGCTGCGCGCGCTGCCCGATATCCGCGCCGGCCTCGATAAACTCAGTCTGGGACTGGACATACTCAGGGAAGGCTCCAGCAGCGGTCTGCTGACCGTCACCGTCAGCCCTGCCTTCGCCGCCAAGTGGCTGCTGCCGCGCATCGAGCGCTTCCAGGCCTCCTGGCCGGAAACCGACGTGCGGCTCGATACCAGTTTGAAGCCCGTCGATTTCGCCGCCCAGCGCATCGATATCGGCGTGCGCTATGGCGCCGGTATCTGGCCCGGCCTGGTGGCGGAAAAACTGATGGAAGAAGAGATTTACCCGGTCTGCTCGCCGGCGCTGCTGCACAAACAGGGAGTGTTGCACTCCCCAGCCGAGCTGGCCAATGTCACCCTGCTGCACGACCTGTCGATGGATGGTCACGCAGGCTTCCCGACCTGGGAAGCGTGGCTGGACAAGGCGGGCGTGGAGCATATGATGGAAAAACGCGGCCTGCGCATCAACAATTCAGCGGCCGTGCTGCAGGCTGCCATCGATGGCAGCGGCGTGGCGCTGGCCCGCAGCGTGATGGCGGGCGACGACCTGGCCGCCGGCCGGCTAGTACGCCTGTTCCCCGAGCTGCGGCTGCACTCGCCGCTGGCCTATTACATCGTCTACCGGGCCGAGTGCGCCAGCCTGCCCCGGCTGGCCGCCTTCCGGGCATGGCTGCAGGCCGAAGCAGGCGCGCGCTAAGCTTTACTCTTCCAGCCCGCCACCCAGCGCCTTGTACAAGGCAATAGCCGACTTGAACTGCTCGCGCCGCAAGTCCAGCAAGGTTTGCTGCGCAGCGTAAGCCTGGCGCTGGGCGTCGAGCAATTCCAATCGGCTATCCTGGCCGGCGCCATAACGCAGGGCCGACAAACGCTGCCGCTGCCCGGAGGCGGCCACCACTCTTTGCTGCGCGGCGATCTGCTGCGCAAAAGTGGCGCTGCCGGCCAGGCCATCGTTCACCTCGCGAAACGCCGTCGCGATGGCTTGCTCGTATTGCAGCACCGCCGCCTGCGTGCGAATTTTCGACAGCTGCAATTCGGCCCGCAATTGGCCGCCCTGGAATAGCGGCTGCGTGATTTGCGGCGCAAACGACCAGCTGCGCGCGCCGCCACGGAACAAGTCGCCCAGTTCGGGGCTGGCCAGCCCCAGCTGCGCCGTCAGCGACAAACGCGGTAAGAAGGCGGTGCGGGCCGCACCGATTTCCGCATTGGCCGCCACCAGCGCATATTCCGCCTGCACGATGTCGGGTCGGCGCACCAGCAAATCGGACGGTACACCTGCCGGCAGCTGCGTCAGCACAGGCTGATCGGCTAACGGCCAGCCAGCTGGCAACGCATCAGGCAGCGGCCCACCCAGCAGCAGGCCCAGCTGGTTGCGCGCCAGCAGCAGCGCCCGTTCGCGCGCCAACACATCCGCTTCGGCCTGCGCCGCCTGGCCTTCGGCTTGCGCCACGTCCAGGCTACTACCCTGCTGCGCCGCCCGCAGGCGCTGCGTGAGGATCAATGCCTCGCGCCAGTCGCGCAGGGTTTGCCGCGACAACAGCAGCTGCTCTTCGGCCAGGCACTCTTCCAGATAAGCGTCAGCCACGGCGCCTATCAGCACAAGCTGGGTAGCGCGCTGGCCCTCCACCGTTGCCAGGTAACGCGCAAAGGCGGCGTCCGACAGGGAACGCAGACGGCCGAACAGGTCGATCTCGAAGGCGCTCATGGCGATGCCGGCCGTGAACTGGTTGTCAGTGCCGCGCTGGCGCGTGCCGCCCAGCGCCGCGCCCACGGCCGGATAGCGGGACGCATCCTGGATCTGGTACTGGGCCCGCACGGCGTCCACGTTCAGCGCGGCCAGGCGCAAGTCGCGGTTGTTCTGCAGCGCCAGTTCGACCAGCCGCTGCAAACGCGGATCCAGCAGCATCTGGCGCCAGCCCAGGTCGGCCGCATTGCCGCCGGCTTCCGGCAAGGTCGGACCATAACTTGCGGGCACCGGCAAGGCAGGTTTCACCAGCGCCGGCGTCAGGCTGCAGGCTGACAAACTCAGTGCCAGCAGTGAAAAAGTAAAATAGCGAAACTTCATGCCTGTCCTTCCAGCGCCTTGACGGCGGTATTGTTTTTTCGTGGCCGCCAGCGCGCCGCCAGCCTGTCCACCGCGCCCAGCACGACGACAAAGAAGACGGGCACGAAGAAGACGGCCAGCACGGTGGCGCTCAGCATGCCACCAAAGACGCCCGTGCCGATCGCATGCTGGGTCTCGGCGCTGGCGCCGGTGGCCAGCATCAGGGGCACCACACCCAGCGCAAAGGCCAGCGAGGTCATCAAAATGGGACGCAAACGCAAACGCGACGCTTCCACGGCCGCTTCCAGCAAGCCTCTGCCCTGTGATTGCAACTGGCGCGCATACTCCACGATCAAAATGGCGTTCTTCGCCGACAGGCCGATAATCGTGATCATGCCCACCTTGAAGAACACATCGTTCGGCATGCCGCGCACCATCACGGCCAGCACGGCGCCCAGCAAACCCAGGGGCACGACCAGCATCACGGACAGCGGAATCGCCCAGCTTTCATACAGGGCGGCCAGCACCAGGAACACCACCAGCATCGACAGCGCCATCAGCATGGGCGCTTGCGACGCCGATACGCGCTCCTGCAGAGACTGCCCGGTCCAGGCCAGCGCAAAGCCGGGCGGCAATTGCTGCGCCAGGCGCTCCATTTCCAGCATGGCGTCGCCGCTGGACACGCCAGGCGCGGCGCTGCCTGAAATGCGCGATGCCGGGTAGCCCTGGTAGCGCACCAGCTGCAGCGGCGTTTCGCTCCATACGGGGTGCACCAGCTCGCCCAGCGCCACCATGCCGCCCGCGTTATTGCGAACCCGCAGCGCCAGCACATCGTTCAACTGCATGCGCGCCGGCGCATCGGCCTGGATGATCACTTGCTGCATGCGACCTGCGTTCGGAAAATCGTTGACATAGGTCGAACCCATGGCCGCCGTCAGCATGTCGCCCACGGCCGTAAACGACACGCCCAGCGCTTCGGCCTTGCTGCGGTCGATTTCCAGGCGCACGCTGGCGCCGGCCGGCAAGCCGTCCGGATACACGCCAGCCACCTTGCCGCTCTGCGCGGCCAGGCCCAGCAACTTGTTTTGCGCCGCCTGCAAGGCGTCATGGCCCTGGTTGGCCCGGTCCAGCAAGCGCACGCTGAAGCCCGAGGAATTACCCAGTTCATCGATGGCGGGCGGCATCAAGCTCATGATCATGCCCTCCTTCGCCTGCTCCATGGCTTGCTGCGCCAGCGCTACTTCTTCCTGGGCGGTGGCGCCGTGGCGCTCCTTCCAGTCCTTCAGCATGGTGAAGGCCAGCGCGGCGTTCGGGCCGGAACCGGAAAAACTGTAGCCCAGCACGGACTGGTTCACGGCGATGCCGGGCCGCGACGCCACATGCTGTTCATACAGCTTGACGACATCGAGCGTGCGCTCCATGGTGGCGTCCGACGGCAGCTGGATCGAGGTCATGAAATAACCCTGGTCTTCTTCCGGCAGAAAGGCCGACGGCAGTTGCATGAAGGCCACGCCCAGCGCAGCGACGATGGCGGCGTAGACGCACATGGACCGGCCCGCGCGCCTGAGCATGGCTACCACACCCGCTTCGTAGCGGCGCGTCATGCGCTCGAACTGGCGGTCGAACCACAGGAAAAAGCCCTTTTTTTCATGCTCATGCGGGCCGATTGGTTTGAGCATGGTGGCGCACAGGGCCGGTGTCAGGGTCAAGGCCAGGAACGCCGAGAACAGGATAGAGACCGCCATCGCCAGGGTGAACTGGCGGTAGATGGCGCCCACCGAACCGCTGGCAAGCGCCATCGGAATGAAGACGGCCACCAGCACCAACGTGATGCCGACCACGGCGCCGGTGATTTCGCGCATGGCCCTGGAAGTCGCCTCTTTCGGCGACAGGCCTTCGGTAGCCATCAAACGCTCGACCGCTTCCACCACCACGATGGCGTCGTCGACGATGATGCCTATCGCCAGCACCATGCCGAACATCGTCAGCACGTTGACGGAGTAACCGGCCATCAGCATCACGGTGAAAGTACCGAGCAGCGCAATCGGCGCGACGATGGCGGGGATCAGGGTGTAGCGTATCTTTTGCAGGAACAGATACATCACCAGGAAGACCAGCACCATTGCCTCGATCAAGGTGGCGACCACTTTTTCTATCGAGATTTTCACGAAGGGCGCCGTATCGAAGGGCACCGAGTATTCCATCCCGGCCGGCATGGCGGGCGCCAATTCGGCCATGCGCGCCCGCACGGCGCTGGCCGTCTGCACGGCGTTAGCGCCCGGCGACAGCATGATGGCGGCGCCGGACGCCGCCTGCCCGTTTTCGCGGATGCTGAAGTTGAAGCTTTGCGCGCCCAGTTCCACCCTGGCCACGTCGCCGACGGTCACTTTCGAGCCGTCAGGATTGGCGCGCAGGATGATGGCGGCAAATTGCTGCGGCGTTTGCAGCTGGCCCTGCACCGTCAAGGGCACGGTCACCCTCTGGCCGGCAATGGAGGGCGCGTCGCCCAGGCGGCCGGGGGCGATCTGCGCATTTTGCTGGGCTACTGCGGCGCTGATATCGCCCATGGCGAGGTTGTACGACACCAGTTTGGCCGGGTCGACCCAGATGCGCATGGCCCGTTCGGTGCCGAACAGCTGCACCTTGCCCACGCCGGGAATGCGGCGCAGTTCTTCCGTCACGTTGCGCGCCAGGTAGTCGCCCAGTCCCACTTCATCGAACTGGCCACCGGCCGAATTGAGGCTGACGATCATCAGGAAACCGGACGACGCCGATTCCACGCCCAGGCCATTTTGCCGCACCGCCTGCGGCAGGCGCGGCTCAATCGCCTTCAGGCGGTTCTGCACGTCGACCTGCGCCATTTCGGGATTGGTGCCCGGCTTGAAGGTGACGGTGATGGACGCGGAACCCGAAGTATCGGCCGAAGACTCGAAGTACAGCAGGTTCTTGACGCCCGACAGCTCACGTTCGATCAGGCTGACCACCGAATCATTCATGGTTTGCGGCGTGGCGCCGGGGTAGCTGGCCTCGATGCTGACGGAAGGCGGCGCCACCGAAGGGAAGCGCGCAATCGGCAATTGCGGTATGGCGATCAGTCCGAACAGGACGATAAAGATCGCCACCACCCAGGCAAAGACCGGGCGGTCGATAAAAAATTGCGGCATTGTTTAAGCTTTCAATAAGCGGAGTGTCAAAAGTGCATTCAGCGCGGCGTGGCAGTTGCTGCCGCCGCTTGCGCGCCGGCCCGTTTCCATGGCTGCGGTGCGGCGGTGGCGCCAGGCTGCAAGCGTTCCTGGCCTTCGACCACCACGGTGTCGCCCGCGCGCAAGCCGCCCGTGACCACATACTGGTGGGCGATCACGTCGCCCACCGCAATCGGCTTCAAGGTCGCTTTGTGCTTGCCATCGAGTACCCAGGCTTGCGCGGCCCCGTCGCTATTGCGCAGCACGGCCTGTTGCGGCAGCAGCAAGCCATCGGCCTGCGCAGCGCGCGCGATGCGGGCCCGCACGAACATGCCCGGTAAGAGCTGGCGCTGCGGATTGTCGACCAGCACGCGGATGGTGGCGTCGCCCGTGCCCGCATCGATGCTGATGCCGGAGAACAGGATGCGGCCCTGGACCGGGTACTCGCTGCCGTCGGCCGCCAGGATGGTGACGGGCAGCTTGTCGACACCGGCCGGCCCCGCGGCCTGCAGGGAAGCCAGCGCAGAAGCCGGCTGGCGCACGTCCACATACACCTGGTCGATTTGCTGGATGCGCGCCATGGGGGCCGCGTCGGCCTGCCCCACCAGCGCGCCTTCGCCGACCAGTTCCTGGCCGATGCGCCCGGATATGGGTGCGTCGATGCTGGCAAAAGCCAGGTCCAGGCGGCGCCGCGCCAAAGCTGCACGCGCCTGCGCCACATTGGCCGCCGCCTGCTCGCGCTGAGCCACTGCATCGTCATACGCCTGGCGGCTGATGGCGTCCGCTTCCATCAAAGGCTTCAAACGCTCGGCCTGGGTCGTGGCGCGGTGTGCCGTGGCGACCGCGTGCTGCAGGGCGGCGGCGGCCAGGTCGACGTCGGCCTGGAAGGGCGCCGGGTTCAGCTGGAACAGCTTTTGCCCGGAGCGCACGTCGGCGCCCTGCTCGAATTGCCGGCGCAGCACGATGCCGCCCACTTGCGGGCGGATATCGGCCGTGCGGTAAGCGGCCACCCGGCCCGGCAAGGTGTCGCTCAGTAGCACGGGTGCCGATTGCAGCTTGAGCACCGTGACCGAGGCGGCTGGCGCAGGGGGTTCTTGCGCGGGTCTGGAACAGGCGGCAAGGCACAACAGGGCCGCGACGATGGCGGTATTTTTCTTGATGCGGATATGCGGATACATGGTCTTGCCTTTCGCTGGTCGCGACCGGCGGTCCGGTCGAGGGGTAGAGCAGCTTAGGCCAGGCAGATGGACATTTAGTCGAAGAAGTGTGGAGATTCGATGGAGATAGAGAACAATGAGAGAACAATGTTAGACTATTCGCATGATCCGTTTACATAGCAGTTATCAAGACGCCGGCAGTCCGTCCGCGCGCCCCGCCCCGCCTTCCGCCGCCCTCATATTGATCGCCGAAGATGAACCGCAAATCGCCCGCATCCTGGCCGGCTATCTGGAGCGCGACGGCTACCGCACGGTCTTTGCGCACGATGGCCGCGAAGCGCTGGAACAGCATCTGGCGCAGAAGCCCGACCTGATGCTGCTGGACGTGCAAATGCCGCAATACGATGGCTGGCATGTGCTGGCCGAAGTGCGCCGGCGCGGCGAAACGCCCGTCATCATGCTGACCGCGCGCGACCAGGATGCCGACAAGCTGGCCGCGCTGCGCGTGGGCGCCGACGACTACATCGTCAAGCCTTTCAATCCGGCCGAAGTGGTGGCGCGCGTGGCCGCCGTGCTGCGCCGCGCACGCATGGGCCAAGTGGAAACGAGCCGCGCGCCGCTGCGCTGCGGCCCCATCGAAATCGACCAGGAAACGTATGTCGCCAGCGTGCTGCGTCATGGCGCAGCCGTGCCGCTGGCCTTGACCCTGACGGAATTTAGGCTGCTGGCGCATTTGGCGCGCACGCCGCGGCGCGTCTGCAGCCGCCTGGAGCTGCTGGAATCGTGCATGCCCGAAAGTAATTCGCTGGAACGCACGGTGGACAGCCATGTCAGCAAGCTGCGCAAGAAACTCGAAGAGGCGGGGCTGCCGAATATGCCGGCCAGCCTGCGCGGCGTGGGCTACCGGCTGGAAAGCGAACAGCCATGCGCTTGATCGGGCTGAACCGGCAAATCATCTTGTCGATGTCCATGCTGATGCTGCTCAGCATACTGATGATCTGGATCAGCTCCTGGATTTTCTACGCCATCATCTTCAAGATCGACCCCGAGATGCTGTCCGATCCCGAAGAATGGGCGCCCACCATGGCCGAATGGCTGTGGATTTTCGCCATCACCATCTTCGGCCTGGTGCTGGCCACTTTTTCGGCCGTCAAGCTGACCCGCCGCATCTTGAAACCGCTCAATTCCGTGATGGACAGCGTGCGCCGCGTAGCCCATGGCGATTTGTCGGCGCGCGCCTCGGCGGGCGACCGCAGCCTCGGTGAAACAGCGATGCTGGTCGATGATTTCAATACCATGGCTGAACGCCTGGAACGCACGGCCAAGGAAAGCCTGACCTGGAATGCC
The DNA here is from genome assembly GCF_014200675.1 of Janthinobacterium saanense. Classification (GTDB taxonomy): domain Bacteria; phylum Pseudomonadota; class Gammaproteobacteria; order Burkholderiales; family Burkholderiaceae_D; genus Janthinobacterium. The sequence goes on along the minus strand of NZ_JACHCI010000037.1, from coordinate 4,283 downwards.
GCCATCGCCCATGAATTGCGCACGCCCGTGACCATCTTGCGCGGCACCTTGCAGGGCGTGGTCGATGGCGTGTTCAAGCCGGAAGATGTGGAATTCGGCAGCCTGCTGTCGCAAGTCGAAGGCCTGGGCCGGCTGGTGGAAGATTTGCGCACCTTGAGCCTGGCCGACAGCGGCCAGATGCAGCTGCGCATGGCCTGGACCGACCTGACCCTGGAAATCGGCGAAGTGAGCCGGCTGCTGAAGCAGGAACTCGAAACAAAGGGCTATACCTTGCAGCTGGACCTGTCCGACCATCCGGTCTGCTGCGACGCGGCGCGCATCCGGCAAATCGTGCTGGCCCTGCTCGACAACGCCCGCCGCCATGCAGACCCCGGTTCCCTGCGATTAAGCACCCGCGTGCACGACGGCCAGTATTACCTGACTCTGGAAGACGCCGGCCCCGGCATCGCGGACACACTGGCGCCGCATGTATTCGAAGCCTTCCGGCGCGGCGACAGCCTGGACGACCTCAACGCCGGCAGCGGCCTGGGGCTGGCCGTGGTCGAAGCCATCGCCCGTGCCCACGGCGGCAGCGCGGCCTGCGCGCGCGGCGCTGCGGGCGGCACGGTGTTGACCATACGCTGGCCGCTCGATAATGGCGCAGTAGCAAGTTGAGCCATTGTTTTGGCCGGCGGACTTGAAATGGCGGAAACTGCTATCATTTCTCCCTGTATATTTCATTGATAAAGAGAGTACCCACCATGACCGACTTGCTGCAAGCCCTGCAATGGCGCTACGCCACCAAAAAAATGGACCCGGCGAAAGCTGTGCCACAAGAAAAAGTCGAACGCATCCTGGAAGCCGTGCGCCTGACGGCCAGCTCCAGCGGCTTGCAACCATATGAAGTCTTCGTGGTCACCAATCCTGCCCTGCGCGAGCAGATCAAGCCGCACGCCTGGAACCAGGCGCAAGTGACGGACAGCTCGCACCTGCTGGTATTTGCCGCCTGGGACAATTACACGGCCGAGCGCATCAACCATATGTTTGACCTGGTCAATGCCGAGCGCGGCGTCAAGAACGAAGGCTGGGAAGCGTATCGCCAGCAATTGTTGAACAGCTACCCGCAGCGCGATGCGGAAAGCAATTACCAGCACGCCGCCCGCCAGGCCTATATCGGCGTGGGCACGGCGCTGATCGCGGCCGCCGCCGAACACGTCGATTCGACCCCGATGGAAGGTTTTGATCCGGCCAAGGTCGATGAGATCCTGGGCCTGCGTGCACGCGGCCTGCGTTCGGTCGTGATGCTGCCGCTGGGCTACCGCGCCGATGAAGGCGACTGGCTGGTGAACCTGAAAAAAGTCCGCCGCGCCCGCCAGGAATTTATTACAGAGCTGGCGTAACTGGCAATACAGAGCGGATGCCCTTGCTGGCATCCGTTTTTCAGATCGACTCGCTCAATTCCAGACGTTCCACCGCAACGCTGGCCGTGCTGCCATCCTGCTGCTTGTCTTGCGAATAAAGCCCCACCTTGTAATACACAGGGATCGCTTTCCAGGCATCGGACGCATAGGCAAATACCTGTTTCACGTCCTCTGTACCGTTACGCACCTCGACGTTCAAGGTATCGCCGCGCACAGCCAGCTTGCACTCGATACGGCTGCCCAGCGCCACGCCGCGCAACAGAATGATGCGCTGTTCCTTGTCGCCATAATGCTTTTTCACGCCCATCACGATATCGCCATGGCTCCAGCGCATTTTCAGCGCTTCCGAGCCGCCGCTACGCTCGCCATGGATCTGGGCAAAGATCAATTCCCCTGTTGTTGGCTCGGCCAGCACACGCAGCGCAAGCGATAATGTACGCCGCTGCTTGCTGGCGGCATCGATGGCCCAATTGCCCTTTTCACGCAATTCCACGCGGGGGAACTCGGAATGCCCGCTATGGCCGGCTCCCGACGGTACGCGGAAGGTCATTGCCCCCGTATGCTGGTCGGTAAAGAAATAGCTGTCTTGATAAGAGCCGATAGGATCGACTTCCGTGAATTGCAGGCTGGCATCGAGCGTTTGCAACAGGAAAGGTGCCAGATCAAAATTTTTCCCCGCTACCCGCCCGGGGTCGAGCGGCCCTGCCTGTGCAGTGTTAATCATAAGAAACGCCGACACCAGCAAGACCATTTTTTTCATTGCAGCTCCAGGCAAAGGGCACTCAGGCGGACGCCGAGTTACTCTTAGTATGCGCCAAATTGGTATCCCACACTACCATCAGTTGCTTGATCGCCGCATCGAGGACTTCGTATGCGACGCCGTCGCGCGCCTGGATGGAGACCCCCAGCAGGAAGCCGTCAAATATGGCGCCCACGAAATGGGGATCGGCCGCGGCTGTCAGCTCACCGCTGGCGATAGCGCGTTCAACGCAGTGCACAAAGCCGGCCCGCGAACGGGCGCGCGACTGCGCCAGTGGCTCGGCGACGGCCGCATGTTCGGGCGTGGGCGCGCTCATGGTGCCCAGCGCCACCATGCAGCCTTTCGGATGGCCAGGCTCGCACTGCATTTTCGTCGATTGCCGCAGGGCCAGTTCAACTGCCGCCCTGGCCGGCAAGCCATCATCCCACAGACATTCGGTCACCCGCGCATGGGTATCGAGGTAGCGCTGCACGGCTTCGCGGAACAAGGCTTCCTTGGAACCGAAAGCCGCATAAAAGCTGGGCGCGGAAATGCCGCCGCCCATGCCCGCCTTGAGCTGGCTCAGCGAGGTCGATTCATAACCGTGCGCCCAGAACAGGTGCATGGCTTGCTCGATGGCTGCCTGACGGTCAAACGTGCGTGGCCGGCCCATTTGCGCCATTGTCCGCTCCTTCTTTATTCCATTTTTCGATGACTTCGATACTACTCGATACAGAAGTCATTGACAAGCCGGAGCGCTGCGGCCTATATTTATACCGATCGATACATATATCGACACTCACCACTCGCAAAGGATAGACCTTGACTCACACCGCAACACAGATCAGGCACGCCCAGCCTGACCGCCTGCCCATTTCAGGTTTGCTGGCCCTGGCCATGACGGGCTTCATCTGCATCGTCACCGAAACATTACCCGCCGGCTTGCTGCCGCAGATCAGCGAGGGGCTCTCCATCAGCCCTACCCTGGCCGGCCAGATGGTCACCGCCTATGCGCTGGGCTCCCTGCTGGCCGCGATACCGCTGACCATCGCCACGCGCGGCTGGCGGCGCCGCAACGTCTTGCTGCTCACTATCGCCGGTTTCTTCATTTTCAATTCGGCCACGGCGCTGTCGTCCCACTATGTGCTGACCCTGATCGCCCGCTTCTTTGCCGGCGTGGCAGCGGGCCTGGCCTGGAGCTTGCTGGCCGGCTATGCGCGGCGCATGGTGGCGCCCGAACAGCAGGGACGCGCGCTGGCGCTGGCCATGGTTGGCGCTCCGCTGGCGCTCTCGCTGGGCGTTCCACTCGGCACCTTGCTGGGTGCGACCGTGGGCTGGCGCACGGCGTTCTGGATCATGTCGGCCATGACCTTGCTGCTGATTTTGTGGGTGCTGGCCAAAGTGCCCGACTATCCGGGCCAGAGTAGCCGTGAACGCATGCCGCTGCGCAAGGTGCTCCATACGCCGGGGGTGCGGGCCGTCTTGGCCGTCGTCATCGCGTGGATGCTGGCGCATAACATCCTGTACACCTATATCGCGCCCTTCGTGGCGCCAGCCGGACTCGGTGGCCGTGTCGACCTGGTCTTGCTCATCTTTGGCGTGGCCGCCATGCTGGGCATCTGGCTCACGGCCAGACTGGTAGAGCGCCATCTGCGCAGCACGGTGCTGGCCAGCCTGGCGGCGTTTGCCGCCACGGCGCTGGTGTTCGGCCTGGCCGCGAATAGTGCACCGGTGGTATATATCGGCATGGCCATCTGGGGCATCAGCTTTGGCGGCGCGGCAACCCTGCTGCAAACGGCCCTGGCCGACGCAGCCGGCGATGGCGCCGATGTGGCGCTATCGATGAATGTGGTGGCCTGGAATGGCGCGATTGCCGCCGCCGGCCTGCTGGGCGGCGCGCTGCTCGATACCTGGGGCGTGGCGTCCTTCCCCTGGGCGGTAGCGGCGCTGCTGTTGCTGGCCCTGGTCATCGCCTGGTCGGCGCGCTCGCATGCGTTCAAGCCGGGACGGCGCAGCAGTACGGGCCAGGTGGCGGGACACTAAAATAAAAGTTGATTAGCGCTGATCTTCATCTGCCAGCCTGAGCGAAGCCTCAGTTCGCCTGCCGGTCGCTGCGGCGGCGTACAGGAAGCGCCGCAGGATGG
>NZ_JACHCI010000036.1 GCF_014200675.1 Janthinobacterium saanense | reverse complement strand
ACGGCCCGATCGAAAATTCGACCGGGCCGTCAAGGCAAAACCTCAGCGCTATGCCACTCGCGTTCTACGAAAACCTGCTTAAGTGAACGGCATTAGCATCAATGCTGGCTTTTTTCGTATCAGGTGCTAGTAAGGATCAGTCCGCCGTTTCAGCCGGCCAGTCGCGGATATACGCCTTGAGCATCTGGTTTTCAAAGCTTTGCGCTTCCAGCACGGCGCGCGCCACGTCGTAGAACGAGATCACGCCCAGCAGGGTCTTGGCGTTCATGACGGGCAGGTAGCGCGCATGTTTTTCCAGCATGATGCGGCGTACTTCGTTTACTTCCGTGTCTGGCGTGACGGTGATCGGGTGGTCATCCATGTGCTTGCGCACGGTGCCGCCGCCGATCTGGCCCGCGTTTTCATGCAGCGCCACCAGTACTTCGCGGAAGGTCAGCATGCCGACCAGGTCGCCAAATTCCATGACCACCAGCGAACCGATGTCTTTTTCAGCCATGGTATTGGCCGCGTCAAGCAAGGGATGATCGGGCGTGACCGTGTAGAGAATGTTGCCCTTGACTTGGAGAATTTCAGATACTTTCATGATGGCCTTCCTGTCCGCGTGAGTGGTATTTTAGTTATTTTAAGCCCTTACACCGACTGTAGCCTATGCCCATCAAAAAATCCAGCCTTGCGCGCAATCAAATCAAGGGATTCATTGCCTAGGCGCGGCGGCGGAACCAACCGGCAATCGACAAGCGTTCTCGCGCCGTGGGCAACACTTCATGCAGCATTTCGCCCGACAAAAACAGCGCCATCCTGCCCGCTTCGGGCAGGATATCGATGGAAGACTCGCCTTCCGGATGCAGACGCAGTGCGCCGCCATGCCCGGGCAGCCAATTGGTATTGAGGTAAATCACGACGGATACGGTACGCTTGTCGTCATCACGGAAACGGTCCAGATGAGCCCGATAAAAGGCGCCCGGCGCGTACAGCGCAAAATGGCTTTCGTATTCGTCCAGCCCCAGGAACAGTTCGCGGTTCAGTTGCTGGCGCAGCGCTTCCATGCTGGCCAGATAGCGGTCTGTGGCCCCGGACCTGCCCGCTTCCAGCCATTGGATATGGTCGCCACGGATGGCCGGTTGCAGCAGCGGCGCATGGCCGCTGCCCACGCCAGCGCCCTTCATCTGGCCGCTGCGCATGGCTTGCTGGCATTCGGCAGCCAGTTGCGCAGTCAAATCAGGAGGGAGGAAATGGTCTTGCATGCACCAGCCGGCATGGCGCAGGCCATCGGCGGGCGACAGTGCAGGCACGGCAAGTGGGCCGGCTAGCGATATTGCGGGCATAAGATCTTTCCTGGTGGAAGTGCATGAGTGCGTCTACAGCCCAGGAATTCATGGAATGCCGCTGGCCACCTCGCGGCGCACGCGCGCGGACGATGACTCAGCTGAATATCGCTGACATGGCATCGTATCACCGCCACCGCGCCGGGCCGTAAACATTTTTCTGCCTTTGAAAAAATCGCGCCCATGCGGCCCGCACGCCTGCCCTGTTATTGCGCCGCAAATCCGGGTACGATCTGGCCACTATAATCATTGGCGGAGACACCATGAGCGGTCCGAAATACCCCGGTTTTGACACCCTGTCGCTGCATGCGGGCGCCGCGCCCGACCCTGCCACGGGTGCACGCGCCACGCCGATCCACTTCACGTCCTCGTTTGCCTTCAAAAGCTCGGACCATGCGGCCTCGCTATTCAATATGGAGCGGGCCGGCCATGTGTACTCGCGCATCTCGAATCCCACCAACGCCGTGCTGGAGGAACGCATCGCTGCGCTGGAAGGCGGCGTGGCCGGCATCGCCACGGCCAGCGGGCAAGCCGCCATACACCTGGGACTCTCCACCATCGCCGGCGCCGGTTCCCATATCGTCGCCTCGCGCGCCCTGTACGGCGGTTCGCACAACCTGCTGGCCTATACATTGAAACGCTTCGGCATCGAGACGACTTTTGTCGATCCGCGCGATGCAGACGCCTGGCGCAGCGCCATCCGTCCCACTACCAAAGTGTTGTTCGCCGAAACACTGGGCAATCCCGGCCTCGATGTGCTGAATATCCCGAACATCGCCGCCATCGCCCACGAGCACTTTTTGCCGCTGATGGTCGATTCCACCTTCACCACGCCCTATCTGCTGCGCCCCTTCGAACATGGCGCCGACCTGGTCTTCCACTCGGCGACGAAATTCTTGTGCGGCCACGGCACGGCCATCGGCGGCTTGCTGGTCGATGGCGGCACCTTTGACTGGCAAGCGGCCTACGACAAGACGGGGCGCTTTGCCGAACTGTGCGAACCATACGAAGGCTTTCACGGCATGGTGTTTGCCGAGGAATCAACGGTGGCGCCATTCGCCCTGCGCGCGCGGCGTGAAGGCTTGCGCGATTTCGGCGCCGTCATGAGCCCGCACAATGCCTTCGCCGTCTTGCAGGGAATAGAAACCCTGGGCTTGCGCATGGACCGCCACGTGGCCAACACGCGCAAGATCGTGCAATGGCTGCTATCGCATCCGGCCGTAGAATCGGTCTCATATCCCGAGCTGGAGTCGCATCCCGATTACGTCCTGGCGCAAACCTTGCTGCCCAAAGGCGCGGGCGCCGTCTTCACCTTCAACCTGCGCGGCGACCGCGCGGCGGGCCAGCGCTTTGTCGACAGCCTGAAGATTTTCTCGCACCTGGCCAATGTGGGCGACGCCAAGTCGCTGGTCATCCACCCCGCCTCCACCACCCATTTCAGGGTGCCCAACGAACAACTGGCATTGGCCGGCATCACGCAAGGCACCATGCGATTGTCGGTGGGACTGGAAGACGCGGATGACTTGATCGACGACCTGGCCCATGGCTTGAAACAATCGCAGAAAGGCGCTTGAGATGCTGTTCACCGTTGAAAACACCAGCGCCTATTGCTACACGGGCGGCAAAGCCATCCATCCCGAGCAACCAACAGCCGTGTTTATTCACGGCGCGCAAAACGACCATTCCGCCTGGGCCCTGCAAACGCGCTATTTCGCCCATCACGGCTGGAATGTGCTGGCCGTCGACCTGCCCGGCCACGGCCGCAGCCAGGGAGCCGCGAAAACCAGCGTGGAAGCGCTGGCGTCATGGCTGTTGGCCGTGCTGGATGCGGCCGGCGTGGCGCAAGCCATGCTGATCGGCCACAGCATGGGTTCCTTGATCGCGCTGGAAGCGGCTTTCCAGGCGCCGCAGCGCGTCAGCCATCTGGCGCTGCTGGGCTCAAGCTACCCGATGAAAGTATCGCCGGCCTTGCTGGAAACGGCGCGCAACGATGAACCGGCCGCCATCGATATGGTCAATCTCTGGTCGCACTCGTCGATCGCGCAAAAGCCCTCATTTCCCGGCCCCGGCTTTTACGCCATGGGCGGCGCGCGGCGCCTCAAGCAACGTATCTCTGCCATCAATCCGCAACACATCTTTTACACGGATTTTTATGCCTGCAACGCCTACGCGAATGGCGAAGTCGCCGCCGCCACTGTCCGCTGCCCCACCCTGTTCATTATCGGCGCGCGCGACATGATGACGCCGCCGAAATCGACCAAGCTGCTGACATCGACCATCGCGCACGGCAAGCTGGTGATGGTCGACAGCGGCCATGAATTGATGGCCGAGCAGCCCGACGCCGTGCTCGACGCCCTGTTTTCCTTTGCCAAACCCTGACCTTCATTTGTACCGATGATACCAACTGCAGCCCTGTTCAGCACCGCCACCCTGCCCAACCATCCCGACTTCGACGTGGAAGCCATCACAGGCCTGGCCGAGTGGCGGCACAACACGCCTATGCTGTTCAAGCTGCTGGTGGGCGCCGGCACGCAGGCTGTGGCCTGGCCCATCTACGGTGATGGCGTAGACACAGCTTGCGTACTGGCCGCGCCCATGGCCCAGGCGCAAGCGAGCTGGCAAGCGCTATGCCCCTTGATGGAGCTTCCCCAATCACCCGCCATCGACGCTTTGCTGGCTGAGGGCCAGTCCTGGCTGGTGCTCGATGGCGTGCAACTGATCAAGCACGATATCGGCACCGCTGACTATGCCAGCGCGCTGCAAGCGCTGCGTATCGAGGCGCAGCAGCTGCACGCTGCCCTGCTGCGTGGCGACCGCCAGGCGCTGGCGCCCCTGCTGCAGATGCCAGAACTTGGCTACTGGTCAGCCAGCGCCAGCGCGCAACTGATGGAAATCGAGGAAGGCGACACGGACGAACTGCCTTTCCTGCTGGGGTTGGCGGTGCTGGAATGGGTGGAAGATGCGCTGTGCTACGCAGTCAAGGGCCGCGATGGGCGCCATGGCCTGGTCACGCCCTACGGCCGCTGGATAGTGCCCCTGTCGCTGGGCGCCACAGAACTCGCGACCCATCACGCCGGCGATGGCTGGGTCACCTTTGCCATCGGTGCAGCGCACGGCGTGCTGGATTTGAATGGCGTCATCGTGCTGCCGCCCGCGCCCGGCGCCTTGTATGTGATCAGCCCGCATTTGCTGCAGCGGGTGCTACCCGATGGCGCCAGCGCCGTGCTGCGCCTGCCCGATGGCGCGTTGCTGCTCGATGGCGTGGATAATCTCTGCCAGCGCGACGATGGCCTTCTCGACTTCGAACGGCAAACCGACGATGCAGATGAACACAATGTCTGCGGCGTGATGGATGCCCGTGGCGCCGTGCTGCTGCCGCCGCAGTTCAGCTCCGTGCAAAATTTCGGTACGAAGAAAAAGCTCGCCATCGTCAGCCAGCGCATCGATGGCCGCTTCCTGTTTGGCCTGGCAAGTCTCACAGGCGCGCTGATAGCGCCCTGCCAGTACAGCGAAATCGATTGCGCCACCACGTCATCGCCACCCAGGGTGCGCAAAAACCGGATCTACGCCACCGATGCACAGGGCCACGCCTGCATGCTGACACTCGATGGCAAGCAGGTGTTCACGCCCCGCTACCTGCCCGCGCACCACCTGCGCCGGGTGGTGGTGGTGCAAGACGATTTTTTATATGTTATCAAGGATGGTTGCGCCTGGAGCATGGATTTCACAGGCGCCTTGCTGCAGCCGCACGGTAGCGCGGAAGCCTTCAAGGCAGACATCACGGCCCAGCTCAGCGCAGCCACGGGCTTGAACCGGAAAAAAGCCGCGCCGAAAAACTGCTACACGCCAGCGCAAATCCTGCAGCAGGCCGACCACGAACAATTACGCACCATGGCGGCCCTGCTGCTGCAAGGCGAGCAGGAACTGGCGCAGCGCTGCGTCGATATCACGCTGGCAGAACTGGCAGCAGACGACCCGCAGGAAGAATACGAAGGCGCGACGCCGGCAGCGGCCTGCTTCTTCCTGCTCTGGTCCACGGCTGCACACGCACTGGGCCACGGCACCACCCTGGACTGGAAAGCGGTCGATGAAGTGGCCCGCATCGGCCAGCATATCGATTTGCCGGCTCTGCGCGATTTCCATTGGACGGAACGCGAAGACGGCGACGAGATGGCAGAAGGCCTGGCTGCCCTCGCCCGCCATCTGGCGCCCCATGGCCTGCGGCTGGTGAATATGCAGGGCGGCGAAGATACGTATTACCTGGGTCTGGTGCGGGAACAGGATAAGGCAGCATTTAATGCCATGGCGGTGCAGGCAGCCTTAAACCCGATGGTGTTTTAACAGTCCTATTTTTTGCTGACGTCGAGAGCGGATTTCAGGCGAGCTGAACTAAGGCTTTGGATTGGTTGCACGCAGCAAATTTTTGCTAAGCTCGCTCACATATTCCCGGTTGGCACAACGCTTGAGTTGTTCGCCAGAAGAGACATTCTTGTCGCCATATTCCGCTGCCAGCCGACTGACGATCAAATTAAATGGCAGGCTTGTACCACGCAGGGTGACCTGCGCGGGCATGACCGCCAGACACTCCGCATTCTTCAGGGTACGTATGTCATACATATTGGCATTTCCCGGATTCGTCGCACGTACATTCTCCAAGGCATGAATGCCACATTCACGATAAAAAGAAAATACCGCATATGCCGTATCGCGTTGAGGGATGTAACGTTCGTTCGCCATGATGGTGGGGCCGTGAGCGGTCCGAATGGCGAGAAAGGAGAAGTCTTCACTATCATCAACCAGGACAACACTGGCTGGCGAACCATCCGGCAAATTACACGTGAGCTGGTATTTTTTTAATTTATAAGTATCCAGATAAGTGGGGACCACACTCTTCGACGTCATTTGTTTCACCGATGGAAAACTAATTTTCGGAATCTCGGTCACCTGCGCATATACCTGCGATATACCAATAACAGCCATGGCCGCGGTAACGATCAGGCAAGGAATGGAGAAAAGAAACCTTACTGAATTCGATAGCATGTGCATTCTCCCCTTTATTTCACACATGAACCGAGACCAATAGGCTCGAGTGGAATGGGCCCGACCTCAATAGAGCGGGTCGCGTCTTCCCGCCGAACCTTCACCTCGGAGGCAGCCTGTAGCGTGGCAAATGTGCCTGGGCTATCATCAAGCCGGATCACCCGGGATATGGCGCAGACACGCGACAAGTCAATCATAATGCGAGGGAATTCAAGCCGGTCTCCGTACCGCCCCACAATCACCTTGAACTCATAACTACCATCCGTCTCGATGTTCAAGGTTTGCGGCATGCTCTTGATCCCAATTAAATTGGCGATATTCGGCACCCGACTCGCTTCGACATTTCCTCTTACCGTCCAGACTTCAACATCGCGTGTCTTCAATTGTTCCTGCATTGCACCCCACAGCATGAAGAACAACAGCACATACCCAGCAAACGCTCCGCCGAATTTCCACTTCCATTTCCAGAACTCGCCAGCGCCTTCCCCCGTACTAGGGAAAATCTTGAATAGAATGATGGCCGGAATCAGTGGCAGCAGGACAAGGATGCAACTTTGCACAAAAAATGTATTCATCATCCCACCTACTGATCTATGTGACAAAGAACCTCACATCATGATGACAGCGGCGGCCATGCGTGCTTTGTCGTAGCGCAAACGACTACCCCCCCTGCCAGTCTTGAGGAAATGATGGTGCATTCACGGCGAACGCAAGCACTGCAGGCGGCGCACAAGCCTCACTGGCCGCCAACCTTGCAATGCGCCTCTTAGGAAAAATTTGAAATCATAATATTTTATTGGGCGATTGCTTAGCTGCAGCGCACTTCCCCAAAATGCTGCGCCAGGCTCATGCCCAGGCCTTCTTCCACCGCGCCTTCCACCTGCGCCGCCAGGGCTGCCGCATCTTCGGCGGCCTTCAGGTCGCGTTCATTGGTGGAACCGGCCGGATAGCCGGAGTTGACGCGCATGCCGCCAAACACAAACAATCGATACACGTCGGCCAAAGTAATGCGGTTGACGTTGCCCAGCAAGACCCAGTGGTCGGCATTGCTGGCCACGCGCTTGCCCCACTGTACCCGCACCGGACCTTCCACATTGACCCGGCCCACCCAGCCCTGCGCCACCATCTTGTCGAGCAGGTTTTCCATTTCCTCGAAACCCAGACGCGTGCTGCGGCGGATCTCGGCCGCGCCCACCAGGGCGGTATCGGCGCAATGGCAAGCCACGTGCAGCACTTTCAGTACGGCGACGGCGTCGACAAACTCGCTGCCGGGCGCCGCTTCATACCACCAGCGCTCGTATTTCACGACCGGCAAGGCGGCCACCAGCAAGGCGCCCACCAAGGTGATCATCCAGCTCAGGTAAATCCACACCAAAAACAGGGGCAAGGCGGCCAGCGCGCCGTAGATGCGCGAATAGCTTGGGAACTCCTGGATGAATTCGCCGAAGCCGCGCTTGGCCACTTCAAACGCCAGCGCCGCCAGCAAGCCGCCCCAGGCCGCATCGCGCCAGTCGACGTCGCGGTTCGGCACGGCGAGATACAGCAAGGTAAACGCCAGCATGGTCAGGCCGATCGACACCAAGGTATAAAACACGGCGCCCAGGAAAGGCACGGCGCCTACCAGGCCGCTGGTGGCAATGAAGACACGCGACGTAACCGTCAGCGACACGCCCACCAGCAGCGGGCCCACCGTCACAATCGCCCAGTACACCAGCAAACGCTTGCTCCAGCGGCGCTCCTGTTTCACGCGCCAGATGCGGTTGAAGACGCGCTCGATCAGGCCCATCATCGTCACCGACGTAAAAATCAGCGCGCCCGCGCCAATCGCCGACAAGCGCGTAGCTTTCGAGGCAAAGGTGGTCAGGTAACCGAGGATGGTGTTTGAAATTCCCTTCGGTATCACGCTTTGCACGAAATAATCTTCCAGCGCGTGGCGGAAGGTATTAAACAGGGGGAAGGTGGTGAAAATCGCCAGCGCCAGTGTCAGCAGCGGCACCAGCGCAAACACGGTGGCAAACGTGAGGCTGCCCGCCACTTGCGGCAGGCTTTCCTCGCGCACGCGGCGGCGCGCAAACTGCACCAGTTCGCGCGTTTCAGACCAGCTCATGCCGCGCACGACGTCAACGCCGACGCTGGCGGTACGAAACAGGTAAACGAAGAAGGGCTGTATATATTTGGAAAACATGTAACTCAAATCAGAATAGCGCCATGACAGCAGTCGTATCAGGCTGTAAAGCGCCCTATAATACCAACGATGAAGCCAACCAATCTGATTATTCTCGTATTGTTTTATTCACGCCATGGCGCCACGCGCCAGCTGGCCGAACTGATTGCGCAGGGCGTGGAAAGCGTGCCCGGTTGCGATGCCCGCCTGCGCACCGTGCCGGCCGTGTCCAGCGTGGCCGAAGCGACTGCCCCGCAAGTCCCGCCCGATGGCGCGCCCTATGTGGAACTGGACGACTTGCAGGAATGCGCGGGCCTGGCCCTGGGTTCGCCCACGCGCTTCGGCAATATGGCTGCCTCCATGAAGTACTTCTGGGATGGCACGGCCAGCGACTGGCTGGCCGGCAGCCTGGCCGGCAAGCCCGCCTGCGTGTTCACCTCTACCGGCAGCCTGCACGGTGGCCAGGAATCGACCCTGCTGTCGATGATGATCCCCCTCTTCCATCACGGCATGCTGGTACTGGGCCTGCCCTACACCAACCCTGAACTGATGACCACGTCCAGCGGCGGCTCGCCTTACGGCGCCACCCACTGGTCCGGAATCGATGGCGACAAGGCCATCAGCGACGATGAAAAACGCCTGGCCCTGGCCCTGGGACGCCGCCTGGCCGAAAACGCCGTCAAGCTGGCAGGCGCCTGATGCACGGCGCCCTGCACAAGTATCTGCATTGGGGCGCGATTGCCAGCCTGGCCGCGCTGATTATCTGGTGCGTGCTGTGGGAAATGCTGGTGGCGCCCTTGCATCCGGGCGGTTCCTGGGTGGCATTGAAAGCCCTGCCGCTATTGATCCCCCTGTATGGCGTGATCAAACGCGACGTCTATACCCTGCAATGGTCATCGATGGTGATCCTGCTGTATTTCACGGAAGGCGTGGTGCGCGGCTATAGCGATACGCAAGCCCACTCGGCGCTCATGGCCTGGGGCGAGGCCGCCATCGTCTGCGTGTATTTTTTCTGCGCCGTGCTGTATCTGCGCCCGTATAAAAAGGCCGCCAAGCGCATGGCCAAGGAACTGCTAGCGAAAGTGAATCCCACGAAATGAGCGATCAAACCCCTTTTTTGGATACCTGCCGCGCGCTGCTGGGCGACACCTGGGTCCTGAGCACAGACGCCGACATGGCGCCCTTTCTGACCGACTGGCGCGACCGTTTTACCGGCAAGGCACTGGCCGTGCTGCGCCCCGGCTCCACCGAACAGGTGGCCGCCGTGCTGCGGACCTGCACGCAGTGGTCCATCCCTGTGGTGCCGCAAGGCGGCAATACGGGCCTGGTACTGGGCAGCATACCGGACGCCGCCGGCACGGCCGTGGTGCTGTCGCTGGCGCGCCTGAACCGCATCCGTGCGCTCGACCCCGTCAACCGCACCATCACCGTGGATGCGGGCTGCATACTGCAAACCATCCAGGAAGCGGCCAGCGCCGCCAACTGCCTGTTCCCCCTGTCACTGGCGGCCGAAGGCAGTTGCACCATCGGCGGCAACCTGGCGACCAACGCAGGCGGCACGGCCGTGCTGCGTTACGGCAATACGCGCGAGCTGTGCCTGGGCCTGGAAGTCGTCACACCGCAGGGTGATATCTGGAGCGGCTTGCGCGGCCTGCGCAAGGACAATACCGGCTACGATTTGCGCGACCTGTACATCGGCGCCGAGGGTACTTTGGGCGTGATCACGGGCGCCGTCATGAAACTGTATCCGCAACCGAAGGCCTGCATCACGGCGCTGGCCGCCATGCCCTCGCCCGCCCATGCGCTGCGCCTGTTAAGCCTGATGCAAGACCATTGCGGCGCCAGCCTGACCGGCTTTGAGCTGATGTCGCGCTACTGCTTGCAGCTGGTGGCCGAACAGTTCCCGCAACTGCCACGCCCGTTTGCCAGCCCTTACGGCCAGTATGTATTGCTGGAGCTATCGAGCAGCCAGTCCGAGGCGCACGCGGTGGAATTGCTGGAAGCGAGCATAGGCGCAGCGCTGGAAGATGAACTGATCGAAGATGCCGTCGTCGCCAGTTCGGTAGCCCAATCGGAAGGCCTGTGGCAGCTGCGCGAACACATACCGCTGGCGCAGGCGCAGGCGGGCAAGAACATCAAGCACGATATCTCGCTGCCGATTTCCTGCATCGCCGACTTCATCGCCGTCACCGACGTGGCGCTGGAAACGGCCTTCCCCGGCTGCCAGCTGGTGTGCTTCGGCCACCTGGGCGACGGCAACCTGCATTACAACGTGGCGCCGCCAGCCGGCATGACAGACCGCGACTTCCTGGCCAACCAGGACGCCATCAACCGCATCGTGCATGACCAGGTCGATGGCTTTGGCGGCTCGATTTCGGCCGAACACGGCATCGGCGCGCTGAAGAAGGATGACCTGGCGCGCTATAAATCGCCGCTGGAATTGCAGCTGATGCGCGCCATCAAACAGGCGCTGGACCCGCAAGGCATCATGAATCCGGGGAAAATCCTGTGAACAAAACCATTCCATTCTTCGCCCTGGCGTTGCTGGCCGCCAGTTCTGCAGGCGCGCAAACCGTCTACAAATGCGTGAAGGATGGCCAGACCAGCTATGGCGAAACGCCGTGCGCGGCCGGCCAGCTGCAAATCCTCGCCGTGCCCGCACCGCCGCCCGCCGTCGACAAGGGCGCCGCCACGCGCCAGGACCGTGTAGCCAGCCAGCTGGAATTCGTGCGCAAGCAGCAGGAACAGCGCGAGGATGCGGCTCGCGCGCGAGGCAATCATCAGCTTGAAGCGCGCGAAAAACACTGCGCCCAGCTGCGTATGGACCAGCAATGGGCAGCCGAAGATGCGGCCGGCGCCAATGACAAGACCCGCGATGCGGCGCAATTGAAGGCGCACCGTGCGGCTGAAAAACTGGCTGCCGCATGCCCGAATTGAAGCAGTCCCGTATCAACGTCCCTGCTGCCCGGCGACTGCTGGCGCGCTGGCTGCTGCTCGGCGAATGGCGTGCCCACCCCGTGAGGGCGCTGGTCGCCATTCTGGCGATTGCCATCGGCGTGGCGCTGGGTTTTGCCATCCATTTGATCAACGCCGCCGCCTTCAATGAATTTTCCACGGCCGTGAAAAGCCTGTCCGGCCAGGCCGACGTACAGGTGGCCGGCCGCGAAGCGCTGTTTGACGAAGCCATCTACCCGTGGCTGGCGCAGCGCGACGGCGTGGCTGTGGCCTCGCCCATACTGGAATTGCAGGCGGGCGTGGCCGGCCTGGCCAATCCCGGCGCCCTGCATATCCTGGCGCTCGACGTCTTTCGGGCCGGTTTCATTTCGCCCGACCTGATCGGCGCGCCCGCCGATGGCCAGGTGTTCGACACCCTGGCCGACGACGCCATCTTCCCTTCACAGGCCGCCCTGCAATGGCTGAACCTGGCCCAGGGCGGCACCCTGGCCCTGCAATCGGGCACCGGCAAAGTCACCCTGCGCGTAGCCGGTTCGCTGCAGCGCGCGCGCTCTGGCCAGCGCATCGCCGTGATGGACCTGGGCGCGGCCCAGTGGCGTTTTAATAAACTGGGCAAGCTGTCGCGCGTGGATCTGAAGCTGCGCAACGGCGTGAACCGCGACGCCTTTGAAGCAGCGCTGGCGCGCGACCTGGAACGCGAGTATCCGGGCCGCTTCCGCGTGGGCCAGCCCAACGATGAAAACCAGAATAGCCGCAACAATAACCTGAGCCGCGCCTACCGGGTCAACCTGACGGTGCTGGCCCTGGTCGCCCTGTTTACGGGCGCTTTCCTGGTGTTTTCCACGCAGGCGCTGTCCGTGATCCGCCGCCGCAGCCAGTTCGCGCTGCTGCGCGTGCTGGGCATGGAACGGGGCCAGTTGCTGCGCCAGGTGCTGCTCGAAGGGACCAGCCTCGGTGTGGTAGGTGCGGCAGCCGGCATCGCCGGCGGTTATGCGCTGGCCGCGCTGGCCCTGCGCTTCTTTGGCGGCGACCTGGGCGCCGGCTACTTTGCCGGCGTGCAGCCGCAAGTGCAATTTACGCCTGTCGCCGCCTGCGTGTATTTTGCGCTGGGCCTGGGGGTGGCTTTGCTGGGTTGCGCCGCGCCCGCGCTGGAAGCGGCGCGCGCCGCCCCGGCAATCGCCTTGAAATCAGGCAGTGAAGAAGCGGTGACGACGCGTCTGGCCAAGACCTGGCCGGCGCTGGCCTGTTTGCTGCTGGCCGGTGTGCTCACGCGGCTGCCGCCCGTGCTGGAATTGCCCTTGTTCGGCTACCTGTCCATCGCCCTGCTGCTGATCGGCGCCATCGCCTTGATGCCGCAACTGGCGGCCATCGTGTTCAGCACCGTACACCGCGTCTGGCTGCGCACGGCGCTGAGCGCCCGTTCGCCTGTGCTGAGCCTGACTTTTGCCCGCCTGGCCAATGCCTCGGGCCAGGCAGGCATCGCACTGGGCGGCGTATTGTCCAGCTTTAGCCTGATGGTGGCGATGGCCATCATGGTGTCGAGTTTCCGCGTTTCCGTCGATGACTGGCTGCTACAAATCCTGCCGGCCGACCTGTATGCGCGCACGTCCGCCAGTGGCAGCACGGCGGGCCTGAACCCGCGCGAGCAGGCTTCCATCACCATGCTGCCGGGCGTGGCCAAGGCGGAATTCCTGCGTACCCGCTCGCTCTCGCTGGCGCCCGACCGGCCCAACGTGGTGCTGCTGGCGCGCCCGGTCAACCTGCAGGAGCCGGGCAAGAGCATGGTGCTGGTGGGCGACTCGCTGGCCGTGCCAGCCGGCAGCCGGCCCGTGTGGCTGTCCGAGGCGGCGGCCGACCTGTATCGCCGCAAGCCAGGCGAGACCATCGCCCTGCCGCTGGCGGGCGGCTTGCACGACTTCTTCATCGCCGGCATCTGGCGCGACTATGCGCGTTCCAGCGGTTCGATCCAGATGCCGCTGCCTGACTACCGCGCGCTGACGGGCGACCTCGATGTCAGCGACGCCGCCCTGTGGCTGGACAAGGGCGTATCGAACGCCGACTTGCAGCAGCGCCTCAAGCAACTGCCTTTCGGCGCCACGCTGGAAGTGTCGGCGCCATCCGAAATCCGCGCCCTGAGCCTGCAGATTTTCGACCGCAGCTTTGCCGTCACCTATCTGCTGGAAGCCATCGCCATCGTGATCGGCCTGTTCGGCGTGGCCGCCACCTTCTCGGCCCAAACGCTGGCACGGGCCCGTGAATTCGGCATGCTGCGCCACGTAGGCGTCACGCGCAGCCAGATATTGGGCATCCTGGCGCTGGAAGGCGGCGCCTTGACTGGCCTGGGCATCGCCACCGGTTTCGTGCTGGGCCTGTTGATCAGCTTTGTGCTGGTCTTCATCGTCAACCCGCAATCGTTCCACTGGACCATGCAGCTGCATCTGCCATGGCCCTTGATCGCCACCGTGGCCGGCACACTGCTGCTCGCTGCCGCCGCCACGGCGCTGGTTTCCGGCCGCCAGGCCTTATCGGGCGGTCCTATCCGCGCCGTCAGGGAGGATTGGTAATGCGCCGCATGACCCTGCTTTTATTATGCTGCTGCGCTACCGCGATGGCCGCGCCACCCGTTTTTGCGCCCGTCACGCCGCTACCGACAGGCCAAACTTTAAAGATGCCGCACGACTTTGGCGCCCACCCCGCCTACAAGACCGAATGGTGGTACGCCACGGGCTGGGTCACGACGGCCGCCGGCAAGCAGCTCGGATATCAAGTGACCTTCTTTCGCAGCGCCACCGCGGCCGATGCCGACAATCCCAGCGCCTTTGCGCCCAGGCAGCTGATCATCGGCCATGCGGCCCTGTCCGATACATCGGTCGGCAAGCTGCTGCACGATGAAAAAAGCGCACGCGAAGGTTTTGGCCTGGCTTACGCCAAGGTAGGCAATACGGACGTGAAGCTGGACGACTGGCGCATGCTGCGCCAGGCCGATGGCAGTTACCAGGTCACGCTGGCGGCGCGCGACTTTAAATTGCAGCTGCAGCTGGCGCCTACCCAGCCCGTGCTGCTGCAAGGTCAAGGCGGTTATTCGCGCAAGGGCGCCTTGCCCGCGCAGGCCAGCTATTACTATAGCGAGCCGCAACTACGCACCACGGGCACCATCGCGCGCGCGGGCGGCAAGCCGGAAGCGGTCACGGGGGCCACCTGGCTCGATCATGAGTGGTCCAGCCAGGTGCTTGATGCCGATGCCAGCGGCTGGAACTGGCTAGGCGCCAACCTGGACGATGGCGGCGCCCTGATGGCCTTCCAGATACGCAGCAAGACAGGTGCTAAACTATGGGCGCACGCAGCATGGCGCGACCCATCCGGCAAAGTCACGCAGTTCGGCCCGGACGATGTCGTATTCACACCGACGCAGCTATGGCGTTCGCCGCGCACGCAAGCCGAATATCCGGTCGCCACCGAGATACGCACGGGAGCTACGCGCTGGCAGATCACGCCGCTGCAGGCCGACCAGGAACTCGATTCGCGCCGCTCGACGGGCGCAGTGTATTGGGAAGGCGCGGTGACGGTGCAGCGCGACGGCAAGCCGGCAGGCCACGCCTACCTGGAAATGACGGGTTATGTGCAGCCGATGAAGTTATAAGTAATACTGAACAAGAACGACGCAACAAGACCATCATCAAAGCGGAAAACAATGACAACCAGTACCGATACCAACAGCGCCAGCAACAGCAACAACGCTCCTGCAGCAACGTCACCTTCCGATGCCGGCGCCAGCCGCGAATTGAAAAAAGGCAGTCTGGCCGCCCTCAAGGGTTTGCTGCCCTTCCTGACGCCCTACCGCAAGCAGTTCTTCCTGGCCGGTATTGCGCTGGTGGTGGCGGCTGCCTCCACTCTCGCCATCCCCGCCGCGTTCAAGCAGATGATAGACCTGGGTTTCGGCGGCGCGGCCGGTTCGAAAAGCATACAGCATGTGGACCTGGTGTTCCTGGCCCTGTTCGGCGTGGCGTCCATCCTGGCGCTGGCCACGGCGGCGCGTTTCTACATGGTGTCGTGGCTGGGCGAAAGGGTCACGGCCGATATCCGCAGCGCCGTGTACCGCCACGTGGTCACGCAAAGCCCCGAATTTTTCGAGACCACGCAGACCGGTGAAGTCCTGTCGCGCATCACCACCGACACCACCCTGATACAAGCGGTGGTCGGCACCAGCATCTCGATGGCGCTGCGTAATATACTGCTGTTCGTGGGCGGCCTGGTGATGCTGTTCATTACCAGCCCCAAGCTGTCGGGCATCATCATCGGTTTGCTGGTGCTGGTCATCGTGCCCATCGTGATGTTTGGCCGCAAGGTGCGCAAGCTGTCGCGCGATTCGCAAGACCGCATCGCCGACGCCTCGGCCATGGCTGGTGAAATCCTCAACGCCATGCCGACCGTGCAGGCATTTACGCACGAGAAAATTGAATCGTCGCGCTTTGGCGACTCGGTGGAAAGCGCGTTTACCACCGCCATGCGCCGCATCCGCGCGCGCGCCGTGCTGACCATGATCGCCATTCTGCTGGTGTTCGGCAGCATCGTGTTCGTGCTGTGGCTGGGTGCGCGCGCCGTGCTGGAAGGCTCGATGACGGGCGGCGAACTGGGTCAGTTCATCCTGTACGCCTCGATCCTGGCCGGCGCCATCGGCGCCCTGTCCGAAGTGATGGGCGAAGCGCAGCGCGCCGCCGGCGCCACCGAACGCCTGCTCGAACTGATGGCCGTCAAGTCCGAAATTCAATCGCCAGCGTCGCCTTTGGTGCTGCCGCCGCGCGCCGCCAATGGCGCGGCCCTGAGCCTGAACGATATCTCGTTCAACTATCCATCACGCCCGGATACGCCATCCTTGAGCCATGTCAGCCTCGATATCCAGCCTGGCGAAACCGTAGCCGTGGTTGGCCCTTCCGGCGCCGGCAAGACCACCTTGTTCCAGCTCTTCCTGCGCTTTTATGACCCGCAAAGCGGCACTATCCGCCTCGATGGCGTCGATATCAAGCAGCTCGATTTGCACACCCTGCGCGACGCCATCGGCATCGTGCCGCAAGATACGGTGATTTTCTCGGCCGACGCGATGGAAAATATCCGCTATGGCCGCGCCGGCGCCAGCGATGCAGAAGTGATCGCCGCCGCGAAAATGGCGGCCGCCCACGAATTCATCGAGCGCCTGCCGAATGGCTATAAATCGTTCCTGGGTGAGCGCGGCGTGCGCCTGTCTGGCGGCCAGCGCCAGCGCATCGCCATCGCCCGCGCCCTGCTGAAAAATCCACCGCTGCTGCTGCTCGATGAAGCCACCAGCGCGCTGGACGCGGAATCGGAACGCCTGGTGCAAACGGCGCTGGAAGCGGCCATGGTGGGCCGCACCACCGTCATCATCGCCCACCGCCTGGCGACTGTGCAGCGCGCCGACCGCATCGTCGTGATGGAAGACGGCAAGATCGTCGAAACGGGCACCCATGCTTCACTGGTCGCCTTGGGTGGCATCTACGCCAACCTGGCGGCGCTGCAATTCCACGCGGGATTCGCAGCGCACTAAGCTCTTATTTAACGAAGTCGACACGGCCGTACTGGCCGTGCGTCGTGCCTTGCGGGCCAGCTGTGTAGAACAGGGTGTTGGTCGGCTGGCTCAAGACGCCGTTACCGAACTGCAGCGCCCACAAGCCATCGATCACCAGCGGCGCGCCCGTGCTGTCGCTGACGGTGCCCAGCAGTTTGCCGCTGCTCACGTCAAAGGCGTTGATCTTGCCATCGCCGAAATTGCCCACCAGGAGATTATTGCTGAAGGTGCCGAAGTTGGCTGGCGCCACCGCCAGGCCCCATGGCGCGTTCAGCACGCCGCCCGGCAGTACCAGGTCCTTGATCAATTTGCCGCTGGTGTCGAACTGGCTGACCATGCCCAGGCCAGCCCCCTTCACCTGTATCTTGCCCGTCGCATCCTGCTGGGCATAGCTGACAAAGATGCTGGTGCCCACGGTCTGGATGCCGTAAGGCGCGTAACCTGCCGGCACGGCCGGATCCTTGAAGCCAGCCGCCAGGGTGACAGGCTGGAAGTTCGCGTCGAACACGTCGATATGGTTATTCTTGAAATCGGTGGCGTAAATCAGGTTGGCGCCATTCGCGTTGGCGATCGCCAGGCCCTTGTAGACGGCGCCGCTGGCGCCATTGTCGACTATCGTCAAGGCATGCGTGCCATCGACGGTGGGCGCCCAGGCAGCGATGGTGCCAGCCTGGCCAGAGAAAATGAAACGGCTAGGGCCAGTCGCGCCGCCGGAACTGATCTTGAAGTCGGTCGCACTGCCGCTAAACACGATGCCGGTCGGCTTGGCCGCACCCAGCGCGCCCGGGTTGACGCTGACCACCAGGCTTTGCTTGACGCCGTTGCCGTCATACAGGGTCGAGGTCGAGGTGCCGGCGTTGGCAATCCACGAGGCGCCGGTCGGATTGAAAACCAGGCCCCAGGCATTGATCAGGTTCGCATCGGTGGTCGGCGCCACGCCGGGGATATCCGATACCAGCGCCTTGGCGGCGAAGGTCGCGCCCACGGCAGGCGCTGCCGGCACCACTGGCGCCGATGGGCTCGAAGAATTGTAGCCACCGCCACCGCAGGCAACCAGGGTGGTGGCCAGGCCAGCCGCCGTCAACAGGCCGGCGATACGTTTTGTGTTCAGTTGTGCGTTCATTTTTTTCTCTCTTTGCTCGGTAGGTGGGGGAACTTGCCACCGTCTATGCCGCGCCGGAGAAAAAAGGTTTAAGCCAAACGCAAAATTTTCAAATTATTTTTAAAACTCGGTTTTTAAAACTCATACCCAACACTGCTGACCCAGGTCTGCGGATTACCGCCGTCGCGGTAGACATAGGCCGGGTGCTTCTTTTGCGCCGCCAGCCAGGCCAGCTGCAGCCTCCACGATGCGATATCGACATTCAGGCCCAGGCGCAGATCTGCCCGATAAGTTGGCGTGGGCAAGGCTATCCCCGGTGGCGAAGGAGAACGCTGCAAGCCGAGATGGGCGACCAGGCGCACGCTGTCGTTCAAGGGCGCATTGCCATTCAGTTCAGCATATAGTGTACCGTCCTTCTTGCCGAAATAATGCGGCGCATACGACAAACGGCCGCTGAGGTTTTCTGTCGCCAGGCCGATGAAGGTTTCGGCATATGCATACTTTGCGCCGCGCTGGAAAAAGGACTTGCTGGCGCCCGCTTCCCAGCTCAGGCCAGGGCTGAGCAAGTGGGCATAACCGGCATACGGAATCAGCTGGGTGCTGTCTTCGACGCCGCGCAAATTGACCCTGCTGGCGAAGCCGCCCAGATACCAGCCCCGCGGATGATCGTAATTGAGGGTCAGCTGCGGCGCCGCTTCGCCATCGCTGAGCGAGACGCCGCGCGCGCGGTAATCGGACACGATGGATGCGGTGGTGCTCAACTGCGCCAGCGCGCCGCCAAGGTGGAATAACATCAGGAGCGCCAGGCTGCGGCGTGCTACGGCAGGGGTCATTTATTCAGTGGTTTTGTTCGCCTTGGCCGATAGTACGGGAGCGCAGGCACAAGCGCAATCTCCAGCCGCGTGCGGCATGGCGTGCAAGACCGTGGCGCAGGCATCGATACCACCGGCCAGATTGCTGCCGCCCCAGAAATCGCTGCGTTTCACGGCCACGTTCGGATGCAGGCCAGCCAGCAAGGCGGCCATGCCCGTGACATGGGCGGCAGCAAACGAGGTGCCGTTGACCAGAGCCCAGCGCCCGCCCGGCACGGTGGTGGGAATATCCAGGCCAGGTGCGACCACCAGCCCGGGAATCGACGCCTGCGCATGGTCATTGGCGGCCGCGATCACGCCCGGATACGCGGCCGGGAAGCCGCCGCCCGGCAGTTGCGGATCGACGGCCGCCACCACCGTCACGCCACGTGCCAGGGCCACATCGACCAGGCGCTTCATTAAAATATCGGATGGTCCGCCCAGGCTCATGTTGATGACCTGCGCCTTGTGCAGCAGCGCGAAATTCAAGGCTTTGCCCAGGGTAAAACTGTTACAGCGCGTGCCATGATCAGCTTCTTCCCAGCAGGCGCGCAAGGCCATCAGCCGCGCACCGGGCGCTATTCCTTCAATCCCGATGCCGTTGCCGGCCTTGGCGGCGATAATCCCTGCCACCGCCGTGCCGTGCTTTTCCGCAGCGTACGGCGAACCATCGACAAAGTTCTCTTGCTGCGTCACCTGCCCCGCCAGGTCGGGATGGTCGCTTTCGACGCCGCTATCGATCACCGCCACCTGCACCCGGCTGCCCGTGGCGTGCGCATGCAGTTCGGCGATATGCCAGAACTTCGCGGCCGGCTGGGTTGCATACAGAGGGTCATGCACACCGCCGCTATCGAGTGCGTTGAAACTGGCCATGGGCTGGGCCCATTCCACGCGCGGGTCGGCCGCCAGTTGCGCCACCACGTTTTGCCGCGCCACGCCGGGCGGCGCTTGCATCACATAACAGTCGATGCCCAGCACCGGCATGGGCCAGTCCGACAGCAAGGTCAAGCCATGGCGCTGCGCCAGTTCGGCCGCGATACGGCGCCGCGCGCCATGGCCCGTATTGTCGGTGTAGGCGCCGGAATAGCCGGAATCAGGCCGGAAATGCGGCGCCGGCAAATGCAGCATGACCAGCACCTGGCGCTCCTCAGCGACTTGTTCGCCGGGCGCAGAGACAGGCTGCGACTGCGCCGATGCAGCGGACGCCGTACAGGCCAGCAGCGCCGCCAGCAGCAAGGCAGTTAGGCCCGGCTTCACCGCCCCGCTCCACCATCGAGCGGCTCCGCCAGCGCCACGGCAAGCTCCCGGCGCAAGGCGGCCAGCGCCGCATCGCGCCCTGCCGGCGGCAGGTAGAGCACATAAGCATCGGTCACGGTCGGGCCGTCGACGATGTGGGCGCCATGCGCCTGCAGGATGCGGCGCAGTTCGCGCTCTGGCGTTTCTGGCTTGAACAGCACCATCACATTACCGGCGGCGGCGGCGTTTTCCGCCGGCGACGGCGTGGCCGACAGCGCGTGGAACTGGCCCGGCGCATCCGGGGGGGCCTTGAACAAAACCAGTCCCAGGCCAACGATGAGCGCACATTGCGCCGCCATCGCCCAGTGCTGCCACGGCGATGGGCGCAGGCTGTGCCAGACATGATGCAGCCAGGCGACGATTCCCTGCCTGGGACGAGGCGAACGCACCACAGGATCGAGCCGTGCGCTGAGCGCGGCAAAGGCGCGCTCCACATCGGGTTCTGCCTGCATGGCTGGCCGGGCCGATTGCACCTGGCGCTGCCAATCGAGGTCGGCGCGGCATTCTGCGCACTGCAGCAGATGCTCAGACACCATGGACCGTTCGGCGCCGCTCAAGGTAGCATCCAGCATCCAGGGCAAGAGCTTTTGTACTTTCTGGTGGGTCGATGCGTCGATTTCCACTATTTTTCCTGTCTTCATCATTTACTCCGCCGTATCGGCCAGCAAGGTTTTCAAGCGGCGCCGGGCATGGAACATGCGCGTCTTGACGGTATTGACCGGGCATTCCATGATGCCTGCGATCTCTTCATAGGCCATGCCGTGGTAATACGTGAGGTTGACCACCATGCGCTGCTCCAGCGGCAGCAGATCGAGCGCCTGCGCCACGCGCTGCTGCAATTGCTGCTGGCTGAAGCCGGCTTCCGGCTCGTACATGGCATCGCCAAACAGCAAATCCGGATCGGCATCGACCGGTTCATCGCGATGCTGTATCGCTTTCAGCGCCGTGCGGTAGGCGATGGCAAAGACCCAGGTCGACAGCTTGCAACTGCGGTCAAACGTGTCGGCGCGGCGCCACACGACCAGCATCGCATCGTTGATAATTTCTTCGATCAGCGCCGTATTGTGTGTCATGCGGTCAAGAAATCGTGCCAGACGCGAAAAATATGCGCGGTACAAGGTCTCGAAGGCGCGCCGGTCGCCATCGACGATCTGGCCTATCAGCCGCAAGTCGCCCGATTCATCGCGCCCAGGGCCAGACCTGGCCTGCGGCGACTCGGTATTTTTTCTCAGTAATCCGAACATCGACAATTCTCCATTTTCAACCGTTTATACCGTGCCGGCATAAAAAGGTTCAATCCGTCGCGTTCAAACTTACGGGGGGACGATGCCAGCAGCTATTTTACCGGCTGCGCAGAGTCCAGAGCACGGCCTAAAACAAGTAAAATAGCGGTTTGCGCCGCTCCCCGCCGCCTCTGCTCCCTATCTATTATCTGGAAATACATGAACGCCCTGATGCACGCCAACTTTGGCATTACCGATTTCTGGACTTTTTTACTCGGCACGATCTTTATCGTCATCCTGCCCGGCCCCAATTCCATGTACGTGCTGTCGGTAGCCGCCCAGCGCGGGGTGCGCACCGCCTACCAGGGCGCGTGCGGCATTTTTGTCGGCGACATTATTTTGATGGTGCTGTCCGCCTGCGGCGTGGCGTCCTTGCTGAAAGCCAGTCCGGCCCTGTTCCACGTGATCAAATTCGTCGGCGCCGCCTATCTGGGCTGGATCGGCCTGCAAATGCTGATCGGCTGCTGGCGCAAGCTGCGCGCCGGCGCGGCCGCCGACAGCGCTGGCGATACTGCGCCCGTGCAGATCAAGGAGGCCAACCCCTTCCGCAAGGCCCTGATCATCAGCCTGATGAATCCGAAAGCCATTTTGTTCTTCATTTCCTTCTTCATCCAGTTCGTCGATCCGCAATTCCACTCGCCGGCCATATCCTTCATCGGCCTGGGCCTGATTTGCCAGATTTGCAGCTTTAGCTATTTGACCGCCATCATTTTCGCGGGCGCCCGCCTGGCCGACACCTTCCGCCGCCGTCGCCGCCTGTCGGCCGGCATGGGCGGCGGCGTGGGCGTCATGTTCATCGGCTTCGGCGCCAAACTGGCCACCGCCACCCTGTAATCGTCATCCACGGAGAAGATCTTGACCGAGACCGAACTGCGCCAGCTTTGCCACACCGTCCTGCCTGGCCACCGCCAGCCCACGCCGGCCGACACCTTCGCCGCCATGGCCGCCTGGTGCAGCGCCAATCAGGTAGCGCACGATACCTATGGCGAAGGTGCGCTGATCGAACAGTTCGAGCACAAGATCGCCAGCCTGCTCGGTTACGAGGCAGCCGTATTCTGCATCACGGGCACCATGACCCAGGTAACGGCCTTGCGCCTGGCGTGCCAGGACCGCGGTTCGCGCCTGGTGGCCCTGCACCCGACCTCGCACATCTTGCGCCACGAGCGGGGCAACCATGAATTGCTCGACCATTTCAAGGGCTTGATCATCGGCGATCCGCACCGGCCCTGGACGGTGGCCGACCTGCGCGCCGTACCCGATGCGCTGGGTGCGGTGCAGCTGGAACTGCCGATGCGTGAAATCGGTGGTCAAACCCCGTCGTGGGACGAGCTGGAAGCCATCAAGCGCTACTGCCGCGACAACAACATCCATCTGCATATGGATGGCGCCCGCCTGTGGGAAACGCAGGCAGCGTTCGGCCAGCCGCTGCCCGCCATCTGCGCCGGCTTCGATTCGACGTATGTGTCGCTGTACAAGGGCATAGGCGGCCTGGGCGGCGCCGTGCTGGCTGGCAGCCGCCAGTTTGTGGAGCGCGCGCGCGAATGGTTCCGCCGCCAGGGCGGCAACATCATCCACCGCACCCCTTACGTGGTGGCCGCCGCCATGCAGTTCGATGCGCGCCTGGCCGACATGCCGCGCTACTTCGAACGCACCCAGTGGCTGTACGAAGTACTGCGCGACTACCCTGCCATCGCCGTCAATCCGGCCAGCCCGCAGGCGAACATGCTGCATCTGCATCTGCCCGTCTCGCGCGAGAAAGCCATCGCCATCCGCAACCAGGTGGCGCGCGAACACGGCATCTGGCTGTTTGGCCGCGCCAGCCACGCCGCCCTGCCCGGCCACAGCTATGTGGAATGGTATGTGGGCGATAATTTGCTGGGGATGGAAGATGCGCAGGTGCGCAAGGCGCTCGATTTACTCGTGCAAGGGTTTTAGGAAAAAACCCGTGAACGGCCGGGGTCGTACCCGGAGGGTGTATGGCCGGGACACATAGGTAACAC
This sequence comes from Janthinobacterium saanense, assembly GCF_014200675.1. Taxonomy (GTDB): domain Bacteria; phylum Pseudomonadota; class Gammaproteobacteria; order Burkholderiales; family Burkholderiaceae_D; genus Janthinobacterium. Next base: position 63 of record NZ_JACHCI010000036.1, on the reverse strand, counting down.
TTGTCGGGAGACATGGGTAACACCTTTTATGATGATTGCACCGCCACAAACTGGAGCGTGCAA
>NZ_JACHCI010000035.1 GCF_014200675.1 Janthinobacterium saanense | reverse complement strand
CCGCCCCCGTTGGTATCGGCAGCGTTATGCTGCACTAGGTTGGACCATTGGCAGGCAGGACGGTTCGGCAAAGATGAAGATCAGCGCTAATCAACAAATAAAAAAGCCCCTGAAACATCAGGGGCTTGCATGCATACCAGGCAGGATTACTGCGCCAGATAACGCTGCGAACGCGGACCGTACAGCAAGCCGTTCGGCGAGCCGGCGGACAGCAAACGCGCATTGGCCACGCCTGCAACCGGATGGCTGGCATCGGTCGAGCTGTTGATGATCTGCTTGACAGCAGCTGCCACCAGCATGCCCACCAGGCCACCGCCGCCACTGTTATTGCCTTCATTGCTCGATGCGCTGGCCACGCCTTCCCACAACAAGGTACCCGTCTTCAGGTCGACCAGCTTGGCCTTGACCGATACCACGCTGACACTGTCAACCACTGTATAGGTCGAACCGTAGCGGGCAATGGTCATGTACAGGGCAGCGTCCGCGCCAAAGATCTCGCTGAGCTTCTTGGCTTCAACGCCATGGATGTCGTGGGCATCGGTCAAGCCGTTCTGCTTGAACGTCTCGCTCACGACAGCCACCGGCAGCACGTAATAACCAGCCTCGGCCAGCGGATACGACACTTGCGCATACACGCTGTTGCCGGCGTTGACTTCCGGCGAGTCGTTCAACGGTGGCAAGACCACGATGGAACGGGGCTTGGCTGCCTTGAACGCAGTATAGTCATATGCCGCCTGCTTGTGGCTGGCGCAACCGACTGCGAGCATGGCCGGGACCAGGCACAAAGCCAGTTTCAAGATACGTGACATCATAATTTCTCACCTTTTTTCAATTTACCCAGCAAGAAATCCATATAGCCAGCCGACTCGGGGAACAGTTTTTTCTCATCTTCGAATTGCGTCGCGACTTCATCCGTTTTACCGGTGATCGAGTACAACATGCCCAGGTGGGCATGGAAACCCGGCGGGGTCTGGTTGCCCTTGGCGCTGATGAGTTGCAAGTCTTTTTCCATCGCCGCGATCTGCTGCTCAGGGCTTTCACCTTTCAGGTATTGATATACCTGCGGCTGATAGCTTTCCCATTGGTACAGGGACTTCGATTGCGTAGCGCAACCGGTCAATACGGCGCAGGCGGCCAGCGCCAGCAGAGCGGCGCTCTTTTTCATCACGATCTGTTTCATGGCTGACCTTATTGTTTGCGCAATGCGCCAGCTTCAACACCGGCAACCAGGCGCTCGACAGCTTCGCGCATCGCCAGATCCAATACCTTGCCGTTCAGGGTGGCGTCGTAGCTTGCCGTACCGCCAAAGCCCAGCACTTCACGGTTCGACAGGCTGTATTCGCCCGCGCCCTGGCTCGAGTACACCACTTCCGAGGTCGAGATATTGACCACGTTCAAGGTGATCTTGGCGTATGCCACTTGCGTCTTGCCACGGCCCATGATGCCGAACAGCTGATGATCGCCCACTTCCTTGCGGCCGAATTCGGTCACGTCGCCGGTGATAACGAAATCGGCACCCTTGATGTTCTGGCCTTGTTTCTTGTAGTCCGCTTCCTGCTTGATTTCCGCCATATTGTCGCGGTCCAGCACGTTGAAACGGTTGCTCGTTTGCAGATGTGCAATCAAAATCGTTTTCGACTGGCTACCCAGGCGATCGACGCCATCGGAAAAGATGCCGCGCATGAAGCTGGAGCGGTTATCAAACTTGCCAACCGCGATCGCGGTACGCGGACCAACGTAAGGACGTTCGGCGCTGGCCACAGTCGGAACGGCCAGCGCTTTTGACGATTCGGTGGCGCAACCAGCCAAAGACGCGGCGATCAGCGCAGCGATCAACAGTGCGCCAGGTTTATTCTTATTCATAATGCCCTTAAGAGAGATGGAATCAAGGACGTGCTCGCAAATTGATTTTTGGCAAGTTACTTTCCTTAATGCAATTATAAATTTTTGCCTCTCTGACAATCTCACCAAAAGTCACAACCACTGCTTTAATTGACTAAAAGAAAGAAAAAGCACTTCCTGGCTGAACACTGTCTTAAACGCACAACATCTTTATGCGCGCGCCTCCTTGGCCGCCTTCCTGATTGCCCGGCGCCGTATCAGCAGATAAACGGCGGGCACCACAAACATCGACAGCAAGGGCGCCGTGATCATGCCGCCCACCATGGGCGCTGCAATGCGCTGCATGATTTCCGAACCGGTGCCCGTGCCCAGCATCACCGGCACCAGGCCGGCGATCATCACGGCCACCGTCATGGCCTTGGGCCGCACGCGCAGAACGGCGCCTTCGCGTATCGCATCGAGCAAATCGGCCTCGCACTGCGTGCCCTTGGCCAGCCGCGCGTCCCAGGCATGTTTCAGATACAGCAGCATGATCACGCCAAATTCCGCCGAGACCCCCGCCAGGGCAATAAAGCCCACGCCGCTGGCCACCGACAAGTGGTAGCCAAGCGCCCACAGCAGCCAGATGCCACCCGCCAGCGCAAACGGCAAGGTACCCATGATCAGCACCGCTTCATCGATGCGCTTGAAGGTCATATACAGCAGCACGAAAATCGTCAGCAGGGTCGCTGGCACCACCACCTTGAGCTTGGCCGTGGCCCGTTCCAGGTATTCGAACTGGCCCGACCATGAAACGGAATAACCGGCCGGCAGCTTGACTTCGCGGTTGACCACTTGCTGCATCGCCTGCACGGCCGAACTCAGGTCGCGGCCATGGATATCCACATACACCCAGCCCGACAGGCGCGCATTTTCGCTTTTCAGCATGGGCGGGCCATCGTCGATACGGATGGTGGTGACGTCGCCAAGACGGATCTGCGCGCCGCGTTCCGTCAGCACCGGCAATTCGCGCAGCTTTTCAACGGAATCGCGCACTTCGCGCGGGTAGCGCACATTGATGGGGAAGCGCTGCAAGCCTTCCACCGTTTCGCCGATATTGTCGCCGCCGATGGCGCTGGCGACGATGCTTTGCACGTCAGCGATATTCATGCCATAACGGGCCGCCGCATCGCGGTCGATCTTGATATCGACGTAGCGCCCGCCATTCAAGCGTTCGGCCAGCGCGGACGACACGCCAGGCACGCCTTTGACAGCGTGTTCGATCTGCGCCGTGATGCGGTCGATTTCATGCAGGTCCACGCCCGCCACCTTGATGCCGACCGGGCTTTTGATGCCGGTGGCCAACATGTCGATGCGGTTGCGGATAGGCGGCACCCAGATATTCGACAGCCCCGGCACTTTCACCACGCGGTCCAGTTCGGCCACCAGCTTGTCGGTGGTCATGCCCGCCCGCCATTGATCGCGCGGCTTGAACTGTATGGTGGTTTCAAACATTTCCATCGGCGCCGGATCGGTGGCCGATTCCGCGCGGCCCGCCTTGCCGAACACGCTTTCCACTTCCGGCACGGTCTTGATCAGGCGGTCCGTCTGTTGCAGCAATTCAGCGACCTTGCCCGCGCCTATGCCAGGCAAGGCCGATGGCATGTAGAGCAAATCGCCTTCGTCAAGAGGGGGCATGAATTCGCCGCCCAGGCGCGCCAGCGGCCAGAAGGTGGCCGCCACGATCAGGCCAGCGGCCAGCAAGGTGGTTTTTGGCCGGCGCAGCACGATTTCCAGCAGCGGGCGGTAAATGGCAGTCAGCCAGCGGTTGATCGGATTCTTGTGTTCAGGCGGGATATGGCCGCGTATCAGATACCCCATCAATACCGGAATGAGCGTGGCCGCCATGCCGGCCGCGGCCGCCATCGCATAGGTCTTGGTCAAGGCCAGCGGGGCAAACAAGCGCCCTTCCTGCGCTTCCAGGGTAAACACGGGGATAAAGGACAGCACAATGATCAGTAAGGAAAAGAACAGCGCCGGCCCCACTTCCACGGCCGCGTCAGCTATGACCTTCCAGTGCGCCTCGCCTTCCAGCTTCTGGCCCGGATGGGCTTCCAGCCAGGCTTCGATATGTTTATGCGCGTTTTCTATCATCACCACGGCCGCGTCGACCATGGCGCCGATGGCAATCGCGATGCCGCCCAGCGACATGATGTTGGCATTGACGCCCTGGTAATACATGATGATGTAGGCGATCAGGATGCCCAGCGGCAGCGAGATGATGGCCACCAGCGCCGAACGCAGGTGCAGCAAAAAGATCGCGCACACGACGGCGACGACGATGAATTCCTCGATCAGCTTGTGCTGCAGATTATCCACCGCGCGCTTGATCAGCTTGGAGCGGTCGTACACCGGCACGATTTCCACGCCAGGCGGCAAACTTTGCTTGAGCGTCGCCAGCTTGGCTTTCACCAGGTCTATAGTTTGCAAGGCATTCTTGCCGGAGCGCATGATGATCACGCCGCCCGCCACTTCGCCTTCGCCATTCAGTTCCGCCACGCCGCGCCGCATTTCCGGCCCCAGCTGGATACGGGCCACATCGCCCAGGCGCACGGACACGCCGGCCGCCGTCGTCATCAACGGTATCTTGCGGAAATCGTCCAGCGATTGCAGATAACCGGAAGCGCGCACCATGTATTCGGCCTCGCCCAGTTCCAGCACGGAACCGCCGGTTTCCTGGTTGGCCTTTTGCACTGCATCGATCACCTTGCCATGCGTGATGCCGTAGCCACGCAGCTTGTCCGGGTCCAGCACGATCTGATACTGGCGCACCATGCCGCCTATGCTGGCCACTTCCGACACATTCGGCACGGCTTTCAGCTCGTACTTCAAAAACCAGTCCTGATAGGCGCGCAGCTGCGACAGATCCATCTTGCCGCTGCGGTCGACCAGCGCATATTCATACACCCAGCCCACGCCCGTAGCGTCCGGTCCCAGCGCCGTCTTGGCCTGGGCGGGCAGGCGCGACTGCACCTGGTTCAGGTATTCGAGCACGCGCGAACGGGCCCAGTACGGGTCCGTGCCATCTTCGAACAGCACGTAGACGAAGGAATCGCCGAAGAAGGAATAGCCGCGCACGGTCTTGGCGCCCGGCACCGACAACATGGTGGTCGTCAAAGGATAGGTCACCTGGTTCTCGACGATTTGCGGCGCCTGCCCCGCATAGGTCGTGCGGATGATGACTTGCACGTCGGACAGATCGGGGATGGCATCGACCGGCGTGCGGCTCAGCGACCAGATGCCCCAGGCGGCGATAAACACGGTCGCCAGCAAGACCAGGAAACGGTTGCCGATAGACCAGCGTATCAGTTTGGCAATCATTTGGACGCTCCCGGCATGGCCATCGGCATCTTCATACCACCCATGGACATGTCCATCGGCATCTCTTTAGCTGGCGCAATCGTGATGATCTGGAAACCGCCCTCGCCTTTCCTGATATCGAAGGCCACCTGCGTGCCCAGCTTGATATTGGCGGGCAAGCCCGTGGGCGGCAGCTTGAAGCCCATCGTCATCGGCCCCCATTGCAGGGACGCAATCGGGCCGTGCGATATGGTGATGTTTTCCTTGCCGATCTGCTCGACCTTGCCTACGCCATGATGGCTGGCAACGCCCGCTTGCTCTGCCGGTTTCATCTTCATTCCATCCATCTGCATGCCATCCATCTGCATGCCATCCATCTTGTCCATGCCGCCCATGCGCGTCTCCGTGCCCTTCAGGCTGGCTTCGGAATCGACCAGGAACTGGGCCGAGGTCACCACTTGCTGGCCTTCGTTCAAACCCTTGCGTATTTCCGTGAAACCATTGCCTTCGCTGCCAGTTTCCACGTCGACCGGCTTGAACTTGCCGCCCGCTTGCGCCAGCATGACGACGCTGCGCGTGCCGGTCTGTATCACGGCTTCCGATGGTACTTGCAAGACATCGGCGCCCCGCTCAGCGCCAAACGTCACGCTGGCAAACATGCCGGGCAGCAGCTGGCCGCCCGGATTGGCCAGTTCGATGCGGGCCGTGGCGGTGCGCGTGGTCGGATTAATTTCGGGCAAAATGGCACTCACCTTGCCCTTGAAGACGCTGCCCGGCAAGGCTTGCGCCTGCGCCTCCACGGCGTCGCCCGGACGCAGCTGGCCCAGCATGTTTTCCGGCACTTCTGCATTGACCCACACGGTAGACAAGCCATTGATGCGGAACAAGGGTGCGCCCATCGCCATGGTCATGCCTTCACGGGCGCCCAGTTCGGCGATCACGCCGCTGATCGGTGACGTAATGGTCAAACGTGCTTGCACCTTGCCGCTGCTTTCCACGCCATGGATCTGGCCTTCGCTCATGCCGGCCAGGCGCATGCGCTGGCGCGCGCCGTCGACCAGGCCCGCCGTATCGCTGCCCGCCATGCTGCGTGCCGCCAGGTATTCTTCCTGCGCCGCCACCCAGTCGGGCACATAAACCTCGGCCAGCGCCTGGCCTTTTTTCACCGGGTCGAGCGGCGCGCGCGCATACAGGCGCTCGACAAAGCCGCCGCTGCGCGCCTGCACCATGGCCACGTCGCGGTCATTAAAGGCCACGTTGCCGACGGCGCTAAAGCCCGACGCCAGTTTTCCACGCGTCACTGTGGCCGTGCGCACGCCCAGGTTTTGTTCGACTCTGGGGCTGATGCTGACGCCGCCATCATCGCCCCCGCTACCTTCCTGTGCATACACGGGCACCAGTTGCATGTCCATGAAGGGCGACTTGCCCGGCTTGTCGAAACGCTGGCCCGGCACCATCGGGTCGTGCCAGTACAGGGGTTTTTTCGCGGCTGGCGCGGCCATCGCGGCCGCCTTGCCATCCGGCTGCACACCTTGCCGTGCGCCCAGTTGATACGCGCCATAGCCAACGCCAGCCAAGGCAATGACGACAGCCGTCAAGGCCAGGGTAATTTTTTTATTGCTGTTCATTTGGACTCCTGCCGTGCCAGATTCGTATCGGGAAAAAGAAAATCGAGTTGCGCCCAGAGCTGGGCCGTTTCCATGTTCAGCTGCAATTGCTGCAGCCGCATGTCGGCGATATTGCGTCTGGCCGCCAGCACATCGGCCAGGGCAGCCTTGCCGCCCCGGTAAGCTGCCAGCACGGCGGTGCCGCGCTCTTCGGCTGCCGGCACGATCTGTGTTGCATAGCGCAAGCCACGCTCGCGGCCGCTCTTCCAGGCGATCAGCAAACCCTGGGTGCGCGACACTTGCTCGCGCAACTGTTCATCGCGCTCATCCTTCACCTGTTCGACGGTCGCCAGTTTGGACGCCAGCTCGCGGTCTTGCCGGTTCTTTTTATCCCATTGCAAGGGCAGCGACAGGCTGACGGACACCATATTCGAGTACGCTGATCCCCGCTGCTGGAAGGCTACTTCCACGCTCCAGTCCGGATGCTGGTTGGCCTGCGCCAGCCTGGCGTCGGCCTGGGCGATATCCTGCTGCCGGTTCAGGACGGCGATCTGCGGCTGATGTTCCAGGGTAGTGGCCAGCGCGGAGGTATCGAGGCGCAAGGTATTGACGTCAGGCATGCCTGCATCGGCAACGTCCCCGCCAGCGCCCGTCCAGCGCAGCAGCGCGTTTTTCGCGGTTTCCACATTGCCGGCCAGCTGGCTACCCCGGTCTTCCAGCGCCAGCAAGGCCGACTTGGCGGCCAGCACGTCGGCCTGACTACCCCGGCCACCGCGATACGCTGCTTCGGCCGCGCTAATTTCCTGGCGTGCCAAGGTCGTTTGGCTATCCAGCGCAGCCGCCATCTGCCGGGTGTAATAGACATTGAGCCAGGCGATGGCCGTGTCGCGCTGCAAGGACGCCAGGGTGAGGTCTTTCTGCGCCAGCGCCTTGTCGGCTTCGCGCTCCTGGCGCGCGGAGCGCCATTGCAGCTTGTCGGCACGCGTCAGTTCCTGCGAAATACCAACTTTGCGCATGGTCATGAAGTCATTGCCCAGGCTAAAGCGGTCATTGCCGCTGACGGGCAAGTTCTCTATGCCGGCAGACAACATCGGATCGGGCCGCCGGCCGGCCGCCACTGCCATTTCGCGGGCAGCGACGCTGGCGTGGCCATCGGCGTCAAGCTGGTGCGAGCGGGCTGCGGCCTGCTGCAGCGCTTCGGTAAAAGAGACAGGCTGTTCGGCCTGTGCGCCATAAGCGGCAAGCATGCACGCCATGGCAAGCGTCGTCTTCATCAGTCGACGAAGACGCACGCAAGTAGGGGATACCATAAAAAAACCTCCAGAAAACGATGGACCACACCGGCTTGCGGGCAAGGGCAAGCCGATGGCGAACTAGGTCTTCTGGAAGATCAGATGCGGAAACAGCAGTTGCGGATGGCGATCGGGGGCGCGACGGGCCGCGCCAGCGCAATATAGGCGGGAGGATCAACGGGCTGCAGCACGGGCAGATCAAAGATCGCCAGGCTCAGCATCATGACCACTGGCACGAACGCGGGGTGACCCACGGCCGGCGGCTTGTCCAGCGACTGCCTGGCGGCATCGCCCTGCGAATACACATGGCACAGGGTGGACTGGTCCGTATCCATGCCGGTGCAGCCTGGCATGTCCGGCATGGCCTTCATCATCAAGGCCGTGCTGCCAGCTCCCATGGACGCGCCCGGACACAGATAGGCCGCCACCGCGTGCTGCATGAACAGCACGCTGAGGATGGCGACCAAGGCCGTGAATAATCGAAATGTCCGGGTAAGCTTCATCAGTACGGTATGGAGTAGGATCAAACTTTCTATCAATATGGACTCTACTATAGACCTTGCCATAAGGGGAAGGTCAAGGTCTTTCTTGCGTCGTTTTTTCTTGCGCTGATCCGTGGCTAAAGGTTTTATTGACGATCAGCCACTGTCCATCAAGCCGGCGCAAAGACAGGTAGAGATAATAATCGAATCCCAGCATCGGCGAGTGCAGCTTGACGCTGGCGATATTGGCTTGCCTGTCCACCGCCAGCAACTGCATCCGATACGGTTCGCCCAGCTCGTGCGGACTCTTGCGGGCCGCCACGCCGGCCAGGTAGCTGCTGGCCGATTTGTGATAGGGCTGGCCATCGATATCGCCATACACTTGCGCGTCGATGTCAAACAGCCCGGCCAGCGCCGCCACGTCACCGCGATAGACGCCATCAAAATACGCATGGACGGTGTGTTCTATCGTCGTATTGCTGCTTTCTTGCATGCTGCCTCCTCTAGACGGGAAGACGCAAGGCAGCGCCTTCCCGTCCGCCGAATATTACTTTTCCAACGCCTGGCGCGCGCGCAAGGTCGTCACCGTTTCGCGGTTGACACCCCAGTTATCGGTCTCGACTTCATCGATCACGACAAAGGTGGTGGAAGGATGCTTATTCAAGACACGGTGCAGCAAATCGCTGGTCCCTTCGATCAATTCCAGTTTTTGCGCGGCCGTGACGCCTTCTTTGGTGACGCGAATATTTACGTATGGCATGACAGTGCTCCTGATAGTGGGGATGGATTACCAGGTACCGGCCGTCGAGCCGCCATCGACGGCCATCACAGTGCCGCTGGTAAAGCTGGAGTCGGTCAGGTACAGAATGGCGTTGACGATGTCTTGCGTGCTGCCCGTCACGCCGCTGGGCGACAGGGTTTGCAAAAAGGCTTTGGTGCCGGCATCGTCCGGGTGCAGCGGCGTATCAATGATGCCGGGCGCCACTGCATTGACGCGCACATTCGACGCCGCCAGTTCCAGCGCCAGTCCACGCGTGGCGTGGTTCAGGCCGCCCTTGATCAGCACCGGCAGCAGCGCCGGCACCTTGGCGTTCGGCTGCATCGCCAGGCTGGCCGTGATGGTGACGATATGGCCCTGCTGGTTGGCGCTCATGTGGCGGGCCGCCTCTTGCGATGGGTAGAAAAAGCCCATCAAGTTGGTGCTGACGATGGCCGCCACGTCTGCCTGCGTGTAGTCGCCGACGGGTTTGGCGATAAAGATGCCCGCATTATTGATCAGGATATCGACTTTGCCAAAGGCGGCGATGGCCTGTTCAAACAAGGCGCTAGCGGTGGCCGGCAAAGCGATATCGCCGGCTACCGGCAAAAAGTTGGCGGGATTGCCCAGTTTGGCCGCCGCGCTTTCCAGCCGCGCCAGGGTGCGCGCATTGCCGACCACGTTGTAGCCGCGCTCCAGATAAGCCTTGGCGACGGCAAAGCCGATGCCGCTCGATGCGCCGGTGACGATGACGGTTTTCTTGGTTTCCATATTGCTGCTCCAGTGTGTATTGAGTGGATGCCAGCACTGTGTTGGCTGGCATGGAACTCACTATACTTATGCGCATCATGTTGATAAACACATGCAATAGAAGAACACTTGATCTATCATGTAATCAATTGATGACAGCGGGGATAGCATGAAGCGCAACTTCGAGGAAATGCAGCTGGGCAGCATCGAACTGTTTTGCCTGGCCGCTGAGCTGAGCAGTTTTACGGAAGCGGCCAATATCGCCGGCGTCACGCCGGCCGCCGTCAGCCGTTCGATAGCCAGGATGGAAGAACGGCTGGGCGTGCGCCTGTTCGTGCGCACCACGCGGCAAATCCGCTTGACCGATGGCGGACGGCGCTATTACGAGCAATGCCACGAAGCGCTGCTGCAATTGCGCGAGGCTGAACGCGAAGTGACGGGTGGCCAGGCAGCGCCCGTCGGCCCCTTGCGCATCAGCGCGCCCACGCCCTATTCCCACTACCGGCTGCTGCCGCTGCTGTCGCAATTCCGGCAACGCTATCCCGAGGTGACGTTCGACGTGCACGTCAGCAACCGCAATATCGATTTCGCCGCCGAAAGCTATGACATCGCCATCCGTGGCCGCACGCCGGCCGATTCCACCCTGATCGCGCGCAAGCTGGAAGACGCGGAACTGGTGCTGGTGGCGTCCCCGGCCTACCTGCAGCGGGTCGGCGCACCTGCTTCGCTGGACGCGCTGCACCAGCACGACTGCATACAGTTCGACCTGCCCAGCACGGGGCGCAAGATCGCCTGGCTATTTCACGATGGCGGCAAGCCGGTGGAAATGGAGACCAAAGGCGGCTACACCTGTTCGGAAGACGTGCTGGGCATCGTGACCCTGGCGCGCAGCGGCGCGGGCATCACGCAAACCTACCGTTTTATCGTGGAGCGCGAGCTGGCCGACGGCTCGCTGGTGGAATTGCTGCCCCAGCACGGCGGCCGGTCGCGCCCCTTCTTTTTGCTATTCCCCCACGCGCGCCACCTGCCGCTGCGGTTGCGCACCTTTGTCGATTTCCTGACCGAGAAACTGATTACGCAAGCCTGATCAGGCTTGTCGTCAGGATGCGACCGTCTTCAGCACCAGCTGCGCCACCAGCAAGTCGCTGAGCGCCGTGCCGACCGCCTTGAACACGGTGATTTCTGCGGCATTGCGGCGGCCAGGTTTGCCACACTCGCCAGCGCGGCACAGATCTTTCAGCTCGCCCGCGATAGCGCCCGCGCTGAACACGTTTTCGGCTATCGGGATCAATACCTCGCCCGCCTCGCGCAGCACATTGTCCAGGCTATCGACATGCACCGTGCTGTTGACGATCAGCGCGCTGTCGCATTCGCGCCGGTCGGGGCTGTGATTGCCCAGCAGGTCGACGTGGCAGCCGGGCGCAATCCACGCGCCCTGCAGCAGCGGCGTGGCGGCGCCCGTCGCGCTGACGATGATGTCGGCCTGGCCCGCATGCTGCGCAATATCGGCGATGCAGATAAATTCCACGCCAGGATGGTCGCGCTGCAAGCGTTCTTGCAAGGCGGTGGCCTTGCCGGCGTCGCGGCCCCACAGAAAAACCCGTTTAAGCGCACGCACAGAAAGATGAGCCGCTACCAGGAAAGGCGCCAGCCTGCCCGTGCCCAGCAATAACAAGGTGGACGATTCCGGGCGCGACAGATAGCGCGAGGCCAGCGCCGAAACGGCCGCCGTGCGCCAGTAGGTGATCGAGGTGCCATCGACCAGCGCCAGCGGCACGCCGTGACGGCGGTCAAACAGCAGTATCTTGGAATACAGCGAGGCAAAACCGGCCGCTTCGTTCGCTGGAAAATAAGTAAAAGCCTTCACGCCGATCAAGCTATCGTTCCACGCCGGCAGCAGCGCAAAGCCGTCGTGCGACGCAGCGCCCGCGCCAGCGAGCTGAAACACCTGGCGCGGCGGCATGCCATAGTCGCCGCGAAAGCCATTGTCCAGCGCATCGATCAGCGCTGGAAACGCCAGCGCCTGGTCTACCTGCCCTGCCTCGATTATCTTCATGCTCTCCCCTTGATTGTTAATCAACCTGCAAGACAGCCCTATCATGCCATGCCGGGAACACAAGCGGCCCGTGCTGTGCGAAAATTCCCGCCTTTGCCATCGACCCAAGTTCCATGATCCAGCCTGTCAATTCCCCTCTCTCCGCCCGCGACGCGCGGCGTATCGCCGGCCATGCGGCGCTGGCCGATGCGGCCCGCTTCCTGCATCCCGTGCACCAGGCCTTGCTGCACCGGCGCGGCTGGCTCACCATGCTGGCGCCACGCGCCAGCGGCGGCGCGGAACTGCCGTTGCCCGAAGCGGTGCGCCTGGAAGAAGCGGTGGCCGCCATCGATGGCAGCGTGGGCTGGGTGCTGACCCTGTGCGCGGGTGCGGGCTGGTTTGCGGGATTTTTAACGCCGGAACTGGCGCGCGACATCATCGGCACGCGCCGCGTCTGCCTGGGCGGCAGCGGCGCGCCCAGCGGTTTTGCCGACGAAGATGGCGATGGCTACCGCATCAGCGGCCGCTGGGATTACGCCAGCGGCGCACCCATGGCCACGCACTTTACCTTGAACGCCGTGCTGCGGGTCGATGGCCAGCCGGTGCTCGATGAACATGGCGCGCCGCGCATCCGCGCCTTTCTGGTGCCGGCTGCGCAAGTGCAGCTGATCGCGTCCTGGAACAGCATCGGCATGCGCGCCAGCGCTTCGCACAGCTACCGCATCGATGATGCCTGGGTCAGCAAGGAACACGGTTTCACCATTGACGCCGCCAGCGCCTGCGCCGACGGCCCCTTGTACCGCTACCCGTTTTACTCGCTGGCCTACGTCACCCTGGCCGCCAATGTGGCGGGCATGGCCAGCCATTTCATGCAGCTGGCGCAGGAATGCATCCGCCACCGCCGGCATGCGGGCAAGGACTTGCCGCTGATCGAGGTGCCCGAAGTGGCCGCCCTGCTGCGCGCCAAACACCACGCTTTCGATACTGTTCGCGCCCGTTTCTACGCCGCGCTGGACACTAGCTGGGCCAAGGTGGCGTCTGGCATGGAACTCAGCGCGTCCGACATGGCCGAGGTGCAAGATACCTCGCTGGACCTGACGGCCGTCGCGCGCGCAGCCGTCAATCAACTCTATCCCCTGTGCGGCCTGTACGCGGCCCGTGAAGACAGCACCATCAACCGGGTCTGGCGCGACTTCCACACGGCCAGCCAGCACCCCTTGCTGATGCAAATCTAAAAGTCCATCGTCGCCGAGATCTGGATGGTGCGCGGCGCACCCAGGCCCAGGCTGGTCAATTGCGGCATGGCCCAATACGCCTTGTTGCTGACGTTCGTGACATTGGCCCGCAGCGTCATCGGCTGGTTCGCTACAACCGTCGCATAGCGCCCGCCCAGGTCAAACACCGTGCGGCCCGGCACCCACAAGGTATTGCCGGCATTGATGTATTGCTTCGAGGCCGCAGTCGCATTGGCCGTCAGGCTCAAGCCCGGCACGCTGGGCGTATCCCATTCCGCACCCAGCTTGGCTTGCAGCTTGGGCACGCCGGTGGCCAGCTTGCCCTGGTTGACACCGCCGGCCGTCTGCGTCAGCTTGGGTTCCACAAAAGCCAGGCCGCCCATCAGGCGCACAGTACGTATAGGGCTACCAAAAAAGCTCCATTCGACGCCACGGTTGCGCTGCTCGCCGCCCACGGAAAACACGTTAGTCACGGGGTCCGTGTAGCTGCTGGGGCGCTTGATTTCATACAGGCTGGCCGTGTGGGCGAATTCGCCCAGATCGAACTTCAGGCCGACTTCCTTTTGCTTGGTCTTGAATGGCGGAAAGACTTCGCCCGCATTGGCGGCCGTCATCGGCGCCGTGCTGCCCTGGCTCAAGCCTTCGATGTAATTGCCGTAGACCGACCATTGCGGCGTGAGCTTGACCAGCAAAGCGGTCGCGGGCGAGGTGGCGCTTTGCTCGTAGCGGGCCGTGCGCGCGCCGGTCGCCACGTTGAAGGTATCGCTGACCACGTCCTGGCGGCGCAAACCCAGCGTCCATTGCACCGTGTCTTGCGCAAAGGACAGGGTATCGGCCAGGCCGACGCTGGAAAGGCGCAGTTCCGCCCGCGAAATCTGCGGCGCGTTGAAAGTGCTGGCCGGACCCCAGACAGGGTTGTACAGATTGGTGATCCAGTCCTTGGCCAGCACATTGCGGCGGCCATACTGTTTATCGCTATGGTTGTAATGCGTGGCGTTGACGGCCCACTGGTGACCGATATCGCCGGTGCGCAACTTGCCCTTGAAACCGAGCTCGGCCGATTTGCGGTCCACTTCGAAAGCCAGGTCGGCCAGGTTGGTGCGGTAATCGCCAGCCGTATTGAATACCTGGATCAGATAAGCGCCCGTCGAATGGTAATCGGTCTGGCTGGCGCCCATGGCCACATAGGCCATCACCGACTCGCTCAGGTCCAGTTCGCCGCGTACCGTCGCGCCCTTGTCCTTGGTGTCGTAAAAGGCCCAGCTGGGATTGAGCAGGGTATCCGGTTTCGGCAGCCTGGGCACGCCCAAGCCGGGCGCCAGGTTGATGCCCCGGTTCAAGCCATCGGTGCGGTCGTCGCTGCGGTACAGGTCGGCGGACAGCCGCGCGCCATCGCCGCGCCAGTCCAGGCCCAGCGCAGCCAATTGCGTTTCCTTTTTCTGATGGTCGACCGAACCATTGCCCTTGCGATACACGCCATTGAAGCGCGCACCGAACTGTTTCTGCTCGCCAAAACGCCGGCCGAGATCCACATGGCCGCCCCATTGCGAATCGGACAGGTAGCTGAGCGCCGCGCGCGTCAAGGGCTCGTCGCCTGCACGCTTGGGCACCAGGTTGACGCTGCCGCCCACCGAGCCGCCAGGCGGCATGCCATTGAGCAAGGCCGATGGCCCTTTCAATACTTCGATGCGTTCAAACATTTCGGGCGAGGTCCGGTAATACGGCGAAATACCAAACAAGCCATTCACCGTCACGTCGCTGATGCTGGAACTGAAACCCCGTATCGAATAATTTTCATTGATGGTGCCCGTCATGCCCGTGCTAAACACGGTCGGGTCGACAGCCGAGATCACGTCGGTGATGTCGCGCGCCTGGCGGTCCTCGATAAAGCGCTCGGTATAGCTGACGGTGTTGAACGGCGTTTCCATGAAATCCTTGCTGCCCAACAAGCCGACCCGGCCGCCGGACGCCACATGGCCGCCTGCATACGCTTGCGTGGCCCCACCCTGCTGAGCCTGCACCGTCACACCCGGCATCACCACTTCACCCTGCTGCGCCAAACGGCTGACTGTATAACTGCCATTGGCTTGCTGGATGGCATGCAGGGAATGGCCGCGCAGCAGCTCGGTAAATCCTTCGCGCACGCTGTAGCTGCCCGACAAACCCTTGCTGCTTTTACCTTGCAGCAAGCTGGTATCGGCCGTCAACTCGATACCGGCCGTGGTGGCAAAGCTATTCAACACCGATCCCAGCGGGCCGGCCGCCACGTTAAAGTTGCTTTTCGCTTCTGCGGCCAGGCCGCTGGCCTGGGACTGGGCCAGCGCGGGCACGCCAGCAGCGCTCAGGGCAAGTCCCAGCACCACGGCGCGCACGGCGGCGGCCTGGCGGCTCAAGGCCGGTTTGAAAGATACTGCGTGAAAACGGTGTTGCATGCTCGATTCCTTTTGATGATGTGGTTTGCTCTTATCTATCTCCCGAACGAGATGGCAAAACCCTCAATAGAAATTTGATTTATTGGTAAGCCTTTAGTACGTCATCGATCACGATCTTCAGCGAACCTACGCTGGCAGCCGTGATATACCAGGCGTCGGCATCGGCAAAGACCACGCGGCCGTTCTTCCAGGCCTTGGTCTGGCGCAACAGGGGATTAGCCATGCGCTCGGCATCCATCACAGGACGGTGCTCCATCACGGCCGTGCGGTCGACGATATAGATGATGTCCGGGTCGGCTTGCTGGATGAACTCGCTCGATATCGGCTGGCCGTGCAAGCCCGCTTCCACCTTGCTGCTGGCCGGTTTCACGCCCAGCGCATCGAATACGAAGCCATAACGCGACTTGACACCGAACGCGCTGAAGGCGCCATTGTTATGCAGCACGATCAGGGCTTTTTCGGGACGGTTTTCGATGATGTGTTTGGCGTCGGCAACCTGAGCGTCGAGCTCAGCGGCTTTCTGGCGGGCCAGGTCTTCCTTGCCGAAAATGCGCCCCAGGGTCAGCAAATGCTGCTTGACGATATCGATATGCCCGCTGCGGCTGTCGCGGTAATCGACGTCGAAATGCAGGGTCGGGGCGATTTCACTCAACTCCTTGTAGTGATTCGCTTGCAGCGAGGTGATCAGGATCAAGTCCGGCTTGAGTGCGTGCACGCGCTCCAGGTTGGGCTGCACGATGGCGCCCAGGTCTTGCACGTTCGCATCATCCTTGTATTTGCCCAGGAAATGCGGCACGTAATCTTTGACCGTGCCCGCCACGGGTATGCCCAGCTGGTCGAGGAAATCGACTTCATTCATGTCCAGCGCCGCCACCCGCTGCGGCTGCCGTGTGATCACTGTATCGCCCAGCTTGTGCGTGACGGTGATCGGTGTGTAGGCGGACTGGGGAGCCACGGCAGCAGGTTCCGTCTTGCTGCAAGCTTGCAATGCCGCCAGCGCCAGGCTCAACGTGGCCAGCTTGAATAATGTACGGGTCATGCCAGTTCTCCTGATGGGTTGAAATAATTGCAAAGACAGCCGCGCGCATTGCGCACGATGTCGAAGTCCAGTTCGTACAGCGCCTGCAGGCGCGGCTCGGTCACCACCTCGGCCACGGGGCCGCTGAAGACGAGCCGGCCATCTTTCATGGCGACGATGTGGTCGGAGTAATTGGCGGCGAAGTTGATGTCGTGCACCACCAGGATCACGGTGCGGCCCTGCTCGTCGCAAAGGCGGCGCAGCGCGCGCATGATCTGCACGGCGTGTTTCATGTCCAGGTTATTCAAGGGTTCATCCAGCAGCAGCACCTGCGTTTGCTGGGCAACAGTCATCGCCAGGAAGGCCATTTGCCGCTGGCCGCCGCTCAATTCGTCG
This sequence comes from Janthinobacterium saanense, assembly GCF_014200675.1. Lineage (GTDB taxonomy): Bacteria > Pseudomonadota > Gammaproteobacteria > Burkholderiales > Burkholderiaceae_D > Janthinobacterium. Next base: position 11,018 of record NZ_JACHCI010000035.1, on the reverse strand, counting down.
ATATAGGCGTGGCGCAGCTTTTCCAGCGATAAAAAGCTGATCGCCTCGGCGATGGCTTGCCGGTCCTGCGGCGTAAGGGCGCCACGGCTATAGGGAAAGCGGCCGAAAGCCACCAGTTCCTCGACCGTCAGGCGCAGGTTGAAGTCGGGCGACTGGCGCAAGGTCGCGACCTGGCGCGCGTAGTCGCTGGTGCGCATGCCGGCAATAGCCCGGTCGCCCAGCAGGATCTCGCCCTGGCTGGGATCGAGCAACCGCGCGACCAGCATCAGCAAGGTCGACTTGCCTGCGCCGTTCGGACCGATCAGGGAGGTGACTTGCCCTTTGGGAAATTGAACACTGAGCTGTGACAGCACGGTCTTGCTGCCGTAACTTTTATGGATATTCTTGACTGTAATCATGCTCTACCCTGCTTGCGCACCATGAGTGCGAGGAAATAAGCGCCACACACCAGATTGACGAGGATGCTGACGGTGGTCTTGTAATTGAAAACGTGCTCGACCAGCAGCTGGGCCATGAGGAAGATGGCGATGGCAATCGCGCAGCCCAGCGGCAAGGTCAGCTTGTGCCGCACGCTGCCTGCCAGCGCATACGTGATGTTGGCCACAAAGATGCCCATGAAGGCGGTCGGCCCCAGCAAGCTGGTCGACACCGCCACCAGCAGCGCGATCAAGGCCAGGTAACACTGCACGTAGCGCCGGTAAGACACGCCCAGCGAGATGGCCTGGTCGCGGCCCAGGGACAGCACGTCCAGCACCGGCAAGGTTTTCCATGCCCCCAGGCAGGCGGCCATCACCAGCACACCCGAATACAGCAGTTGCATGGGTTGCGCGCGATTGAACGAGGTATAGCTGTAGCCTTGCAGGATGGAAAATTCGCCGGGACTGATGCGCAGCTGGACGAATTGGGTGAAGGTGCCGATCACCATGCTGAGCACCAGGCCCACCAGTAGCAAAAAATACACATTATTCTTGCCATCGTGCAAAAGCCAGCGGTGGATGGCCCAGGAATACGCCAGCATGAAGGCGATGGACAGGAAGAAATTATTGATCTGGCTGACCACCACCAGCGCCTGCGTGCCCATGAACAAAATCAGCAGCGACTGCAGCAACAGGTACACGGCTTCATAGCCCATCACGGCCGGCGTCAAAATCCGGTTGCCGGCGATGGTCTGGAACAATATCGACGAAAACGCCACGCAGACGCCACCGATCACGATGGCGGCCAGGCGCGCCAGGCGCTTGGGGATCACGTAGTCGACATCGAAGCCGGAAGACCAGAAAACAAAGGTGGCCGCCAGGGCCAGCAGAACCAGCAGAAGCAGCAAAGGCGGCCAGATGGCCAGCCGAGTAGAGAAGCGCATCATTTGTTTTTCCAGATCAGCAGGGCCAGGAACAGCAAGCCGCCCGCGCCGCCCGCCGTCAAGCCTATCGGCACTTCGAACGGATAGATCAGCAAGCGCCCGGCGATATCGCAGGCCAGCAGCAGCGAGGCGCCGTACAGGGCGACGATGGGCAAGGTACGGCGCAGGTTTTCGCCGTAGTGCATGGCCACCAGATTCGGTACGACCAGGCCGACAAACGGAATCGCGCCCACCGTGATCACCGTGGCCGACACGGTGACCGCCACCAGCATCAGCCCGAGCGCCGCCGTCGCGCCATAATTTAAGCCCAGGCTGGTGGCCATGCCCTCGCCCATGCCCAGCACGCTGAAACGCTGCGCGTACAGATAGGCCAGCGCCACGATGGGCAGGATCAGATAAATGATTTCGTAGTTGCCCTGGACGATGCGCGAAAAATCGCCGAGCAACCAGCCCTGCATGTTTTGCAGGATGTTGTTGCGGTAGGCGTAGAACTCGGCAATGGCGCTCAGCACGCCGCCATACATCAGGCCAACCACGGGCACCAGCACCGTATTCTTGAACTGGATGCGGCGGATCATGGCCACGTACAGCACGCTGGCGGCAAAGCAGAACAGCAGCGCGAACAGCATCTTGCCCACCGCGCCCACGCCAGGCATCAAAGTGAGCGAGATCAAGATGCCCAGCTTGGCAGCATCGAGGCCGCCCGAGGTAGCCGGCTCGACGAATTTATTGCGCACGATCTGCTGCAGGATCACGCCGCAGACGGACAAGCCCACACCCGTCAGCACCAGTGCCGCCAAACGCGGCAGCCGGCTGGCGGTGACGGTCAGCCAGGCGTCGCCGGAGCCGGACAGCAGCTGCGCCCACGACAACTGCCTGGCGCCGACCAGCAGCGAGGCGCAGCACAGCAAAACAAATACGGGCAGCAGCAAACGGCTGGAGGCAGAATGGATCAAGGCACGGTCCCGCGTTGCTGCGATGTTGAGGCAATCCGCCAGCCCTTCGCCGCCTGGCGCTGGGCCAGGAATTGCGCGTAAGGTCCTCGATTGGCACTCAACTGCGCGGGCGCGCCTTGCTCGCTGACCTGGCCGCCGTCGAGCACCACGATCTGGTCGGCCATGGCCACCGTCGACAACTGGTGCGCGATGACGATCACCGTGCGCTTGCCGCGCAGGCGGGCCAGTGCCTCGGCGATGGCGGCCTGGTTTTCGGCGTCCAGCGCAGCCGTCGCTTCATCGACCAGCAAGATGGGCGCATCCTTGATCAGGGCGCGGGCAATGGCGATGCGCTGGCGTTCGCCGCCGGACAGGCGCACGCCGCCCTCGCCCACCGCCGTCGCCAAACCCTCAGGCAAACGGGCGATGATTTCGCTCACGCCAGCCTGCTGCGCCGCGTTCAGTACTTCGGCATCGCTGGCGCCCGGCTTGCCGATGCGGATATTGTCGGCGATGCTGCCCTGGAACAGATAACTGTCCTGGAAAATCTGGCTGATCTGGCCAGCCAGCTGTTCACTGGACATCTCACGCACATCGACGCCGCCCACGCGCACGCTGCCTGCATCGACGTCAAAGAAACGGGCGATCAGGCGCAGCACCGTGCTCTTGCCCGAGCCGGACGCGCCCACCAGCGCCGTCATGCTGCCGGGAGCGATGTGCAAGCTGAGACCGCGCAGCACCTCTGCCTGGTCTGGTGCGTAGCGCATGCGCACATCGCACAGCTCGACCGAACCATCGCGTGGCGCCAGCGGCGCTGCAGCTTGCGGCAAAGGCTGGACGGCCAGGATATCGCGCACGGCATCGAGCTGCCCCCGTGCGCCGCGCAGCACTTCGCCATAAGCGGCCACGTCTAGCAGCGGCTCGACAAAACGAATCACCAGCAGCAGCGCCACGATGACGGCGATGACGCTGTCCGTATCCATTCGCAGCCATAGCGCGCCGGCGACCAGCAAGGCGCCAAAAATCGCTTGCACCACCCAGGCGTTGAACACGGCCGACAGGGACGACAGCACAATCAAACGGCTCCCCGCCTGGCGCTGGTCCGTGATGGCCTGCTCCAGCAAACGCGTGCCGCCGCCATCGCCGCCGAAGGCGCGCAGCACCGATTGCGCCTGGGCGAATTCCACCATGCGCGCACTGGTGGCGGCAAACTGGCGGTGATATGCATCGTCGGCACGCTGGCCCAGGCGGGCGGTCAATAGCAAGGCGCCGGCCAGTACAGACAGCGACAGCAAAGCGATCAGGCCCAGGCTCCAGTGCAGCGCGAACAAGGCCAGCACGATCACCAGCGGCGTGATGGCGCCGCTGATCACGGGCGTGAGCACATGCGCGGGCAGCTGCGCCACCTGCATCATGCCTTGCGTGACGACGTGGCCCAGCCTGGCCGTGTTCTCTGGCGTGAACCAGCCGACCGGCAAACCCGCCACATGCGCGCCGATGCGCTGGCGCCCCGTTTGCAGCACGGTGACCCCAACGCGCACGCCGGCCCTTTCCAGCATGCGGCGCCAGGCCCAGCAAACCACCATGCCGGCCAGCAGCACGGCCAGCCACAAACCAGCCGACCGGACATCACCAGCCAGGAAGTGACGCATGATCGGCACCAGCGCGGTGATGGCCAGACCGCACAGCACACCATAGGCGATCGCCATCGATACGTAGCGGCGAAACACGGGCGCATCTGCACCCAGCAGTTGTATAAAGGTTTTCAGCATGGTGTGGACTCCAGCGATGATGAATAGCCACCCAGCGCCCATAAGCGCGCATAGCGGCCATGGCGGGCCAGCAGCTCGGCGTGGCGCCCCTGTTCGCTTATCGCGCCGTTTTCCAGCACGATGATGTGGTCGGCGTGCATGACGGTGTCGAGCCGGTGGGCGATCACCAGCAGGCTGCGGTCGCGGGCAAAGCGCGACAGCGCTTCCTGGATCAGTACCTCGTTTTCAGCATCGGCCGCCGCCGTGGCTTCATCGAGCACCAGCACGGATGGCGCCAGCAGCACGGCGCGGGCGATGCTGATGCGCTGCTGCTCGCCGCCGGACAATTGCCCATCCTCGCCGACCACCGAGTCGTAGCCGCGCGGCAGGGCCAGGATGCGTTCATGGATATTGGCTGCGCGCGCGGCGTCTTCAATTTCCTGTGCACTGGCCGTCGGGCGGCCCAGCGCGATGTTCTCGCGCACGCTGGCGTGTATCAGCCGTACTTCCTGCAGCACGAAACCGATGGACCGGTACAGCTCGGAGGTGGCGATCTGGCGCAGGTCGACACCGCCCAGGGTGATGCGCCCTTGCGTGGGATCGAAAAAGCGCAGCAGCAGCCGGGCCAAAGTGGACTTGCCCGACCCGGAAGCGCCGACGATGGCCGTCACCGTGCCGGGCTTGAGCGTAAAACTGATGTCCGTCAAAACCTGGTGCTGCCCGTCATAGGAATAGCCAAGCTTGTCGACGCATAGCTCGCTGCTGTCAGGCAGCTGGCCCTGGCCCGGCTCTGGCTGCGCCAGCACTGGCGTTTGCAGCAAGGCTTGCACGCGCTGCGCGGCGGCGGTAGCATTGTTCAAATCATGGGTCAGATAGTGCAATAGCAGCAGCGGCGCGGAAATGCCGGGCGCCACCAGCGCAAATGGCAGCACGTCCACGGGCGCCATCGCCCCCAGCGCCACGAACAAGGTGCCAAAACCCAGCACCACGCCGAGCACGGCGACCGGTGCAATCATGGCGTTGGCATTGGCCATGGACGACACCAGCGGGCGCGTAAAACCGGCAAAGGCGTGGGCAAAAGCATCGACTGCATCGCGGTAGCCGGCATGCGCGCGGCCGGTGGCGCCAAAGGCCTTGACGACAGGGATGCCATTGACGAATTCGATCACGGCATTGTTGATGCGCCCCAGACCAGTGACGAATTCCTGCATATTGCCGGCGCTGGCCTTGATGGCGTGGCGGAAGAACAGGAAAAATCCGGGGAATGGCACAATCGCGATCAGGGCCAGGCGCCAGTCCATGGCAAACAAATAAATCAGGGAGATGGCGATCACGCCAACGGCGCGCGCGGTGGTCGTGAAGAAGTGCGCGGTGAGGCTGTGCAAGGTGCCGATATCATCCTGCATGGCCTGCTTGACTTCGCCCGATGCGCGGCTGGTGAACCAGCCCAGCGGCACTTGCGCCAGCCGCCGCGTGATCTGCAGGCGCAAATGGTGAGTGATGTGATTGTCGGCCAGGTGCGCAGCCATTTCGCCAGCCGACACCAGCAGCATGCCGGCCAGCAGGCTGGCCACGCTGATACCGACGATCGGCCACAGCGCATGCTGCGCTGCGCTGGTGCTGTCAAGGGCGGCCCTGGCAATTTCAGCGATGCCGGCCAGCGGCAGCAGGGTCAGCATGCTGCCCACGGCGGACAAAAAGCACGCCACGACCAGCCGCCCGCGGATGGGCCGCAATACCTGCGCGACAGGACTGGCGCCATTGGGTGCCGCCGCCTCATTGCTACTCATACAAACTCCCGGAAATTAATAAGCTCTTGCTTATCTCCCGAACGAGACCGCAAAACCCTCAATCCATTTCCGGATTAATTTGTAACAGGGGTAGCTGCCCTCACTGTCACCCAGTAGCGGGTACGCGATACCAGGTCCACCGGCAGCACCCGCGTCAAATTATGCAGCGCCCGATCCGTGTCGCGCACGGAAAACACGCCGCTCACTTTCAGGTGCGCGATTGCCGGGTCGCAGCGCAGCAAGCCTGGACGATAGTGGGCCAGTTCCGCGAGCAGCGTATCGAGCCGCATGCCATCGGCTACCAGCAAACCCTGGGCCCAGGCGGCGGCGCTTTGCTGCACGCTGGCCGGTGCTTGTACCGTACTGGCATTGAAGCTGCTGCCCTGCCCCGCATCGAGACGCACGGCGATGCCTGTTCCATGCGCGGGCCGCACATCGACGGCGCCTTCGAACACGGCCACGTGTGAGTTGTCCGCCTGCTGGCGCACGGTAAAACGCGTACCCAGCGCCTGCACGGTGCCGTGGCGGTCCCGCACGCGCAGGGGACGATAAGCAGGTGCGGGATCGGGCGCGCTGGTGACCAGGATTTCACCGGCCCACAACACGATCAGGCGCTCATCTTGGGTGAAACGCACGTCGATGGCCGAAGCCGAAGACAGCACCACTGTGCTGCCGTCGGCCAGGGTGATGGCGCGGATTTCACCGGTGGCCGTGCTATAGCCGGCCATGGCGATCTGCCAGCGATCACCGCCACCCACCAGATAAGTCGCCCCGCCAATGGTGATGCTCAGACCCAGCAGTTGCAGTGCGCGCCGGCGCGCCAGGAAGGCGGCGGGCGCCGGCTCGCGCAAGACATGGCGCGCCACCTCGCGCGGCGTGCTGGAGAGTTTATCGTCGAACGATTGCAAGCGGCGCCAGGCCAGTTCGTGGTGCGGATGTTCGACGCGCCAACGCTCGCAGGCGGCCCGGTCTGCATCGCTGGCGTCATCAGCCCACAGCCGCACCATCCACTCGGAAGCGCGCTGGACGATGGCCGGACTGATCACCTCCCCGTCCCGTGCCACGCGTGGTAACAGGCTTGCAGGCCGGCAGCCAGGTATTTTTCAACGGACGACACGGACACTTTCAGCTCGGCGGCGATATCGCGGTAGTTCATGCCATCGAGCTTGCACAGCAGCAGCGCCTGGCGCGCCTTGACCGGCAGGCTGTGCAATATCGCATCGATTTCAACCAGTGCTTCGACTGCCAGCGCGCGCGTTTCCTCGGAAGGTGCAAACGCTTCCGGCAACATGGCCAGCGCATCCAGATAGGCGGCCTCGATCTGGCGGCGGCGGTACAGGTCGATCACCAGGCCGTTGGCGATCTGGGTCAGGTGGCGCCGCGACTCGTCAACGGGCGGTATGCGCCCCGTTTTCATCAGGTGCAAATACACGTCGTGCGCCAGGTCAGCCGCATCGAAGGCATTGCCCAACTTGCGGCGCAGCAAGCCACGCAGCCAGCCGTGATGGTCTACATATAAGGTGTCGACTTGTTGCTGTAGCGCGAATTCGGCGGTGCCCACGATACCCTTCCTGTGCCCGATTGAGCCCAACGGCCAGCAGGCGATGGGCAATGAATTTAAATGCGAATGATAATTATTTACATTGTATAAGATTCATCGGATGGGTGCAATCAGGTTCCGCCCTTACTGTGCGGCTCCATGGCAAGCGCACCGATGATCAGCGCCCGCATGCCCAGGTCAAACTCGGCCTCGATCTCCGCGTCTTCCTCTTCCCACGCATCGTCCCCCGCCGCATATACGGTATCGGCCAGGGCGATGCAATGAAAAGCCACCGTCGACAGCAGCCAGCGGGCACGCTCCATGGACATGCCGTACAGGCGCGCCACCTCGGCTTGATGCGCAGCTATCCTGGCCAGCATGGCGGGCGTGGTCACCTTCCTGCGTATCAGATAAGGCGCCAGGCCCTGATGCGATTTGACGAGTTCCCGCAAGGACGCACTGAAACGCAGCAGAAAATGTTCCAAGTCATCATTGCCGGTATCGGGGAGTTGCCAGCGCGTGAAAATTGCTTCAGCCACCAGCAGCTTGAGCGCCGCCAGATTGGCGACATGCTTGTACAGCGCCATATGACTGACGCCAAGCAAGGCGGCAACGCCGACAAACGTCAGCTTGGGCAAGCCCATCGCCATGCCGGCATCGGCAATACGCTCGCGCGTGATGGTACGGGGACGCCCGGGGCGCGGCGCAGGCGTTGCAGTTGTCATGTGATTTTTGCGAGAAGGCTACTGCGCTGGCTGTTTCGGTCAATTAGTTTATCATGATGAAACTAATTATTCCAGCGTGGGAATGCAGCAGGTGATGCGGCGCCAGCAACAGCGAATTGATGCGCAGCAGGACAGCTTGATCCCGGCCTTGCTGCGACTGTGTGATAAAGAGCATTGCTGACGGCATCCCTTCTGCGCCGCCAGCAGTGTCTGGATTTACTTCAACGCGATCACGCCGCAAGCCAGGCGGGCGCCGGAGTTGCCCGTTGGCTGCGTCCGGAAATCGTCTTCGCTGGCGTGTACGATCAAGCCACGGCCAATAATGCTGTTGGCGGCGCCCTTGTCCAGCGAAATCTGGCTCACAGGAAATGACGTTTTCAATTCCGCACTGCCATTCATATCCGCTTCCAGATTGCCGAAATCGCCGTCATGATGCGCGCCGCTGGCCGGATTGCCATGCTGCGTTCCGGTCGGATTAAAGTGCCCGCCCGCACTCAACGCATCCGGCGAGCTGCAATCGCCTTTTTCATGGATATGGAAACCATGCCGGCCAGGCGACAAGCCGCCGATACTGGCGGTTACCCAGACCCGGCCATCCTTCTGCTCAAAATGGACGCTACCGCTGGCTTCACTGTCACGCGTCGGCTTCATGACCGCATCGGCAACCAGGTCGCCCGGCGTACTGACAGACGGAGTGGTGGCGCAACCCGCGATGGCGACAGCCGCAGCACTCAAAAGAATAAGCGAAATATATTTCATGTAAAGTTCTCCCGAAAAGGTGGCTAAGATGTCTCATATAGGTTTTATGGGTATGACTTGCATGACTGACCATATGCGAAAACCTTCTAGGCGCAGCCATGGACTAATGATCTCATCTTTTCGGTTCTTGAATAATGAACGATTTTTAATCGCGCGCCCATCTTGAAAGACCACGTTGCCGGCATGCATGGAGCGACTCTTGACACTCCCGCAAGCGACTGTTTGCTACCTCAGGCGGCATTGTTTTGGGCAAGCCCGGAAGATAGCGTTGTGCCATTTTGCGCCATCAAATTGGCATATTCGATTATCAACTTGATAGCGAGATGGGGATTTCAGGTGCTTGCGCCTTGGAGAGATACCTTCCTGAAGGTGCAATAAGGTCGCCGTTGATCTCAATCAACGATATGGCGAGTTTAGCGAAAACGCGCTACGCTGCTTGTCAATGAGGGGGCCTCGCTTCGTTAGGCAACGTCATTACGCATTGCACTTTTAACGACACTCAGATTGGCGGCAAGCGGCCGGCTGGGGAAGTGCAAGGCTTCCCCTATTGCTCGTCCAGCTACCTCGACCAAGTATAGAACTCGTTACGACGCAGCCCCAGCGCTACCGCCAGATCAGTAGCACTTTGATTGCCTGCGCGTAACCGGGCTACCGCATGACACTTGAATTCATCGCTGAATCTCGCATGCGACTTCAGTGCTACTTCCTGTGACAAGAGAATGATCTCCCGCTTCGAGGGTAATTGTTTCTTATTCATGAGTATCCTCCGGGGAACATTGTCCCCTGAGGATGTCCATGAAAACCGGACTAGCTCAAACTGGCCCCGGCTTCGTGCGTCGCCGCTCTGCAAGGTAGCGTCCCGCTCCTGATCCACCGTGGTGGTTTTGGTACCATAACTGAACCCAATGCCACCACCACTCATGAAGCCGCTTTTCTCGGTACTGGAATGGTGCAGCTTGGATACGGTATTGGTCGCTGCAGCGATGGTGATGTCATTACCGGCAAGCAGTTTCGTTGCATCATTGCTCAGGATGCTTGAACCGGTGGCCTGCAGATCATGCCACGCCTGCACTGACCCCGGCTATACTATCCGTTCAACATCCCGTCAAGGCTGAGGCCGTGTCTGAATGGCAGAACTGACCCCGGCTTCCATCTTTTTATCAAATTCTTTTTCCTGCTCAGGATCAAGTTGCTCATCTAAGGCTTGCTCATAACTCTCTTTCATTCCTATTCTTGGCAATACTTCCTGCAAAGAATGATAGATATTTACATCAATCAACCCCCATTCCAATAAAGCATTAAGATAACCATGCCAGAGTAGTGCTACCTCGGTAGTATTACGCCAACTGAGTTGATTAGAAATACGCCTACGTAATTCTTTCTCTGTTGGATATCCATTAAAAATTGATGTCATTTTGAAACCTTTTTTGGGGTAATATAAACCGTTCCCTGATTAGTAATAATCACTACACTTTCAAATTTTTGTCCGTCCGGCATCTTTGCATCGGCCCCAAAAGCACGATTAGCACCTCGTTCAGCAATTTCAGAAGTCATACCAAGCTGACCACGTGCATCAACAATTACGTTACCAGACTGGCCACGGGCATTCATAATGGTACTAGATAGTGCTTTCGACAATCCATCAGAACTTTGATTAGCAACATTTGTCATCGTTTTCAACTCATAACTTTTCCCATCAATTTTAAAATCGGCACTTCTCCCCAAGTTAGTCGCAGGAATAACCTCCACCGTTCTACCGCCATCTAACATTTCTTGAACATACTTCGTCTCTGCGACCGTCAGTTGTTCAGTTGAGCCAATAAGTTTCCCTCGAACAGGATGCGCCATACCCCCATCGGATGTTCCCTTCGACCCAGCATAAGGCTCATCTCCTATTATTGTACGCGGCTTCTGATTTGCTAACGCTTGCCCTTCCACAGCTAAGTTCGCCTGATTCGTACCCGATATATCTACACTTCCAGATCGTACCGTACTACCTACTGCAGATGAACTTCCCCCTTCAGCCTCTACCGCAGCGACCTTACTAACGCTTGCTCCTTTAAGGAAACGCTGATTTATTCTTCGGCTGCCGTTCACGGCAGCGCGCCGAACTGAGACAATAGCGACACGTTCATTGCCCCACCGCCGACCATGCAAA
>NZ_JACHCI010000034.1 GCF_014200675.1 Janthinobacterium saanense | reverse complement strand
TAGTGCTGCAACCAGTGTGAAAGTAGGTTATTGTCAGGCTTGTTATTCGTAGTAGAAAAAAACCCCGCCGGTATCCGGTGGGGTTTTTTTTCGTCCTGATGCGTTGAAAGGCTGTCCATGTCTGCTCCCCATACCCTGGAAGAACTGCGTTCCGGCCGATTGACGGGCATACACCGTTTAAAACTGGCCTGCGGCTTGACTTCTTTCCCTGTTGAAATCTTTGACTTGGCGGACAGCCTGGAAATTCTCGATCTGTCCGGTAATCAGCTGAGCAGCCTGCCCGACGATTTGCCGCGCCTGCACAAGCTGCGCATCCTGTTTTGTTCTGACAACTTGTTCACCGTCTTGCCGCCCGTGCTGGGGGCTTGCCCTGAACTGAGCATGATCGGTTTCAAGGCGAATCAAATCCATACGGTGCCCGCAGCATCGTTGCCACCCAGGCTGCGCTGGCTGACCCTGACCGATAATGCGATCACCGCCTTGCCCGAGGAAATCGGCCGCTGCACGCAATTGCAGAAGTTAATGCTGGCGGGAAATCAACTTACTGCCTTGCCAGCTTCGCTTGCCACCTGTACGCGCCTGGAACTGGTGCGTATCGCTGCGAACCGCTTGACGGTATTGCCTGAATGGCTGTTGTGCTTGCCGCGCCTGAGCTGGCTGGCGTATGCAGGCAACCCGCTAGCTGAAGCGCGCGAAGTGCTGGCCCTGGAGCAAGCGGATATCCCTGGTATCGCCTGGCAGCGTTTGCAACTGGGGCAGCAACTTGGCGAGGGCGCCTCGGGTGTGATTTACCAGGCGCAACTTGATGCTCATGATGTGGCCGTGAAAGTATTCAAGGGCAGCATGACCAGCGATGGCTTGCCGCGCAGTGAGATGGCCGCCTGTATCAGTGCGGGTCAGCATGATCACCTGATACCCATCCTCGGCACGGTCACCAGCCATCCGCAAGGCGCGATGGGCCTGGTCATGCCCTTGATTGATCCTGCTTTCCGCAATCTGGCCGGGCCACCGAGCCTGGAGTCCTGCACGCGCGACGTGTATGCCGATGGCCTGCGTTTTAGTTTGCAGCAAGTCCTGGCACTGGCCCATGGCATCGCTTCGGCTGTGCGGCAATTGCATGCACACGGCATCCTGCATGGCGACTTGTATGGCCATAACATTCTGCATGCGGATGAGGGAGCTTGCCTGCTGGGCGACTTTGGCGCCGCCTCCATGTTTGATCCGGGCTCTTTGCAGGCGGAGATGTTGCAAGGAATCGAAGCGCGGGCCTTTGGTGTCTTGCTTGCTGAGTTGATCGCACATGGCGAAGAATGTCCCCCAGATTTGCTGGCCTTGCGGGATGCCTGTCTGCTAGAGGAAGTATGGCAGCGGCCACGCTTTGCGCAGATCGAAAAGATGCTGTTGCTCATGCAACAGGCATAAAAAAATGGCGCAGCCTGTGAAGGCTGCGCCATTTTTCATTCAGAGGGACAAACTTCAGCCTTGAATAATTTCTTTTTCAGGCAAGGCGATCTGGTTGTCGACGCTGAACTGGTAGTCCTTGAAGACGTGTTCGGCCGACAAGATCTGGTATTGACCATTGTCCAGCTTATGCGTGGTGTCCTTCAGGCGGTAGGTGTAATGGCCGCAGGTCCAGCAATTGAAGTTGCGCATATGGGTGCACAAACAGGTCTTGTCCATCACCACCACGGTTTTTTGTTCCGGATGGGCCGCCACTTCGCGGTTGTACGAATTGATGTAGGCGCAATTGCCGGTTGCATCGAGCAGGTAGCCGTAGGATTCGCAGCCTGGACGGATGCCGGCGCCGATCGCTGGCGTGTTTTTCAGCATGCGCATCGGATAACCGGTCGGCGAGATACCGTTGACGATGATGTCTTCTTCCGACGCTTTGTAGTATTCCTGCTTGACCTTGGCTGGCAAGCCGCACTCATGGGTGACGGTGAAGCGAGTGGCCACTTGCACACCGGCCGCGCCTGCTTCCAGGAAGGACACGGCGTCGCTGCCCGTGAAAATGCCGCCGGCGGCGATCAGCGGAATGTCCAGCTGTTCGGTTTTCAGGTAAGCCAGGATTTCCAGGGTAATCGTGTGCAGGTCGTAATTGGCCCAGTCCATGCCGAAGCCCAGATGGCCGCCGGCCAGTGGACCTTCGACGATGATGAAGTCGGGCAAACGGTCCAGTTTGGCGTTCTTGCGCAGGAAAATCTGCAGGGCCCGTACGGACGAGACAATGATGCCCAGCTTGGCATCGCGGAAACGCGGATGGTCGGCCATCAGGGCGAACGAGCCAAAGTGCAGGCCGGCCGACAGGGTGATGCCATCGATGCCGGCGTCGAGCGCAGCATTCAGGCGCACGCGCAAGGTTTCGCGCGGGCCATTCATGGTCAGCTTTTCCATGCAATTGACGAAGATCAGGCCATCGCCTTTTTTCGCTTCCATGGTCTTGCCGATATGCAGGCGCTGCGCTTCGGCCAAACGGCCCAGGTCGAACTGCACCACGGCCTTGTCGCTATTATTGATGTTGAATTTGTACAGTTTCGTTTTGTCTTTGACGAAAGTGGTGTCGAAACGGCGGTCCGACACATCTTCCACCATGGCATCGGAAATATGGCCGATACCGTTCAGCCGGGCTGCTTCCAGCGCCAGCTCCGAGGTGGAAATGTCCACACCCATTCCGCCTATCATGATGGGCACATACTCTTTTTTGCCAAATCGCAGGCGGAAATCATCAACACGTTTCATTGCTATCCTTAGACTACCGTGGTTATCACTGAGCCAGATGTACTGTCGCGCCAGCAAGGTTGACCCTTGCCGGCGCGCGGCATGCAGCTTTGCGCAGCCCCAATTCTACCCCAAGCGGGAAGGCAGCCCGAGGCGGTGCGCGGTTCTCTTGCTGCGCCATACGGGCACAGCAGCCTTGTTTGATCAGTCGCGGAAGTTGTTAAACTCGAGCGGCATGTCAGGCACGTCCTTGCGCAGCATGGCCATGGCCGCCTGCAGGTCGTCGCGCTTGGCGCCGGTAACGCGTACGGATTCGCCCTGGATGCTGGCTTGCACTTTCATCTTGCTGTCCTTGATGACGCGCACGATTTTTTTCGCATCATCCGTTTCGATGCCATTCTTGATCTTGATGACTTGCTTGACCTTGTCGCCACCGATCTTCTTGATGTCGCCTTCGTCGAGGAAACGCACATCGACCTTGCGTTTGGTCAATTTATTCGTCAGCACGTCGCGTACCTGGCTGAGCTGGAAATCCGAATCCGCAAATGCGGTCAGTTCGTTTTCCTTGTGTTCTACGCGGGCATCGCTGCCCTTGAAATCGAAGCGGGTCGAGATTTCCTTGTTGGATTGTTCGACAGCATTTTTCACTTCGATCATATCGGCTTCGGAGACTACGTCAAATGACGGCATGGTCTATTCCTTTCTGGTTAAAGCGAGCGCGCGCTCGGCGCGCTGGGCCTTGGCGCCTGAGCTGGCGCCTTGAAACGGCCTCGTTAAAGATGCGACATTTTAACGGACAACGGGCGAACCGCCCTTGTCCTGAGATGGTTTTTTGTCGCTTTAGCTCTATAATCGAGCAAAAATTCCTTATCCCATGTCTTCAGAGCTCACCATCGAACACAATTACTCTCTTCAGCGCCTCAATACCTTCGGTATCGAGGCCAGCGCCGCAGCTTATGTGCGTATTACCTCGACGACGCAACTGCAGGCGGCCATGCATGATCCCGTGCTGGCCGGCATGCCGCGCCTGATCCTGGGCGGCGGCAGCAACATCGTGCTGACCGGCGACTTTCCCGGCGTTGTATTGCATATGGCTACGCGCGGCATGCGTTTGGCGCAAGCCACGCTCGATACCATCCTGGTCACGGCCGCGGCCGGTGAAAACTGGCACGAGTTCGTGCAATGGACCTTGGCCCAAGGCGTGGGCGGCCTGGAAAACCTGTCGCTGATCCCCGGCACGGTGGGCGCCGCGCCTATCCAGAATATCGGCGCCTATGGCGTGGAAATCAAGAATGTCCTGCACAAGGTGACCGTCATGCATACGTCCAGCGGCATCGTGTATGAGATGGATAGCGAAGCTTGCCGTTTTGCCTACCGCGACAGCATATTCAAGCAGGCCGACGGTCGTGAGCTGATCGTGCTGGAAGTGACGTTTGCCTTGCCCGCCGAGTGGCAGCCGAATTTGCGTTATGGCGAATTGGCGCAAGCCATAGCCGAACAGCATCTGGAGGCACCAACACCGCAGCAGGTGGCCGATACCGTGATGGCCATACGCCGGCGCAAATTGCCCGATCCTGCCGTGATCGGCAATGCGGGCAGTTTCTTCAAGAATCCGGTGGTGTCGCATGAGCAATGCGCAGCCTTGCTGGAACGTTTCCCGGCGCTGGTGCACCATGCGCAGCCTGACGGCACGGAAAAACTGGCTGCTGGCTGGCTGATCGATCAGTGCGGCTGGAAGGGGAAGAACCTGGGCCACGTGGGAGTGTATCCCAAACAGGCGCTGGTTCTGGTGAATAATGGCGGCGCTCGTGGCGCGGACATTACCCGGCTGGCCGAGGCGATACAGGACGATGTCGAGGCCAGATATGGCGTGCGCCTGTCGCCCGAACCGGTGTTCGTGTAATCAGCCGAAGTGGCAGACGTAGTCCAGGGTCTCGATAGTTTCAATATCAAAATAGCTGTTTGCCGCTACCTTGAATTCCTGGCCCGCGCCATAGCTATGCCATTCGGTGGTGTCGGCCAGGCGTACCTTGCACAGGCCGGCGACGATTTCCATGGTTTCCGGCGCGCCCGTGTTGAAACGCAGGGAGGATGGGAAAATCACGCCCACGCTTTTTTTCGTGCCATCAGGAAAGATGACATTGTGCGAAATGCACTTGCCGTCGAAATAGATATTCGACTTCTTGACGACGCTGACATGCTCCAACTTTGTGCTCATGCTTGCCTTTCTTGCGGTTAAAAATCAGTCGCCGGTCTCTTCAGCGCTCAGTACGCTGTTGCGCCCGCCGCGCTTGGCCGTGTACAGGGCCTGGTCGGCGCGGTTGATCAATGCTTCCACTGTCGATTTCGGCGAGGGCACGACGGTGGCCACGCCGATCGACATGGTGACGATGCCGGTCCCCGCTGCGGGGTTTTCAATCTGCATGCCCTCCAGCTGGCGGCGGCAGGCTTCGGCAATTTGCAGCGCACCGGCCAGTTCTGTTTCCGGCAGGATCAGTGCGAATTCCTCGCCGCCGTAGCGGGCAGCCAGGTCGGCCGGGCGTTTTAAATGTTCGGTCAATACGGCGGCGACTTTTTTCAGGCACAGGTCGCCAGCCAGATGGCCGAACTGGTCGTTATAGCTTTTGAAGTGATCGATGTCGCAAAACAGCAGGCTCAATGGAGCTTTGTCGCGCTGGCCCCGCTGCCATTCGAAATGCAGGGTTTCATCGAAGCGGCGGCGGTTGGCAATCCCCGTCAAGCCATCGAGGGCAGCCAGTTTTTGCAATTCGATATTGGCGTCGGCCAAGTTTTTCTGGCTTTCGCGCAAGAAACGAAACGCCTGGTCGCGCTGCAAACGGCTGATATGGGCGTTCGAGTGATAGCGTATGCGCGCCAGCAATTCCAGCTTGTCTGGCAGTTTCACCACGTAATCATTGGCGCCCACGGCAAAGCTGTAGGCCTTCAATTTCGGGTCATCCTTGGCCGACAGCACGATCACGGGCACGTGCGCCAGCGCTTCCTGTTCGCGGTACAGCTTGATCAGGGCGAAGCCATCCGTGCCGGGCAAGACCAGATCTTGCAGGATCACGGTGGGCTGCAGCCGCAGCGCCGTATCCAGCGCCTGCGTTGCATCCGTAACATAGTGAAATTCGATGTCTTGCTGATCACTCAGCATGCGGCGTATGGCTTCGGCGATGATCAACTGGTCGTCAATCAGCAGAACGCTGACCTTGAATTCCGTCAGGGCGGGTTCGTACTGGGGCAGGCTGGAGGAAAATTCGGGCATTGCATTCTTTTCAGATGTTAGGGGGCAGGCTCATACCCATTGTTGAGTTTGGCGCCAAGGCGGTTGCGCAGGCTGGCGCCGATCTTGTCCAAGGGCAGGATTTGCTGTGCGGCATCAAGTTCAGCCGCCGCACGGGGCATGCCATACACCGCGCTGCTGGCCTGGTCTTGCGCGATAGTTGCCTTGCCGGCGCGGCGCATGGCCAGCAAGCCGTCGCCGCCATCGCGCCCCATGCCTGTGAGCAACACTCCGATCGCCTCGCCGCGCCAATGCTGGGCCACGCAATTGAAAAAAACGTCGACCGATGGGCGATACACATAATCGCGCGGTGCTGCATCGTAACCCAGGCGATAATTTTGATCCAGCAGCAGGTGATCGTTGGTCTTCGCGATCAGCACCGCGCCGGACACCAGTTCATCGCCTTCGCCGATCACGCGTACCGGCATGCTCAGTTGATCATCCAGCCATTTGGCAAAGTGCGAGGCAAAGGTTTCATCAATATGTTGCACCACCACGATGGCGCAGCCGGGTGGCGCCGTCCAGCCCGATAATACCTTGGCCACGGCCGACGGCCCGCCGGTCGAAGCACCGATCGCCACCAGGGTAGTCACTTGTCCTTCGCCCCGTTCACCGCCATAACCATTTGCCTGGCGTATGGGCGAACTTTCAGCACTATGCCGTATCAGCTTGCCGATTGTCTTGATTTTGGTCAACAATTCGCTATCGCCACCAACTTTTCCTTGCAGCACAGGCGTGGCGGTGACGTCGAGTGCGCCGGCGCCCAGCGCGCGAAAGACCTGGTTGACGTTATCTTGCGGACGGCCGGTGACGACCAGGATGGCGCAGGGACTTTGCTCCATGATCAGGCGGGTCGCCTCGACGCCGTCCATCTCTGGCATGTTCAAATCCATCAGGATCAGGTCCGGGCGATGGTCCTGGCACATGCGTACCGCTTCGAGACCCGTGCGTGCGATCCACAGTACCTGGTGTTCCTGGGTGCTGGCGACCACGCGGCGTAGCGCTTCGGCCGCCATGGCCACGTCGTTAACGATTGCAATTTTCATAAGTCCCAACTCATAAACGCGCATCTCCTATCAGGTCGGCCACCGCGTCGAGCAGGGTCTCGTCGTGGAAGCTGCCCTTGGTCAGGTAAAAATCGGCGCCGGCAGACAGGCCGCGCGCGCGGTCTTCCGGCCGGTCCTTGTACGACACGATCATCACCGGCAGCTTGTGCAAGTGCAAGTCTTTCTTGATCAGCGTCACCAGTTCAATGCCATCCATGCGCGGCATGTCCACGTCGGTGATCACCAGATCATATTCGCCGCTGCGCACCACGTTCCAGCCATCGATGCCGTCGATGGCCACATCGACTTCGAAGCCGCGCGCCAGCAGCAGCTTGCGCTCCATCTCGCGCACCGTCAGCGAATCGTCGACCACCAGCACACGCTTGGCGCGCCGCTGTTCGGCGTGGCCGGCCTGGGTCAGCTGGCGCAGGCCGCCTTCGTGCAGCAGTTTTTCTATCGACAGCAGCAAGTCGGGCACGTCGAGTATCAGCACCGGCTCGCCATCATCCAACAGGGCAGCGGCGGAAATGTCGCGCATCTTGCCGAAGATAGGATCGATGGCCTGCACGGCCAGGCTTTGTTCGCCGCGGATGGCGTCGACCACCAGCGCGTAGCTTTGCTTGCCGCGCCCGATCACCACCACCGGCAAGTCGGTGCCGCCCGCATTCGCCTCGCCCAGTTCCAGCACCTGCGCCGCCGATACCAGGCCCAGGTGCTCACCCTTGAGTTCAAAAAACTGCTTGTTTTCCAGAGTGTGGACGGCTTCCTGCGGCACGCGCACCACGCTTTCCACCTTGACGATGGGGATGGCGTAGGCTTCGCCCTGGATCGTGATCACCAGCGCGCGCACGATCGATTGCGTCAGGGGCAGGGTGATCAGGGCGCGGAAGCCCCGTCCCGTTTCGGACTCCAGCCGCACCGTGCCGTTTTGCTGGCGTATGGTTTCGTGCACGATGTCCAGACCCACGCCGCGCCCGGACAATTGATTGGCCGTCGCCTTCAGGCTGAAGGCGGGCAGGAACAGGAATTCCAGCAGCTCGCCCGGCGACAAGGCCGCCGCCATCACGGGGCTGGCCATCTTGCGGGCTATCACGGACTGGCGGATTTTTTCCAGGTCGACGCCACGGCCATCGTCGCTGATCTCGATGCTGAGCATGCCGGCGCGGTGGCGCGCTTCCATGCGGATGGTGCCCAGCGGCGCCTTGCCCGCCTCGATGCGTTCATATGGCGTTTCCATGCCATGGTCGATGGCGTTGCGCAGCATGTGGTTCAGCGGGCTTTCAATCTTGGCCAGGATGTCGCGGTCGACCAGCGTGTCTTCGCCATCGATTTCCAGCTGCACTTCCTTGCCCAGGCTGCGCGCCAGGTCGCGCACCATGCGCGGAAACGCGTGGATGCCATCGCGGAAAGGGCGCATGCGCAGCGCCAGCACCTCATCGACCATGCCTTGCGAGACGGCCAGCAGGCGCCGCTCGTAGCTTTCGATATCGGCGATATGCTCGAGCATGAACTGCTTTAATGGCTGCGTCTTTTGCAGCGCCAGCAGGGATTTTTCCATCAGGCCCGCGTCGCCCGAGCGCGAGATCGCTTCGTGCAGCTGCTCGATGGCGGAAAACAGGCTGCTCTGGTTGCGCTTGAAGCGCTGCAGCGCGCCGATAAACGGATGCATCTGGTGCGCATTGATGCGCGATTCGCTGGCCAGCGACAGCAGGCGGTCGAAGTTTTGCGCGGGCGCCTTGGCAGCTGCGCCGGCCACTGCGCGCGGCGCGGTGTTCAGTACTTCATCGCCCGCCAACGCTTCCTGTATCTCGGCTGGCAGCGCCAGCGCCGGTTCTGCCGCAAGGGACATGGCAGGCAAGGCAGGCAGCTCGGGCAGGTCGGCGATACCGGCGATGGCATTGAGCACGCTGTCGATCTGCGCCGCGTTGGCGGCCAGCCAGGTTTCGGCGCCGGCGTCGTCCAGGCGCGACAATTGCACGATCAGGTCGACCCCGGACAGCAGCACGTCGACACGCTCCGGCGTCAGTTTCAAGCGGCCGTGCTGGGCGGCGACAAAACTGTCTTCCATGCCGTGCGCCAGCTGCACCACCACTTGCAGGCCGACGATGGCGGCCGCGCCCTTGATCGAGTGGGCGGCGCGCATCATCGGCTCCACGGCGGCGGCGTCGCCCGCATGGCGCTCCATCGCCAGCAAGCCGTCGGTGAGGATCTGCGTCTGGCTGTCGGCCTCCATGCGGAACAGGTCCAGCATGGAAAAGGCGCTCAGGTCGCCCTGCTTGTCCTGGCTCATCGTAATAATCTCGCAAGTTGAAAGCCGATCAGCGCGGTATCGAGACAGCCGATGCGCAGCTCGCCTTCGGTGATGACGCCCGACAGATAGCGCGACAGGCCCTTGTTGATGGTCGCTGCCGGCGCGTGCACATCGCTCGCTGCATAGCGCACGATGCCATGCAGGTCGGCCACCGGCAGCGCGTAGGACTGGTCTTCCCAGCGCAGCAGCAGCAGGCGCGCGAAAATGTGGCGGCCGCGGGCGGCAGGCGCGCCCTGTTCATCGATGCCCAGCAAGGTGGCCAGCGACATGCAGGGATACAGTTTGCCGCCGATATTCACGATGCCCGACAGGCCGCCGCCGCTGCGGTGCGGCAGCACGTGGGTACGCGCTTGCGGCGCCACCGCGTCGAACACCTGCGTGGGCAGCGCCAGCCATTCGCGGCCGATGCGAAACACCAGCGCGGAACTGTCCTTGACTGCGCCGCCATCGCTGACGGCGCGGAAATGGCTGGCCCATTCCTGCTGGTAGTGGGCGTCGACGGGGCGCTGCAGATTGCGCTGGGCGGCATCCGCATACACATCGCAGTTGCGGCAATGGACGTTGGCCGGCAGTTTTACGCAGCTTTGATCGCCGACCACGCCGATATGGTTCCAGCAATCGTCGATCAGATCTGGGACGTTCTGGACTTCAGTGCCGGTGTTTGTATTCATCTTCGCATTCCCCGCTGATCAAGTGGCTTGCCGGCGCTGGTAGACGCGGGCCGCGCGCGCCTTCAGGGTGGCGGCGGCGGTGCTATTGCCATTGCGCTCGGCCAGCAGCGCCAGATGGCACAGCGCATCGTAGTGGTCGGGTTGCAAATAGATGCAGCGGCGCCAGTAGTCGTCGGCCAGGTCCATTTTGCCAGCCAGTTCATTGATGATGCCGAGCATGAAGTACGCTTCTGCCGCCTCGGGGGTGCGGGCCAGGTGGGCATGGCATTTCTCGCCCGCTTCGCGCAACTGGCCACGGTCCGCCAGCAGGCGCGCTTCGGCCAGCAGGTCGACCGGCGTGGCGGCAGCCGGTACGGGAACTGGACGGCTGCGTGGCGGCGCTGCCGGCGCCGGTGTGGCAACAGGGATGGGGCGTGCTGTTACCGGCACGCTGCGCAGGGTACGCTGCGGCACGCTAGCAGCTGGAATCGCAGCCGGGGCGTCATCCTTCTTCAGCGCGAAAGCCTGGCGGTGCTGCAGCGGCGTAAAACCATTCTGGCAAAACGCCGGCACTTCTGCATAACCGGCCAGCAGCATGCCATCGTCGGCCAGCAGGGCCGACAGCTTCTCGATGGCTGCGCGCGTAGTCGGTTTGTCGAAGTAGATCAGCAGGTTGCGGCAAAAAATGACGTCGTAATGATGGCTGTAGCTGGCGGTGTCGAACTGCAGCAGATTGCCTTGTTTAAAGCTGACCTGCTGGCGCAAGGCGTCCATGATGCGGTAGGCGTCGTCGGCCACGTGGGTGAAATAACGTTCGCGAAAAGCCACGTCCTGTGCGCGGAAGGCATTGCGGCCATACACGCCGGCCTGCGCCCGCTCGATGCAGCCGGGGCTCAAATCATAGGCGTCTATGCTGACGGCCTGTGCCGACACGCCGCCGTCGCGCAGCGCCATGGCCAGCGAATACGGCTCTTCGCCGCCCGCACACGGGATCGACAAAATGTGCGTGCGCCGTCCGCGTGCCCAGCGCTCGCGCACCAGCTCGACGGTGGCATAAAACGCTTGCGGGTCGCGGAACAGCCACGATTCGGGCACCACCACCAGCTCGATCAGCTGCGTCATTTCGGCCGGCGTGAGCGCCTGCAGGTAAGTCTCGCTATCGGTATGGCCGGTCCGCTCCATGCGCTGGTGCACCGCCCGTTCGGCTACCGTTTTCGAGACCGACAAGCCGGTGGCGCGGCGCAGCAGCGTTTGCGCCGTCATGGCGCGCTCCTTGGCTGGAACAGCAGCGCGCGCACATCGGCCGGCAGCAACTGCTCCAGTTCCACCAGCTGCACCATACCTTCGGCGTCGCTGGCGACCTGGCCCAGGAAGGGCGCGGTTTCGACGCCGCTGTCTTCCCATTGCTGTGCCTCGATGTCGGCGATGCCGCGTACGCGCGAAGCCATCAGGCCCAGCGCATGCGTGGCGCCATCGGGCGCAAGGTAGTCGACGATGACGATGCGCGTGTCGAACTGGGCCGCTGCCGGCGCCAGGCCGGCCAGGCGCGAGAGGTCAATCACGGGCACTGGCGTGCCGTGCAAATCCATCAGGCCAGCCACATAGTCTGGCGTGAGCGGCAGCTGCTTCAGTTCCAGCAGCGGCAGCACGCGCACGATGGCGGCCAGCGGCAAGCCGTAGCGGTCGCGTCCGATGTGAAAGACCAGTACTTTCATGGGATCAGATGGTGACGGCGAAGTTCGACACGCTCGACTGCAGGTCGCCGGCCGCATACTGCAGCTGGTGCACCGCTTCGCTGGTCGCTTTCAGCGATTCCACCGTTTGCTGGGTGGCGTCGTTGAGCTGCATCATGGTGTCGGAAATCTGCGAAGCGCCCACCGCCTGCGACTGCATGCCCTGCAGCACGGCGTCGAACTGCGGCGTGAGTTTTTGCACCTGGTCCATCACCGACGACAGCTGCTCGGCCACCTGGCGCACTTCGCCCACGCTGCGGCGTATCTCTTCCGAAAATTTATCCATGCCCATCACGCTGGCCGACACGGCCGACTGCATTTCCTTGAGCATCTGTTCGATATCCCAGGTCGATACCGAGGTTTGGTCGGCCAGGCGGCGGATCTCGGTCGCCACGACCGAGAAGCCACGGCCTGCTTCGCCGGCTTTTTCGGCCTCGATGGCGGCGTTCAGCGACAGGATATTGGTCTGGTCGGCCACCTTGGTAATCGTAATGAGCACGCTATTGATGTTGCTGGCTTTTTCAGACAGGGCGGCCAGCTTGGCGTTGATGGAATCGGTGGCCGAGACCATGTGCTGCATGGTCGAATCCATGCGTTTCAGATTGTTTTGCGCTTCGGCCGTGGCGTTGGTGGTGTAGTCGGCAACAGCGGTGGCGTCTTCCATGGTTTTGAGCAGCTGGCTGGTATTGGCCGAGATTTCCTTGGTGGTGCTGAGAATTTCCACGCTGGTTTGCGCTTGCTCTATGCCGGTCGCTTCCTGCTGGCGCGCCGAGGCGGCGATTTCGGTAGCCGAGGTGGTCACCTGGATGCCGGCCTTTTGTACGTTGTTGAGCAGGCTGCGCAGGTTTTCAAACATCTTCGCCAAGCCATTGCCCAACTGGCCGATGGCGTCGCTGCCGGTGATGCTGACCTTGCCCGTCAGGTCGCCCGATGCCGCCTTCGACACCACTTCCAGCAGCGAGTCGACCTTGGCGCGCAAGGTATTGGTGGCGGCCAGTTCATTGGCCTGGTTGTCCTGGATGGTTTGCGCCATGCGATTGAATTCCTGCGTCACCTTGCCCAGTTCATCGCCCGAGACGATGGCGGCGCGCGCGCCTTGCTCGCCGCCGGCGATACGGCCCACGGCGTCGGTCAGGTTGTTCAATGGGTTCAGGATCGCCTTGGCCAGGATGTAGGCAATCGCCAGCGCCAGCACGATGCACAGCAGGCCGCCCAGCGACAGCGTCAGCAGCATGGTTGCCTGCAGGCTGGCCGACCTGGCGGTGCGCTCGGCCAGCAGGCGGTTTTCCTCGGCGGCCGCATCATCGAGCATCTTGTTCGCCTGCAGGATGCCGGGTGAGCCACCGGGGGGTATCATGCGCGCCACCGTATCGGCTGCGCCCGGCGTATTGCCCAGTGCGCGGCGTTTCTCGATCAGCGGGTTGATCCATTCCTTGACCCAGGTCTTGGCCAGCTGGTCGATCTTGCGGAAGCGCTCCGATTGCGGCTTGTTATCGGCGGTCATGGCGATGGCTTTTTGCGTATGCTGGGTCAGCACGGCCATTTCATCGGTTTCCGGGTTCAGCGAGGACTCGTTGCCGCTGATGATGTAGCCGCGCGTTTCCACCTGGGTTTGCAGGATGGAATTGTGAATCTTGTCGATCTCGATCAGCACTTCCATCGTGTGCCGGTCCCAGCCATTGGCTTCCGACAGGCGCGTAAAGCTGTTGTAGGCGACGCCCAGCAGTATCAATATGATGGCCACGATCGAGCCGAAGCCCATATACAGTTTATTCTTGATACTCAGGTCTTTGAACATGGGGGCTCCGGATCGGGAAAGTTCAACTAATTTGCACTGTAGCATTTTGCCATGCAGACAGCAAAATGGGGGTATTTCATGGCCTATGAGCGCAGCATCAGGGCAGGATTTTGCGCTTGAGTGCGCTCAAGAAGCAAAAAAGCCGCCCGAAGGCGGCTCATGCAGGCATCGTTATGATAGCTGCGGGGATAGGGATTACTTCTGGCCGCGTTTTTCGCGCGCGATGGCGGCGATGCGCATGCGCAGGGCGTTCAGCTTGATGAAGCCGCCAGCGTCGGCCTGGTTGTAGGCGCCGCCGTCTTCGTCGAAGGTGGCGATGTTCATATCGAACAGCGAATCGGTTTTCGAATCGCGCGAGACGACGATCACATTGCCCTTGTACAGCTTGATGCGTACCCAGCCGTTCACGGTTTGCTGCGTATGGTCGATCAGGGTTTGCAGCGCGACGCGCTCAGGCGCCCACCAGTAGCCGTTGTAGATCATCGAAGCGTAGCGTGGCATCAGGTCATCTTTCAGGTGGGCCACTTCGCGGTCCAGCGTGATCGATTCGATGGCGCGGTGCGCTTTGAGCATGATGGTGCCGCCCGGCGTTTCATAGCAGCCGCGCGATTTCATGCCGACGTAGCGGTTTTCCACCAGATCCAGACGGCCTACACCATGCTTGCCGCCTACTTTGTTCAGTTCGGCCAGCACGGTCGCTGGCGACATGCGCACGCCGTTGATGGCGACGATATCGCCTTGTTCGTATTCGATGTCCAGGTATTCGGCTTCGTCTGGCGCTTTTTCAGGGCTGACGGTCCAGCGCCACATGCTTTCTTCGGCTTCGGCACTCGGGTTTTCCAGGTGGCGGCCTTCAAAGCTGATGTGCAGCAGATTGGCGTCCATCGAGTAGGGCGCGCCGCCGTTCTTGTGTTTCATGTCGATCTCGATGCCGGCGTCTTCTGCGTATTTCAGCAGTTTTTCGCGCGACAGCAAATCCCATTCACGCCATGGGGCGATGATTTTCACGCCTGGTTTCAGCGCGTAGGCGCCCAGTTCAAAACGCACCTGGTCATTGCCCTTGCCGGTCGCGCCGTGCGAGATGGCGTCGGCGCCGGTGGCGTTGGCGATTTCGATCAAACGCTTGGCGATCAGCGGGCGCGCGATCGAGGTGCCCAACAGGTATTCGCCTTCATAGACGGTATTGGCGCGGAACATCGGGAAGACGAAATCGCGCACGAATTCTTCGCGCACATCTTCGATATGGATGTTTTCCGGCTTGATGCCGAATTTGATCGCCTTGGCGCGTGCCGGTTCCAGTTCTTCGCCCTGGCCCAGGTCGGCCGTGAAGGTGACGATTTCGCACTGGTAGTTATCTTGCAGCCATTTCAGGATGACGGAGGTGTCGAGTCCGCCGGAATAGGCCAGGACTACTTTTTTAATGTCGCTCATATTGCTTCCAGTTGTCGTTGTATTCAATGTAGTACTGAGGTGCTGCCAATTATAGAGACTTAGTTGATTTTACCCAGTAACAGGTATTCAATCAGCGCTTTTTGCACGTGCAGGCGATTTTCCGCCTCATCCCACACCACCGATTGCGGGCCGTCGATCACTTCGGCGGCCACTTCTTCGCCACGGTGGGCGGGCAGGCAGTGCATGAACAGCGCGTCGGGCGCGGCGCGGGCCATCTTGGCGCCATCGACGATCCAGCCGTCGAAGGCCTGGATGCGGGCCGCGTTTTCCGCTTCGTAGCCCATGCTGGTCCACACATCGGTGTTGACCAGGTGCGCGCCCTCGCAGGCGTCGGACGGGTTGTCGAAGAAGGTGTAGCGTTCGGTTTTTACTTGCGACAGGTCGATATCATAGCCTTTCGGCGTCGAGACATTCACGTGGAAACCGAATACTTCGGCCGCTTGCAGCCACGAATACAACATATTGTTGGCGTCGCCGATCCAGGCCACGACCTTGCCGGCGATCGAGCCGCGGTGTTCGATATAGGTGAAGATATCGGCAAACACCTGGCAAGGGTGGTGTTCGTTGGTCAGGCCATTGATCACCGGCACGCGCGAATTGGCGGCGAAACGCTCGATGATGTCCTGGCCGAAGGTACGCACCATGATGATGTCGCACATGCGCGACATCACCTGGCCCGCGTCTTCCACCGGCTCGCCGCGTCCCAGCTGGGAATCGCGCGTGTTCAGGTAGATGGCAGCGCCGCCCAGCTGGTGCATGCCGGCCTCGAACGAGAGGCGGGTGCGGGTCGAGTTCTTTTCAAAGACCATGACCAGTGTTCGGTCTATCAGTGGGTGATAGATCTCGTAGTTCTTGAACTTACGCTTGATCAGGTGGGCGCGCTCGATCACGTATTCGTACTCTTCCAACGTGAAATCGGAGAACTGGAGGTAATGCTTGATCGGTTTTTTTGTCGACATAATGACCACGTGAAGATGCGCAGGCCGCCGGCGGCGTGCCTTTCCCGCCGGGTGTCTCAGCTTGACAACCTCGCTGATGAGCCTTGCCCCGGCGCGCTGCTGAGTTGATCGTTGTGCACGCCTTGGTGGCGCGACGCGATGCATATTGCCAAGTTGAAAATAATGCAATGGCAAGAACTACAGCCGTTCAATTATAAGGGTTTTGCTTTTAGATTGGAAAGATAGGCGGGGCGGGTACTTGTGTAGACAAGTATCGTCCCCATAATGGCGTCGCCCATGGCGCTTAATAAATGCTGACCGCCTCCTCGGTGTCCAGCTGCGGAGCCACCAGGGGCAGGTTCAGCGTGAAGCAGGTGCCGGCGCTGCTGCTGGCTACCTGGATCTGCCCGCCCAGCAGGGCCGTGACGATGTTGTAGCTGATCGACAGTCCCAGTCCGCTGCCGCCCTGGCCCAGCCTGGTGGTGAAGAAGGGATCGAAGATGCGCGTCAGGTGCCGTTCGGCGATGCCGGTGCCATTGTCTTCAAAACGGATCTGCACATGCGTGGCGTCGGCGGTGGCGCGCAGGCGCATCAATCCTTCGTTGCCATTGCCATCTTTGCCCAGGTGGCCGAAGGCGTGCAGCAGGGCGTTGTTGATCAGGTTAGTGATGACCTGGCCAAACGGGCCCGGATAGCTGTCGAGGGCGATGCCGAAGGCAATCTCGGTCTCGATGCGGTGGCCCGAGTTGCGGATGCGATTCATCACGGTGGCGATCACTTCGTTCGTCACTTGCTGCAGGTCGAACTGGCGCCGCTGCTCGGTGGTACGGTCGACCGCCACCTGCTTGAAACTGTTGACCAGTTCGGCCGCGCTGTGCAGGCCGCGCATCACCAGCGCCGCCGCCTGGGCCGCATCGTCGATATAGCTGGCCAGTTCCGAGCGGCGCAGGCCAGGGCCATTCATGCGCCGTTCGACATCCTCGGTTTTCTGCTGCATGGTGCTGGCGATCAGCAGGCTGTTGCCGATCGGCGTATTGAGTTCATGCGCCACGCCGGCCACCAGCGAGCCCAGGGCGGCCAGTTTTTCTTGCGACACCAGCTGCGCCTGCGCATCCTGCAGCTGGCGATAGGCATTGGCGTTGTCGAGCGCGATGGCGCCGTACGCGCACAAGGTGCGGAAGATCAGCCGTTCGCGCTCGCCATAGGCATGCGCATCGCAGCTTTGCACCGTCATCACGCCCAGCACCCGTTCGCCCACCATCAAGGGCACGTACAGCACGCTCTGGTTATGCCGGGTGCCGGGCACGGTATAGGCGTGGCGCCTGGCTGGCACCTGGGGGATATACACTTCGCTGCGGCCCAGCAGGCAGCGCACGGAATAGGCGCGCGGATTGTTGAGCGGGATGGCGTTGTCGGGCAGGCGCTGCCCCGCTTCCATGCCGTGTGCGCGCCGCAATGCCGTAGCCGTCGTGTCCAGCATGTAGACGGCGAAGGTGTTGACCGGCAGCAACGCATGCACATGGCGGTCCAGCACCTGGAACACGGCGTCCGCATCCAGATGGGTGGTGATTTCCTGGCCGATGGCCGACAGGCGCTCGAGCGTGTCGCTGGTTTGCTGCAGCACTTCGGCGCGGCGTGCCTCCGAGGCGGCCAGTTCGCGGTGATGGTAGCCCTCCGAGCGCGCATGTTCCGTCTGGTGATGCACCTGCATCGCGATGGCGCGGTTGGTGGCTTGCTGGGTGTGGCTTTTTTCACGCGCCGCGCCCGCTTCCAGCGCGATATCGTAGGCGCGCGCATAGTCGCCCGCCTGTGCGTATTCGCGGGCCAGCGCGTCGAACAGTTCGCCCGGCGGCGAATAGCCGTCGATGGCGTCGGCCACCTGCAGCGCCTGGTGCAGATAATGCAGCGCCGGATTGCGTTCTGCCATGTCTGGCGGCGGCGGCAAATCGTGGCGCGCATGCAGCATGGCCAGC
Organism: Janthinobacterium saanense; assembly: GCF_014200675.1. Classification (GTDB taxonomy): domain Bacteria; phylum Pseudomonadota; class Gammaproteobacteria; order Burkholderiales; family Burkholderiaceae_D; genus Janthinobacterium. The sequence continues at coordinate 13,485 of NZ_JACHCI010000034.1, read as the reverse complement.
ACGCGCAGGGCGGCAATCTGGTTGATCGCATCGCCCTGTTGCGTGGCCAGCTGCAGCGCGCGCCGGGCCGCCAGGTGTGCTTCGTCCTGACGGTCCAGATAAGACAGCGCGTGCGCAGTGCCGCGCTGGGCCAGGCAGCGGAAATCAGCCTGGCCCAGCGCCTCGGCGCGCAGCGCCAGCTGGCTGAAGGCGTCGAGCGCCGTAGTGTAGTCGCCCTTGTCGAGGCTCAGTTCGCCTAGGTAAAACAGGGCGTTGGCATAGCTGCGCGCGCCCGACATGGGCGCCAGCAGGCGCAGCGCTTCGTGCAGCAGCTCTTCCGCTGCATCCAGGCGGCCCAGCTTGCGCATGGTTTCCGCCGTATGCGTCTGGCAGCCGCCTATGCTGCGTGGCCAGCCCGTCGGGCGGGCCAGGTCCAGCGCGCATTGCATCCATTCCAGCGCCGATTGATGATCGTTGAGATTGGCGAAGCAGTCGCCGATATTGGCGGCGGCCGTGATCGCCGCGCGCAGTTGTCCGCTTTCCAGCGCCGCCTCATAACTTTGCATGTAGTGGCCGGCAGCCCGGCCCAGGTCGCGCGAGTTACGCGCCTGCAAACCATGGAAATCGTGCACCCAGGTTGCCAACGGCGCTGCCAACTGGTCGCTGCCGTGCGCGCCCTGGGCAGGAAAGCGCTCGCCCCAGCGTGCCTGGGCGGCCCGTGCATCGCGCAGCACGGCCCAGCGCGCGGTTGCCGCATCGGCCAGGCTGGCGCGCATGGTGTCGCCGGCGCTGCGCGCCTGCTCAGCGGCTGCCTGCAGTTCCGTATCGCAGCGCGCATGCTCGCCGCGGTCGACGGCAATCGAGGAGAGCAGCCAGTGGACGTCTGCGCAGGCAGAACCGTTGCCTTGCGCACACAGCGTGGCGTAGGCCGTCATGGCCAGCGCTTCGGCCGCGTCGAGCTCGCCATGCAGCCATAACAATTCTGCTTGCACCAGTTGCAGCCGCGCACCTGCCTGTGCCTGCGCTTCCGGCGCCAGGCCGGCCAAAGGCAGCAGTGCGCCTGCTTCCTCGCACAGTCGCCGGGCACGCGCGCAATCGCGTTGCCGCAAATGCCAGGACAGCAATATCAGCAGTGGCAGACGCGCCACCCCGCGCAAAGGCTGCAAGGTGCTTTCCCACTGCGCTATTTCATGTTCGAGCGCGAACATTTCCATTCAAACCATCTCCCCGCCAAACAGTGGCCCGAGCCTGCGATCACACAGTGATCAGTGAGCGCATTGTAAGCTGCATCGGGGGGAGTTGTTATATTTGTGGTAGCGATTCCACACGTAGGGATGGTTCAGCGCGACACCAGCCGGATGCTGGCGCTGCCGTCGGCCGTGCTGGCGTTGGCGCTGCCGTCGGGCATGCGCAGTCCTGGCAAGAGCTGGGCGTCATCGATCACCACATATTCGCCCGAGTTTGTAAAGGAAAAAGCCGTGCCACGCTGGGTAACAAACTTGCCCGGCCCCTGGGGATAAATTTCCACTTCCTGTCTCGGTATGATGCTGTTCTTGTTGCTCAGGCGGCCCAGCACCTGCTGGCCCTGTATGCGCACGATCAGTATTTGATCATTCGATAGCTGGTAACTGTGTTCGATATCGAACTGTTCCTGCGTGCTGAGGCGGTAGGGCGTATTGACGTTGACGTGGACGCGGTCGGGAGGGGCGGCTTGCGCCAGGGCGCTGGCGCAAGCCAGCGTAAGCAAGGCTGTAGCGGCAAGCGCGGCAGCGGTAAAAGAGAGGCGGCGTGAGGTTTGCATGACATTCACCTTCAATCAGGGTTGAGGATAGAGAGTTAGACCGTGTCGTCGCTGCCAGGTTTCCTGCAGGGACAGATAGCAAGGTAGCAAACACCCTGTGCCGCAGCCAGCGACAGGCGATGAAAGGCAGGTTTCGGGCGCTGAAACGCAAAAAACGGGGATGAACGGATTTCGGATTAATAACGGATGAGGGGTCTTGCAGCGAAATTAAATTTCGTTTTCCGGAAAATTGCGGATTTTGCTATGGTTTTCCTCCCCGCCATAGCAAACAGCAGGGAGGTGTTAAAGCTCACATCAATACAGCGTCTGCGCCGATTCGTGCAGCAGCTGGCCATACAGGGTATGGCGCATCCTGGCGATCTTGCCCTCGGACAATGCTTGCAGGATCGCGCATTGCGGCTCGATCAAATGGCGGCAATTATAGAATTTGCAGCCGCCCAGGTAGGGCTGGAATTCGCGGAAGGCGCGCTCCAGCATGCCTTCGCTCAGGTGATACAGGCCGAATTCCTGGAAACCCGGCGAATCGATGATGGAGCTGTGTGCGCCCAATTCGTCGAGCTTGTACAGGCGTGTAAAGGTGGTCGTGTGCTTGCCGGTGTCCAGCGCAGCCGAAATTTCGCGCACGGCGATGTCGGCGTCCGGCACCAGCAGGTTGATCAGGGACGACTTGCCCATGCCTGATTGGCCGATTAAAATCGACGACTGGCCCGCCAGCAGCGGCGCCAAGGTGGCCACCGCGTGTTCCGGTTCGGCGCGGGCCGACACTTCATGCACGGGGTAGCCGAGCGAGGAATACGGCAGCAGGCGTTCGCGGGTTTTGTCCAGCGAGGCCGTGACATCGGTTTTATTGAGGATGATGCGCGCCTCGATACCGGCCGCGTCGGCCGCCACCAGCGAGCGTGAAATCAGGTCGTCGGCAAAGCCGGGCTCGGTAGCCACCACGATGAACAGCTGGGTCAGATTGGCCGCCAGCAGCTTGGATTTATATTGGTCCGAGCGGTACAGCAGGGTCTTGCGGTCCTCGATGCGGTCGATCACGGCCTGGTCGCTGGAGGTGCGCGTCAGGTGCACGATGTCGCCCACGGCCACATTGGTTTTCTTGCCGCGCGTCACGCATTGCAGCTTGGCGCCATCCACGTCGGCCAGGTAATGGCGGCCATGGGCGGCGATGATGACGCCGGTTAATTCGCTGCTTGATTTATTCTCGCTCATGGTGCCGTCACGCCGCTGTCGTAGATGAGGTCAGCCTTGGCGGCGCAGATGAAGTCGTTGACCGACAGGCCGCCGGCACCCTCGTTGACCGAGTGGGTGTCGTAGCGCGCGGCGCAGGTTTTGTAAGTAATGATGAGCTCCGGGTGATGGTCTTGTTTGTGTGTTATGTGTGCCAGGGCGTTCACGAACGCCAGGGTCTGGTAATAATTTTTGAAGCCAAAGTCGCGGCACAGCTTGCCGTCTTGCAGCGACCATTGCGGCAATAGCGCTAGCCAGGCAGCGATGGCGGCGTCGCTGAGTGCGTCCTGCCGCGGCGCGCAGTTGCGCTGGAGCAGTGCTTCCAGGGTGGTTGTTTGATTCATGCTGGTGTCCCTTTCAGGTGGCGGATGCGCACGCTGGCTGGCGGGTGCGAGTCATAAAAAGCAGAGTGCAGCGGGTCTGGCGTCAAGGTCGAGGCATTGTCTTCATACATTTTCACCAGCGCCGACACCAGGTCGTCCGCCTGCGTATGCGTGGCGGCAAAGGCGTCGGCTTCGAATTCATGCTTGCGCGAGCTGAGCGAGCTTAATGGCCCCAGCAGGAAGGTGAAGACCGGCAACACCAGCATGAACAGCAGCAGGGCCAGCGCATCCGTGCCCTGGCCGCTCATGGTCAGCGCTACGGGATTGACGCCCAGGCCCGCATAAAACCAGGGCTGCGTCTTCAGGTAGCCCAGCAGCGCCAAAAAGCCCAGCGAGATCAAGAACATCATGCTGATACGCTTGACGATGTGCTTGAGCTTGAAGTGTCCCAGCTCATGCGCCAGCACGGCTTCGATTTCCTGCGGCGCCAGGCGCGACAGCAGGGTGTCGAAGAAAACGATGCGCTTGTTGGCGCCAAAACCCGAGAAATACGCATTGCCATGGGCGCTGCGCCTGGAGCCGTCCATCACGAACAAGCCTTTCGAAGCGAAACCCACGCGCTGCATCAAGCCTTCGATGCGGTTTTTCAGCGACTCGTCGGCCAGTGGCACGAATTTATTAAATAGTGGGGCGATCACGGTGGGGTAGAGCACCATCATCAGCAGCTGGAAGCCGCTCCACACAAACCAGGCGTACAACCACCACAGGTCGCCCGACCTGGCCATCAGGGCCAGCACCACCCACAGCAGCGGCAAGCCGATGGCGGCGCCCAGGCCCACGCCCTTGATCATGTCGATGAAAAACAGGCCACGGCGCATGGTGTTGAAGCCGAAGCGCTGTTCCAGCACGAACTGGCGGTAATAGTCAAAAGGCAGGTCGATCAGGCCGGAAATGGCGGCAAAGACCACGATCAGGGCGATCTGGGACCACATGCCAGGGCCCGTCAGCGCCTGCACGTGTTCGGCCAGCCCTTGCAGGCCGCCCAGCAAGGTAAAGCCGATCAGCACGGCGCTATTGACGAGCAGGGTCAGCATGCCGAACTTGGTCTTGGCCACCGTGTAGTCGGCGGCCTTCTGGTGCGCCGCCAGCGGGATCTTTTCAGCAAATTCCGCAGGCACGGCTGCGCGGTGCGCCAGCACGTGGCGAATTTGCCGGGAAGCGAGCCAGAAGCGCACCACCAGGGTCAAAATGAGGATGGAAACAAACAAAATCGAAAACGCGAGTGAATACATGCTGTGCCTGTGAGAAAATGGCTGATTATTTAGTTTGATAGGCCAAGAGAGAATTATGTCACAAGCGACCGACTTAACTGCATCCGCTCCTGCACCCGCCGTCCCTGCGCGTCCAAATGAAATGAACCTGATCTGGGTCGACATGGAAATGACGGGCCTGGAGCCCGACACCGACCGCATCATCGAGGTGGCGGTAGTGGTCACGGACATGCACCTGAACCTGCTGGCCGAAGGTCCTGTCTTTGTCATTCACCAGTCCGACGAAACGCTGAACAAGATGGATGCCTGGAACAAGGGCACGCATGGCCGTTCGGGCCTGATCGAGAAGGTGAAAGCGTCGACCGTGACGGAAGCCCAGGCGGAAGCGGAATTGATCGCCTTCCTGAAAAAATACGTGCCTGCAGGCAAGTCGCCCATGTGCGGCAACACCATCGGCCAGGACCGCCGCTTCATGGTGCGCGGCATGCCGAAGCTGGAAGCCTTCTTCCACTACCGCAACGTGGACGTGTCGACCCTGAAAGAGCTGTGCAAGCGCTGGAAACCTGAAATCGCCACCGGTTTCAAAAAGCACCAGAAGCACACGGCGCTGGCCGACATCCTGGAATCGATCGAAGAACTCAAGTATTACCGCGAGAACTTCATCAAGCTGTAAGCGCTACTCCACCGCCGGCCAGACAGTTTCCTGGTCGGCGCGGGCTTCGGCGATCAGCCATTCGCAGAATGCGTGCACCTGGGGCCGCGTTTCTGCCTGGGGCGAGCGCAGCAGGTAGTAGCACAGCGGCCCCAGCACCTTGTGTTCAAACAGGCGCACCAGACGGCCCGAACGCAAGTCGTCGTCGATCAGCGGGCCGGCCGCAATCGCCACGCCCTGGCCGCTGGCAGCGGCGTCCAGGCATAAATAGGTATGCGAAAAGCGCGCGCCGCTATTGCCACTATTGCCACTGTAATGCACGCCGCAGCTATGCAGCCAGCGGGCCCAGTCGATTTCGCCGGGCAAATGCACTTCCGGTTCGTCGTGCAGCAGCGGGTAGCGCAGCAAGTCGTTCGGGGTGCGCAGATTGCTGGCGCTGGCCCGAAAGCCGGGGCTGCAAACGGCTGAAAACCATTCCTCCATCAATAAATCCACTTTCAGGCCCGGATAGCGTCCCGGTCCCAAACGTATCGCCACATCCACGCCATCGCGCACCAGGTCCACCGGATGCATGGACGCGAGCACGCGCAATTCGATATTCGGATGGCGGTCGCGCAGCCGGCCCAGACGCGGCATCAGCCAGCGCGATACCAGCGAGCTGGTCGCCGTTACCGTGACCACCTTTTCATCGCCCTGGCGGCGCGCCTGTTCCGACACATCGGCCAGCTGTATCAGGATGGGGCCGAGCGCAGCCGCATAGCGCTGGCCCGCGCTGGTCAGCGTCACGCCGCGCGGCATGCGCTGGAACAAGGTCACCCCCAACCAAGCCTCAAGCTGCTTGACGTGGTGGCCGATGGCGCCGGCCGAGACATGCAGTTCTTCACCGGCACGCTGGAAGCCTTCATGGCGGGCGGCGGCCTCGAAGGCGTGCAAGGAAGCGAGCGGGGGCAGATAGCGTGACATACAAGTTAGCCTTAAATCGGTGAGGCTTAATATTACTGAGCCTATCCGTGAAGAATATTGGTTTGTTTCATCTTACGCAAGCGAATATGATGCCGACTATGCGTTACACCACCCGCAATATCCCTAATGCATAACATGTCAGGACAGCCGCCCGCAAAGGCGATCCGCTTACCCAGCTGAGCTACTCCTGCTTGACCCCATATCTACCCGATTATTTAAGAGGTTCTCATGTCTGATCGCCGCGCTGTTGCGTTGGTGTTGCTGTCGGCCGCCGGTTTCGGCAGCTCCGCAGTGTTTGCAAAGGCCGCCTATGCGTCCGGGGTCAACCCGTCGACCATGCTGGCCCTGCGTTTCGTGATCGCCGCCGCACTGTTGCTGCCGCTGGTGTGGCTCGGTGGCTGGCGCTTGCCGCGCGGCCGTCTGCTGGCCGGTTATATGTTGATGGGCCTGATGTACACGGCGCAGTCGCAAGGCTATTTCAATGCCTTGCTGTACGCCAGCAGCGGCCTGTGCGGCATGCTGCTGTATGTCTACCCCGTGCTGGTCACCATCCTGGCCCTGGCGCTGGGCTGGGAAAAGCTGGACCGCCGCATGCTGCTCCTGATGGCGCTGGCCATAGGCGGTATGGCGATTACCCTGGGTGGCAAGCTGCAGGGCCAGCCCATCGGTATGGCCCTGGCGCTGATGGCAGCCGGTGTTTACGCCGTGTATATCTTGTTCGGCAATAGTTTGGCCAAGAGCAAGGAAAACATTCACCCGCTGGCCGCCTGCGTGGTAATCCTGGGTACGGCCGGTTTGGCCAATAGCGCGATTGCCGTATGGCAGGGTGTCTCGCTGCCAGGCACGGCAACGGGCTGGCTGGCGGTAGGCGTGATTGCCCTGTTCTCGACAGCGATTGCCATCGCCGCCTTCTTTGCCGGCGTGGCGCAGATCGGTGCGGCCAAGGCCTCGATCATTTCGACCTTCGAGCCAGTCATCACCATGGCCTTCGGCGTGACCTTGCTTGGCGAAAAGGTCAGCGGCACGCAATTGCTGGGCGGCGCCATGGTGCTGGCGGCGGTGATTTTGCTGGCGCAGCGCTCGGCCCCCAGGGCTTCGACCGAGGCCATGCCCGCCGTACAGGCCAGCGCCTGAGCCACCAACCACTTTTCTCACTCTGGTTTCCCGCAAACCAGGTTCCCTTGCGCCGCGTTTATCGCGGCGTTTTTTTATCTGACGCGCACAAATAAATTTCAGTTGCGAATGATTCTCATTTATAATCAACCCACGATCCATCCTGACCAGCCAGCGTGACGCCAGCCAGTGTTTGCCTTGAAAGGAATACACCGTGCCGACTACCTCCGCGCTCACCCCACGCAGCACCGCATCCATCGCTGGCGAATTTGCCCGCCTGCGCCGTGAAAAAAAAGCCCGCCACCGCGATATCGCCGCTGAACTCGCTATTTCCGAAGGCGAGCTGATTGCCGCCCACGCGGGCTTGTCCCTGGCCGATGGCGCCTTGCTGGGCGCCGAGCGCCTGCAGTCCGACTGGCCCGCCATCATCGCCGCCCTGGAGCCGCTGGGCGAAGTCATGGCCCTGACGCGCAACGCTTCCTGCGTGCATGAAAAAACCGGCGTCTATCGCAAAACCAGCCACAACAACCATGTGGGCCTGGTGCTCGGTGGCGAGATCGACCTGCGCGTGTTTTACCGCCAGTGGGTCCATGGTTTTGCCGTTCGCGAGATGGGCGAAAAGGAAGTCCAGCACAGCCTGCAATTCTTTGATGCAGCCGGCCATGCCGTGCACAAGATTTTCATGAAGCCGCAAAGCGACCTGGCCGCCTACGAGGCGCTGGTGACGCGCTTTGCAGACGAAGACCAGCAGGCAGGCATCGTCGTCACGGAACCCGCGCCTGCGCCTGCGGAACTGCCCGATGCGCAAATCGACGTGGCCGGCTTTCGTGCGGCCTGGGCGGACCTGCGCGACACGCATGAATTTTTCACCTTGCTGAAAAAATATTCGGTCTCGCGCCTGCAAGGCTTGCGCCTGGCCGAAGCGCGTTTCGTGCAGCAGCTGGACAAAGCCTGCGTGCTGGACCTGCTCAACGACGCGGCCCGCGAAAATGTCTCCATCATGGCGTTTGTCGGCAATGCCGGCATGATCCAGATCCATTCCGGCCCTGTGCAAAAGATCGCCGTGATGGGCCCGTGGATCAATATCCTCGATGCGCGCTTCAATCTGCATTTGCGCGAAGACCACGTGGCCAGCGCCTGGGTAGTGAAAAAGCCCACTGTCGATGGCCTGGTCACCTCGGTCGAATTGTTCGATGAAAAGGGCGAGACCATCGTCATGTTCTTTGGTGAACGTAAACCAGGTGCGCATGAATTGTGCGAATGGCGCAACGTCGTCGATAAAGCCCAACAGGAGTACGAATTATGCGCCGCCTGATCGCCGCCAGTGTCGCGCGCCGGATCGCGCTGAAAAAAATGGGCGTTGGCGCCTTGGCGCTGGCCGCGCCGATGCAGGTGCTGGCCGCCGTGGCCGACGCGGGCAAGCCGCTCGCCAAGACGCGCCGCATCGTCAGCGTGGGCGGCGCCCTGACCGAGATCGTCTACGCGCTCGATGCGCAGGCCGAGCTGGTGGGCGTCGATACGACCTCGCTATTCCCCGCCACGGCGCAAAAGCTGCCGCAGGTCGGTTATGCGCGCACCCTGTCGTCCGAAGGCTTGCTGTCGCTGGCGCCGACCCAGCTGATCGCCACCGAGGAAGCGGGGCCGACCACCGTGCTGCGCCAGGTGCGTGACGCCGGCGTATCGGTGGCCGTGCTGAACGCCAATAATAAATTTGAAGGCGTGCTGGAGCGGGTAAAACAAGTTGGCCAGCTGACGGGCCGCGTGGAACCTGCCTCGCGCCTGGCGCAAACGCTGCAAAAACAATGGGATGGCGCGCTGGCCAGCGCGCAGCAGCGCCGCCAGTCGCCTGCACATGCGCCGGTGCGCGTGCTGTTCATCCTCGCCCATGCACCGAACCAGGTGATGGTAGGTGGCCGCGAGACGGGCGCCGACGCCATGCTGGCCTATGCGGGCGCCGTCAATGTGATGGGCGGGCAGGGCGGATTTGCCGGCTACAAGCCGCTGACGCCAGAGGCGGTGATCGCTGCGCGTCCCGACGTGGTGCTGGTCACCGACCAGGGCTTGAAAGCATCGGGCGGACTCGAAGGCATCTTGAAATTGCCGGGACTGGAACAAACGCCGGCGGGGCGCAAACATCGCATCGTGTCGCTCGAAGCCATGCTGCTCTTGGGCTTTGGCCCGCGCATGCCGCAGGCGCTGACTGAACTCGACGCCGCGTTTGCGAAAGCCATGGCTACATGAGTGCTGCAAGCTTGGCGCCTGCGCGGCTTGCCAGCTGGCGCTGGGGCGCCACTGGCTTGCTGTTCGCCGCCCTGGCTGCCGGCCTGATGATCGCCGTGCAGGCGGGCGCCGTGCCGGTGACGCTCGATGACTGGCTGGCGCCGTTAAGGGCTGGCGACGATGGACTTTCGGGCGGCGCCTATGTGCTGTGGCATATCCGCTTGCCGCGCGCCTTGTTTGCCGTGCTGGTGGGCGCCATCCTGGCGCTGGCCGGCGGCCTGACGCAGGGCTTGTTCCGCAACCCGCTGGCCGATCCTGGCTTGCTGGGCATCAGCAGCGGCGCCGCCTGTTTTGGCGCCATCACCATCGTGTTTGCCGCCGGCCTGCATGTAGTGCCCGAGCTTCGCCTTTGGCTGCTGCCGGCCGCCGCGTTTGGCGGCGCCATGCTGATCTGCGTTTTGCTCGACCGGGTTGCGCGCTGGGCCACGCCCGGTTCCATCGTCGGCTTGCTGCTGACGGGCGTCGCCTTGAATGCGATTACGGTAGCCGTGATGGGCTTGTGCATCTACATGGCCAGCGACGATCAATTGCGCACCCTGACGTTCTGGACCTTGGGTTCCTTGTCGGCAGGCAGCTGGCGCCAGGTGACCGCGCTGCTGGTGGTCATGCTCGCTGCGCTGTGGGCTACGCGCCACTTGATGCGTGCCCTCAATGCGCTGGCCTTGGGTGAGGCGTCGGCGCAGCATGTAGGCATCGACGTGGGCAGGCTGCGCACGCAGGTGATCGTGCTGGTGGCGCTGCTGACCGGCTTTGCCGTGGCCTGGTGCGGCGGCATCGGTTTTATCGGCTTGATCGCGCCACACCTGGTGCGTACCTGGCTGGGCGCCGACCAGCGCAAAGTACTGCCGCTGGGGATGCTGGCTGGCGGCTTGCTGCTCTTGCTGGCCGATACCCTGGCGCGCACGGTGGCCATTCCGGCGGAAGTCCCCGTCGGTATTTTCACGGCCTTGCTGGGCGGGCCATTTTTCCTGATGCTGTTGCGGCGTTTCCGCCACAGCAACGCCTAGTAAGGGTTTATGCCGCTATTAGAACTACAATTTGCCACCGCCCGCTTGGGGCAGCAGTATTTCGGTCCTTTCAACATCGCCATCGGCGCGGGCGAGCGCATCGCCATCCTGGGGCCCAGCGGAGCTGGCAAATCGACTTTGCTGAAACTGATGGCGCGCGAACTGCGCCCGCAATCGGGGGCGCTGCAATTCGATGGCCGGCCGCTGGCGCACTGGTCGCTGGGCGAACTGGCCCTGCGCCGCGCCGTCTTGCCGCAGTCGGCTAACGTGGCGTTCGGCTTGCTGTCGGAGCTGGTGATCGGGCTGGGAAGAGTGGTCCGCCTGGCCGATCCGCAGCTGGACCACATCGTCAGGGAGGCCGCCGCACTGGCGCACGCCACGCATCTGCTGGGTCGTACGCTGGACACCATGTCCGGCGGCGAGCAGGCCAGGGTGCAACTGGCGCGCATCTTTGCGCAGATGTGGGATAGCGAAAACGGCTTGATACTGGTCGATGAACCGCTGGCGGCCCTCGATCCGGGCCTGCAATTCGATCTGCTGGAAAGCCTGGACAGTTTTGCCCGTGAGCGCGGCCACGCCGTGGTCGCCATCCTGCACGACATCAACCACGCCTTGCTGGGTTTTGAGCGCCTGCTGCTGGTGCGCTCAGGCCAGCTGACGGACGATATCGCCAGCAATGCCCAGGCCTTGCCGGCGCTGGAAAAACTGTATGGCATCGCACTGACGACGGCCACCAACGCCGATGGCGATGTGTGCGTGATTCCGGCGCGCGGTGGCAGTGGTAGCAAAGGCTTGCGCAAGCCGCGCCGGTATGCAGCATCGGCCGCCTGAGGGCGGCCGTCTGTCACTTACTCGGCAGCGCCGTCAGCGCCGCAGCACTTCTTGAACTTCTTGCCGCTGCCGCAAGGGCAGTCGTCGTTGCGGCCCACTTTCGGCTCTTCGCGCTTCAAGGTTTGCACCGGCGCCTTGCGGCGCGGTACCCAGAAACGGTGGATGGCGGGCAGGTTGGCTTCCAGTTCCTGGGCCAGTTTGTGCGCCTTGACCGGGTCTTCCACCAGTTTCAGTTCTTCTTCCTCGATCTCGTCGGCGCCCAGCAGGTAAATCGGCTGCATCAGATCGCCCACTTCGGAATCCCAGATTTCATCCCAGGAGCCAGGGCGCAGTTCCATGCCGTCCCAGAAGCCCCAGCACCAGGCTTCGGCGTCGATCAGGGTCTGGCCTTCGTAGTCGTGTTCGACGAACAGGGCCTCGAATTCCTTCGGCGCCACTTCAAACGTCACCAGCACTTCATTCATGAAGCGCATGATCAGGTTGATGATGCGTTCTTCTTCCTTGCTGTTCTTGAATTTCGGCGCATCCTTGACATCTTCGCCCCAGACGCGCGGCAACCACTCGGCCGGCATGATCGGTTCCGGGCCGATGGCGACGGCCGTCAGATAGCCGTGCAGCATATCCATGGTCATCGCGTCTTCGGAGCAGCGCTCCGACAACAGGAATTGGTCTAATTCGTCGAATTCTTTTTCTGATAATGGCTGTTCGAGTTGCATGGCTTGCTCTTTGTGGAGAATGTAAGCCGCTAGTATACGCCTTGCTGCCTGCTGCCGCCGAAGTGTTTGCACACATGCACCTGCCGGCCCCTTACAATGGCGCTTATGCACAACGAAAACCAGCCGCACGAGGACGCCCGGCCCGTCCATCCCTTTTCTGCACTGAGCCCCGATTGCGTGCTCGACGCCCTGGACAGCATCGGCTTGCGCGGCGATGGCCGATTGCTGGCGCTGAACAGCTATGAAAACCGTGTCTATCAGGTGGGTATCGAGGATGGCGCGCCGCTGGTGGCCAAGTTTTACCGCCCCGAGCGCTGGAGCGACACGGCCATCCTGGAAGAACACGCGTTTGTGTCCGAACTGGTCGAGCGCGAAATCCCCGTGGTGCCGGCGCTGGCCGTCCATGGCGCTACCTTGCACCAGTTCCAGGGCTTTCGTTTTGCCGTCTTCCCACGCCATGGCGGCCGCGCGCCCGAACTGGACGATCCGTACACGCTGGAATGGATAGGGCGCTTCATCGGCCGCATCCACGCCGTGGGCGCCTTGTCCGTCTATCAAGAGCGCCCGGCGCTGGACCCGCACACCTTTGGCGTCGAGCCACGCGACTTTTTGCTGGCAAACGATTTTATTCCGCCCGAACTGCTGGCCGCGTATTCCAGCGTGGCGGCGCAGGCACTCGACGGCGTCAAGCGCTGCTACGACCGCGCCGGTGATACGGCCGTGCTGCGTCTGCATGGCGATTGCCATGGCGGCAATGTGCTGTGGACGGACGCCGGCCCCCATTTCGTCGATTTCGACGATAGCCGCATGGGACCGGCGATCCAGGATTTGTGGATGATGCTGTCGGGCGAGCGGGGCGACATGGTGCGCCAGATGAGCGACATTCTGGCCGGCTACGAAGATTTTTGCGATTTCGACCCGCGCCAGCTGTATCTGGTCGAAGCGCTGCGCACCCTGCGGCTGATCCATTACTCTGCCTGGCTGGCCCGCCGCTGGACCGACCCCGCCTTCCCCGTCGCCTTCCCCTGGTTTAATACGCAGCGCTACTGGCAGGACCGCATCCTGGAATTGCGCGAGCAGGTGGCGCTGATGGATGAAGCGCCGTTGTGGCCAGTTTGACTTGCTCTGTGCCGCCAATCTTGATCTTATCGGTTTCTGATATAGAATCTATATAGATTCAACGTGAAACTCCAAGGAAAAACGATGGCCACGACATCATTCAATATGTTGATTAGCGCTGATCTTCATCTGCCAGCCTGAGCGAAGCCTCAGTTCGCCTGCCGGTCGCTGCGGCGGCGTACAGGAAGCGCCGCAGGATG
>NZ_JACHCI010000033.1 GCF_014200675.1 Janthinobacterium saanense | reverse complement strand
GAATAATGAAACGCCGGTGCAGGCGATGAAGAAATGGCAGGCGGAAAAGCCGGAATTATTCGTTAAACGCGTTTATAACCAAGCGGGTCTTGACAATTTCGCTGACCCGCGTGATCGTGGCGCACCACCCGGTAACAATTGTCATGGGAAAAAATGGGATACTACAACGTGGCAAAGTGGTGCAGGATTTGCTTGTGCAGGTATCAGTTGGCCTTGCCCAATAGCCGAATAGCACGGTGTTTTTGCCTCTCCCGCCGAGATTGCCTCCCAGTCTGCAAACTTGCAAACTTGCAATCGAGGCAATAGATGAAAGGAGAGCGCATGTTGATCGATACAAGCACCGTGACCTTGACGCCCGCTTATCAGCGGCCGTATCAGGCAGCCACTGGCGCGGGAAAGAAATCTTTTTCCGAGCTTTTCGCTTCCGTCACGCAGGCGCAAGCAGCGCGGCCAGCCGCTGCCAGCCAGGCAAGTAACGCCGAGAGCACCAATTACCGTGCGCAATTATTGAATGCTGCCAAGGCGGATCCGGTCAAAGCGGAAAAGCTGCTGGCGTTTAGTACGGCGCCCGAGAGTGGGGCGTTTCCGCTGATTGATATTTCGCAATGGCCGGCCGTGCGCTACAGCGTTTCCGGCGAGCTGCAAACGCCGCAGTCGCAAGCATATGTTTCGGAGACTGCTGCGTCGGCCGCCAAGGCGCGTGATGCATTGCTGCATGCCGAACGTAGCAAGGGCACGCCGGCCGCCGCTATCCTGGAAAAAGTGCTGGCCTTGAATAGCGCCTTGCCGTTACGCTATAAAGCCATGGCGAATATAGGGTATTGAACTACAGCCAATAATTCATGAAGCGGGCCGACCATTCCTTGATGCGGTCCGACAATGGTCGCGCTTCCCATTTTGCCTTGGTGATTTCTTCCGAATCGCGCAAGTCTTCCTGGAAGGCGTTTTCCATTTCGCGCCCGAAACTGTCGCCCAGCACTACCACGTTCAGCTCGCTGTTGTGCAGGAAGCTGCGCATGTCGATATTGGTCGAGCCGACGGTTGACCAGGCGCCGTCGATGACGGCCGTCTTGGCGTGCAGCACGGCCAGTTTCAAGTGGAAGATGCGGATGCCGCCAGCCAGCAACTGGTCGTACAGGGCGTGGCCCGCGTGAAATACCAGGCCGCTGTCTGAGACGCCGGGCAACACCACTTTCACGTCCACGCCCCGTTTGGCGGCAGCGATCAGGGCGGCGACCGTTTGTTCGTCGGGTACGAAATAGGCGGAGGTGATATGGATCGATTTCTTCGCTTCCTGGATCGCCAGGATGTAGGCCTTGTAGATTTCAAAGCCGCCGCCCGGTTCGCTGGCCACCACGCGCACCAGCTTGTCGCCTACTTCCGATAGCACGGGAAAGTAATTGCCGTCTGGCAGGTCGGCCGCATCCTGCTGGGCCCAGGTGCGGATGAACAGCCACTGGAAGGCGGCCACGGCCGGGCCTTCGACTTTCACGTGGGTATCGCGCCAGCCCACGTCGTCCTTGTCCTTGTCCTTGGATTTGGAACGGAACAGCGAGCTCTTGGCGTAGGTGTCGCTGATATTGACGCCGCCCGTGAAGGCGGTCTTGCCGTCGACGATCAGCACCTTGCGGTGGTCGCGGTTATTGATCTTCCATTCATCGCCGCGCAGCTTGGCCGGGTTGACGGGGTTGAAGGCCACCAGGTGCACGCCGGCTGCGCGCATGCGGTCAAAAAACGCTTGCGGCACGCCGATGGTGCCCACGCTGTCGTAGATCACGTTGACGGTCACGCCTGCTTGCTGCTTGGCGATCAGCATGTCGGCAAACTTCAGGCCCAGCGGGTCCTGGTCGAAGATATAGGTTTCCAGGTTGATGCTGCTCCTGGCTTCGCTGATGGCCTTGAACATTTCCGCCATGGTTTGCGGGCCGTCAAACAGCAGGGTGACCTTGTTGCCCTTGATCAAGGGCACGCCGGTGGCCGCTTCTTCCAGCGCGGCCTGGGTCTTCAAATCCATGCCGGACTTGGCCCAGCGCTTGTTGAGCAGGGCGGCCCGGCTGTTGACGCTGAGCACGGCGCCCTTGCCGGTGATCACTTTGGGCGTGGCGGCGGGTGTCAGCTCGGTATTGAGGTTTTTAACATTGGGCAAGGAGGCGCATGCGGCGATGATCCAGCACAGCAGGATCAATGGGTAATAAGATCGCATGCGCCTCTTTGTCATTTGTGGCCTCTGGGTGGTGAGGCGCCGGCCGATTCATCGGCCAGTGCCGGTGGCGGCGGATTTTTGCTACCGAAGAAGAAGGTGATGGGTGACCTCAGGAAACGCTTGCCGAGGATTTTCAGCAATTGCACGCCATGCTTGAAACGTACCTGGCGCGAACGCAGGGCGACCCACAGCGCCAGGCCGAAGCTGACCAGCAGGTTGGCCGTGCCGATGGCGAAGATGCCGGACAGCGATTTGACGGCCAGTTGCCAGCTCATGTGGTGATCGAGTCCCACCAGGGCGGTGGCGAAGTTGGCTGCCGAGAAAGTGATGTGGCGGATATCGATGGGCAGGCCCACCAGGAAACCCAGGGTGCCTATGGTGCCCAGCAAGATACCGAAATAGAAGTTACCCATCAAACCACCGAGGTTGTTTTCCAGATACAGGCCCAGGCGCTGCAGCCTTTCCTGGCCGATCACACGGCCCAGGCCGCGTAATTGCGCGATGCGCTGGGCCCAGCGCGTGTACAGGGCCTGGTTGTCATAGTAGCCCGAAATCAGGCCGGCCACGAACAGGCATACGCCGGCGATCATGGCGTAAAACACGGCCGGCGTGCCGATCGGGTCTATATCGTGCAGCAAGTGCATGGCCTTGTCGGGCGACACGAGGTGATGGCCGGTGATCGCCTTATAACCCAGGGCGATCAGCCAGGCGGTGGGAATCGCCGTGGCCAGGTTGCCCAGCACGGCCATGTTTTGCGTGCGGAACACTTTGGTGATCAGTTCCGCCATGCTGTCGAGGTCGATATTCCTGCCATCCTTGCTGTGCAGGCCGGCGGCGATGCGCGAGGCCGTCATGGCTGGTTGCTTGGTGGCCACCGTGAAGTGCAGCAGGTGGATGAACATGAAGCCGACCGAGTAATTCATGCTGAACATGAAGGCTTCGACCAGTGGCGCCGAGCGCAAATACGACATCAATATCTTGAACAGCGCCATGAAGCCGATGATCACGCCGGCGCCCGCCGACGACAGGAACATGGCGCCCATTTCACGGCGGTTTTCCGCGATGTAGTGCTCACCGGTGCGGCTGGCGTTTTCCGTTACGTTACGGGCCAGCAAGTTGATATTGTCGGAAAACAGGTCGCTGACCTTGTATTTGTTGTTGTGCGCGCTGATCAGTTCCAGTGCCAGCGAGACGGCGCCCGCGCGGCGGCGGCTGATGGGGAGCGCGTCGATTAAATCTTGCGTGGCGTCCACCGTCACGGCGGCGATATCGACATTGGGCGAGCCGGGCAGTTCGCCGCTGGTATCGACCAGGAACAGTAGTTTGCGCAAGCGGTCTATGCTTTGCGCCAGGGCCACCAGCAGATAGGTGAGGGGAATGCTGGTGCCCTGGTACAAGGCTTTCTTGCGTATCTTGGCGATCACGGCGTCGCACTGGTCCAGCATCACCAGCAAATGGCGCGCATCTTCGATTGGCTCAGGATCGCCATGCAACAGTTTGGTGTAGGCATCGAGGTAGGCGTTCACTTCCGTGTTTTGCACCATGAACGGCGACTGGAAGACTTCGATTTCATTATGGAAACGTGTCAATTCCGGTTCCAGGCCCATCGCGCAGACGCGGTAGGACAGGGTGCGGATGGCGTCGAGCATGCCGGGCAGCATGATATTGCCATCGCCCACAGCCAGTTCGATCTCGTCTGCCGTCAGCACATCGAACAGTTCCAGCCAGTCGGCGGCCGGCACATTGCTGATCCAGAGGTAATCGGTTTTCAGGTACAGCACCTGGTCGAGCGCGTCGTTCAGGTATTCATCGCCCAGCGCGGGCGGCAGCATGCGGTAGGCGATGCGGCGTTTCAGTTCGGTAAAAAAGCCGCTGTTCGACAGCACGCCGATGTCGGTGTAGAGGCTGGCGTGGCGGCGCGCGGCCAGCACGCGCAGCACGTATTCATGCAGGGCGCGGGCTTGGTCGGGGTTGCCTTTGAGCAGTTGGCGCAGGGTGCGCACATTGGCGATGGCGGTGGCGCTGTCGTGCGGTCGCTTGGGACGCAGTGAGTTAAATAATTCCACCAGCAAGTCGATGTTGCTGGTGTAGGGATCAATGCGTTCGAGGATAGCTAGCATGCAGGAAAAACGGGCGAGCCGCTGTCGGTAAAACCAGTAGTGTACTGCCTGCGTCAAATCACGCAACGTTCGGCAACGAACCTTGATGCAAGACAGGCTCTGCTTTTTCCCTTATTTTGCAGCAAAAGACGCAATCATGGTCACTATTTGTCTGTTGTCAGTATGCGACGCCCTTTCCGGGGCTAGGCTGGGTTTTCTGTTGTGCACCGCACAGATTGCTTGCTAAAAAGGGAGGATAAAGTGACACTAAGGTCGTAATGCACAGCGTGCTTGATCTTGATCAATACCGGGAAGTTTTCTTTTCACGTCACCGAGATATTTATCATGAAGCCTTCGTATTTCGCGCTTGCTGTGATGGGATTCGGGCCATGTGCGCTATCGGCGCAGGCCCAGACAGGCTCCAGCGCCACCGTCTATGGCGTGCTCGATGCGGGCATCGTGGCCGAACGCGGCTGTACCAGCGATTGCGCCAGCAGCAAGGTCTCGGGCGGTGTCGCCTCCGGCTCGCGCCTGGGCGTGCAGGGCCGTGAAGCCCTGGGCAATGATGTGGCCGCCGTCTATACGCTGGAAGCGGGCGTGCTCAACGATACGGGCCAGTCGGACCAGGATGGCCGCTTGTTCGGCCGCCAGGCCTATGTGGGCCTGGACAGCCGTTTGGGCGCCCTGACCCTGGGCCGCCAGTACAACCCGCAATACCTGGCCCTGACCGATGTGGCCGACCCGTTCAAGGGCGGCATGGCGGGCAGCGCCAGCAATCTGGCTGGCTACAGCGTGAAACGCTACGACAACACTGTCAAATACGTCACGCCGGCCTTGCGCGGCATCAGCGCGTCGGCCATCTACAGTTTCGGCGAGACACCCTATAGCAGCGCGAATAACCGCGCCTATGGCGCCACCATCGGCTACTCGGCCGGCGCCGTGAATATCAGCGTGTCGCACCAGCGCAAGAATAGCCTGATCCTGGCCACCAGCAGTGCTCCCTCGATCGACATGTCGGCGCGCAATACTTTGGTGGCGGCGAATGTCGACCTGGGCGTGGCCACGGCCTTTGCTGCCGTCGGCGTGAACAAGGGTTATGGCAGTTCGCCATGGGACCCCAGCAATGCCTACAGCTCGCTGGCGCTGTCGATGTCGTCTTCGGACAGCCGCGATACGTTATTGGGCGTGTCGGTGCCCGTGAGCGGCTTCAAGCTGCTGGCCTCGTATGTGCACAAGGATGACCGCGACCTGGCCAACCGCGACGCTACCCAGTTTGCCGTGGGCCTGACCTATGCACTATCGAAGCGCAGCGATTTCTACGCGTCCTACGCCAAGATCCGCAACAAGAACGGCGCCCATTACACGGTGGGCAATGCCAGCGATGCGGGCCGTGGGGACTCGGCCTTCAATATGGGTTTCCGTCACGGTTTTTGATGACACCTGACAAAACCTGCTGCGCGACGGTTTTGTCATGCGTCGTACATTATGGTTTTTGACAGGTGCTTCCTAGCCACTTGCCCGTGCTGGCCACATTCACCTGTTCCGGCGTGCCGCGTGCGCTGGTCGTCACGTTCAATTGCATATTGAAAGCCTGGTCGCCGTTGAACACCACCTTGCCGGTGCCGCTCGATTTGGGATTGGTGCAGCTGAACGCCACGTTCATGCCGCCGGCTACCGGAACATTGTTCGACTGGCAATTTCCGGGCTGTCCGGTAGGGATTTGCTGGCGCGCGGCCATGGCCGGCGTCACGCAGGCCGTCACGCGCACGGCCCCATCGGCGCCCACGGTGGGCATGGCCACGCCGTTGCTGGCGGCCATCGCTTCCAGGTTCTTGCGCTGATCCGGTGGCAGGTTGCCCAGCTGCTGCAACACCATGGACATGGCGTTGTTGGTGGCGGCGTCGGGCGAACTCATCTGATTGTCGATTTGCCATAGCCCCGGCTTGATCACGGGGGCAGGCGTCTGGGCGTGGGCCTGGCTGGCCAGCGCAGCGCAGGCCAGCAAGGTCAAACGTAGCAAGGAAGGTGTCATTGGGAATCTCCTGATGTGGCAGACCCCAGCATACGGTATGGCAAGCGCGGCACGCTTGCCGTTTTGTTACAAGTTGTGATCTACAGCGTGTTTTCGACCGCAATGCGGCGCACGTCCACGCTGGCAATGCGGCGTTCGTCCGCTTCCAGGATTTCGTAGCGGAAACCGTCCAGTTCCAGCACTTCACCCACGGCCGGCATGTTTTCAAAATGCGCCAGCAGGTAGCCGGCCAGCGAGTTGTATTCGCCATCTTCGCTGACCAGGGTATCTTTTTCGAACACTTGCTCCAGATAATGCAAGTCCGTCGCGCCGTCGATGCGCCAATGATCGGTGCCCAGCATTTCCACGTCGGGCTGCTCGTCTTCGTCGGGGAATTCGCCGGCGATGGCTTCCAGAATATCGATAGGCGTGAGCACGCCCTGCACGGTGCCGAATTCATCGACCACCAGCACCAGCTGGCCGCGCGAGCGCTTCAGGGTTTCCATGGCTTTCAAGACGCCGGCCGCTTCCGGCATGACGATGGCTTCGCGCATGCTGAGCGGATCGATTTCGCCGTGCGACACCAGGTCTTCGATCAAATCCTTGCTGCGGGCGATGCCGACCACATTGTCCAGGTCGTCATTACAGACGGGAATCATGCTATGCGGTGTTTCGCGCAGCAATTGCAGCATCTTTTCGCTGCTGTCGTTCAGGTTCACCCACGACACATCGCCGCGCGGCGTCATCACCGAGCGGATCGAGCGTTCCGCCAGGGTCAGTACGCCGCTGACCATATTGCGTTCTGCCACGCCGAAGGCCGACGTGTCGAGCTGCGCCTGCACTTCATGCTCTTCGACCACTTCGCGGCCCTTGCGGCCACCCAGCAGGCTCAGCACCGCTTGCGCCGTGCGGTCGCGCAGCGGCGTCGACGATTGCAATTTGAGGAAGTTGCGGCGCGCCAGCTGATTGAAAAATTCGATCACTATCGAGAAACCGATGGCGGCATACAGATAGCCTTTTGGAATATGGAAACCCAGGCCTTCGGCGATCAGCGACAGGCCGATCATCAGCAAAAAGCTCAGGCATAGCACGACCACGGTCGGGTGGGCGTTCACAAAACGCGTCAGCACCTTGGAGGCGGCCATCATGACGCCGATGGAAATGATGACGGCAGCCATCATCACGTACAGATTGTCCACCATGCCCACGGCCGTGATCACGGCGTCGAGCGAAAACACGGCGTCGAGCACGACGATTTGCGCCACCACCAGGCCGAAGCCCGCATACACCTTGGGGCCGGTTTCGGCATGCGTGACGCCTTCCAGGCGTTCGTGCAACTCGGTCGTCGCCTTGAACAGCAGGAACAGGCCACCGGCCAGCAAGATCAAATCGCGCCCTGAAAATGAGAATTGCCAGAGAGAAAATAGCGGCGTGGTCAGCGTCACCAGCCAGGAAATCAGGGTCAGCAAGCCCAGCCGCATGACCAGCGCCAGGGTCAGCCCCAGCACCCTGGCCTTGTCGCGCTGATGCGGCGGCAGTTTCTCGGCCAGGATGGCGATGAAAATCAGGTTGTCGATGCCCAGTACGATTTCCAGTACGACCAGCGTCAGCAGGCCGACCCAGATTGTCGGGTCAAATAACCATTCCATGTGTGTAACCTTGTCAATATAAAATCAAAAGTGTCGAGCTTGCCTGGCGGTGCAGTCCCTCAGGCACGTATCATGTATGAAGCATGCTGATCAGTGGCGGACGCGCGGCGGGCGCATGGCCGGCCGCACGTCCGCTTCGGAAAGTGCACCGGGTCCCGCTTGCCAGATGATGGCGTAAAACGGCATGGCCTGGCGCAGCGCGTGCGACGGCGTGATGGGATCGTGATCGAGTTCTTCGGTGCTGTAACGGTCTTCAGCCTGCTGGAAATCTGTGGGCGTAACGATGTCGCCGGCCGCAGCAACAGGCTGGGACAGGGCAGGGCTGGCGATCGCCATGCTGGCGTATGCCTGGGGAAGTACGGTGAAAACAAGAAGGCAGAGCAGGACGAGAGCTCGTCTCATATACAGGCAGATAGTTCTGGAACGGTCGAGTATAACACGGGCATATGACGGTCCCGTGACCAGCCCTTGCGTAATTGGCAAGCTTGCCGTAAATTGTTGAAGAGTAATAATTTCACTGATCGGCGAAGACGCAGCGCTGATGCCATGAATATTCTTATGTCTGTACCGTGCGCTGTTTCGTTTTTTTATATTAACGTAGTGTTATCAGGAAGCCGACTTGAAACCGATTACCGCTCTTTTGCTTGCCGCCGGCATATTGTCGCCGACCATATTGCCATCGCTGGCCTTTGCCGCCACCCCTGCTGAAACCGTCAAGACCCAGAAAACCGTTGCGCCTGCCGCCGCCGTCAAGGTCACTTCGGTCGAAGGCATTACCGAATACCGCCTGGCCAATGGCTTGCGCGTGCTGCTGTTCCCCGACGCCAGCAAGCCTACCCTGACCACCAACATCGTTTATCTGGTCGGTTCGCGCCATGAAAACTATGGCGAAACGGGCATGGCCCACTTGCTCGAGCATTTGCTGTTCAAGCCCAGCGCCAATTTCGGCATCAAGAAGGGGACCAAAACCCCGGTCGAAGTGTTGAATTCCACGGGCGCGCAGTTCAACGGCACCACTTGGTACGACCGTACCAATTACTACGCCACCTTCCCGGCCAACGACGACAATCTGCGCCAGATGCTGGCACTGGAAGCAGACCGTATGGTCAACGCCGCCATCGACCAGAACGACCTGTGGAATCCCACCACCCAGAAGGGTGAAATGACGGTGGTGCGCAATGAGTTCGAGATGGGCGAGAGCAATCCGATCCGTGTGACCAGCGAGCGCATCCAGGCAGTCGCCTACGATTGGCACAACTATGGCAAGTCGACCATCGGCGCCCGTTCCGATATCGAGCAAGTCAATATTCCCCGTTTGCGCGCGTTTTATCACAAGTATTACCAGCCTGATAACGCCGTGCTGATGGTGGCGGGCCGCTTCGACGAAGCCAAGGTATTGAAGCAGATCAATGATTTGTTTGGCAAGATACCCAAACCCACGCGCGTGATCGATGCGACCTACACGGCCGAACCGGTGCAGGATGGCGAGCGTTCCGTGACGGTGCGCCGCAGCGGCGGCACGCAGTTCGTCGGCGCCGGCTACCATGTGGCGCCATCGGGCAACCCGGAAGCGGTGGCCATTGAAGTGCTCGGTGAAGTGCTGACCGATGCGCCATCGGGCCGTTTGCACAAGGCGCTGGTGGAAACCAAGCTGGCCAGCAAGGTCGAATTCAATTCGGTCAGCAACCTGGAGCCTGGCTACAATCTGTTTGGCGCGCTGGTGCCGGTAGGCGGCGACCTGGACGCAGCTCAGGCCGCCATGCTGGCCGTGCTGGAAGACATGAAGTCGCATCCGGTGACGGACGCCGAAGTGGCGCGCGTGAAGCAAAACATGCACAAGCAGATCGAACTGGCGACCTCGAATACGGCGCGCCTGACCATCGCCCTGACCGAATCGCTGGCGGCCGGCGACTGGCGTCTGTTCTTCCTGCAGCGCGACCAGCTTGAAAAAGTGACGGCGGCGCAAGTGCAGGCAGCAGCTGAAAAATACCTGAAAACCTCGAACCGCACTCTGGGGCGCTTCATTCCGACCGATACGCCAGACCGCACCGTCGTGCCTGCCTATGCCGACGTGGCGCCGCAACTGGCTGGCTACACGGGGCGCGCGGTGGTGGCGCAGGGCGAAGCGTTTGACCCCAGCCCGGACAATATCGAAGCGCGCACCACGCGTTTCACCTTGCCGAATGGCTTGAAAGGCGCTTTGCTGCCGAAGAAAACCAAGGGCAATACGGTCAGCGTGGTATTGAAACTGCAACTGGGCACGGAAGAGAGCTTGCGCGGCAAGGCTGCCGTCGGCGCTTACACGGCCAACCTGCTGGTGCGTGGTACCGAGCAATTGTCGCGCCAGGAAGTCAAGGACAAGTTCGATCAGCTGGGCACGCAAGTGAATATCCAGGGTGGTCCGGAAGGCGTAACAGCCATGCTGGTGGGCAAGCGCGACAACTTGCCAGCGGCGATGGAACTGCTGGCGCAGGTGCTGCAAAAACCGGCCTTGAGCGAGACGGAATTTGCTGAGCTGCAGCGTGAGCGCGTGGCCCGCGCGGAACAGGATTTGCCTGAACCGCAACCGCAGGCAATCAATGCCTTCCGCCGCCTGCTCGACGCCACGCCGGAAGGCCATGTACGCCACGTGGCTACGCTGCCGGCCGAACTGGCCAGCTTGAAAGCTGTCACGGTTGCCGACGTGAAAGCTTTCCACGATGCCTACTATGGCACCTCGAATGCCACTTTTTCCGCCGTGGGCGACTTCGATGCGGCCGCATTGAAAGCGCAAGTGGCCAGCCTGTACGGCAACTGGAAAGCAGCCCAGCCGTATGTGCGCATTCCGGTTGCCGTGAAACCGGTGAGCGGCCAGAAAATCACCCTGGAAACACCGGACAAGGCCAACAGTGTGCTGTTCGCGGTCCAGCCGCTTCCCCTCAAGGATGACGCTGCCGTCTATCCAGCCTTGCTGATGGCTAACCATATGCTCGGTGGCGGCGCCCTGCGCAGCCGTCTGGCTGACCGCATCCGCCAGAAGGAAGGCTTGTCGTACGGTGTTTCTTCACAACTGAACGTGCCGTCGCGGGAGGCGGCCGGTTACTGGATGGCGTATGCCATCAGCGCGCCGCAAAATACGGTCAAGGTCGAAGCGGCCCTGCGCGAAGAAATCGCCAAGGTACTGGCCGATGGCTTTACGGAAGCCGAACTGGTCGAAGCGAAAAAAGGCTGGCTGCAATCGAAAGAAGTTGGCCGTACGCAAGATACTGGCCTGGCGCGCGAACTGGCAGGCTATCTGGCGGAAGAGCGCACCATGGCGTATGACAAGTCCCTGGAAGCGAAAGTGTCCGCCCTGACCCTGGCGCAGGTGAACCAGGGCTTGCGCGACTACCTGAAGCCGGAAGCCGTATCGATCGTGACTGCGGGCGATTTTGCCAAGGTCGCCAAGGACAGCGAGAGCGGGACCAAGGCAACGACGTCGAAGTAATCGTCTTGACGTAAAAAAACCGCTGGCAAGCAACTGCCAGCGGTTTTTTTTTATGGAAGTTCAGAGAAAACTTAGCGTGGCGCCAGTTCGGCTACATAGATTTCCACGCGGCGATTGCGCGCGCGGCTATTCGCGTCGGCATTCGAGGCGATCGGTTCGCGCGAACCGCGCCCTTCGGTGACGATGCGGGTCGGCGAGACGCCGCGCATGGCCAGGTAGTCGCGCGTATGGGCCGCACGTTCTACCGACAAGGGCTGGTTGATGGCGTCGCTGCCGGTGTTATCCGTATGGCCGATGATGCTGACGGTGGTATTCGGATTGTCGTTCAGGGTGGCAGCGAAGCGGTCGAGGATGGGGCGGAAATTGCCCTTGATGTCGGCGCGGTTGGTATCGAAAGAGATATCGCTGGGGATTTCCATTTTCAGGCGGTTATCGGCCGTTTGCGTTACTTGCACGCCCGTGCCTTGGGTGGCTTGTTCCATCGTGCGTTTCTGGTTTTCCATACGGTTCGACCAGATATTGCCGACCACGGCGCCAGCAGCTGCGCCCAGCAAGGCGCCGCCCGCCGTACGGCCGGCGCTGCCATTGCCCGTCGTGCCGCCGATCAGTGCGCCCAGGCCGGCACCGACACCGGCGCCCGTGGCCGTGCCGCGTTGCGTGCCAGACATATCTGCACAGCCGGAGATGGCCAGGGTGAGGGCCAGCATGCCGGCCACGGTTTTGGCGCCAGGGGCGGTTTTGAATACTTTCATGGATTTTCTCCTAGTGTTGTTATGGGGCGTGCCCAGAGCTTGCCTGCACACGTTACTGCAAAAATGTCTTGTTTGGCAATTGCTTACAAACATATACAAAAGTACATGCAAAGACGGCGCCCGTTTGCACGCGCGCCGCCGCCGGCTTTCGCCATATTGCATGGACCGGGCCAGCGGACCAGTCTATAAACCTCGCCCGCTGATCAGGCGCAGCAATATCATGATCACGGCAACGACCAGCAGAATATGGATGAAGCCGCCTATGGTATAGGAAGTTACCAGGCCCAGCAGCCAGAGAATGATGAGTACTACGGCGATTGTGTAAAGCATGATGGAGTCTCCTGGAGTTAAATTGTCATGATGGATTGTCTGCCTTGTAGGCCTTGCGCACTGTACGCTGGCGTACATAAAGCTGACTTATTGCTGGTCTGTTTTCCACCTCGGTCATGCCGGGTATCCAGGCCAGCATGCCGGCCAGGCCGACGGCGCCAGCCATGCAGCTGAACAAGCCGCCCGTGAGCAGCAGCATGATGCCGAACGCGGGCGCCATTGCGGGCGACGGCGACAGGTCCAGCGCGCAAAAGCCGAGCGTGGTCGCCAGCATGCCGCCGCCGATAAAACTCAGCCAGATCCTGTTGCCGCCCGTATTGTCGTTTTCCATGCTGCCTCCCTTGATCGCTGTGCGGTGGAATTCACCTGTCTGCATCATCTATTGCCATCGCAAGCGCATCTGTACGCGAACGTACATTGTCAAATGGAAAACTTACGCAAGGGTTCAGCCCGCGCGCAAGCCGCCATTCACGACACGTACGCGGTCGCCCTGGCGCCAGCCTGGCGCGGCGTTCTGGTGCACGGTGCGCAGCTTGCCATTGTCCAGGCGCACGACGATGTTGTAGCTATGCGTGGCGCGCACATTGCCTTCGATCTGGTTGCCGGCGACGGCGCCGCCGATGGCGCCCAGTACGGTAGCGATCTGCTGGCCGTGTCCGCCACCGACTTGATGGCCGAGCAAGCCGCCCACCACGGCGCCGCCTGCCGCGCCCACGCCGCTGCCCGAGGCGCGTGTGTCGATTTCATGGATGGACTCGACCACGCCGCAATTGCTGCAGACGGGCGGCGGCGCTGGCGATGTGGCGGGGGCGGCGGCTGCCATTTGCGGTTCGGGCTGTTGCGGTTGCGGCTGTTGAGGCAGGGCGGCCAGCGGCTGCATCCCGGCCGGTGGCTGGTTCGCTTGCAGCGCGGCCATTTGCGTGCTGGAAGTGCTGGCATCGAGCGGGCGGGCATCGCCTTTCGAGGAAGGCAGCCAGCCCATCAGGGCGGCCGTGCCGACGCCGCAAAACAGCAGCACGGCAACAGCGGCTGCCAGCACGAGTGGATGGGCGGATTTGGTGGTGGTCATGGAGTACTCCTGTAGTGCTTCTGGTTTCAATAAAGTGGCTGTTGTGTCGCTGTGCTACTGCTCGTCGTTTGTATCAGTGTGCTGCTCCGTGTCATCGGCTTCCGTGCGTCACCGTACATACAGGACGGTGGCTGCACCGTAGCCTAAGTAAAAATCATGTCGAGATGTAACGACACCAAGGAAAAGGCAAAACCAGTTATGACCGCCACCATGAACTTGCCCCGTGAAGCAGGCCGCTCGGGCGTGAGCCCCTCCGCTGCGGGCAATCGTTTGCTGGCCAGCCTGCCCGAGTCCGACCTGCGTCACCTGGCGGCCCTGTTCGACACCGTCACGGTGGACGTGGGCGAGGTGCTGTACGAACCTGGCCAGCCCATCGGCTACATCTACTTTCCCGACGACTGCCTGATCTCGCTGCTGGCCGTGGCCGAGGGGCGCATGACCCTGGAAGTCGGCTCCGTCGGCCGCGAAGGCGTGATGGGCGCCTCCGTTGCCCTCGGTCACGAACTGGCGCAAGTGCGGGCCGTGGTGCAGCGTTCCGGTAGCGCCAGCCGCATGTCGCGCGACGATTTTTGCGCCGAATTCGCCCAGCTCGATTCCCTGCAACGCTTGCTGTACCGCTATACCGACACCTTGCTGGCGCAGGCGATCCAGATCGCCGTCTGCAGCCGTTTCCACGTGCTCGAAGCGCGCCTGGCCCGTTCCCTGCTGATCACGCGCGACCGTTTGCAATCCGAAAAATTTCATCTGACCCACGAATTCCTGGCGCATACCCTCGGCGTGCGCCGGGTCGGCGTCACCAAGGCGGCCAGTGCCTTGCAGCAGCAAAAACTGATTACCTATAGCCGCGGCAATATCGAGATACTCGATTCGGCCGGACTGGAAGCGGTTTCCTGCCGCTGCTATGAACTGGTCAAGGATGTGGGCGCGATCGGCATGGCGAATGTGTTTATATAGCGTGCTGTGAGCATTGCCGCGTCAGCAGACGCAAAAAAGCGGGACGGGCCATGCAGCGCCCGTCCCGCTTTTTTAGCTATGCTTACTTCGGTTTGACCTGGTTGCCGATCACGCCACCGACGGCGGCGCCGCCGACCGCGCCCACGGCGCTACCGCCCGTCAGCACGGAGCCGGCAACGGCGCCGACGCCCGCGCCGATGGCGGTGTTTTTATCCTGGCCCGACATATTGGCGCAGGCGGTGAGGCTCAAGACGAGTGTGGCGAGCGCAGTGCTTGCGGCGAGTTTTTTGATGGTTTGCATGATGGTTTCTCCTTTAGATTCGAATCCCGTGGCGCTGACATTGGGCGGGATATTGGGCCGGCCGGTGCTTAGGCCTCGCGTCACGTTGCTGGTGTTTCAGGCACGATGTCAGGATAGGATTACGGCAAGGAAGGGTCTGTTCGACAACGCACATAGGTGTGTAACAATTGTAAATGCGCTACATTCGCAAGCTACTGGCGCAGTTTTTTGCCCGGCGCTGGCGCCACCGGTTTGACCCTGGCTTGCGCCAGCAGTGCCGCGCATTCGCTGGTGTCTGCGGGGCCGGCATTGACCAGCGGCAGCAGGGCGGCAAACGGTGCGACCGCCGCCAGCGCCAGCGCGCTGCCGGTACGCAAGGCCAGCACGCCCTTGTCGACACTCACGTCGGGCTGGCTGAAAGTGCCGTGTACATATAAAGGCGAGCGCAGCGAAAAGATGCGCAGGCCCTTGCTGTCCGGCTGCAAGGTCAGGTCCAGCTTTTCATTGCCCAGGTTGACCGTGCCATCGATGTGCAGCACGGCGTCGTCTGTGTCGACGATGAACTGGCGCGTCTGCATCAAGCCCTTGCTGACGACGAAATCGGCGGCCATGCAATTGAGTTTCACTTGTTTGTCGCCGGCCAGCTTGGCGATGACCACGCTGCCGATATTGAGGCCCATTTCTTCCAGCAGCAGCTTGCTGATGCTGCCCCGGTTAATCAATGCCCTGACTTCGCCATTCGAGCTGCCCAGCAGGCTGGCGACGGAATTGCCGGTGGCCGACAGCGAGGCGTCGCCATTGATTTCGCCCACGCTGGCCTGCAAGGCATCGAGCCGGGGAAACAATTGCTTGATATGCAGATGGCGCGCGCTGGCCGTCAATTCGGCGGCGATGCCCTTGGGTATTATTTTGCCGCTACCGTCGAGCTTGATCTGCGAACGCAGGGTGCCGCCGGCGATATTGAAGTTCAGCGGCGCCAGCGACAGCACGCCGTCGTTCAGCAGCACATGCGTGTCGAGGTCGCTGATGGGCAGGTCGGCATCGCGCGTGATCTTGTCGGCGGTGTAGCGCACGTCCGCGTCGAGGCTGGTCCAGCGCTCCGTCTTGAAGGTTTCCACTGGCAATACGCGGCCCGCCGGCTGTTGTTGCGTCACGCCCCGTTCCGACTTGCTGGCACTGGAATCGGCGCCGACCAGGGGGCCGAGGTCGCGAAACTGCAGCAGGCGCGAGTGCACCTCACCTTGCAGCAGATGGCGCGGCTTGCGTGCTGAAAAGGCCAGCTTGCCCTGCACATCGCTGGAGCCGACCTTGCCGGTGAATTTGTCGTAGACCCAGTCGCCGCCACCGGGCGCCAAAGTGCCCGTCAAATGGCCTTCGGTACTGAAATGCGGGGTTTCCGGCAGCAGCACCCCCGTCAGTGCATACAAGCGTGCCATGCTGGGACCGGATACTTGCAGGCGCACATCGAGCGCGGCCAGCCGGGTGGGGCGCGTCAGGGTCCCTTCGATAGCGAGCGATGTCTTGCCTGTCTGTACGCTGGCCTGCACGGGGAACGGTGTGCTGTCTTGCTGCAGCGACAGCACGCTGCCCGCCTTGCCATCGCCTTGCAACTTGTCGCCATGGTAAGTGCCCGACAGCTTCCAGGCGATGCCATAACGGGCATCGCCGCTGAGCGTATCGACGTCGGCTTGCAGCTGCGCCTGCGTGAGCGCGTCCGTCAGGCTGACCGTGCCCTTGCTGAAGACCACGCTTTGCAGCTCCAGCCGCCATGGCGAGGACGGATTTTGTTTGTCGAAAGTCCAGTTGTTCTGGCCATCCTTGTCGCGTAGCAAATGCAAGCGGGGCGCGTCAAAGCGCAACTGGGGAATCACGATCTTTTTTTCAAACAGGGCCAGCGGACTGAGCGAGAACGCCATCTGGCTGACGGTGGCGGCGTCGGCAATCTCGGTCGTCATGGCGGCAGGATTGCCCAGCCGTACGTTTTTCGCTTGCAAATGCGGCCAGGGCAGGTAGCCGCGCCAGCCGGGCTGTGCGGCGCTGTCGGGCTGGGCCCAGGTCAGCGACAAGTCTCCTTCGATGGCGAACGGCCGGCCCAGCGCCTCGCTGGCGCGCGCATTGAGCCAGGGCTTGGCGCGGTTCCAGTCGGCGTGGTTCAGCAGACTGAGCACAGCGGCCAGCGGGACCGCCAGGATCAAGGCAGCGCTGGCGAGGCTGATTTTATGGCGACGGGAAAGAGGCATGGGGCGCTTGGTTTTTAGGAGAGGAACAGGAACTTGTCGATGCTACAGCAAAGCGCTTGTTGCCGCGTTCGCCAGCGTCCTATGGTGCGCTAGCGCACCTTGCCAGCATCCATATTGTTGATTTCCCACTCTATGTGCGGCACCGAACGGATAGCGTCGGAGCTGCGGCCTATAACGTCATACATCAAATGCGATATCCGATACACCCCACGTTCTCCAGGAGAAAAAAAATGACAAGCCGAGACCTTTTGACATCCCCCCTGACCAAGCTGGCCGCCGCCGTTGCCACCGTTATGCTGATGGCTGGTTGCTCCAGCATGAAAACGCCAGCCACGGCCGACGTCGCCGTGTCGCGCGCCGCCGTCGATAACGCCGCCAGTGCCGGCGCCGCCGACCTGGCGCCCGATGAAATGCGTTCGGCCCGCGAAAAAATGGCGCTCGCCAACCAGGCCCTGAAAGACCGCGATTACAAGCGGGCCAGTGAGTTGGCCGACCAGGCGCAAGCCGATGCCAAACTGGCGCAAAGCAAGGCCAATTCGGCCAAGGCCACCACGGCTGCCGATGAAATCAACGAGAACATCCGCGTCATGCGCGAAGAACTCAACCGCGCCAACCAGCAAGCTCCCCAACAATAAAAATACAGGAACCCATCATGCAAAAATCCAACTACACCACCATCCCCGGCCTGCTGGCCATGGCCGCCCTGGTCGCCGCCTGCAGCTCCGCCCCAACCACCACCAGCTTGCTGGACCAGACCCGCGGCGACTACATGGCCGCGCAATCGAATCCGCTGGTGTCTACCTATGCTCCGCGTGAATTCCGCGAAGCGAGCGCTGCGCTGGAAGCGGCCAATGCGGCAGCCGACCGCCGCGATGACAGCGAGAAAGTCGACAAGCTGGCCTACCTGGCCAAGCAAAAAATCGCCACGGCGC
Source organism: Janthinobacterium saanense (assembly GCF_014200675.1). Taxonomy (GTDB): domain Bacteria; phylum Pseudomonadota; class Gammaproteobacteria; order Burkholderiales; family Burkholderiaceae_D; genus Janthinobacterium. The sequence goes on along the minus strand of NZ_JACHCI010000033.1, from coordinate 17,453 downwards.
AAGAGATTGCCAAACAGAAAGCAGCCGAGGCCGATATCGCCAATGCCGGCAAGCAGCGCGACCAGCTGCGCCTCGATGCGCGCACCCAGGAAGCAGATCAGGCCACGGCCCGCGCCCAGTCGGCCCAGGCGGATGCCGAAGCGGCCAAGGCCCAGGCGCAAAATGCAGAAGCGTCCTTGCGTGATTCCCAGGCCCGCGCCGCTGCGCTGCAACTGCAATTGAACGATCTGGCGGCGAAGAAAACCGACCGCGGCATGGTCATTACCCTGGGCGATGTGCTGTTCGGTACCGACCAGGCCAACCTGACGGGCGACGGCACGAATACGGCGCGCAAGTTGGCTGACGTGCTGAAAAACAATCCGCAGCGCACCGTGCTGATCGAAGGCTTTACCGATAGCACGGGCGGTTCCGCGCATAACCTGGAACTGTCGCAACGGCGCGCCGAATCGGTGCGCAATGCGCTGCTCGATCAAGGCATCGCCCGCGACCGCATCGCCACGCGCGGTTATGGCGCCGCTTACCCGGCTGCCGGCAACGATACGGCGGCCAACCGCCAGTTGAACCGCCGCGTGGAAATCGTGCTGTCGGAAGACAATACGGCCATCCCCGCTCGCCGTTAAGCGCAGTCTTTCGCGTAGTAAGAGGGCGCGGTCCGCAGCGGACCCGCCTGAAGGCAGCACCGGCTGCATTCTTGTTTGTGGCCGGTGGATACCCAATCATCAGTTCAGAAAGGAATCATCATGAGTGCTACCTCTGTTGCCATCCCCGCAGGTATCGATACGGCCGCCATCCGCGCCGCCGCCAAGAATCTCGATGACGGCGCCGTCACGGCCGGTTATCAAGGCGATCGCCAGGACATCATCAGCATGCTCAATGGCGCGCTGGCGACCGAACTGGTGTGCATCGCGCGCTACAAACGCCATTACTACACCGTTAGCGGCCGCGACAATGGCAGTATCAAGGCCGAGTTCCTTGAACATGCCCAGGAAGAGCAGGAACACGCCGACTGGCTGGCCGAACGCATCGTGCAATTGAATGGAAAACCGGATTTTAATCCTGCAACATTGCTCGCGCGTAGTCATGCCGAGTATGATGACTCTGACGACGTGCAAAGTATGGTGCGTGCCAACCTGATCGCCGAGCGCGTGGCGATCGAGTCTTACCGCCAGATGATAGTAAAACTGGGCGATAGCGACCCGACCACGCGGCATTTGTTGATCAAGATCATGGCAGTAGAAGAAGAGCACGCCGATGACATGCGCGATCTGATGGAATAGCATGCTGTAGTCAAGCGTAGTCAAATTAAGTGTCAGAACTTAAAACTGAGAAATTAAAATCATTCATCCACCGCTGAGGAGTTAAACCATGTTGGAAAACAATATCACCACCGTCAATAACGATGTCAAGACTCTGGTCAAGGATGCGCAAGCGCTGTTCAGCGCCGCCGCCGCACTGACGGGCGAAAAAGCCGACGAAGTACGCGTGCGCGGCATGAAAACCCTGGACGCCGCCTTGGTCAAGGCGCAGGAAGCCCAGGCGTCGGCCATCGTCGCCACCAAGCAGATTGCTGCCCAGGCCGATGGCTATGTGAAAGAAAACCCATGGCGCACGGTGGCCGTTGCCGCTGGCGTCGGCGTACTGGTCGGTTTCATCCTGGGCCGCAAGTAATCCATCACAGGAGCGATATGGACAAGTCTGCTTCGTCTCACCAGGGGGCCGGATTGATCGCCTCATTCGCCGGTCTGGCCAGGAACGCGGTCGGACTGATGTTGTCGCGGCTGGAACTGGCGACCATCGAGCTGTCGGAAGTGCGCAATCATGTGCTGCAACTGATTGTGATTTTCGCGCTGGCGACGGTGGCAGGCCTGTTTGCCATCGCTTATGGCAGCGTGCTGATCGTCTTCCTTGCCTGGGATAGCCTAGGCTGGAAGATACTCTTGATCATGACAGCAGTCTTCGTGCTGCTGGCCATCGCCCTGGTCCTGTATGCGCGGGCCATGCTGAGTCAGGGTAAGCTTTCCATGCCGGCCACCATGGCGGAATTGAAGGCCGATCGCGACATGCTGATGTAGTTGCCAGGCGCGGCTGGCACGGGTTTGCCCGTGTTTGCCGCGCTGGCTCACTGGGAGAATTCATGTCGGAAGACAAACTGGCGGCGCAAGCCGCACGCAAGCAGCAATTGATTGCCCAGGGCGAGCTGTATCGCGTGGGCATCGTGCATGCGCGTGCCAATGTAGGCTATGCCCTGCGTCCCGATGCGCTGCTGCAAGGCGTGGTCGAAACGGCGGTCGGTTTTGCCGGCCACCGTGTCGAATCCTTGCTGGTGCCGGGCGGCATGCGCTTGCAGGGCGTGATGCCCTATGTGCTGACGGCGCTGTCCTTCATCGGCCGCAGGAAGCTGGTCAAGCCAGCCCTGGTGCTGGTGACGGTCGCCGCCGTGGCCACCAGCTGGCTGCGCCGCAAGCGCCAGCGCTAAACAAGGCATGCTGACTGAAACGCCGTCATCGACGGCGTTTTTTTTCGCCCTGTGCACATGCCGGCGGGCTTCGGTGCGTGTGCGGGCACGCGATGGCACTATCCCTTACAATGGCTCACGGTGCATACACGCACGCAGACTATGGATGGGGCTATCTTGATGACGACGATGAATCCTTTAAATCCTTCGCGCCTGCGCATTGTGCTGGTGCTGCAGGGCGGCGGCGCCTTGGGCGCGTATCAGGCGGGTGTATATCACGCGCTGCACGAACATGGTTTGGTACCCGACTGGGTGGTGGGTACCTCGATTGGCGCCATCAATGCCGCTATCCTGGCCGGCAACAAGGAAGAAGACCGGCTGGTGCGCCTGAAGCAGTTCTGGGAGCGTATTTCGCACCGCGACAGCATCGACATGACCCTGGTCACCGACCAGCAGCGCCGCTCGAATATCTGGTTAGCTACCCTGGACACCGTCATGCGTGGCGTGCCCGGCTTTTTCAAGCCACGCAATTTCAGCCTGTTTCCAGCGGGGATCAGCGTCGAACCCGAGCAAGCCAGCTTTTACGATACCAGCGAACTGGCCAGCACCTTGAATGAACTGGTCGACTTCGATTACCTGAACCAGCCCGGCGGCATGCGATTGACCGTCAATGCGCTGCGCGTCAAATGTGGCAGCCTGACCAGTTTTGACAGCCAGCAGCAAGCCCTGACGGCCGACCATATCCGCGCCAGCGGCGCCTTGCCGCCCGGTTTTGCCGGCGTGCGCGTCGATGGCGACCTGTATTGGGATGGCGGCCTGTATTCAAATACCCCGCTGGAAACCGTGCTCGACGACACGCCCCACGTCGATACCCTGGTCTTCATGGTGGACTTGTGGAGTTCGGAGGGGCCGGAACCGACCACCCTGGACGAAGTGCAGACGCGGCAAAAGGATGTGACCTTTGCCTCGCGTTCCAAACGCCATATCGAGGACTACGTCAACACGCATACCTTGCAGCACAAATTGCGCGAACTGTATTCCAAATTGCCCGATACGGCGCATAACCGGCGCCAAACGGAAGAACTGGTGGCCTTGGGCTGCGACAGTACCATGCACATCGTGCGCCTGCCCTATGCGGGCCGCGACTGGCATATGGCGGCCAAGGACATCAATTTTTCCAAGGGGTCCATCGAATGGCGCTGGGAGCAGGGTTACCAGGATGCCTTGCGCGCCATCAAGGCCGCCGGCTGGCTGGAATTTGTCACGCAAGACACGCCGCTCATCGTGCATGAGTTGCCGCCGTATGAGCGTGCGGCTTAGTACGCTTTGGATCAAGACGATAAAAAAGGCGCCGTAGCGCCTTTTTTTACAGCCTGCCCGTCAGTAGCAGCAAGATCAGGATGACGACGATTAGCCCCGCCACACCGCTGGGGCCGTAGCCCCAGTTGCGGCTATGCGGCCAGGTGGGCAGCACGCCAACCAAGGCCAGGATCAGGATAATCAGAATGATGGTGCCCATGGTATCTCCTTGTTATTGTTGATTATTGTTCATTGAGATGATTAACGGTAGACGCGGCCATCGACGATGCGCACGCGGTTGCCGGGCTGTAAATTATTCGCATTGTCCTGCACGATGGTGCGGTATTCGCCATTGTCCAGGCGGACGCTGATCTGGTAGTTCAAGCCTGATTGCTGGCGGTTTTCAACCTGGTTGCCGACCACGCCGCCTGCGACGGCGCCTGCGACGGTGGCTGCCGTGCGGCCGCCACCTGAGCCGATGGTGTTGCCCAGCAACGCGCCTGCAATACCGCCGACGATGGCGCCTGCGCCGCTGCTACCGCCGCCGCCCTGTATTACCTGGATGGTATCGATGGTGCCGTAGCTGGAATAGTCGCCCTGGGGCGTGGAATAGTTTTGCGATGGACCAGTATTGGCGCAACCGCTCAGTACGGCGGTGGCGGCGAGCATCAGTGCAGCCAAGGTGGCATTGGTTTTCATTTTATTCTCCTGACGTGGTGTAAGTGTGAGTCCATCTTAGACACGGCGCCATGCCGGGTCTGTACGCTGCCGCACGTACTTATTTCTCGCTGCTACCAGGGCTGGACACTGTGCTTGTGCGCGATTAACGACAAATTTCCTGACTGTTTCACAATAAGTATGCTTGTGTACGGCAGCGTACAGAAGGCGGTGCGCTATCCACGTAAAACGGTAGTCATGCCAAGCAGGCAGGCAAGAAAAATCAAGATTTTGTCAGGGAGTTGTCCATGCAGCAAAAAAGCAGAATCATCGCAGCCGCGCTCGTTAGCCTGGTCTGCGCCAGCTGGGGTGGCCAGGCTGCCGCTGCCAGCACCGAGGCGAAGGCCCTCTACCAATCGGCAAATGAACAGGCTGCCGCCAAATACAAGACGACGCGTGCCCAGTGCGATGGCATCACCGGCAATCCCAAAGATGTCTGTGTCGCCGAAGCGAAGGCCGTGCGTGCCTACGATGAAGCAGTAGCCCAGGCGCAATACACGAATACCTTGCGTGCCTATACCAGGGCCCGCATCAAGATTGCCGACGCAAACTACGATGTCGACCTGGCCCGTTGCGGCAGTTTGACGGGTAACGACAAGGACGTCTGCGTCAAGCTGGCCAAGTCCACCAAGGTTGCAGCCCTGGCCGACGCCAAGGCAGACAAGAAGGTCATCGAAGCGCGCAGCGATGCGCGTGAAGCAAAAAGAAAAGCCGAGTACAAGGTCGCAGCAGAAAAATGCGATGCATTAGCCGGCGCAGCCAGGGATGACTGTATCAAGGCTGCAAAAATCCAGTTCGACGAATGATGCCCGGAGGGTCAGGGCGCCAGGAAGCGGCTGGTATGTGTAGCAGTATGAAAAGCTGTATCAAAAGCTCGTTTGAGCATGTTGTTTGATCGTTAATTGTCCATTCAAAAGGAAAAAAATCATGAAATTCACCAAATCCATCGCCACCGGTCTCTTCGTCGCTTCCCTGTTCGCCGTTGCTGGCTGCGCATCGACCCCGACCAAGGAAGGCACGGGCGAATACGTTGATGACTCCGTACTGACGACCAAGGTCAAGGCCAGCATCTTCAATGAACCTACCCTGAAATCGACGGAAATCAACGTTGAAACCTTCAAGGGCGTGGTACAGCTGAGCGGCTTCGTGGCCAATCCGGAGTCCGTTGCCAAGGCGGGCGACATCGCCCGTGGCGTGAAGGGCGTGAAATCGGTCAAGAACGATATCCGCATCAAGTAATTATCTGACTTGCGCAGCACCTGGCAACACGCAGGTGCTGCGGCCGGTTCTCTACCTCAGCGGAAAAAGCGGAAAAATCCAGCATGGAAACTCAGCCAGCCGAGAGCAATACAGAGCCGGCCGGGCTTGAGCCGACGCAACAAACCGCCAGCGTTGCCGCAGAGCCGCTGCAGCCAGCGTTGCAATTCCCACTGCATGTCAATGCGCGCGGCGTGGCGCTGGGCATTATCGCCACCGTCTGTTTTGTGTTTGCCCTGCAATGGGCGCAGAAGTTCCTGATTCCCGTCGTCTTTGCGATCTTCATCGCTTACACCCTCAACCCCCTCGTCGCCTGGCTGGAAAAAATCCGCATCCGCCGTATCGTCGGCGCCACTGTCATCACCGGACTGATCCTGTTTGGCTCGCTGGTCATGATGGAGCGCGTGCAAGGCGAGTTTGAATCCATCGTCGAAGAAATGCCGGCCGCCACGCACAAGCTGGCCCGTCTGATTGCCACCAGCACGGGCGGCAAGGAAAGCACCTTGCAAAAAGTGCAGGCTGTGGCCAATGAAATCGAACAGGTAGCGGCCGGCGCCGAGGCGCGCCGTGCCGCCAATAAACCCGATACGCCCAATTTCAAGGTCATGGACTGGGTCTGGGCCGGGTCGCTGGGCCTGGTGGGCTTTTTGAGCCAGGCCACCATGGTGATCTTCCTGGTCTTTTTCCTGTTGCTATCGGGCGATACCTTCAAGCGCAAGCTGGTCAAGCTGACGGGACCGTCGCTGAGCCGCAAGAAGGTGACGGTGCATATCCTCGAAGATATCAATACCTCGATCCAGAACTATATGTTCATGCTGCTGGTGACAAATGGCTTGCTGGCGCTGCTGATGTGGATCGCCCTGCGCCTGATCGGCCTGGAAAACGCGGGCGCCTGGGCCATCGTGGCGGGCTTGCTGCACATCATGCCGTATTTCGGCCCGCTGCTGATCACCCTGGCCACCGGGCTGGTCGCCTTTTTGCAATTCGAATCGCTGGAAATGGTCTTGCTGGTGACGGCCACCTCGATGGGCATCGCCACCCTGGTCGGCACTTTTGTGACGACCTGGATGACGGGCCGCATCGCCCGCATGAACCCCACGGCAGTCTTCATCAGCCTGCTGTTCTGGGGCTGGTTGTGGGGCGTGTGGGGCTTGCTGCTGGGCGTGCCCATCATCGTTATCGTCAAGGTCGTGGCCGAGCGGGTGCAAGGCATGGAAGTTATCGCCGAGTTACTCGGCGAATAAATCCTGTTGCCTACGACTGGTGCTGTTTCAGAATTTTTACCACCACATCCCCATCCTCTGTTTTTTCCATGTCTTTCATGCTGCCCAGCTGCAAGGTGAACTGGCGGGTGAATTCTGCGCCCAGGAAGAATATTTGCGCCGAGTAATATACCCACAGCAGCAGGGCGACCAGCGAGCCGGCTGCGCCATAGCTGCTGGCCACGCCGCTGTTGCCGATATACACGCCGATTGCGTACTTACCCAGAGAAAACATGAAGGCCGTGCCCAGCGCGCCTATCATCACGTCGCGCCAGGACAGGCGTACCCGGGGCAGCATCTTGTAGATGACCGCAAACAGGCAGGCGATGACGCCAAAGCCGATCAGGTTCGATAGTATGCTAAACAGGACGGCGGCGTCTTTCCATACGCCTTCCCAGAAATTTTGCAAAATCGCCATGGCGGCGCTGACCACCAGCGACACCATCAACAGAAACGCCAGCACCAGCACCAGGCCGAACGACAGCAGCCGCGTGCGCAGCATGTCCCAGGCGCCTGCCTCTTTCAGGGGCGGCACTTGCCAGATTTCATCGAGGCTGGCCTTTAATTCCGCAAACACGCTGGTCGCGCCAAACAGCAGCAAGCCGCCCGCAATCAGGGTGGCGATACGCCCCTGTTCGTGGCTTTGCGCGCCGGCCAGCACCAGCTGTATCGCTTCCGCTCCCTGTTTGCCCAGCAAGCCCTGCAGTTGTTCCATCAGTTCGCCGCGCGCGGCCGCCTGGCCATAGAAAAAGCCGGCGATGGCGATCACCAGCACCAGGATGGGGGCGACGGAAAACAGGGTGTAATAGGCGAGGGCGGCGCCCTTGCTTGAGGCACGGTGTTCCAGCCATTCGGTGACGGAGCAGACGACGACGCTGCGCATCTGTTTCCAGAATGGACCCAGCCTGGCCAGGCGAGGATAGCGTGAGGGAATACTCATAGTGGCTTTCAATAAAAAAAAGGGGCCGTAGCCCCTTTTTATGCAGTGGCATTCCACTGATGATTAATGCTTACTGTACACGGCGCTCGATGGTGATTTGCTCGACTTCAACGCGACGGTTAGGTTCCAGGCACTTGATCAAGTCAGCGCGTTTCTTGTTATCGCAAGTAACGACTGGATTGGTCGAGCCTTTGCCTTCGGCTGTCAGGCGGTTGGCGGCAACACCGGCGTTGACCAGGTAAGCCTTGACTGCGTCAGCACGTTCCTTCGACAGTTTCAGGTTGTACTTGGGCGCACCGATGCGGTCGGCATAACCACTGATGACCACGTTGTTGACGTCCGGCGCAGCATTGAGCACGCGTGCAATCTCGTCCAGCCTCGATTGCGTTGGGCCCAGCTTGGCGCTGTCGAAAGCGAACAGTTCGGTCGCCGACAACGTCACTTTCTCAAATCGCGGTTGCGGTGGCGGCGGTGGAGGCGGCGGTGGAGGTGGTGGCGGCGGTGGCGCGATCACTTCCTGGCGTGGTGGCGGCGGTGGTGCAGGCGGTTTGTCGAACGCGTAGTTCAGGCCCACCGTAACGTAGTAGTTGTTGGCCTTGCTGCTGGCGAAGGTATCGCCACGCAGGAAACCATGCACGTTGCGGATATCGACCTGGGTCGACCACTGGTCGTTGATCTTGCCCTGGAAGCCCAGGCCGACGCTGGCGTATGGCGAGCTCTTGCTGCGGTCACCCAGCGCGCCGGTATCCTTGTCGCGTTGCATACCAGCACCGATCAGTACGAAGGGAGCGAAGGCTGGATCGCGGCTGAACAGGTACAAGCCATCAACGCCCAGCGTGTTTTGCTGGTAGCGCGTGCCATTGTTGCCTTTGGAGCGGGCATAGGTGGTGCCGAACTGGATATCCCATTCAGGCGACACCGGCTTACCAAAGCGCAGACCAGCGCCATAACCAGTTTTGCTGGTTGAAAAGTCTGAATCGGGTTTGAGTGCATTGATGCTAGGTTGAATATACCAGGATGGGTTAATTTCCTGGGCCTGTGCGCCGAGGGCGGAGCACAAGACTGCGGCGGCAACGGCGATTTTTTTTAGATTATTCACAAGTAACTCCCAACGTTGAAAGAGATTTTCTCTACTGCCTACAAACACAGACTGCCAAACATTAATAAGAATTAAATATCAATACTAATAAGATGCGGTTTGATGACAGGTCTGGACAGGTGCGATACACGCAACATTTGCACTGCTGTTGGACTTGAGAATACGGATCCAAGTTCGACCGGTCGGTGCGTTAGCGCACAAAGCATTGTTGTATATCAATGGTGTTGCAGTTTGACGACAAAAACAACTCATTTCGACGAAGAAAATTTTTATAAGCCGGACATAAGAGGAAAAGAGAGAAGTTCCTGCTGCTTGTTACCGTCTGGCGAACAACTTATTTCTAACTTGTCACTGTATATTATCAATATTGTTGGCGATTAACACCGATATTACATTGGTGTTGTATTCCTGCCGCGTTCGATAGAGAAACAATTCCGTTTTACCCCTATGCGGCGCCATTGCGCCTTTCTATTCAGGAGTTACTCCGTGCCCAAGGTTACTTTCCGCAAGGCTACTCTTTCCATGCTCGCCCGTTTTACTTTGCCGGCGCTATTGATGCTGCCGCTGGGTGCGGCCTTGCCAGCCCTGGCCGACAGTGGCGTGGCGGTGTTTTCACCGAGCGGCACGGTCAAGGCGGTGCGCCAGGTGCGGGCGCAGTTCGGCACGCCGATGGTGCCGTTTGGCGACATGGCGCTGGCCGATCCATTCAGCGTCGATTGCGGCTCAGCCGAGTCTGCCGTGGTGGCGGGCAAGGGGCGCTGGGCCGATGAGCGTAACTGGAGTTACGATTTCGAACGTGACCTGCCCGCTGGCGTGGCCTGTACATTTGCCTTGAAACCGGCAGTGAAAGACCTGGCGGGCCAGCCATTGACAGGCGATTCCAGCTACCGCTTTGACACGGGCGGGCCAGCCATCGTCGAGGCCACGCCTTACGATGGCCAGCCGTATATCGATGAAAACCAGATCTTCGTGCTGGGACTCGACGCCGTCGCCAGCGAGGCCAGCATCACGGACTACGCCTATTGCAGCGCGGAAGGCATCAATGAAAAGATCGGCGTGCGCCTGTTGCAGGGCAAGCAGCTGCAGCAGGTACTGGCCCTGCGCAAGAATTTTGTCGACCGCTATCTGAATGTGTATTTCAAGTCGCGTGGCGTGGTGTGGAAGGTGGGCATGCCCATGTTCGTCAAAGGCGCGCCGCCGCTGCCCGTCACCGTGCTGCAATGCAAGCGCAGTTTTCCCGCCAACGCCAAGGTGACACTGGTGTGGGGCGCGGGCATCGCTACCGCCGGCGCCCAGCCGATTGCCACGCAAAAGGCGCAGAGCCTGCACTACAAGACGCGGCCCGATTTCACCGCCAAATTCAGCTGCGAGCGCAGCAATCCCAAGGATCAGTGCATTCCCTTCCTGCCGTTGCGCCTGCAGTTTTCCGCGCCCGTGCAAGCCTCGCTGGTGCGTGCCATCACCCTGAAAGGCGGCGGCAAGACGTATGTGCCGTCGATATCCAAGGAAGAAGAAAAGGCGGAATTCCTGACCGACGCCACCTTCAAAGGCCCGTTCCCCGAGCAGGCCAGCTTTGTACTGGGCTTGCCGAATAAATTGACGGACGATGCGGGCCGCAGCTTGCTGAACCGCGCACGCTTTCCCATGACGGTGCGCACGGGCGAACAGCCGCCCTTGCTGAAATTTCCTGCGCCCTTCGGCATCCTGGAAGCCAAGGGCGATGGCTTGTTGCCGGTCACCGTGCGCAATATCGAGCCTGTGCTGACGGGCAAGGAAGCGGCATCGGGCGCGACCTTGCGCGTGCCCGACAATGACGACAAGTTCGTCATCGACTGGATGCGCCGCTTGTCGGGTGGTGGCGGTGACAATGAAAACTGGCAGCCCGGCGAGCAATATGCGGGCAATATGAGCAAATCCGTGCTGAATGGTGCGGCTGGCACGCGCACCTTCAAGCTGCCCCGTCCCGATGGCAAGAAGACCTTTGAAGTGATCGGCATTCCCCTCGTCAAGCCCGGCTTTTATGTGGTGGAACTGGCTAGCCCGATCCTGGGCAAGACCTTGCTGGGCAAACCCGCTACCGCCTACATCCACACAGCCGCGCTGGTGACCAACCTGGCCGCCCACTTCAAGCATGGCGCGCAATCGTCGCTGGTGTGGGTGACCTCGCTGGACAAGGGCGCGCCGGTGGCCAAGGCGCAGGTGGCGGTGCGCGATTGCAGTGGCAAGCAGCTTTGGCAAGGTCTGACGGGCGCCGATGGCGTGGCCCGTATCGACGGCGAACTGGCGCGCTCCACTTGCAAGAACAATGGCAGTTATTTTGTCAGTGCGCGCAGCGGCGGCGACATGACGTTCACCATGTCGGACTGGGTGGGCGGCATCGAATCCTGGCGCTTCAATTTACCCACCGATGACACGCGCGCCGACAATACCTTGCTGGCCACGGTGTTCGACCGCAGCTTGCTGCGCGCCGGTGAAACCGTGCACATGAAGCATTTCATCCGCCGCCACACGGACCAGGGCCTCTCTTTGGTCGACAAAAATAATGGCCCTGGCAGCGCCACGGCGGTCGTCATCACGCACCAAGGCAGTGAGCAGACTTACCAGCTGCCGCTGCGCTGGTCGGCCAGCGGCACGGCGGAAAACGAATGGACCATCCCGGCGTACGCCAGGCAGGGTGAATATGAAGTCAGCATGGCGGGCAAACCGTCGGGCAGCTTCCGCGTGGAAGCGTTCCGCGTGCCGACCATGAAAGCCGTGCTGCAGGGGCCGAAAACGCCTGCCGTGCAAGTGTCGCAAGTCGCCCTCGATGCGCAGATCAATTACCTGGCGGGCGGCGCTGCCACCAATGCGCCCGTCAAGCTGCGCACGGTGTTGCAAGACAAGAGCGTGTCGTTTGCCGATTATGCCGATTTCAGTTTCAGCAACGGCGATGTGAAAGAAGGGCTGGTCAAGCAGGGCGCCGGTTATGACGACGATGAGAATGCATGGCAGGACGAAGGCAGCGCGGCGGCGGGATCAGCCGCGGCGCGCACGCAAAACCTGAACCTGGACAAGGCGGGCGGCGCGCGTTTCGTGATCGACCAGTTGCCGCAGTCAGCTACGCCGCGCGACCTGGTGGCGGAAATGGCGTTCCAGGATGCGAATGGCGAGACGGCCTCGGTGGCCACCCGCGTGCCCTTGTGGCCATCGAACTATGTGATCGGCATCAAGCCCGATGCCTGGGCCTTGAGCCGAGAACAATTCAAGTTCACGGTGGCGGTGCTGTCCACTGAAGGCAAGCCCGTGAGCAATGCGGTTGTCGCCGTCGATTTTTTCCAGCGCAATAGCTATTCGCACCGCCGGCGGCTGATCGGCGGCTTTTACGCCTATGAAAACGAGAGTGACATCGTCAAGCTGGGCCCCGCTTGCAGCGGCAAGACCGATAACAAGGCACTGTTGATTTGCGAAGTGAAGGCGCCCGCCAGCGGTAATTTGATTTTGCGCGCGCGCACCGAAGATGGCCAGGGCCGTGCGGCGCTTGCTAACCGCGAAACCTGGGTGGCCGGCAGCGGCGACTGGTGGTTCAACGCCAGCGATAGCGACCGCATCGACGTGCTGCCCGAGAAGAAGCGCTATGAACCGGGCGAGCAGGCCAGCCTGCAGGTGCGCATGCCGTTTCGTGAAGGCACGGCCCTGATCACGGTGGAGCGCGAAGGCATACTCGACACCTATGTGCGGCCTTTGAATGGCCGCGAGCCGGTGGTCAGCATCCCCGTCAAGCCTAACTATGCGCCGAATGTGTATGTCTCCGTGTTCGTGGTGCGGGGCCGGGTCGATGGCGTGCAGCCGACAGCCCTGGTCGACCTGGGCAAACCGGCTTACAAGATGGGCATCGCGCCCTTGAACGTGGGCTGGCAGGCGCATGAATTGAAGGTGATGGTGGTCTCTGACAAAGAGGTCTACCGCACGCGCGAGAAAGCCGAAGTATCCGTGCGCGTGCGCCGCGCCGATGGCCAGGTTTTACCGGCTGGCGCGGAAGTGGCGCTGGCTGCCGTCGACACGGGTTTGCTGGAACTGATGCCCAACGATAGCTGGAAGCTGCTCGACACCATGATGGGGCAGCGCAGCCTGCAGGTGGAAACCTCGACCGCGCAAATGCAGGTGATCGGCAAGCGCCATTTCGGCCGCAAGGCTTTCCCGGCCGGCGGTGGCGGCGGCAAGGGCGCCAGCCGCGAGCTGTTCGACACCCTGCTGTTCTGGAAGGCCACCGTCAAGCTCGACGCCAAGGGCGAGGCGACCGTGCAAGTGCCGCTCAACGACTCTTTGAGCGGTTTTCGTATCGTCGCCGTCGCCAGCGCTGGCCAGCAATTGTTCGGTACCGGCAGCACCGATATCCGCAGCTCGCAAGACTTGATATTACTGTCAGGCTTGCCGCAGCTGGTGCGCGAAGGCGACCAGTTGCGCGCCGGTTTTACGGTGCGTAATACGTCGAATGCGTCCCTGAACGTGGAACTGAACGCCAGCGCGGCAGGTAAAACTTTGCCGCGCCAGAGCGTGAGCCTGGCGGCGGGCGAGGCGCGCGAGATCGGCTGGAATTACCAGGTGCCGATGAATGCCGCCAGCATCGTGTGGGAAGTCAGCGCCAAGGCTGGGGCCAACATGGACAAGCTGAAGGTCACGCAAAAGGTGGGCCAGGCCACGCCGCTGCGCACCTATCAGGCGACCCTGCTGCAGCTCGATCAGCCCCGGAATATGTCAGTGCAGATGCCGGCCGGCGCGGTGGCTGGCCGGGGTGGCGTCCAGACCAGCTTTGCGGCCAGCCTGGGTGGCGAGCTGCCCGGCGTGCGTGAATATATGGCGGCCTATCCTTACACCTGCTTCGAGCAGAATACCTCGAAAGCGATCGCCTTGCGCGACACGGCTGCGTGGAACCAGCTGGCGGCCAGCTTGCCCGCCTATCTCGATGGCGACGGCTTGCTGAAGTATTTTCCGATGATGGAGCAGGGCAGCGATACCCTGACGGCCTATGTCTTGTCCGCCACGGCCGAAGCGGGGTACGCGATACCCGAACAGACGAAAAACCGCATGGAAGAAGGCTTGACGGCCTTCGTGCAGGGCCGCATCGTGCGCCATTCCGCTTTGGCGACGACCGACCTGGCCGTGCGCAAGCTGGCTGCGCTGGAAGCCTTGTCGCGCTCGAACAAGGTGCCGCCCGATGCGCTGGAAAGCATCAGCATCAACCCGAACCTGTGGCCGACTTCGGCCCTGATCGACTGGAGCTTGCTGTTGCAGCGCACGCCCAAGCTGGCCCGCCGCGATGCGCAGCTGGCCGAGGTGCAGCAGATCCTGCGCTCGCGCCTGAACTTCCAGGGCACGAGCATGGGCTTTTCCACCGAACGCAAGGATAACTGGTGGTGGTTGATGGTATCGGGCGACGTCAACGCCAACCGCTTGCTGCTGGCCGTGCTGGACAACCCCGCGTGGAAAGACGATATCGGCCGCCTGGCGCGCGGCGCCATGGGCCGCCAGAAGCAGGGCCGCTGGGATACGACGGTGGCCAATGCCTGGGGCACCCTGGCCATGGCCAAGTTCTCGGCCAAGTTTGAAGCCACGCCGGTGACAGGCAGCAGCACGGTCAAGCTGGGCGGCGATACGCAGACGCTGGCCTGGAACGGTGCCGCGAAAGTCGGCCCTGTGCTGCAGGCGTGGCCAAAAGCGGTGGATACCTTGAGCATGGCCCACAATGGCGCGGGCAAGCCCTGGGCCACGGTGCAAAGCGTGGCCGCGATTCCCCTCACGGCGCCGCTTTCCAGCGGTTACACCTTGAAGAAAACCATCACGCCGGTGGAGCAGAAAACGGCGGGTGTCTGGTCGCGCGGCGATGTCTACCGCGTGCGCCTCGATTTGACGGCGCAAACGGACATGAGCTGGGTGGTGGTCGACGATCCTATTCCCGCCAGCGCCACGGTGCTGGGCAATGGCCTGGGCCGCGATTCGCAGCTGTCGACCGCCGGTGAAAAATCCACGGGCTGGGTCTGGCCGACATTCGAAGAGCGCGCCGTCGACGCCTTCCGTGCCTACTATGCCTTCGTGCCGAAAGGTGCGTGGAGCGTGGAATACACGGTGCGTCTGAATAACGCGGGGGACTTCAGTTTGCCGGCCAGCCGGGTCGAAGCCATGTACTCGCCCGAACTGTTTGGCGCGGCGCCCAACGCAAACGTGAAGGTGGCGCAGTGAAGTCCTTGCTTGTCATTTTGGCGTGCACCTGGTCCTGTGCGGCCCTGGCGCAAGCCACCCTGACGCCGGGCCAGGTGCAGGCAGCCTACCGCAGTTCGGAAGCGCAACTGCTGGACCGCGATGGCCAGCCGCTGCAATCGCTGCGGGTGGACATGCAGGCGCGCCGCTTGCCGTGGGTGGCGCTGGCCGATATTTCACCGGCCTTGCAGCAAGCCGTGCTGCTGGCCGAAGACCAGCGCTTCATGCGTCACGGTGGGGTGGATATCTCCGCGCTGGCCACGGCTGCCTGGGACAATCTGTTTGCGGCAAAGCCGCGTGGCGCGTCCACCATCACCATGCAGCTGGCCGGCCAGCTCGATGCGGATTTGAAGGCGCAAGCGGGCGGGCGCAGCCTGCGCCAGAAGTGGGACCAGATACGCGCCGCGCAAGCGATCGAGCAAAGCTGGAGCAAGGCGCAGATTTTTGAAGCCTACTTGAATCTGGTCTCGTTCCGGGGCGAGCTGCAGGGCGTGGCGGCCGCTTCCTACGGCTTGTTCGGCAAGGCGCCCTCGGGCCTGAACCAGACCGACAGCATCATCCTGGCCAGCCTGGTGCGCGCGCCGAATGCGCCGCTGGCGGTCGTGACGCGGCGTGCCTGTGCGCTGGCCAGGGAAAGCCGCATGGACAGCAGTTGCCAGCTGATCGGCCAGCGCGTGTTGACTGCCCTGCAGCGCAACGCTTTCTACGTCGACCTGGCGCCCGCGCCGCAAGTGGCGCGGCAGTTGCTCAAGCAGCCTGGCGTGGCCGTGCGCAGCACGCTCGATGGCCCCTTGCAGCGTTTTGCACAGGCCAATCTGCGCCAGCAACTGGCCTCCCTGCGCGAGCGCAACGTCAACGATGGCGCCATCGTCGTGCTGGATAACCGCAGCGGCGACATCCTCGCCTACGTCGGCAATGCGGGCGGCAAGGAAGTCGATGGCGTGACGGCGCTGCGCCAGGCCGGCTCCACCTTGAAGCCATTCTTGTACGAGCTGGCCATCGAGCGCCGTTTGATGACGGCCGCCTCCATCATGGACGACACGCCGCTCGATATCGCCACCGGTTCCGGCGTGTATGCGCCGCAAAACTACGACCGCAATTTCAAGGGTTATGTCAGCGCCCGCACCAGTCTGGCCAGTTCGCTCAACATCCCGGCCGTGCGCACGGTGCTGCTGACAGGGCAGGACAGCTTTTACAACCGCCTGAAAGACGTGGGCCTATCGAGCCTGACGGAACCGGCTGAATACTACGGCCCCTCGCTGGCGCTGGGTGCTTCGGAAGTCAGCTTGCTGGAACTGGCCAATGCCTATCGCGTGCTGGCCAATGGCGGACAATTCACCCTGGCCAGCCTGCAGCCCGGCCAGGGGGGCGGCACGCGCCGCGTGATGGATGCGGGCGCTGCGTTTATCGTGGGCGACATCCTGGCCGATCGCGCGGCGCGCAGCGTGACCTTTGGCTTGCGCAATGAACTGGGCACGAACTTCTGGAGCGCCGTCAAGACGGGCACCAGCAAGGATATGCGCGACAACTGGTGTGTCGGATATTCGCAGCGCTACACGGTCGGTGTCTGGGTCGGCAATTTTGATGGCCAGCCCATGTGGGATGTCTCGGGCGTGACGGGCGCCGCGCCCGTGTGGCGCGACGTAATGGATTATTTGCATAAAAATGTCGCCAGCCATGCACCGTCTCCGCCCAAAGGTCTGTTGCAGCAGCAGGTGACTTACCAGCCCGCGCTGGAAGCGCCGCGCCGCGAGTGGTTCATGGCCGGTACCGAAAGCCCCGTTTTCGCCGTGGTGGGCGACGCGCATCGCGCGCCCGCCATCGTGTATCCAGCTGACGACAGCATCCTGGCGATCGACCCCGATATCCCGCAAAGCTTGCAGCGCGTGTTTTTTCAGGCCCAGGGCAGCCAGGGCTTGCGCTGGGTGCTCGATGGGACCGACCTGGGGCCGGCCGACGACAGTTTCAGCTGGCGCCCGGCGCCAGGCAAGCATGTGCTGGCGCTGGTTGATGGCGAAGGCAAGACGCTGGCGCAAGCAGGTTTCCAGGTGCGCGGCAATGCGCTGGCGCAGCTGAAATGAGCAGGTGTCAATTGGCCGGATAATTGGCCGGATCGATGGCTGGCGCAACGCGGTGCCGGAACACGTCGCCGCCGTGCGGGTGATGCTGGGTGCGGCGCTTTTCATCTGA
>NZ_JACHCI010000032.1 GCF_014200675.1 Janthinobacterium saanense | reverse complement strand
GCCATCCTGCGGCGCTTCCTGTACGCCGCCGCAGCGACCGGCAGGCGAACTGAGGCTTCGCTCAGGCTGGCAGATGAAGATCAGCGCTAATCAACTACTTTTATCGGCCATGGCCCCCATCGCGATGGCAGCAAACGCCCGCGCAGGCACTTCATGCCGAGTGACATCCCAGCCCATGCCGGCACAAGTTTCGTCCGCGACGGCAAACAGCGTAAGCAGTATGGAAATGACAGCAGGAGATGCGCATAGCTGCTCGATTTCCACGCCGCCATGCTGCGTCACAAGCTGCTCCCATAACACCATCAGCGTTGCTGGCGGCGCTCCGGGATCGGCATTCCACGCATGGGCCGCTTGCTCGATTTTTTCCAAATAATCCGCATGGGCTTCCAGGTGCTGGCGGTCAGGACTGACCTCGGTATAGCAACCGGAGCGCTCAATCATGGCAGCGGCAATCGCAAAAAGATCTGCTGGCCAGTTCGGGCAATCCCAGGATGCTTGCACCGCTTTGCCCGGTTTCCCTGCGGCCAACGGCATGATGATGGCATCCGTGCCGGCAGGCGTTAAATAATGTATGCATTCATTGATATTCAAGGCGGCCCCAATGTCAGCGCGTAAGGCACTAATCGACATAGATTAGATTGCTTCAGCTTGCCGATCATTGCCTGATATCAAGCGAAATGACAGGCTATAAACTCAGCGGCACATACTGCCCCATCTTCAGGCAGGTCAAGGCCACCGAGGTGCGGAAGCGCCGTACGTTGTCGTCGCCGCCGAACAGGCGCTCCGTCAGCGCTTCGTATTCAGCCATGGTGCTGGCCGTGATCACCAGCAAATAGTCGGCCTCGCCGGTGATGCCGTAGCACTGTTGTATGGCCGGTTCGGCCAGTATGCGGGCGCGCAGGCCGGCCGTGCGCAGCGGGTGCTCGTCGTGCAGATGCACTTCCACCGTCAGGATCAAGGGTCGGCCAAGGCGGCTGGCGTCGAGTACCGCCACCTCGGCACGGATCACCCCGCTTTCCCTCAGGCGCCGGATGCGCCGCTGCACGGCGGGCGCCGACAGGTGCACGGCTGTAGCGATCTCGCGTTGCGAAACCGTGTTGTCGCGCTGCAGGATTTCCAGGATGGCCAGGTCGAAGGTGTCGAGTGCGGCGAGCGAAAGTTGCGTCATGGGTAGCTAAATGCAGTGCAAATATCAGGATAGACACAATAAACTTTCGGCATCACGCTTTCAATACATTTCACCATGACACTGTCACGCTATTCCGCTTTTATTCCCCTGCTGGCCATCCTAGGTGCCGTTACCTCGCTCGGCCTGGGCACTTCGTGGGCCAAGCACACGCTGTTTCCACTGGTCGACGCGCAGGGAACCACCGCCGTGCGGGTGGGCTTTTCGGCTTTGCTATTGCTATTATTCTGGCGTCCGTGGCGCTGGCATCTGAGCCGCGCGGATGCCCGTGCGGTGGTTTTGTATGGCGCGGCGCTGGGGGCCATGAACCTGTGTTTTTACCTGGCCCTGCGCACGATACCGTTCGGGATTGCCGTGGCGATCGAGTTTTCAGGACCGCTGGCGGTGGCGCTGCTGTCCTCGCGCCGCCCGCTCGATTTCGTCTGGGTGGCGCTGGCCATCGCGGGACTGGGCTTGCTGCTGCCGCTAGCACACAATGTCAGCGGCCTGGACCCACGCGGCGTGGGCTTTGCGATGGCCGCTGCCGTGTTCTGGGCCACCTACATTGTGTTCGGCAAGCGCGCCAGCGCCATGCATGCCGGGCATTCGGTATCGCTGGGCCTGCTGGTGGCGGCCATCGTGGTGGTGCCTGTGGGCGTGGTGCACGCCGGTAGCGCCCTGCTCTCGCCCACGGTGCTGCTGGTCGGACTGGGCGTGGCGCTGGTGTCGAGCGCCATTCCGATCTCGCTGGAAATGGTGGCGCTCAAGCGATTGCCGCCGCAGGCCTTCGGCATCATGGCCAGCATGGAACCGGCCGTGGCGGCCATATTGGCGCTATGCCTGCTGGACGAATACCTGAGCGCCATCCAATGGCTGGCCATCGTCATGATCATGGCCGCGTCGATGGGCAGCTCGCTGACGGCGCAGCGCAGAAGGCGCGCAGCCGCGACGGCCTAGTTGAGGGTCTACTTAATGGGCGCCCGCCCCCGCCACATGCGAGGCCAGGTTCTTGCGGGCCAGCCAGGCCAGTGGCAGCAGGGCCAGCAGCGCGGCAACCATGCCGGCCCAGGGTGAAGCGGCCATCAGGTGGCGCGACACCATCAGCGCGCCCAGCATGGATCCAAACGAAATGCCCAGATTAAACGCCGAGATATTCAGGCCGGAAGCGAAATCGACTGCTTTCGGCGTGTAGCGCTCGGCCGTGGACAACATGCCAGCCTGCAAGGCGGGTGACAGGCCAAAGGCGAAGAAACCCCAGATAAACAGCATCACCGGCATCAGCCATTGCGAACTGATGCTCAAGGCGACACCCACTTGCGTAACGGCCAGCGCCAGCAGCATGATGCGCAACGCCTTTTGCCAGCCGTAATGGCTGCTCAGATAACCGCCCGCCAGATTACCGCTAAAGGTGGCGGCACCAAACACGATCAGCAAGGCACTGGCGGTGGTGGTGGAAAAGCCCGTAATGTCCGTCAGGATAGGCGTAATGAAGGTAAAGGCGGCAAAGCTGCTGCCAAAGCCGAAGGCCGTGACGGCCATCATGGTCAGGATGGGGCCGCTAGCCAGCGCGGCCAGCTGCGTCGCCGCCTTGCCGCCTGCGCCCTGTGGCAAGCCGGTCGGCAACCAGCGCGCCATGGCGGCCAGGCCCAGCGCGGCCAGCAACACGACGGCAAAGAAAGGCAATCGCCAGCCAAACAGATTACCCAGGAAGCTGCCCAGCGGTACGCCTATCACCATGGCCAGCGTCAATCCCGCAAACATCACGGAAATCGCCCTGCCCGCCTGCGCCTTCGGCACCAGGCCGGCCGCCACCGTGGCGCCGATGGCAAAGAAGGCACCGTGCGCCACCGCCGTAATCACCCTGCCAAACAGCAAGATTTCAAAGCTATGCGATAAAGCCGCCAGCAGATTGCCGGCCAGGAAAACCGACATCAACCCCAGCAAGGCGCCCTTGCGCGGCAGGCGCGACATGGCGATCACCAGCAGCGGCGTGCCGATGGCCAGCGCCAGCGCATACAGGCTGACCAGCGAGCCGGCCGACTCGATAGAGATACCCAGGTCTTTGGCGATGGCCGGCAAGATGCCAACGACGATAAATTCGGTGACGCCGATGGCAAAGGCGCCGACGGCCAGCGCCAGCACACCGGGCGGCATTCTGGTGGAAACAGTAGAAACAGGGGTTGCGGCAGTCATCGCTCTTCTCCGGCAAATCATTCAAGCCGGACAGTGTATCGACTGGCAGTCTTTTGATATAGACTCTGATAATGGAAACACCTGTGAAATGGATTCAATAATGGCGCGCCAGGATATCAACCGTTCGTTCGAGATGGCCGTCTTCGCCGCCGTGGTCGAGGCCGGGGCTTTTTCCGCCGCGGCGCGGCGACTGGAACTGACGCCATCGGCTGTCAGCAAACTGGTCAATCGCCTGGAAGCGCGGCTGGGCACGCGCTTGCTCCAGCGCAGTACGCGGCAATTGCACACCACGCCCGAGGGCGACACTTTTTATGTGCAATGCAAGCGCATCCTGGACGATATCAACAGTGCCGAGCGCGAGGCGGCGCAAGGGGCGGCGCCGCGCGGGCGGCTGCGCATCAATTGTTTCGTGCCGTTTGGCGTGCACTATCTGCTGCCCATCCTGCCCGAATTCAGCGAGCGCTACCCCGACATCATGCTCGACGTGGTGGTCAGCGACGCCGTGGTCGACTTGCTGGAAGACCGTACCGACATCGCCATCCGCACGGGCCGGCTGAAGGAATCGAACCTGGTGGCGCGCAAGCTGGGCGAAGATTGCATGATCGTCGCCGCCGCGCCCGCTTATCTGGCGCGCCACGGCACGCCACGCACGCCGCAGGAATTGTCCACGCACAAATTATTGGGATTCAATTTCCGGCACCAGAAAGAAGCCTGGCCCTTCCGCGATGGCCTGGGCGGCCATATCGAGATCACGCCGCAGGGCGAGATTCTGGTCAGCGATGGGGAAAGCATGCGCCAGCTGGCGCTGGCCGGCATGGGCCTGGGGCGTTTCATGAGCCAGCATGTGCGCGAGGATATCGCCCAGGGCCGGCTGGTGCCGCTACTGGAAGACTACAGCACGGGCGACGGCGAAATCGTGCATGCCGTCTTCATGGGGCCGGGCTTGCAAGTACCGGCCCGTGTCCGCGTGATGCTCGATTACCTGCTGGAAAAGGTCAAGCTATCCCGTCCTTGCTAGCAAGCGGCTTCTTCCCCCAGCAATAAGCGCTTGTCCGCCACCAGCATGGCTTCGAATTCCGCTGCCGGCACGGCGGGGCTGAACAGATAGCCCTGCAGCTGGTCGCAGCCCAGTTCGCGCAGGAAATGCATCTGCTCGGCCGTTTCCACGCCTTCGGCGACGATTTCCTGGCGCAACTGCTGCGCCATGGTCACGATGGCGCGGGCGATGGCGCAATCGTTTTGCTCGAACGGCAAACCCACCACAAAGGAACGGTCGATCTTGAGCGTGCTGATGGGAAATTTTTTCAAATACGCCAGGCTGGAATAACCGGTGCCGAAATCATCCAGCGCCAGCGCCAGGCCCATGGACACCAATTCATTCATGATGCCGATCACCGTATCGGCGCCCCGCATCAGCAAGCTTTCGGTGATTTCCAGCATGATCTGCTGGGGCCGCACGCGGTGGCGCGCCAGCACGGCCGCTATGCGCGCCGGCAATTGCGCATCGAATTGGCGCGCCGACAGATTGACGGCGATGGCCGGCATCTGCAAGCCCCGGTCTTCCCAGCTGCGGATCTGGCGGCAAGCCTCGTCCAGCACCCAGGTACCCAGTTCCAGGATCAGGCTGGTTTCTTCCGCGACAGGAATGAATACGCCAGGCGAAACCATGCCGCGCATCGGATGCTTCCAGCGCAGCAAGGCTTCCGCGCCGACGATGCGCCCCGTGGACAAGCTTACTTTCGGCTGGTAATGCAGTTCCAGTTCCTTGTCGCCCAGCGCCAGCCGCATTTCGCTTTCCAGCCGTAAATGCTCCTTGGCGCGGCGGTTCATGTCTTCGCGGTAAAACAAAAACGTCGATTCGATATTCTGCCCCGCCTTGGCCACGGCCACGTCGGCAAAACGGAACAGGGCCGGCGCTTCCAGGCCATCTTCCGGGTACACGGTGATGCCGATACTGGCGCCCACGTGCAGGGCGTGCGCCTCGATATTGATCGGCGCTTCCAGCAGGTTCAGCAGCTTTTGCGCCACGTTGGCCGCATGCTCGCGCTTTTCGATATGCAAGAGCGCGACGACGAATTTATTGTTGTCCACGCGGGCCAGGATGTCCGCATCGCGCAATGCCGCGCGGAATAGCTGGCCGATGGCGATCACCAGCTGGTCGCCCACTTCATGGCCCAGGGTGTCGCTGATGGAGCCGATGCGGTTGATGTCGATCACCATCAGCGCGCCATGCGTGCCTTGCCGTTTGGCTTCAGCCAGGCCCTGGTCCACCAATTGATTGAGCAGGCAGCGGTTGGGCAAGCCCGTCAGGCTGTCGTAATTGGCCATGCGCTGCATGCGCGCCTCGGCATCCTTGTGCACGCTGATATCGGAAAACAGGGAAAACACATGGCTGATTTCACCGAACTCGTCGCGCACCACGCTGATGGTCACGTCTTGCGGAAACAATTCGCCACTCTTGCGCTTGCCGATGATTTCGCCGCGCCAGGAACCGTGGCCGCGCATGGCGGCGCGCACCTTGGCGCGGAAGTCGGGATCGTGCACGCCCGAGCGCAGCAAATCCGGCGTGCGGCCGATGGCTTCGGCCGGCGAATAACCGGTGATGCGGGAAAACGAACTGTTGATCGAGACGATGCGCTCTTCGGCATCGGTGATCAGCACGCCCTGTTCGCTGTCTTCAATGATGCGCGCATGCAATTTCACCTTGTCGACATCGGACAGCGGCTCGCTCAAGACCGACAGGCGCACGGCCATGCCGGCCACCTTGCCCGCCTGGTCGTGCATCACATGTCTATGCATGCGCAGCCAGCTGAGCATGCCCGATTTCTTGCGCCGGCGCACATCGGTGGCCACGTCGCTCTGCGCGACATGCAATTCCAGGACGCCCTCTTCGGCATTGTCTTCCGGATACAGGAACAAAATGTGCTGGCCCAGCGCCTCGAATTCGGAATAGCCAAACATTTGCTCGGCGCCATGGTTCCAGCCGATCAGAAAGCCGTCGAGATCGACCTCGAACAAGGCGTCGGCCGGCGCCACGCGCACCACGGGCCGGCTGGCCCCGCGCAACAGTTCCAGCTCACTATGCAAACGCGCCAGGGTGGCCGCTTGCTGGGGGCCGGCTTGCTCACGGGCTTCCTGGCTCAGGCGCAAACACAGGGCGACTTTTGTTTCAAGCATGGCGGCCCCGTTCGTCAACCGGGGCGGAGAGGAAATTCAGGGGCGCTGCAGTCTGTGTAATCATCAGAATCCCACTATGGGGCTTGGGGTCGGACAAGAAATACTGTGAATATGTTACCCTGAAAATGTTGGCTTATGTCAACATTTTGTGACGCTGGCAAAATAGTTTGCTGACCAGCCTGCATCGTCCCTGCTTCAGGCCAGCGCGCGGCCAGGCAGATGCTGGGCCAGGCGGGCAAATACGTCCGGCTCGCGCATGCGCGCCATCCACCAGCGCAGCGCGGCGCCATCCTCGCCCACCCTCCAGGCCAGGTAAAACGTTTCCGACGGTTTCGGTTCTTCCACTTCTTTTTCCACCAGTTGACCACGCGCGATGGCGGCGCGGGCGCAGGGGCCGGGCAAGAAACCAAAACCCAGGCCCAGCAGCTGGTAATCAAACTTGATCTGCATGGTCGGCACGCTCAAGGCATCTTGCCCCAGCAACAAGCCCACCGTGCGCGGCGCCAGCTGGCGCGCCGAATCAGCCACCACTACGGCGCGGTGCCGTTGCAAGTCGCTGCGGGTGAGCGGCCCCGGCAGCTGCGCCAGCGGATGGCTGGGCGCCACCACGAACACAAAATCCATCATGCCGATGGGCTGCGAAATATAACCGCCGCCGGCCGGCCCGTCGCCAGGCGCGCCCACCAGCAAGTCCACCCTGCGCTCCAGCAGCGCTTCCCAGGTGCCCGACAGGGTTTCCTGCACCAGCCGCAAACGCGTCTGCTGCGCCACGGCATAAAAAGCCTGTATATCATCGGCCAGCGCCACGGCAGAAAACATGGTGTCGAGGCCGATGGCAATTTCCGTTTCCCAGCCCGAGGCCACTCGCCGCACGCGGTGTTCCAGGTCTTGCGCCGCCTTCAATAGGTAGCGCCCTTCTTTCAGCAATTCCTGGCCGGCCGCCGTCAGCATGACTTTGGGGCCGTGGCGCTGGAATACCTGCACGCCCAAGTCATCTTCCAGCTTGGCGACCGTGTAGGAAATGGTCGACGGCACCCTATGCAATTCCTTGCCGGCAGCCGAGAACGAGCCCCGGCGATCGATGGCGTCAACAATTTGCAGCGCTTCCAGGCTCAGTCTTAACATTCGATTTTTTCGATAATTAAACGGTAGATTTTCCGTTTTTCTTTCACGATATGGGGGTCTATACTGACTTCATCGTACAAGGAAGGTGCATCAGCTGGTAGGCCTTCGAAATTATCGCACATTAACTCATAGAAAATGGAGTCCACGATGTTACAGATACGTCATAGCGCAGAACGCGGCGCCGCCAACCATGGCTGGCTCAATTCCCACCACAGCTTTTCCTTCGGCCACTACCACGATCCGCAACACATGGGTTTCGGCCCCCTGCTGGTGATCAATGAAGACCGGGTCACCCCCGCCCAGGGTTTTGGCACCCACGGCCACCGCGACATGGAAATCATTTCCTATGTGCTGGAAGGTGCGCTGGAGCACAAGGACAGCATGGGCACCGGTTCCGTCCTGCACTATGGCGATGTGCAGCGCATGAGCGCCGGCAGCGGCGTGCGCCACAGCGAATTCAACCCTTCGCCCACCGAAGGCCTGCATTTCCTGCAGATCTGGATACAGCCGAACGTGACGGGCATCGCGCCCAGCTATGAAGAAAAGCATTTTGCGCCGGAAAGCAAACTGGGCAAGCTGCGCCTGATCGCCTCCAGCGATGGCCGCCAGGATTCCGTGAAAATCCACCAGGACGCGGCCATCTACGCCAGCATCCTGCGCGAAGGCGAGCAGCTGGAACATGCGCTGGACGACGGCCGCACGGCCTATGTCCACCTGATCCGTGGCAGCCTGGTGGTCAACGGCGTGCCCTTGAAAACAGGCGATGCCCTGAAACTGACGCAGGAAGCGGTAGTGACCCTGGCGCAAGCAGAGGATGCAGAAGTACTGGTATTCGACCTGCCTTACTGAGACTGACGGTATTGCAAAAAGGCGGCCCCGGCCATAACTAAGGTGCACTGGCAACAGCAATATCAGGCGGGGGAAATCGTTTTCCCTGCTTTTTGGTATGATGACAGGGCGCGCCAGCACCGCAGTGGTCAGGCGCGTCTTTCTTTTTGAACTTTACTTATATGAGCACAACCATGCAAAGCGGCGCGGACATCCTGACCACAGGCGAATTGGACTACACGACTTCCTGTGCGCTGCCGACGCCGTGGGCCCAGTTCACGCTGCACGCCTTTATCGAACACGCGACCGGCAAGGAACACCTGGCCATGGTGCTGGGCGACGTCGGCAACGGCGAACCGGTGCTGGCGCGCGTGCATTCCGAGTGCCTGACGGGCGACGTGCTGTTTTCGCAACGCTGCGATTGCGGCGCCCAGCTCGAAGGCGCGTTGAAACGCATCGCCGAAGAAGGCCGCGGCATTTTGCTGTATCTGCGCCAGGAAGGACGCGGCATCGGCCTGATCAACAAGATCCGCGCCTACCGTTTGCAAGAAGCAGGCGCCGACACGGTGCAGGCCAATGAACAGCTGGGCTTCAAGGCCGATGCGCGCAACTATGCGCTGTGCAAGCCGATGTTCGGCCAGTTCGGCATCCAGAGCCTGCGCCTGATGACCAATAATCCGCGCAAGATCGCCGCCATGGAAGCGCTGGGCATCGTGGTCGCCGAGCGCGTGCCGCTGCTGGTCAACCGCAATGCTTTCAATCAACATTATCTCAATACCAAGGCCAGCAAGCTTGGCCACATGATGACGCCGGTTACGGCGCCCGCGCTGGAAGACGGCGCCCTGTAATGCCCTGGCCGGCTGCTGGATCACCCCAGACGCCGGCCCGCCCTGGCTTCGCTCCTGCTCACGCTCGAAGGATGCATGAAACACTCACAATTTGCCTTGCTGCTGGCCAGCCTGACCTGCGCCAGCGTCTTTGCCGCCCCGGCGACCACAGCCGCCAAAGCGGCCGCCACCACGCCAGCCCCGGCCACGGCTGCCACCACGACTACCGCTACGACTGACCACGCCGCCCTGCCGCCGCCCTCATCGGCTGCGCAAAAGCTGTACACGGCAGCCCGCGCCGACATCCTGCAAATACGCGTGCTGCTGAAAAACGGCCGCACGCAATCATCGGTCGGTTCGGGCTTTTTGATAGGCACCGGCAACCTGGTGGTCAGCAATTACCACGTGGTGTCGCAATTCGCGCTCGACCCGGATACCTATGTGGGCGAATGGGTGGACACCAGCGGCCAGCGCGGCAATGTGGAATTGCTGGCCGTCGATGTGCTGCACGACCTGGCCGTGCTGCGCGTCAACCGCCATGGCACGGGCTTTTTCAAGATGCCGGCGCAATTGGCGCAACTGACGCAAGGCCAGTATCTGTATTCGATGGGCAATCCGCTCGACCTGGGTTTTGCCATTTCCGAAGGCGCTTACAACGGCGTCGTCACGCGCAGCTTTTATGACCAGCTGATGTTTACCGGCCCGATCAATGCCGGCATGAGCGGCGGCCCCAGCGTCACCGCCAGCGGCGACGTGGCCGGCATCAACGTCTCCAAGCGCCTCGACGGCGAACTCGTGAGCTTTCTGGTGCCCGCCCGCTACGCCCAGCAATTGCTGGACAAGGTCGCCCACCAGGACAAGCCACCGAAAGACTTCAAGCCTTTGGTCACGGCGCAATTGCTGGCGCACCAGGAAGTCATGATAGACCGCTTGCTGGCCACGCCCTTGAGCCTGAAAGCCATGGGGCCGTACCGCGTGCCTGTGCGCGAATCGGACCAGATGCGCTGCTGGGGCCGCTCGAACGTGAAAGCCGATAAACCTTATACGGTCGACAACACCAGCTGCGCCATGGAATCGGCCATCTATATTTCCGGCGCCCTGCAAACGGGGCAGGTATCGATGCGCCATGAATTCCTGCGCAGCAGCGAACTGGGCGCCCTGCGCTTTTCGCAACTGGCCAGCACCTCGTTCAAGAATGAAAGTTTTGGCAGCTACAAGAGCACCCAGCTGACGGGCCCGCAGTGCACCGAACGTTTCGTGAAAAACGCCAGCCTGCCGCTGCGCGCCGTCATGTGCGTGCGCGCCTACCGCAAATTTCCCGGCCTGTATGATTTCGCCCTGCTGGCCGCCAGCACCGATGAACCATTGATGAATCTGCAAAGCCGCATCGACGTGCGTGGCGTGTCTTACGACAACGGCATGCGCGCCACGCGCACCTTCCTCGAAGCATTGTCGCGTGACAAGGGAGCCAAATAATGCGCGCCCCCTACTTCATTGAAATTGTGGCCGCCAATGGCGAAGTGCAGCAGCGCCAGCGCATCGCCACCTTGCCGATCCGCTTAGGACGCGGCTATGACAACGACTTTATCCTCGACGACGCCCACACGGCGGCCGAGCACGCCATCATCGAGGACGATGGCCAAGGCGGCTTGCTGCTGCGCGACCTGGGCAGCCATAACGGCATGATCCACCAGGGCAAGCGCCAGTTGCAAATAGCCCTGACGGGCAACAGCATCGTGCGCCTGGGCCATACCCTGCTGCGCGTGCGCGCCGCCGACCATCCGGTCGCGCCCGAGCAAAGCGACACCACCATGCATGGCTGGGAAGGCACCAAGCCCGCGCTGACGGGCCTGGTCATGATCGGCCTATCGGCCATCTTCAGCAACTGGCTGAGCGACGTCGAAAGTTTCGACCCGATTTCCTATCTGCAAATCCTGACCTATGCGCTGGCTGCCGGCCTGGTGTGGGCCTCGATCTGGGCCGTGGCCAACCGCCTGTTCGGCCAGGTGGCCCGCTTCGGCCGCCATTTGTTCATCATCGGCTGCGGCCTGGTGGCGATGGAAGTGTGGGAGCTGGCCAGCAATATGGTTGCCTACTCGCTGTCGCTGGAATCACTGACGCGCTACGGCCGGCATATGTTCATCGTCATCGTCTGCTGCATGATCTATTTCCACCTGTGCACGATCAAGCCGCAGCATCCGCGCCGCTTCGCCGTCACCAGCGTGGTGCTGGCCATCCTGGGCTCGGCGCTGGTCCTGCTGAGCAATCTGCAACTGAATGGCCGCCTGGCTGACGAGCTGTATATGTCGGACCTGCCGCCGCCGGTACTGCGTCTGGCGCCCGACCATACGACGGAATCGTTCTTCAAGGAGGGCGCCGCGCTCAAGAAGGGCGTCGATGCCGAACGGGGCAAAGGCGGCAAGGGTGCCGATGACGATGAGGATGGTGACGACGACGGCGGCGATGGTGGCGATAGCGGCAGCGACGGCTGATACGCGTGCCGCCAAGGTGCCGGAAAACTAACAGTTGGCAACCAGTGCCAAAGTCTGAAGCTCCTCGAAATACCTGGGGACCTTCGGCTTGATAATATCCTCGTTGATTTGCAACACGATTGATTTCATCAGGTCAGTTTTGTTCAAGCTGGTAGTTTTCATCAGAGCGGCGATTTCATCGGCCATCGCTTGCGTCACCTTGATGGACAGTCGCTTGCGCGCAGGCTCCGCCAGCACCTCGAACTCGGTTTTTTTCTTCAAGGCTGCCACCAGCCGCGCAGACCAGGCTGCGCTTTTGCTGGACTTGCTGACGTAATACATCAACAAGCGCTTCCTGAAATCCGGACTCACGGATGAATCAACACGGTAGCAAGCCAAATCCAGGGCATCCATGTAAATCGCCGGCAACTGTGCTTCGACCGGCACCATGGCCTTGTCACGACTGGCCTTGATTGCGGGCGTCGATTGCGCAGGCGTAGACACGACACGGTCACAGAGATCGCAAACCCCTGCCAGGATATCTTTCGCGATACCCACGCCATCGCTGAAAGGCACGTCCCTGCGCTGATAAGTGGTAGTGACCAGCGCCTTGCAGTCATAGCAAATCGCTTGGCTCTTGTCGCCTGTCTGCAAAAGTTTCATGATTTCCTCACTGATGTACGCTGATAAAAACCGTGTCCGGATCAACAAAATAAAACTTGATATACCACTTACTGCATCGGATGACGTGCACCTCGACACTTTGCACGACGTGATGCATGCTGCTTGAATAGTCCGCTCCCGAACTCGATTCAATCAAGCTAATCACTTCCTCCGGAGTAACGTGACCGCTATGCAAAAGATTCTTGACGTCGATAGCATGACGGACTTCGTGAGAGTAGGCGCGCAGGCTCAGGGCCTGTAACACTTTCTGTCTTGCGTATTTATAGCCTATTCGAGTTTCCATTATACGACGATCCTCGTATTATGTTTGGATTTTTACGAAAATATTCGTAAACCACCGCCGCCGTCTCGAAATGAATGCAAAAAGACAATAAGCTGAGCTGGCGGAGCACATGTGCTTGTACTCCAGCGATGCTAATCCCCGGCCGTAAATCCGATGCGATTATCCGCAAACTACAGCTGATTTCTGCGCCTACTTTCCGCATTGGCCAGGCAGCAAAAAGCCCGCGCATGCATTGCTGCATGCGCGGGCTTTGTCAATCTGGTGCGGTGGCGCTCAGACCTTGAACTGGACCGAACGGGTGCGGCGTGCCGTAAAACCCAGCAAGCCCAGGCCGATCAGCAGCATGGCGTAGGTCGATGGTTCCGGCACGATGGACACCAGGCCATCGGATGAGCCGAAACTGGTGAAGTTACCTTTTCCGTACTGGAACTGCACTTGCTGGCTGCCATCGCAACAGCCTTCCACGCCATAAATGCTCAAGACATGGTTGCCTGGCGCCAGGTGGATAGAAGCGCTGAGATACTGGCTGGCATCGGCATAGCTGCGACCCCACACCATATCGCTGGACTTGAAGTCCAGCGCCACGCCGTCGAGGAACAGGGCGCCACCCTTGGCAAAGTCCAGGCCGGCACGGAAATTCCAGATGCCCGCCTGGGCCGCGCTGACGCCAAAATTGATGCTCGACTTGAACGCCACATTGGCGCCGCTGCCGGACACCTTGCTATTCTTGACGTTATCGTAGCTGCTAATCATGGTCGTGCCGTCGCCCTTGCCAGGTGCAGCGATGGCGGCATCGACTACCTCCTGATAGGCGGCGGCGCTAGCTTGCGCGCCGGCTTCCGAAAAGCCGGTGGAAAGCAAAATGGTGCTGGCGTTGGCATGCGCAAATGCAGCAACGGCGATCAGGGAGAGCGCGGCTTGGGAAAAAAATTTCATGATGGTATCCAATCAGGGCATGGAAGCGCCTCAGCTGAGCCACGCTATGTTGAGGCGTGTCAGCGCTGCGCTGGCAATGTCAAAGAGGATGAGCGGCCGGTGGCATGATCTCCCACAGAAAAGCGGGCTGCGGCGCGGGGCGCGGCATGTCCTGGCAAGGGTTCGGGTTACCGGGACAAGATCAAACGGTTGACGGGTCGAAAGAAATAACGACTCCATTCTAACCTGATTAGTTCTTGAGAAAATTATTTTTTATCATTAAATATTTTCTTGAGGCAAGTATTACAGCTAGGTAGGCAGGCTGTTTCCCCATGGCAGATTGTCGTTTTCGCACCACAGGAAATGCTGCCGCTGTCGCAAGCTGTCTGTTTCTTTTCACACCAAGGCGCACCACGCAATGAAACAGCATGGCAGAATGGATACACGCTACGATACGTCCGCAAGGGAGAAACAGGAAATGGTTGATCTGGAAGAACTACGCTATCTGGCCCTGTCGTTCCCCGATACCACCGAGGAAGAGCACCACGACCGGCCGGCCTTTCGCGTGGGTGGCAAGATCTTCGCCACCCTGCCCGACGACGACCACATCAACGTGCTGCTCGATGCGGAAGCGGCGCACATCGCCACCGTCATCACGCCGTCCGGCTGCGAAAAATTGTGGTGGGGCGAACGCCTGGCAGGCATCACCGTGCGCCTGGCCGATGCCGAACTGGACATGCTCGCCGTGGCCCTGACGGCCGCCTGGCGGCGCAAGGCGCCCAGCGACCTGGCACGCAGCATCGACTAATCAGCTTACAAGGGCCAATTCCGCAGCAACAAGGCCACCATCTGGTGCAGTTGCACCCGCGACACCCCGGCGGCCGCCTGGATGGCCATGCCTTGCGACAGGGTCACCACGAAGCGCGCCTGCTGTTCCGGGCACGAGTCGGGCGGCAAATCCCCTTCCTCCCTGGCGCGCTGCAAACGCTCACGCAACTTGATCTCGCCGCGCAGCCGGCGCGCAAACAATTCATCGCGGATCGGCAAGGCATCGTCGCTGCAAGCGAGCGCTGCATTGACGCCCATGCAGCCATGCGGGCCTTCGGGTGCCGTCTGCGCATCGACATACTGGGTCAGCATCGCTTCGACCACCTGGCGCGCCGTCGGCTGTTCCAGTGCCGCATCGAAAAACTGCATGCGCGTATCGCTGTAGCGCTCCAGCGCCTTGTGAAATAGCTGCTCCTTGTTGCCGAACACGGCATACAAGCTGGGCCGGTTCATGCCCATGGCGCGCGTCAATTCAGGCAGCGAGCTGCCTTCATAGCCTTTTTCCCAAAACACTTTCATGGCGCAATCGAGCGCCTCGTCTTCATCGAAAGTGCGTGGCCGACCTGTCTTGGCCTTGACGGTCTCTGTTTTTTTATCTTGCTTCATATTTTGTTTTTTACTGATCGGTAAAAAATTAATTGACAACGATGTGCACCTTCCCCGATTATATACCGACCGGTTAAAAATACTATCGCCACCTATCTGCCTTTGGAGTGTCACATGCAACTACCCTCTTCCCCATCCACGTCCGCGCCCGCCAGCGATGGCGATACCGCGCTGGGACCATGGCTGTCCGTGCTATCGGTCGGCATCGGCGCCTTCGCCCTCGTCACCTCCGAACTCCTGCCGGTCGGCCTGCTGCCTTCCATGGCGGCCGAACTGGCCATCAGCAAGGGCCAGGCAGGGCTGATGATCACCACACCCGGCATTATCGCCGCCTTTGCCGCCATCTTCGTCACCGTTGGCTCGGGCCGCCTGGACCGGCGCATCGTGCTGCTGTCCCTGACCGCCTTGCTGGTGGCATCGAACTTGCTGGTGGCGCTGGCGCCTTCGTTTGGCTGGATACTGCTGGGCCGCGCCATGCTGGGCGTGGGCGTGGGCGGCTTCTGGGCCATCGGCACGGCCATCGGACCGCGCCTGGTGTCGATGCAACATGCGCCGCGCGCCATGTCCATCATCTTTGCCGGCGTCTCGCTGGGCACGGTGGCGGGCGTACCAGCCGGCGCGCTGGTCGGCGAACTGGTGGGCTGGCGCGTGGCCTTCGGCGCGGCCAGCGCGATCGCCGTGCTGGTCTTCATCGGCCAGTTGTTCCTGCTGCCCAAGCTGCCGCCCACGCAAGCCATCCGCCTGCGCCAGTTGCCAATGATCTTCGGCATCCGCAGGGCAAGACTGGGCCTGCTCGCCACCGCCATGCTGTTTACGGGCCAGTTCGCCGCCTACACCTATATCGCCCCCTTCCTGACACAGATTTCGCACCTGTCGGCCGGCACCATCAGCGCCATGCTGCTGGTATATGGCGCAACCGGTTTCATCGGCAACATCATCGGTGGCTGGGCGGCCGGCCGCAGCGAACGGCTGACCTTAACGCTGACGGGCGCGCTGCTGTGCCTGGCCACTTTGGCGCTGGCCGGCTTTGGCAGCAACCAGATCGCCGCCATACTGATCGTGGCCATCTGGGGCTTTGGCTTTGGCGCCATGCCGATCGCCGTGCAAACCTGGATGTACAAGGCGGCGCCGCACCTGATGGAAGGCAGCAGCGCCCTGTTCGTGGCCATCGTGCAAGCCTCGCTGGCTTCGGGCGCACTGATCGGTGGTATTTCGGTGGACCGCCTGGGCGTGGTCAGCGCGATGGTGCTCGGCGGCCTGTTCGCTCTCGGCTGCACACTGACCATCTGGATCTTTGGCAAGGAACGGGCGACAGTGCAGACAGCTGACTCCACGGCTTGTGAAGCTTAAATACGGCCGCGCCTGAATTCGCCGAGGAATTTTTTGACTTCGGCTGTCGTCATGGGCACATCGGCGTCGCCGTGATAGGCGTATAAAAAAGGCGGGCCGCCCAGGCGGTCCGTCAGCTTGGCAAACAGTAAAAAGCGGCTGCCCAGCGGATACCTATCCAGGTCGGCCAGGCGGCGCGAACACTGCACGTTCAGTTCCGGCGAAAACGCCTGTCCCGGCACGGGGCGTATTTCCACCTTACCCCTTACTTCGCGCGATTCCACCGCCACCTGCCGGTATGCATACGTATCACGGGCCATGCCGCCACCTCTTTCACGCAAAGGCGCCATCTTAAGCGAAGACGGCGCCCATGGGCGGCTACTGGGCAACAATGCGCAGCAAGCGGCCGTTCTCTTCATCGGTCAAGGCATACAGATAACCGTCCGGTCCCTGCCTGACGTCGCGCACACGTGCACCGATGGCCAGCCTGTCTTGCCCAATGACATTACCCTTGGCGTCCAGCGCGACCCGGCGGATATCCTTCGAGGCCAGGCCGCCGCTGAACACGCTGCCGCGCCAGGCGGGGATCTTGTCACCCGTGTAAAACGCCAGGCCCGACGGTCCCGGCGACGGCACCCAGGCCACGGTCGGATTGATCATGCCGGCCACTTCGTGCTTGCCCACCGGCTCATGCGTCTGGTAATCGGCGCCATACCCCTGCAAAGGCCAGCCATAGTTGCCGCCAGCGACGATCAGATTCAATTCATCGCCGCCACGCGGGCCGTGTTCCGTGGCCCACACACGGCCCGAGACAGGGTCGCGCGCCAGGCCCTGCACATTACGATGACCTATCGACCACAGTTCCGGCACGGCGCCTTTTGCGGCCAGCGGATTGCCGGGCGCCGGCTTGCCCTCATCCGTCAGGCGCAGGATGGAACCGAGGTGGGTGGCCAGGTTTTGCGCCTGCTCGCGCGCCAGGCGGTCGCCTATGCGCAGCGGCGGATTGCCGCCATCGGCCACGCTCATCAGCAAAGTGCCGTCCGGCAGCCACAGCAGGCGCGAGCCGAAATGCTGGCCGCCGCTCTTGTCGGTACCCACCTTGAACAGGGTCTTGATACCCGTCACCTGCTTGCCATCGAACACGCCTTGCACCAGGGTCGTGCGGTTGGCCTCGTTGGTGCCGGTCGACACCGTCATGTAGACCCTTGGGTTGGCTTTATCGGCATCTTGCGGATGAATCACGATATCGAGCAAGCCACCCTGCCCGCCCGCAAACACGGCCGGCATGCCGACCAGCGGCACGGCCTCGAATTGCTGGCCATTCAGGATATGCAGGCTGCCCTGCTTGCTGGTCACCAGCGCGCGGCCATCGCCCAGCCAGGCGATACCCCAGGGCTGGCGCACGCCCTCGGCCACGGTGACGGCTTTCCAAGCCTGCTTCGCGGCCGGTGGCTCGCCGCTGGCAGCCAGTTCGGCGTGGGCAGGCAAAGCCAGGGATAGCAGCGCGGCCGCGATGGCGGTCGCGCGCAAGGAGCGAGATAAATGGGTGGTGCGGGACATGGTTTCTCCTGTAAAAAAGCCAGCTTTATCGTCTCGGCATGTTTGCCGTAAAGCCAAGTATGGCATGAGTATCTCCTGAGCATGGTTCAGCAGGCCGAAGCAAGCCCGTCAAACATTAAAAAACTTTAATCCAATGCAAAGGCTGGGGTAAGCGGGGTGCAGGCATAGTGCAATGCAACAAAATCCCGTTACCAACACGACCCTGGAATCGCGTCTATGCCTGCCTTGCTCCGCCTTCGCCCCGCCCTTGTTCCCTGCCTGTGCCTGACCGCGCTGGCAGCCTGCAGCCCTGCCCCGAAAAATGCGACCAGCACCACGCCAGAAGTGACCGTGTTGACGGTGCACCATGGCGCCGTGCCGCTCAGCGTAGAATTACCGGGCCGTACTGCCCCTTTCCTGATCGCCGAAGTGCGCGCCCGCGTCGATGGCGTGGTCTTGCAGCGCAGCTATACGGAAGGCGCCGATGTGCGCGCCGGCCAGGCGCTGTACCAGATCGACCCTGCCCCCTACCGCGCCACCCTGGCCAGCGCCGAAGCAGCGCTGCAAAAGGCCGAGGCCAACCTGGCTACCAACGATGCCCAGCTGACGCGCTACAAGGTGCTGATCAAGGGCAACGCCATTAGCCAGCAGGCGTATGACAACGCGCTGGCGGCGCAGCTGCAATCGGCTGCCGACGTGGCCGCCGCGAAAGCTGCCACCACCACCGCCCGCATCAACCTGGGCTACACCAGCGTGGTGTCGCCAATTGCCGGGCGCAGCAGCGTGTCGCAAGTGACGCAGGGCGGCTATGTGCAGGGCGGCGTCGCTACCTTGCTGACCACGGTGCAGCAGATCGACCCGATGTACGTGGACGTGCAGCAATCGTCGGCCGAAGGCCTGGCGCTGCGCGATGCACTCGTTTCGGGACGTTTGAAGGCTAACGGTGCAGAGCAGGCGGAAGTGAACCTGACCCTGGAAAATGGCAGTACCTACGCCCACAAGGGCACCCTGGAGTTTTCCGGCGTGACCGTCAACCCGGCCACCGGTTCGGTGACCCTGCGCGCGCGCTTCCCGAATCCGGAACACCTGCTGTTGCCAGGCATGTTCGTGCGCGCCGAAGTGGGCCAGGGCTTGCAGCAAAATGTCATGCAAATTCCTGCCTCGTCCGTCACGCGCGACCCGCAAGGCCAGGCCACCGTGATGCTGGCCAATGCCGAGGGCAAGGCGGAGGTGCGCACCGTGGTGGCCAACACCTTGCTGCACGGCCAGTGGCTGGTCGAGAGCGGTTTGAAAGATGGCGAACGCGTGATCATCGGCGGCACGCAAAAACTGGTGCCTGGCGTTGCCGTCAAGGTAATGCCTGAAGCGGCCACAACAGCTCCAGCGGCAGCGCTGGCGCAGAAATAAGGCTGGCACCATGTCACGTTTCTTTATACGCCGCCCCATTTTCGCCATCGTCCTGTCGCTGATCCTGATGCTGGTCGGCGGCATCGCCGTCTTCAAGCTGCCGGTCGAGCAATTCCCTCCCGTCTCGCCGCCGGTAGTGCAGATCGCCGCCACCTTCCCTGGCGCCTCCGCAGAAACCATGCAAAACACGGTGATCCAGGTCATCGAGCAGCAAATGAGCGGCATCGACAACCTGCTGTATATGTCGTCGATCAGCGATGACACCGGCCAGTCGACCACCACCATGACCTTCGCGCCGGGCACCGATCCGGACATCGCCCAGGTCCAGGTGCAAAACAAGCTGCAGGTGGCGACTTCGCGCCTGCCGGCCGAAGTGCAGCAAACCGGCTTGCGCGTGAGCAAGTCCACCAACGATTTCCTGATCGTGGCCGGCTTTGTTTCCGACGACAACAGCATGACCAAGTTCGACATCGCCAACTATGTGGCCTCGAACGTGCAAGACCCGATCAGCCGCCTGCCTGGCGTGGGCAGCCTGACACTGTTCGGTACCCAGTTCGCCATGCGCATCTGGCTCGACCCGGTCAAGCTGACCAGCTACGGCTTGACGCCTATTGATGTGAACCAGGCCATCGCTGCGCAAAACGTGCAGATTTCCGGCGGCCAGCTGGGTGGCACGCCATCCGTGCAAGGCCAGCAACTGAGCGCCACCATCAGCGAAGCAACCCTGCTGCGCACGCCGGACCAATTCGGCCGCATCCTGCTGAAAGTGCAAGCTGACGGCTCGCGCGTGCGCCTGTCCGACGTAGCCCGCATCGCGCTGGGACCTGAAAACTACAATGCCGACGTGCGCTACAAAGGCAAGAGCGCGTCCGCCCTGGGTATTCAGCTCGCGCCGGGCGCCAATGCCCTGGCCACGGCCGATGTGGTGCGTTCGCGCCTGGCAGAACTGTCACGCTTTTTCCCGCATGGCTTGCGCGTCGTGTATCCGAACGATGTGACGCCCTTCATCAAGGTATCCATCGAAGAAGTGGTGAAAACCCTCATCGAAGGTATCGTGCTGGTGTTCCTGGTGATGTATCTGTTCCTGCAAAACGTGCGCGCCACCCTGATCCCCTCGATCACCGTGCCGGTGGTATTGCTCGGTACGTTCGGCATCATGTCGGCAATGGGCTTTACCATCAATACCCTGTCGATGTTCGGCCTGGTGCTGGCGATCGGCTTGCTGGTCGATGACGCCATCGTGGTGGTGGAAAACGTCGAGCGGGTGATGCACGAAGACGGCTTGCCGCCATTCGAGGCCACGCAAAAAGCCATGGGCCAGATCAGCAGCGCGCTGATCGGCGTGGCACTGGTGCTGTGCGCCGTGTTCGTGCCAGTGGCTTTCTCCAGCGGCACCGTAGGCGCCATCTACCGCGAATTCTCGCTCACCATCGTCGCCTCGATGCTGCTGTCGGTGTTTGTGGCGCTGACCCTGACGCCGGCCCTGTGCGCCATGCTGCTCAAGCGCCCTGATCCGGAGCACTATGAAAAAGGCGGCTTCTTTGGCTGGTTCAACCGTTCCTTCGACGCCCGCCGCGATGGCTACCTGGGCGGCGTGGCCAGCATCGTGCGCAACAAGCGCGTGTGGCTGGTGCTGTACCTGGCCATCATCGGCGTGGTGATCGCCCTGTTCCTGCATCTGCCTAGCGGCTTCCTGCCGAACGAAGACCAGGGTTATATGTTCGTGCAGGTGCAGACGCCGGCCGGCAGCACCCAGGAACATACGGGCGCCGTGCTCGATGAAGTGAGCAGCTACCTGCTGAAAAACGAGGGCGCGATGGTCGATGCCACGGTGACCATCAACGGTGCGAACTCGAACGGCCGCGGCCAGAACCTGGGCCGTTTGTTCCTGCATTTGCGTCCCTGGGATGAGCGCAAGGGCGAAAAACTGTCGGTCGCTGCCCTCAGCGCACGCGTCGCCGCCCACTACGCCAACTATCAGGGCGCCCTGATCACACCGATCGAACCACCGCCTATCCGCAGCCTGGGCTCTGCATCCGGTTTCGACTTCCAGTTGCAGGACCGCGGCAACCTGGGCCACGATGCGCTGGCCAAGGCGCGCGACCAGTTGCTCGAACTGGCCCGCAAGGACCCGGACCTGCTGCAAGTGCGCTACACGGGCCTGGCCGACAATCCGACCTACAAGATCGACATCGACCATGAGAAAGCGGCCGCACTGGGCGTTTCGCTGACCGATATCGATCAGACTTTCTCGACCGCCTGGGGTTCGAAGTACATCAATAACTTCTTCGACGTCGATAGCCGCATCAAGCGCGTGTATGTACAGGCTGATGCGCAATACCGCATGAATCCTGATGATCTGAAACTGCTGTATGTACGCAACAAGCAGGGCGATATGGTGCCATTCTCGGCATTTGCCACCGCCGTCTGGTCGTGGGGCGCACCGGCCATGCAGCGTTACAACGGCGTGGAATCGGCAGAAATCCTGGGCAAACCGGCAGTTGGCAAGAGTACCGGCCAGGCCATGATCGCGATGGAACGGCTGGCGCAGCAATTGCCACCGGGCATAGGCTACGAGTGGAGCGGCATTTCGCTGCAGGAATCGCAAGCCGGTGCGCAAGCGCCGCTGCTGTACGGCCTGTCCATCCTGGTGGTGTTTTTGAGCCTGGCAGCGCTGTATGAGAGCTGGTCGGTGCCGCTGTCCGTGATCCTGGTGGTGCCGATTGGCGTGCTCGGTGCACTGGGCGCCGCCAGCCTGTTCGGCATGCAGAACGATGTGTACTTCCAGGTTGGCCTGTTGACCACCATCGGCCTGTCGGCCAAGAACGCGATCCTGATCGTGGAATTTGCGCGTGAATTGCAAGAGCATGGCGCTACCTCGCTGACGGCCGCCATGCAGGCAGCCAAACTGCGTCTGCGCCCGATTATCATGACCTCGATGGCCTTCGTGCTCGGTGTGCTGCCACTGGCGCTGGCCACCGGCGCTGGCGCGGCCAGCCAGAAAGCACTGGGCATCGGCGTGATCGGCGGCATGCTGAGCGCGACCTTCCTGGCGACCTTCATGATTCCCATGTTTTATGTATTGGTGGCAGGCAAGTCCAAAAAGACTGCCGAGACACACAGCGCACCAGCCGCACCCGCCGTCGAAGGAGCACCGCAATGACTTATCTGAAAACCATCGCGGCCGCCGTCAGCGCCGCCCTGCTGGCTGGCTGCAGCCTGCAGGAACCGTATGTGCGTCCTGATACGACGGCGCAGGCGGCCTACCCGGCCGGTAACGCCTACCCAGGCGCCGGCGCAACAAGCAACACGACGGCAGCAGCCGACACCGGCTGGGCCGAGTTTTTAGGCGATCCTGCGCT
Organism: Janthinobacterium saanense; assembly: GCF_014200675.1. Lineage (GTDB taxonomy): Bacteria > Pseudomonadota > Gammaproteobacteria > Burkholderiales > Burkholderiaceae_D > Janthinobacterium. Next base: position 26,753 of record NZ_JACHCI010000032.1, on the reverse strand, counting down.
ACGCCGCCTGGTCGGCATCGCGCTGGAAAACAACCGTGACCTGCGCGTGGCCATGCTGCGCGTGGAACAGGCGCGGGCGCAGCTGCAATTGCAGCGCGCCGCCCTGGTGCCGCAAGTGGGCTTGGCGGCCGGCAGCAGCGACAGCAAGAACAATTCGTCCAGCAGCGACGACGCCAACCGCAACCATGCTCCGCTACATACGCAAAGCGTGGGCTTGTCGGCCTCGTGGGAAGCCGATTTCTTTGGCCGTCTGCAAAGCCTGAGCGACGAAGCGCGCGAGCAATACCTGGCGACATCCTATGCACGCCAGGCAGTGCAAATCACGCTGGTGGCGCAAGTGAGCGAGCAATACCTGACCTGGCTGGCCGCCGGCGAACAGCTGGCCGTCAGCGATTCGACGGTGGCGGCGGCGCAGGAATCGTGGCGCATCAACAAGCTGCGCTATGACACGGGCAGCGGTTCGGAAATCGACGCCACCCTGGCGCTGGGCATCTTGCAGCAGGCGCAAGCGAACCAGACCGCGCAGACGCGCTTGAAGGCGCAAGCGGAAAACGCGCTGGTGCTGCTGCTGGGCCAAGCCCTGCCGGCCGACTTGCCAGCCGCCGTGCCGCTGCGCCAGCTGACCCTGATGGCCGACGTGCCGGCCGGCCTGCCTTCCGACCTGCTGCTGCGCCGCCCTGACGTGCAGCAGGCCGAAGCACAGCTGCGGGCCGAAAACGCGCATATCGGCGCGGCGCGGGCCGCCTTCTTCCCGCGCATCACCCTGACGGCGGCGGCCGGCACGGCCAGTTCCGGGCTGGGCAGCCTGTTCCAGGCTGGCTCGGGCGCCTGGACGTTTGCGCCGCAATTGCTGCTGCCCCTGTTCGACGGCGGCGCCAACCAGGCCAATCTGGACGCGGCGCGCATCGGCAAGGATATAGGCGTCGCGCAATACCAGAAAAGTGTACAGTCAGCTTTCCGCGAAGTGGCCGACGGCCTGGCCGCGCGTGGCACCTATGACAAGGAACTGGAATCGCGCCAGCAATACAGCGATACCCAGCAACGCCGTCTGGTCCTGGCCGAGTTGCGTTACAACAATGGTATCGATGACTATCTGAGCGTACTGAGCGCAAAGACTGACCTGTACAATGCGCAAACCGCGCTCGTAACGGCGCGCCTGAACCGCTGGAACAGCATGCTGGAGCTGTACCGGGCACTGGGCGGTGGCTGGCGCGAGCATAGCGCGACCTGATCAAGACGAGGCTGGCAGTGAAATTACTCTTAGTGGAAGACAACGAACGCGTTTCGCGTTTCGTCATCAAGGGCTTGAGTGAGGCGGGACACACCGTCGACCATGCCGATAATGGCCGCGACGGCATGTACCACGCCGTCAGCGCCACCTATGACGCCATCATCATGGACCGGCTGTTGCCGGGAGGCATAGATGGGCTGGTGATCGTGGAAACGCTGCGCAAGAGCGGCAACCGCGTGCCCATCCTGATCCTCAGCGCCCTCGATGGCGTGGATGACCGTATCCGCGGCTTGAAGAGCGGCGGCGACGATTATCTGATCAAGCCCTTTGCCTTTGGAGAACTGCTGGCCCGCCTCGATGCGCTGCTGCGCCGCTCGCAGGAAAAAAGCGTGGAAACGAGCTTGTCGCTGGGCGGCCTGACGATCGACTTGCTGACCCACAAGGTCATGCGGGACGGCCGCCAGCTGACCCTGCAGCCACGCGAATTCAAGCTGCTGGAGTATCTGCTGCGCCATGCCAACCAGGTAGTGACCCGCACCATGCTGCTGGAAAACGTGTGGGATTACCATTTCGACCCGCAAACCAATGTGATCGACGTGCATATCAGCAAGCTGCGTCAAAAGATCGATGCCGGCTTTCCCACCCAGCTGCTGCGCACCGTGCGCAGCGCCGGCTATATGCTGAGCGACCATGCCTAAACTATTGCCCCGCCTGAGCCTGCCCGGCTTTTCCGCGCGCACCCTGGCCATCGGCTACGTGGCCGTCAGCCTGATCGTGCTGGCCATGTTCGCCGGCCCACTGTGGTTCAGCTGGAGCACCAACGTGGAACAGGTGCGCACGGAGCTGCTGCAATCGGACACCCATCGCTTGCACCAGCTCTACCTGCGCAATGGCCCCGAAGCGCTGGCCGCCGCCATCAATGCGCAAACAGGTACTTCCTACCAGGGCGTGGGCAAGCTGATGCTGCTGATCGGGCCGGACGGCAAGAAACTGGCCGGCAACCTTGATGAATGGCCCGTCAACGTTCACGGCAATAGCCAGCCCTGCGCCAAGCGCATCATGATCTATGGCCAGTATCAGAATGTGGAATTGACGAATGGTGTCTTGCCAGGCGGCTATCGGCTCCTGATTGCCAGCAGCTTGAACCGTTTTGAAAACCTGGAAGCCATCTTTATCTATGGCTTGCTGGGCTGCGCCGCCACCGTGCTGATGGTGGCCGTGCTGGGCGCCCTGCTGATACGGCGCGTGATGCTGAGCAAGGTAGACGGCATCAGCCAGACGACTACCGCCATCATCGCCGGCAAACTGTCACAGCGCCTGCCCGCCCCCAGCCAGGGCGACGACCTGGAAATGCTGACCCATACGGTCAACGGCATGCTGGACCAGATTGAACACCTGGTGCACAGCGTGCAGGATGTCTCGAATTCAATTGCGCACGACTTGCGCACGCCGCTGACGGAACTGCGCACGCGGCTGGAAGAATTGTCCGTCACGCGCCCGCCGGAAGCGGAAACCTATGCCGAGATTGACGCCGCCATCAACGATGTGGACCGCGTGATGGCCATCTTCAACGCGCTGCTGCGCCTGGCCGAAATCGATAGCGGAACGCGACGTGGCGGCTTCGTCCCCGTCGACCTGGCGCGCCTGACAGCCGAAGTGGCGGAGTTTTATCTGCCGGTGGCTGAATTGAATGAAATCAGCCTCACGTTCGAACCACGCGGCATGCTGCACACGGAAGGCGACCCGCTGCTGCTGGCGCAAGCCTTGGGCAACCTGGTGGAAAACGCGCTGAAATATGCGCCGGCCCAGGGCCGTATCGCCATCACGGCCCAGCGCTGCAATGAGCAATTGATACAACTGACAGTGGCCGACAATGGCCCCGGCGTGCCCGAACACGAACGGGCGCGCGTGGTGGAGCGCTTCTACCGCAGCGACAGCAGCCGCGGCACGCCAGGCGTGGGACTGGGCCTGGCGCTGGTGTCCTCGGTGGCGCGCCTGCATTGCGGCACGCTGGAACTGCAAGACAATCAACCAGGCCTGCGCGCCGTGCTCTACCTGGGCGTGCGGCCTACCGCGCCCATGCTCAACTAAACAACTAACTAAACCGGCAGCAACAGCGCCACCGCCTCGGCCGCGATCCCCTCTTCGCGGCCCAGGTAGCCCAGCTTTTCATTGGTCTTGGCCTTGATGTTGACCTGGCCGACCGTCACGCCCAGATCCTCGGCCACGTTGGCGCACATGGCGGCGATATGCGGCGCCATTTTCGGGCGCTGGGCGATGATGGTGGCGTCGACATTACCGATCACATAACCGGCAGCGCGCACGCGCAACGCGGCTTCACGCAGCAGTGTGCGCGAATCGGCGCCCTTGAACTGCACATCGGTATCGGGGAAATGGCGGCCGATGTCGCCCAGGGCGGCGGCGCCGAAGATGGCGTCCGTGATCGCGTGCAGCAGCACGTCGGCGTCGGAATGGCCCAGCAAACCCAGGTGATGGGGAATCTTCACGCCGCCGATGATCAGGTCGCGGTGTTCAACCAGTGCGTGGCAGTCGTAACCCTGGCCGATGCGGAAGGGAAGGATGGGAGTCGTCATGATGGTCTTCAAAAAGAATGGAGTAAATACAGCTCGGCCGCTTGTATATCGCGCGGCAAGGTCACTTTCAGGTTGCGCGGGTGGCCTTCAATCAGCCTGGGCGACAAGCCCAGCGCTTCGACGGCGCTGGCGTCATCGGTGATCGCCAGCGGATCAGGCGCTTCCGACAAGGCCCGCCGCAGCAGGGCATAACTGAACATTTGCGGCGTCTGCGCCAGCCACAGGCCATCGCGCGGCACGGTGGCGACCGACAGGCTACCCTGCCCTGCCCGCTTCACCGTATCGACCACCGGCAAGGCCAGCAAGCCGCCGGCCGGGTGATCAGCGGTTTCCATGATCAGTCTGGCGATCAGGGCCGGCGTCAAACCGGGCCGGGCCGCGTCGTGCACCAGCACCTGGTCGTGTTCATTGAGCTTGCCCCGCAGCAGCTGCAAGGCATTCAAAATCGTTTCCATGCGTGTGGCGCCGCCGCAGCGCAAGACCGTCACGCCATCGGCAGGCACGACGGCGTCGATCTGATCGTCGTCGGCGCTGACCACCACATAGCTGTGGGCGATCCACGGGCTGGCCAGGAAGGCGTCGAGCGCGTGGCGCAGCATGGGTTTGCCGGCAAGCGGCAGATACTGCTTGGGACTGGCCGCCTGCATGCGCGCACCCACGCCAGCGGCGGGAATCAGCGCAAAGTAGCGCGGCCTGGTTATTGTTGCCATTTTCTTCCTTACTTACTTGGTGGAACCTTGCCCGCCAATATATTCTGTATCTCGCCATTGCAGGCCTTGCCCAGGCGCGCATATTCCTGCGGAGAATCGATAGCGGCCTGCAACACTTCCACCTTGCTCATTTCCGCCTTGATGTAAGGCAACCAGCCCGTATCGATTTCGCGCGCCAGCGCTGCCTTGGCCGTGCCGCTGGGCGCATACAAAGGCCGCGCCTCGAAGCGTTTCGCCAGCGCGGCGCGGACGATTTTTTCCACCCGCGGCAGATGGTCCATATAAGTTTTCATATGCCGCAGTTCATGCGCCAGTATCTCATCATATGCGCAAGTGCCGGGAGCAAACTCACTGCCAATGTAAATCACCACCGGTGCATACGTGAGTTTGACAGCGATCTGCGGCGCCACGCATTCATAGCCGCTGGCCGCATCTTGCAGCATGGGGCCAGCCAGCGCGATAACTACCTGCGACTCGGTCTTGGTCAGGCCCAGCACCCAGGTGTTCGGCCGCGCCACGCCTTTCATGACAGTCAGCGCCTTGTAGGGCAGATGCGTATCGATGCTATAGCCATTCTGCTGCGCCGTCAGTACCGACACCGTCTTGCTGATGGTGTCTTCGCAGCGTATCTGGAATGGCGTGCGGGCGGCCGCCTGTGCTTGCAGCACAGGCAGCATCAATGCCAGCAGGATCAGCAGGCGCATGGGCGAACTCAGCGCGGTTGCCAGGCGCCGCTGGTGATCTTGTCCAGCCAAAAGATGCCGATCACCGTCTTCACGTCAGTGATCGTGCCGTCGCGCACCCAGTCCAGCAATTGCGGCACGGTGGCCGTAAACGTTTCCAGGAATTCGCCTTCGTCAAGCTGGCGTTCACCGGCCACCAGGCCGCGCGCCAGATACAGTTCCAGATGTTCGTCGGAATAGGCAATGGCGTTGTGGATGGTAGTGACAAATTGCCAGTCGCTGGCCGTGTAGCCCGTCTCTTCCAGCAATTCGCGCTGGGCGCACGCCAGATGGGCTTCACCGGCATCGATCTTGCCGGCCGGGAATTCGATGAACACGCGGTCCAGCGGATAACGGAACTGGCGCTCCATCAGCACCGTGCCATCGTCGAGCAGCGGCAAGATCACCACGGCGCCCGGATGCAAAATGAATTCGCGTGCCGTGATGCTGCCGTCAGGCAAAGTCACCCGGTCGCGCTGCACTTGCAAAAAGCCGCCCTTGTAGACGACTTCGCCATCGACCCTGGTTTCTATCAGCTTAGTATCCATATTCGTATCCATGCTCGTATCCATGCATTCCTCAGGTTCAATAAAAAACGGCGCCAGAGGCGCCGTTTAAAGGGATGTTGCTAGCGGCGTTTGCGCAGGTATTTCATCACAAAGCCTGGAAAGGCCAGCACCAGGAAGAGACAGCCGGTAATGGCATAAAACTCCCAGGTTTGCGGGAAGCCATTGCCGATGCGCGATTCCAGCGTGAAGGCGACGGCGCCGACGATGAAGTACAGCGCCACCATTTCCAGCAGGCGCAGGCCCAGCGGCTTGCGCCAGCCCTGCTCCGCTTGCGCCGCTTTTTTCAGCGGCACAAACGCCAGCAGTTTCTCGTTAAAGAAAGGCAGGTTGGCGGCCAGGATGCCCAGGACGATCACCAGCCAGCTGGAAGCGTTGACATCCATCGATCAGGACGCCAGGGTCTTGCTGATGGCCGTAGCGCAAGCAGCCAGCAGACCTTCAGGCAAGGCGCCCAGCACCAGTACCAGCACGCCGTTCAGGATCAGCACGACGCGCATGTCGCCATGCACCACCAGCGGATTGTTGTCGGTAGGCTCATCGAACCACATCATCTTGACGACGCGCAGGTAGTAGAAAGCACCGATCAGCGAGAACAGCACGGCAACCACGGTCAGCCAGATCTGGCCGGTCGCCAGCACCGAGGCCAGAACCGAGTACTTGGCCATGAAGCCCATCAGCGGCGGCACGCCAGCCAGCGAGAACATGAAGGCCGTCATCACCAGTGCGAACACCGGGCTGCGTTTGCCCAGGCCCTTGAAGTCAGCCAGTTCTTCTGCTTCGAAGCCGTTGCGGGCCAGCAGCATGATCACGCCAAAAGTACCCAGGGTGGTAAACACATAGGTCACCACATAATACATGGCCGAACCGTAGGCGGCGGCAGCGCCGGTAGCGTTCAGGGTGTTGTCCGGACCGGCAACTGTGCCAGCCATCAGGCCCAGCAGCACGAAGCCCATTTGCGCGATGGTCGAGTACGCCAACATCCGCTTCAGATTGGTTTGTGCGATCGCAGTGAAGTTACCAATCGCCAGCGACAGGACCGCCAGGATCAGCAGCATCTGTTGCCAGTCGTGCGCCATCGGCAGCAAGCCTTCCACCAGCAAACGCAGGGTGATGGCGAACGCAGCCAGTTTCGGCGCCGCGCCCAGCAGCAGGGTCACGGCAGTCGGCGAACCTTGATACACGTCAGGCACCCACATGTGGAATGGCACGACGCCCAGTTTGAAGGCCAGGCCGGCAACCAGGAACACCAGGCCGAAGACCATGATGGTGCCGTTGGCAGTACCGTTTTCCAGTGCTGCACGTACCAGGCCCAGGTCCAGCGTACCGGTGGCGCCGTACAGCATCGAGATACCGTACAACATGAAACCGGATGCCAGGGCGCCCAGGATGAAGTACTTCATGGCCGCTTCCGTGGCCTTGGCGTTGTCACGGCGCAGCGCGATCAGTGCGTACAGCGACAGCGACATCAGTTCCAGACCCAGGTAGATGATCAGGAAGCTGTTGGCCGAGATCATGATCATCTGGCCCAGCAGTGCAAACAGGGCCAGCACGTAGAACTCGCCGCCCAGGTTACCCGACAGCATGGTGCGGTCGGTAGCATAGCTGCGCGAGTAGATCAAGGTCAGCGCCACGGCGCCGTAGGAGAACAGTTTCAGCAGGTGCGACATCGGGTCTGCCACGAACATATTATTGAACGTGTAGACGGTGGTGCCGGCGTTGAAATCGCCCACGGTCAGGAAGGCGCAGCCTGCCAGGGTCAGCAGCGACAGCGCATATGTGTAGTTACGCTTCGCCGCAGGCAAGAACATATCGATCAGCAAGATGGCCGAGGTGGCAATCAGCAGAAAGATTTCCGCGTACAGCGGTACCAGATTAGGTGCATTAGTCATGTTATCGGTCTTCGTATTTAAGGCGTCAGCTTGCCGGCGGCGACATGCTGGAGCAGGTCAGCGACCGAAGTCTGCATCGTGTCGGTGAACGGGGCTGGGTACAGACCCATCACGAGCACGGCGATGGCCAGCACAGCAAGCATGAAGAATTCACGTTTGTTGATGTCGGTCAGTTCAGCCACATGCTTGTTCTTGATCTTGCCGAACACCACGCGTTTGGCCATCCACAGCGAGTAAGCAGCGCCCCAGATCAGTGCCGTTGCAGCCAGCAAACCAATCCAGAAGTTGAATTGCACCGCGCCCAGGATCACCATGAACTCGCCCACGAAACCGGAGGTCGCTGGCAAGCCGCAGTTCGCCATCGAGAACAGCACGAAGAAGGCGGCAAATTTAGGCATGCGGTTCACGACACCACCGTAGTCGGCGATATTACGGGTATGCATGCGGTCATACAGCACGCCGATGCACAGGAACATCGCGCCGGAGATAAAGCCGTGCGACACCATCTGCACGATACCGCCCTGCACCGAGATGTCGTTGAACATGAAGAAGCCCAGGGTGACGAAACCCATGTGCGCGATCGACGAATAGGCGACCAGTTTTTTCATGTCGGTTTGCACCAGTGCCACCAGGCCGATGTAGATCACGGCGATCAGCGACAGGGTGATCATGAAACCGGACAGGTAGTGCGCAGCATCAGGCGTGATAGGCAAGGAGAAACGCAGGAAGCCGTAAGCACCCAGTTTCAGCATGATCGCGGCCAGGACGGCCGAGCCGCCGGTAGGCGCTTCGACGTGGACGTCTGGCAACCAGGTGTGAACCGGGAACATCGGCACCTTGACGGCAAACGCCATCAGGAAGGCCAGGAAGATGAAGATCTGTTCGTGCAAGGTCAGCTTGAATGCGTGCCAGGCCAGGATATCAAAGGTGCCCGACACGGTGCGCAGGTAGATGATGGCAACCAGGGTCAGCAGCGAACCGAAGAAGGTGTACAGGAAAAACTTGAACGAGGCGTACACACGGTTGGCGCCACCCCAGATACCGATGATGATGAACATCGGGATCAGGGTTGCTTCAAAGAAGAAGTAGAACAGCAAGCCGTCCAGCGCGCAGAACACGCCGATCATCAGGCCCGACAGGATCAAAAACGCACCCATGTACTGGGCGATGCGCTTCTCGATCACTTGCCAGGCGGAGATCACCACGATCACCGTGATGAAGGCCGTCAGCGGCACGAACCACAGCGACAGGCCGTCGATACCCAGCGAGTACCAGATATTGAAGGTTTGTATCCACGGTGCTTTTTCAACGAATTGCATGCCATGTGCGGCGTTGTCGAAATGCTGGATCAGCGGCAAGGTGCACAGCATGCTGAGCACCGAGCCAGCCAGTGCCAGCCAGCGGGTAAAACCCGCTTTGCTGTCACGGCCGAGAGCCAGGACCAGGACGCCGCAAATAATCGGCACCCAGATCGAGAGACTCAGGTAAGGAGGTAGGGTAGAAATCGTAGACTGCATCATGGTTCTCAGTATTCTTTTATCAGGTCAGCTTACTTGGCAGGCCAAACTGGCAGGAAATAGATCAGGAAGCCCAGCACGCCCAGGATCATCACGAATGCATAGTGATAGATGTAACCGGTTTGCAGACCGCGCGACAGCGAGGACAGCCAGCCAACCAGCTTGGCGCTACCGTTGACCAGCAGGCCATCGATCAGCTTCTTGTCACCGAAGTTCCACAGGCCGTTACCCAGCAAACGGGCACCGCCGGCGAACACAACTTCATTGAACTTGTCCATGTAGTACTTATTGTCCAGCAAGGTATGAATCGCCTTGAATTTCGCAAAGAACCAGGCCGGTACGCGCGGGTTGACCATATAGCAGTAGTAGGCAGCGACCACGCCGGACAGGGCCAGCCAGAACGGTGCAGTCGTCAGACCGTGCAGCGCCATTGCCAGCGCGCCATGGAATTCATGCGACAGCTCTTCCATTGCCGGATGATTTTCACCGACAAAGATCACGCCCTTGAAGAAATCGCCATGCAGCATCGGGCCGATGGTCAGGTAACCGACGAGCAGCGAAGGAATCGCCAGCATCACCAGCGGGAACCACACCACGAATGGGGATTCATGCGGCTTCTGGCCAGGCGCCAGACCGTGGTGCGCGTGGTCGTCTTCTTCCTCTTCTTCATGATGGTCGTCATGGGCGTGGTCATCGTGGGCAGCCTTGGCTGCGTGGTGGTCGTCATGCGCGTGTGCATCATGTGCATGTGCATGTGCCTGGCCGAAACGTTCCTTGCCATGGAAGACCAGGAAATACATACGGAAGGAGTAGAAGGCGGTCACGAACACACCAGCCAATACGGCGAACTGGGCAAAGCCAGCACCCCAGATATGCGTCGCTTCGACGGCTTCGATGATGCTGTCCTTCGAGTAGAAACCCGAGAACAATGGCGTGCCGATCAGGGCCAGCGAACCGATCAGGGAAGTGATCCAGGTAATCGGCATGTATTTACGCAGGCCACCCATGTTGCGGATGTCTTGATCGTGGTGCATGCCGATGATGACCGAACCGGCGCCCAGGAACAGCAGTGCCTTGAAGAATGCGTGTGTCATCAGGTGGAATACGGCCACCGAGTAGGCGGACGAACCCAGCGCCACGGTCATGTAGCCCAGCTGCGACAGGGTCGAGTAAGCCACCACGCGCTTGATGTCGTTCTGGATGATGCCCAGGAAACCCATGAACAGTGCCGTGATGGAACCGATCACCAGGATGAAGGACAGTGCCGTGTCGGACAATTCAAACAGCGGCGACATGCGCGAGACCATGAAGATACCAGCCGTCACCATCGTCGCGGCGTGGATCAGTGCCGAAATCGGGGTCGGACCTTCCATCGAGTCTGGCAGCCAGACGTGCAGCGGGAATTGCGCCGACTTGCCCATCGCGCCGATGAACAGGCAGATGCAGGCTACCGTCAGCAGCGCCCAGTCGGTACCTGGCAAGGTCAGCAATGCCAGTGCGTCTTTCTTGGCGAACACTTCTTGATAGTTCATGGTGCCGGCAAACGCCAGCAGCAGGCCGATGCCCAGGATGAAGCCGAAGTCGCCCACGCGGTTGACGAGGAACGCCTTCATGTTGGCCACGATGGCCGTCGGACGCTGGTACCAGAAACCGATCAGCAGGTAAGACACCAGACCCACGGCTTCCCAACCGAAGAACAGTTGCAGGAAGTTGTTGGCCATCACCAGCATCAGCATCGAGAACGTGAACAGCGAGATGTAGGAGAAGAAGCGGTTGTAGCCTTCGTCATCCTTCATGTAGCCGATCGTGTAGATGTGCACCATCAGGGAGACGAAAGTGACCACGCACATCATCATCGCCGACAGCGAATCGATCTGGAAGCCCACTTCCATCTTCAGGGTGCCGATCGTCATCCAGTTATAGATCGTGCCATTGAATGTCGCGCCATCCACCACTGCCAGCAACGTGTGCACGGACAGGATGAATGCAATCAGTACGCCCAGGATCGTCGCGGTATGCGACGTCTTGCGACCGACCAAATTACCCAGGAACTGGGTGCCAAGCAAACCTGCAATCGCGGCACCGGCTAGCGGCGCCAGCGGTACGGCAAGAAGGAGGTTAGGGTTGAGGAGTTGCCCCGCCATGATGAACCTTAATCGTTATTATTCGAGAGATCGAGTCTGAAAAACATCAGCCTTTGAGGCTGTCCAGGTCTTCGACGTTGATGGTATCCAGATTACGGAACATCACCACCAGAATAGCCAGACCGATAGCCGACTCAGCGGCGGCAACCGTCAGGATGAAGAAAACGAAGATCTGACCGGCCGCGTCACCCAGGTAATGGGAAAACGCGATGAAATTCATATTCACCGCCAGCAGCATCAATTCGATTGCCATCAGCAATACGATGATGTTCTTGCGGTTCAGGAAAATCCCGACGATCGAGATTGCGAACAGGATCGCGCCCAGGACCAAATAATGTGTCAGCGTTAATATCATGGTGCCTCCTTGACTTCTGGCTCAGCTGCTGGACGCTCGACAACCGGGTCCATCTTGATGATCTTCAGGCGGTCATTGCGCTTGACGCGCACTGCATCGCCAGGTGCGAAATGCTTGGTGTCCTTGCGTTTGCGCAGGGTCAGCGCCACTGCGGCAACGATGGCCACCAGCAGCACGACGGCAGCGATTTCAAATGCGAACACGTATTTCGTGTAGATCAGCATGCCCAGTTCCTTGGTGCCGCCCAGGTTCACGCCTTCAGCAACCACGTTCGGTGCGAAGTCGCGGAAACCGTGCCACAACACAGCGGCCATTTCCAGCACGATGATCGCGCCGACGGTGGCAGCCAATGGCAGATAGCCCCAGAAACCTACACGCATGCGGTCGATATTGATATCGAGCATCATGACCACGAAGAGGAACAGCACCATCACGGCGCCGACATACACCAATACCAGCACGATGGCCAGGAATTCAGCTTGCAGCAGCATCCAGATGCCTGCCGCGGAAAAAAAGGACAGCACCAAAAACAGTACTGCGTGGACCGGATTACGGGCCGTGATAACGCGCGTCGCCGCTATGATCAGAATCAGCGAGAAGGCGTAAAACAAAATTGTTTTAAAGTCCATAAAAAACCCAATAGACGTACAGATGAACGAGGGGCGCGCCGCAGCCCGTAGGCTGCGGCGCATCCATCAGCGATAAGGTGCGTCGGCGGCGCGCGCAGCGGCGATGTCATTTTCATAACGATCACCTACGGCCAGCAACATCTCTTTCGTGTAATACAAATCACCGCGTTTCTCGCCGTGGTATTCCAGGATTTGCGTCTCGACGATGGAATCAACCGGGCACGACTCTTCGCAGAAACCGCAGAAGATGCACTTGGTCAAATCAATATCGTAACGCGTGGTGCGGCGCGAGCCGTCTTCACGCTGTTCCGATTCGATCGTGATGGCCATCGCCGGGCAAACTGCTTCGCACAGTTTGCAGGCGATGCAACGTTCTTCGCCGTTCGGGTAGCGGCGCAGTGCGTGCAAGCCACGGAAACGCGGCGAGATCGGGGTCTTCTCTTCCGGGAATTGCACCGTGATCTTGCGCGAAAACATGTACTTGCCTGTCAGCGCCATGCCCTTGATCAGCTCGCCTAACAAGAGGCTGCTGAAGAAATCTTTAACCTTATCCATTCGTATGCACTCTCTTACTTCCAAATATTCCAGGATGTCTGCATCCAGGCAGCGACGAAGACCAGGTAGACCAGCGTCAAGGGGATAAACACTTTCCAGCCCAGGCGCATGATCTGGTCATAACGGTAGCGTGGGAAAGTACCGCGTACCCAGACAAACACCGAAACGATGAAGAATGTTTTTGCAAACAACCAGAAGAAACCGCCAAAACCGCCCCAGAATTCCAGGAACTTGAACGGTGCGGACCAGCCGCCCAGGAACATGATCGAGCCCAGGGCGCCGATCAAAATCATGTTGGCGTATTCGGCCAGCATGAACATGGCGTAAGCCATGCCCGAGTATTCGACCATGTGACCGGCGACGATTTCCGACTCGCCTTCGACAACGTCGAATGGGTGACGGTTGGCTTCAGCCAGGCCCGACACCAGGTAGATGACGAACATCGGCAGCAGCGGCAGCCAGTTCCACGACAGGAAGTTGACGCCCTTGTCCGCGAAGAAGCCGATTTGCTGGCCGCCCACGATATCGATGAAGTTCAGGCTGCCCGACACCATCAGCACGATCACCATCACGAAACCCATCGGGATTTCATACGAGATCATCTGTGCCGAAGCGCGCATGGCGCCCATGAACGAGTACTTCGAGTTCGACGCCCAGCCGGCGATGATGATGCCGTAGACTTCCATCGAAGTGATTGCCAGCAACAGCAGCAAGCCGGCGTTGACGTTTGCCAACACTGCTTCCGGGCCGAACGGGACCACCGACCAGGCCGCCAGGGCCGGCATGATGGTCATGATCGGGCCGATCACGAAGAGGCCCTTGGCCGACTTGGCCGGGATGATGATCTCTTTGAACAAGAGTTTCAGTGCATCGGCGATCGGTTGCAGCAAGCCCAGCGGGCCCACGCGGTTAGGACCGACGCGGATCTGGATCCAGCCGATCAGCTTGCGCTCCCACAAGGTAGCGTAGGCAACCAGACCCATCAGCGGCAGCAGCACGCACAGGATCTTGATCAACGTCCAGAAGAACGGCCAGGCAGTGCCCAGCAGATCATGACCGGTACTGTTGATGACGTTTACAAATTCAGGCAGAGCCATCAGATTTTCCCCTCTGCTGTTTCAACTGTGATGTCACCGAACATGCCGCCAAGCTGGGCGGTCGAGGCATGCGCCGCCGACACTTTGACCACATTGGCTGGCAGGCCGGCGTGAATAGCCGCCACCAGGATGGCGCTGCCGGAGCCTTGCGCCACTTTGACCTTGTCGCCTGCCTTGATACCCAGCTTGCCAGCCAGCTCGGCGGACAGGTGGGCTTGTGGCGCAGCGCCATCGACCGTGCGTTGCAATGGCTCGGAACGGCGTACCAGTGCATCGGCGAAATAGATCGGCACGTCAGCGATACGTTGCAGCGCAGGCGAAGCCGGTGCATACGTGGCCGCTTCGGCAGCGTTCCTGGCGGTATTGGACAGCTGTGCCGACAGGTCGGTCACGCCAGCGCCAAAGGCTTCGTCGCGGATCGCTTCGGACGTGTCGTAGTCGAAACCGGCCAGGCCCAGGATGTTGCCCAGTACGCGCAGCACTTTCCAGGCTGGACGGGTTTCCGCCAGCGGTTTCACGGTGCCGTTGAAACTTTGCGCGCGGCCTTCGCAGTTCACGAAGGTGCCCGAGGTTTCAGCGAATGGCGCGATCGGCAGCAAGACGTCGGCGTACTCCATGCCGTGCTTGAAGGCCGACATGGCCACCACCATTTCAGCTTTGTCCAGCGCGGCGCGGGCCGCTTGTGGATTGGCAGCATCGAGTTCCGGCTCGGCGTGCAGCAGCACGTAGGCTTTCTTCGGCGCTGCGAACACGGCTTGTGCGTTGGCGCGTGGCTTGACCACCAGGTGCGCGCCGACGGTGTTGGCCGCTTCGGTCAGGTAGCCCAGGGTGGCGCCAGTCTGTTCGGCGATCCATTGTGCGGCAGCGTGCAGTTGCGACGCTTGCGGGTGTTGCGTTGCCGCGTTACCCAGCAGCACGGCGCCATGGTCGCCAGCCATCAGGCTGGCGGCAATGTTGACGGCCACGTCCGAGGCGGTAATCGCTTCGAAACCATTTGGCGCAGCGATTTCTTTCGCTTTGGCAACCGCTACCACCACTTCCGACAAGGCAGCCAGCCAATCGCTTGGGGCCACGATCATCTTGTTGGCGATGGTGATCAGTTGATCATCGTCGGATGCGTGCAGGATCGACAGCTTGCCGCCGGCTTTTACTGCAGCGCGCAGACGCGTTGCCAGCAATGGGTGATCCTTGCGCAGGAAGGAGCCGATCACAAAGGCGCGCTTGATCTGGCCGAAGTCATTGATCGGCATGCCCAGCCATGGCTTGACGTTCGCGTCCAGCGCGAAGTCAAGCTGGCGCAGGCGGAAGTCGACGTTGTCGGAACCGAGGCCGTGCGCAACTTTTTGCAGCAAGACCAGTTCTTCCACCGTCGAATGCGCCGTAGCGACCGCGGCGATAGCGTCAGCGCCGTGTTCGTGCTTGATGTTTTTCAGGCCGTGGGCCACGTATTCCAGCGCGGTCTGCCAATCGACTTCTTTCCACTCATTGCCTTGTTTCAGCATAGGGGAAGTCAGGCGTTCGGCACTGTCCAGCGCTTCGTACGAGAAACGGTCCTTGTCGGAAATCCAGCACTCGTTGACGTCGTCGTTTTCCAGCGGCAGTACGCGCTTGACCTTGCCAGCTTTCACTTGCACGATCAGGTTGGCGCCCAGGCCGTCATGCGGGCTGACCGATTTGCGGCGCGACAGTTCCCAGGTACGGGCGCTGTAGCGGAATGGCTTCGATGTCAGTGCGCCTACCGGGCACAGATCGATCATATTGCCCGACATTTCGGAATCGACCGTCTGACCGACGAAGGACACGATTTCGGAGTGTTCGCCACGACCGATCATGCCCAGCTCCATCACGCCGGCCACTTCCTGGCCGAAACGTACGCAGCGGGTGCACTGGATGCAGCGCGCCATCTCTTGCATCGAGACCAGCGGGCCAGCTTCCTTCGGTTTGACGACGCGCTTGTCTTCCTGATAGCGCGAACCGCTGTTGCCGTAGCCGACTGCCAAGTCTTGCAACTGGCATTCGCCGCCCTGATCGCAGATAGGGCAATCAAGCGGGTGGTTAATCAACAAGAATTCCATGACCGACTTTTGCGCCTGCACAGCTTTATCGCTGGCAGAACGCACGATCATGCCGGCACTGACCGGGGTCGCGCAAGCGGGCAAAGGCTTGGGGGCCTTTTCCACTTCGACCAGGCACATGCGGCAGTTCGCTGCGATCGACAATTTCTTGTGGTAGCAGAAGTGCGGAATGTAGGTTCCCAATTTGTTGGCGGCGTCCATCACCATGCTACCAGCAGGGACTTCGACTTTTTTGCCGTCTATTTCGATTTCAACCATGGTGATCGTTACCTGACGCAGCTTAGATGTAAGCGGGCACTAAGCAATGCTTGTGCTCGATGTGATATTCAAATTCTTCACGGAAATTCTTAATGAAGGCCCGTACTGGCATAGCCGCTGCATCGCCCAGTGCGCAAATAGTGCGGCCCTGGATGTTGTCAGCGATCGAGTTGAGCATATCCAGGTCGTCTGGACGACCTTGCCCCTGCTCGATGCGATGTACCATGCGGTACATCCAGCCTGTGCCTTCACGGCAAGGCGTACACTGGCCGCACGATTCTTCAAAATAGAAGTAGGAAAGGCGTTCCAGCGCCTTCACCATGCAGCGAGTTTCGTCCATCACGATGACAGCGCCCGAACCGAGCATCGAACCGGCTTTCGCGATCGAATCGTAGTCCAGGTCGGTTTGCATCATGACTTCACCGCGTATCACCGGAGCGGACGAACCGCCAGGGATAACGGCTTTGATTTTTTTGCCACCACGCATGCCGCCTGCCAGTTCCAGCAGTTTGGCAAATGGCGTACCCAGCGGTACTTCGTAGTTGCCCGGCATTTCCACGTCGCCCGAGATCGAGAAGATCTTCGAACCGCCATTGTTCGGCTTGCCCATGGCCAGGTATTTCTCTGGGCCAATGTTCAGCACGAATGGCACGGCCGCGAAGGTTTCCGTGTTGTTGATCGTGGTCGGTTTGCCGTACAGGCCAAACGAGGCAGGGAAAGGCGGCTTGAAGCGTGGCTGGCCTTTTTTGCCTTCCAGCGATTCGAGCAGCGCGGTTTCTTCGCCGCAGATGTACGCGCCATAACCATGGTGTGCGTGCAACTGGAACGAGAACTCGCTACCCATGATCTTGTCGCCCAGGAAGCCGGCGGCGCGCGCCTCTTCCAGTGCATCTTCGAAACGCAGGTAGTCCTGGAAAATTTCGCCGTGGATATAGTTGTAACCCACGGTGATGCCCATCGCATAAGCGCCAATCGCCATGCCTTCGATCAGCGCATGGGGATTGTAACGAATGATGTCGCGGTCCTTGAAAGTGCCCGGTTCGCCTTCATCTGTATTGCAGACGAGGTATTTCTGGCCCGGGAACTGGCGTGGCATGAAGCTCCACTTCAGGCCGGTAGGGAAACCCGCGCCGCCACGGCCGCGCAAGGACGAAGCCTTGAGGTCGGCAATGATCTGTTCCGGCGTGATTTTCTCTTCCAGGATACGCCGCAGGGCCGTATAGCCACCACGGTTCACATAGTCTTGCAAATGCCAGTTCTTGCCATCCAGATCCTTCAGGATCAACGGATCGATATGGCGGTTGTGGAGTGACGTCATTTCTTGAGTTCCTCCAGCATGGCGTCGATTTTCTCGTTCGACATCCAGCTGCACATGGTTTTATTACTGACCAGCAGGACAGGCGCATCGCCGCAAGCGCCCATGCACTCGCCTTCCACCAGGGTGAACTGGCCGTCAGCAGTGGTTTCGCGGAAATCGATACCCAGCTTCTGCTTCAGGTATTCGGCGGCGCGCACGCCACCGGACAGGGCGCAAGGCAGGTTGGTGCACACGGTGATCTTGTGCTTGCCGACCGGCTTGGTGTTGTACATATTGTAGAACGTGGCCACTTCCTGCACAGCAATAGCCGGCATGCCGATGTAGTCGGCGATTTCCTTCATGGTGTCCGGCGACAGCCAGCCCAGTTCATCCTGGGCGTGCGCCAGCGCGGCCATCACGGCCGACTGACGCTGGTCGCCTGGGTACTTGGCCAGCTCGCGGTCGATTTTTTTATAGCACTGCTCTGATAACAACATACTTTTTTGCCTCTCGGACTTAGCGGTCAATACTGCCGAACACGATATCTTGCGTACCAATGATGGTCACGGCGTCGGCAATCATGTGTCCACGCGCCATTTCGTCCAGCGACTGCAAGTGGGCGTAATCTGGTGCGCGCAGTTTCATGCGGTACGGCTTGTTGGCGCCATCGGACACCAGGTAAATGCCAAACTCGCCTTTCGGGTGCTCGACGGCGCTGTAAGCCTCGCCCGGCGGCACGTGGAAACCTTCGGTAAACAGCTTGAAGTGGTGAATCAGCGATTCCATATTGGTCTTCATGTCGACGCGGCCCGGAGGCGCTACCTTGCGGTTGCTGGTCATGACAGGACCTGGATTGTTGCGCAGCCACTCCACGCACTGCTTGATGATGCGGTTCGACTGGCGCAGCTCTTCCACGCGGACCAGGTAGCGGTCGTAACAATCGCCGTTGGTGCCGATAGGAATGTCGAAGTCCATCAGGTCGTACACTTCGTACGGCTGTTGCTTGCGCAAGTCCCATTGCACGCCCGAACCACGCAGCATGGCGCCGGTAAAGCCCATGGCCAGCGCATCTTCCGGCGAGACCACGCCGATGCCGACGGTCCGCTGTTTCCAGATACGGTTGTCAGTCAGCAAGGTTTCGTATTCGTCGACATAGGTCGGGAAACGGCGCGTGAAGTCCTCGATGAAGTCCAGCAGGGAACCCTGGCGGTTTTCATTGAGCTTGGCGATGGCCTTGGCGTTGCGGATGATGGACGCCTTGTGCTGCGGCATCGAATCTGGCAAGTCGCGGTACACGCCGCCCGGACGGTAGTAGGCTGCGTGCATACGTGCGCCCGAGACCGCTTCGTAGCAGTCGAACAGGTCTTCGCGATCGCGGAAGCAATACAGGAACGGGCCCATGGCGCCGACGTCCAGCGCATGCGCGCCCAGCCACATCAGGTGGTTCAGGACGCGGGTGATTTCATCGAACATCACGCGGATGTATTGGGCGCGCAAAGGCACTTCTACATTCAGCAGCTTTTCGATCGCCATCACGTAAGCATGTTCATTGCACATCATCGACACATAGTCGAGACGGTCCATGTACGGCACGGATTGCAAGTAGGTCTTCTGTTCGGCCAGTTTCTCGGTAGCGCGGTGCAGCAGGCCGATATGGGGGTCGGCACGCTGTATCACTTCGCCATCGAGCTCGAGCACCAGGCGCAGCACACCGTGCGCGGCCGGATGCTGTGGCCCAAAGTTCAGGGTGTAGTTCTTAATCTCAGCCATTATTTCATCCCGTAATGTTCTTCGCGGATCACGCGCGGCACGTTTTCCCGCGGCTCGATCGTCACGGGCTGGTAAATCACGCGCTTTTGTTCCGGATCGTAGCGCATCTCGACATAGCCGGAGACCGGGAAGTCCTTGCGGAACGGATGGCCGATGAAACCGTAGTCGGTCAGCAGGCGGCGCAAGTCGTTATGGCCTTCGAACAGGATGCCCAGCAGGTCGAACGCTTCGCGCTCATACCAGTTGACCGAACGCCAGATGTTCACCACGGATGGCAGCAGCGGCATGTCGTCGTCCGGCGCAAAGACGCGGACGCGCACGCGCCAGTTGTGCTTGACCGACAGCAGGTGCGAAACGGCCGCGAAACGCAGGCCATCCCAGGCGCCATCGCCATAGGTCGAGTAGTCCACGCCGCACAGGTCGAGCATTTGCTCGAAATGCAGGGTCGGGTCGTCGCGCAGCGTTTGCATCACGTCCAGGTAGTCTTCGGCCTTGACGACCAAGGTGACTTCACCCAGCGCAACGGTAGTGCTAACGCGTTCGCCCAGGGCAGTACCCAGGGCGTTTTGCAATACTTCTAAATGTGTAGTCATAATCTGAAGCGACCCGGTTAGCGTGCGATCGTGCTGGTACGCTTGATCTTGTTCTGCAACTGCATGATGCCGTACAGCAGTGCTTCAGCTGTTGGAGGGCAGCCAGGCACATACACGTCAACGGGCACGATGCGGTCGCAACCGCGCACCACAGAGTAGGAGTAATGGTAGTACCCGCCGCCATTGGCGCAGGAACCCATCGAGATAACCCAGCGCGGCTCTGCCATCTGGTCGTAGACCTTGCGCAATGCCGGCGCCATCTTGTTGCACAGGGTACCTGCAACAATCATGACGTCGGACTGACGCGGCGACGGACGAAACACGACGCCAAAACGGTCCATATCGTAACGGGCAGCGCCCACGTGCATCATTTCAACCGCACAGCAGGCCAGACCGAACGTCATCGGGAACATCGACCCGGTACGCGCCCAGTTGATCAGCTTGTCGGCCGAGGTGGTGATGAAACCTTCGCTTAATACGCCTTCAATAGCCATGGCTTATTCCCAGTCAAGGGCACCTTTCTTCCAAATGTACCAAAATCCGACCACGAATTCGGCGATGAACACCATCATCGTGACGAAACCGGCCCAGCCCAGATCGCGCATTGCTACGCCCCATGGGAAAAAGAATGCCGTTTCCAGATCGAACAAAATAAACAGGATTGCGACCAGATAGTAGCGCACATCGAATTTCATGCGCGCGTCTTCGAATGCTTCAAAACCACATTCGTACGGGGAGAGTTTTGCTGCGTCAGGCTTGTTAGGGCCTAACAGGCGCCCCAGGAGCTGGGGAGCGATGCCGACACCGAGGCCGACAAGAATAAACAGCAGGACGGGGAAGTAATTTTCGAGGTTCACGATTGATACGCTTATGTTGAACGATCGGTTAAATGAGGACGCTGCGATCACTTGCAGCGTATTTAACGCACGACCCCAATCAAAGCTAAGACCAGGATCGAACGACACATCCTCGTAAAAAAAGCCAGCAACTTTGTATGAGCCATGGCTCATGCGCCGTTGCTGGCTTCTGATTTCTGGTGCCGACGACGAGACTCGAACTCGTACAGCTTTCGCCACTACCCCCTCAAGATAGCGTGTCTACCAATTTCACCACGTCGGCGGTAAGGCCCGTATTCTACTCTGCTTTGCTGCTAAAGTTAATGCACAAATGCATCAAAACACAGATAAAAACGATTAATTTTTACATCTTCCAGCACGATAATGCTTTTTTCTACCGCACTGCTAAAACATTGAGCAATAATCTGCCCGTAATGAGAATCACTCGCAATTCTCGGATACTACTCAATATTTCCAAGCCATTATCCAGCTTAATTACACTCGAATACTTGAGTTAATTACTTTGGAATCTGGCCAGCCGGGGTGCTTGCCGCTGGCGCCGCTGCTGCTGGCGCGGTCGCTGCTGGCGCCGCAGCTGTTGGTGCAGGCACCGTGGTCGGGATCGCGCCGGCGCCAGTCACTGGCGCTGGCTTGACGACTTTATCCATCACGCCGCCGCCTACCGTGGTAGCGCGCTGATTGGCCATCAGCGACAGCGCCAGGGTGGCGCCGAAGAAGATCGCGGCAGCGACGCCGGTCGACTTCGACATGAAGTTCGACGAGCCCGTTGCACCGAACAAGCTGCCGGACGCGCCGGAACCGAAGGCGGCGCCCATATCAGCGCCCTTGCCATGCTGCAGCAATACCAGCGCGATAATCGACAAAGCGGACAAAACCTGTACCACGACTACCAGATTGAACATCATGTTCATTGCAATTCCATTCTTAGTTTAAAGTAATTCAATCGGCGGCGTGAATAATAGCCAGGAAATCCGCCGCCTTCAATGCTGCCCCACCGATCAGCCCGCCGTCAATATCCGGCATGGCCATCAATTCTTTTGCATTCTCCGGTTTCATGCTGCCGCCGTACAAGATCTGTACGCCAGCGGCCGCTACCGCATTCTTGACTGCCAGTTGCGCGCGCAACAGCTGGTGCACATCTTGCGCCATCTGCGGCGTGGCTGTCTTGCCGGTGCCAATCGCCCAGACCGGCTCATACGCCACCACCAGCTTCGCCACATCGTCGCCAGTGACGGCTGCCAGCACGGTATTCAATTGCTGCGACACCACGGTATCGGTCTGCCCTGCTTCGCGCTGTTCCAGCGTTTCACCGACACAGACGATGGGCGTGATGCCAGCGGCCAGCGCCGCCACCGTCTTGGCCGCCACCTGAGCGCACGCTTCGCCATGGTAGGCGCGGCGTTCGGAATGGCCGACCACCACATAGCTGCAGCCAAAATCCTGCAGCATGGCGGCCGAGATCTCTCCCGTGTAGGCACCGCCAGCATGGGCGGAAACATCTTGCGCGCCCCAGGCCAGGCTTGAGCCTGCCAATTGCGCCTGGCACTGCGCCAGATACGGCGCGGGCACACAAACGGCGCTGGCAGCGCCATGGCCGGACAAGCCAGCTACTATTTCTGACAATAACACCGCGTTCGAGGTGCGACTGCCGTTCATCTTCCAATTTCCGACGACGAGTTTGCGACGCATAGTAGCCTAAATTCTAATAACCCGTCATTCTAACGCTACCACTGTTGCCGGTCAAACCGAGGCCCGGTGTTTCAGGCAACTTGCAACATGATCTTGCCCACATGCGTGCTCGATTCCATCAGCGCATGGGCCTGATTGGCCTGGTCCAGCGGGAAAGTTTTGTAAATGACGGGTTTGATCTTGCCTGCCTCGATCAAGGGCCAGACGGTGGCCTGCAAATGCGCGGCAATGGCGGCCTTGAACGCCACCGAACGGGGACGCAAAGTCGACCCCGTGACGGTCAGGCGGCGGCGCAGCAACTGCCCGACATCCAGCGTCGCCTTGATGCCACCCTGCACGGCAATGACGCCGATGCGGCCATCATCGGCCAGGCAATCGATCTCGCGCGGCAGATAGTCGCCACCGACCATGTCGAGGATCACATCGACACCGCGCCCGCCCGTCAATTGCTTGACGACGGCGGCGAAATCTTCCGTGCGGTAATTGATGCCGCGTTCGGCGCCCAGGGCCTCGCAGGCGCGCGCCTTGTCGTCGCTGCCGGCCGTGGCGAACACGCGATGACCCAGCGCCGCAGCCAATTGGATCGCTGCCACGCCGATACCGGACGTGCCGCCCTGCACCAGCAAGGTTTCACCGTCGGCCAGCGCGCAGCGGTCGAACACATTGCTCCAGACGGTAAAGAAATTTTCAGGCAAGGAAGCGCCTTCCAGCGCCGTCAAGCCCTTGGGCAAAGGCAGGCACTGGCCGACCGGGGCCGCGCAATACTCGGCATAGCCGCCACCCTGCACCAGCGCGCAAACCAGGTCGCCGAGCTTGAAGGGCGTGCCGGCCAGGTCGCCATCGACGATTTCGCCGGCCACTTCCAGGCCAGGCAAATCGGAGGCGCCGGCGGGCGGCGCATACTTGCCCAGGCGTTGCAGCACGTCGGGACGGTTGATGCCGGCGGCATGCACTTTGATCAGCAGCTCCCCCGCCTTCAGTTGCGGCGCAGCACGCTCGGCAATCTGCAAAACATCGGCGGGACCGGGCTCGGTGATGACAACTGCACGCATGGCGACTCTCTTGGCAAGGGAAAGAGCGATTGTACGCCAAGCCGCCCCACCTTGCAGCGCCCTCCCCCCGACTAGGCAGCGCCGGTTTTCGAGGTACGCGGCAAGGGCGTGCCCGGCTTCCATTTTGCCGACAGGGTCTGGCCCTCTTCGACCTGCTCCGGCGTCATCATGCGCAACACGGCGGCGCGCTGATCGGCCGCATTCGACGAGCCATTGGCGGCCGCCAGATTCCACAACATATAGGCGATGACGATATCCTGCTGCACGCCCCCCATATGGTAGCGGTACATCAGGCCCAGCACCTGCTGCGCCTCGGCATGGTTTTGCTCGGCGGCCTTGCGAAACCAGACCACGGCCTGCTTGTGATCCTGCAGGACGGCGTTGCCCGTGTAATACATGGCGCCGACCACGTACTGCGCGTCGGCCTTGCCCTGGTCGGCTGCCTTGCGGTGCCAAAACATGGCTTGCTTGTAATCTTGCGGCAAGCCACGACCCATGTAATACATCAAGCCCAGCAAATGTTCGGCGTCGGCATTGCCCGCCTTGGCCAACGGTAAAATTTCCTTGTAGGCCAGGCTGTAATTCTTGTTGTTATAAGCACTGGCGCCTTCAGCGAAGCCGGCCTGCGCGCTCTGCTGTATCGCGCACAGCAGCAATAATGCAATGATCAGTTTTTTCATCGGAGTGGGGAATAGTCTGACTGCTTTTTTATTATCCTGACGAGTACAGGACACCCTTACTTCCAGCTAACTTTACCAAGGCCATCGACGCTGACATCGCGGTTGGCTGGCTTGCCGTAGACCACCACTGAACCGAGTCCGCTCAGGTTCAGCTTGGCATTTACCGTAGCATTCACGGTGGCGTTGCCCAGGCCACTCAAATCGAGATTGACGGCTTCGGCCTGAAATTGCTGCGCATTCAGGCTGCCCAGGCCACCGAGGCTGGCTTTCAACAGCTTGCCACGCCCGCCCAGCACCACCGAACCGGCGCCTTCCAGGTCGAGATCGGCGCGCTCATTGTTGCCAACCCACAGTTGCATGCTGCCCACGCCCCCCAGGCTGGCCTTCAGCTTGCGATAGTCGCCCACCATCTTGATGCTGCCCGCCCCTTCCAGCGACAAAACGATCTCGTCGCCCGTAAAACCGGTGATATCGGTAGTGCCCATGCCTTCCGAACTGAGTTCGCGCAAGTTCGGCAAGACCAGCTCGGCGCGTACGGAAGAAGGGTTGATCTTGAAGCCGCGGATTTCCGTTTCTATGTGCAGGGTATCGCCGCTCTGGGCCGTGCTGACATCGGCAATATAGCGTTTGTCGGCCGTGATGCTCAAGGAAGGAACGTTGCCCTGGCGGATGCGCACCTCCATCACGCCGTCGAGCTTGACCCGCATCACGCGGGCGTCGATGGGGCGCATTTCCAGCAAGCGGGTTTCGGCACCCGCACTGCGCAGCAGGCCAAAGGCCGCCAGGAACAGCAGTGCCAGCTGGAGTATCTTTTTCATATGACTTCCTTGGTATCTTGTTTTATCAGGCTATGACAGCATCATGCTTTGGCTACTGTAGCAGCGCCATATATTGCTAGCAATAGTTATGCAAAGCGGGCTTTTTCGGCGGCGCTCAAGCGCTTGGCCTTGACTACCACTATTTGCATCACCGCCTTGGCAGGAACAGGGCTAAGGTAGCTGGAATTAGCCACCTGCAAGGCTGGCGCGGCGGGCGCCATGGCGTAGCAGCTTGCGCTCAGCAGGACTGCGGCGGCAACGACGATGGCTTCCATGTTTTTAGCGACGTTCATCTTGATCTCCTCGGGTAGCTGTCAGTGGCTGCGCAATGTGTTGCGCGATGTGATCACTATAGACATGGCGCTCCCGGCAGGCACGCCGATTGCGACGAACTGCAATTTCAGCACCCCAGCCTACCAAAATCGGGGATGGGCGTGCAGGCAATCTCCAGGATCGGCCATGTTGTACCATAGCCGGCACAACAGAACAGGAGTGATATGGCAAGTGCTTCCAATAAACGCGTCGTGGTCATCGGCGCAGGCATCGTGGGCGCGTCGCTGGCCTACCACCTGGCCGGCCAGGGCGCGCAAGTTACCGTGCTCGAAGCCGGAGAGATCGCCTCCGGCGTCACCGGCACCTCCTTCGCATGGCTCAACACCACCCATGGCGCAGGCGATCCCATCGCCCACTTGCGCGGCACCGCCATCGCGGAATACCACCGGCTTCAGGCCGAACTGCCCGACTTGCAGATACGCTGGAGCGGCGCCCTGTCATATGGCGTCGAGGCAAACGGGATGCCGCCAGCCACACTGGTATCGCGCGGGCAGATACGCAAGCTGGAGCCGAACCTCAAGCACCCTCCCGAACAGGCCTGGCATGCCGCCGCAGAAGGCGCGCTCGATGCGGTGGCCGCCACGCATGCCCTGCTCGCTGGCGCCCAGGCACATGGGGCGCAAGTATTCACCTACACCCCGGTACTGGGCTTCCTGCTTCAGGGAAGCACAGTGACGGGCGTCAAGACCGCAACGGGCGCCATCGCAGCCGATATGGTGGTGCTGGCGGCAGGCACTGGCACGGCCAGGCTGGCCGCCATGCTCGATACACCACTGCCCGTCACGGCCTCCCCTGCCATCTTTATCCGCTACAAGACAGCAAATGATCTGGTAAAGGGCATACTCTCCAGCCCGCAGATGGAAGTGCGGCAAGGCGCGGATGGCAGCTTGCTGGCAGCGGAAGACTACCTTGACGACACGCCGGACAACCACCCGGCCGCCATCGCCGTACGCACCGCCCAAGCCATCGGGCACGAGTTGCACGGCGTAACGGCTATCGAGACTGAGCTGGCGTGCGTGGGGTGGCGGCCCATGCCAGCCGATGGCGTTCCCATCGTCGGCCACCTCCCCCACGTCAGCGGCGCCTACGTTTGCGTCATGCATCCAGGCGTGATCCTGGCGGCGGTGGTCGGCCGCCTGGCCAGCGAAGAGATCATCACCGGCAAGGCCGCCTCGACACTCGCGCCATGCCGGCCGGATCGATTCTCCCCCCATCAAATCCGCTTGAATCGGCATAGGGGACAGCCGTGAAGGCCGCTCCCCTGCCACACCACCCGGCATGCGGGTCCGCACCGGGCGGTTCGAGTAGTTGAGGTCAAG
>NZ_JACHCI010000031.1 GCF_014200675.1 Janthinobacterium saanense | reverse complement strand
CTCGGCAGGTTAACAGCTGAACTTGCCGTTTACAAGACCCAAATAAAAATGCCGTTCAGTCTTAACTGAACGGCATTACGCACAAGGCGGGCTTTCAGTCCTTGACACTTGCGGGTGTCAGGAACGGATATGCGTCATCGCGTACGTCAGATGCTGCCACCAGTGCGCGCGCGACTGCACGGTCGCCAGGCATTTGGCGTCCACCTCGCCCTTGAACATCGGATCGGCGCAGGTCTTGCTGACCAGGGCGTTACGCTGGTTTTCCGTGCTGACGACAGCGAGCGACAACCAGACCACGAGGGCCAGGGCCAGTACGCATAAAGTCCAGGGCAGCTGTTTCATGACGATCTCCGGTGGGTGAATAAGTCTGACTGATTACTTCTTGGCCGGTGCCGCGCCACGCTCCTTGACGACGCGTGCGACCAGTCCATCCATCACGGCCAGGGTAGCTTCCTGTGCCTGGCGTTCAGATTGGCCCGGACGCGACAGCTGCGCCGGCGAGGTGACGAAACGGCCGTCGACGATGATGGTCGGCGCGCTGTCGATCTTGGCGGCGGCGATCAATTGTTCGTTGCGTTTGAGCTTGGTCTGCACGCCGAAGGAATTGAACATCTCCAGGTACTTGGCCTTGTCGATGCCGTTTTTCACCAGCAGGTCGAGGATGGCGCTGTCGCTGTTCAGGCGGTTGCGCTCAACGTGGATGGCGCGGAAAATCTTGTCGTGGAATTGATCGAGCTGGCCCATCGCTTCAAGCGTGACATAGGCATGGGCTTGCGGATCTTTCGGGCCCGAGAAGGCCAGATGCACGCGGCGGAAGGCGATCTTGTCGCCCTGCTTCTTGACCCAGTCATGCATCAGCGGGTCGAGTGCATTGCAATGCGGGCAGGAATACATGAAATATTCGACCACTTCGACCTTCTTGCTGGTCTCGGTCGGCACCGGCGTGGTGAGCGTGGTAAAGCCGGTATCGGCAGCCATGGCGCCGGTGGTGCTTGCCATGAAAGCGACGGCGGCCAGCATAGGGGCCAGGAAACGCATGAAACGCATAATAATCCTTCATCATCAAGTGGTCGTGAACAGCGCGAGATTACCACTTTTTGCAGCAGACTTTCAGGACCAGCAGTAAAAAAGACAGCATTTTTAGCTGCTACGCACGCGATTAAGGCCGCCTTAAGCGCTGCAGGGACGTGGTGAATTTGGAAATGCTATTTAAAAGCGGTAGCGCAGCGACACGCGCAACTGCCGTGCGTCATTCTGGTAAATGCTGGAGCGGCATGCGGGCGCGTCGCCATAATGGCGGCGATTCGTCAGGTTGCTGCCGGACAGGCCCAGCTCCCAGGCGCCCATCTTGCGCGTGTAGTGGCCATCGAGCGTGGCGAAGGCCGGCACTTGCGCCAGGCAGCTTTGCTCGAAATCACTGCCATAACGCAGGGCGCGCAGCCATTGCACGCCCATGTCCGCGTTGCTGGCGCCACCGGGCGGCACCCAGTATAAACGGGCCGACAGCAGCGTCTTGGGCACCAGCGCTATATCCTGGCCATGATACGGATAGTCGTCGAAACTGGCATTGACCTGCTGCGCCTGGCCGCCGATGCGCCAGTCGCGGTTCAGGTTCATGCCCGCCTCGAGCACCAGCCCATCGCGCCTGCTCGGTTCCAGATTGCCCGCATATCCCTGCTGGCCCAGGCTTTGATCGAAGATGATCTCGTTGCGCAGGTGTTCGCTGAACACGCGCAGCGAGAGGCTGCGCGCCGCGTTGCCCCAGGTCGCGCCCATTTCACGCTCCTGGCGCAGCTGGCCGGCCAGCGGGCGGTAGCCGGCGCTGGTATAGCCATCATCATCGATACGGTAGCTGCGCGCCGCCTTGGCATAGATGCTCAGCAGCGGCGTAAAGTCATAACTGGCCTGGAGATCCCAGGCATTCTGGTTTTCCCAGGCGCTGCCCCCCGGCGGCAGGTCGGCCGCGTCCAGGTGATACTGCTCATGGCGCAGGCCGAACAGCAAACGCGGCGCATGCGGTCCGCCAAACGCCAGCTCTTCGCGCAGCAGCACGGCGCGCGAATGCTGGCGCCGCACCACCTGATCGGTTTCGTCAGGCGTGACACTGGCCGTGCGGCGCTGCCACTGCATCAGGTCGATTCCCAGTTCGGTATCGGTGGTGGCGCCGCCCCACTTGCCATAATGGCGCACGCGCGGCGAGATCTGCCACTGGCGGCTGTCATAGGCCGAGACATAGCCGCCGTTGTCGCCCACGTAGCTGGTCGACGCGTTTTTTTCACGCTGCGACACTTCCAGGCCCAGGTCGATATTGCCGATATAGCGCTGCACGAAGGCGCTGGCGCGCCTGACGTTGTACGCATACAGGTCGTCAGGGCGCTGGCCCAGTGCCGTGATGCTGGAAAAAAGGCCGGGCGGCGCCGGGTAGCGGGTATCCTGGTCGACGCTGTCGGCGCTGAAACCAAAACGGCCATGCTCCACCTTCCATTCGGCGCCGCCGCTGAAGCTATGCTGGCGGAAGTCGCTGCCGTCGCGGTAATTGCCGTTGCGCTGCTCTTCCAGCGCGCCATCGAGCGACAGGCCGTCGCGGTTGCGCGCCAGGGAAAGCCGGTTGTCGCGCTGGTCGAACTCGCCCGCCTCGCTAAACAGTTCACCATGCGTGGCGCCGGCCGCTGGCTGGCGCGTGACTACCTTGACGGCGCCGCTGCCCGAGACTTCGACCCTTTCCACATTCTCCAGCGGGATCAGGGACAGCAGCGCATCGCCCTGCTCTGCGTTTGCCGGCAAGTTGGCGCCAGACGCCGCCGATGCGGCGCTCGCCTTGGCGCCCGCGCCATAGGCTGCGCCAGCAACGCGCAGATCGGGGCGCTGCGATGACTGCGGTGCGCGCCGCAGATCGATGCCTGCCAGCTTGCGCAAGGCTTCGATCAGGTCGCTGGCGCCCGAGCGGCGGATCTCGTCACCACTGAAAACGCGCGCGCCGATGGACGTAGTGGCCTGCGCCAAGCCATTGCGCGTACCCGTGACGACCACCTGCTGCGCCAGCACCAGGCCAGGCGCCATCAGGGCGGCCAGCAGCACCGCGCGTGATGCTGGCACGGCGAAGCGCTTGCGGGGGGCGGCAGACCTCATGGCGGATGGCTTGAACATGCGGGTGGAAGCAGGGTGACCGCTATCGCGGTCGTTGAAAAGGCTGAGGCGGCCCATTATACGCACGGCGGCGGGCCAGGCAAGCGCGGAGAAAGGGCATAAAAACCCCGCTCCTGTGCTATTGGCCCAGACTGCCTTCCTCGGCCAGGAAGTCGATGAAGGTGCGCACCTTCGACGACAGGTAGCGCCGGCTCGTGTAGACGGCGTACACCGTGCCGCCAGCCAGGCCATAGTTGTCAAACAAGCGCTCCAGCCGTCCGGCGGCCAGGTCGGCATCCGTCTGCCACGATGGCAGCAGGGCAATGCCCATGGCGTCCAGCGCGGCCGCATGCAGCAGGCTTTCATTATTACTTTGCAATACAGGCTGGAACTTGACCGTTTCGCGCCCCTGCGCACCGTCCAGGCGCAGCTCATTGCCGCTGGCCAGCAGCGAATAGCTGATCATCGCGTGCCGTGCCAGCTCTTGCGGCGTTTGCGGCCGCCCCGCGCGCGCCAGGTAGGACGGCGCCGCCACCAGGTGGAATTCGATGCTGCCGATGGGCCGCGCAATCAGATTGGGCGTGGGCGTCTGCGCCGTCGGCTGCCATACGCGCAGCGCCAGGTCAAAGCCCTCTTCGACCAGGTTGACCACGCGGCCGCTCAGGTCGACATCGAAGGTGACTTCAGGAAAACGCGCGCGGTAGGCGGCCAGGGTCCGCGTAAAAATGGGATTGGCAAACCAGACGGGCGCGCTCAGGCGCACCATGCCGCGCGGCACCACCGTCGTGCGGCCCACGGTCGCTTCCACTTCATCGAGGTTATCGAGCATGTCGCGGCATTGTTCAAAATACACCTTGCCGATTTCCGTCAGGCTCAGGTGACGGCTGCTGCGGTTCAGCAAACGCGCGCCCAGATGGCGCTCCAGGTGCATCACGTGCTTGCTGACCATGGCCGGCGACAGGTTCAGGCGCTCGCTGGCCCGCACGAAACTATCGAGTTCCACCACGGCGCGAAACACGCGCATGCTGCGCAAGGTATCCATGAGCTCACCATCATCAACAAAAAGGAAATGATATATCAATAATCCCTGTATTGATCAACTGTGCAGTCATGACTATAGTAGTGCCATCACCAGCCATCCCATCGAGGAATCGCCATGCAAGAGCACATTTTCCCCACCTATTTCCTGTCGCACGGCGGCGGCCCCTGGCCCTTCATGAAAGAGCATGTCGGCAACCGCTACGACGTGCTCGAAGCATCGCTGAAAGATATCCCGCGCCAGATCGGCCTGCGGCCCAAGGCCGTGCTGGTCGTCACGGCGCACTGGGAAGGACCGCAATTTTTGGTCTCGGCCAGCCCGCGTCCCGGCATGCTGTATGACTATTCGGGTTTTCCGCCGCATACCTATCAAATCCAGTATCCGGCGCCAGGCGACCCGGCGCTGGCAGCGCAAGTCAAAGACTTGCTCGACGCGGCTGGCCACCCTGCGCGCCTGGACCATGAACGGGGCTTTGACCACGGCACTTTCAGCGCCCTGTACCCGATCTATCCGCAAGCGGACGTGCCGCTGGTGCAGCTGTCGCTGAAACACGGCTACGATCCGCTCACGCATATCGAAGTGGGCCGCGCACTGGCCGTCCTGCGCCGGCAAGGCGTGCTGATTGCCGGCAGTGGCCTCAGCTACCACAACCTGCGCCAGTTCGGCCAGCCGGGCGCCATCGCCTCGCACCAGTTCGACGCCTGGCTAAGGCTGGTCATGGCGCAGCCGCCGGCCCAGCGCCTGGAACACTTGCTGCATTGGGACCAGGCGCCCGGCGCGCGCCAGTCGCATCCATACGAAGACCATCTGCTGCCGCTGATGGTGGCGCTGGGCGCGGCCGAACAGGAAGCGGCGCAGGTCGTGTATCACGAAGATGATTTCGCCGGTGCGCTGGCGGTGACCAGTTTCAGGTTTGGCGAGAGCCACGCCGCATAAAAAAAGCGCCGCGAGATTGCTGTCGCGGCGCTTTTTTTTGAGTCAGGCCTGTCAGGTGCCGCGCTTGCCGCGCGACGCATTGGCCGCCTTCTCGGCTGCCAGGGCGGCGGCTTTTGCCGCTTTTTCTGCCATCTCGGCCGCGTGCTGCGCCAGCAGGGCGCCGCGCGTGTCCGGCGTTTCCAGCGAAATGCGTCCCAAAGTACCACTGCGGTAATCGAGCAGCAGGGTGTGCGAGGCTTTTTCGAAATCGTAGTCGCCGCCCTTGATGCGGAAACCGCGCTTGGCGGCGATGCCTTCGACCACGCCGATCGCATCGACTTCATCAACCTTGGTGCCGTAGCGCGCGTGCAGCAAGTGCGGGTAGCGCTTGAGCAGCTCCTCGGCCAGGAACACTGCCACTTCTTCTTCAATCAGCGCATTCGAACCGATCGCGTGGCTGGCCGCCAGCATCAGGCCATCGCTGGGCACGGCAATCTTCGGCCACAGCATGCCGGGCGTATCGACCAGGATGGTGTTCTTGTCCAGATAAAGCTTTTGCTGCATCTTGGTCACGGCCGGCTCGTCGCCCACCTTGGCCACGCGCTTTTTCAGCAAGGCGTTCATCAGGGTCGATTTGCCCACGTTGGGGATGCCCATGATCATGATGCGCAGCGGCTTGGTCGGCACGCCGCGATGCGGCGCCAGCGACTTCGCCAGCTCCGGTATGCGCGCCACGTCGCCCGGCTTCTTGGTCGTCATGGCGTACGCAGTCACGCCTTCCTGGGCATTGAAATAGGCTACCCAGGCGGCGGTCGCTTCCGGATCGGCCAGGTCGATCTTGTTGAGGATTTTCAGGCAGGGGCGCTGGCGGAACAGGCGCAGCTCTTCCACCATGGGATTGCAACTGGCGGCCGGCAGACGCGCGTCGACCACTTCAATCACCAGATCGGTGTTTTCCATGGTTTCGGCCGCCTTCTTGCGGGCCGCGTTCATGTGTCCTGGGTACCATTGTATCGCCATGCTCTTGCTTTCAAAATCGTTCAGTCAATCCGCTATTTTACGTGGTTGCCGCCCGGGCGTCCCATTTTATGGACGACGCAGCCCTGCCGTGCGACGCCAGCGAGACAATTGGTGATATTTTGGCATTTGACTCAATGCTAAGATTCGTTGGCCCATGCTGCAGGACAGCAGCTATTGATTCATTGCAAGCCGTTTCCTCCATAGCACATTAACCGAGCACGCTTTCCATGCCCATTTCCCGCCTTTCCTTCCTCGCCGCCATGGCAGCGTGCCTGCTGCCAGCGATGGCCCAAGAACCGGTGATCGCTGGCGATGGCACGGCCAGGCAGGAAATGCAGCAAATCGTCGATGTACAAAGCGCGCGCGATCCCGACCTGCGCCCCTATCGCACCATGCTCAGGGGACTGGACGCCTATGCCGATCATCTGCAGCTGGCGCCGGCTGCGCCGCTGCGCTTCATGCTATTGCCCTCCACGCCAGAGGACACGCTCGATGACGTGACCCTGCACTTGTCGGCAGACAATCTGTCGATTCCGATTCCGCTGTCAGCAGAAGGCACCTTCGTCCTGTCGCGCGACAAGACGGCCTACGATGCAAACGCCGACCTGGTCAGCAACAAGAAACGCGCCTCGCTGCGCTGGCAGCCCGACATCCATACGCCGGGCCTGCCGCCCAATGTGCGCCGGCTGGGCGACTTGCGGCTCGAATGCGAAGTGCGCTGGGCGGTGGAGCAGGAGCAGCTCTCCTTCATCATGCGTAATTTTTTCCGCATGGCGGGCGGCCCCTGCCATTCTGCACTGATCCACGTGCCATTTCCGTCGCGCCACACACTCGCCTCCGTCGAAGCGCGTTCGAGCACTCGCTCGATGAGCGTGCGTCTGAAGGAAGACCTGCGCCGCTATGTGCCGCCGCTGCATGACCGCAGCTGGGACGACAATACCTTGCTGATACTGACCTATGCCAGCGAGACCATGGCCAGCGGCAAGCATCCTGCCATCAATATACATTAAGATACAAAATTGTAAATATTTCTACAAAGGCTATTATATTTATTTTCAGCAATAAAAAAATATGCTCTAATACCGCCTCTTAAATGAAAAGCAATGATTTCCGGAGCTGCTCTTTGCATCTGCCGGATTCAAACGAAGGGAAGCGGTACACATGGTGATGGAAAAGGCTGGCGACATGCCAACGCCGGAAGACGATATCGTCGGGCGGAAAGAAAAGACGCGCTTGGGTTCAGGCGCGCGCTATCGTCAGGCAGGCCCCGTCAAGCGTCCGCCGCACAGTCTGGCGCGGCTGCAAAAAGACTATCGCCAGCTGCAACTGAAAATCGCGGCGCTGGAAGATACCTTGAAACGCCAGAGCGCCGATACCTACGGCTTGCAAGCGCTGTACGACCAGCTGGTCAATGAAATCAAGCATCACCGCGACATGCTGCACCTGGACAGCTTCGACACCGACAAGTCCTCGGCGGTCTATACGCAAGCCTGGCGGCGCTTCATGGCCGGCGACGCGCTCGGTTTCCAGACGCATCGGCATACCAACTCGCGCAGCCGCCTGCCGCTGTTTTAGAATCAGACCACCTTACAATTCCGCCAGCGCCTTCACATGCGCCGCCACGCTGCGGCCCAGCGACGACAGGTTGTAGCCGCCTTCGAGGCAGCTGACGATGCGGCCATTGCCATATTGTTTGGCCACCGCCATCATCTGTTCCGTCATCCAGCTGTAATCGGCTTCGACCAGGCCCATGCCGCCCACATCGTCTTCGCGGTGGGCGTCGAAACCGGCGGAAATGAACAGCATCTGCGGCTGGTGCCGGTGCAGCGCCGGCAGCCAGTGGTCCAGCACCAGCTGGCGCACCACATCGCCTTTCGAGCGGGCCGGCACGGGCACGTTGACCCGCGTGTCCGTGTACGACTCCACATCGCTGTAGGGATAATACGGATGCTGGAAAAAGCTCACCATCAAAATGCGCGGGTCGTGCGCCACCGATTCTGCCGTGCCATTGCCGTGATGTACGTCGAAGTCGACGATGGCCACCCGTTCCAGCCCGCGCACGTCGAGCGCATGCTTGGCGGCGATGGCGACATTATTGAACAGGCAAAAACCCATCGGTTCGCTGGGCCGCGCGTGGTGGCCAGGCGGGCGGATGGCGCAAAAGGCATTGATAATCTCGCCATCGATGACGGCGTCGGTGGCCGCCACGGCGGAACCGGCCGCCGCCAGCGCCGCGTTGTAGCTGTGCGCATTGAGCAGGGTGTCGCCGTCGAGCGGATAATAATCTCCCTCTGCCGGCACATTGTCGCGCACCAGCCCGATCGCCGTGGCGCTGTGATTGCGTTCGATATCGGACAATTGCGCGCGCACCCCATCACGGTGCTCGACCAGGTCGCTGATATGCGCAAGGATCAGTTGATCGCTGATAGCCTGCAGGCGCGCCGGCGATTCGGGATGCCACTCGCCCATCTCGTGGCGGCGGCAATCGGGGTGGGTATAAATAGCTGTACTCATAGCTGTACTCATTGCTGTACTCTTGGTCTCTGTATCCTCGGACGCCTTCTCGCTTAAAATCCTGGCGTGCTTTTACTCTGCTTCTGTTCTAATCTACCACGTGCGTGCCGCTGGCGGGCAGCGTGCCAGGCAGGCGCATCGTCATTCACCTGATCCAGGCGCAGTCATTGTAAATTAATCAGCCCTTGCCCCACGATGGAAACCCCATGTTTTTGAAAATACACGCGGCCGCGCGCCAGATCGGCGACGTACTGGTCGGCAAAGAACTGCAAATCCGCCAGACCCTGGCCTGCGTGCTGGCCGGCGGCCATCTGTTGATCGAAGACGTGCCTGGCGTAGGCAAGACCACGCTGGCGCATGCGCTGGCCATCACGCTGGGACTGCAATGGAAGCGTCAGCAATTTACCAGCGACCTGCTGCCGGCCGACGTGGCCGGCATGTCCGTGTACGACCGGGGCAGCGGCAGTTTCGTGTTTCACCCTGGCCCGCTGTTCACACAAGTGCTGCTGGCCGATGAAATCAACCGCGCCACGCCGAAGACCCAATCGGGCTTGCTCGAAGCGATGGAAGAGCGGCAAGTGAGCCAGGATGGCGTGACGCGCAGCTTGCCGCAGCCCTTCTTCGTGATCGCCACGCAAAACTGCGCACACCAGCTGGGCACTTTTCCGCTGCCCGAATCGCAGCTGGACCGCTTCCTGATGTGCGTCACCCTCGGCTACCCGGACGCCGCCACCGAACGCGCCCTGCTGCTGGGCGCCGACCGCCGCCGCATGCTGCAGCAATTGCCGGCCGTGATGAACGCCGAAGAACTGCTGCAGGCGCAAGCGGCGCTGAAGCACATCCATGCTGCGCCCGCGCTGGCCGACTATGTGCTGGCGCTGGTGCACGCCACGCGCAATGACGGCGCGTTTGTCGATGGTTTGAGTCCGCGCGCCGCGCTGGCCCTGCTGCAGGCGGCACGCGCCTGGGCCGCGCTGGCGGGGCGCGACCACGTCACGCCCGAAGATGTGCAGGCGATGCTGCTGCCCGTCTGCGCGCACCGGCTGCATCCGGCGCAAGGAACGCCAGGCACGGCGTACAGCCGCGCGCTGCTGCAGCAATTGCTGCTGGCCGTGCCCGTCTGAGCGCCATGCAAGGCAGCGGCGGACCATGGCGGTCTTATTTGCCGGTACGGCCCTGGCTGGGCGCGCACCGCGTGCATATCCGCCCCTCGCGCGCCGGCCTGGCGTTCGGCGCGCTGCTGCTGGCGCTGTGGATCGCCGCCGTCAATTTCCAGCTGGGCTTAGGTTATGCGCTGACCTGTTTTGTCGCCGCCTGCGCCATCGTCGACATGCTGTTCGCCAGCCGCAACCTGGCTGGCCTGTCGCTGGCCGCCACGCCGGGAATACCCGTATTTGCCGGTGACAGCGCAGTATTCACGCTGCGCCTGATCAACCGCAGCGCACGTTCGCGCCACGCCATCTCCCTGGCCACGCCCCATGCTGAGGTCCAGCAAGCCGATGTGACCGCACATGGCGAGAGCATCCTCGTCATCACCGTGGCAGCCACCCGGCGCGGCTGGCTGCAAGCGCCATCCCTGCACCTGTCCAGCAGTTTTCCGCTAGGCCTGTTTTACGCCTGGTGCTGATGGCAGCCCGAAGCGCGCGTGCTGGTGCTGCCGCGTCCGGAAAACCCCAGCCCGCCACTTCCCACGCCACCGGCCAGCATGCAAGCGCAAGACCAGCACCACGAACTGGCCGGCGTGCGCGCCTACCAGCCCGGCGATCCGCTACAAAGGCTGGCCTGGCGCCAGATCGCCCGCCACGATGGCGAACACTTATACAGCAAGCATTTCCAGGCTACGGATAGCCGGCAAGGCGCTCTCTGGTTCGATCTGGCCAGCCTGCCCGACACGCTCACCATGGAAGCGCGGCTGTCACGCCTGGCCGCCTGGGTGCTGCAAGCGGAAGCGGCAGGCTTGCCGTACGGCTTGCGCCTCGATGGTTTGAGCATGGCGCCCGGCCTGGGCCCACGCCACCAGGAAAGCTGTTTGCGCGCGCTGGCGGAAGCGCCATGATGCGCCATCTGGGCCGCGAAAAAGCCGATATTGTGCTGCTGTTGCTGGCGGCCGCGATGGTGCTGGCGCCGCATGCGCTGCACTTGCCGGCCTGGCTGTCGGCCGCCGTTGCCGCGCCCCTGCTGTGGCGCGCCGTGATCACCGTGCGCGGCCTGCGCCAGCCACCGCTGCCAGTCTTGCTGCCGCTGGCCCTGCTGGGCATCGGCGGCGTCTACCTCAGCTATGGCAGCTTGCTGGGCCGCGATCCCGGCGTGGCCATGCTGGCCTTGCTGCTGTCCTTGAAATCGCTGGAAATGCATGGCCGGCGCGATATCTTCGTATTTGTCTTCCTGAGTTTTTTCCTGCTGCTGGCCAGCTTTTTCCATGCCCAGGGCATCGCTGCCGCCGTCTGGATGCTGGCCACCATCGTGATGCTGCTGGCCGGCTTATTGTCGTCCCGGTACGGCGCCGTGCAAGCGCCGCTATGGCAGCGTTTGCGTTTGCTGGGCCAGATGCTGGCCATCGTCATCCCCCTCTCGGTGCTGCTGTTTTTTGCGGTGCCGCGCATCAGCGGTCCCCTGTGGGGCGCTTCCCACGCCGGCGCACAGGCGCGCACGGGACTGAGCGACAGCATGGCGCCAGGCGCCATCGCCAGCCTGGCCCTGTCTGGCGAGACCGTGCTGACGGCGCGTTTCAGCACGCCTATCCCGCCACAGGATCAGTTGTACTGGCGTGGCCTGGTGCTGAACGATTACGATGGCACGAGCTGGACGCGCGGCCCAGAACCTGCCGAGGGCGGCAAGACGGACATCGTGCTCGATGGCGCACGCAGCGATTACACCGTCAACTTGCAGCCCAGCGGCCAGCGCCGCATCCTGGTACTCGACCTGCCCCGCTCCATCGAGCGCCTGGCCGGCAATCCCTACCTGGTGTCGCCGGCGCTGGAGGTGTCGACCGTGCGCCCCATCGATGCGCCCGTGCGCTACCGCGCCAGTTCCGCCATGGGCTACCGCTTGCAAACGAAGCTGACGGCGGCGCAGCAGCGGCGATGGCTGCAACTGCCGGCCGGCGTCAATCCGCGCAGCCGGGCCTGGGCGCGGCAATTGCGCGGCAGCGGCGCGCAGCAATTAGCACCCGAGGCGGCGATAGCAGCCGTGCTCACGTATTTTCGGCAAGCACCATTCCGCTACACCTTGCAACCGCCCTTGCTGGACGGCGATGGCGTCGATGATTTTCTGTTCCATACCCAGGCGGGATTTTGCGAACACTATGCGGGCAGCTTTACGGTGCTGATGCGCGCCATGGGCATACCGGCCCGCGTGGTCACCGGCTACCAGGGTGGTGAACGCCATGCCGATGGCAGCTTGAGCCTGCGCCAGTCCGACGCGCACGCCTGGAGCGAAGTCTGGCTGGCCGGGCGCGGCTGGGTGCGTATCGACCCTACCAGCGCGGTGGCGCCGCTGCGCACCGAGCGCAATCTGGCTGCAGCGTTGCCGCCTGCCGTGGCAAGCTGGCGCACCCTGATCGGCCTCGATGGCGATAGCGGCGGCACGGTCGACGCCTGGCGCAGCCAGTGGCAGCGCGTCGAACAGGGCTGGAAAAGCTGGGTGCTCGATTACACGCCGCAGCGCCAGCGCGACGCCCTCGCTGCCGCCAGGTCGCTCTCGCCAACGACCATTGCGCTGGCCTGTGCTGTATTGGCGGCGCTGGCCGCTGTGGCAGGATGGCTGATCCACCGCAAGCACGCTCAATCTGGCGATGGGCTCGATACCCTGTATGCGCAATTTTGCCGCCAGCAGGCGCGCCGCGGCTGCAGCCGTGCGCCGCATGAAGGCCCGCACAGTTATGCTGCGCGGCTGGCCAGTATCACGGCCAGGCCCGAGGCGCACGCCGCCATGGCGCGCTTCCTGGCAATCTACGCCGCGATGAAGTATGGTAACGCCAGTGTGGATGAACAAACCCGCGCGCAAGCCACCTTGCGCCGCCTGCTAACCCAATGCCGATGAGACGCTCCTTGTTACCGATCAAATACGCTCCCCTGTCCCTGTTGTTCTCGCTTCCCTTGTTCCTGTCCAGCGTGTGCAACACTGCCTACGCCGGCGAAAACAGCAATATCTCGGCTGCCGACCGCGCCCAGGCACTGCGCGCAGCCAAGTCACAAGCAACCAAAAAATCCCCGGTAAAAACGGTGGCGCAAAAAGCCCCGGCCAAGTTTGACTTCGAAGGCGATGACGTCAATTACGCCAACTGGAAAGAAGTGCGGGCCTTCCTCGACGATATAGCGGCCAGGGACGGTTTCGACCGGGCCGCACTCGACGAGCTGATCGCCAGGGTGCGTTATGTGGATACGGCGGTGCAGTTGATGAAACCGGCGCCGCCAGGCAAGCCGAAAAACTGGCAAGCCTACAGCGCCCGCTTCATCGAACCGGTGCGCATCAATGCAGGCGTGAAATTCTGGGATGAGAACGCCGAAGCGCTGGCGCGCGCCGAACGCGAGTACGGCGTGCCGGCCGAGATCATCGTCGGCATCATCGGCGTGGAAACCGTGTATGGCCGTAATACGGGCCGCTTCCGCGTGCTCGACGCGCTGGCCACCCTGGCGTTTTCGTATCCGGAAAGCCCGAACCGCGCCGCCCGCATGGCGTTTTTCAAGGGGGAACTGGAAAACGCGCTGCTATTCGCGCGCAAGGATGGCATCGATCCGCTGACTTTGCTCGGTTCCTACGCAGGCGCCATCGGCCTGCCCCAGTTCATGCCCAGCAGCATCATGAAATATGCGGTGGACTTCGATGGCGATAGTCATATCGACCTGCGTAATTCGACTGCCGACGCCATCGGCAGCGTGGCCAATTTCCTCATCGAGCATGGCTGGAAGCGCGACGATCCGGCCATCATCACCTACCCGGCCACCGTGTCGCCCAGCCGCGCCTGGGAGAAATTCATCGGCCAGGGACTGGAAGCGAAATACCGCCTGCAAGAGCTGCAGGCAGCCGGCGTCAGCAGCGTGGCGAACCCGCCACAAAACATGCTTTTCGGCCTGATCGACCTGCAGAATGGCTCCGAAGCAACAGAGTATAGCTTGGCAACCAATAACTTCTTTGCTATAACTCAATACAACAGAAGTTACTTTTATGCCATGTCCGTTATCGACTTGGGCAAGGCGGTTCGTCAAGCGCGCTCGCGCTAACTAAAAGTCGGTGTAAAGTTATAATATTACTTGTAAGAAAGCGTAAGCGATGTTGAAGCCCCCACCGTTCAGGTCTAAGGTAGTGACATTAACATCGTTCTTGCTCTGCTCGCCAGCCATGTGTGCGACCGGAAAATACGGCGTGGTTTTATAATTAACTTTTGTCAAAGTACAATTTTTGATCTATCATAGAAGATAGCAAAGAATAAATAGGCGTTGCAAATAGACAACATCTATGAAGTACAGGGCACGATACAGATACTTTCCTGCAAGAAACTGAGTCGTGCTGTACAATTGTGTATATATTACGAAAACTGTACCCCGGATCTACCATGTGTGAAATCGTTCCTTTTAGTAAAGAATGAACATGAACGCAGCAAGAGCGAGCTCCGAGTGTTTTTACTTTGCAGTGCAACTACAGAAGGAACAAACAACATCATGACAAATCAAGTCGGCATTGATATGAACAGCGATTCGGATTCCGATGATCTGCTGCAATACAACCCAAACAGATTGCTCGATACCCTGATCGAAAACCTGCGCCTGAAAAATGACGCAGCCCTGTCCCGCGCGCTGGAAGTAGCGCCACCAGTCATCAGCAAAATTCGCCACCACCGCCTGCCGGTCGGCGCATCGCTGTTGATCCGCATGCACGAAGTCAGCGATCTGAGCATTCGTGACCTGCGTTACCTGATGGGTGACCGTCGCAACAAATTCCGCATCAGCGACAAGCAATTCAAGCCAAAAGAAGGCGAAACGCCACAAGGCTGATCCTGCCAGTCAGCAGGTTTTCCCTCCCCAGTTCTGGGGAGGGGGTATTTCTCGGCCGTTCAGGCCACCACAAACTTCCCTGTTTTAATTATTACGCTGGAAACACGCCGGTCGATAAATAACGATCGCCGCGGTCGCACACGACAAACACGATGGTTGCGTTTTCCACGGTCTGCGAAATGCGCAGCGCGATTTCGCACGCACCTGCCGCCGAAATGCCGCAGAACAAGCCTTCTTCCGCCGCCAGGCTGCGCGCCATGCGCTCGGCCACGCCCTGGCTCACGTATTCGATCTGGTCCACTCTCGCCTTGTCGTAAATTTTCGGCAAGTATGCTTCCGGCCATTTGCGGATGCCGGGGATTTGCGAGCCTTCCTCGGGCTGGGCGCCGATGATCTGGATGGCAGGGTTCTGTTCCTTCAGGTAACGCGACACGCCCATGATGGTGCCCGTGGTGCCCATGGCGCTGACGAAGTGCGTCACGCGCCCTTGCGTATCGCGCCAGATTTCCGGCCCCGTGCTTTCATAGTGGGCGCGCGAATTGTCTTCATTGGCGAACTGGTCGAGGATCACGCCACGGCCATCTTTCTGCATCTGTTCCGCCAGGTCGCGCGCATATTCCATGCCGCCCGTCTTGGGCGTGAGCAAGATATCGGCGCCATAGGCAGCCATGCTCTGACGCCGTTCCACACTGAGGTTATCTGGCATCAACAGCAACATTTTGTAGCCGCGCAGGGCGGCGGCCATGGCCAGCGCAATGCCGGTATTGCCGCTGGTCGCTTCGATCAGGGTATCGCCTGGCTTGATGAGACCGCGCTCTTCAGCGCGCTTGAGCATGGACATGGCGGCGCGGTCCTTCACGGAACCGGCTGGATTATTGCCTTCCAGCTTGCCGAGTATGACGTTATTGCGCGCAATTGCATCGGCCCCTGGCAGGCGCGTCAGTTGCACCAGCGGGGTATTGCCTATCGTATCTTCAAGTGTCTTGTAAGCCATCGTGTCTGAGAGTCTGTCTGAGTAAGTGCAAATAAGTACAAGTAAGTGCAACAAAGGCCCATTCTAATATGAGATGCCAGCCCGTGTACGGCTAATCAGGGGGCAGGCCCGGTGCGCCAACGGGCAAAACGGCCACGCTGCAAGCCGCCTGAGCTCCCATTGTTGCCGTTTTACGGGCAGCGGCGAGTACAATCGACACATGGCGCGCACGCATGCGCCAGACTCGCCACTTTAGTTATTTTAGTTATTTGCTTATTCGCTTAACGGACTTGCCATGGCCAGCAACACACCTGAATTCATTCCCGAGATCACGCCGGACGACGCCGTCCCCACCCGCGCCGCCGAACTGGCCAGCCGCCGCCACCAGATCTTGCCGATTTTCAGCGCCGCCGAACTGCGCCGCCTGGAACGTTTCGGCCACCGCGCCTGCTACGCCGATGGCGCCAGCATGTTCAAGGCCGGCAGCAGCGACTTTGGCATGCTCGTCATCCTGTCAGGCAGGGTGGCCATCAGCCGCCACGAAGGCCTGGGCAAGACCTCGCCCATGAGCGAATTGACGCCCGGCCAGTTTGTTGCCGAAGTGGCGCAACTGTCGGGACGGCCCGCCCTCGTCAACGGCCATGCCGTGGGCAATGTGGAAGTGCTGATCATCAGCTCGGAATCGCTGCGCGCGCTGGTGGTGGCCGAGGCGGAACTGGGCGAGCGCATCGTGCGCGCCCTGATACTGCGCCGCGTGGGCTTGATCGAAGTCAATTCGGGCGGCCCGGTGCTGGTCGGCCCGCGTGGCAATGGCAATCTGTTCCACATGCAAAGTTTCTTGTCGAGCAATGGCCATCCGCACACGGTGCTCGATCCGGCCCAGGATGCGGCCGCCGCTGCGCTGGTCGAACGCTACCAGGGCACGCCGCCGGAATGGCCGCTGGTGGTGTGTCCCGATGGCAATGTCATGAAAAACCCCACGCACGCGGAACTGGGGCGCTGCCTGGGCATGCTGCCCGACTTGTCGGGCGACCGCATCTTTGACGTGCTGGTGGTGGGCGCCGGACCATCGGGCCTGGCCACGGCCGTGTATGCGGCGTCCGAAGGCTTGTCCGTGCTGGCGCTGGAACAACGGGCGTATGGCGGCCAGGCGGGCGCCAGCGCGCGCATCGAAAACTATCTGGGCTTTCCAACAGGTATTTCCGGCCGCGCCCTGGCTGGCCGCGCCTTTGTGCAGGCGCAGAAATTCGGCGTCGAGATCGCCACCCCGGCCAGCGCCGCCAAGCTGCAATGCGACAGCTGGCCGCTGCGCCTGACCTTGACCGATGGCACCACGGTGCGCGCCCGCACGGTGGTGCTGTCTTGTGGCGCACGCTACCGCCGCCCTTCGCTGGCCAACCTGAAAACCTATGAGGGACGGGGCGTGTATTACTGGGCTTCGCCGATCGAGGCCAAGCTGTGCAAGCAGGAAGAAATCGTGCTGGTGGGCGGCGGCAACTCGGCCGGCCAGGCGGCAGTCTTTCTTTCCGGCCACGCCAGCCGTGTACATGTGGTGATACGCGGTCCCAGCCTGGCGGCCAGCATGTCGAGCTATCTGATCGAGCGCATCACCGCCACGGCCAATATCAGCGTACACGCGCACACGGAAATCATCGCGCTTGAAGGCGATGACGATGGCTTGACGAGCGTGCGCTGGCGCAACAACCAGACGGACAAGGAAGACGATTACGCGGTGCGCCGCGTCTTCCTGTTCGTCGGCGCCGATCCGAACACGGACTGGCTGCACGGCTGCGCCGTGGCCGTCGATGAACAGGGTTTTATCCGCACGGGCTTTGACGTGACGCGCGAGGAATGCCGCGCCCGCATCCGCGCCGGCGACACCCGCGACGACAATTTGCCGGAACGGGCCGCCCTGGAAACCAGCGTGCCGGGCGTCTTCGCCATCGGCGACGTGCGCGCCGGCTCGACCAAGCGCGTGGCGGCGGCCGTCGGCGAGGGAGCGGCTGTCGTATCCCAAATTCATGGATTTCTGGCCAAGCTCCCTGCCGGTACCGCCTGACTAATTAATTGCGCAAAGGCGTGGGATAGCTTGCCACGCTGACGTTGCCATCCTTGTCGATCGCCTGGACGCCAAAGAAATAATTATCTTTCGATAGCTTGATCTTCGCCTGCGTGACATTGCCCACGTCTTGCGCACCCTGCCACTGGTCGGCGGTGGTGGCGCGCCAGACCACGCGGTAGCCGGCCAGGTCAGGTTCCGTGTTGGGCTGCCAGACCAGCGA
The DNA here is from genome assembly GCF_014200675.1 of Janthinobacterium saanense. Taxonomy (GTDB): domain Bacteria; phylum Pseudomonadota; class Gammaproteobacteria; order Burkholderiales; family Burkholderiaceae_D; genus Janthinobacterium. The sequence goes on along the minus strand of NZ_JACHCI010000031.1, from coordinate 34,253 downwards.
GGTATCGTTTTCCAGCTGGGCCGTACGCACCTGCACGCCACTCGGCGCCACCGGCGCCAGGGCCAGCGAGGCCAGCGCCGCCGCATTCACACGCGCCACCTTGGCCACGTAGTCATAATCGACGAATTGCGGCAAATCGCCATACTGCTTGCCATCTTGCACCCGCACGTTTTGATGCTGGTGCGCAAAATCCTCGTGCGGTTCCGTGAAGCGCAGGGCGGCATAGCCCTGCGCCAGGAAAGGCATATGGTCGCCACCGCGCAGATAGCGGTCGGCGCGCTGTATCACATTGACCTGGAAACCGGGCACATAGCGCTCGCCCACCTGCTTCACGTGGCGCGCCAGCTGGCGCGAGATGGAATCGTTTTCGCCACCGGTCGCCACCAGGCCGCGCACGCCATCGCTCATTTCCTTGACTGCCGGGATGCCTTCGGCAAACAGGCGCACCTGGCCGCCATCGACGGTGCCGTCGTCGGCGCGCGAGCTGCCGATGATGTCATTGTTGAGCATGCCTGCGATATTGAGCTTTTTCAGTTTCGCCTGTTCCGCCCAGTGGCCAGAACCCAGCAAGCCCTGTTCTTCCGCCGCCACCGTCATGAACACCAGGGTAGCGTCAAATTTGTGCTGCGCCATCACGCAGGCCATTTCGATCACGGCGGCCGTGCCCGAGGCGTCGTCATTGGCGCCCGGCGCGTCGCTGGTGGCGTCCATCACATCCGTGGCGCGCGAGTCATAGTGGCCACTCACGACATAGATGCGTTCAGCCGATTGCGGCTGACTGCCCGGCAAGGTCGCCACCACGTTGACGATTTCCGTGGGACGGGAAATACGCTTCGACACCGGTGCGATATGGCTGTCGAAAGCCACTTGCAGGCGTCCGCCCGCCTGCGCGCCGCAGTGCTCGAGTTCCGCCTTGATCCAGCGCCGCGCTGCACCGATGCCTTGCGTGTCGGACACCGTATCGGACATGGTGTGGCGCGTCTGGAAACTGACCAGCTTGCGCACATGCGCTTCGATGCGCTGCGGCGAAATACCGGCCACGATCTGCGCGATTTCCGGCTGCAACTTGTCAGCCGCCGGGGCTGGGGCTGCCACCACGCCAGCGGCCAACATGGCCGCCGTCATTCCCGTCAATATATGCAACATTAGACTGCTCTCCTGATTGTTATTAGCTGGACATTCTCGCATTTCCAGCCACAGCCGCGTGATAGATGACACCAAAATACGCCATTTTGATGCCATGAAGCAACGAATCACAGCATGTACATGGCAAAACCGTAAACTTGAAAATATTATCAATATTAAATTTTTGTTGTTTCCAAGATATTTCACATATTCATTTATCAAACGCTGCTATAATCTGACCAAGAAGACATAATAGTTGTCACACTAATACTAACAAACAGAATTCGATACACCCACCCACGCGGTGCCGTATCATCCCGTTGGCCAAAAAGCTCGCCGACAGTCTGTTACCCAACCTGTCCATATTGGAGCTTTTCATGCGTAAATCTATTCTGCTGGCATTGGCCGCAACGGCATTCTTCAGCGCATCGGCTGCTCAAGCCGATAGCGTCAACCTCGTCAAGAACGGCGATTTCGAACAAACCACCAACGGCACCTCGAAACAGCTGGGTGCTGATGGCAACACGAGCGCCAACCGCACGCAACTGACCGACTGGTCGACCCAGGGCTACAACTTTGTGTTTGGCGCCAACACGGCCGACACCACGGGCTCGAACGGCCTGACCTTGTGGGGCCCGAATTCCTACAACGGCAATGGTCCGCAAAACGGCTTGACCAACAGCCCGACGGGCGGCAATTTCGTCGCCGCCGACTGGGATTATTTCCCTGCGCCTATCACGCAACAAGTGAGCGGCCTGGTCGCCGGTCAATCCTATACCCTGAGCTTCTCGTACGCAGCAGCCCAGCAAGTGGGTTTCACAGGCGCCAACCCGATCAATTACTGGGATGTGTCGCTGGGCAATCAATCGCAGCAAACTACCGTACTGAGCAACGCCAGCAAGGGCTTTACGGGCTGGAATCAAGCCAGCATGACCTTCACGGCCAACAGCAGCAGCGAAGTGCTGTCCTTCATGGCCAAGGGCGGCCCGACGGGCGCGCCACCATTCATGCTGCTCGACGGCGTATCGCTGGTATCTGCCGTGCCGGAACCATCGACCTGGGGCATGCTGCTCGGTGGCCTGGGCTTGCTGGGCTTTATGGCGCGCCGCCGCCGTAACAACGCAGCCTGATCGTTTGCTGTATTGATGAGATCCGGACCGGCTTAGCCCGTCCGGATTTTTTACATTGATCTTCCACCACCATCCCATGAGCTTGCTGCAATCGATACAACAACACCTGCCCGGCCTGGCCGTGGATGTGGTGCGCCTGAGCCTGTGGCTGGTGGTGCTGACTTTGCTGTTCGTGCCGCTGGAGCGCTTTTTCGGCCAGCGCCACGCGGGACGCTCGAAAAGCGAACTGTTCAGCGACCTGGGCTTTTATTTCCTCAGCAGCCTGCTGCCGGCCATCTTGCTGGCCGTGCCCCTGGCGCTGATCGCGGTAGCCGGACAACGCTTGCTGCCGGAAGCCGTCCCCGCCACCCTGGCCGGCCTGCCGCTGTGGGCCAAGCTTCTGCTGGGCTTGCTGATCGGCGAAGTCGGTACTTACTGGGGACATAGGCTCAGCCATGAAATCCCATGGCTGTGGCGCTTTCACGCCGTCCACCACAGCACCGAACACCTGTATTTCCTGGCCAATACGCGCACCCATCCAGTGGACATGATCGTCACGCGTTTGTTTGGTCTGACGCCTTTATATCTGCTGGGCCTGGCCGGTCCCGGCGCGGCCGGCAGCGCGGCGCCCGTGCTGCTGTTACTGGTCGGCACAGTGTGGGGCTTCTTTATCCACGCCAACCTGCGCTGGCGCTTCGGCCCGCTGGAATGGCTGGTGGCCACGCCCGCCTTCCATCACTGGCATCATAGCAAATACGACCATATCAACCGCAACTACGCGTCCACCCTGCCGGTGCTGGACCGCCTCTTCGGCACGCACCACTTGCCGCGTGCATGGCCCAGCGCCTGCGGCATCGAGGCAGAAATGCCGGTCAGCCTGGCTGGCCAGTTGCTGGCGCCCTGGCGCCCCGCGCCTGCCACAGCCCCGGCAGCAAACAAGCCAGAGTCAGCAGACTGAGCATAAGCAGCAGCCAGAAGGCGGCTTGAAAACCCAATAAAAAGGCTGTCTTGCCGCCTGCTGCCTGGAACACGACGGTGGCGATCGTCAGCCCCAGCGCCGCGCCCACATTGTGCAAGGTCCAGGCGGCGCCCATGGCCACGCCAGCCAGCTGCGGTGGAACAGACGCCAGCGCCGCCACCGTGGCCGGCCCCAAAATACAACCCCAGCCTATGCCCATGCAGGCCAGCGCCACCACCACCCAGGTCCAGCTGCTATCTTGCACAAAAGCGGCCTGCATGGCGGCCGACAGCGTCAGGAACACGAAACCTGCCGCCAGCAGCGGCGCCGTGCCAAAACGGTCTGCGGCGCGGCCTGCCTGCGGCGATACCAGCGCCATCACGGCCGTGATCGGCAACAGCAGCCAGCCGATCTGGCTGCTGCCCTGTCCACGCACTTCGCCCAGATACAGGGGCAGCAAGAAGAAGGCGGCGCAATAAAAAAAGGCCAGCGAAAAGTTTGCCAGGCTGGCCAGCAAGAAGCGGCCATTCGCGAATAAGGTCATTTGCAGCAAGGGCACGGCCACCATGCGTTCTACCCACACAAAGGCCAGCAGCAAGACCAGCGCCAGGCCAGCCGTACCCACCGTGGCAAGCGAGGTCCAGCCCCATGACCCGCCCTGGCCGATGGCCAGCAGCAGACACGGCAAGGCCAATGCCAGCAAGACAAAACCCGCCGCGTCAAAGCGCTGCCGTCCTTCTTCGCCGCGCGATTCCGCCACCCGGCCCAGGCACAGCATGAAGGCGATGACGATCAAGGGCACGTTAAGCAGGAACACGGAACGCCAGCCCAGGCTGGCTACCAGCAAACCACCCGCCACGGGGCCAACGGCCAGGCCCAGGCCATTGGCGGCAAATAGCAGGCCCAGCGCCCTGCCCCGTTCGCTTTCCGGAAATGCATGGGCGACGATGGCCGCCGAGGTGGTGTACAAGGCGGCGCATGCCACGCCCTGCACCAAACGCCAGGCGATCAGGATGGCAATCGAAGACGCCAGGCCCGCACCCAGCGAGGCCAGGCCGAACACCAGCATGCCCAGATACAGCAAACGGCGCCGGCCCAGCAAGTCGGCCAGGCGGCCGGCGGCCACCATGCAGGCCGACAAGGCCATCACGAACACCGTGACCACCCATTGCACCTGGTCCACACTGGCGCTCAATTGCCCCTGGATGGCCGGGATGGCGGTGTTGACGATAGTAAAGTCGATGCAACCGAGAAAGCTGGCGATGGCGATACCGGCCAGGGCCAGCCAGCGGCGGCGACTCTCGATATGGTTGTTCATGGCTACTCCGCTCTTCAATGATCAGACGGATGATTCTATCTGCGACTGATAAGCGCCAGTCAAGCCACTCCTTCCTATCATTTGATACTAGAATGATCGAATCAACGACCACAAGGACTCGCCATGATCTCCAATGAACGCTTTGCCGGCATACGCGCCTTCGTGCAGGCGGTCGAAGCGGGCAGCTTCAGCCGCGCCGCGCAGCAGCTGGGCATGTCGCCGTCCAGCGTAGGCAAGGCCGTGGCCCGCCTGGAGCAAAGGCTGGACGTGCGCCTGTTTCACCGCACCACGCGCAGCCTGTCGCTGACGGACGAGGGACTGGCCTTTCACGACAGTTGCCTGCGCGCCCTGCGCGAACTGGAGCAGGCGGAAGCGGGCCTGGCCGAGCGGCGCAGCCAGCCTGCGGGCCGGCTGCGCATCACCGTGCCCGTGCTGCTGGGCCGCGACTGGGTCATGCCGCTGCTGCTGCAACTGGCGGCGCAGTATCCGGCGCTGTCCATCGAGGCGCAGTTTTCCAACCGCCCCGTCGACTTTGCCGAAGAAGGCTGCGACCTGGCCGTGCGCATCGGTTTATTGCAGGACAGCGCCAACCTGGCGGCGCGCCAGTTGGGGGTGCAGCACTTGGCCGTGTGTGCCGCGCCAGCGTACCTGGCGCAGCACGGCGCGCCGGCCACGCCCGATGAGCTGGACCGGCACGCCTGCATCGCCATGCTGCGCGATGGCCGCCCGGAAGCGTGGAAATTCCAGGATCAGCAGGGAAAGCTGCGCGACGTGGCGATCACCTCGCGGCTGCGGCTGGGCCATCTGGAAGCCGTCGCCCAAGCGGCGCTGGCCGGTCATGGACTGGCGCAATTGCCCCGGTGGCTGGTGGAAACCGCGCTAGCCAGTGGCCGTCTGCAGATGGTATTGGAACCGTATGCAACTGCGGGCATGCCCTTGTACGCGGCCTGGCCCGCGTCGCGCGCCATGACGGCGCGCCTGCGCCTGGTGATCGATACCTTGCGCGAGCATGTGCCGCCAGGCTTGCAAGCCGATAGGCCATAAAAAAACCCGCACGGCCGGTACTGTGCGGGTGTAGTGAGTCCTGAACTACAGCTGCTGCGCGGCACCACCACGCAGCATGCCAGGAGCAACTTACTTTTTATCGGTGGCTGGGGTCTTTGCATCGGCAGCAGCCACCGTGCCATCTTTCTTGGCGGCAGCGGCAGCGGCGGCCTTGGCAGCTTTTGCCTCTTTCTTGGCTTCTTTTTTGGCAGCAGCCGCTTCTTTCTTCGTTTCAGCCGCTGTCTTGGCTGGTGCGGCAGCGGTGTCAGCGACCGCAGGCGCCGCCGCAGTGGCGGCAGCCGCCGCCTTCGGTGCAGCCTTGGCCGCAGTGGACTTGGCAGCAGCCGGGGCAGCTGGCGCGCCGGACTTGGCCTGGCCATTCACTTGCAAGCCCGCTTCCGACAGTTTTACCGAACTTTTCGGCCCCACACCTTTGACCCTGCTTTCAAAATCGGCCCAATCCTTGAAAGGACCGCCCTTGGCGCGTTCATCCACGATAGCCTTCGATGTCACAGGGCCGATGCCCTTGACGCCGTCGAGCGCCGCCTGGTCAGCCTTGTTGACGTCGACCTGGGCAAACGCAAAGCCCATCGTCGCGATCAAGGTAATGACCGCCAGCAATAATTTCTTGAACATATGATCTCTCCATGAAGTGGTGTCAAACATCGTTAACAACATTATTTCAAGCTCACTCGAACGCAAGGAAGGACAGCGCCTTATGGCTTTAACGGCCACAGCGTGAGTTGGTTGACAAGATTGAGGTCGTGCGGAAAAGCAGGCCCTGCGCCAGATCAAGCGATCCGGCGCAGAGTGAGGGGAAGTTTATTGCGGGAACAGCTCGTCGCGGGTCACGGTGGCCGTGCCCAGCTTGCCGACGACGATACCGCCGGCGCGGTTGGCCGTGCGCACGGCGTCGCCCAGGCCCATGCCAGCGCCCAGCATGGCGGCCATGGTGGCGATCACCGTGTCGCCGGCACCGGAAACGTCGAACACTTCGCGCGCATCGGTGGGCATGTGCACCACTTCATCGGCCGTGTACAAGCTCATGCCTTCTTCAGAACGGGTCAGCAGCAAGGCGTCCAGGCCCAGGTCGGCGCGCACCTGCTGTGCGCGTTGCGTGAGCTGCTCTTCCGTGCTCCAGTTGCCGATAATGCGGCGCAATTCGGATTTGTTCGGAGTGAGCACTGACGCGCCCGCATAACGCGAGAAATCGTCGCCTTTTGGGTCGACCATGACGATCTTGCCAGCCGCACGGGCCGCCTTGATCATCTCGGCCACGTTCACCAGGCTGCCCTTGGCGTAGTCCGACAGGATCACCACATCATAGTTGGGCAGCAAGGCATTGAATTGCACTAATTTGTCACGCAACACCGTATCGCTGGGCGCTTCCTCGAAATCGATGCGCAGCATTTGCTGCTGGCGCCCGATCACGCGCAGCTTGATGATGGTGGAAATGGCCGCGTCGCGCTGCAGATAGCTGTGAATGCCATCGCTGACCAGCAGCCGCTCGACCTGGCTGCCAGCCTCGTCGTCACCCACCACGCCCAGCAAGCTGGTCTGTGCACCCAGCGCGGCCGCATTGCGCGCCACGTTGGCGGCGCCGCCCAGGCGCTCTTCACGCTTTTCGATGCGCACGATGGGCACCGGCGCTTCCGGCGAAATACGGCTGACGTCGCCAAACCAGTAACGGTCCAGCATCACGTCGCCCACCACCAGCAGACGCACTTCTGCCAGAGTCGCTGGCGCGATCATGTCGCGGGCGCTCATGCGCGCGTCAGGATCGAGCGACCGATCCCGTGATATTCGATACCAGCCTCGACCATGACGGCCGGCTCGAACAGGTTACGGCCGTCAAAGATCACCGCCTGCTTCAAACGCGTCTTGATCTGTTCGAAATCAGGGCTGCGGAAGGCTTTCCATTCGGTCACGATGGCCAGCGCATCAGCGTCGGTCAAGGCATCGAGCGGGCTGTCAGCAAAGCGTACCTTGGCCAGCTGCTCGGGCGTCAGGTCCAGTTGCAGCACGCGTTTGGCTTCGGCCATGGCGACCGGGTCGTAGACCGCCACCGTGGCGCCACGCGCCAGCAAGTCGGCCAGCAAGACGCGGGCCGACGCTTCGCGCATATCGTCCGTGTTGGGCTTGAACGCCAGGCCCCACACGGCAAAATGCCGGCCGGACAGATCCGCGCCGAAACGCTTGACCACTTTTTCTCCCAGCACCTGCTTTTGCTTGTCGTTGACCGCTTCCACCGCGCGCAGTATCAGCAATTCCTGGCCATAGCCGCGCGCCGTGCGCTCGAGCGCCTGCACGTCTTTCGGGAAGCAGGAACCGCCGTAGCCGCAGCCGGCGTACAGGAAGCTGTGGCCGATGCGCGGGTCCGAACCGATGCCGTGGCGCACCGCTTCGATATCCACACCCACCTTGTCAGCCAGGTTGGCCAGTTCATTCATGAAGGAGATGCGCGTGGCCAGCATGGCGTTGGCCGCGTATTTCGTGAATTCGGCCGAGCGCACATCCATCCAGTAAGTGCGTTCGTGGTTGCGGTTGAACGGCGCGTACAGGGTTTTGAGCAAATCGCGGGCGCGCTCGCCTTCGGGCGTGGAGTCGACGCCGATGACGATACGGTCCGGGCGCATGAAGTCTTCGACGGCTGCGCCTTCCTTGAGAAATTCCGGGTTCGACGCCACCGAGAAGGTAGCGCCCACGCCACGCGCGTCCAGTTCGCCCTGGATGGCGGCGCGTACTTTTTCTGCCGTGCCCACAGGCACCGTCGACTTGTCGACGATCACCTTGTACTCGTTCATGTATTTGCCGATGCCACGGGCGGCGGCGACCACGTATTGCAAGTCGGCCGAACCGTCTTCGTCGGGCGGCGTGCCGACGGCGATAAATTGCAGCACGCCGTGGGCGGCAGCGGCTTCCACGTTGGTGGAAAAGTGCAGGCGGCCGGCAGCGCGGTTGCGCGCCACGACTTCTTCCAGGCCAGGCTCATGGATGGGGATGCCGCCGCTGTTGAGCAGAGCGACCTTCTTTTCGTCGAGGTCGAGGCAAAAGACGTCATTGCCCAGTTCTGCCAGGCAAGCGCCCGTAACGAGGCCCACATAGCCGGTGCCGATAATGGTGATTTTCATTGGATTGCCGTGTTAATAATATTCTGTGTTACATACAAGTACCCGCCCCGATGCCTGGGGCATGGGACGGGTAGGCTTAGTTCATGACATTGAGTTCTTCGGTACGGCGCGGTGGGTAGGTTTCCCACTTGTTGCAGCCCGGGCAGTGCCAGTAGAACTGGCGCGCCTTGAAGCCGCAATGGCTGCACTGGTAGCGGGCCAGTTTTTGCGTGTAGCCGTGCACCAGGTTTTTCACCATCGACAGCTCCGACCAGATGGCCGCCGGGGCGTCCATCATGCGCGCTTCCAGCAATTTATCCAGGCCCAGCAGGGTCGGCGTACGGCGCAATTCGGCGCTGACTAGTTGCTTGGCAGCATCCACACCATCAAGCTCGATCACCGCCTTGAACACCACTTCGATCAAATCGATAGACGACGCTTCTTCCAGGTAGGAGCGCAGCAGGTTCACGCCTTCCTGCGGGCGGCCCAGTTTCGTGTAGCCATCCATCAGGCGCTGCGCCACCAGGGCCACATGCGGCACGCTTTGCTGCTCCACCCGGCGCCAGGTCATCAAAGCGCCTTCCACGTCGCCGCGCGCCAGCAGCACATCACCGGTAAGGATGGTGGCGCGCACGCTCTTGCGGTCCGTTTCCAGCGCTTTTTCCAGCAGCGGCATGGCGTCGTCCGGCTTCAGATGCACCAGCGCATCATGCGCCAGCTCACAATAGAACTGGGCGATTTCTTTTTGGCGAGCACCGGCGCCCGACTCTTGCAAGCCTTGCGCCGCCTTGATGGCGCGCGGCCATTCTTTTTCGCGCTGGTAAATTTCCAGCAACGCGCGGCGCGCCTGTACGGCATATTGCGTCTCGACCAGGCCATTAAAGGTTTCTTCGGCACGGTCCAGCAAGCCTGCTTTCAGGTAATCCATGCCCAGCTCGTAAGCTGCGTGCCCTTGCTGTTCCAGCGGCAAGTCTGGCCGCGCCAGCAAGTTCTGATGGACGCGGATGGCCCGCTCCGTTTCGCCACGGCGGCGGAACAGATTACCCAGGGCAAAGTGCATATCGACCGATTCAGGATCGAGCTTGACCACTTCGATAAAGGCGTCGATCGCCTTGTCGTGCTGTTCATTGAGCAGGAAACTCAAGCCCTTGAAGTAATTGCGGGGCAGGCTGCGCGATTCCGACACCAGTTGATGGATGTCTACGCGCGCGGCGATCCAGCCCAGTGCAAAAAACACGGGGATGCCCAAGAGCCACCAGAGTTCATATTCCATGCGTTATTTTTGTTCGAGTAAGAGTAAGAATGTGCCTGCGCTCAGGCCTGTGCGCTCACGCCATCCGGCTGTGGCTGGATAGTGCTGGGAGTGCTAACGGTTTGCAGCGCGGCAATGGTGGTTTTTTGTTTGTTCGCTTCGCGGCGATGACGGAACACGGTCGGCGTCAAGGCCAGTACGCCCAGGCTGGCGCCGGCGACAAAAAAGCCCAGCAGCATCAAGACCAGGGGGCCGCGAATTTCATAATTGAGGAAAACATGCAGGTCGACAACCTGCGCATTCTTCAGCGCAAAACTGAAGAACAGGACGAAAAGAACACAGCCAACGATGGTGGTAATAATTTTCATCGATACGCCCAGAAAGTACAAAAAAATTGCCAGTGCCAATACGACACAAACTTGGAACACCTAACAAAACCGTAGCGAGCGGCAGTGAGTTGTGGCCGAGAAGCGCAACCGTACTTGAGTACGGTGAGCATCGCAGGCCGCAAGTCGCGACGCGCAGTAGGTTTGGTTAGGTGTTCCCAGCATATTAACAAAAAAAAGCGGCATCCAAGGACGCCGCTCTTTATGTCGCCTTCCAGCAGACGATTAATCCTCGATGATTGGTTGCCCAACCATCGCGTCCACGCGCTCGCGCAACTGTTTGCCCGGCTTGAAATGGGGCACCCGTTTTTCGGGCACCATCACTTTGTCGCCAGACTTCGGGTTGCGGCCGATACGCGGTGGCCTGCTGTTCAGGGCAAAACTGCCAAAACCGCGGATCTCGATACGCTGACCGGTCGACAGGGCCGTGGTCATCGCATCGAGAATGGTCTTGACGGCATACTCCGCATCTTTCGCCACCAGCTGAGAATAACGCTCAGCGAGGCGGTTGATCAGCTCGGACTTTGTCATCTGCCGGTATCCGCGTAGTCTTAGTTCTTGTTATCGAACTTAGCTTTCAACAAGGCGCCCAGGCTGGTGGTGCCCGAAGCTGCGTTGTTGTCGGTAGCTGCCATTTTTTGCATCGCTTCCTGGGTTTCAACGTTGTCTTTCGCTTTGATCGACAGTTGGATACCACGGGCTTTGCGGTCGATGTTCAGTACCAGAGCTTCAACGGTGTCGCCGACTTTCAGGTGCGTACCAGCATCTTCAACGCGGTCGCGCGAGATTTCGGAAGCGCGCAGGTAGCCTTCAACTTCTTCGGACAGTTGGATCACGGCGCCTTTAGGCTCTACCGATTTAACGGTACCGGTTACCAGCGAGCCTTTGTCGTTCATGGCTGCGAAGTTGTTGAATGGGTCACCTTCCAGTTGCTTAACGCCCAGGGAAACGCGCTCGCGCTCAACGTCGATGGCCAGAACGATGGCTTCCAGTTCGTCACCTTTCTTGAAGCGACGTACGGCTTCTTCGCCGGTTTCGGTCCAGGACAGGTCGGACAAGTGAACCAGACCGTCGATGTTGCCGGCCAGGCCGATGAACACGCCGAAGTCGGTGATCGATTTGATCGCGCCGCGGACTTTATCGCCCTTCTTGTGGGTAACGCCAAAGTCATCCCATGGGTTGGCTTTGCACTGTTTCATACCCAGCGAGATACGACGACGCTCTTCGTCGATTTCCAGAACCATTACTTCTACTTCGTCGCCCAGTTGGACAACTTTGTTAGGAGCAACGTTTTTGTTCGTCCAGTCCATCTCGGAAACGTGTACCAGACCTTCGATACCCTGTTCCACTTCAACGAACGCGCCGTAGTCGGTCAGGTTCGTTACTTTACCGAACAGACGGGTGCTTTGTGGGTAACGACGGGACAGACCGGTCCAAGGATCGTCGCCCAGTTGTTTCACGCCCAGCGAAACACGGTTTTTCTCTTGATCGTATTTCAGGACTTTGGCGGTGATTTCCTGGCCAACCGTCAGTACTTCCGACGGGTGACGTACACGGCGCCATGCCAGGTCGGTGATGTGCAGCAGGCCATCGATACCGCCCAGATCCACGAACGCGCCGTAGTCGGTGATATTTTTGACGACGCCGGTCACGACCGTGCCTTCTTTCAGCGTTTCCATCAGTTTCTGACGCTCTTCGCCCATCGAAGCTTCGATGACGGCGCGGCGGGACAGAACCACGTTGTTACGCTTGCGGTCCAGTTTGATGACTTTGAATTCGAGGGTTTTGCCTTCGAATGGGGTGGTGTCTTTGACAGGACGGGTGTCAACCAGCGAACCCGGCAGGAATGCGCGGATGCCGTTGGTCAATACGGTCAGACCGCCTTTGACTTTACCATTGACGGTACCGACGACGATTTCGCCCGATTCCATCGCTTTTTCCAGAGCCAGCCACGAAGCCAGACGCTTGGCTTTATCGCGCGACAGGATGGTATCGCCGAAACCATTTTCCAGCGATTCGATCGCCACGGAAACGAAGTCACCAACTTTGACTTCCAGTTCGCCGTGGTCGTTTTTGAATTCTTCGACAGGGATGAATGCTTCGGATTTGAGGCCAGCGTTCACGATCACGAAATTGTGGTCGAGGCGCACGACTTCAGCGGAAATAACTTCGCCGGAGCGCATATCTTGACGCGACAACGATTCCTCGAAGAGCGCAGCAAAACTTTCCATACCGGTAGATTCGTTAGTTGTAACAGTAGACATAGGGTTCACACAGGTTATCCAGCAGAGATCGCACAATGCGACTTAAACTGGGTTAGGTTTTTGACACACCCGGACTGGCCAGGAGCCGTCACGGGCACCACATAGCAGAGCTATTTTATTACTGCGGCATACCATTTCAACACGGTTTCAACAGCAACATCTGCTGTCATGGCCGAGGTATCAAGGACATGCGCCCCTTCTGCGGGGACCAGCGGCGCAATCGCACGGTGAGTATCACGTTCGTCCCGCGCCTGCAAATCCATCAGAAGGTCTTCCATAGTAGCAGAAATTCCCTTGTCTATCAATTGCTTGTAGCGCCGGCCCGCGCGCGCCTCCACGCTGGCCGTCAGAAACACCTTCAGCGGCGCGTGCGGAAAGATCACCGTACCCATGTCGCGCCCGTCGGCCACCAGGCCTGGCGCCTTGCGGAAAGATAATTGCAAGGCAAATAAGGCCTGGCGCACCGTTGGTAATACGGCAATCTGCGAAGCCGTATTACCGACTACTTCGGCACGGATCTGCTCGGTAACGTTTTCATTCGCCAGGAAGATTTCGCCACCGGCAAAGTGGCAAGGCAAGTGCTCGGCCAGCTTGGCCAGCGCGTGCTCGTCGTGCAAGTCCGTGCCACGGCGTATCGCCATCAGGGCGGTCAAGCGGTACAGGGCGCCCGAATCGAGGTAATGAAAGCCGAGCTTGTCAGCAACGCGGTGCGCCACCGTGCCCTTGCCGGAAGCGGTGGGGCCATCGATGGCGATGACGGGGATGTGAGATGTGGACATTGTTTTATTAGTCAAAGTAGAGCTGGGGTCAGACCCGGCGGGACTGACCCCGGAATTTGCCTTCGGTTAAATAAGGCTATCCTTGGCGATCCCCGCGAACGCGGCGAAATACTCGGGGAAGGTCTTGGCCACGCATTTCGGATCGTTGATGCGCATGGCGTTGCCACGGCGGGCCACGCCATCCAACGATGCCAGCGAGAAACACATCGCCATGCGGTGATCGTCATAGGTGTCGATGGCGGCAGGCTGGATCACGGCCGGCGGCGTCACGCGCAGGTAGTCCGCGCCCTCTTCCACTTCGGCGCCCAGCTTGCGCAGCTCGGTGGCCATGGCGGCCAGGCGGTCGGTTTCCTTGACACGCCAGCTGGCGATATTGCGCAAGGTGCTGGTGCCGTCCGCATACAGGGCGGCCACGGCGATCGTCATGGCGGCGTCGGGAATATGGTTGAAGTCCATGTCGATGGCTGTCAAGACGCCATTCGAGCGGGCTTCGATCCAGTTTTCACCCATGGTGATGGTCGCGCCCATTTGCTGCAAGGCTTCGACGAAACGCACATCGCCCTGGATGCTGTCGCGCCCCACGCCTTCCACGCGCACCGGGCCGCCGCCAATCGCGCCGGCTGCCAGGAAATAGGACGCCGACGAGGCGTCGCCTTCGACGTGGATGGTGCCCGGACTTTGATATTGCTGGCCCGGCTGCACGGTGAACGACTGCCAGCCGTCATGCTCGACCGTCACGCCGAAGCGGCGCATCAGGTTCAGGGTGATTTCGATATATGGCTTCGAGATCAGTTCGCCCGTCACGTCTATCGTGACGGCATGATCGCGCGCCATCAGCGGCGCCACCATCAGCAAGGCGGTGAGGAACTGGCTGGACACATTGCCGCGCACGGCGATGCGCTGCGCGTGGATGTGGCCACGGCGGATGCGCAGCGGCGGGAAACCCTGCTCGCCGGTGTAGTCGATCTGCGCGCCGACCGCGTTCAGCGCATCGACCAGGTCGCCAATCGGGCGCTCGTGCATGCGCGACACGCCGTGCAGGGTGTAGTCGCCGCCGATCACGGCCAGCGCCGCCGTCAATGGGCGGATCGCCGTGCCGGCGTTCCCCATGAACAGGTCCGCTTCGTGGTGCGGGAACACGCCGCCGCAGCCTTCCACGTGATGCACCTGGTGCGCGGTAGCCGGGTCGCCGATCACTTCATCCTGCTTCCAGTGCACGCCCAGCGAGGTCAACGCCGTCAGCATGACGAAGGTGTCGTCGGAGGCCAGCAGGTCGACGATTCTGGTCGTGCCCTTGGCCAGCGCGGCCAGCAGCAGCACGCGGTTGGAAATGCTTTTCGAGCCGGGCAGACGCACCGTGCCTTCGACATGCATCACCGGCGTCAAATCGATATGATGCGGGTATTGTTTGGTTTGGGTCATGCTGATTCCTTGATGATTTATTGTGCGGAGGCGGCTGGCGCAGGTATTTCGGCCGCCTCGATCGCTTCTATCCATTGCTGCCGGGCCTGCTGGGCGTTCGCGTACACGTTCTCGATGGCGGCGCCGTCACCGGCGGCCAGGCTGGCCCGCAAGGCCGTCAGCTGCGCCAGATAGGCGTCCAGTTCTTGCAGCAGGGCCGGCTGGTTGGCCAGGCTGATGTCGCGCCACATTTCCGGCGAGGAGCCGGCAATGCGCGTAAAGTCGCGGAAACCGCTGGCCGCGTATTGAAACAGCAAATCCGCGTGCGGTTTCCTGGCGATGTCGTCGACCAGCGCAAAAGCCAGCAAATGCGGCAAATGGCTGACAGCGGCAAACACCTTGTCATGTTCTGCCGGCGTCAGGACGTGGATGATGGCGCCACAGGTGCGCCAGGCGGCGGCCACGCGTTCCACGTCGGACGCGGCATTTTCCGCCAGCGGCGTCAGCACCACTTTTTTGCCGCGATACAGATCGATGATGGCCGCATCGGGGCCATTCGTCTCGCGCCCGGCAATCGGGTGGCCCGGCACGAACTGGGCGATCTTGTCGCCTAGCGACGCGCGCGCAGCTTCCACCACATCGGACTTGGTGCTGCCCGCATCCGTCACCACGGTGCCCGGCTGCAGATGTGGCGCAATCGACGCCAGGATGGCGCCCGTCTGCGCCACAGGCGCGGCCACCAGCACCAGGTCGGCGCCGTGGATGGCCTGGGCCATGTCGCCGCCGATTTCATCGATGATGCCCAGTTCCAGCGCGCGCGCCATCGACGCTGGCGAACGGCCCATGCCGACCACCGTGCCAACGGCGCCCATATGCTTGAGCGCGCGCGCAAACGAGCCGCCGATCAGGCCGACGCCAAAAATAACAAGCTTATTGAAAACAGGGGTAGCCATACAATCAAGCCAGCGCTTTCGTCAGCGCGGCGATGAGGATGGCGTTTTCCTGCGGCAGGCCGATGGAAATGCGCAGCCATTGCGGCAAGCCATAACTACCCACAGGGCGCACGATCACGCCCTGCTGCAGCAGCGACAGGTTCACGCGCGCACCGGCGCCGTCATCATCACCGACTTTCACCAGCACGAAATTGCCGTGCGACGGCACGAATTCCAGACCCAGAGCCGTGAACGCTTCGGTAAATTGCTGGTAGCCGGCCGCGTTGTTGCGCGCGCTTTTCTCCAGGAATTGCTTGTCGTTCAAGGCGGCGATGGCAGCCGCCTGCGCCAGCGTGTTGACGTTGAATGGCTGGCGGATGCGGTTCATCAAATCCGTCAGCACCGGCTGGGCAATCGCAAAACCGATGCGCAGGCCAGCCAGGCCATAGGCCTTCGACAGGGTGCGCGACACCACCAGATTGGGATACTGGCGCACCCAGGCCGTCGACTCGTATTGGTCTTCGGCCGACAGGAATTCGTTGTACGCTTCATCGAGCACCACTACCACGTGCTGCGGCACTTTCTGCAGGAACGCTTCCAGCTGCGCCGCCGTCAAAAAGGTACCGGTCGGGTTGTTCGGATTGGCGATGAAGACCAGCCGCGTGTCGTCCGTAATCGCAGCGACCATGGCGTCCAGGTCATGGCCGTACGCTTGCGCCGGCACCACCAGGTGACGCGCACCCAGGCCTTGCGTCGCCAGCGCGTACACGGCAAACGAGTACTGCGAATACACCACGGACTGGCCGTGCTCGACAAACGCATGGGCGGCGATTTCCAGGATGTCGTTGCTGCCATTGCCCAAGGTGATCCAGTCGGCCGGCACGTCATAGCGCTTCGACAGCACGGCTTTCAAATCAAAGCCGTTGGCGTCCGGGTAGCGGCCCAGGTCATCGATGGCGGCGATCATCGCCTGCTTGGCCGATTCCGGCATGCCGTACGGGTTTTCATTCGAGGCCAG
Source organism: Janthinobacterium saanense (assembly GCF_014200675.1). Taxonomy (GTDB): domain Bacteria; phylum Pseudomonadota; class Gammaproteobacteria; order Burkholderiales; family Burkholderiaceae_D; genus Janthinobacterium. Next base: position 17,557 of record NZ_JACHCI010000031.1, on the reverse strand, counting down.
CTTGACGATGCTTGCCTCGTCGAGGCCGAATTCACGCGCCACTTCCGCGATGGGTTTGCCGCTCTGGTAAGGAGCGATGGCGCGGACGTGTTCTGGACCGATATTTTTAGACATGATGAAGTTTTAAGTTAATGGATATTGGTAAAACCCAAAAGCAAGGACTGGGGTCGGACCCTTAGGGTCCGACCCCGGCTTTCGACGGGGTCAAAGGCTCACCGGATACGACCCCAGCACCTTGAAGAAGGCCGCGTTGTCCTGCAGCTCGGCCAGGGCTTGCGCCACCGCGCCATCCTGGCCATGGCCTTCCACATCGACATAGAAATAATACTCCCAGCTGCCCATGCGTGCGGGGCGCGACTCGAAGCGCGTCATCGACACGCCATGTTTCGCCAGCGGCGCCAGCAACTGGTACACGGCGCCCGCCTTGTTCGGCACGGCCAATACCAGCGAGGTCTGATCCTTGCCCGACGGCGCCGTCTGCAAGGTGCCCACCACGGCAAAACGCGTACGGTTATGCGGATCGTCCTGGATATGGCCTTGCACCACGCCCAGCTGGTACTGCGTACCGGCCAGTTCGCTGGCAATCGCAGCTATCGCCGCATCGCCGCCGGCCATGCGGGCCGCTTCGGCGTTCGATGCCACGGCGCGCCGTTCGATATGCGGATAGTGCTGGTTCAGCCAGGCCTGGCACTGGGCCAGCGCCTGCGAATGGGCGCAGATGACGGTTACGCCATCCATATTGCCGCTCTTCGTCATCAGGCTGTGGTGGACGGCAATCGCCACTTCGCCGCTGATGATGAGGCTTGTTTGCAGCATCATGTCCAGGGTGCGGTTGACGGCGCCTTCCGAGGAATTCTCGATCGGCACCACGCCGAAGTCCGCCGTGCCCGCCTCGGTGGAGCGGAAAACTTCATCGATGGAGGCGCAAGGCAAGCCATCGACGGCAGTACCGAATTGCTGGTACACGGCTTGTTCGCTGAAGGTGCCGGCCGGGCCCAGGTAGGCGACGGTGACGCGCTTTTCCAGCGCGCGGCAGGACGACATGATTTCACGGAAGATGGTTTGCACTTCGCGGTCGCCCATCGGGCCGGGATTGCGCTCGGCCACGCCGCGCAGCACTTGCGCTTCGCGTTCGGGGCGGAACACGGGCGCCTGGGTTTCGGCTTTCACGTGCCCCACTGCTTGCGCGACCAGCGCGCGGCGGTTGAGCAGTTCCAGGATTTGCGCGTCGATCGCATCGATCTGTTCACGCAGCGGTTTTAATTTGTCAGTCATGGTGGGTTTGTTTCGTCAGCTGTATTTTAATCATAAGCGCACGGCCTGCGCCGGCGGCGGGCCGGCGCGGTCGTCTATGGCGACTCAGCGTCCGGCAAACTCGTTCAAATAGTCAACCAGGGCTTGCACACCCTCGATCGGCATCGCGTTATAAATCGCTGCACGCATGCCGCCGACGGACTTGTGGCCCTTCAGTTGCAGCAAGCCGCGCTGCTTCGCGCCGGCCAGGAATGCATCGTTCAAACTCTCGTCGCGCAGATAGAACGGGATCGTCATGCGCGAGCGGTATGCGGGGGCGACACGGGTCTGGTAAAAGTCGTCCGTATCGAGCGCCGCATACAGCAGCGCCGCTTTCTCAATATTACGCTGTTCCATGGCCGCCACGCCACCCTGGCGTTTCAGCCACTGGAAAACCAGGCCGGCGATATAGATGGAATACGTGGGCGGCGTGTTGTACATCGATTCATGTTCGGCGACGATGGTCCAGTCAAACGCCGACGGGCAGATCGGCAAGGCCTTGCCCAGCAAGTCTTCGCGCACGATGACCACCGTCAGGCCGGCCGGGCCGATATTTTTTTGCGCGCCACCGAAGATGACACCATATTGCGACACATCAATCACGCGCGACAGGATGTGCGAGGACATGTCGGCCACGATGGTGGTCCCGGCAGGCACTTGCGGCGCCTGCTGGTATTCCACGCCATCGATGGTTTCATTGGTGCAGATATGCAGATAGGCGGCGCCTGGCGTCAGCTTCCAATCCGCTGCCGCAGGCACATCGGCAAAACCGCTGGCCTGCGACGAAGCGGCCACGTTCACATGGGCGTACTTGGCCGCTTCCTTGATCGACTTGCCCGACCAGCTGCCCGTGTGCACGAAATCAACCGTGGCCGGCTGGGTGGCGCCGTGGCCCACCAGATTCATCGGGATGATGGCGTTCTCGCCCAGGCCACCGCCTTGCAGGAACAATATCTTGTAATTGTCGGGCACGGCCAGCAGCTCGCGCAGATCGGCCACTGCCTGGCGGTAGATGGACACGAACTCAGGACCACGGTGGCTCATCTCCATCACCGACATGCCGCTACCGCGCCAGTCCTGCATTTCGGCCGCGGCTTGCGCCAGCACTTCCTTGGGCAGCACGGCGGGGCCGGCGGAAAAGTTATAAATATGCGTCACGATACGGTCCTGGGCTTAAGGTTAATCGGGCTTCTCGGTAGAAGTCCGCATGATTTTTTCAAGCACGGCATTAACACGCGGGATAAGCACGCGCTGGCTGATCTCTACCGACTCGACCGACAGCTTCGGCATGGTCGCCAGCAGCTTGCGGCCCAGCGGCGTCTTGTAGAACGCCGTCAGCTGTTCAATTTCCTGCACCGTGTAATAGCGTGCATACAGTTGCACCATCTCGGCACGCAATTCTTCGGTCAGGGTCGGGTCATTCAGTACCTCGGTCAGCGTGGTGACAGCCAGCGGTATCTCTTCCTCGACGTTGGCCAGCGCCTGCTGCTGGCGCTTTTCTTTCACGTCCGCGTTGCCGGTGACGTTTTGCACTGCGGCCTGGCGCATCATGGCCGGCACCGATTGCAGCATCTGGTCGAATATCTGCCGCGTCAGGGCAGGAAACTGTATCGCTTCGAGCATGTCGCGCACCGCCACTTTCATGGCAGGGCTGGGCTCAGCCTGCTTGGCCGCCGGGGCCTGGGCATTTTGCGCCAACGCCGGCACAGCGGCAAACAACGCCAGCGACAACGCGGCAAAGAGGATGGCGACGATTTTTTTCATCATGCAGGGCTTTCAAGACATGGACAGGCACGGGAAGCCGAATGAGGGCTGCTGGGCGTGCCTGCCATATGGCGCGCGCCATAAACGGCGCGCCAACAGCAATTGGGGCTCCCGAAAGAGCCCCAATGATCTTACTCCGGCTGGGCCGGGTCGACAGGGTCGACGGGATCGGCCGGCACCGGTTCAGCCACCGCTGCACTGGCCGCCTCCGTCGTCAGTTCGACTTCGTCGATATCGGTTTCCACCACACGCTGCAGACCCGACAGCTTGGTGCCGTCTTCCACGGCGATCAGGGTCACGCCTTGCGTGGCACGGCCCATTTCGCGGATTTCCGACACGCGGGTACGGATCAGCACGCCGCCGGTGGTGATCAGCATGATTTCATCGCTGGTATTGACCAGGGTCGCGGCAACCACTTTACCGTTGCGCTCGCTGGTCTGGATGGCGATCATGCCTTTCGTGCCACGGCCATGGCGCGTGTACTCAAGGATAGGCGTACGCTTGCCGTAACCGTTTTCAGTGGCCGTCAGCACCGACTGCTGCTCGTTCTCGGCCACCAGCAGCGCGATCACGTGCTGGCCTTCTTCCAGATTCATGCCGCGCACGCCGCGCGCCGTACGGCCCATCGGACGCACATCGTTTTCGTCGAAGCGCACTGCCTTGCCCGAATCGGAGAACAGCATCACGTCGTGCTTGCCATCGGTCAGCGCAGCGCCGATCAGGAAGTCGCCATCGTCCAGGTCGACCGCGATGATGCCGGCCTTGCGTGGGTTGCTGAAGTCCTTCAGCGGCGTTTTCTTCACGGTGCCGAGGCTGGTCGACATGAACACGTAATGGTCTTCCGGGAAGGTGCGGTTCTCGCCCGACAGCGGCAGGATCACGGTGATCTTTTCGTTGTCCTGCAGCGGGAACATATTGACGATAGGCTTGCCGCGCGAATTGCGCGAGCCTTGCGGCACTTCCCACACTTTCAGCCAGTACATGCGGCCACGATCCGAGAAGCACAGGATGTAGTCGTGCGTATTGGCGATGAACAGCTGGTCGATCCAGTCTTCCTCTTTGGTCGCCATCGCCTGCTTGCCGCGGCCGCCGCGTTTTTGCGCGCGGTATTCGCTGATCGGCTGCGCCTTCATGTAGCCGGTGTGCGACAGGGTCACCACCATGTCTTGCGGCGTGATCAGGTCTTCCGTTTCGAGGTCGGTGGCGTTCAGTTCGATCTGCGAGCGGCGTACGTCCTTCTTGCCGGCGCCGTATTCGTTCATCGCCAGCGTCATTTCATCGGTAATGATGACGGTCACGCGTTCCGGCTTGGCCAGGATGTCGAGCAAGTCGGCGATATGTTCCATCACTTCCTTGTACTCGTTGACGATCTTGTCCTGTTCCAGACCGGTCAGGCGTTGCAAACGCATTTGCAAGATCTCTTGCGCCTGGTCGTCGGACAGTTTATATAGGCCATCGGACTGCATGCCGTAGTGCTTGGGCAGGCTTTCCGGACGGTAGGCGTCGATGCCGCCTGGCGTATTGCCGTCGCCGGTACGTGCCAGCATTTCGCGCACCACGGACGAATCCCAGGCGCGCGCCATCAGTTCGCCCTTGGCGATCGGCGGCGTCGGCGCCGCCTTGATGATGGCGATGAAGTCATCGATATTGGCCAGGGCAACGGCCAGGCCTTCGAGCACGTGGCCGCGTTCGCGCGCCTTGCGCAGTTCGAACACGGTGCGGCGCGTGACCACTTCGCGGCGATGCGACAGGAAGCATTGCAGCATCTGCTTCAGGTTCAGCAAACGCGGCTGGCCATCGACCAGGGCCACCATATTCATGCCGAAGGTGTCTTGCAACTGGGTCTGCTTGTACAGATTGTTCAGCACCACTTCCGGCACTTCGCCGCGTTTGAGCTCGATCACCACGCGCATGCCCGATTTGTCGGACTCGTCGCGGATGTCGGAAATGCCTTCCAGCTTTTTGTCGCGCACGTTTTCGGCGATGCGTTCCAGCAGGGACTTCTTGTTGACCTGGAAGGGCAGCTCGTCGACGATGATGGCGATGCGGCCGCCGTCCTTGCCGTACTCTTCAAAGTGCGTCTTGGCGCGCATCACCACACGGCCACGGCCAGTGCGGTAACCATCGCGCACGCCCGATACGCCGTAGATAATGCCGGCGGTCGGGAAGTCCGGCGCAGGAATCAGCTCGATCAATTCATCGATCGTGCATTCCGGGTTGCGCAGCACGTGCAGCGCGCCGTTGATCACTTCGGTGATGTTGTGCGGCGGGATATTGGTCGCCATGCCGACCGCGATACCGGAGGAACCGTTGATCAGCAGGTTGGGAATACGCGTCGGCAGTACCGTCGGTTCTTTTTCCTTGCCATCGTAGTTGGGCACGAAATCGACGGTGTCTTTATCGATGTCGGCCAGCAGTTCGCTGGCAATCTTGTCCAGGCGGCACTCGGTGTAACGCATCGCCGCGGCGGCATCGCCATCGACGGAGCCGAAGTTGCCCTGGCCATCGACGAGCGTGTAGCGCAGCGAGAAGTCCTGCGCCATGCGCACGAGGGTGTCGTAGATCGACGCGTCGCCGTGCGGGTGGTATTTACCCATGGTATCGCCGACCACGCGGGCGCACTTGACGTAAGGACGGTTCCACACGTAGTTCGACTCGTGCATCGAGAACAGGACGCGGCGGTGCACCGGCTTCAAGCCATCACGTGCATCCGGCAAGGCCCGGCCGACGATCACGCTCATGGCGTAATCGAGGTAGCTCTTGCGCATCTCTTCTTCGAGGGAAATAGGAATTGTTTCTTTTGCGAATTGATCCATTGGCGGTTCGACTGATCTCAGGCTGTGGTTAACTTATCTGTTACGCAATGTATGAGCAATACTGCATATCCTAGGCGGCTGTGGTCGTGGACCCCGTGCCGCGCGCTGCTGGCGTGGCCTGGTGCCCATCCGTGACAGTCAAGCGCACGATTTTAGCATGCGCGCCCTGCGATCAGTACAAATTGCCAGGTCAGCAAAAATTAACAATTTGCATCAAGGCTGTGCGGCCGGGCTTGTCAAGAGGACACACTAATGCACAATAGCAACACGAGTTCAAGCCCTCTGCCCATAAAACAGGCACAAAAAGTAATCAAATGTTACAAGCGCTTCATAATCGGGCATTTTCGTTGCGCAGAAACAACGGGCGGTCTAAAATCCGGGAAGCTTTGATTTAACCACGGTCGTGCACCCCCTGTGCGTGTGGCAAAATAACTGGGAAGTTAATTGCTAGTTTCGCAATCCGAAACGAGCGCATGTGGTCTACATGATAAAATCTCGGCACGTAGCACCAGTAGCGCAGTGTTGTGCTGCGGATATTACCCCCCGAAAGGAAAGAAGAATGAATAAATTTGTAACGCTGTTTTTCGCTGCAACCGCAGTGATCTCCGGCTCGGCTTCGGCTCAAACCCCAACCTCGCCACCGTTCGCGCCAGTGACCACCGATCTGAAAGCACCTAGCCCAAAAAGCGCCTATGTGCAAGATGCTCGCGGCGTAATCGTGCGTGATCCATTCGGTCTGTGCTGGCGTACCGGCTACTGGACACCAGCTGATGCGGTGCCAGGCTGCGACGTTCCACTGTGCGTAGAACCAGAAACACTGCAAAACGGCAAGTGCGTGGCTCCGCCACCACCGCCAGCAGCACCAGCTCCTGCTCCAGCACCAGCGCCAGTCGTTGTGCCAGTACCAGTTGCTCCTACCTCGGAAAAAGTCAGCTTCGCTGCTGATGCATTCTTCGATTTCGACAAAGCCACGCTGAAGCCAGAAGGCAAAGCCAAACTGGACGAGCTGACAGCTCAACTGGGCGGCATCAACCTGGAAGTCATCATCGCTGTAGGTCACACCGACTCCGTCGGCACCGATGCTTACAACCAAAAACTGTCGGTACGTCGTGCTGATGCTGTCAAAGCCTACCTGATCACCAAAGGCGTTGAAAGCAACCGCGTGTACACCGAAGGCAAAGGCAAAAAACAACCTGTTGCTGATAACAAAACTGCCGAAGGTCGTGCGAAAAACCGTCGCGTGGAAATCGAAGTTGTTGGTACCCGCAACAAGTAATCACTACCCAGCCCGCGCCTGACGGCAGCAGCAAGTCAGGCGCAGCTGATAAAAACCTCGCTACGGCGGGGTTTTTTTTCGTCCGTGGCTGCCCGATAGTGAAATTGCCGCTATCATTCCAGCTATGAACGCCGACCCTCTTGAAATCCAAAAATTCAGTGAGCTGGCCCACCGCTGGTGGGACCCCACTTCCGAGTTTCGTCCCCTGCACGAAATTAACCCCCTGCGCCTGGAATGGATCAACGCAAAAGTGCCGCTGGCCGGCAAGCGCGTGATCGACATCGGCTGCGGCGGCGGCATCCTGGCCGAATCGATGGCCCGCAAAGGCGCCGACGTGACGGGCATCGACCTGTCCGAAAAGGCTCTGAAGGTAGCCGACCTGCACAGCCTGGAATCGGGCGCCAAGGTACGCTACAAGCTGATCGCCGCCGAAGCCATGGCCGAAGCCGAAGCGGGCCAGTACGACGTCGTCACCTGCATGGAAATGCTGGAACACGTGCCCGACCCGGCCGCCATCGTCAAGGCCTGCGCCACGCTGGTCAAGCCGGGTGGCCACATTTTCATGTCGACCCTGAACCGCAACGCCAAAGCCTATCTGTTCGCCATCCTGGGCGCCGAATATGTGTTGCGCTTGCTGCCAAAAGGCACGCATGACTACGACAAATTCATCACCCCGGCCGAGCTGTCGCAATTTGCCCGCAGCGCCGGCCTGGACGTCAACAGCATGCGTGGCATGGGCTACAATCCATTAACCAAGATTTACTCACTTAATAACGACACCAGCGTCAATTATCTGGTGGCCTGCACCCGGCCAGCCTAGGCGGCAAGACCACCCAAGGCGGCTACGGCCGCCATTTTTTCATCCTGATCCAGCCACACGACCGCCATGACCACAAACCACTTGCCAGCGCCGCGCGCCATCCTGTTCGACCTCGACGGCACCCTGGCCGACACCGCGCCCGACCTGGCAGCGGCCATCAACCGCCTGCGCGCCCGCGACGGCCTGGCGCCCACCCCCTACGACATCCTGCGCCCCACCGCCTCGGCCGGCGCGCGCGGCATGATAGGCGCGTCGTATGGCGTCCAACCCGGCGAAAGCGGCTACGAAGCCCTGAAAGACGGTTTCCTGAGCAACTACGAAGCCGCGCTGGCAGTGGAAAGCCGTTTATTTGACGGTATCCCTGCCCTCTTGGAAGGTTTGAGCGCCCTGGGCCTGGCCTGGGGCGTGGTCACCAACAAGGCCGCCCGCTTCACGGATAAACTGGTCGGCCCGATCGGCCTGGGCGCGGCCGGCTGCGTGATCTCCGGCGACACCATGCCGCACCCGAAACCCCACCCCGCCCCCCTGCTGGAAGCGGCCCGCCGCCTGGACCTGGCGCCGGAAACCTGCTGGTACGTCGGCGACGACCTGCGCGACATCCAGGCCGGCCGCGCCGCCGGCATGCGCACCATCGCCTGCGCCTGGGGCTACTGCGGCCCGATCGAGCCGCAACACTGGCAGGCCGACCACCTGCTCGATACGCCATTGGCGTTGCTGGAACTGGTACAAGGCGTGGTGAAGGCAGAGCAGGAAAGGCAGCTGGCGGCTTGATAGACGGGCTTTTTATCGACTGATGCTCGCCAGAACCTCTATTCTAGCCAGCAACTGAAAGCTGGGGTCTGACCCCAGAATCTGCTTTCGGGGCTAGAAGTAAGAATTCCCTACTTGCAATGTCTCAGTCTTGGGAACAAGCGCTGCTCTTCAGGTTGCCGCAAAACTGGCTTGTGCCTATCGGCACAGGCCTCTCCGATTCGTCTAGCTCAATCGATTCGGGTTTCTATCCATGATTACCTTGAATGCATCATGCAAGAGTGTGAAGATTGCGCTACAATGAAGGTTCTGTGGGGACGACCTGGTTTCGACGTGGGTTGCAAAGCAGCGCAGGGCATACCGAGGGCTGGTTACCTCGTAAATACACCCAGAAAAAACTTAACTGCAAACGATAACTCGTACGCACTGGCAGCTTAATCGCTGTTAGCTCTAGAACACCTCGTCCCTGGGGTGGGCCGTCAAAAGCTCTGGAGTCATTTACAGGGACTCGTCTGATGCTGGGTTACTTAGCATTCGACTAAATAATAGGTGACTCGCTTGTATGTAACGTGCACATCCGTGCCATACCGGTTAAATTAAATGATAGTGCTAAGTATGTAGAACTGTCTGTAGAGTGCTTGCGGACGCGGGTTCGATTCCCGCCGTCTCCACCACTGAATAAAAAAGTAAGGGCCCTCGAGCGCAAGCGACGGGGCCCTTACTTTTTTATTCAACGACGAAACAGTCGGGCATCCAATCCGCGTCCGGTACGGGCGCGGGGGTTTTGCGGGACTTCGGCGAGCACAGCTCGCCGCCGCAAAACCGGGTTGCGCTTGCAAGCGCAACCCCCTCCGATTCTTCTGACTAGGTTTTAGGGCGCGGGCTAATTTTCCTAAAAACGCCATCTAATGCTCAGCCCGTGTCCGAATGGCAGAACTGGCCCTGCCCACGCTTCCAATTATCGATTCGCGCTTTTCATCTGCCCAGCATACAAATTCCTTAGTATGCTGGGCCCATAGAGTTGAAATCCCGCTTGCGTAATTAAGCGACCTCCGCTAGTCGTGCCTCAGCGATTACTAACTGAGTCAACCTCAGTAGCGTAGGTGCATGTTTTACTGAAAAATGATCTCTATTCATCGGCGAATTAGCAACGGCCGTAAGGCGAATACGATCAAACGACAAACCGGCATAAGTGGAGAGTGTACCAAATACAAGTGTCGCAGTAACATTGTGCGGTGTTGCGAACGCTCTAATTGGCTGCACCGGAGGTAGTTCCCTTACCCAACGTTTAATACGGCTCAAGTTCAAATCATCTGTTTTTTGATGCCAGTCTGTGCGACCGCACGCACATTGACCAAGAACAAACAAGCGTCCCTTTCTGCGATCCAATGATTTCCATACCACAAAATCCATGCCTTCATCTTTTATCGCTGCCAAATCAGCTTCCGCCTCATCACTCGGCGACCAACACCACTCGCCAGTTTCACTGTGAAGGTGATCAATTGCTCCCTTAAATGTCCGAATTAAAGCCTCTTGCGGGTATGCAGGTGCACCGGATCGAATAAATTTTGAACCTACGCCCATGTAATGACAAACAACATCTCCAGCAAGTATTTCGAAATATCGGGCGAGCTCAACAAAATTTCCAGTAGTTAAATTCGGAGCGGTACTCACGGCCAAACAGAATTCATAAACACCCGTTTTGCTAGGGGTATACTCTAAACTTCCGTCTATCAAAGTAAATGGATAATTCTCTCCTAATAACTCCACGCGCCGTTGAATCTCTTCTATAATTCGACCGGATAAAGAATCTAACTCTACGTCAGCAAGCATCTGTTCATCAATGCGGGTGAGGTTATTTCCTTCTGGCTCCAACTCCTCAGCCAATCGTTCGTCATACATTGATATTGCAGTTGCAACAATCGTCTGCTTGATAGCTTCGACTTCAGCTTGATCAGCATTATGAGCATCTGCAGTTAAGGCAGCCCGTTTGGCCCAGCCATAATTATCAACTACCTCACTCATCGTCGTCCTCACTTACGACAGCTTCTAGCGACCTAAATATTTCAGTTGCCTGCTTCCTTACAGATCGTATAACCTCGATCAATTCAGATGCTTCTTTCCTCTGGACATCATGCTCACCAAGCAGTGCATTTGCTGTCCGCAAACTATCCCGCGCAAACAGTAACTGTGCAGAAATACGATCAGCAATTGGTTTAGACTCTTCTTCTATATCATCAACTGTGTAACCATTACGCAGCAGCGTTCTCTTTGTCGAGTTACCAAGCGCCACAGCCAACTCGCCAATTTGACGCGAATCAGATATTGCAGGCGGCACTTGCCGCACTTTATCTCCGAACATTGCTCTTAAAGTGAGCGAGGCTTCATCAAGCTTGTCTGAAGGTACAGGTTCAAGTAGATTTCCTTCGTTTAGAGAAAGCCACTCTCTAACTGGACCATACCCCAGCAACGTATAAACCCATGAAAATGGATAGTCGACATTACTGCCACGTCCTTTACGAGTACTTGTCTTGGGATCGAATAGTCCAGCGCTAATCAGTTGCCGGACAAAGTTATAACCTTCAAGCAATCGGGAAATGGTTTTATTCTTATCACCTGTCACTTCTGCTATTTCTTCAAGCGTTAAAGTCTCACTTGCAACTACATGAGAAATCCAAGTTGCTTTAGCAAATGAGTCCCAGGGCTGCGAGGATACGATATGTCGAACGCCTAAATAAGACAAAAGTGCTTTTGCCTCATCATCCTTAAAAGTGATAACCGGCAATTTTTTCGCAGATGTCCAGCCCAATGCATGGCCACGTTTATGAAAAGACTCCGCTTTCTTCCAATGTTTTTTTGCACGCGGATCTTTCGCCAAAATAAAGCACGCAGCGAGCCGGCGATTACCCTCTTTGACGATATATTTTCCCTGAGCACCCGAGCTTTCGACGATCAGCGGTTCCGCATCGAAATAATCATTAATTGCAAGCGAACTTATCACGTCATCAACACCGAACTGCTCAACGATCCAATCTACGACATCACTCTGCGACGTAAAATCATCGGCACTTTCGCCAAATCTGGGATTCTTAATATCAAGTTCAAGATTAGAAATGGCAACGCGGTCGACCGGTTTTTGCGTAGCCAGCTGCGAAACTTTTGTTACCATTATCAATCTCCTAACACTGCTAAAATTAAGTTATATAACTTACCACAAAAAGTGGTCGTTCACATGATATTAAATAGAAAAAACAATGGTGCAAAATTGCCATCCTAACATCCAAAAAATGCCCCCACACCTCTAAATTGTTGCATTTTTAGCACCAAAAAACTCTATGATGATGTGTTCTTACGACGCGTCGCATTGTACAATAGCAGGTCGCTCTGCCTTCGTGCTAAGCCAACTTACGGATATGGCTGTTGCAGCAGCAGTTTGAAAAGGAAAATTATGCCTAAAGCAGTATCTTTGTTTACGGGCTGTGGGGGGTCAGATGCTGGCCTTGTAACAGCAGGTTTTGAAATCGTTATGGCAAACGATATCATCCCGTACGCGAAGGACACTTACCTGGCAAACCATCCAGAAACCGATTACCAACTCTGCAATGTGCAAAAAATTGATACATTCCCTAGGGCCGAGCTCCTAGTGGGCTGCTATCCCTGCCAAGGATTTTCGCAAGGCGGAGCTCGTCAGGCTGATCGCCGCATCAATTACCTATATCTTGACTTTGTTCGCGCTCTACGACAAGTCCAGCCGAAGGCATTCATTGTGGAGAACGTCTCGGGGATGCGTAGCTCAACGTACAAGCACTTGCTACAGGATCAAATTGAGCAATTCAAAGCGTCTGGCCCTCATGGCTACAACGTCGAGTGGAAGCTGCTCAGCGCAGATGAGTTTGGAGTACCTCAGGAGCGCAAACGTATCTTGATCGTTGGAATTCGGTCAGATCTCAACATGAAATATGAATTCCCCCTACCAACCCATGGCCCACGAGGACAAGAGCCGTTTCGCTCTATTGGTGAAGCCCTTCACGGCTTACCAGATTGGCCGGAGGGTGAGTTCTGTGAGGATCCGTTTCACTGGTATTACATGTCTCGAAACAGGCGCCGGGACTGGGTGGAAACCTCAAAAACGATCGTTAGCCATATGCGTCATATGCCCTTGCATCCTATCAGCCCTGTACTTAAAAGAATTCATACAGACTGCTGGGAATTTGAGACGGCCGGTCGAGCGAGACGTTTTTCATATCGAGAAGCGGCAAGGCTACAGGGTTTTTCTGATAATTTTATCTTTCCAGATACGGAGAACAGCTCATTGGCGAACAGATATAAGGTAGTTGGCAATGCTGTCCCCCCCCCCCTGTTTCATGCTATCGCAAGCAACCTTCCAAATATTTGGGATTAATACCTAGTCGCACCACGCCTATCCAGTCGCGATAAGTACATATAGCGCTAAGACGAGCTTTAGTCGATGATTCGGCTACAAGCACCATGGCATATGGATAGGCGGTAGGTTCGATTCCCGCCGTCTCCACCACTGAATAAAAAATAAAGGCCCCCGAGCGCAAGCGACGGGGCCTTTATTTTTTATCCAGGGCGCCGATAGCCGGGCATCCAAACCGCGTCCGGTAAGGACGCGGGGGTTTTGCGGGACTTCGGCGAGCACCGCTCGCCGCCGCAAAACCGGGTTGCGCTTGCAAGCGCAACCCTCTCCGATTCTTCTGAGCAGGTTTTAAGGCGCGGGCTGCTTTTCCTAAAAAACACCATCCAGTGCTCAGTCCGTGTCCGAATGGCAAACTGACCTCGGCTCCGGCCGGCTCCTGCCACCGCACTGGCCCAGGCCACCGCCCGCGTGCTGTCACTGGAACGCGCCGCCGGCGCCGCCCTGACGCAGCGCGCCGAACAACTCACCCAGGATCAAACCCATGCAAAAACTGAACGTGACCGTTTTAATGCTGGCGTGCGTAGCGGCGCTGTGCTCGTGTCAATCCCCATTGCCGGTAGTTGCAGTGCAGCCGCAGATACCCCAACTACCGATGGAAATCGCCACCAAGCGCGAGCCGAACTTGACCCAGCGACTACGGCAGCTCTTGGCGCCATTGCCGGCGACGGCGACGACGCCACCGGCCAGCTAAACGCCTGTATCGACGCCTACAACACCGTGCGAGCCACCTACCATGTACAAACCGAATAGCCTGCGTCAGCACCTGGCCGCCGCCATCCCCGACCTGCAACGCGACCCCGACCGCCTGCTGGTCTTCGTTGACGAAGGCAACGTGGTGGCCAGTGCTACCGCCTCGCTCTCCTTCGAATACCGCTTTAAGCTCAACCTGATCGTGACCGACTACGCGGGCGACGCCGATGCCATCATGGTGGCCCTGATCGCCTGGCTGAAAGTCCACCAGCTCGACCTGATGGCCAACGAAGAGCGGCGCAAACATGGCGTCAGCTTCGAAGTCGATTTCAATAACCATGAGACGGTCGATATCTCGATCAAGCTGGAACTGACCGAGCGCGTGGCCGTCAAACGCGGCAAGGCCGGCCGCCTCGATATCAAGCACCTGGCCGAAATACAGGACACGCCAGCCTACGCAGACGACTTCTGGACACTCTACGCCGGCGGCACCTTGCTGGCCGAATGGCAAACGCCGCAGGCAACGGCATGAGCGACGACCTGCGCGCCCTGCTGGCTAAACTGCAGCCAGCCCAGCGCCGCGCCATCAATCACAAGGTAGCCATCGACCTGGGCCGCAGCCAGGCGCAGCGCATCAAGGCGCAGCAGGGGCCGGACGGCGCCGCCTACCCAGCGCGCAAGCGGCGCAAGGAATTCAAGGGGAAGAATGGACGGATCAAGCGACAGAAGGCGGCGATGTTCAACAAAATCCGCACCGCAAAGTAGGCGGTCTCAATTACCAAATGCAACACCTAGGTTAATGGACGGAGTCTGCTTGTAATTGAAGCCTGATCATGTGTTCAGTATAAACCGCCAATGGCGTCTTCCAGCCCAACGTTTGTCTCGGCCTGGTATTCATCGACAGTGCAATAGCATCCAGTTCTTCCTGTGAGTAAATCGACAGGTCTGAGCCTTTCGGCATGTACTGCCGCAGCAGTCCGTTGGTGTTTTCGTTCGATCCTCGTTGCCATGGGCTATGCGGATCAGCAAAATAAATCTGTACGCCGGTGCGTTCGGTGAGGATTTTATGGCCATGCATTTCGCGCCCTTGGTCATAGGTCATCGATTTGCGTAGCGCCGTCGGTTCGCGATTGAGCACGGCCGAGAAACTGTCGACGACGGACTTGGTGCCGGCATTATCCATCTTGGCCAGCACCACGAAACGGGTGGTACGTTCGACCAGTGTGCCGACCGAGGAGCGGTTACCTTCGCCCTTGATCAAGTCGCCTTCCCAATGACCGGGGATGACGCGATCCTCGATTTCTGGCGGGCGGATGTGGATGCTTTGCATATCCTTGATCTGGCCGCGCCTGTCGGTACCGCGACTGCGAGGCTTGCGCACCTGATTGTGGTGTCGCAAGCAAGCGATCAACTCGCGCTTGAGTTCACCACGCGGATGCAGATAGATCGCGTTATAAATGGTTTCGTGCGAGACGGTTTTATTGGTTTCATTAGGCCACATGGCCTTCAGTATGTTGGAAATTTGCTGAGGCGACCAGAGCAACTTGAGATAGTGCCGCACGACTTGAAAAAGAACGCTGTTCGATTCCAGCTTGCGTGTGCGTCTTGGCTGCACTCGACGCGTGGCGCTTTGTATATGCGACACGTTTGCATCATAGACGCCAGTACCGGCATTGCGCCGAATTTCGCGGCTGATCGAACTAGGCGAACGGCCAAGGCGTTTAGCAATCGTTCGGATACTGCACTGGTCATCACGCATCGTCATCACGACAGCGCGCTCTTGGATTGTTAAGTGACAATAGATTCTGGACATGGCAACACCTTACAAGAGTAGGTGTTGCACTTGGTTTTAGAGGCTGCCGTATTTAAAAGTGAAGGCGACCGATGACCAGATCGATATCGGCTTCTTTGGCTGGGTGGCGCGCGTAGCGCGGGTGCATCAGTTTGGTCAGCAGGGCCGCGTGACCAAGAAAGGGCCTGAGTGTAAGTACCCGGAGCGCCCTTTGCTCGGACTAAGCGAATTGGATCGAACATTGATACACGAATCATTGCTGCGTCAGCTAGAATACCTCCATCATTGGTAAAAAATCATCGAATGACAATAGCACCCAATTAAGTTAAAGCCATACGATATCACTCAAAAGCAACAAGCTTTGTATATATATTTTGAAATTCCGAATTAATACAAAATTCCTAAAACAGAATACTCCTATACAAGGATTTTATCTTGAAAAACAATTATAGATTTGATCTTTCGGATTATTTAATCCATTTTTTCAGAGATATAGACCTTGAGGGTCCAAACTCCATAGAAATGCCGGAGCATATGGGATGGCATAGTCTTTACGAAGATACGTACCTGCCAGCAATCTTCATGTTACGGGCAGCATTGAGGAATGGCCGACTTTGGGCTACTTGGTCCTATCGCAACAACGTTCGAACTATATACGGTCCTAATCCAGCTGTTTGTTTTACAGATATGCCAATCGCAGCATTTGTTGAGTCGAGCCAATTACGCCATGCTCGCGGCGAAGCAATGGGCGAGGTAGCTCTGGTTTTTCCAAAAGAAAATATGCGGCGTTTGGGCGCACGTAAAGTTATTTACGGTCTTAGTGAAGAACCAACGATATGGCCTAGAACTGCATTCGATGGTTCGCGTACATTTTCAGACCAAGAATTGTCACTAGCTGAACAGTACAGATATGTTCCCGATGTATCTTCAGAAAAAATCAAAATAGATTGGACTCACGAATGTGAATGGCGATGGCCATTTAAAGGAAAAGTAACGGCATCTGAAATAGTGAGGCACGTTAGCGATTGGTCCGATATTCCTGGATTGGATTTTTACCTCGAAAGAATTTCAGGAATTAGTGCTATTGTAAAGACTCACGAACAGGGGCTGCTAGTTGCTGGAGATATGTTGGCGCTCGTGGATGCGGGAATTGCGGATAAACAAACATTTGATTTTATTCTAGTTACTGAAAATCTCGCCTCAGTAAAAAATATTCGTGATAGAGGAAATCTGAGTTCAGTGATCCAATGCGCAACGATTGATCTGGATCAATACTTCACCATCAAGAGCGATGTGATTTACAGAGTAACCGCATGGTTCGACAATGAAGTTTCAAAAATAGAGAAATGGGCTGGCCGGGATGAGTACGGAGAGTTTGGTGGATGTTGGCTGTGGCTACACGACGGAACAAATCTCTTTGTTCGGTGTCTTCTTAAGGAAGAACGTATTTTCGTTACAAAAGACGGTCGATATTTAGCGAACCTATACGGTTTTTCTGATGGTAAAAGCCTCCGCCAGCGACAAAAAATGACAGGAAATTTGGCGCAACGTGTTAAGGAGCAATTTGACCTTGACTGCTGTTACTTTTCAGTTGTCAATTCCGACGATGCAGACAGCGGCCCGTTTTACGCAGGAATAGATGACGACGATATCCCATTTTTCAACAATACTTGGAATTACCGTTGATCTCTAATTTTTTGTCATCAGGATAGATTTTTTTTCTAATAAATTAGTT
Source organism: Janthinobacterium saanense (assembly GCF_014200675.1). Taxonomy (GTDB): domain Bacteria; phylum Pseudomonadota; class Gammaproteobacteria; order Burkholderiales; family Burkholderiaceae_D; genus Janthinobacterium. The sequence continues at coordinate 180 of NZ_JACHCI010000031.1, read as the reverse complement.
AGTACAATCGATAAAGAACGGATGATTACTGACGTTCAAATTGTTCTTACTAAGTATTAATAGTCACTAAATGTCAAGACCCGCCTGGTTATAAACGCGTTTAACGAATAATTCCGGCTTTTCCGCCTGCCATTTCTTCATCGCCTGCACCGGCGTTTCGTTATTCAAAGCGCGTTGTGG
>NZ_JACHCI010000030.1 GCF_014200675.1 Janthinobacterium saanense | reverse complement strand
AGGGTCATCGAGCATGCTCGGCAGGTTAACAGCTGAACTTGCCGTTTACAAGACCCAAATAAAAATGCCGTTCAGTCTTAACTGAACGGCATTACCGCAATGGGGCTTTTTTTATTTTCAAATAAACACCATTTACAAATAAGTTGTATAGACAACTAAAATGGATAATAGGTTAAAGTTTCTAATATTTAATTAATTGCTGCAATGCAAAATAAATTTCCAGCACTGCGTCCAGCCCGGAGAATGACTGGGCTGTGAGTGGAAGTGGCTGAAAAATTATCTGTTAATCATGACTTTTCGGTGCTGGATTTACGCTTGTGCCCGAATCTGGAAAATATTGTCATGTATCAACTAACTGTAAAAATTTCAATTTTTTGATTTCGCTTTTTTCGATCTTTATAGTAGGAAAACACATGTGTGCAGATGAGGTAGCACATTCAGTATCTTCCATAAGTATCTAATTTATCGATATATTTTTATTTGAGACTCCTTCAACGATATGCGCTAAGTCCTTAATTTCATTAACAAAATTCCTGTTTTGCCAATCGGAAACCGCTTGACCACTATCTTTGCTTACTCTAAAGTGGGCAACTGTGTGAAAAAGTGTGTTTTTGTGGGAATTTTTCCCTCTGCAGCGCGATACGACGGTGTCGCAAACCAAGCTCAAAAAGGTCTTCCGTGTTTCAAGGCGCGTCCGCAATCAATCTCGATGCCAAAGGCAGGATGTCTATCCCCGCCAAGCACCGTGACGCGCTGTCGATACAATGCGAAGGCCGTCTGACCCTGACCAAACACCCCGATGGCTGCCTGCTGTTTTTCCCCCGTCCCGTGTGGGAAAGCCACCGCCAGCAAATCGCCGCCTGGCCCATGTCGGCGCGCGCCTGGCAGCGCATCTTCCTTGGCAACGCCGTTGACGTCGAGCTGGACTCGGCTGGCCGCGTGCTGATCTCGCCTGAATTGCGCAACGCCGTAGGCTTGTCGCGCGAAGTGATGATGATGGGCATGGGCAGCCACTTTGAAATATGGGACGCCGCCCGACTGGCCGAGCAAGAACAGCAGGCCATCGCCGGCGGCACACCCGATGTACTTTCCAATTTTTCTTTCTAAGGCTCCGTAATGACACTACTCACGGTGCCGGAATTTCAGCATCGCACGGTGCTGCTCGATGAAGCGGTCGATGCGCTCGACCTGTCGGGCGACCGCGCGCACGGCATTTATGTCGATGGCACGTTTGGCCGCGGTGGCCACAGCCGCTTGATCCTGTCGCGTCTGGCCAGCGACGCACGCCTGATCGGCTTCGACAAGGACTTGCAAGCCATCGCCACCGCCGAACAGATAGCCGACCCGCGTTTTGAAATCGTCCATGACAGCTTTGCCACCATGACGGCCAGCCTGGCCGCGCATGGCGTGCAGCAGGTGGACGGCATCCTGCTCGACCTGGGCATCTCTTCGCCGCAGGTCGACGATGCGGCGCGCGGTTTCAGCTTCCGCAACGACGGACCGCTGGACATGCGCATGGATACCACGCGCGGCATTTCCGCAGCCGAGTGGCTGGCCGTGGAAACCGAGCAGAATTTAGAAAAGGTGATACGCGATTATGGGGAAGAACGGTTTGCTTTTCAGATTGCAAAGGCGATTGTTGCTGGCCGGGCAGTCCAGCCAATTTCAAGCACACGACAGCTTGCCAGCATCGTGGCAGGCGCCGTCAAGACCCGCGAGAAGGGTAAGGACCCCGCTACCCGCACCTTTCAGGCCATACGCATTTTCATTAACAAAGAGCTCGAGGATCTCGAGATCGGCTTGAACCAGGCGTATGCCAGCCTGGCGCCCGGCGCGCGCATGGCCGTGATCAGCTTTCACTCGCTGGAAGACCGCATGGTCAAGCGCTTTTTCGCCTCGAAGGCGAACGTGGAGCAGCCTGACCGCCGCCTGCCGATCCGCGCAGTGGACTTGCCGCAGCCTGAAATGAAGCTGATTTCGAAGATGAAGCCGTCCGGCGCCGAGATTGAAGCCAATCCGCGTTCGCGTTCGGCCGTGATGCGCGTGGCGCAGCGATTGCCGCTGGCCGCAGCTGCCAAGGATGGCGCGCGATGACTGGCAAGCTGTGCGTCGTGCTGTCGGCCCTGCTGGTCGTATGCGGCCTGTCGCATGTGAATGCGCAGTACCAGTCGCGCCATTTGCTGATCGACCTGGACCGCGCGCAGCAGTTGTCGCGCCAGCTTGACATCGACTGGGCGCAGCTGCAGCTGGACCAGTCCACCTTGGGCAAGCATGAACGTATCGAAGCGATTGCACGGCGCGACCTGAGCATGACGCCGCTGACGGCGTCGCGCACGCAATATCTGACGGAGGGCGAGTAATGAAGTTGGGTGGTAACAGCAACGGCCGGGTGGCAGCGTCGAAAGGCGTGCCATTCTCGAAGAACCCTGTACTGGCGGTACGCCTGCCCGTATGGCGTTCGCGCGTCGTGCTGTTCCTGCTGTTCTTCTCCTTCGTCGGCCTGGGCGCGCGCGCCATGTGGCTGCAGGGCGTATCGACGCAGTTCCTGCAAAAGCAGGGCGCCGCCCGCTATGAGCGCACCCTCGATTTGCCGGCCACGCGCGGCAAGATCACCGACCGCAATGGCCAGGTACTGGCGTCGTCCGTGCCGGTAAAAGCCATCTGGGCGATTCCTGAGGATGTGCTGCAGGCGCCACCTGAAAAAATCAATGCGCTCGCTGCCTTGCTGGAAATGAACGTCACGGAATTGCGCAAGAAGCTAGATTCCGACCGCAGCTTTGTGTACCTGAAGCGCCAGGTCGAGATGGACGTGGCCGACAAGATCGCCAAACTGCGCATCGGCGGTATCGACGAGCGCAAGGAATACAAGCGCTATTATCCGCAGGGCGAAGTCATGACCCATCTGGTCGGCTTCACCAATGTGGAAGACGTGGGCCAGGAAAGCATGGAACTGGCGCAGCAGAAAACCCTGGCGGGCAGCGATGGCAGCCGCCGCGTGATCAAGGACCGCCTGGGCCATATCGTCGAAGACATCGGTTTTATCCACGAACCGCACGATGGCAAGGACCTGACCCTGTCGGTCGACAGCAAGATACAGTACATCGCCTACACGCAGCTGAAAGAAGCGGTACAAAAATTCAACGCCAAGGCGGGCGGCGCCGTGGTGCTGGACGTGCATACGGGCGAAGTGCTGGCTCTGGCCAACTACCCCAGCTACGACCCGAATGACAGGCGCACCCTGACCGGCCAGCAATTGCGTAACCGCGTGATGACCGATACCTTCGAGCCGGGTTCGACCCTGAAGCCGTTCACGGTGGCGCTGGCGCTCGACGAGGGCCGTATCAAGCCGACCACCCTGATCGACACGGGCAAGGGCCGTTACACGATTGCCGACCGCACCATTACCGACACCTCGGCGCATGGCGTCATCAGCGCCTCGGAAGTGATTGAAATGTCGTCCAATATCGGCGCTTCGAAGATCGCGCTGAGCATGCCGGCGCAAGATATGTGGGAAATGTTTACCAAGGTGGGCTTCGGCCAGCAGCCGAAATGGGGTTTCCCCGGCGCCGTGGCAGGCCGCGTGCGTCCGTATAAATCGTGGCGTCCGGTGGAACAGGCGACCATGAGCTACGGTAACGGCATCTCGGTCTCGCTGATCCAGCTGGCACGCGCCTACATGATGTTTGCGCGTAATGGCGACACGATTCCGCTGTCGTTCCAGAAGGTCACCGAAGCGCCGGTAGGCCAGCAAATCATCAAGCCGCAAACCGCCGCCGACATGCGCGCCATGCTCGAACTGGTGGTGTCGGGCCCGCATGGTTCGGCCAAGCGGGCGCAGGTCGCCGGCTACCGCGTGGGCGGCAAGACGGGGACAGCTTACAAGGTTGAAAACGGCAAGTACGCGATGCCGCGCAAATATATCGGTTCCTTCGTTGGTCTGGCGCCATTGTCGGCGCCGCGCTTCATCATTGCGGTGATGATCGATGAACCGACGGGCCTTTACCATTACGGCGGCCAGGTTGCCGCCCCTGCGTTCGCGGCGATTGCGACCAACGCGCTGCGCGCAGCGAACGTGCCGCCCGATTCTTCCGTTACCGAAATCGTGGTCCCCGCCAATGGCGGTCCGGAGGCCATGTGAAGTCACTCATGACCATACAAGACATCAGTTTGTGGATCAAGGCAGCTGCGCCCTCGGGGCAGCTGACATCCGACTCGCGCCGCGTACAGCGCGGCGACGTGTTTTTCGCCTATGCAGGCGCGACGCATTTTATTCAAGCCGCCATCGCCCAGGGCGCGGCCGCCATCGTGTATGACGATGCCGGCTTTGCCTGGGATGCCAGCTGGGACGTGCCGCAACTGGCCGTGGCCGGCCTGAAAACCCAGGCCGGCCCCATCGCGCATGCGGTGTACGGCATGCCCGACAGCGCCATGTTCAGCGCCGGCGTGACGGGTACGAATGGAAAAACCTCCTGCGCACTGTGGCTGGCGCAGGCGCTCGCGCATCTGGGCGAGACGTCGTCCGTGATCGGCACCCTGGGCGTCGGCCTGTGCAAGCCGCGCGGCGAAATCGAATTTGACGTGACCGGCTACACCACGCCAGACGCCGTGCTGCTGGCGCGCAAACTGGCGGCCATGCGCGACGCCGGCGCGCAGGCGGTGGCGATTGAAGTATCGTCGATCGGCCTGGACCAGCAGCGCGCGGCCGGCATGCATTTCGATGTGGCGATGTTTACCAATCTGACGCGCGACCACCTGGACTACCATGGTGACATGGCAGCCTACGAGGCGGCCAAGGTCAAGCTGTTCGACTGGCCGGGCCTGAAGACGGCCGTGATCAACCTCGACGACGCCATGGGTTTGCGTTTGGCGGGGCACGTGGCGGGCAAGCTGACGGGCGAGATTCCCGTGATTGGCTACACCCTGCAAGACGCTGCGCTGGTACCGGACCTGCCGGGCGTGCTGACACTGCGCGCCAGCCAGTTCCGCAGCCGTAACGCCGGCACCGACTTCCACCTGGAATGCCCACTGGGCGTGGCGCTGGTCAAGACGCAGCTGATCGGCCACTTCAATATCAGCAATGCACTGGCCGTGCTGGGCGCCTTGCTGGCGCACGGCACCGGTTTGCGCGCGGCTATCGACGGCATCGAATCCTTGCTGCCGGCCCCCGGCCGCATGCAGCAGGTGGGCGGTCAGGAAGCGCCGACGGTGGTGATCGACTACGCCCATACGCCCGACGCACTGGAAAAAACACTGGCAGCCTTGCGGCAAGTAGCGCAGGAGCGCGGTGGCGAGTTGTGGTGCGTGTTTGGCTGCGGCGGCGACCGCGATCCGGGCAAGCGTCCGCAAATGGGCGCCATTGCCCAGCTGGCCGACCATGTGCTGGTCACCAGCGACAATCCGCGCAGCGAAGACCCGCACGCCATCATCAGCCAGATCGTGGCCGGCATGCGTAGCGAAGGCCCGCAGCCGCAAGCGATTGAAGACCGCGCTGCCGCCATTCTGTCGGCCATCAAGCATGCCGCCAAGCCGGACGTGATCCTGTTGGCAGGCAAGGGCCATGAACCGTACCAGGAAATCAAGGGCAAGAAACTGCCGTTCTCGGATGCCGACCATGCGCAGCTGGCCCTGTCGGCGCGCCTGACCATGATGAGGACGAATTGATGATGCACGCTACCCTATCCGAATTGCTGCCATCGCTGGACGGCGCCCGCCTGACGGGCGATGCCGGCCGCGCGTTTGCCGGCGTGTCGACCGATAGCCGCAGCGCGCCTGTCGGTTCGCTGTTTGTTGCCCTGCGCGGTGAGAGTTTTGACGCCCACGATTTCTTGACACAAGTCGCAGACAAGGGCGTGGCCGCAGTGGTGGTCGAGCATTTGCCGGAGGGCTGGGACAGCAGCAAAGTGCCGGCCATCGTGGTGGCCGATACGCTGGTGGCGCTGGGCCGCATCGCCAACGCCTGGCGCCGCCGTTTCAGCCTGCCCGTGATCGGCGTCACCGGCAGCAATGGCAAGACCACCGTCAAGGAGATGATTTCTTCTATCCTGGCGGCCGCCTTTGGCGAGGAAGGCCGCCTGGCCACGCGCGGTAATCTGAATAATGAAATCGGCGTGCCGCTGACCCTGTTCCGCCTCGATGGCAGCCACCAGGCGGCCGTGATTGAAATGGGCATGAACCACGCCGGCGAAATCGGCCGCCTGGCAGCGATTGCCGCGCCTACCCTGGCGATGGTGAACAACGCCCAGCGTGAGCACCAGGAATTCATGCATACCGTGGAAGCGGTGGCGCGCGAGAATGGCGCCGCGTTGTCAGCCTTGGCGGTGGACGGCGTGGCGGTCTTCCCGCACGGCGACGAATTTACGCCGCTGTGGCGCGCGCTGGCCGGCGCGCGCCGCGTGATCAGCTTTGGCCTGGTCAAAGAGGCGGACGTGAGCTGCACGCATCGCGCAGCAGAAGACTTTGGCAGCGACTTGTTCATCAGCGTGCGTGACGAGGATGGCGGCGTGCGCCAGTTCTTCGTCGCCCTGCAGGCGGCAGGCGAGCACAATGTGCGCAATGCGCTGGCGGCGGCGGCATGCGCCATCGGCGCCGGCATCAGCCTTGAACAGATCAAGCAGGGCCTGGAAGCGTTCGCGCCAGTGGCGGGACGCCTGCAGAAAAAACGCGCGGCCAATGGCGCCACCATCATCGATGACACGTATAACGCCAATCCGGATTCGGTGCGGGCGGCCATCGATGTATTGGCGGCCAGCGCCGCACCACGCATCCTGGTACTTGGCGAGATGGGCGAAGTCGGTACGCAGGGGCAGCAGTTCCACGAAGAGATCGGCGCCTACGCGGCCGCCAAAGGCATAGAACATGTGCTGGCGACGGGCGGCTTGACGCGCTATGCAGTCAATGCGGTCAAGGCCGGCGCAAGCCTGGACTCGGGCACGGTCGTGGAGTATTTCGAACAGTTCGACGGTTTGCTGGCGGCGCTCGATGCGCATCTGGCTGGCCGCTCGGATGCAACAGTATTAATCAAGGGCTCCCGTTTCATGAGGATGGAACGGGCCGTGCAGCATTTGATTGGTTCAAATAACAGTAACAAGGAAGCTCACTAATCATGCTGCTCTGGCTCGCTCAGTATTTCCAGGACACTATTGGCCCGCTGCGGGTCTTTAACTTCATCACGTTCCGCGCCGTGTTCGCGACCCTGACGGCCATCCTGATCGGCCTGTGCGCCGGTCCGGCCGTGATCCGCATGCTGACCCGCATGAAGGTCGGCCAGGCCGTGCGTACCGATGGTCCGCAAACGCATCTGAAAAAACACGGCACGCCGACCATGGGCGGTGTGCTGATCCTGATCGCCATCGGTGTTTCCACCCTGCTGTGGGCCGATCTGTCGAACCGTTTCATCTGGCCCGTGCTGATTGTCACCCTGGGCTTTGGCGCCGTTGGCTGGGCCGATGACTACCGCAAGGTGGTGCATCAAGACCCTGAAGGCATGCGCTCGCGCGAAAAATACTTCTGGCAGTCGCTGATCGGCATCGTCGCCGCCTTTTACCTGGCGTTTTCCGTTTCGATCTCCGAGCCGAACGCAGGCCAGGTATGGAATCTGATCTACGCCTGGGTGCAGTCGGGCTTTGCGATGGACTTGCCGCCGAAGGCCGACCTGATCGTGCCCTTCTTTAAAACCATCAGCTATCCGCTGGGCGTGTGGGGCTTCATTGCTTTGACTTATTGCGTCATCGTCGGCACCAGCAATGCTGTCAATTTCACCGATGGTCTCGATGGTCTGGCCATCATGCCGACCGTGATGGTGGGTACGGCTCTGGGCCTGTTCGCCTATTTGACCGGCAACGCGACCTATGCGCGCTACCTGTTCATTCCGCACATTCCGGGCGCCGGCGAACTGGTGATTTTCTGCGGCGCGCTGGCTGGTTCCGGCCTGGCCTTCCTCTGGTATAACACGCACCCCGCCAAAGTCTTCATGGGCGACGTGGGCGCGCTGGCCCTGGGCGGCGCCCTGGGCACCATCGCTGTGATCGTACGCCAGGAAATTGTGCTGTTCATCATGGGTGGCATCTTCGTGGTCGAAACCTTGTCTGTGATCATCCAGGTGGTCTGGTTCAAGTACACCAAGAAGCGTTATGGCGTGGGCCGCCGCGTTTTCCTGATGGCGCCCTTGCACCACCATTTTGAACAAAAAGGCTGGAAAGAGACGCAAGTGGTTGTGCGTTTCTGGATCATCACCATGATGTTGGTCCTGCTGGGACTGACTACTTTGAAGCTGCGTTAATGGATGCCGCCGTGAAGATGTACGACGCTAAAACTGCACTGGTGCTCGGTCTCGGAGAGTCGGGACTGGCGATGGCCCTGTGGCTGGCCCGCAGCGGCGCTGCCGTGCGCGTGGCCGACACGCGCCAGGCGCCCGAGCGCCTGGGCGCGTTGCAGGCGGCCGTGCCGCAGGCGCAATTTTTTGCGGGTCCCTTCAGCGCTGATTTGCTCGATGGCGTGGACTTTGTCGCCGTCAGCCCCGGCTTGGCGCCGCAGCGCGAACTGGCGGAGATCGCGCCAGCCGCTGCAGAGAAAAACATCCCCGTATGGGGCGAGATCGAACTGTTCGCGCAAGCGCTGGCAGCGCTGAAAGCGCAACGCGGCTACGCGCCGAAAGTCATCGCCATCACGGGCACCAATGGCAAGACCACGGTCACCAGCCTGGTGGGCCTGCTGTGCGAACGCGCGGGCTTGTCGGTGCGCGTGGCCGGCAATATCAGCCCGGCCGCACTGGATGTGCTGCGCGAGGTGCTCGACGCCGAGCCGGCGCCAGTAGCAGTGGTGGAAGAAGAGGGCGCCGAGCCTGCCGAACCGGCCGCCAGCACCTTGCCGCAAGCATGGGTGCTGGAGTTGTCCAGCTTCCAGCTGCACACCACCTTCAGCCTGCAAGCCGATGCGGCTACTGTGCTGAACCTGTCGCAGGATCACTTGGACTGGCATGGCGACATGGCTGCCTACGGCCAGGACAAGGCGCGCATCTTTGGCACCGATACCGTGCGCGTGCTGAACCGCGACGATGCAGCGGTCATGCGCATGGCCGATCCACTGGGCGAGACGGTCACTTTCGGCACGGGCGAGCCGGTGGAGGCCGACAGCTTTGGCCTGGTCAATGAGCGCGGCATTTTCTGGCTGTCGCAAGCCGTGCCCAGCGAAGAAGTGATCGAGAAAAAACGCCGCAAGAATGATCCGGCGCCGGAACCGGTGCCTACCCTGGCGAAAAAACTGATGCCGGCCGACGCGCTGAAAATCCGCGGCCAGCACAATGCCTCGAACGCGCTGGCGGCGCTGGCCCTGTGCCGCGCCATCGGCCTGCCATTCGCGCCGTTGCTGCATGGGGTGCGTGAATACCAGGGCGAGCCGCACCGCGTGGAACTGATCACGGCCGTCAATGACGTCGAATACTACGATGACAGCAAGGGCACCAACGTGGGCGCCACGGTGGCTGCCCTGTACGGCCTGGGCAAGGCCTTCGGCGGTGCAGAGCAGCGGCTGGTGCTGATCGCCGGCGGCGATGGCAAGGGCCAGGATTTCTCGCCGTTGGCTGAACCCGTGTCGCGCTATGTGCGCGCCGTGGTGCTGATCGGCCGCGATGCACCGGCCTTGCGCGCGGCCCTGGAGCCGGCCGGCGTGGAGCTGTTTGATTGCGTCACCTTGCCAGAGGCGGTCAAGCGCGCCAGCGCACTGGCGCAAGCCCATGATGCAGTCCTGCTGTCGCCAGCGTGCGCCAGCCTGGACATGTTCAAGAACTATGCGCATCGCGCACAGGTGTTTGTCGACGCCGTGCGCGACATCGCCCTGGAAAACGGACAGGATATCTGATGGCCTTCCAGCTGCCTTTCGGTTTCGGTACCCCATCGGCTGGCAAGCCGCTCGATAGCCGCGCGCGGCAGTCGAAGATGATGGAGTACGACAAGCCGCTGGTGTGGGTGGTGCTGCTGCTGATGTTGCTGGGCATGGTGATGGTGTATTCGGCCTCGATCTCGCTGTCCGATGCGCGCAAGTTCGCTGCCTATACCAACAATTATTTTGTCGTCCGCCAGGCCCTGTTCATCGCCATTTCGGTAGTCGTCAGCGCACTGGTGTTCCGCATCCGCGTCTCGACCTGGCAAAAAATGGCGCCCTGGCTGTTCATCGGCACCCTGGTGCTGCTGGTAATGGTGCTGGTGCCGGGCCTGGGCGTGTCCGTCAACGGCGGCCGCCGCTGGTTGAATTTACCGGGTTTGCGCCCGCAGCCGTCCGAACTGATGAAGGTGGTGATGGTGCTGTACGCGGCCGATTACACGGTGCGCAAGCAGGAATACATGCACAAGCTGACCAAGGGCTTCATGCCGATGGCGCTGGCGGTCAGCTTTGTCGGCTTGCTGCTGCTGATGGAACCCGATCTGGGCGCTTTCGGCGTGATCGTCTGCATCGCCATGGGCATTCTGTTCCTGGGCGGCGTGAACGCCATCTGGTTCGGCGGCATCGGCGCCATGCTGACGGCGATTTTCGTGACCATCATCGCCTTGTCGAAATTCCGCCGTGAGCGGTTTTTTGCTTATCTCGATCCGTGGCAGGAAGACAATGCGCTGAACAAGGCATATCAGCTGACGCACTCGCTGATCGCCTTCGGCCGTGGTGAGATATTCGGCGTAGGCCTGGGTGGCAGCGTGGAAAAGCTGCATTACCTGCCCGAAGCGCATACCGACTTTTTGCTGGCCGTGATCGGCGAAGAACTGGGCCTGGTCGGCGTGCTGATCGTGATCGGCATGTTTTACTGGATCATCAAGCGCGCCTTCGACATCGGCCGCCAGGCGATCGCCATCGACCAGACCTTTGCCGGCCTGACCGCCAAGGGCATCGCCATCTGGATCGGCGTGCAGACGTTTATCAATATGGGCGTGAACCTGGGCCTGTTGCCAACCAAAGGCCTGACCTTGCCTTTGATGAGTTATGGCGGCACGGGTGTGCTGATCAACTGTATCGGCCTGGCGATTTTGCTGCGCATCGATTATGAAAACCGGATCCTGATGCGCGGAGGCCGGCTATGACTGACGTAAAGACTGTGACGAATTTGAAACCCGCGAAAAAACTGATGATCATGGCGGCCGGTACCGGCGGCCATATTTTCCCTGGCCTGGCGATTGCGCAGACGATGCGCGCGCGCGGCTGGGAAGTGAGCTGGCTGGGGACTACGCACGGCATGGAGCAGGAGCTGGTGCCCAAGAGCGGCATCCCGATGGATGCCATCGCCTTTTCCGGCATGCGCGGCAAGGGCCTGGTGCACACCATCCAGGGCGGCTTCAAGATGTTGGCCAGTTTCTTCGCCATCCGCCGTTTTATTTCGGCCCGCAAGCCGGACGTGGTGATGGGCATGGGCGGTTATGTGACGGTGCCGGGCGGCCTGATGGCGCGCCTGAAGGGCGTGCCGCTGGTGCTGGTGAATGCCGATGCGGCGCTGCTCTTGTCCAACAAGACGCTCGCTCCCCTGGCGCAGCGCGTATGCTTCGGCTTTCCTGCCGATTTCGGCGCTGCTGCCGGCAAGGCTGTCGTCACAGGCAATCCCGTGCGCCAGGAAATCCTCGACATGGCGCCGCCGGCCGAACGTTACGCTGGCCGCAGCGGCCCGCTGCGCATCCTGGTGGTGGGCGGCAGCCTGGGCGCCAAAGCGCTGAACGACAGCTTGCCCGCCGCGCTGGCGCTGATGCCGGAAGGCGAACGTCCGCAGGTGACGCACCAGTCGGGCAAAAAGAATATCGATGCCTTGCGCGCAGCGTATGCCGAGGCAGGCGTGAGCGCCTATGTGGTCGACTTTATCGACGACATGGCCAGGGCCTATGCCGAAGCCGATGTAGTGATTTGCCGCGCAGGCGCGATCACCCTGTCGGAATTGACGGCCGCCGGCGTGGCCAGCGTGCTGGTGCCGCTAGTGGCGTCGACCACCAGCCATCAGCGCAATAACGCCCAATGGATGGCAAAGCAGGGTGCGGCGATTCATTTGCCGCAACATGAAATGAGTGCAGCGTCGCTGAGCGCTTTGCTGGCGTCGCTGGGCCGCGACGCCTGCCAGCAGATGGCGCAGGCGGCACTGGCAGCAGGCAAGCGCGACGCCAATGCGGCGATCGCAAACGTATTGGAAAAATTGGCATGAGGTTAGCTCTGTGAAGCATAAAGTAAACAATATCCACTTTGTCGGCATCGGCGGCAGCGGCATGAGCGGCATCGCCGAAGTGCTGGTCAATCTGGGCTACAAAGTGTCGGGCTCCGACCTGGGCAGCAATGCGGCAACGCAGCGCCTGGCGAGTCTGGGCGCGACCGTCATGCTCGGTCACGCGGCAGAAAACATCGGCGACGCCGATGCGGTGGTGACGTCGGGCGCTGTCCCGCAAGACAATCCTGAAGTCGCGGCGGCGCGTGCGCGCAAGATCCCGCTGGTGCCGCGCGCCGTGATGCTCGGTGAATTGATGCGCTTGAAACGCGGTATCGCCATCGCCGGCACGCACGGTAAAACCACCACCACCAGCCTGGTCGCTTCGGTGCTGGCGCAGGGCGGGCTCGATCCCACGTTTGTGATCGGTGGCCGGTTGACCAGCGCCGGCGCGAACGCCAAGCTCGGTTCCGGCGATTACCTGGTGGCCGAAGCCGATGAATCGGATGCCTCGTTTTTGAACCTGACGCCGATGATCGAAGTCATCACGAATATCGACGCCGATCATATGGACACCTACGAGCACGATTTTGAAAAGCTCAAGCAGGCCTTCGTGCAGTTCACGCACCGTTTGCCCTTCTATGGCCGCGCCATGCTGTGCATCGATGACCCGCACGTACGCGCCATCATCCCGTTCGTGACCAAACCGGTGACCACCTACGGTTTCGCCGAAGACGCGGAAGTACGCGCCATCAATGCGCGCGCCGTGGGGCTGGAAATGCATTTCACGGTGCTGCAGCAAGGTTATCCCGAGCTCGACATCGTGCTCAACCAGCCCGGCATGCACAATGTGCAGAATGCCTGTTCGGCCGTGGCGATCGCGCGTGAAATCGGCGTTGCCGACAGCGCCACGCAACAGGGCCTGGCTGAATTCTCCGGTGTGGGCCGCCGCTTCACGCGCTATGGCGACGTGGCTTTGCCGAATGGCGGCAGCTTCGCCCTGGTGGACGATTTCGGCCACCATCCGGTGGAAACCGAAGTGACCCTGGCCGCTGCGCGCGCTGCCTATCCAGGCCGCCGCCTGGTGCTGGCTTTCCAGCCGCACCGCTACAGCCGCACGCGCGACCTGTTCGAAGATTTCGTCAAGGTGCTGGGCGCGCCCGATGTGCTGCTGCTGTCCGAGGTGTATGCGGCCGGCGAATCGCCTATCGTGGCCGCCGACGGCCGCTCGCTGGCGCATGCGCTGCGTGCGCGCGGCAAGATCGAACCGATTTTTGTCGAGTCCATGACAGATATGGCTGACACCATCATGAGTGTGGCGCGCGACGGCGATGTCGTGCTGACCATGGGCGCCGGCTCCATCAGCGGCATCCCGAACCAATTGACCAAGTACCAAACCAACACTGTAAAGGCCTGACGTGAACGCAGCTTCAGCTATCGATGTAAAACAACTGGGCAAGGTCGGCGTGCTGTTCGGCGGCCGCTCTGCCGAGCGCGAAGTGTCGCTGATGTCCGGCACCGGCGTGCTGGCCGCTTTGCTGAGCCGTGGCGTGGACGCGCATGCGTTCGACACGGGCGAGCGCAGCCTGGCCGAACTGGCCGCTGAAAAATTTGACCGCGTCTTTATCGCGCTGCACGGCCGCTACGGCGAAGACGGCAGCCTGCAGGGCGCGCTGGAACAACTGGGCATTCCCTACACGGGCAGCGGCGTGATGGCGTGCGCGGTCGGCATGGACAAGGTCTACACCAAGATGATCTGGCTGATGCACCAGTTGCCGACGCCGAAATACGCCGTGTTGAACGACAGTGCCGACCTGGCCAAAGTGGCGGCGGAACTGGGCTTGCCGCTGATCGTCAAGCCGCCGCATGAAGGGTCGAGCATCGGCATCACCACCGTCAAGCAAGCATCGGACTTCCGGGCCGCCTACGATATCGCCGCCGGTCTCGATGACTCCGTGCTGGCCGAAGAATTCATCACGGGCCGCGAATTCACGGTAGCGATCCTGGGGCAGGGCGCCACGGCACGCGCGCTGCCGCCGATTGAAATCGTCGCCCCGCAAGGCAATTACGATTACCAGAACAAGTACTTCACGGACGACACCAAGTATTTTTGCCCGCCGCAGCTGGATGCGGCGATCGTGGCCGAGATGGAGCGTATCGCGGTGGAAGCCTACCGCGCGCTCGGTTGCGAAGGCTGGGGACGGGTGGATGTCCTGATGCGCAATGCGGACAGCAAGCTGTTTCTGCTGGAAGTGAACACCTCGCCTGGCATGACCACCCATTCGCTGGTGCCGATGGCGGCGCGCGCGGTGGGCATCAGCTATGAAGACCTGTGCCTGGAAATCGTGGCGGCGGCGCGTTTGAAAATGGTCAAGGGACAGAACTGATATGTGGCATGACGCTAAAAGCCTCAATACGACAGCCAACGGCTTGCTCGCCGCGGTCCTGGTCGTGTGCGTGGCTGCCGGCGTCTGGTGGGTGTCGCAGCGCCCCATGTTCGATCTGCGCTCGGTCAAGGTGGAGAGCGTGGACGACAAGGGACTGCGCCATGTGAATTACCTGACGTTACGCAGCGGTACGCTGGGCCGCATCAAGGGCAATTTTTTCACGGCCAACCTGGAAAGCGTGCGCAGCGTGTTTGAAGCGGTGCCCTGGGTGCGCCGCGCGAGTGTACGCCGCGAATGGCCGAACCAGTTGATCGTGGCGCTGGAAGAACACGACGCACTGGGAACCTGGGGTGAAGATGGCCGTCTGCTGTCGGTCAAGGGTGATGTGTTTACGGCCAATGTGGCCGAGGCTGAGGACGACCATGTGTTGCCCGCCTTTGCAGGCCCGGACGGCAGCGAGAAAGAAGTGCTGGCCACGTATGGCGAGCTGCAGAGATGGTTTGCGCCGCTGAAGATGTCGCTCGAAGAGCTGACCTTGTCGAGCCGCTATGCGTGGACCGTCAAGCTCAGTAACGGCATGGTGGTGGCGCTGGGGCGCGAGCAGAATCATACGACCCTGAAGGAAAGGGTAGACCGCCTGGTGGGGATTTATCCGCAACTGGCGAGCAGGCTGGAAAATATCGACACCATCGATATGCGTTACCAGAATGGTCTGGCACTGAGTTCCGCCGGGCTGGTGATACCGCCGGAAGGCAAGGATGGCCGGCCCGTGATGCGCAAGAAAACCAGTAGTCCGATCAAGAAGCCGGTTTAAACAAGTAATCAATTAACTAAATTAACTAATTAATAGCCCATACCTTAGGCGACAGAAATGACAAAAGACGCGAAAAACCTGATCGTCGGTCTCGACATCGGCACCTCGAAAGTGGTGGCGGTGGTAGCCGAAGTGATGTCCGACGGGCGCCACGAAGTGATCGGGCTGGGCCAGCACGAATCGAAGGGCCTCAAAAAAGGCGTGGTGGTCAATATCGAGGCCACGGTGGAGTCCATCCAGCGCGCGCTGGAAGAGGCCGAGCTGATGGCCGACTGCAAGATCCGCAATGTGTACGCGGGTATCGCGGGCAGCCATATCCGCAGCTTCAATTCCAGCGGCATGGTGGCCATCAAGGACAAGGAAGTGACGGCGACCGATGTGGCGCGCGTCATCGAGACGGCCAAAGCGGTTAACATTCCGACCGACCAGCAATTGCTGCATACGGTGCCGCAGGAATTCATCGTCGACAGCCAGGAGGATGTGCGCGAGCCGATCGGCATGAGCGGCATCCGCCTGGAAGTGAAAGTACACATCGTCACCGGCGCCGTGTCTGCCGTGCAGAACATCGTCAAATGCGTGCGCCGCTGCGGCCTGGAAGTGTCGGACCTGATCCTGCAGCCGATGGCCTCGGCCGACGCCGTATTGACGGCCGATGAAAAAGAACTGGGCGTGGTCCTGATCGATATCGGCGGCGGCACGACCGACGTGGCGGTGTTTTCCGATGGCGCGATCCGCCATACTGCCGTCATCCCGATTGCCGGCGACCAGATCACCAACGATATCGCCATGGCCTTGCGCACGCCGACCGCAGAAGCGGAAGAAATCAAGATGCGTTATGGCGTTGCCAAGCAGGTGCTGGCCGACCCGGGCGAATCGCTGGAAGTGCCGGGCCTGGGTGACCGCGGCCCGCGCAACCTGTCGCGCCAGGCGCTGGCGGCAGTGATCGAACCGCGTGTCGAGGAGCTGTTCGCGATGGTGCATCAGGTGGTGCGCGAATCGGGGTATGAGGGTGTGCTCTCGTCGGGCATCGTGCTGACCGGCGGCACGTCCATCATGCCGGGCATGGTTGAAATGGCGGAAGACATCTTTTTGAAACCGGCGCGCCTGGGCACGCCGGAGTATCGCGGCCAGCTGGCCGACGTGGTGCGCAGCCCGCGCTACGCCACCGTGCTGGGTTTGTTGTTGGAAGCGAAAAAGCAGTACCTGCGCGGTCACATCGTGACGCGTCAGGACGGCTCGGTGAAGGCAGTCTGGCAGCGCATGAAGGAATGGTTTTTAGGGAATTTTTAAGGGCGTGTTTTTTGCCCGGCAGGACAGGTTTTTTGGTAGCAACGCAGGTACACATACATACATTTTATTTTAAATTTAACCGCAGTTTTCAATCTCCAGTTCTCCTACCACTATGAGGCCTGGCGCTTGGAAACCGCATTCTGATAGGAGCACATCATGGAGTTCGATATGGTCGATAACACAGCTTTAGGTACCGTCATCAAGGTCGTTGGCGTCGGCGGTGCGGGTGGCAATGCAGTCCAACACATGATTAACAAAGGCATGTCGGGCGTGGAGTTCATTGCCGCCAATACCGACGCACAGGCTCTGTCGACATCGAAGGCCCATAACATCATCCAGATCGGCGATACCGGCCTGGGTGCAGGGATGAAGCCTGCTGTCGGCCGCCAGCTGGCCGAGGAATCGCGCACGCGCATCGCCGATTCGCTGCGCGGCGCGCACATGGTCTTCATCGCGGCCGGCATGGGCGGCGGCACCGGTACGGGCGCGGCGCCTATCGTGGCGGAAGTCGCCAAGGAACTGGGCGCGCTGACGGTGGCGGTGGTCTCCAAGCCATTCTCGTACGAAGGCCAGAAGTGCATGGACATCGCCGACGAAGGCCTGGAGCAGCTCTCCTTGCACGTCGATTCGCTGATCATCATCCTCAATGAAAAACTGGAAGAGATCTACGAAGATGAAAGCATGCTGGAATGGATGCAGCACGCCGACGATGTGCTCAACAACGCGGTGGCGGGTATCGCTGAAATAATCAATGTCCCAGGCCATATCAACGTCGACTTCAATGACGTGAAAACCATCATGGGCGAGCAGGGCAAGGCCATGATGGGTACGGCAACGGCGTCGGGCGTGGACCGCGCGC
Source organism: Janthinobacterium saanense (assembly GCF_014200675.1). Taxonomy (GTDB): domain Bacteria; phylum Pseudomonadota; class Gammaproteobacteria; order Burkholderiales; family Burkholderiaceae_D; genus Janthinobacterium. The sequence goes on along the minus strand of NZ_JACHCI010000030.1, from coordinate 35,291 downwards.
GCATCGCTGCCGAACAGGCAGTCGCTTCGCCTCTGCTGGACGGCATTGATTTGTCCGGCGCGCGCGGCGTGCTGGTCAACGTCACTGCCAGCCGTGGCCTGAAGGGCAAGGAAATCAAGGAAGTCATGGCTGCCGTGCGCGCCTTTGCCGCTCCGGACGCGTCGATCGCGCAAGGTATCGCCTACGACGACGCCATGGGCGACGATATCCGCGTCACCGTGGTGGCTACTGGCCTGGGCCGTGCCAAGAAAAACATCCAGCTGGTACCGCAGCAAGTGCTGCGCACCGGTACGCACAACAGCCCTTTGAGCCCATCGGCAGCACTGGGTGGCGCGCAAACCGTGGCCACTTCGGTGGGTGCGGCAACGCCAGCGGCTGGCTTTGATGGCATGAAGGCGCCGGCAGTCTGGCGCCGTGAATCGGCCTCGGAGCAAGTGCGTGCGATGGAAAAAAATGGCATGGAAACGTATGACATTCCAGCGTTCTTGCGCAAGCAGGCAGACTGATTGCCTGATGAGGTGATCTGATGCAGCAAGACTAGCGGCGGCCTTCGGGCCGCCGTTTTTTTGGCCTGATTTTCGTATTTGTGGTTTTGGCTATTTTCTGCACAAAGATGGCAAGTCAGGCATACTATTGCGCAGTGCTGGCATTGCGCCGGCAACACCCTCTTCACGCGTGTCCGTGCATTGCACGGGCGCGCTTCCATGAACCTCGACTTACAGGAGTCAACATGACCATCAAAATTGGCGATACCCTGCCAGAAGGCACCCTGGCTGAATTTATCGAAAACGAAACCGAAGGCTGCGCGCTGGGCCCGAACACGTTTAACGTGCAAGACTTGGTCAAAGGCAAGAAGATCGCCATCTTCGGCCTGCCAGGCGCTTACACCCCAACCTGCTCCGCACAACACGTGCCAGGCTATGTGCAGCACGCTGCCGACCTGAAAGCCAAAGGCGTCGATGAAATCTGGTGCATCTCCGTCAACGATGCGTTCGTGATGGGCGCCTGGGGCCGCGATCAGAAAGCCACCGGCGTGGTACGCATGATGGCCGACGGCAACGCTTCCTACAGCAAGGCCCTGGGCCTGGACGCAGATTTCAGCAAGCACGGCATGGGCACGCGCTCGCAGCGCTACTCGCTGCTGGTCGACAATGGCGTCGTGACGCAATTGAACATCGAGCAAGGCGGCAAGTTTGAAGTATCGAACGCGGAAACCCTGCTGGGCCAACTGGCTTAAGCGTTTTTTCTTCGTATGAAAAACGGCACCTTTCGGTGCCGTTTTTTTTATTGCACTTGCGGCTTGGTCGCCTCGAACATGGCCGCATCGATGCTGAACGAGTAATCGTCCTGCAGCGCAAAATAGCGGCGCGCTTCTTCGGGGGCCGCGTCGAACAGGTTGCGGATGGCCGCCACGCGGTCAAGCGGCGTGCGCATGCGGGCGACCCAGTCGTCAAAGCGCATGGTCAGTTTCCACACGCTGCGCAACTGGTGGATAAAACCGGCATTGTCGAACTTGGCGCCCCATTCGCAGCAGCGGTAGTCGCGCACGTGCGAGCCGTCGCGCAGCAATTCCACCGCTTGCAAAGTCGTGTCGTACAAGGCGGTTTTCGGCGCCACGATATCGATCACCAGCAAGCTGCCGTTCGGGCGCAGCACGCGCCAGGCTTCGGCCAGCGCGCCCGCCACATCATTCCAGTGGTGGGCGGAAAAGCGCGTGACCACCATGTCGAAGCTGGCGTCGGCAAAGGGCAGGCTGGCCACGTCGCCCTGTTGCGTGCTGATGTTGTGCAGGCCACGCTGCACCTTGGCATGCTCGACCACGTCCAGCATTTGCGGCGCCAGGTCGTACGCCACTACCGATGTCGCCACGGGGGCGATGGCAAAACTGGCGTGGCCGGCGCCGCAACCCAGGTCGAGTACCTGCGGCTTGCCATGGCGGCGCGCACATTCCTGCATCAGCACCAGGTCGGCGCCTTGCGCGTGCACCGCGCTGCTCAGATAGGCGTTGGCGGTCTGGCCAAATTGTTCGGCGACGACATCGTGCTGCTGCATGGGTTTCTCCTGTTGATGAATGAGTTCATGCAGAATAGAAGCATTTTTATCCTGTAACAAGACAAGAACTTATACTGGTATAACTACTACCATGCAAAAAATGAGAGACCATCATGTCAAGCAAACTGGCTGAATTCATCCGTGCCCGACGCGAGGCCGTCACGCCCGCCATGGCCGGTTTGCCCGGTGGTGGACGGCGCCGTACGCCGGGCTTGCGCCGCGAAGAACTGGCCCAGCTGTGCGAGGTCAGTCCCACCTGGCTGACGTGGCTGGAACAGGGCCGGCCCGTGTCGGCTTCAGCCAAGATGCTGGCGCGCCTGGCGCAGGTGCTGCAGCTGAGCGTGGCCGAGCGCGCCTATCTGTTTGAAGTGGCCGACAAGGCTGACCCGCACCATGGGGACGGCGAGGGCGATGGCGCGGCCGCCACTGAGTTGGCCGCCATCGTGGCCGCCATCGATGCTCCTGCCTATATCCTGGACCGGGCATGGAATGCCGTGGCCTGGAATACGCAGGCGGCCAGCCTGTTTTCTCCCTGGCTGCACACAGAGGCGGTGGCGCCCAACCAGCTGCGCTTCATGTTCCTGGAGCCAGGCGCGCGCACCTTGGTGGACGACTGGCCCGAGCGCGCGCGGCGGCTGGTGGCCGAGTTCCGCGCCGATATCGGCCGCCATGCGGACCAGGCGCCGCTGGCCGGCCTGATCGCCGAGCTGTCGCAAGCAAGCAGCGAATTTCGCCAGTGGTGGCAAACCCAGCAGGTGCAAGGGCGCGATGGCGGCCTGCGCCGTTTCCAGCATCCGCAGCAAGGGCCGCTGGCCTTTCACCAGGTGACCTTGCATCTGGCGCGCCAGCATGAACTGAAGCTGGTGATGCTGCTGCCGGTGCATTAAAGGGATTGCTATAATGACAGTGACCGCACGGCAATCCGCTGGCGTGTCCTGGCTCCGGTCGTCGCCATGATGACGATCCCAGTAACTCGCCAGGAGTTTTTCTGACTTCCCGCTCTCAAAATCTGCGCAGCGTCTATGCGATGCTGACGGCCGCCGGCATGTTTTCCCTGATGGATACAGCCATGAAGCTGCTATCCGAACATTATCCCGCGATGCAGGTGACGGCCTTGCGCGCGCTGTCGTCCTTGCCGCTGGTCTGCCTGTATTTGCTGTACCGCGGCGCGTTCAAAAACGTGCTGAAGGTGCGCTGGCCGCTGCACTTGCTGCGCGGCGCGCTGGGCGTGGCCATGATTACGCTGTTTGCGTTTGGCTTGAAGCGCATGTCGCTGGCCGAGGCGTATTCTTTGTTCTTTATTGCACCGATGCTGATTACGGCCCTGTCGGTTTTTATCCTGAAGGAAAGAGTGGACCTGGCGCGCTGGTGCGCGATTGCCATCGGCATGGGCGGCGTGCTGGTGGTGCTGCGCCCTGACGGCGGCGAATTCTTTTCGCTGGCCGGCCTGGCTGTGCTGGGCGCAGCCAGCTGTTATGCCGTGTCGGCGATTACGGGCCGTATTCTCAGCCGCACGGACGCCAGTGAAAGCATGGTGTTCTGGCTGATGGTCATGATGGCCATCGGTGGCGTAGTGTTGTCGGCGCATGAGTGGGTGGCCATCCGCCGCGAAGACTGGCTGCTGTTGCTGGGGCTATCGGTCAGCGGTTTCCTGGGGCAACTGGCGATCACGGAAGCATTTCGCATCGGCAAGGCGTCCAGCGTGGCGCCGTTCGAATACTCGGCCCTGGCCTGGGGCATGGGCCTAGACTGGTTGCTGTGGCGCACCTTGCCTGATGAATACACGCTGGTCGGCGCCGCCATCATTATCGGTAGCGGTATCTATCTGGTGCGGCGGGAAGCAGTGCATGCGGAAAGCGAACATCCCTGAACCGCGAGTGTGGCTTTTTTGGCGTGCATTATCCCGCGCCGCAACGATAATCCGGCAAATCGCTATAATCGAGGGATGTTAAAACAACGCACTATCAAACAATTGGTCCGCACCATCGGTGTCGGTTTGCACTCCGGCACCAAGGTGGAACTGACCTTGCGCCCGGCCGCCATCGGCACGGGCATCGTGTTTCGCCGCATCGATCTCGATCCCGTGGTGGAGTTTCCCGCCAGCGCGATGGCTGTCGGCGATACCCGCATGGCTTCCGTGCTGATCAAGGATGGCGCCCGTGTATCGACCGTGGAACACCTGATGTCGGCCGCTGCCGGCCTGGGCATCGACAATATGCTGATCGACGTGAATGCGGAAGAAATTCCCATCATGGACGGTTCCGCTTCTTCCTTCGTGTACTTGTTGCAACAAGCTGGCGTGGAAGAGCAGGCGGCGGCGAAGAAATTCATCAAGGTCATCAAGCCGGTGGAAGTACGCCAGGGCAAGGGCGACGCCGAGAAATGGGCCCGTTTGACGCCGTATGATGGTTTCAAGCTCGATTTCTTCATCGAATTCAATCACCCGGCTGTCGATGGCACCATGCAGCGCGCTTCCGTCGATTTTGGCGACGTGTCGTATATCCACGATGTGGCGCGTGCGCGCACTTTCGGCTTCATGCAGGATGTGGAAAGCTTGCGCGGCATGGGCCTGGCCCGTGGCGGTTCGCTGGAAAACGCCATCGTGATGGATGAATACCGCATCCTCAATGCCGATGGCTTGCGTTATGAAGACGAGTTCGTGCGCCACAAGATACTCGACGCCATCGGCGACCTGTATCTGGTGGGCCATCCGCTGCTGGCGTATTACACGGCGCATAAATCAGGCCATGCGCTCAATAATCTGCTGCTGCTGGCGCTGCTGGAACAGCCCGATTCTTATGAAGTCGTCTCGTTTGCCACCAATGAGGAAGCGCCACAGTCGTATCTACGTCAGATGGAACGCGAGTGGTCGCTGACCTGATTTAATCCTTCGGTTCGCGGTGGCGCAATACCATATTGCGCAGCGCCGCGATCAGTTGCTCATTCTGTTTCGACGCGGGCAGGGCTGTGCTCAGGTCTTCCAGCGCCGACATGGCTTTTTCCGGCAAGACCAGTGCCCGCGTATGCACGATGGGCGCGATGCTCTTGATGACTTGCACTTTCAGCTTGATGCCTGAAATTTGCCAGCCCTTTTTTTCCAGTTCCGTCTGCAGTTTCGGCAGTTGCTGCTTGAGCTTGGCCGCCAGCGCCGCATTGGGCGTGGCCAGCACCAGTTGTCCGCCCTCGAATTGCAGAATGTCGCAATGCTCGAACATCACCGGCAAGGCCTTGGCGCAATCTTTTTGCAGGGCGGCCAGACGCGTGACGGTGGGCATCAATGCCGCCATCGTGGCATTGCCGCGCAAAAAGTCGGTGGCGCCCGTGACGGCCGGGCCCGAGCGGGCAAAGCCGTAGCTGCGGCGCGGGGCCGGAGAGTAAGTGGGAGTTCGCATGGCCGAAACATAGCATACTGGCTTGCGCATGGCGAGCACCACGGTGGTGCAGCGGCGGGTGCGCAGTGCCGGCGCATTTCCTTACAGTATGGAAAATGTCCGTATTTTCCCGTAGTTGTTTGTCTTTACGCTATTGTTATATGGTGCATTACCCCAACCTTGGCGGGAACGCATGATAAAATCATCGTCTTTTGCCATAGTCGAACTCCGTGCGGTCACGCGATTGTTACCTCGCTGTCAGCTACCGAGCTTTTTTTAACGGCGTTTTTTCAAGAATTCAAGCATGTCATTACTGACCCAGATTTTCGGTAGCCGCAACCAGCGGCTGCTCAAGCAATACCAAAAAACGGTACGCGAGATCAATGCGCTCGAGCCGGTCATCGAAAAGCTGTCGGATGCCGAGCTGCAAGCGAAGACGCCAGCCTTCAAGGAACGCATCGCCGCTGGCGAATCGCTCGATACCTTGTTGCCTGAAGCGTTCGCCGTCTGCCGCGAAGCCTCCAAGCGCGTCTTGCGCATGCGCCACTTTGATGTACAGATGATAGGCGGTATGGTCTTGCACTACGGCAAGATCGCGGAAATGGGTACCGGCGAGGGCAAGACCCTGATGGCAACCCTGCCAGCCTACCTGAACGCGCTGTCCGGCAAGGGCGTGCATATCGTGACCGTCAATGATTATCTGGCACAGCGCGATGCGGAAACCATGGGCCGCCTATATGCGTGGCTGGGCCTGTCGACCGGCGTGAACATGTCGCAAATGGAGCACAGCGCCAAGCAGCAGGCGTACAACTCCGACATCACCTATGGCACCAACAATGAATTCGGTTTCGATTTCTTGCGTGACAATATGGTCTACGAAGCGCGCGACCGCGTGCAGCGTGTCCTGAACTTCGGCATCGTCGATGAAGTCGATTCGATCCTGATCGATGAAGCCCGTACGCCTTTGATCATTTCTGGCCAGGCCGAGAACCATACGGACCTGTACCACAAGATCAATGAAGTGCCTGGCCTGCTGACCCTGCAAATCGGCGAAGAAACGCCGGACGGCAAGGGCAAGGTCGAGGTGCCAGGCGATTACACCAAGGATGAAAAAGCGCACCAGGTGCTGCTGACCGAAGCCGGTCACGAAAAAGCCGAAGGCATCATGATGCAAATGGGCTTGCTGCCCGAAGGCGCGTCGTTGTACGACTCGGCCAACATCACGCTGGTGCACCATCTGTACGCCGCCCTGCGCGCACACGCGCTGTACTTCAAGGATCAGCACTATGTGGTGCAGAACAATGAAGTGGTGATCGTCGATGAATTCACGGGCCGTCTGATGACGGGCCGCCGCTGGTCCGATGGCTTGCACCAGGCTGTCGAAGCGAAAGAGGGCGTGAAGATCCAGAACGAGAACCAGACTCTGGCCTCGATCACCTTCCAGAACTACTTCCGCATGTACGCCAAGCTGGCCGGCATGACCGGTACGGCCGATACCGAAGCCTACGAATTCCAGGAAATCTACGGCCTGGAAACGGTCGTGATTCCGCAAAACCGTCCATTGCAGCGCAAGGACCGCCAGGATCAGGTCTACAAGTCGTCGGCGGAAAAATACAATGCGATGGTGATCGATATCCGCGATTGCTACGAGCGCGGCCAGCCTGTGCTGGTGGGTACCACCTCGATCGAAAACTCGGAACTGTTGTCGAGCATCCTGGAAAAGGCCAAGCTGCCGCACAATGTGCTGAACGCGAAACAGCATGCACGCGAAGCAGAAATCATTGCCCAGGCAGGCCGGCCGAAAGCCATCACCATTGCTACCAACATGGCCGGTCGCGGTACCGACATCGTGTTGGGCGGTAACGTGGAAAACCAGATCAAGTTCATCGAAGCGAATGCTGAACTGAGCGACGGCGACAAGTCTTCCCAGTCGCAAAAGCTGCGCGATGAATGGCAGTCCTTGCATGACCACGTGGTCGAGGCAGGCGGCTTGCACATCATCGGCACCGAGCGCCACGAATCGCGCCGCGTCGACAACCAGCTGCGTGGCCGTGCCGGCCGCCAGGGCGATCCGGGTTCGTCCCGCTTCTACCTGTCGCTGGACGACGCACTGCTGCGCATCTTCGCCGGCGACCGCGTGCGCGCGGTGATGGACCGTTTGAAAATGCCGGAAGGCGAACCGATTGAAGCGGGCATCGTGTCGCGCTCGATCGAATCGGCCCAGCGCAAGGTGGAAGCACGCAACTTCGACATCCGCAAGCAATTGCTGGAATACGATGACGTCGCCAACGACCAGCGCAAAGTGATTTACCAGCAGCGTAACGAGCTGCTGGAAACCACCGATATCTCGGAAATGATCGCTTCCCTGCGCCACGGCGTGTTCACCGACCTGGTACATGGCTATGTGCCGCCTGAATCGGTGGAAGAGCAGTGGGATATCAAGGGCCTGGAAAAAGTGCTGGTTGGCGAATGGCTGATCGAGATGCCATTGCAAGCGATGCTGGAAGCCGATCCGACCCTGAACGATGAAGAGATCGTTGAAAAAGTGCTGGTCGCTGCCGATGCGGTGTACCAGTCGAAGATCGATATCGTCGGCAAGGAATCGTTTGGCGGCTTCGAGCGCAATGTCATGCTGCAAAGCGTGGACAGCCACTGGCGTGAACATCTGGCGGCGCTGGACCACCTGCGCCAGGGTATCCATCTGCGCGGTTACGCGCAAAAGAACCCGAAACAGGAATACAAGCGCGAAGCGTTTGAACTGTTTGGCCAGATGCTCGACATGATCAAGAACGACGTCACCAAGCACGTGATGACGGTACGTATCCAGTCGCGCGAAGAAGTCGATGCAGCCGAACAGGCGATGCAGCAGTCGCACGTGGAAAACGTGCACTACCAGCACGCTGAATTCGACCCGAACGCAGCGCCGGAAGAACTGCTGGCGCCGACCGCCGGCGGTAATCAGGATGTGGACGACCTGAGCTTGAGCATGGGCGTCAAAGTGGGCCGTAACGATCCTTGCCCTTGCGGCAGCGGCAAGAAGTACAAGGCCTGCCACGGCAAGCTGGCTTAAGAGAAAAACGGAGACTGCGGTCTCCGTTTTTTTATGCCTGTCGATTTTGTGACTCACACTGCGAAGGCGCTACAATAGCGCTTCCATTTTCCCTAGCAGAAGAACTCATATGGCCGTCAATTCTCCCAAGCCCGTCGCCTTCGACTTGAAAGCCGTCGCCGGCATTGAAATCGGTGTAGCCGAAGCAGGCATCAAGAAACCGAACCGCAAGGATTTGCTGGTATTGAAACTGGCGCCGACGGCCACCGTCGCTGGCGTGTTCACCCTGAACCGCTTCTGCGCCGCACCGGTGCAGGTGGCCAAAGCCAATCTGGCGGCCGTGACCCAGGGCGCCGCGCCGATCCGCGCGCTGCTGGTCAACACGGGCAATGCCAATGCGGGCACGGGTGCATCGGGCCTGGCCGCCGCGCAGGAGAGCTGCGCCGCGCTGGCCGAGCTGCTGGGCTGCACGCCGCAACAGATTTTACCGTTTTCCACCGGCGTGATCCTGGAACCGCTGCCGGTGCCGCGCCTGGTTGCCGGCTTGCCGCAAGCCGTCTCTGCGCTGACGACGGATAACTGGTTCTCGGCCGCCGAAGCCATCATGACCACCGACACGCAGCCGAAAGCCGGTTCGCGCACGGTCACCATCGCCGGCCATACCGTCACCCTGACGGGTATCAGCAAGGGCGCCGGCATGATCAAGCCGAATATGGCCACCATGCTGGGCTTTTTGGCGTTTGACGCCACCGTGGCCCAGAGCGTGCTGGACCAGCTGGTCAAACAGGCGGCCGACCAATCGTTCAACTGCATCACCATCGATGGCGACACCTCGACCAACGATTCCTTCATGCTGATCGCCACCGGCGCCGGCAGCCTGAAAATTGATAGTGTCGATACGCCTGAATACGCGGCCCTGGCCGCCGCCGTGACCGAGCTGTCGACGTTCCTGGCGCAAGCCATCGTGCGCGACGGCGAAGGCGCGACCAAGTTCATGACCGTGACCGTGGAAGACGGCCGCAACGTGGAAGAGTGCCGCAAGATCGCTTATTCGATCGCCCATTCGCCACTGGTAAAAACGGCTTTCTTTGCTTCCGACCCTAACCTGGGCCGCATCCTGGCCGCCATCGGCTATGCCGGTGTGGACGACCTGGAAGTGGAAAAGCTGAACCTGTACCTGGACGATGTGTGGGTGGCCAAGGATGGCGGCCGCAACCCGGACTACAAGGAGCAGGATGGCCAGCGCGTGATGCAGCAAAGCGAAATCACCATCCGCGTGAAACTGGCGCGCGGCGAGGCGCAAGCGACCTTGTGGACTTGCGATTTGTCGCATGACTACGTGTCGATCAACGCCGACTACCGCTCATGAGCAACCTCGATCAATTCCTGCTGCGTGCCGAAGCCTTGCTGGCGCGCGTGGAAGCGATCTTGCCGCAGGCGGCGCCTGCGCCAGACTGGAGCAGCTTTGCGTTCCGCTGGCGCCGCCGCCAGGGTGCGGCCAGCCATTTGCAGGCCGTCGCCCACGTGTCGTCCATCGCGCTTGATGATTTGCACAATATCGGCACGCAAAAAGCGCAGATCGAGCAAAACACGCGCCAGTTCGTCGCTGGCCGCCCGGCCAACAATGTGTTGCTGACGGGCGCGCGCGGCACCGGCAAATCGTCCCTGATCAAGGCTTGTCTGAACCAGTTCGCCAGCCAGGGCTTGCGCCTGATCGAGGTGGACAAGGCTGACCTGGCCGACTTGCCCGACATCGTCGACCTGGTGGCGGCGCGCGCCGAGCGCTTCATCATCTTCTGCGACGACCTGTCGTTTGAAGAAGGCGAGAGCGGCTACAAGGCGCTGAAAGTAGCGCTCGACGGCAGCATCGCCGCGCAATCGGACAATGTGCTGATCTACGCGACCTCGAACCGGCGCCATCTGATGCCGGAACGCATGTCCGACAATAGCAGCTACAAGACGGACGACGATGGCGATCTGCATCCGGGCGAAACGGTGGAAGAGAAAATCTCGCTGTCCGAACGCTTCGGCTTGTGGCTGTCGTTCTACCCGTTCAAGCAGGATGATTATCTCGATATCGTGGCGCACTGGCTGGCGTCGTTCGGCTGTACGGCTGAACAAGTTGCCCAGGCGCGTGGCGATGCCCTGCGCTGGGCCTTGCAGCGCGGCTCGCGTTCGGGCCGGGTTGCCTGGCAATTTGCGCGCGATTACGCGGGAAAGTTGCCGCAATGAACGATAAAACCATCAAACCGATCGACGTGGCCGTCGGCATCCTGATGAAGCCGAATGGCGATGTGCTGCTGGGCCAGCGTCCGGCCGGCAAGCCGTATGACGGCTATTGGGAATTTCCCGGTGGCAAGGTCGAGCCCTGTGAAAGCATACTCGACGCCTTGAAACGCGAGTTTGTCGAAGAGCTGGGCTTGCATATCGACAGCGCCGAAGCCTGGTGCGGCGTGGAATATGTGTATCCACATGCGCACGTGCGCCTGCATTTCTACATCAGCCGCGACTGGCGCGGCGAGCCGCAAAGCCTGGAAGGGCAGGCGTTTGCCTGGCAGGGCACAGTCGGTGTGGAACCCTTGCTGCCAGCCACGATACCCTTGCTGGAATGGCTGGACGAGGTACGCCGCACAACGCTGTAATGCAGTCCTGACGCCGTTTTAACGCATTGCAAACGGAAGTCGATCACTATAGAATGAGATTGATTCTCATTTATAGCCGATAGATCGACTTCCATCGTGACCCCATCGTGACCATTTCCAGCGCCATACGGCCAGAGTCCATCGGCACTCTGTATGCCGACCACCATCCCTGGCTGCGCGCGTGGTTGCGCAAGAAACTCGGCTGCATCGATCAGGCTGCCGACCTGGCGCAAGACACGTTCTTGCGCGTCTTGTCATCGCAGCAAGCATTACCGGCACTCAATGAGCCGCGCGCCTTTTTGACCACCATCGCCCAGCGCGTGCTATCGAATCACTGGCGGCGCCAGAAGCTGGAGCAGGCGTATCTGGACGCCTTGATGCTGGCCCCGCCGCACTTTGAACTATCTCCCGAAGAACGCAGCATCTTGCTCGAAGCGCTGATCGAACTCGATCAGGTGCTCAATGGCTTGCCGCTGCTGGTGAAACGGGCCTTTTTGCTGACCCAGCTCGATGGCCTGGGCCATGCCGAGACGGCGGAGCTGCTGGGTATTTCCGTGCGCACCGTCAAGCGCCATATCGTCAAGGCCGGCTTGCAATGTTATTTCGGCACGACCGCCATGGACCTGGTCTGATGGTTGCGGCAACGGGTCAGGCACCGATTCCGCAGGCGGTAGCCCAGCGGGCGCTGGAATGGCTGGTCGACTTGCAAAGCACGCCGCGTCCGCCCAAGGCGCTGGAACATTTCCAGCGCTGGCGCACGCAGCATCCCGATCATGAACGGGCCTGGCAACGCATCGAAGCGTTCAATGGGCAGTTGCAGGATTTGTCCTCGCCCGTGCATTCGGCGATTACCCACGCTACCCTGACGCGTCCCGCTACGCCCAAAAGGCGCCAGGCCGTCAAGACCCTGGCCGTGCTGATCTTCGCCGGTAGCGCAGGCTGGGTGGCGCAGGAACAAACACCGTGGCGGCGCTGGTCGGCCGACTACCGCACCGCCGTGGGCGAGCGGCGCAGCGTGGTGCTGGCCGATGGCACGCAAATGATCTTGAACACCAATAGCGCCGTGAATCTCCATTTCGATGCCGAACGGCGATTGGTCGAGTTGATTGCCGGCGAAATCCTGGTCACCACCGCCAAGGATCAGCAAAACACCGCGCGGCCCTTCCTGGTGCAAACCCGGCATGGCCGGGCGCGGGCGCTCGGTACGCGTTTCAGCGTGCAGCAATTGGGTGACGCGAGCTGCGTCAAGGTCTTGCATAGCGCGGTAGAAATTGCGCCTGTCTCAGGAGCACCCACTTTGATTCTGCACGCGGGCCAGCAAGCCAGTTTTACGGCGTCAAGCATCTTGCCGGTATTGCCTGTCCTCGAAGGCAGCACGGCCTGGACCGACGGTTTTATCGTCGCACTGGGCTTGCGCCTGGATGACTTCCTGGCAGATGTCGGCAGATATTGCTCTTACGCCCTCAGTTGCGATCCTGCCGTTGCCGGGCGCCGCGTGTCCGGCTCCTATGCCTTGGCCGACATCGACACATTGCTCGATACCGTCAGCGTCATGCTGCACCTGGAACAGGAAATCGTGAGCCGTTTCTGGGGCCGGCAAGTGACGGGCATCCGTTTGCGCCCGCGTACCAGCATAAGTTAAGCAGACCAGACACGCGTTCAGTTTTTTTCAAAAAAATGCCGCCGAGGTGGCCCTTTTGGATTTCTCGCGGGACATGGCAGGTAAGCACTCCCTTATTTCCATGCTGAGAACCCCACGAAAGGTCGAACATGAGTCACCCTAGCGCGCCACGGCGCCCGTCCCAACAATTGCTGGTCCGCAAGGTACTGGCATCTGCCATCAGCCGTTTCAGCGCTGGCACCTTGACCGCTGTCACGCTGCTGGCCTTGCCGCAAGTGGTGCTGGCGCAAGCGGCGCCGCAGCGCCACTACACCATTCCTGCCGGCAGCATGGAAAGCGTCTTGAGCCGTTTCGGCCAAGAAGCGGGTATTACCTTGTCGTTTGCGCCAGAAATGACGGCCGGTTTGCGCAGCAACGGCTTGCAGGGTGGCTATTCGATCAATAGCGGACTGGAAACCTTGTTGGCGGGCAGCGGTTTACAAGCAAACGTGCAAGCCAATGGCAGTTATCTGCTTAGAAAAGTGGCGGCCAGTACCAGCAACGGCAACGCGGCGGGGCCAGAGAAAACCTTGCCTGGCATTACGGTCAATGCCTATGCGGAGCGCGAAACGGCCACCGGCCCGGCGGCCGGTTACGTGGCCCGGCGCAGCGCCACCGCCACCAAGACCGACAGTTCACTGCTGGAAACGCCGCAATCGATTTCGGTGGTTACGCGCGAACAGATGGATGGACAAAACGTGCAAAGCGTGCCGCAGGCGCTGCGCTACACGCCAGGTGTGGTGTCGGAGCAGCGCGGCGTCAATACCGATTCGCTGGAATATATCTATGCGCGTGGTTTCCAGATCGATGAATACTGGAATGGTTTGCGCCTGCCCGACAACGGTTTCAATATCACCAGCATGGACCCGTATATGTTCGAACGGGTGGAATTGCTGCGTGGCCCAGCCTCGGTACTGTATGGACAAACATCGCCCGGTGGCTTGCTGAGCCTGGTAAGCAAGCGCCCGACGGCAGCTCCCTTGCACGAAATCATGTTGCAGACGGGTAGCCACGGCCGCAAGCAGGCGGCTGTCGATGTCGGCGGTCCGCTGGACGAGGCCGGCAAGTTTTCCTACCGTTTGACCGCCGATACCTTCGATACGGGCACGCAAACCGATTTCGTGCGCGAACAGCGGACCGCCATCGCTGCCGCCCTGACCTGGCGGCCAGACAGCGATACGCATCTGACGGCCTTCCTCAATTATCAACAAGATCCGCAAGCCGGCGTCTACAATTTCGTGCCGGCGGCCGGTACGGTCTTGCCGGGCAAAGTGACGGTGCCGCGTAACTTCTTTGTGGGCGATCCTGATGACAACTCCTATAAAAAGGAACAGGAATCGATAGGCTACGAATTCGAACACAAGCTCAATGCAACGTGGACTTTCCGCCAAAACCTGCGCGTGCTGCGCAACAGCTTGCACATCCGCATGCTCGACGCCAGCTACGGCTTGAATCCCGATGGTCTGTCGATAGGACGGGAAGCCTACCGCCATGACGGCAGCGTCAATACGGTGGCGGCCGATAATCAGCTGCAAGCGAGTTTCGAGACGGGCGCCGTGCGGCATACGGCGATTGTTGGTCTCGATTACCAGCGCGTGCATTACGACCACAAATACATAGGCCAGGGAGATGCGCTGGCGCCGTCCATCAGTATCGCCCATCCCGTGTATGGCCAGCCCATAGCCGAGCCTGATTTCATGTACGGTAGTTCCACCGACGATGTTTCCAGGCAACTGGGCGTCTATGCGCAAGACCAGATCCGCTGGCAGCGCTGGGCTTTCCTGCTGGGCGGACGGCAAGATCAGGTCAGTAGCAGCTCGCTGGCTTATACCAGCGGCAAGACCAGCAGCCAGGACAACCATGCATTTACCTGGCGCACGGGCGCCGTCTACCTGTTCGACAATGGTGTCTCGCCCTACGTCAGCTATGCGACGTCCTTCCAGCCCGCCATCGGCACGGATGCTTCCGGCAATATTTTCAAGCCGACGGAAGGCAAGCAATATGAAGCCGGCCTGAAGTACCAGCCGCCCGGCTCCGACAGTTCGGTCACGGCCGCCGTGTTTGACTTGACGCAAACCAATGTGCTGACCAATGATCCGAACAAGCTGGGTTTCAAGATACAGACGGGCGAAGTCCATTCCCGGGGCCTGGAACTCGAGGCGCGCACCAATCTGACGGCCAATCTGCAAGGTATTGCCAGCTATACCTATACCGATTTGAAAAATACCCGCAGCAATACGAATAACCTGGACAAGGTGCCGGCTGGCATTCCGCGCAGCATGGCGGGAGTCTGGCTGAACTATGATTTCACGGCCGCAGCGCTGGCCGGCTTGCAGCTGGGCGGTGGCGTGCGTTACTCGGGCAGCAGCTATGGCGACAGCATCAATTCCTTCAAGGTGCCGGGTGTTACCTTGCTGGACGTGTCGCTGCGCTACGATCTGGCGCATTTGTCGCCAGGCTGGCAAGGCTGGAGCGCGACCTTGAGCGCGAGCAACCTGAGTAACAAAAACTTCATTGCCAGCTGTTCCAGCAGCGCCACCTGCATCTTTGGCATGGAACGCTCGATACTGGCCAATCTGAAATACAAATGGTAGGCGTGGTGCATAGGACAATGACATGAGCCGCTTGCACGCCTGGGGCCTGGTGCACCGCTGGAGCAGCTTGCTGTGCTCGCTGTTCCTGCTGCTGGTCTGTGTCACGGGATTGCCCCTGATTTTTTCAGAGGAAATAGCGCAGTGGCTGGACCAGGGGCCGCCGTACGCGGTGCTGCCGGCCAACACACCCTTGGCCAGCATCGACGGCTTGATCGCGGAAAGCCGCCGGCGTTATCCGGCGGACGTGATCTTGTCCGCCTTCATGGACGATGCGGAACCGCAAGTGCGGGTGCGTTTGGCGCCGTCGTATCAACTGGCGGTCGACGCGCCGCAGCGCATCCATGCTTTGAAGTTCGATGCGCGCACCGGTGTGCTGCTGGAAGACTCGCTGCATAGCAAGCCAAGGGACAGTTTCAAGCTCATGCTGTTCGTGCGGCGCTTGCATACCGACCTGTTTGCGGGGCTGACTGGAGAATTGCTGTTCGCTGCCATGGCGCTGCTGTTTCTGGCGGCGATAGTGTCCGGTGTCGTGCTGTATGGCCCCTTCATGAAAAAGCTGGCCTTCGGCACTATCCGCAGTGGCCGCTCGGCGCGGGTGAAATGGCTGGATATGCATAATTTGCTGGGCATCACGACGGTGGCCTGGGCTGGGCTGGTGGGGGCGACGGGCGCGCTCAATGAACTGACGACACCCTTGTTTGCCCTGTGGCAGCAGCAAGACATGGAAGCGATGCTGCAACGGTGGCAAGGCAAGCCTGCTCTGGCGCCGGGCGCGCTGTATTCGCTCGATGCGGCTTTCGACAAGGCCCGCAAGGCGCTGCCGGACATGCGCGTCGTCAGCGTTGAATATCCGGGCAATCTGTTTGCCACGCCCTACCATTATCTGATCTGGGCCAAGGGCAAGACGCCGCTGACGTCGCGGCTGTTCAGTCCGGTGATGATCGATGCGCGTACGGGGGAGTTGACGGCGAAAGTGCGGATGCCGTGGTATTTGCGCGCGCTGGAACTGGCGCGGCCTTTGCATTTTGGCGATTATGGCGGCTTGCCGCTGAAGCTACTGTGGGCGGTGTTCGACCTGATCACGATTGTCGTGCTGGGCAGCGGCGTGTATCTGTGGCTGGTTCGCAGCAAGGCGGTGCGGTCCCGTTTGTCCTTGCAGACGGGCCCTTGAGACTATTCCTTCAAGCCATCTTCATCCAGTGGGTCGTCCAGCGGATTGGTGGCTGGTATCGTGTATTTTTCTTCGGCCCAGGCGCCCAGATCGATCTGTTTGCAACGCTCCGAGCAGAAGGGGCGGAATTTATTGGCTTCCGTCCATTCGACTTTGGCGGCGCAGGTAGGGCAATTAACGGTAGTCATAAGTGCAGCAATTGGTAATGTATAAGAACTAGCAATTAAAAATTACAGAGCGTCAGCTCGAAGGGCACATCTTCTTCCAGCGGCTTCGGTTTCAAGTCGCCGCCCTGAGTGGTGAAACGCACCCACAACATATATTTGTTGGCGGAAATTTCCGGGATGGCGCCGCTGCTTTCATCGAGGGTCAGGCGCAGCATCTGGTAAACCTTCCCTTGCAGCATCTGCTGGTAACTGCCGGCGCTGGCGATCAGCTTGACGGGGCCGCCCGAGTCGCGCAGCAGGCGCAGCACCAGGGCCAGCGCGGCAAACAGGGGCGCCAGCGGGGCGAACCAGGCGTGGATATCAGCCAGACGTTGCTCCGAGCTGCGTTGTTGCCACGCATAATAAGACGGCAAATCGAATTCACAGGCGCCGCCCGGAATGATGGTGCGTCCGCGTATGCTCATCAGCCATTCATTGTCGCGGATATTCTGGCCCGTCTTGCCTTGCGCCGACACCAGCGCGCCGCTCACGCTGTCGAGTTCGCTGAGTATCGCGTCCAGCGTATGCGGTTCCACATTGGGATTGCTGCGATAGCCGAGCAGGCTTTGGCGCTGTCGCTCGAGTTCTTGCAACAGGTCCGATTTCAGGTCGGCGCGGCCAGCCACTTCGAGCATGTCGAAGATTGTCGCCAAGGCAACATGATGTTGCATGGCGTGTTCTTGCTGGATAAAGAACTTGAATTTGTCGTACAGGTCTTCCAGCCGCAACAGCGTACGTATGCGTTCGTTGAAAGGGTATTCGTAGACAATCAAAATAACATCCCTTTGGTAACAGCCGGCAAAACGATAGGTTGCCCGTTGCTGTAAGTACGTCTGAAAACGCGGTGACTATGAACCCGCAAACAATTCCGTGATTTTGAACCAAGCGTCGACAAATTACAAACGTTGCGAGCCCATTCCAGTGATTCTTTTTGAAAATGCCAGATATACATCGTGTAACTGGGCTATCTGCGGCTCCAGCGCTGCCAAATCGCCATTGTTATCGATCACATCGTCGGCCGCCGCCAGCCGCATGGTGCGCGTGGCTTGGCTTGCCATGATGGCTTTGACTTGCTCTTCTGCCAAATTATTGCGGGCCATCACACGCGCTACTTGCAAGCTTTCCAGGCAATCGATGACCAGCACCCGGTTGACCCGCTCCACCCAGCCACCGGACTCGACCAGCAGGGGCACGGCAAAGATGACATAGCTGCCCGTCGCTTCGGCCGCCGCCGTCAAGGTGGCCTGGCGGATGCGCGGATGCAGTATCGCCTCCAGCCGCGCCTTGGCGTTTGCATCGGAAAACACCAGTGCGCGCATCTTGGCACGGTCCAGCGCGCCATTCGCATCAGCGTACGATGGGCCAAATTCAGCCACCAGGGCGGGCATGGCTGCGCCATCGGGCGCCGTCAGGCTGTGGGCGATCTGGTCGGTATCGATAATCGAGGCGCCGCGCGCGGCAAACAGGTCGGCCACCGTGCTCTTGCCGCAACCGATGCCGCCGGTTAATCCTACGCTGAAGTAAGGTGCATCCATGTTCATCTCCGTGCCCTTAGCTGATCAGGGTTAGCGTCAAGTGCGACAACGGCGTGCCGTACAGCATGGCGATCAAGCCTGCGGCGGCCAGGTAAGGGCCGAAGGGTATCGGCTTGTCGCGTCCGCGCCTGGCAAGCACGATCAGGGCGATACCGGCCACGGCGCCGACCAGCGACGACAATAATATGATGGTCGGCAACATCGTCCAGCCCAGCCAGGCGCCCAGCGCCGCCAGCAATTTGAAGTCACCATACCCCATACCTTCCTTGCCTGTCGCCAATTTGAAGGCCCAGTACACGCTCCACAAGGCCAGGTAACCGGCGGCCGCGCCGATCACGGCGTCCTGCAGCGGCACGAAAGTGCCGTTGATGTTGACCAGTAAACCTGCCCACAGCAGGGGGAAGGTCAGGTCGTCGGGCAGCATTTGCGTATCGGCATCGATAAACGTCATGGAGATCAGCAGCCACAGAAACACCAGGCTGGCCAGTCCTGCCCAGCCGCTGCCGAAATGCCAGACGAGCACGGCCGACAGGGCGCCCGTCAGCAGTTCGACCAGCGGATAGCGCGCCGAGATCGGCGCCTGGCAGGCGCGGCACTTGCCACGCAACACCAGATAGCTGAGGACGGGAATGTTTTCCATGGCGCTGATCTTGTGGCCGCAGGCGCCGCAATGCGAATGCGGCAGCATCAGGTTGTAGCGTTCGGTATGGGGGGGAGGCAAGCCGCTTTCCACCGCTACATAGTTATCGGACTCGCGCTGCATCATTTTCGGGATGCGGTGTATCACCACATTGAGAAAGCTGCCGACGATCAGGCCAAACAGGGCGGCAACCAGGGTGACGAACAGATTGCCGGGCGCGGCGAACAGCAGGGTGTCTTGCAGCATGGTGGTGTGGTCCGAGGAAATAGTGCCGCGCAGACATTGCCTGGCACTGCCGCAGTGTAAAACATCCGCCAGCGCGTGGCGATGTTTTCAGGAGCGTTAGCCTTGGATATTGTAAATCTCAGGCAATCCGGAACTCCACGCGCCGGCCAGCCCTGGCGAGCATGTCGACCAGGGCGTCGATGGTGAACTTGGGCGTTTTTTTGTTGATCACATCGGAAACACGGGGGCGGCTCACGCCCAATATCTGGGCGGCATCGGCCTGTTTCAGGTTTTCCGAGTCTATCCACAGCGCCAACTCGGCCATCAACTTTTCCTTGATGGCGATCTTGTCGGAGATGATGCGCCTGGATTGTGTTTGCAGCGCGGCCGCTTCCTGTGGCGCAAAGCCCAGGTCGGCAAAGATATTGCCGCCGGCGGGCGTGATGTGCGCTGATTCGCTGTCACTGTGCTGCTTGAGCTTGGTGTTCATTTCTGTGTCCTCATGTTGACCACGGCCTTGTAGCGGACGATTGCAATCTCTTTGTCTTGCCTGGAAGTGGTGTTTGTTTTCTTTTTGAAACAATGTAAAACATAGACGGCTTCGGGAAATTTGGCGACGTACATTACTCTGAACCAGCCATCATCGAGATTGATGATGATTTCCTTGGTGCCAGTACCGACCTCGTCAAAAGGTTTCCAGCGATCCGCTTCCAGTCCGGCTTGCACCTGGCTCAGCTGGTGGCCAGCTTCCCGGCGTGCATCGATGGTGAAAATATGATCATTTTTAAGGTCGGCCAAAGAACTGCCGCGCCAGTCGATGGGTTTCTCTTCCATCACAACTCCTTGATTGTATCAAATTTTATACATTCATGCGACACCACGATAAAAGCAGCTTGATCGGTATCAATCATCTGCTTCAGTCAAATGACGGCACCCAATTTAAAAATCGGCAAATACAGGGCAATCACGAGGCCACCTACCAGCACGCCCAGCACCACCATCAGGGCCGGTTCCAGCAGCGAGGACAGGATGGTGACGGTGGCGGCGATTTCTGCTTCGATGATGTCGGCCGCGCGCGTGAGCATAGTGTCGAGCACGCCCGATTCTTCACCGATCAGTGCCAGTTGCGTCAACAGTTCAGGAAACACGCCGCTGTGGTCCATGGCCAGGGCCAGGCTGCCGCCGGCGCGGATTTCGCGTTCGATGCGCAAGGTGGCGTCCTGGTATAGCGGGTGATTGGAGGCGGCGCCGACCAGTGCCAGCGAGTCGAGCAGTGGCACGCCGGCGGCAAACATGGCGGCCAGGGTGCGCGTCCAGCGTGCGATGGCGGCACGGCGCAGCAGCGGCCCGAACAGGGGCAAACGCAGCGCCTGCAATTGCAGCTGCGTGCGCAGGGCGGGTGAACGCCGCCAGGCCAGGTGCAGCAGCAGGCCCAGCAACGCCAAGGCGGCCAGCATGGCCAGCCAGTAGCGCACCAGAAAGGCCGAGATGGCCATTACCATCAAGGTCGGCAGGGGCAAGGGCGCGCCGAAACTGTCGAAGACCTGGCGAAAGGCGGGCACGACCCAGCTCATGATGATGGCTGTGATGAAAATGGCAACGAACACGATGGCCAGCGGATACATGATGGCGCCGCGCAACTGGCGGCGCAGGGCGATGCTCTTTTCCTGGTGCGTGGCCAGGCGCGCCAGCAATTCCTGCACGATGCCGGCTTGCTCGCCAGCGGCCAACAGGCTGCAATACAGGCTGTCGAACAGCTTGGGAAATTGCCGGAAGGCTTGCTGCAAGCTGCTGCCCGCTTCTATATCGTGGCGCAAGTCCGCCATCAGCTCGGTGATTGCCGGCTTGGCGTGACCCTTGCCAGCGATGTCGAAGGCGTGCAGCAGGGGCACGCCGGCCGCCATCATGGTCGACAGCTGGCGTGTGAAGAGGGCGATATCCTTGTGCGTGATGGCCTTGCCCGGCGCATGGCGGCGGGCGCGCACGCGGGTGGCGAGTATGCCCTGGCGGCGCAAGGCCAGGATGACGGCGGCGGCATCGGCAGCACGCAGACTACCTTGCACGCGCTTGCCGTGGCGGTCAGTGCCTACCCACGCAAATTGCCGTTCGCCCGTCATGTGCACCCCCAGCGCTTACCTTAGCACCGGCGGGGTGACAACCGCCAGCGTGTACGCCGGCGGCTTTGATGCGGCTCAGCTTGCGGCTCAGTTCTTCGCTGTCTGCACTTCCGTTTGCACGACGGCCTGGGCCTTGACCTCGTCCGCATCATCGTCATCGCTGTCCGAACCCTTGCTGATGCTTTCGCCATCGTCGCGGCGCAAGGTCCAGAAGGTCAGCGAAGACAAAATGGTCAGCGCTGCCAGGGCCAGGAAGGCATGGTGCAAGGCACTGGTGAGCTGGACCCGGTCCGATTGCGGCATGTCGCCCAGGAACCAGCCCGTGATCAGCGAGCCGAAGGCCAGGCCAAAGCTCATCGACAGTTGCTGCATCGAACTGGCGATGGTGCTGGCCATGCTGGAGTCTGTCTTGTCCACGTCCGCATAGGCAATCGTGTTCATGCTGGAAAACTGCAGCGAATTGAAAAAGCCCAGGCACAGGCTGATGGCGACGATCACATAAATCGGCGTGTTGGCGCCCACTTGCGAAAACATGGCGATGGTGACGCCGATCAGCACCGTGTTGATGACCAGTACCTGGCGGTAGCCGAAGCGGGCCAGTACGCGCGCGGAAATGAATTTCATGAACATGGCGGCGGCCGCTGACGGCATCATCAGCAAGCCCGACTGCCAGGCGGGCAAGCCCAGGCCCAGCTGGTACAAGAGCGGCAGCAGGAAAGGCAAGCCGCCCACGCCCAAGCGCGTGACGAAACCGCCCACCACCGAAACGCGGAAGGTGCGGATCTTGAACAGGGTCAGGCGCAGCAGCGGATGCAGCACTTCGCGCGAATGCCAGGCATAGGCGGCCAGCAGGCTGATGGAAATGAATAGCAGCACGGCGGCCGAGGTAAGGTCTAGCTTGTGCTCGCCGAAAATTTCCAGCAGCCAGGATAGCAAGGCGATACCCGTGCCGAACAGCACCAGGCCGATCAAGTCCAGTGGCCGTTGCTTGTCGCCATAATAGTCGGGCATGTAGCGGTGCGCCAGGTATAGCGCCGTCAGGCCGACGGGCACGTTGACAAAGAAAATCTCGCGCCACGACAGCCAGTGCACGATCAGCCCGCCCACGGTAGGCCCCAGCAAGGGGCCGATCAGGGCAGGGATGATGACAAAATTCATCGCCGCCAGCAATTGCGACTTGGGGAAGGTGCGGATGATCGCCAGCCGGCCCACCGGCATCATCATGGCCGCGCCCACGCCTTGCAGCAGCCGCGCCGCCACCAGCATCGGTGAATTGACGGACAGGCCGCACAGGATGGAGGCGATGGTGAAGATGGCAATCGCGGCGGAAAACACGCGCCGCGTGCCGAAACGGTCGGCCATCCAGCCGCTGACGGGGATGCACACTGCCAGGCTCAGGATGTAGCTGGTGACCACCGCCTTCAGGCTCAGTGGCGTCACGTTCAGGCTGGCGGCCATGGCGGGAATGGCGGTGTTGACGATGGTGGAGTCGAGTTGCTCCATGAAAAGGGCGGTAGCGACCACCCAGGGAAGGTAGCTTTTAGCGGCAGAACTGGACATGGATGCGGAGCCTGAGGAGGTTGGGACGGAGCCAACGGTGCCCCGAATTGTTACACAAAAGGCGCTAGCGCGCCGCCATCCGTGCGCGTTTGAGCTTTTACCCCTGGTTTAATTTGTCCAGTGCGTCCAGCAAGGGCAGGGCTGCATCGGCGATGCGCTCCAGGCTTGCTTCACGCAGGGCGGCGGTATCGACCGTATGGTCCGAGTCGACTCCGGCCCAGCGCAGCAGCGCCGAACAGGCGGTGGGCGTATCGAACATGCCATGCAAATAACTGCCCAGGATCTGTCCATCGGCAGACACGGCGCCTTCCGGCCGGCCGCCGATGATAAAGGCGGGTATTGACAGCGCCGGACCCTGCGACACGCCCATATGGATTTCATAGCCGCGCACTTCCGCGTGGTCAAATGCGCAGTGGCCGCTGACCTGCTCCAGCCGCTTTTCCTGTGTCAGCGCCGTTGCCATGTCCAGCAAGCCCAGTGCCGACGAGCTTCCCACCGCGCCTTCCACGCCCAGCGGATCGTGCACGCTTTGCCCCAGCATCTGGAAGCCACCGCAAATGCCGATCACCTTGCCGCCATAGCGCAGGTGTTTGGCCAGGTAGGTCGGCCAGCCTTGCTGCTGCAGCCAATCGAGGTCGCCGCGCGTGTTTTTACTGCCGGGCAGTATCACCAGGTCGGCCGGCGGTATCGCTTGCCCCTGCTGGATGAATTGCAGGTCGATGCCCGGGTGGGAGCGCAGCGCGTCGAAATCCGTGTGGTTGCTGATGCGCGGCAGTTGCGGCACCACCACCTTGAACGCGCCCCGTTCCGCTTGCGTCGCTTCGACCGCGTCTTCCGCGTCGAGGAACAGCCCTTGCAGATACGGCAGCACGGCCAGCACCGGTTTTCCCGTCTGCTGTTCCAGCCAGTCGAGGCCCGGCGTGAGCAGCGAGATATCGCCGCGGAAGCGGTTGATCACGAAACCGATGATGCGCGCCCGTTCGCTGTCGGACAAACAGGCCAGGGTGCCGATGATGTGGGCGAACACGCCGCCACGGTCGATATCGGCCACCAGGATCACCGGGCAATCGACGGCTTCGGCAAAACCCATGTTGGCGATGTCGCGCGCGCGCAAATTCACTTCGGCCGGGCTGCCCGCGCCTTCGACGATGATGGCCTCATATTGCGAGCGCAGGCGCGCATGCGATTCCAGCACGGCGCCCATCGCCACCGTTTTGTATTGTTGATAATCGCGCGCCTGCATCTCGGCGCGCACCTTGCCATGGATGATGACTTGCGCACCCGTGTTCGACGATGGTTTCAGCAGCACCGGATTCATGTCCGTGTGCGGTGCAATGCCGGCCGCCAGGGCTTGTAGCGCCTGGGCGCGGCCGATTTCACCGCCATCGGCCGTGACGGCGCTGTTCAAGGCCATGTTCTGCGGCTTGAACGGCGCCACGGAGATGCCACGGCGTTTCAGCAGCCGGCACAGCGCGGCGACCACCGTGCTCTTGCCCGCATCCGAGGTCGTACCCTGCACCATCAGGGTGGAAAAGAGCGATGGCGATCTCATGGCGCGCTTTGTGCCGTTGGATTGGTGCGGTGCAGGCGGGCCAGTTCGATTTTTTCACACAGGGCGGCTGTGCCTTCAATCATGCGCGGGCCGGCGCGGTTCAGTAAATCGCCATTCAGGAGAAACAGGTTATTGCTGCGCACTGCCTTCATCGACGGGAAGGCGCGCCACATGGCCAGCCCGCCTTCGCTGCGCGGATCGCTCTTTTCGCTGGTGCCAAAGATCGCTTCCGGGTCTTCCTGCAGCACGCCTTCCTGTGTGACGACAGGCGCCACTACCCTCAGCGTGGCGAAGATATTTTGCGCGCCGCACACGCGCATGGCGTCGCTGACGATGCTCGCGCCGCTCAAGGTGTACAACGGCTTGTCCCACACTTGGTAAAACATGCGCACGGGAGGGCGCTGCGCATAGTGCGCCGTCAGGCTGGCCAGCTTGCCGCGCAACTGGGCGGCCACCGGCCTGGCCACGCTTTCCGTGCCCATCAGCTGGCCCAGGCGCTCCAGGCTGTCGGGAATGTCGGCCAGCTTGCGCGGTTCGCTGTGAAAGACGGGCACCTTCAATTGGCGCAGCATGGCGATCTGGCGCTCGGCGCTGCCATGCATCCAGACCACGATCAGGTCGGGCTTCATGGCGATGATGCGTTCCATGTCGAACTGGCGGTTATCGCCCACCTGCGGCAGCTTTTTTGCCGCTTCCGGATAATCGCTGTAGCTGACGACACCGGCGATCTTGTCGCCGCCACCAGCGGCAAACAGCAGTTCCGTGATGTGCGGCGCCAGCGCCAGGATGCGCTGCGCCGGCTTGTCGATGGTGACGGGATTGCCATCGTCATCGCGCACGGTGATGGCGGCGTGCGCGTTCAGTGAGACGAAGGTAGCCAGTAGGGCGGCGAGATGCAAGTGTTTCATGTGTTTTCCTTGTTCCATGCGGTGAGTGCCTGTTGCAGGCTTGACCAGGCGGCGTCGTTGGGCGGCAGGCCCAGGCGGATGCCGCGCGCGGCCTGGCGAAATAATCGTACCCAGATGCCGCGTTCTGCCATATGCCGCCAAAAGTCTTCGGCACGCGCTTCGGGCCACCATTGAAACAGATCGGTGCCGCTGCTGGCGACGCCATGCGCGGCCAGCAGTTTGCGTAGCCGCGCACTATCCTGCTGCAAGCGGCTGCGCATCGCCACCTGCCACGGCGTATCGGTAAGCGCCGCCAGCGCCACCTGCTGCGCCGGGCCGCTGACAGCCCATGGGCCCAGCAAATCGGCCAGCGTTTTCAGCAGCTGTGGATGGGCAGCGACAAAGCCCAGGCGCAATCCCGCCAGGCCAAAGAATTTGCCGACTGAACGCAGCACGATCAAGCCGGGCGTATGAGTATGCGGTCCCAGGCTGGCTGGTATTTCCGTGTCGCCAAATGCTTCATCGACGACCAGCCAGCCGCCGCGTGCGGCCAGCCGGCCGGCCCAGTCCAGCAGCAGCTCGGGCGCGATACGTTCGCCGGTGGGATTGTTCGGGTTGCAGATCACCAGTACATCGCAGCTGTCGACGGCGTCGGCCAATTGCGCATACGGCACTTGCCGCAACTGGTGGCCGTGCTGGCCCCAGTGGTGCGCATGTTCGGCATACGACGGTGCAGCCACGACCACGCGCGATGGTGGGCGCAAGCGGGGCAGGGCCTGGATGGCTGCCTGCGTGCCTGCCACTGGCAGCATGGCTGGCGCGCCATAATAGGCGCAAGCGGCGGCCGCCAGTTCCGGGTCGGCTTCCGGCAGGCGGTGCCAGGCGTTGGCGTTCGGTGCTGGCGCTGCATACCCGTGCGGGTTGATGCCGGTCGACAGGTCGATCCAGTCTGCCAGTGGCCGGCCATATTCGCGTGCCGCGTCGCGCAGGTTGCCGCCGTGTTCAAGCATGGAAGACCCCGCGCAAATAAATCAGGCCTGCCGCCAGCGCCATCCAGATCAGCCATAACACGGCCGTTTCGGCCACCAGGCGCCAGGCGCGGTCGATGTCGCGCGCCTCGGCCGGGCGTCCGCTGCCCAGCGGCGGGCGGCTTTCCAGTACGCCGTCGTAGATGGCGTCGCCACCGAGCGCCAAACCCAGGGCGCCGGCGCCGCTGGCCATCACGGGTCCTGCGTTCGGGCTGCCCCAGGCGGGTGCTTGCGTGCGCCAGCAACACCAGGCGCGCTTTTTATCCGCCATGGTTTTACCCAGCAAGACATACGATACAGCTGTCAAGCGGGCCGGCAGGTAGTTGAGGATATCGTCGATGCGGGCGGCGCAGCAGCCGAACCAGTCAAAGCGCTCGTTGCGGTAGCCCCACATGGCGTCCAGCGTGTTCGCCAGGCGGAACAGCACGGCGCCGGGGCCGCCCGCCACCGCGAACCAGAACAGGGTGCCGAAGACGGCGTCATTGCCGTTTTCGAGCAGGGATTCGGTGCTGGCCTTGGCTAGGCTGGCCGCGTCGGCGTTGGCCGTATCACGGCTGACGATGCGCGCCGTCAGCAGGCGCGCGTTGTCAAGATCATCGAGCGCCAGCGCATCGGCGATCGGTTGATTATGGTCGCGCAGGCTGCGCAGGCCCAGGCATAGATACAGCAAAAACACGTGCAGCGCGGCGCCAGCCAGGCCGCATAGCCAAGCGGTGAGTACGGTGATCGGCAGCACGGCCAGCAGCCAGGCCAGCGTGCCGCGCACAAAGCGTGCACGGCCCCGGTTCAGCAAGCGTTCGATGGCGTTGGCGAGGCGGCCGAAGCCCACCAGCGGATGCCAGCGGCGCGTCTCGCCCAGGATAATGTCGAGCAGTACGCCGGCCGTCATCAGCGCGGCCAGCATGGGCAGGGACAATCCACTCAGCATGGCCCGCCTTTCAGGTGCAGCGGCAGGCCGGCCGCCACCAACACGGCCTTGTCGCAGATGGCCGCCACCGCCTGGTTCAGGCGCCCCGCTTCATCGGTGAAACAGCGCGAAATGGCGCCATAGGGCACGATGCCCATGCCGACTTCATTCGATACCAGCACGATGTCGCAGCCAGTATCTTGCAGGTCGGCCAGCGCGTACAGCAGCAGCGCGCGTTCACTGTGAAACCGTTCGGGCAGGGTGATATCGCCCACGTCCGGATAAGTCTCGCCGGTGGAGAACAGCAGATTGCTCAGCCAGAGGGTCAGGCAATCGACCAGCAGCAAGCGGTTGGGGCGCGCCTGCTGCAGGATGACTTCACCCAGGCAGAGCGGTTCTTCCAGCGTGATCCATTCAGGTGGGCGCTGCAGGCGGTGGTGGACGATGCGTGTGGCCATCTCGCCATCGCCGGCTTGCGCGGTAGCGATGTAGATGACTTCCTTGCCCGAGCTGCGGGCCAGTTGTTCGGCGTAGGCGCTCTTGCCGGAACGGGCGCCGCCGAAGACCAGGGTGCGCGTCATGGCGCTGTTACCACTCGGTGCCGGCTTGCGCGACTATGCCGGCCGCATACGCATGCTTGACGACGGCCATCTCGGTGACTGTATCGGCAATCGCGATCAACTCTTCGGGCGCGCCGCGGCCCGTGATGACGACATGCTGCATGGCCGGACGCTCCAGCAGGTCGGCGATGACCTTGTGTACATCGAGGTATTTGTATTTGAGGGCGATATTGAGTTCGTCGAACAGCACCAGGCCGTAGCTGGGGTCAGCCAAAAAGGTTTTTGCCTGTTCCCACGCCAGTTCCGCTTTTTCGATGTCGCGTTCGCGGTTCTGGGTTTCCCAGGTATAGCCTTCGCCCATGGCGTGAAAACTGATTTCATCGGGGAAGCGGCGCAGGAATTTTTCTTCGCCGGTGGACATGGCGCCCTTGATGAACTGCACCACGCCCACTTTCATGCCATGGCCCATGGCGCGTATCGCCATGCCGAAACCGCTGGAGCTCTTGCCCTTGCCGTTGCCCGTGTTGACGATGATGATGCCGATTTCCTTGTCGGCCTTGGCGATGGCTGCATCGATGATGGCCTTCTTGCGCTCCATGCGCACACGGTGGCGTTCGTTGATCGCTGCAGTTTCTGCTTCGATGATTTTGTTCTCGCTCATGCTATGTCCTCTTTCGGTATGAATATTTTGCGTTTGCCGTGTTCGATGATCTCGATCGGATGGCCCAGGTAGTCGCCCAGTATGGATGCCTGCATCACTTCGGCCACGGGGCCGGCCAGCCAGCTGCCATCGCCCATCAGCAGCAGTGCGTGGGTCGAGACGCTGTGCGCCAGGTTCAGGTCGTGGCCCACCATCACCACGGTTTTTTTCTGCTCGCGGCACAGTTTTGCCAGCAAGCCCATCACGCTGACCTGGTGCGCCAGGTCCAGCGCATTGGCCGGTTCGTCGAGCAGCAGCAAGGGCGTATCCTGCGCCAGCATGGCGGCAATCGCCACGCGCTGGCGTTCGCCGCCCGACAGGCTGCGCACGTCGCGCGCGGCCAGATGATCGACTTCCATCGAAGCCAGCGCCGTGAGGGCGATCAGCTGGTCGTCGCTGCCTTCCCAGTAATGGTTGTCGTGATAAGGGTGGCGCGCCGACAGCACCGTCTCGATCACGCTATACGAAAACGCGTCGTGCCGGGCTTGTGCCAGAAAAGCCCGCTCGCGCGCCAGTTCCGCCAACGGCCAGTCTTTCAATGCGCGATCCTGTATCGTGACCTGGCCGGCATCGGGTTCGCGCAGACCGGCCAGGCTGCGCAGCAAGGTGCTCTTGCCAGCGCCGTTGCGGCCGATCACGCTCCAGCATTCGCCTGCGCGGATGCTCCAGTTTAAATTGTCCACCAGCGTGCGCGTGCCCGCTTTCAAACTCAGTTGGTCGGTACGTATCATCGCTTGTTCATCCACTTTGTCATCCACGGCGCAAGCGGTGCAGCTGGTACAGGAAGACGGGCGCGCCTATCATCGCCGTGATCACGCCGACGGGCAGTTGCAGCGGCGCCAGCACGGTGCGCGCCACGGTGTCGGCCAGTACCAGGAAAGTGCCGCCTACCAGTGCCGCGGCCGGGGTCAAGAGGCGGTGGTCAGGGCCGAAGGCAAAGCGCAGCGCATGCGGCACGATCAGGCCGACGAAACCTATGCTGCCGGCGCTGGTGACGGCGCTGGCCGTCAGCAGTCCCGAACAAAAGAACAGTCCTTTGCGCAGGGCGCCCACGCGCACGCCGAGGGTGCTGGCCGCTTCTGCATGCAGTGCCATCACATTCATGGCGCGCGCGCTGCGCAGCGCAAAAACCAGGGCGGCGGCCAGTACCAGCCAGGGCATCAGCCGCGCCGGTGCGCCGGACAAATCGCCTATCATCCAGAACACCATGCTGCGCAAACGGCTTTCGGGCGCAATCGACAGCATCAGGGTGACGATGGCCATGCAGGCTGACGACAGGATCACGCCCGTCAGCAGCAATAGCGAAGCGCCGCCTTCGGCCGCCGTGCCGCCGCGCAGGTCGCGCCGGGCAAACAGATACAGCAGCATGGAGATACCCACGGCGCCAGCGAAGGCAGCCGCATCGACTACCCACAGCGCGCACATGAACAGCAGCGCGGCCAGCGCGCCCACGGAAGCGCCAGCTGAAATGCCCAGCACATACGGGTCGGCCAGCGGATTGCGCAGTAGCGCCTGCATCATCACGCCGGCCAGCGACAGCGCCGCGCCGGTGACGAAGGCGGTCAGCGCGCGGCCCAGGCGCAGCTCGAGCAGGGTGGCGGCAAGCGTATCGGTTTTGCCCTGGATCAGGTGTAGCAGGGCGGAAGGCAGGTCGGCGAGCGGAATCGCGACGGAGCCGGTCATGCCGGAGAAAATCAGGCTGGCAATCGCGCACACGATCAGCACCGTGAGTATCAAGATGGCGCGGTGGCGCAGATTGCGGAAAAATGGGTGCATGTACTGCCTCAGGTAAAACGGGAGCGGTGCAAGATGTTGCCGATTTGTTCGGATGCGTTGCTGGAACGTCTATGAAAAATGGCCCGCATGCGCTTGCGCGTACGGGCCATTGTAATCATCTCGGGGCCGAATTAGAAATCGTAGCGTGCCGAGATCTTCATTTGACGTCCATCGCTAGGATAGATGCTGCCCTGGCAGCGGAAGGCGTTGGTGAAGTAGTGCTTGTCGGTCAGGTTCAAGCCGCTGACAGCCACTTCCCATGGACCGAACTTGCGCGCATAACGTGCGTCGATGGTGGTAAACGAGGGGATTTTAGCGGTGCAGGTGTTGCTGAAATCGCCGCCATAACGCTGGCTGTCCACCCATTGTGCGCCGATGTCCGCACTTTGGCCATCTTTCGGCACCCACGACAAACGTGTCGACAGTGTGTTCTTGGGCACCAGTACCATCTCTTTGCCAGCATTGCTGCCGTCGGTGAAGGACGCTTGCACGTGCTGCAGGTGGCCGCTGACGCGCCAGTCGGCTGCGATATTGGCGCTGGCATCGAGTTCGAAGCCCTGGCGTTTGGTTGGATCCAGGTTGGTGTTGGCGCCGAATGCACCGGCCGTCGGATCGTAATAGATCTCATTGGTCAGTTTGTTACGGAAGGCGCGTGCGTCGAGCTTGACGATGCTGTTGGTGTAGGTTGCACCGAATTCCAGATCATGCGAAGACTGGCCCTTCAAAGGCTGGTTGGCCACTGGCGTCGCACCGTTTTCATCGGAATTGGCGACGCGGTAGCTCTGGCCGGCTTTGGCGTACAGATTGACTTGCGGTATGACGTCGAAGCTCGCTTGTACGTCCCAGGCATTGAAACTTTGCTTGGTGTTATAGGTAGCGCTGGTGAACGGCGCAGGATCCACGGAATCCTTGTCGAAGGTTTCATGGCGCACGCCTGCTGCCACGCGGACGTTTTGAGGTCCGGCGAACTTCAGTTCATCGCGTACATAGACTGCTTGCGATTTTTGATTCGCGTCGGCTTGCGAGTACGATGCATCCGTCACGCGGTTCCATTTGATGAAGTCGATGCCAGCGACGACTTCATTGAGCATGCCGTCAAACTGGCCCAGGTGGCGCAGGCGTGGCGAGAACTGGTTTTGCTTGCTCTTGTATTGGGATGGCGACGGGAAGCCGCCGAAGAAGTAAGTCGATTTCAGCGTTTTTTCGCGGTGCGACAGTTCTGCAGCCAGGTCAAACTGGCCCAGGCGGCCTTCTGCGAATGCGGTGTAGCGGTCGCTATCGAGCGAACCGAAGTCATTCGGGGTTTTTGCCTGGCGTGGGTTGGCATTGAACTGTGCCAGGGTCAAGCCGCCAGGGAAGCGCGAGTCCTGACGCGTGCTGTCGATGCGCACACCGGTACGGACATCCTTGCCTACCCATTGGGCGCCGCCGCTGAAGGTGGTTTGCTTGTAGTCGTTGTTGTCGCGGTAGTTATCGGTTTCCTGCTTGCCGACAGCGGCGTCGAGGGAAACGTTGTTCCAGGTCTGGGCGATGGAGCCGCGCACTTCGCGCTTGCCCAGTTGGCCCGCTTCCGTATAGATGGTGCCACGGCCAGTTTGCTGGTCAGGACGCTTGGTCACGATATTGATGATGCCGCCCGTTGCGCCGTCGCCGTACAGGACGCTGCTGCCGCCGCGCGTGACTTCAATGCGCTCGACGCTGTCGATGGGGATGGTCGACAGCAGGGGATTGGCCAGCTCGTTTTCCGACAGGCGCACGCCATCGAGTACCACCACCATATTCTGGCTGCTATTGGAGCCGAAGCCGCGCATATCCAGGGTGAAGTCTGGGCTGCCATCGAGGCTTTGGCGGCCATAGACGCCACCAATTTTGCGGATTGCCTGGTTTACATCGCTGACACCGGCGCGGCGGATTTCATCGGCCGTGATGATGGTGGCGCCGATAGGCTGCAGTGCCGGGTCGCTATTGAAGCGCGAGCCGGTCACGACGATCTGGTCCAGCGTCTGGCCGGCCGTTTGCGCAAATGCAGGAGCAGCGGCGATAAAGCACAGGGAAATGGCGGAAACCAGGGCGCGCGGCGCCAATGCCGGCGCGCGACGGTGTAATACAGGAGTCATGATATCGTTTTCTTCGGAAAAATCATCCGGCCTGCGTCCCCGCAAGCCAGATTCAACAGAAGGAGCGTCGCCTTGCGAGGCTCGCACTTCCACCTGTCCTGGCCGGTATCCGGGCTGGCAAGTGCGGCGGTCTCACCTTCCCATGTCTGATAATGACAGGCACAGTGGTTGACAGAGATCGCTCGTCGCCCGTTTCTTCATATAAGTGGGCGACACTTGCTTACCGTTGCGGGGGCAGCACACGTTCGCCGCGCTGGCGGCATCGTGTTTCCCGTTTAACTGCGCTCATGGACATGAACGCGGGCACCAAAACCCTTCCATTATACGTGGAGCGGAGCTGGCCTGAAATATCAGACTTGACACTCAATCATCAAAAGTTGACAGTGATTGTCGCGCCATAGCCGATTTTGTGGGCAGAAGTAGCGGCCAGCAAGGCAGTTTCCTCCAATGACAAACCCTCTTGCAATGCTGACAGCAGTCGGATGGTGCCCGCATGGCAGATGAGGATGGCTACACCGTGTTGTTCGCGCAACAGATCGTGCAGGAAGGCCTGGAGTCGAGTGGCCATGGCCAGCACATTTTCGCCGCTACCAGGCCGGTAATGGACCATATCGGCCGCCCAGGCATCGATTTCCATGCGGGGTATGGCCTGCCAGGGCCGCATTTCCCAAGCGCCGAAATCCATCTCGGCCAGGCGGGCGTCAATATGCAGGGCGCTGGCGGGCAAATCTTCCGCCAGTTGTTGCGCCAGATCCAGGCAGCGCAGCAAGGGACTGGTGTAGATCGGTATATTGGGCGGCAGGCTGTGCCGCAGGCTGGTCCGTACTTTCTCCCTTTCATGGGAGGCTACGGCCACGTCGCTGCGGCCGTAGCAAATCCCGCTGGACACCTGCGGCGCAGGGTGGCGGACGAGCATCAGGCGCATATTAATAAAGGTGCACAGGTGGCTGAAAACTGGACAGGATGGCCAGGTAAATCAGTACTTCCGCCACTTGCTGCACCGCGCCCAGGCAATCGCCCGTGTAGCCACCGATGCGGCGCCGGCATGTGTGGCCCAGCCACCAGGCGGCGCCGGCCGCTGCCAGCATGGCGGTCAGCAGCGCGCTCCAGGCGAATATCCCCAATAGAGCGCACACGATGGCTGGCAGCAGGCCGCAGATGGCAGCGATGATCAATTCGCCCGTACCCATCGATTGCGCCATGGGCTTGGCCTTGCCTTCATCACGCGCGTAATCCATGCACCAGATCAGCGAAACGGCGGCCAGGCGCGACAGTGGATGGGCGACCAACAGCGTTGCCACCACCACGGCAGGTGGCAAGGAGGCCAGCGCCAGGCATTTGATGGCCAGCAGGCAGATGATGCCGATGGCGCCATACGCGCCGATGCGTGAATCCTTCATGATTTCCAGTACCCGCTCGCGCGTGTAGCCGCCACCGAAACCGTCGCACATGTCGGCGAAACCGTCTTCGTGGAAGGCGCCCGTCAGGTAAATGCCTGAGGCGATCGCCAGCAGCACGGCCACCGTCGACGGCAAGCACCAGCTTGCCAGCAGATATACGGCGCTGGAAATCGCCGCCACGACCAGACCCACCAGTGGGAAGTAGCGCGACGCGTGCTGCAGCCAGTCAGGCTCGAAGCCTACCCAGCGCGGTATCGGCAAGCGCGTGAAAAACTGCAGCGCGATAAAAAACAATCGGCACTGGTGGAGGATGGCGGAAGCGGGATTGGCCATGCTTAGTCTTGTGCTGACTTTTCGCTGACCTGGGCCGAGGCGAACGTCGCCATCTCGCGCATGAAATTGACGGCCGCGTGCAGCAGCGGCAGGGCCAGTGCGGAACCGGTGCCTTCGCCCAGGCGCAAATCGAGTTGCAGCAGCGGGCGCGCATGGAGGCTGGCCAGCAGCTGGCGGTGGCCGTTTTCATCGGAGCAGTGCGAAAACACGCAGTAGTCGAGGATAGCCGGTTGCAGCCGCGCCGCCACCAGCAATGCGCTGCTGACGATAAAGCCATCGATCAGCAGGATCATGCGCTGTTCAGCGGCCTTCAGCATGGCGCCGGCCATCATGGCGATCTCGAAGCCGCCAAACGTGGCCAGCACGTCGAGCGGATCGGTGACGCCGGCATGGTGCGCGACGGCCGCCTCGATCACCTTCTGCTTGTGCAGGACGCCGTCGGCAGACAGGCCGGTGCCGGCACCCACGCACTGTTCCACCGGCGTTTGGGTCAGTTTGTGCATCAGTGCAGCGGCGGCGGTGGTATTGCCGATGCCCATTTCACCGAAGCCCAGCACATTGCCTTGTAATGTGGCGGCCAGGTCCATGCCCGCCTGCAGGGCGGCCAGGCATTGTTCGCGGCTCATGGCGGGCTCTTGGGCAAAGTTGCGCGTGCCTGGGCCTTGCTTGCGGTCGATCAGTCCATCGCGCGGGCCGAAATCGTGCTTCACACCCGCATCGACTATATATAAGGCGCTATTGTTCTGGCGGGCGAAGACATTGATGGCCGCGCCATTGCCCAGGAAGTTTTCTACCATTTGCCAGGTCACGCTTTGCGGATAGGCTGAAATACCTTCGTCCACTACGCCGTGGTCCGCCGCAAACACGATGATGGCGGGATCACGCAAGCTCAGTTGCGTGCTTTGCTGTATCAGTCCAATCTGGCGCGCCAGTGTTTCCAGTAGCCCCAGGCTGCCCAGGGGTTTGGTCTTGTTATTGATGGCGTGATCGAGTTCGCCGGCCAGGGCGGGATTGGTGGTGGAGAGTATGTGTGGAATAGGCATAGGGTCAGGATAGGGGAGGTGGCTGAGTTGCCAGCGCTACGATAGCACAAGGCAATATTGACCAGCCCGCAAAATAGCCCTTGCGGCGCCGGCTAGCCTTGGCTATAATTCGCCCCCTCGCTGAACGATGCATGCAAATGCTGAATGAAGCGAGTAAAAAAGAAGG
>NZ_JACHCI010000029.1 GCF_014200675.1 Janthinobacterium saanense | reverse complement strand
TTGACGCCGTGGATGACGATCACATTGCCCGGTAGTTCGGGCCGGATGCGCACGATGGCATCGCTGCTGCGGTCGCATTGCAGCAGCGCGCTATTGCTGCCACTTACATAAGGAATCTTGGGATAGACCATCGCCGCTCCTTGCTGGCCAGACTGGACAGTGTAGAGCGGCGAAATGACGGATGAATTGTGCTGAAACAAGGAGTTCGGCGTTGCCGCGCCTAGCGCTCCCCCAGCGACTCCGAAAACGTCTTCGTGATCGGCTTGGTGAGATAGCGCAGCACGGTTTTATGGCCCGTGTTGATTTCTACGGTAGCCGTCATGCCGGGCTGGATCAGGATCGGCAGGCCGTTCTTGCCGACCAGGTTGCGTCCGCTGGTCTTGATCTGCACGCGGTAGTACGGCTGTTCATTGCCCTTGTTGTCTTCGCTGAGCGTGTCGGCGCTGATGTAGCTGACCTTGCCGCGCAGGCGACCGTAAATGCCGTAGTCGTAGGCGTCGAGCTTCACGGCAGTCGGCAGGCCCGGCTTGATGAAGGCGATGTCGGCCGGCTTGACCTTGGCTTCGATGATCAGGTCGTCGTCGGTGGGCACGATCTGCAGGATTTCCTCGCCCGGCTTGGCCACGCCGCCCAGGGTGGTCAGGCGTACATTGCGCACGATGCCGTCGGTGGGCGCGTAAATATCGGTCGAGCCCAGCTGCTCCTTGCGCTGGGTCACCGTTTGCTGCACGCTGGCCAGGTCTTCCTGGGCTTTTACCAGGTCGGTCTGGCTGTCTTGCAGATACTTGTTGCGCCGGTTCGTGATCTGCGCCTGGATGTCGACCACCTGGCGCCGCAGCTTGAGCACGTCGGCACGGCTGACGTCGCCCGTTTCCAGTAGCGGCAAGTTCATTTCCAGCTCTTCCTTGATCAGCTTCATGGCGCTTTCCAGCGCGTTGACTTCCTGCTGCACGGCGCCCTGGCGTTTATTAAACAGCGTCAGCTGGTTGGCGCGAAATTCCGGAAAGGCTTGCAGTTCGGCGGGGAACTTCGGCGTGCCGCCAAACACTTCCGCCTGCAGGCGCGCCACGGCCGCCTTCAGGCCCGCCTCCTTGGCGGTGCTTTCCAGGTAGCTCGTTTCGGCCCGCGTGCGGTCGAAGCGCGCCAGCAATTCGCCTTTTTTCACCACGCTGCCTTCATGCACACGCAGTTCGGACAACACGCCGCCGTCGGCCACCTGTATCACCTGGTTACGCGAGCTGGCGATCACCTGGCCATTGGCGCGCGTGACCTGGTCCAGCTCCGCCCACGAAGCCCAGGCGATCACGCCCGCCAGCGCGGCCGTGCAGCTCCAGATCAGCACGCGGCCACGCTTTGTTTCCTGTTTTGTCACTTGCTTCGTGTCGCTCATGCCACGGCTCCCTGTGCGGTCACTGCTGCTACCGGTGGTACGGCTTGTGGTTTGCCGGACAGCTTGGCCAGTACGGCGTCGCGCGGGCCGTCGAGCAGCACGCGGCCGGCCTGCAGCACCACCAGCCGGTCCAACAGGGGCAGCAGGGCGTTTTTATGGGTGGTGGCGACCATGGTCACGCCTTCGGCTGCCAGTTCGGCCAGCAGGGCCACGATGCGCGATTCCGTTTTGGCATCCATGGCGCCGGTCGGCTCGTCGAGCAGCCAGATTTTTGGCTTGGCCAGCAGCAGCCGCGTCACCGCGATCAGTTGGCGCTGGCCGCCAGAGACGCCGCGTCCGCCTTCTGTAATCGCCAGCGCCAGTCCCCGTGGCTGGCCCAGTATCAGTTCGATCAGGCCGGTGCGCTTGGCGGCCGCGAGTATCACTTCCTCGCCGGGGTCGGCCAGTCCCAGCAGCAGGTTGTCGCGCAGGGTGCCGCTGAACAGCCGCGTCTCTTGCGGCAAATAGCCTATCATTTCGCGCACCACGGGCGGCGCCAGCAGCGCCATGTCCACATCGCCCAGATAAGCCTTGCCTTCGGACGGCAGATACATGCCCGAGGCCAGTTTCAGCAGGGTGGTCTTGCCTGAACCGATGGCGCCCACCAGGCCGACGCGCTCGCCGGGACGGATGGCCAGGTTGTCCACTTCCAGCGCCACTTTCTGCGCGCCGCCGTAAGTAAAGCGGATGCGCTCGAAGCGCAAGCCCGTCTCCAGGCTGCGCGGGGTCAGCGCGAACTGGGCGTTGTCGGCCTCGTTAGGCAAGGTGATGACTTGTTCCAGGCCGTCGATCGAGGCGCGCGCATGCGCCCATTGCACCATCACGCCGGGCA
The DNA here is from genome assembly GCF_014200675.1 of Janthinobacterium saanense. Classification (GTDB taxonomy): domain Bacteria; phylum Pseudomonadota; class Gammaproteobacteria; order Burkholderiales; family Burkholderiaceae_D; genus Janthinobacterium. Next base: position 58,636 of record NZ_JACHCI010000029.1, on the reverse strand, counting down.
GCTGCACGATGGGCATCAGGGCGCGGTTGCTGATGATGGTGCACGCCATCAGGGCGCCCATGGTCATCTGGTTTTCCGCCACGAACCAGGCGCCCATGGAGATCAGGGCCACATTGGTCAGCTGCTGGAAAGCGGCCGTGATGTTTTGCGACAGGGCCGCATAGTCGCGGATATTCTGTTCCGCATGGCTGGTCTCGGCCACCAGTTCGGCCCAGCGCGCCTGCATCATCCACTCGGCGCTGCTGCCCTTGAGCGTTTCGACGCCATCGACCGCTTCGACCAGCAAGCCGGCCTTGCGGTTGCTGGCGTTGAGGTTCTTGCGCGTATGGTTCTGGATGGCGCGCTGGAACATCAGGCCGCAGATCAGGGCCAGCGGCAGGGCGATCAGCGGCACCACCACCAGCCAGCCGCCGATGATGGTGATCATGGCCAAAAAGATCAGCGCGAACGGCACGTCCGTCAGCACGAACAGCGAGGTCGAGGTCAGCACGCCGCGCACCATTTCAAAGCCCTTGACCTGCGCCGCCAGGGTGCCCACCGATGGCGGACGCGCTTCCATGCGGATGCCCAGCATGCGCTGGAAGAACCACTGCGACAGATCGTGGTCGACTTCATTGCACGAGTGGTCGACGATGCGGCTGCGCACCTGCTTGAGGATGAATTCCAGGATGATCGACAGCGCCACGCCCACCACCAGCACCCACAAGGTATTGAAGCTCTGGTTGGGGATCACGCGGTCGTACACCTGCATCGAAAACAGCGAGGTGGCCATGGTCAGCATGGTCACCAGGGTGGTGGCCAGCACGGCGTCGACAAACACGCTTTTTTTCAGCCACAGCGCGTCGCGCACCAGGCCCAGCGCGCCGGGTTGGGCGCCGCTCTTTGCGCTGCGCCGGGGCAGGCCCACGCAGGCCAGCCCGGCCAGCGATTCAAGCTGCAGCGGCCGGCCGTCGACGCCTTCGCCACGCCAGGCGCCGTCCGCGCCGCGCGACTGCAGCAGCCCCCAACCGGTGCTGGGGCTGTAAATCGCAAACGGCAGTTCGCCCGGCGTGGGGTCGTGCAAGGTGCGCGCCGTGCCTTCCAGGCCGGCGGCCAGCCATAGGGTGCTCAGCACGGCGCTGGGGCCGATGTCTTCGTTCACTTCGTCCAGCTGGCGCTGCAGGTCGGCCAGGCGGGCGGCGGCCGTGTGCTGGCCTGTCAGGCGCGCGGCCCGGTCGATCAATGTCAGCAAGCCATGTTTGATGGAGGTATCCACGCTGTCTCCTGTAATTGTTTCGTTGCTGTCAATTGCCGCGTGCCGTGCCGATGGGCGCGGTGCGGCCGGCCAGGGTGCCCGTCTCGGCAGCCAGGCGCAGGCTGGCGGCGATGGCCTGGGCGCGCGTGTCTTCCAGCGCGAACTGCGCCTGGGTCGCTTCGCGCACCGCATTGAGCACATCGTTCCAGGTCTTGCGGCCGATCACGTACTGGCGCGCATACGATTCGAAAACCTGGGTCGAGGTGGTGCTTGCCTCGCCCGCATTGCCCAGGCGCTGGCGGCTCGCTTCGGCCTCGTTCCAGTCCAGCGTGAAGCGTTCGCGCACGTCGCGTTCGGCCGCGTCGTGCGCCGAACGCGCGCCTTCGCGCTTGGCCACGGCGGCATCCACGCCGGCTTTGGCCGACAGGCCTGCGCCCGGTTGCGCCTGTAGTACCAGCATGGCGCGCGGACGGTTGTCGGTATTGATGCTGCCAGTGGTTTTTTCCAGCCGCAGCAAGACCTTGGGCATATAGGCCGAGCGCTGCACGGCGATATCCGAGTCGGCCGCCTGGGCTTCAAAGTCAAGCCGGCGCAGGGTAGGGGAATAGGCGACGGCCTGGCGCAGCACCAGGTCGAGCGTGGCGTCAGGCAGCGGCTCGGCCACGCCGATGCCGGTGCCGGTCACCACGCGCACGGGCTTGCCGACCAGTTGCGACAGCTGCGCCAGCGCGTTTTCCAGCGCCTGGCGCACGTTCGAAGCGTCGTTGGCGGCCTGGTACATGCGCGATTCGGCCAGGCGCTGGTCGGTTTGCGAACTGACCGACTGCGTCACGCGGCGCTTGATCATCTCCAGCAGGCGCTGATGTTCGGCCAGGCCTTCTTCGGCTGAACGCATGCGCGCCGTCTGGCGCAGCGCTTCCGTGTACGCAGCGATCACGCGCAGCGACAGGCTCAAACGCTCTTCCTCGATGGCCGAACCGGCTGCATCGAGCCGGCTGCCTGCCGCGTCGATACCGGCGTTGATGCGCCCGCCGCTCCATAGCGGCTGCTCGACGCGCACCACGCCGCCCGCGTCCGGCGAGCCGGTCGGCACTTCCGCCGATACGCTGGGATAGCGCTGCCAGCGCGCGCCTTCCAGGTCGGCTTGCGCGGCCGCCTGGGCCGAGCGCTTGCCCTGGATGGTGGGATGGGTTTGCAGCGCCTGCTGCAAGACCTGGTCGAAGGTCCAGGCAGTGGCGCCTTGGGCACGCGCAGCGGGTGCTGCAGAAACCATCATCACGGCCGCCAGTACGGCCGCGATCGATGGCAGGAACCCGGACCAGGCGGTACGGGAGTGTTGCAATGCTGGCAGACTGCGTAATCTCATCCGTGCATTTCCGGCCTCGCGGCCTGCAGGTCATTCATGGTCGGCAGCCAGCGCCGATCCCTGGTACTGGCCGGGGAGCGCGCTCCTCTGACACGCTCCCCTTGCCAGCTATTGCCGTCGTGCTTACCGATGTCTGGCCAGATGGTCAGACATGGAAGTTGGCCGCCGTCAGCTGCGTGATATTCACTCCGCTCAACAGCACCAACGCCGTATCGATGGCATGGGCGTTGCTGAGATCACTGGAGTGGTAGACGGTAACCGCGCCATTGTTTTGCGCATCGGCGATGACGATGTAGCCCTGACCCGACAAGACGCTGCTGTCGGCTGCGATGGCAGAGGCGGCGTCGTGGATGGAGACGGCCGTGCTATCGAAGATGAACAGGTTGTCGGCGCCAAAGTCGGTATGCAGGTTCACGCCGACCGCTACCGCAGGCGTCAGGTTGGCGATGCCGGACAGATCGATCACGTCGCCGCCAGCGGCAGGCGCACCGATATGGAAACCATCGAGCAACTGAGGGCTGTTCAGCGCTTGCTGGCTCAATGCCAGCAAATGGGCAGCATCGGTCTGGTCGGCGATCAACTGGGCATGCGCCGCCGCTGCTGCATCGGCATCGGCGGTCACTGTCAGCGCAGGCGCGTCGGTCAGGTCGGCATGCGCCTGCGCCTGGGCTGCTGCCGCCGCTGCCGCATCGGCGGCCAGGCTCAATGCATGGGCATCGGTCAGGTCGGCGGTGTGGGCGGCGGCTGCCGCAGCGGCCACGGCCGCATCGGCGGCCAGGCCCAGCGCATGGGCGTCGGTCTGGTCGGCAATCGTCTGGGCGTGGGCCGCTGCTGCGGCGTCGGCATCCGAGACCACTCCCAGTGCATGGGCATCGGTCTGGTCGGCAATCGCCTGGGCATGCGCTGCCGCTACATCGGCTGCTGCCGCTGCAGCGGTGGCCTGGGCAGCCGCCGCATCGTCAGCATGGGCGGAGGCGGCATTCGCATGTGCCTGCGCAGCCAGGGCTGCTGCTTGCGCGGCTGCCGCATCGTCGGCCTGGGCCGCATGGGTTGCCGCGGCCGAGGCAGCGGCGGCAGCGGCGGCTGTTACTGCTGCATTGTCGGCTGCCACGGCGGCGTTGTAGGCCGTCTGCGCGGTGACGACGTTGGCGGCCGCTTGCGCGGCGGCTGCATCGTCGGCTTGCGCATGTTGCGCCGCTGCCAGCGAGGTTGCCGCCTGGGCGGCAGCCGCGGCGGCGGCCGCGTCGTCGTTGTGCGCTGCTTGCGCCGCTGCCTGCGCAGCGGTGGCGGCAGCAGCCGTGGTGGCGACGGCGGCATCGGCGGCCAGCGCAGCCTGGTAGGCTGCGGCGGCGTTGGCGGCGTTGGCGACGGCGACGGCGGCAGCGTTGTCATCCTGCTGCGCGCTGATGGCGGCCGCCTGGGCGACGGCGGCGGCGGCAGCAGAAGCGGCAGCCGTGGCATCGGCCTGCTGGGCCGCCGTCGCTGCATCCTGTGCCACATGGGCTGCCGCCGCCAGGGTGGCGGCACTGGCGTCGTCGGCCACGGCAGCCAGGTAGGCGGCATGCGCATTGGCGGCGTTGGTGGCAGCCACGGTGGCCGCTGCATCGTCTGCTTGCGCAGCCTGGGTGGCGGCCAGCGACAGGGCGGCCTTGGTGGCGGCGGCAGCGGCTGCCGTATCGTCGGCATGGGCCTGTTGGGCGGCCAGCGCCGCCGCTGTTGCGGCCGCTGCTGCGCTAGTTGCAGCCGTATTGTTGGCCTGCGCGGCCTGCAGGGCAGCCTGGGCCGCGGCGGCCGTGGCGGCAGCCTGGGCGGCGTGGGCGTCGTCCGCTGCAGCCGCTTGTGCGGCGGCTTGCGATGCGGCGGCCGTGGCGGCCGCCTGGGCGGCGGCGGCATCGTCTGCCTGCGCCTGCGCCGCAGCAGCATGGGCGGCCGTCGCGTTGGCATGCGCCTGGGCTGCCGCCGCGTCGTCTGCCTTGGCGGCATTCCAGGCTGCCAGCGCCTGGGCGGCGGCGGCGTCGGCTTGCGCGGCGTTATTGGTGAGCAACTGGATATTGACGACGGCGTTCAGCGAAGTTTGTGCCGTCGCCGCTGTCGCGCCCACGTTCAGGCCGATACTCAGATGATCTACCGCTGCTTGCAGTGCTGCATGGGCAGTCTGTGCGGCAGCCTGCGCTGTTTGCGCCGCTGCCGCCAGGCCCTGTGCGGTCAGTGCTGCTGCCACAGCTGCTGCAGCAGCAAGGTCATCATTGGCTGCGTTGCTTGCAGCTGCCTGGGCCGCAGTGGCAATTGCCTGCAGGCTAGCCAGCGGATCGCCGCTTTGCAACGCCGCCAGGTAGGCATTAGCGGCCGCGAGGATGTTATTGGCATTCAGCGCGACCGTATCGTCGTTCACCGCAGCCTGATAGGCTGCCAGCGCGCTCGCTGCGGTGGCGGCGGCTGCCGCCGCGGTAGCATCGGCAGCGTGTGCTGCCGTTGCCGCAGTTTGTGCCGCAGCCAGGTTGGCGGCGGCAGTGACTACTGCCGCATCGTCTGCCACGGCATGGTTAAAGTTATTGAGCGCCGTGTTGGCGGCGGCAATTGCGTTGGTAGCGGCAGTCACCAGACCTTGCGCCGCATTGGTGGCGGCCAGCGAGGTGGCTGCTACGGCGGCAGCGGCGGCAGCAGCAGCATCGTCGGCTTGTGCGTGCTGGGTGGCGGCCAGCGAGATGGCGGCCGTGGCTGCGGCGGCTGCCGCTGCCGTATCGGCGGCAATGGCGGCCACCGCGGCAGCCTGTGCATTGGCGGCGGTAATGGCTGTACTGGCAGCATTGGCGTCGTCTGCCAGCGCCGAGTTCAGCGCATTCAATGCCTGTTGTGCGATGGCGGCGGTGCTGGCTGCCGCTGCATCGGCTGCCTGCGCCGCTTGCGTTGCCGCCAGCGATGTGGCGGCAACGATCGCCGCTGCTGCCGCCGCCGCATCATCGGCCAGTGCCGAGTTCAGTGCCGCCAGTGCATTTTGCGCCGTGAGCGCGGTGGTGGCGGCATTGGCATCGGCTGCCAGCGCCGAATTCAGTGCGGCCAGGGCATTGGCTGCCGTGGCGGCGGTCGACGCTGCCGCTGCATCCGCAGCCTGTGCTGCCTGGTATGCTGTCAGTGAGGTGGCGGCGAGATTCTGTGCCGTTGCCGCTGCCGCGTCGGCAGTCTGCGCCGCCAGATAGGCAGCTTGCGAGGTGGTGGCCAGGGTGGCCGCCGCCGTGGCGGCACTGTCGGCCGCGAGGGCGTTGTTCAGCGCCACCAGCGAGGCGGCTGCCGTGGCGGCGGTCGAGGCCGCTACCGCATCGTCGTTTTGTGCCGATACTGCCGCCGCGTGCGACAGCGAAGCGGTAGTGGCCGCCGTGGTGGAGGCCAGCGCCGCCACCAGGTCGAACGGATGGGCGGCGGAATAAGCGGCCAGCGAGGCGGCGTTCGCGGCATCGTTGTTGGCGACCGTCGTCAGCGCGGCAGCGTCGGTCAGCGCGGCTTTGGTCGCGGCCACGGTAGCAGCCGTCACGTCCAGCGTATGTTGCGTGCCCAGCGCGACTGCGTCGGTCAGGCCAGCCAGCGTGGCGGCTACCGTTGCGGCCGCTGCATTGGCGGTGGCCGTCACTCCCAAGGCCACCGCGTCCGTCAGGTCGGCCGTGGCCTGGGCTGCCGTGGCAGCTGCGGCATTGGTGGTAGCGACTACGCCAAGGGCCACGGCATCGGTCAGGTTGGCGGCGGCGGCAGCCACATTGGCCGCTTGCGTGGCGGCGGTAGATACGGTGCCCAGGGCCACGGCATCGGTCAGGGCTGCGGTAGCGGCAGCCGCATTGGCAGCCGTGGTGGCGGCAGCCGATATGATGCCCAGCGCGGCGGCGTCAGTCAGGTCGGCGGTTGCCTGCAAGGTGCTGGCGGCGGCGGCATTCGCCGTCGAGATCAGGCCCAGCGCGGTGGCATCGGTCAGGTTGGCGGTAGCGGCTGCCGCGTTGGCGGCTGCCGTGGCGGCGCTCGATACCGTGCCCAGTGCTACCGCGTCGGTCAGGTTGGCGATAGTAGCGGCGGTTGTGGCAGCGGCCGTGGCTGCAGTCGCAACGGCGCTCAATACGGTGGCATCGGTCAGGTTGGCGGTGGCCTGCAAGGTAGCTGCCGTCAGCGCATCGGCCGATGACACCAGGCCCAGCGCCGTGGCATCGGTCAGGTTGGCGATATTGGCGGCTGTGGTAGCTGCCAGTGCATCGGCGCTCGAGATGGCCGTCAGCGCTGCCACATCCACCCCGTTGGCGGCGGTGGTCGCAGCGGTAGCCGCTGCGGCCGCCAGATTATAGGCCAGCCCCAGCGCCGTGGCATCGGTCAGGTTGGCTGTCGCGGTCACGCTGGCCAGCACATTGCTGGCGTTGGTGACGGTGGCATCGAGCACATTGGCATCGGTCAGGTCGGCTGCTGCTTGTGCGGCGGCAGCGGCGGTGGCTGCTGCCGTGGATGCTGCACCCAGGGTGACCGCATCGGTCAGTGCAGCCGTGGCATTGGCCAGGTTGGCCACGCCAGTCGCAGTCGTTACATCCGTCAATGCACTGGCCAGCAGTGCCGCGCCATTGATTGCCCAGTTGGCGACGGCGCTGGTGGCTTGAGTGGCCGTATTTTGCAAGGCAGTGGCGTCGGTCAGGTCGGCAGTGGCTTGTGCCGCTGCCGCTGTGGCAGCTTTTGCCAGTGCATCGGTGATCAGGAATGCCGCATTCACCGGTACGGCGCCATCGGCAGTGTTGGCCGCCGTTTGCGCCGTGTTGACCGCCAATTGCAACAGGCTGATATCGGGCGTCGCGCCCAATCCCGCCAGGACGGAAGCGTTGACAGCCAACGCGGCGGCGGCGGCATCGTTATTGGAGGTGCCAATTGCCACGTTCAGATCGAGCAGGGTGAGCTGGTTGTGCGCATTTTGCGCGTTGATAACGGCCTGGTCATAGGCTGCTTCCAGGGCTGTGGCGTCCGTCATGTCGGCCACGTTTTGCGCATTGGTGGCATTCGTATCGGCGGTGGCGGCCGCTGCTGCCAAGGCTGAGGCATCGGTCAGGTTGGCGGTGGCTTGCGCCGTCCCTGCGGCGGAGGCATCGGCACTGGCCTGCGCCGTCAGGGCTGCTGCGTCGGTGAGGTTGGCTTGCGTCGTTGCAGCAGCCGAGTTCGCAGCGGCCGTGTCGTATGCCGCTTGCAGGGATGGGACATCGGTTTGGGCTGCCAGCGCGGCGGCCGTTGCCGCATTGGCGGCGGCGGTGGCTGCCGCCGCATCGAGCGCGTTGGCGTCGGTGGCGTCAGCCAGCGTTGCAGCCGCTTGCGCGGCGGCGGCGTCGGTGTCGGAAACGGCCGCCAGTGCAGCGGCATCCGTCAGGTCGGCCTTGGCTGCAGCGGCGGCGGCCAGCTGCTGCGCGGCGGTATCGGCCTGGCCCAGGGCAGTGGCGTCGGTCGCCGCCGCCACTGTGGCAGCAGCGGTGGCTGCCGTGGTGGCCGCATCGGCAGCCAGTTGCAAGGCCACCGCGTCGGTGGCGTTGGCGTTCATGGCATCCCATGCGGCGACGCCGGCGGCTGCATCGGCTGCGGCAGTCAGCGCCACGGCATCGGTTTGCGCGGCCAGGGCGCTGGCCGCATCGGCGGCGTTTTGGGCGGTGGTTGCCGCCAGGCCCAGTGCGGTGGCATCGGTGGCGTCGGCCAGCGTGACGGCGTCGGCAGCGAGGATGACCGCCGCGTTGGCGACGCCATCGAGCACATTCGCATCGGTCGCGTCGGCGGTGGCTTGTGCCGCGGCGGCGGCGGCGGCATCTGCATTCGCAGTGACCGTCAGCGCTGCCGCATCGGTCAGGTTGGCTTGCGCCGTGGCTGCCGCGGAGGCCTGGACGGCGGCGGTCAGTGCGACACTCAGGGCGTCGGCGTCGGTGGCCGCAGCCAGAGCTGCAGCAGTTGCTGCATTGGCGGCATCGGCATCGGAAATAAGCGCCAGTGCGGCGGCATCTGTCAGATTGGCTTGCGTCTGTGCGGCGGCTGCCGCGACATCGGCCGCTGCGGCGACGGCGTCGAGTGCATTCGCATCCGTCAGATTGGCCTTGGCATTGGCGGCATCGGCGTCCGCATGCGCCTGCGCCGCCGCCTGGGCCGCAGCGGCTGCCGCAGCATCGTCGTTTTGCGCCGAGGTGGTGGCGGCCAGCGAGGCCGCTGCCGTAGCAGCGGCCTGGGCCGCCGCATTGTCTGCATTGGTCGCGTCGACTGCTGCCGCCTGTGCGGCAGCGGCAGCGGCAGCGGCAGAAGCGGCGAGGGCGTCGTCGTTGGCGGCTGAATTGGCTGCTGCCAGTGCAGCGGCAGCGGCGGCTTGTGCCTGCGCTGCCAGTTGATCATCGGTGACTGCCGAATTGGCGGCTGCCTGCGCTGCTGCCGCGAGGGCGGCTGCCGTGGCGGCAGCGGCATCGTCTGCCAGCGCGCTGTTGGCCGCAGCAAGGGCTGCGGCGGCAGCCAGCACGGCCGCATCGCTAATCGTGGTGACAACGGAAGTGTGTGTTGGATCTGTACCTCCGGTGCCCCCGGTACCGCCTGTGCCACCCGTACCGCCAGTACCACTGCCGTCGCCCTGGCCGCCTGTCGAGCCGCCCGTGCCGCCCGTACCGCCAGTGCCGCCACCTGTGCCACCTGTGCCACCGCCTGTACCTCCGGTGCCGCCACCGGTGCCGCCACCAGTACCTCCCGTGCCGCCAGTGCCGGATCCGCCGCCGCTGCCGCCTGCGCCGGTAGCTGCTGTCGTGCCGCCACCGCCACCGGCGGCAGCGGCCACCAGGCCCAGGCCGCCCAGGATACCCAATCCACCGAGCCCGGTCAGGCCACCGGCGGCAGCGCCAGCGCCTGCACCTGCACCTGCACCGGCTACGTCAACCACATGGCCGCTTGGTATGGCTGCGCCATCAGCACCTGCTCCGACGCCGGCCCCAGCCCCGGCAGCCGTGTTGTTATCGCTTTGCGGTGTGCCAAGGTCGGCTGCACCGCTGGCCTGGCCCGCGACACCGTTACCGCCACTGGCCAAGCCTGCCGCGGCAAGCGCCGCTGCGGCGGCAGCCGCGCCATCGGCACCGGCTTCGCCGTTAACTTCGACTACGTTTTCTGGAGGCATGGCCTGGTCGGCGTTGAAGCCTTGCACCAGTTCTTCTTCATCGCCACGTTTTGTTTTGTCTGTTTTTTGCGTAGCGCGCGCCGTTGTGTTGCCAGCTTGCACCGTGGTGCCTGCGTTGGCTGGATTGACAGGGCTTGCTGCTGGTGTAGGGGTGGTGGCCATTTGAGAATCTCCGATAGAGGCAGGTGTCTTGTTGAATTTTAAATGTATTAAAAATTAATTAAATATAAATTCGTTTGCTGGTATTTCCCGGCATGGCTTGGGCCGTTTTCTGGTACTGCAAGCTTGCTGATGTGTTTAGTGGCAAGTAAAACATATTTGTAAAAAAAACGCTGAATGAAAAGAACAGCGGATTTAAAATATAAAAATATCATTTATGAATTAATTTCCGATCTCGCCTTTCTTTGCTGTGCGAGACGCCTGCTGCACTTTCCGCTACCTGGCCATGACGTCTTTTGTTCCTATTGTCATCTTGCGCCTTCACTATGATGATAGTTTCGTTTTTGAAACTTTCAATTTCATTTTGATCATTTTCCATGACTATATTCTGTCAAGCTTTGCGAACAGAAATAATCACGAATTGTCACGAAGGCGCGATTATTTTTTTGAATCAAGGGGAAGGACGTCTTGTTTTCATGATTTTCTTTTTGAAAGCCACTGGCTATCAAATGTGTAGTTGTTGCTTTTCAGTCTAATTATTGTCAAATTTTATTGATGGATGGATGTGATAGAAATAATTATTTGCAATTTAAATATCGGATAGAGAATATTAAATCGATAGTCTGATTATCTCCACAGATGACACTGAGAATAACTATCGAATACATAGTGATTGAAATGGGGCGCGAAAATGCTTTGTGCATAAAAAACGCCCCGGCATGCGGGGCGTTTCGGTCGTGCGGCAATAAATGCACCTCTACCATCGGATGTATCTTCCGCTTAAGTTTCCTCGCGCCAGCCACGCAGGCGGATGGCGGCGTAGATCATGGCGGCGCCAGTTGCCGAACCCAGCCAGGTGGCAGGCAATGCCAGGCTGGACCAGGAATTGTTGAAGATACTCATATTGGCCATCGTAGTGCCATGCACCAGGGCCTGGGCGCGCATTTCCGGCAGCAAGGACGGTTCAAAGATATACCAGCTGCCCGGCAGTGTGCCCAGCAGGCTGCGGGCGATGACGTTCAGTTGTATCCAGTGGAATTGGTCTTCCATTTGCGACAGCTTGCCCATCCAGGCAGCCAGCACCAGCAGCAGCAAGGGCAGGCCTACGGCCCAGATGAATACTTTCGAGCGCGCCCAGCTCGACACCATCAATAGCCAGCCGACGGTAGGCAAGGCCCACAGGCAATACACTGGCAACAAACCGCACAACTGCAACGGACTCAGATACAGGCCGGGAGACGCGAACAGGTCGGCAAACACATGGATGCCGTGGGCTGTCAGGATGCCTGCCAGTATCAGCAGCAGCACCAGCGAGGTCAGGCTGGCGGTGGCAAGCACGATCACGGGCGTGACGAGCAGGGCGATGGCCACTTTCGACAGCACCGTTTGCAGATCCGAGACGGGCAAGGACTTCCAGAACAGCACGCTGCGGTCGCGGCGGTCGTCATACAGGGTGCTCAGGCAATAAAAGAACACCAGAAAACCCAGCGCCAGGAACAGCGGGGCGGCGGTGTAGGTGTAGTTATTCGTGACAACCTCGATGAGATCCGCCTTGCGCTGTACAAATGCCTTGGCGTTGAGGACGCTGCTCCAGGAGACGTCTTCGCCGTTGATCGTCAATGCCGTGCGTGCCTTGGTCTTGGCGACCGTGGCTGCCGCGAGCAAGGTACCCAGCACCGTCATCAGGATGCCGATCAGTACCGGAGTCCACAGCAGCATGCCCTTGTGTTCCCACAGTTCGCGCCGGATCAGCCATTGCATCTTGCGCAGGGGGCGAATGCTTGTATTGCTCGTGCTCATAGATACGATCCTTTCATGGTCGCGACAAACAGATCCGCCAGACTGGGCGTGCGCAGGTCGCCCAGCGCCGCCAATTGCTCCTTGGACACACCGTCAAACAGCATCACCGATTTGCCGAATACGCTGCGTTCGCTGATCGGCTGCAGTGCGCGGGCGGGATTGACATGTTGCGGCCCCACCATCACCTCGGTATAGCGCTCGCCCACTTCTTCCATCGTCGCGGCCAGTACGATGTTGCCGTCACGAATGAACATCAGGTCGCTGAGGATGTGTTCGACTTCTTCGATCTGGTGCGTGGTGATGACGATGGTCTTGTTTTCGTCAAAATAGTCTTCCAGCAAGTTCTGGTAAAACTGCTTGCGGTACAGGATATCCAGCCCCAGCGTCGGTTCATCGAGCACCAGCAGTCTGGCGTCAATGGCCATCACCAGCGCCAGGTGCAATTGCACGATCATGCCTTTCGACATGCTCTTGACCTTCATCCTGGGCAGCAGTTTGGTGTTGGCCAAGTAGCGCTCGGCCTTGCTGCGGTCGAAGCGTGTATGCACGCCAGCGACGAAATCGACCGCGTCCTGCACCCGCAGCCAGCCCGGCAAGATGGCCACGTCGGCAATAAAGCACACGTCTTCCATCAGGGCGTCGCGCTGGGTGCGCGGATCGCGGCCCAGCACCGACAGCTCGCCCTCGAAGCCGGTCAGGCCCAGGATGGCTTTCAGGGTGGTGGTCTTGCCCGACCCGTTGGGGCCGATCAAGCCGACGATACGGCCGGGGGCAATGTCGAAACTGATGCTATCGACTGCCGCCTGCTTGCCGTACTGCTTGCGCAAGCCGCGCGCGCTGATGACGCTGTCTTTATTCAGTGCTTCGCTCATGCCTTGCCTCCCTTGCTGGCCTGCAGCAATTGCTCCAGGTCCAGTCCCAGGCGGGTGATGCGCTCGAGCATGGCGGGCCATTCTTCGCGCATGAAGCGCGCGCGTTCGCTGGCCAGCAATTTGTCGCTGGCGCCTTCCAAGACGTACATACCGAGTCCTCTGCGTTTTTCCACCAGCCCCTCGTCCACCAGTTCCTGGTAGGCGCGCGAGACGGTGATGGGATTCAATTGATAGTCGGCGGCCACCTGGCGCACCGACGGCAGCGCGTCGCCAGACTGCAGCGCGCCATCGAGCATCATGCCGACCACCTTGGCCTTGAGCTGGCGGTAGATCGGACTGTTGTCATGCCATTCGGCGCTCATGGTATGCGCTCCGGCAAGAGGAGGGCGGGATGGTGCGGTGCAGGCATCGGGGCTCCTTGGTGTCGAGTTGATATTGAGTTGGTGTTGTAGTGAACTATAACAGTAAAAAATAAATTGTCAATTTAATGATGATTTTGTATCCACATGGCAACTATAATATTGTTCGTTTTAAAAATATACTTGATAACTTTTCTGCTGTTGTTGCTAATATTGATGAAAGAAATAATGTCTGATATGCATGAAAATAAGTTTCAGTTATTCCTGCGCGCTGGCTGTGCTCTCGCCGTGCTTGCTGCGCTGAATGCCTGCGGTGGCAGTTCCGGTAATGGAGCTGGCAGTGCTGCTGGCCCTGCGCCTGTCGCGGAAGCGCCCCGTTATCTGGTGGGCGGCACGGTCAACGGACTGGTGTCCGGTGCCCAGGTGGTCTTGTCCAATGGCACGGACAAGCTGACCGTGACGGCGAATGGCGCGTTCAGCTTTGCCAGCAAGCTGGCGGCCGGCGCCAGCTATGAAGGCAAGATAGAGAGCACCTCCGCAGGATTGGGTTGCAGCATCGCGCATGGCGCGGCAATAGTCGGCAATGCCGATGTCAGTGCGCTGGCCGTGCGCTGCCTGCCGACGGTGCTCGCTGGCGTGCAGGAAACAATCCAGAATGTTTCCGGCATGGTGCAAGATGCGGCCGGCAACTATTACATCGCCGATACCGTGCGACAAGTGATCCATAAAGTCACGCCTGCCGGTGCCTTGAGTGTGTATGCGGGCATCTCGGGCAAGCCGGGAGCGGACGATGGCGCGGCTGGCGCAGCCACTTTTTACATGCGCAGCGGAATTTCGATCCTGGGAATCGACCGCGCGGCGAATCTGTATGTTGCTGATAATTGTAATGCCCTGTTGCGCAAGATTACGCCAGCTGGCGTCGTCAGCACGGTGGCGGGGCAGCGCCGCGCCGCGTGCGAAAGCTCGGCGCCAGCCGCCGTGAGTGCCGATGGACAAGGGGAGCAGGCGCAACTAGGCTGGACCACAGGCATGGCCGTAGATGGCAATGGCGATATCTTGCTGGCTGATGCCGCTAACCAGGTCATACGCAGGGTGACGCCAGCAGGACTCGTCAGTTCCGAGAAGCTGGTCGATGGCAAGGGGTTCCGGGTTTCAGCATCACAACTGGCGGTTGATGCCAGCGGCAAGATCTATTTCAGCGAGGGCGCTGGTTTCCGGGTATTTCGCTGGCAACAGGGCGTGGCCATCTTGGTTGCGGGCGGCAACAAGCCTGTGAGCGCGGACGGCAAGGGGAGCGCCGCCGGCTTTCGTAACATCCGCGGCATGGTGGCCGACCGTGACGGCAATCTGTTGCTGGCCGACGTAGCTTCTCTGCGCCGCGTCACGCCGGATGGTGACGTAACGACGTTGGTGGGCGGGACGGTGACCGATGCGGCAGGCGTTTCCGCCGACTGGACGTCCCTCAATTCCTTGTTGCTGGAAGCGTCAGGCAGCCTGATAGTCCACGATCTCGGCAAGCACCGCCTGAATCGATTTGACACGGCAAAGGTATTGTCCGCCATGCCTTTCATGCCGGGCAATATGGGCGTGAGCGAAGGCGTCGGAGCGGCCGCCCGCGTAGGATATGTGCGCAGTTCTGGTATGTGCAGCGATCCTGCTGGCAACGTCTATCTGCTGGATATGGGCAACAAGGTATTGCGCCGCGTGACGCCGGACGGAACTTTGAGTGTCTACGCAGGCATTGCTGGCCAGGCTGGCAGCAATGACGGACCGCGCGCCAGTGCGACCATGCGCGGGCCTGTAGCAATCGCCTGCGACCAGGATGGCGCCGTGTATTTTGCCGACCAGGCAGCGGCCACTGGCAGCGCGCTTAACTTGCGCAAGATCAGCAAGGATGGCCAGGTCAGTACGCAGGAAGCTTTGCCCATTAGCACCCTCAAGCCCCTGGATTATCGGCTGGCGATCGACAAGGATGGCTATATGGCCTGGCTGGGTTGGGGTAAAGACGGCATTTTCCGCCGTCCTCCCGGCGGTACGTTCTCGGCGTTTGTTTCATTTGAATCCTTGATGCGCTCTCTGGGGAGCACTGACTACAGCTGGGAATACATCGACCCTGCCAGTCTGGTTTTTGACAGCAAGGGCAATCTGTATTTTGACGATGCTGAGCATCAAGTCGTCTTCAAGGCCGATCGCACAGGCAAGGCCAATATTTTTGCCGGCACCCTGAACAAGGGTAATGGCGGAGATGGTGCACCGGGCGTGGGCGGCTTGCTGTTTTCAGGTGCCCCCAGCCTGGCCGTCGATGCGGGCGACAATCTGTACCTGAGCGGCCAGGGCTGGATCCGCAAGATCGATACCGCTGGCGTGATTTCGACGCCGGCATTGGCATGGGGTCATCCTGACATCAGCATCCTTGCTTTCGGTAATGGCACTTTGTACGGCTTCACGACCCAGGCGGTCATGCAGACACCGTTGCCCTAAGCACTGACGTAAAAGCGGTAGCGCGCGGTGTATGGCACGCGCGCTTGCTTGCCCAGTTCCACTGCCGTGCAGCCGTCGGCGGGTGCATTGCCGGCGTCGGTGGCCAGGCGCTGGATGTAAGTCACTTGGCTGAAGAGGCCGGTGCCGCTGACCGACTTGGCCGACAGCAGCAGTTGCGCAATTGCCTTGCCGGCAGGATCGTCCAGTTTGGCCTTGACGGCGCCGACTACCTTGCTGCCGTCCGGGCTTTCCCAGCTGGGACCGGCGTAATGTTTGGCGACACTGTTACCCTCCGCATCGAACAGCGTTGCCTCGGGCGCCTTGAAAGCCCATTCGGTGTGCGCCGGATCGGCCTTGGCCGCGCTGCAGACATAGATCTGCACGCCGGTGGCGCGGGCGTCCAGCACCAGTTTTTGTCCGGCGGGCGCTTGCAGCGCGTCCGGTACGGCCAGTGGCGGCAGGCTGGTGGTGGCGCAGCCGGTCAGGGCTGCCAACAGGGTAATGCCAAAAAAAGCGTGCGTATTCATGGATGGCGTCTTTAATGTGGTTTTGTTAAATATTTCCAGTACGAATTAACATACTAGCGCAAATTAACGAAAACCAACTTTATCCACGAGATCCAGTGTATTGAACAGCGCTGCGCCGGCTGCCGTGTTGTCGAAGATGCACCAGCTGCCTGGCGTGGCGTGTTCGCGCAGTTCGGTGGCCAGGGTATCGAGAAATGCAGCGGGGTAATCCGAGTAATAAATCTTCGGACTGCCGTGCAGGCGGAGATAGGCCAAATCCGTAGTTGGTATATGCGGCCCCGGCTGGCCAGCGGGCGGATCGGCGCGTACCCGCGTGATCGCGTGCTTTTGTAGCAGCGTCGTGGCTGCTTCATCAAACCAGCTGGCGTGACGCGCCTCGCAAGCGAGCATGCACGGTGCGCGCAGTCGCAGCTGCAGGAAAAATTGCGCAGCGGCAGCATCGTCAAAACGCAGGCTGGGCGGCAGTTGCACCAGCAGGCAGCCCAGCTTGTCTTTCAGTTGGCCCACTTCTTCCATGAACCGGTCCAGTTCTTGCCAGCAGTCCCGCAGGCGCAACTCGTGCGTGATGCGGCGTGGCAGCTTGATGCTGAAACGGAAGGTGTCGGGCACGCTATCGGCCCAGCGCGCGTAGGTGGCGGGCTGGTGCGAACGATAAAACGAGGAGTTGATTTCCACGCAGTTCAATATGCGGCCATAGCGCTGCAGATGGCTGCCTTCAATGGGGAAGTGGTGGGCGGCGGCGCTGGAAATGCTCCAGCCGGCCGTGCCGATGTGGACTGTGTGCATGCGCCATTACAGCGCAGAAGGGCATGCTTTGTTATCGGACGATTGCCCGTGGCCGAGTCGGCCTGGGCCTATTCAATGATGCTGCCGTCGAGCTCATGGCGCGTGATATTGCCGCGGCCATCGATGGCGATCCAGCCGCCGCGCTGTGGGGTGGTATCGCATTCCCAGTCCGGCAAGACATAACGCAAGGTATCGCCAGCCGTGTGCACGGCAGGGCGGTGCGTGTGGCCGTGGATCATCACGGTGCTGGCCTGCTCGCTGAATACCTGTGCGATGGCGTCCGGCGTGACATCCATGATGTCGTAGGATTTTTCGCCATTGTGTTCGCGGCTGCGGTTGCGCAGGCCAGCGATGATGCTCTTGCGCTGGCTCAATGGCATGGACAGGAATTGTTTTTGCCAGGCCGGCTGGCGCACCATGGCGCGAAACTCCATGTATGGCACGTCGTTCGTGCATTCGGCGTCGCCGTGCAGCAAGACGACGCGCTGGCCGGCAATGGTGGCCACATGCGGTTCGCTGAGCAAGGTTGCGCCGGCGGCGGCGGCAAAACCGGAGCCGACCAGAAAATCGCGGTTGCCGGCGATCCAGTACACGTGCACGCCTGCATCGCTGACGGCGCGGATGGCCGCTGTCATGCGTGCGTTGAACGGGTCTTCCAGATCATCGTCGCCCGCCCAGTATTCGAACAGGTCGCCTAATAAATACAGCGCTTGCGCATATTGCGCATGGTGTTCCAGGAAGGAAAGAAAGGCCGCACTGGTGCGCGGGTGCGAGCTCTGCAGATGCAGGTCGGAAATAAAGAGTGCGGCAGGCATTGTCATTGTTCAACGCTCCCTAAGTGTAAAGTCCATGGAGAGGCGAAAACGCTGCAATGCCTGTGATTCATGATGCCAGAGCCGAAATTAAGCGGCTTCTACCTTCTCGATGATGACGTCTGCTACTGGCACATCGGCAAACATGCCGGCGCGCGAGGTTTTCACGGCGCGGATGGCGTCGACGACTTCTTTGCCTTCGGTAACTTTACCGAATACGGCGTAACCCCAGCCGTCCTGGCCTGGGTAGTCCAGGAAGCTGTTGTTCTTGATATTGATGAAGAACTGGGCCGATGCCGAGTGCGGGTCCGAAGTACGGGCCATGGCCAGCGTGTACGGATCGTTTTTCAGGCCGTTCTTGGCTTCGTTTTCCACGGTGGTGTCGGCTGGCTTTTGTTTCATGCCTGGCTCGAAACCGCCACCCTGTATCATGAAGCCGTCGATCACGCGGTGGAAAATCGTGTTGTCGTAGTGGCCGGCAGTCATGTAGGCCAGGAAGTTGGCAACCGTTTTCGGCGCTTTTTCAGCGTCCAGTTCAGCGGTGATCTTGCCCAGATTGGTGGTGATGATGACGGAGGTCATGATGATCCTTAATAAATTAGATGAAAAATGATTTGCGCCTGCGGCTAGCCGTGGCGGCAAAAACGCTATTTTACAGTTTTGCGGGCGCTGTTTTGAGTAAAGTCGCCGATTCGATCACGATGGGCGTGACGGGCACGTTCTCGAACGGTCCCTTGTTGGTCACCGGCACGGCCTTGATCTTGTCGACCACGTCCATGCCACTGACCACTTTGCCGAACACGGCGTAGCCGAAGCCATCGCGGCCCGGGTAGTCGAGGGCGGTATTATTGCCCACGTTGATGAAAAATTGCGCGGTGGCCGAATTCGGGTCGCCGGTGCGCGCCATGGCGACGCTATAGGTGACGTTTTGCAAGCCATTCTGCGCTTCATTCTTGATCGGCGCCTTGGTGGCTTTCTGTTTCATGTTCTTGTCGAAGCCGCCGCCCTGTATCATGAAGCCATCAATGACGCGGTGAAACACGGTGCCCTTGTAGTAGCCGCTTTTGACATACTGCAAGAAGTTGGCCACACTCTTTGGTGCTTTCTCCTGGTCCAGTTCCAGCACGATCTCGCCCAGATTGGTTTTCAGGGCCACATGGGGTGTGGGATCGAGTGCTGCCGGCGTGGCTGCGATGACCGCGCTGCCCAAGGTCAGGCCGGCGAACAAGGTGAAAAAGCGCGCCAGAAAGGGCGTGCGCTTGGATGGGGTTTCCTGCATGGTGGCATCCTTCATCGTTATTTTTCTCTAAACTTGCTTTACTTGTAAAGAAGTGAAAAATCGGTTGAACTTCGTAAAAACCTGATTCATATCGGGCCAGTATGGTTTTTATCAATGTTATACTTGACCGACAAGGCCCAATTCTAACAAACAAGAACAACAATATAGCTGGTTGACCCTTCTTGGCGCACACGGTAGTTCAGTGGCGCGGCACCGCTGGTGTCCGCGCCTTTCTGTCGTTTTGCCCAGATGGCAACCGCTTCACCAGTAAAGTACGATGAGCAATCTAAAGATTTACAACACCCTGGCTCGCGAAAAGCAGGTATTCGTCCCGATGGAAGCCGGCAAGGTACGCATGTACGTCTGCGGCATGACCATCTACGATTACTGCCATATCGGCCACGCGCGCATGATGATGGCCTTCGATGTGATCTACCGCTGGCTCAAGGCGTCCGGCCTGGACGTGACCTATGTGCGCAACATTACGGACATCGATGACAAGATCATCCGCCGCGCGGTGGAAAACGGCGAGACGATCTCGCAGCTGACCACGCGTTTTACCCGTTATATGGATGAAGACACGGCGGCCCTGGGCATTTTGACGCCCGACCATACGCCGCGCGCCACCGATTACGTGCCGCAAATGCTGAGCCTGATCGAAAAGCTGGAACAGAACGGCCTGGCCTATCAGGGGGCTGACGGCGACGTCAATTACGCCGTGCGCAATTTCCCCAACTACGGCAAGCTGTCGGGCAAGTCGCTGGACGACCTGCGCGCCGGCGAGCGCGTCGACGTGAACACGGGCAAGCGCGATCCGCTCGATTTCGTGTTGTGGAAATCGTCGAAGGAATCGGAACCGGCCGAAGTCAAATGGGATTCCAAATGGGGTTCGGGACGTCCGGGCTGGCATATCGAGTGCTCGGCCATGTCCTGCGCCTTGCTCGGCGAACAGTTCGACATCCATGGCGGCGGCGCGGACTTGCAGTTCCCGCACCATGAAAACGAGATTGCCCAGTCGGAAGGCGCGTTTGGCCACACCAGCGTCAATTACTGGATACATAACGGCTTCGTGCGCCTGGACAATGAAAAAATGTCCAAGTCGCTCGGCAATTTCTTCACCATCCGCGAAGTGCTGCAAAAGTATGACGCCGAAGTGGTGCGCTTCTTCATCTTGCGCGCCCACTACCGCAGCCCCTTGAATTATTCGGACGTGCATCTGGACGATGCGCGTCTGTCCTTGACGCGCTTGTACACGGCGCTGGCCGAGGTGGTAGTGGAAGAGGGCGGCATCGACTGGAGCGAAGCCCACGCCGTGCGCGTGGCCGAGGCCATGGATGACGATTTCAACACGCCGCTGGCGGTGGCCGCCCTGTTCGACCTGGCAACCGAGGTCAACAAGAGCAAGTCGCCCGCGCTGGCCCGTCAATTGAAGGGGCTGGCTGGCGTGCTGGGCTTGCTGGAGCGTACGCCACAGCAATTCCTGCAAGCAACCGTCGGCACTGCCGCCGGCGCCCAGGATGAAGCCGCTGGCATCGAAGCTGCCATCGCTGCCCGCAGCGCCGCCAAGAAGGCGCGCGATTTTGCCCAGTCCGACAAGATCCGCGCCGAATTGCTGGCGGCGGGCATCATCCTGGAAGACAAGCCTGACGGCTCGACCAACTGGCGCCGCGCATGATGCCTACATCCAGGGAAAACGGGGAAGCCCCTATGGAGGCGCCAGTGAAACAGGTGCCGGCCTATTGGGAAGAGGCGAAGATCGAGCTGATGAAGCGCGACCGCATCATGAAAAAGCTCATCCCGCAATTTGGCGACCTGCATCTGGTCGGCCATAGCGACCCGTTTACCACCCTGGCCCGTTCGCTGGTGGGGCAGCAGATCACGCCCAAGGCAGCCGATACCGCCTGGAAAAAGCTGCTGCTGGTGTGCCCGAAATGCACGCCCACGCAAGTGTTGAAGGCCGGCGCCGAGCAGTTGGCGGCGTGCGGCTTGTCCAAACGCAAGACCGAATATATTCTCGACCTGGCCGACCATTTCAAGGCCAAGCGCGTGCATGCCAGCCAATGGGACCAGATGGATGACGAAGCCGTCATCGCCGAACTGGTGCAAATTCGTGGCATTGGTCGTTGGACGGCGGAAATGTTCTTGATTTTCAATTTGTTAAGGCCGAATGTATTGCCGCTCGATGATCCCGGTTTGATCCAGGGCATCAGCGTCAATTATTTTTCGGGCGAACCCGTTTCCCGTAGTGATGCGCGTGAAGTTTCCGCCAATTGGGAACCGTGGCGCACCGTGGCAACATGGTATTTGTGGCGCAGTCTGGACCCTGCTGCGGCCACCATCGCATCCGATGCAACCCCCGGCGCACCAGCCGGTACGGTAAAATAAACATAGATATGCCGCGCGCCCTGACGCCGTGGCCGGTAAAACCTGGAGGTACAATGACTAAAACGACTTTCCTCAATTTTGAACAGCCGATCGCGGAACTCGATTCCAAGATCGAAGAGTTGCGTTTCGTGCAAGATGATTCGGCCGTCGACATCTCGGAAGAGATCGACCGCCTGGCCAAGAAGAGCCAGCAACTGACCAAAGATATTTATGCCAAGCTGACCCCTTGGCAAGTGGCGCAGATTGCGCGCCATCCACAGCGCCCTTACACCATGGATTACGTGAATGAAATCTTTACCGATTTCCACGAACTGCATGGCGACCGCAGCTACGCCGACGATTTGTCCGTGGTAGGCGGCCTGGCCCGCTTCAACGGCCAGCCTTGCATGGTGATCGGCCATCAAAAGGGCCGCGACACCAAAGAGCGCGCGCTGCGCAATTTCGGCATGCCGAAACCGGAAGGCTACCGCAAGGCCATGCGCCTGATGAAAGTGGCTGAAAAGTTCAACCTGCCGATTTTCACCTTTGTCGATACGCCAGGCGCTTTCCCCGGCATCGATGCCGAAGAGCGCGGCCAGTCGGAAGCGATCGGCCACAATCTGTACGTGATGGCGGAACTGAAAGTGCCGCTGATCGCCACCATCATCGGTGAAGGCGGTTCCGGCGGCGCGCTGGCGATTGCTGTGGGCGACGCCGTGTTGATGCTGCAATATTCGACCTATGCCGTGATTTCGCCGGAAGGCTGCGCCTCTATCCTGTGGAAGAGCGCCGAGCGCGCCGCCGACGCGGCCGAAGCGCTGGGCCTGACGGCGCACCGCCTGAAAGCCATGGGCCTGATCGACAAGATCATCAATGAACCGCTGGGCGGCGCCCACCGCGATCCGAAACAGATGGCGACCTTGCTCAAACGCGCACTGGCCGACACCCTGCGCCAGTTCCAGGGCATGAAAACCAAGGACCTGCTGCAAGCACGCCATGAAAAGTTGCTGAGCTACGGCAAGTTCAAGGAAACTACGCCGAGCGAGTAATTTATTTAAACCCAACGGCAGAGTCTGGGGTCAGACCCTCAGGGTCTGACCCCGGCTTTTCAAGGTCTTGGGTTAAAACAATACCAGGGACAGTCAGCTAAACGAAATCATCCGTTTAGCTGACTGTCCCTCTTTGCATTCCCGGAGTCTTATGAAAAAGCAACAAACCGCCAGCGTGGCGGATATCTTCGCCCGCGCGCTGGACGCCTGTCAGCAGACGCAGCAAGCCGGCAGCGTCATCGGCATTGCGCTCAGCGGTGGCCTCGATTCCTCGGCTCTGCTGCACCTGGCGCATGCCTGGGCGCAAGAGCAGGGCGTGAGCCTGCACGCGTTTCACGTGCATCACGGCCTGAGCCCGCATGCCGATGCCTGGCTGGCCCATTGCGCGCAGTTGTGCGTCAGCATGGGTGTCGCCTTCGAGGCCAGTCATGTCACGGTGGAAAAGAACGCCAAGACGGGCCTGGAAGAGGCGGCCCGCAAGCGCCGTTACGCGGCCCTGGGCGAGCTGTGCGCCGCGCATGGCGTGCGCCTGCTGCTGACGGCCCACCATCAGGATGACCAGGCCGAAACGGTGCTGCTGCAATTGCTGCGCGGCTCAGGCACGGCGGGTTTGTCGGGCATGGATGGCGCCAATAGCGCGCCCGAGCTGCTGGCCAATCCGCACCTGGTGATGGCGCGCCCCTTGCTGCCGGTGTCGCGCAAGCAACTGGAAGCCTATGTGGCCAAGCATGGCGTGGTGCATATCCACGATGAATCGAATGATGATCCCCGCTTTGCCCGCAATGCCTTGCGGCACCAGGTGATGCCGGTGCTGGCGCAGGCGTTTCCCGGTTTCCAGGAGCGTTTTGCGCGCAGTGCCCAGCATGCGCAATCGGCGCAGCGTTTATTGACGGAACTGGCCACGCAAGATCTGGCGGCCAGTCTCGATGGCGATTGCCTCGATTTATCCAGGCTGCGCGCCTTGAGCAGCGACCGCTGCTACAACCTGCTGCGCCACTGGTTCGGCACGCGCAACTTGCGCATGCCATCGACGGCGTGGCTGGTGGAAATGCTGGCGCAATTGCTGGAAGCGCGGGCCGATGCGCAATTGCTGGTGACCCACCCCGATTGCCATGTGCGCCGCTACCGCGACCGTTTGTATCTGACACCGAAACTGGCCGAGCTGGCCGGCATGCGTGAAAAGATCGACCGCGACGATGTGTATATTCCCGGCCTGGAAAAATCGGGACAGGAATTTCAATGGAAGGGCGAAGCGAATATCGCCTTTCCCGCGTATGGCGGCGTGCTGTTTTTCGATGCCGTGGAAGAAGGCGGGCAGGGCATCGATGTTGCTTGGCTGCAAGCGCAGACCTTGACCATCGATTTCCGCCAGGGCGGCGAGCGCCTGAAGCTGGCCTTGAACCGTCCCACCAAGGGTTTGAAATACCATTATCAGGCCTTCGATGTGCCTGCCTGGGAACGTGAAAGACTGCCACTGGTCTGTGCATCGCAACAATTGCTGTTTGCCGCTGGTATTGGTCACGATTGCCATAGCCTGAGCTTGCTGGATAGTCCCCGCATCGCCCTGCGCTGGCTTTCCTGCTGAGCGTAAGCGCCGCAGCCCTGGCCGTTTGCCGAAGACGCCAGGGGCAGCCTGCCATGCGCTCTTCAATGCGAACTGGACTATATCAACGGCGTATTTGCATATGCATAATTGGTATGAGCTCATGCGCTTTTTAGCTTGTTATTTTGCATTGCGGCATGTAGAGTAAAGCCCTCTTTTTTATTCTTCTTGAGCGGAAATTTCACTCTTATGGCTTTAATCGTCCACAAATATGGCGGTACGTCGATGGGCTCGACTGACCGTATCAAGAACGTCGCCAAGCGCGTTGCCAAGTGGCATGACGCAGGGCATCAAATCGTGGTGGTGCCATCCGCCATGTCGGGTGAAACGAACCGCCTGATTGGACTGGCCAGGGAAATCATGGATCAACCCGATCCCCGTGAACTTGACATGATCGCCTCGACAGGCGAACAAGTGTCCGTCGGCCTATTGTCGATGGCACTGCTGGCGATCGGCAAACAAGCCGTATCCTATGCTGGCTGGCAAGTCGCGATCAAGACCGATTCCGCCTTTACCAAGGCACGCATCCAGTCTATCGATGACGAAAAAGTCAAACGCGACCTCGATGCGGGCAAGATCGTCATCATTACCGGTTTCCAGGGCGTCGACGAGAACGACAATATCGCGACCCTGGGCCGCGGCGGTTCCGACACCTCGGCCGTGGCGATTGCCGCCGCCATGAAGGCGGCCGAATGCCTGATCTTCACCGACGTCGATGGCGTCTACACGACCGACCCGCGGGTGGTGTCCGAAGCGCGCCGCCTGAAGACCATCACTTTTGAAGAAATGCTGGAACTGGCGTCGCTGGGCTCCAAAGTGCTGCAGACCCGTTCGGTGGAATTCGCCGGCAATTACCGCGTCCCCACGCGCGTGCTGTCGTCGCTGACCGACCCGATGCTGCCGCTGGATGTAGAAGCCAATTCAGGCACCCTGATTTCGTTTGAGGAAGATACCAACATGGAACAAGCAGTCATCTCCGGCATCGCTTTCAACCGCGATGAAGCCAAAATCACCGTACTCGGCGTGCCCGACCGTCCAGGCGTGGCTTACCACATCCTGGGACCGGTGGCCGATGCCAATATCGAAGTCGACATGATCATACAGAATCAGTCGGTAGACGGTAAAACGGACTTCACCTTCACCGTCTCGCGCGGCGAATACACGCGCGCGCTGGCCGTGCTGGAATCGAACCGTGAATCACTGGGCGCGGCCAGCATCACGGGCGACGCCAAAGTGTCGAAACTGTCGGTGGTCGGCGTGGGCATGCGCAGCCATGTCGGTGTCGCATCGCAAATGTTCCGCACCCTGTCGGAAGAGGGCATCAACATCATGATGATCTCGACTTCCGAAATCAAGATCTCTGTCTTGATCGATGAAAAGTACATGGAACTGGCCGTACGCGCGCTGCATAAGGCGTTCGAACTGGAAAAAGCCTGAAAATGTAAAAATATTGCCCCATGCCCTTGACCAAAGGGGGGGCAGTCGATATTATGACGTTCGTCGCTGCAGCGCAACTTACTAAAGCGACATAGTTGATTAGTCAGCTAGGAGACGTGGCCGAGTGGCCGAAGGCACATCCCTGCTAAGGATGCATACGGCTTATACCTGTATCGTGGGTTCGAATCCCACCGTCTCCGCCAGAATCAAATAAAAAAGCCTCCCCTGCGGGAGGCTTTTTTATTTGTCTGGACGGAACGGTGGGATTCGAAGACGGAGCGCCCTGCAGGGCGCGAGGCACTCCGAATCGCCCATCTACCGCGCTCCGCGCGGCCCCTTGGCCGCGCAGCGGCCAAGGCCTCAACTCATCTCGGGCACTAGCGGCCAGCGTCACCAGCGCCCCCATTGCGGGCTGCCATCACTTCGAACAGCCAGGAGCTTGATCTACACGTACATCAGGCAGCAGCCTGTCATAGAAAATCGATACAGTTTGATCCCGACAAGGAGAGCCAACGTGGATTTGATAACAATGGCATTGAAAGGCTAGCAATGCCATGACCCGCTACCTGCCACCTCTGCTGCTGACACTCGCTGCCACCATCTTGGCCCATGCTGTCGAACCATGGAATTGGATGCCGCGACTCCTGACAGCAAAATATATCATCTATGGCGGCGATCTGGGCGATGCCCATGCGCCAGGCAAAGGCGATATGCGCATCGCGTTTTATGTGCGGGGATCGGCAGCCAAGGAAATGTTTGACGCGATAGGGCCGGATCGGAAGAGCGAGTGCGGCATCGAGAAGGGCGGACGCGTGCGTGAAAAAGAGCGTGTCGCATGCCGCTATCGTCCATCCGATGGTTACCAGTGCGATTTTGGCTTTGATCTCGGCTCAGGAAAAAGCATAGGCGGCTCCGTTTGCTGATGCTGTACTCGCTCCTGCTTCTGATCTTTGCTCATGTGATAGTGATGAAGTGTAGCAACGCCAGTAACTTATCTCAGGCAGTAGCGGCAAGCGTTAAATGGAAAGGCGCAAATCAGCCCCCAAACGTCACCGCCTCCCCCCGCCACCCAGTCGCCCGCAAAAACTGTTCCCACGTCAAACTGCCCGGATTGATTTCCCTGCTCCACAACAAATCACGCCCCTGGCCAAAGTAGCCATATTCCACCGCATACTCGACCATGCCTGTCGCTTCATCCACAAAGCCTCCCATCTTGGCAAACGCGGGGAAGTGGGCCAGCAATTGCTCGCGCGTATAGGCCGAGCTGTAGACGGCTTTCTTGCCTGTCACCCTGGTAAATGTCTCTACCATTTCACGGGGGGAAATAATGTCGCCGATCACGGGCAATGTGCGGCCAGCATAGGCGTCCGGGTGGTCAAACATTTCCAGCACGGCAGGGCCGGTCGCCGTCAATGGATCGACAAACGGGGCGCGGAAATCCTCTGGCAAGTAAATGGGGAACACCAAAGTGTCGCCTTGCTGGCGCGGCTGGTAGTACTCGAGCAGATTGGTGTAGAAAAATGCCATCTGGATAAACGAGCTGGTCACTGGCAATGTGCGGATATAGTCCTCGACCCTGGCCTTGTCGCTGAAGTGCGGCACCCATTTTTTTCCTTCCGTAATTTTTTCCACGTTTTCCAGGCTGCTGAACACGATATGCTGCACGCCGGCTGCGACGGCGGCATCGGCCAGCTCTTTGCCCAGGGCGGTTTCCTGGGTTTCGCTATGGTCGGCGTCGGGCGTGATCGGCGGCGTCATCAGGAACACGCCATGCGATCCTGTGAATGCCTGGATGAAGTCTTGCTGGTGCCCCAGCACCAAAGGCACGCTCATCAGTTCCGCTCCCTGCCGCGCCAGTTCCTGTGCTGCAGGGGAGTCGGTGCGGCGGGTCAGGGCGCGCACGCGGTAGCGCTGGCTTGCCAGCAAGCTGCGCACCACGCTGCGCCCTTGTTTGCTGGTGGCGCCGACAACGGTGATCAAGGGTTTGGTAGTTAATGACATTTGAATGCTCCTGCTGATACATGGATGGGAATCTGGATTATGATCAGGGGCCAGGAATAACTGAAATCGAATGTTTTATATGAAGGAATCCATCAGATGGATACCATAAGAGTGGATTTGAACCTGCTGCTGACCCTGGAAGCCTTGCTGTCGGAACGCAATGTGACCAAGGCGGCGCTGCGCTTGCATCTGAGCCAGCCCGCTGTCAGCGCGCAGCTGAACCGGCTGCGCGAGCTGTTCGACGATCCTTTGCTGATGCCTGGCCGCCGGGGCATGACGCCCACGGCCAAGGCGCTGGACTTGCTGGCGCCTTTGCGTGTTTCCTTGGATCAGTTGCGCCAGACCATGCAGAGCCATCGGGATTTCTATCCGGAACAGGCTCAAATGACGGTCGCCATCGCTTGCACCGACTACATCGAGGCGGCGATTGTCGCGCCGCTGGTGCTGGCCTTGCGGTCAAGGGCGCCTGGTCTGCGCATCGCAGTGCGTCACTATCAGCCAGCGCAGCTGGAACAGCAGCTGCAAAGCGGCGAAGTCGATATCGCCCTGGTCACGCCCGGCGCCGGTCACGGACATCTGAGAAGCCGCCATTTGTTTGATGAAGGCTATGTGCTGATCGGGCGGCACGGCCATCCATCCTTGCAAGGCAATGTCAGCATGGAAGATGTCGTGCAGCTGGAGCATGTGATCGTATCGCCGTCCGGCGGCAGCTTCACGACACCGATAGACGAGGCTCTGGCGGCCTTCGGCCATCAGCGCAAAGTGGTGATGTCGGCCGCTTCCTTTTTGTTGCTGCCCCGCATCGTCGCAAGCAGCGACCTGGTGGCGCTGGTGCCGCGGCGATTGCTGCAGGGGGAATCTGCCCGGCTCTCGGTCGTCGAGCTGCCATGGCTGGCCGAACAATTCGAGGTCAGCCTGGTCTGGCACGAGCGCAGCCATGGCCATGCAGGCCATCGCTGGATAAGGGATGTGATAGTGGAACTCAATGGTTCGACAATGCGTAGGGCATGATTGGGTGATAACTTAATCAAGGTAGAATGAATGTCTACCCGCGCATGTGCGCAGCGCTGCTTGCGGCGTGACGACTTGCAGAGAACCCTATGCCCACGCAAGACCATCCGCTACCCCATCCCCTGGCCACCGCTTTGGCCCTCTCGCTGGCCGCCGCCATCGCCCTGGGCCTGACGCGCTTTTCCTATGGTTTGCTGCTGCCGTCGATGCGCGACGATCTGGGCTGGACGTATCTGCTGGCCGGGTCCATGAATACCTACAATGCGTTAGGCTATTTCCTGGGCGCCCTGGTGACGCCCTTGCTGATGCGGCGTGTGGGTGTGTGGCGCCTGCTGGTGGCCGCATCGCTGCTGGCGGCGCTGTTCATGCTGGCATCGGGCGCTGGTCAGCGCTACCACGGCGCTGTTCGTGCTGCGCGTGGGCGCGGGCCTGGCCAGCGCCTGTATTTTTATCGCCGGTGGCGTGTTGGCGGCGCGGCTCGGTTCCCTGCATAGCGAGCGTGCCGGTTTTTATATCGGCCTGTATTACGGCGGCACGGGCCTGGGCATCGCGCTGTCGGCGCTGCTGGTGCCGGCCGCGCTGGCCACCGCGCACGCCCATGGCGTGTCCCATGCGTGGCAATGGGCCTGGCTGGCGCTCGGTATCGCTTGCCTGCTGGCCACTGCCTTCATGGCGTGGCCGGCAAAGGCGATAGGCGAGGAGCGGCCCGTGCACGGCGCGGCGCGGGGCTTTGCCATCAAAGATTTTGTGTTTGGCCTGGCTGGCTACGGCATGTTCGGTGTCGGCTATATCGGCTACATGACTTTTGTGGTCGCCTTGCTGAAGCAGCAGGGCATGAGTGCCGGCCTGATTACCGTGTTCTACCTGATGCTGGGCCTGGCCGTGGTGGCCTCTGCGCGCATCTGGGCGCGTTTGCTCGATCTTTACCATGGCGGCCAGTCGCTGGCGATCCTGAATGCCTTGCTGGCCGTCGCCGTCATCCTGCCAGCCTTGAGCCGCGCCGCGCCCATCGTCTTCATCTCGGGCCTGGTGTTTGGCGCCGTGTTCCTGTCCGTCGTGGCGTCGACCACGGCCCTGGTGCGCCATAATCTGCCACCCGCATCCTGGTCGGCTGGTATCAGCGCCTTTACCACCGTGTTTGCACTCGGCCAGATCGCCGGCCCCATCGTGGTCGGGGCGATCGCCGATGGTCCGGCCGGCCTGGAGCGGGGCTTGATGGTGTCGGCTGCTGCCTTGCTGATCGGCGCCGTGCTGGCATCGCGGCAAAAGGCGCTGCTTGTTAGTCACTTGCTTGCGGCGGGCCGCATGTGACTGTCACGCTGCCAGTCTGGCGGCCGGTGCCAGCCTTTGAGAAGATGCCGAACAGGCTGAGGTTGATTTTTGCGCCCACTTGCAGGTCGCTGCTGAGCTTGCGTCAGGCTGGAATTGGCCATTTCTTGTGAAAAAAGCGCCATGTTCGCGGATTTTTACGTCGATGCGCTTGCCAGTTAGTAGGTGAAAAACTGCCGATTGCAGTCGCATGCCCGCCCTGCCATAATGCGAATTATGTCACTTCGCGGGAGTCTGTTTTGTCGATTGATATGGAGTCCACGTTGACGTCGGCGCTGTCGGCAAACGGACCAGGCTTGGCGCGGCTATTGGCCTTGACTGTGCTCTGGCATCCGGATCGCAGCCGGGTCGGGGAGCAGTTCGTGGTGGCGCCGTCAACGTTGCTGGTGACGTTGAATCGGTACGCGCCGATGTTCGCCCGGCCTGGTGGCTCCCTATTGCCTCTGGGGGAGCGCAGCATCACGCGTGATGCATTGCAACTGCAGCGTGGCATTGACGACAGCTTGCGTTTTTCCCCACCCGACAGCCGCATGAGCGTGGAACTGGACGGTGTTCCGCTGTCCGCTCCGGTTGTGCTACCAGCAGCACGCGTCGAGGCTGGTGTCGTGATGGCACTGGGCGGGACGGTATTGCTGTGCGTGCACTGGACCGATAGCTTGCCACGCCTGAACCCGAGCGCGACACTGCTGGGCGCCGGTAGTGCCATGTTACGGGTACAGGAATTGATACGGCAGGTGGCTGCCACTGAGTTACCGGTGCTGCTGCTGGGCGAAACCGGCACGGGTAAGGAACTGGCGGCGCGCGCCATCCATCTTGCCAGCCGTCGCCATGGTGGTCCGCTGGTGGCGGTCAATATGGCGACGCTCAGTGAATCACTGGCGCCGGCCGACCTGTTTGGCGCGCAGCGTGGCGCTTATACAGGTGCCCAGCAGGCGCGTCCGGGCCTGTTTGCCGAAGCGGCAGGCGGCACATTGTTTCTCGATGAAATAGCGAATACAGCTGTTACTGTCCAGCCTATGTTGTTGCGGGTACTGGAAAGTGGGGAATACCGGCAATTGGGCGCGGTCGGTACGGTACGCACCGACGTACGATTGATCGCCGCCACCGACGCGGATCTGGGCGCCACTGATTTTAACCAACCGCTATTGCGCCGCCTGGAGGCTTTCGTCATCGCCATGCCGCCGTTGCGCCGCCGCCGCGAGGATATTGGTTTGTTGATCGTGCATTTGATGAAAGAGCAGGAGCGTACTGCTAATGTACCGCTTACCTTGCCTTTTGCTCTGGTGTCGGCGCTGTGCCGTTACGACTGGCCGGGGAACGTCCGCCAACTGGGGCATGTGCTAAGGCGTGCCTTTTTAGCAGTACAGTCTGGCCAGGCGCCATCGCTGGCCGAACTACTGCCGTCTGCGGCACTCTCTGCCAGCTTGCCGTCGCATTTGCCGCCTTCGTCTTCCATGCTTGGCGCTGAAGGTGGGGGGCGCCGTATCAAGCTGGCCGAACTGGACCAGAATGCGGTGTTGGCGGCGATGGATGCACATGGCTGGCGTATCAGTGCCGCAGCCGGGGCACTGGGTGTGTCCCGGCCATCGATGTACAAGCTGCTGGAAAATCACCCTTTGGTGCGCGTAGCTGCTGCCATTCCTGAAGCGGAACTGCGCAATACACTGGCTAGCCATGGTGCTGATCTTGCGCGTTGCGCGGCTGTCTTGAAAACCCCCAGCGAAGCGTTGCGGCGCCATTTACGCGAGCACGGCATGCTCGCATGAGCGCGTTGCATCGATCTGTTCAGGGGTAATCGACAATCAGAGTTTCATGGTGCCGGTGTTCCCAACCTCGCTTTCCGGATCGAACGATAGCACGCGCACTTCTTCCACCATACCGGCAGTGCGCATGATACGTACTGTCATCACGAACGACATTGCCCAGAAGCCGGGGTTGTAGCCGATGTTCAGCGTATTTTTCCAATCCATGATGACGGCGCGGCGGTTCGATTCCCCGTTATCGACAACCGAGGCGCGAAACTCGAGGGGCAGGGAATGCACGGCGCTGCGCGCCTGCAGGAACGGCGAGGGTGCGGCGAACCAGGTTTTCAGCCCTGTGCCGCGCTGTACCACTTGCGGCTGCGTAATAAAGGTGCAGTCGACTATCTGGAACGACTGGAAATGGTTATCGCTATCGCCGCTGCAAATGATCTGCAGGCCGACCTCTTCGCCTGGCGAAAAATAAATCGACCCGCTGCCCGTACCGAGGCCCTGTCCCAGCTCCGGTTCGGAATGGGCGTGCAGCACTGGCGATAGTTCGTAGTCGAGTTGTGAACTCCCCTGATCGGCATCAAAACTGATTTTCAATAATAGTTGGTTAGGGGCGGGAAGAGGTAACACGGTAACAGCGGTCATCTTGAGTACTCCATGGTGAGGGAAATGTAACGAGGGTCACGGCGTAGCGCCATCAAATCGGGTTCCGACGCTATCAGTGCGGTGGGGTAGCCCAATGCATGGGCACGCGCCAGATGGACCAGCGCCGGCTGGCGGCGGCCACTCAATTCATTGGCCAGCGCGGCACGGAAGTGCACATCTGGATTGTCGGGCGCCAGGCTGGCGCCATGGTCGGCGCGGTCGGCCGCATCCTTTTCGCCGACATGTGCAGCATATATTGCCATGCGTGTAATATAGGTTGGGTCGTCCGGCTGCCGTTCCAGGATAGGTTTGAGCAGCTGTATGGCGCGTTGATAAGCCTGACGTGCGTCGTGTTCTTTGCCTGGTAGCCAGCGCAAGGTATCCGCCAGATTGGCCCAGCGCAGATAATCTTGCGGTCCGCCCTTGTTGGCCGATACAGCATGCTTGAAAGCGCTTGCGGCTCCGGCATAGTCGCCGCGCGCAAACAGCGCCGTGCCCAGGTTGCTGTAGAGCATTCCACTGGAGCGTACTTGCAGACCACGTTGCAGCACCTGCAAGGCTTCATCGCTGCGGTTTTGCCGCAGTAGCGCCGCGCTCAGATTGGCATACGCTTGCGGCGTGTCGCTTTCGAGTTGCAAACTGCGGCGAAATTCCCGTTCCGCGCCGGCATAGTCGCCGCGTTGGAACAGTAGTATACCGGCGAGGTCGGCAAACATGCGCTCACCGGGAAAGCGCAGCGCGGCATCGTTGATTAGCTGCTGGACGGCATCATTGCGGCGCATGCGCAGCAAGATGTTGGCCTTGGCGTTCAGCGCCAGCAGGTCGCGGGGATCGAGCAGCAATGCACGCTCGACCGTTCTCAGTGCGGCTTCCCCATGGCCCTGCAAGGCCAGCACCCAGGCTTGGGCCGTATGGGCCAGTGCCAGCTGATCATTTTCCTGCAATGCCATTTGGGCACCGGCAGCAGCCTTTTGCAGCCAATTCTCATCGCGGCCGTCGCCGATGTAGCGCATGCTATAAGTTAATGACATCCCTGCTGCAGCCGCTGCGTGATGTGGCTCACGCTTCAGTATCCGATTGAACTGGGTGCTGGCGGTATCGAGTTCACCGTCACGGTCTGCCATGCTTAGCGCCTGCAAACCGGCTTGCATGGCATCAGCTTCGGAATAAGGAGTGAGCCGCTCCCGATAGTCTCCCGGTAGCCATTTCGCGCCAGCCACGCCGAGCGTGCAGGCGATGAGCAGTCCGCCAGCAATGAGCCAGCGCCGGTAGTGCTGCCAGTGTTTCCGTACGGACGGAGGCAACAGCATCGGCACTTTTCCGGCACGAATGCGCGTGACGTGGTCGAGTACGCTGGACATGGAAGGCATGCGTTGCTGCAGATCGCGTGCTGTCATTGCACGGATCAGAGCGATCAAGGGCTGGCTGATATTGTCCGGGAATGTCCATTGATCCGAACTGGTCTGTAGTTGTACTGCGGCCAGCGCCAGCCCGTGCAGGCTGGCCAGTGGCCGCTCGCCAGTCACCATTTCGTACAGCAAGACACCCAGTGCATAGATATCGCTGCTGGGCTGGAGCGGACTACCGGTGAGACGTTCCGGCGCCATATAGGCGATTGTTCCCAGTGGGGCAGTCGGCGTCAATGATTGAGTGGCCAGCGGATCTGCGTAGCGCGCCAGGCCAAAGTCCAGAATGCGTACTGTACCGTCGGGCTCAAGCATCAGGTTACCAGGCTTCAGATCGCCATGTACCATGCCCGCTGCGTGGGCGTCGGCCATGGCGGCGGCGATCTGGGAGATGATATCGAGCGCCTGATCCTGATGCCTGGCGATATCGGGCAGGCACGGTCCCAAGGTATGGCCACGAACCAGTTCCATGACGATGGATTGTGATTGTCCATCATCTTCGTAGGTGAAAATCTTGACAAATGCGTGATGGCCCAGCGATGCGGCATGTCGCGCCTCATTGATCAGCTTGGATTGTCCGGCCACCGGCGCCGTTTTCAGACGTTTGATGGCGACGCTGCGCTGCAGTTTGAGGTCCCAGGCTTCATAGACGTGACCGTATCCACCTTCGCCCAGCAATTTGTCTAGCCGGTAATGTTCCAACTGAATGGCAAACTCATTGGCTGCAGTGGACTGCTTCAAGGCACTGTCCCTCCTGGATGGTTGACGAAACCGTGCGTAGCCCACGTAAGTCAAATAGCGAATGATTATCAATTTCAAATTTAACAATGTCAATAATATTTTCGTTTATAAATATTATTGACAGGGACATGGGAGCAAACTCACAGACCTGCCCTGCCTTTATACCCACACAGCCTGCACGGACCATACACAAATAGTAATGATTCCCATTTATAATATCTATCAGCGAGGTGTAACAGGCGAGGTGTAACAGGCGAGTTGCGGCGTTTGGCGTGACAGAGGAGGGTACGATGAGCAGTCTGGCAGATAACGAGGCATTGATTGCGCATGAGCACCGTGTGCTGCTCGATGCCTATGGGCGGGCGCAAGCGCGTTGCAGCGCGCAACTGGCCGAACAGGCGGCGCGTATCACGCAGCTGGAAGCGCAACTGATGCGCACGCAGGCCAAGGTTGTCATGCGCGACACGCAGCTGGCGCTGGTGCGTGAAGAGCTGGCGGCCTTGGGCGCAGCGGCGCCAGGCTTGCCCACGCGCGTGAGACTGGCGCGGCGGGTCGAGTGGCTCAGCGAGCGGGTGCAGGACTTGATGCGCGAACTGCTGCGTTTGCAGTGGGTGCCGGCGCCATCGGCCCTGCCACAGCCGTCAAGGTCAGCAGCGCCCTTGCAGCCCGAGCTGCTGGCGCAATTGCGCGAAAAGTCGGTACTCTGCGTGGGCCAGGACCTGGGCCAGGCTGCCGGCGGCGTGTATGTCGCGCAGCAGGCCATCGAGCATGCCGGTGGCCGCTTCCTGCATCATGCGGGCGCTGGCGATGGCGCCGAAGATGCCGCCGCCCTGGAGGCCAGCCTGGTGGCGGCCGACCTGGTGATTTGCCAGACGGGCTGCGTCAGCCACGACGCGTATTGGCGCGTACACGACCATTGCAAGCGCACCGGCAAGCAATGCGTGCTGGTGGACCAGCCGCAAGCCATGCATTTTGTGCGCAAGGAAACATTGGTTTCCTGATACTCCAGAACAAAGTGCTGTTGCAGTTACATCTGCTTACAGTAGAAACGCCTTGCATACAGCTCATCTGCGAACTAAACCGTTAATGGCATGAGGCGGCAGGGAGGCTTGCTCCCGCACCGCCGCCTATCGGGGAAATCTGTTTGATTTTCCATAACGCCGAGTTCAAGGATATCTAAAATGAAACATAAATTAATCTATGCGGCGGCGTTTGCCATCGCCTTAAGTGGCTGCACCACCGTGGTCAAGGAAAGAGTGGTGGTGCATGACCATCCGCCGGTGGTGCGCCAGGCGCCAGCGCTGATCCAGGAAGTGATCCCGCCAGCGCCGGCTTCGGGCTACGCGTGGATACAGGGCCACTGGGCGTGGCGCGACCATGGCTGGCAATGGCAGCCCGGTCATTGGTACCAGGGCGTTGCGCGTCCGATGCCGGCGGTGATCGTCGAGCAGATTACGGTCGCCCCCAGCCCGGCTCACTATTGGGTGCCGGGACACTGGCGCTGGGCGCACAATGAATGGGAATGGTCGCACGGCCACTGGGAACGCTAACACCGGGTTCACGGGATCGCTGCAAATTGAAGCCGCACATCATCGTGATGTGCGGCTTTTTTCATGTTTACACCGTCCTGATTTTTCCTGATAGTATACCCCCCTATAGTATTTATCGGAGGGCGATATGGGGCATACAGCCAAGAACAAGACCAAGCTGCTGAACCGGGTCAAGCGTATCCAGGGGCAGGTGGAAGGCATTGCGCGGGGGCTGGACGAGGGGCGTGAATGCGGCGAGGTGCTGCAGCTGATCGCGGCCGTGCGCGGGGCAGTCAATGGCCTGATGGCGGAAGTCATCGAAGAGCATTTGCGCGAACACGTGGCCAGTCCCGACATCGCCAGCGATGCGCAGCGGGCCAGGGGAGCCGATGAAATCGTCGGCATCCTGCGTACTTATTTAAAATAAAACCGGGAGTTATCATGCAATATCACGCAAGCAGGGAAGACCTCTCCGCCTGGCAGCACGAACATGTGTTTGGCGGCGCCAGCGTCAAGGCGGAAAGCCGCGCGCGCATCGTCATGTGGATTACGCTGGCCACCATGGTGCTGGAAATCGTCGCCGGCTGGTGGTACAACTCGATGGCGCTGCAGGCCGACGGCTGGCATATGAGTTCACACGCCGTGGCAATCGGCCTGACTGCCTTTGCCTACGCCGCCGCACGCCGTTATGCACGCGACCCGCGCTTTGCCTTCGGCACCTGGAAGATCGAGATTCTGGCTGGCTACACCAGCGCCATTTTACTGGCAGTGGTGGCCGTGCTGATGGTGGCCGCGTCGCTGGAACGCCTGTTTTCGCCGCAGCCGATTCATTATCCGCAAGCGATGGCGGTGGCTGCCTTCGGCCTGGCTGTCAACCTGGTGTGCGCGCTGCTGCTGGGCGGGAAGCACGATCATGAGCACGGCCATGATCATGATCATCACGACCACCATGCGCACGCGGGGCATGGCGAAGACCTGAACATGAAGGCGGCCTATGTGCATGTGCTGGCCGATGCTGCTACCTCGGTGCTGGCCATCGTGGCGCTGGCCGGCGCCTGGGCTTATGGCTGGAACTGGCTCGATCCCGTGATGGGCATACTGGGCGCCGTGCTGGTGGCGCTGTGGGCGAAAAAGCTGATGCGGGATACGGCCAAGGTCTTGCTGGACCGCGAGATGGACCACCCGGTAGTGGCAGAAATCCGCGAGGCGGTGGAAGTGGACAAGGGCGGCGACACGCCACGCATCGTCGACCTGCACGTCTGGCGGGTGGGCAAACAGCTGTATTCATGTGCGCTGTCCGTGGTCAGCCGCGATCCAGGCTTGACGGCGGGCGAGCTGCGCGCGCGCATCGCCATCCATGAAGAAATCGTCCACAGCACGATAGAGATAGTGCGCCGTTCTTGATCGCGGTGAAGAAGCGCCGGGTATCTGCGGGTAAAAAAGCCCGCTGATGCCCGGCGTAGGCAGTATACTGTCGCCTTTTACGGCCAGGCGCCGTTCACCAGACTGAGAACAGAAACAACCATGAGCACATTACCACCATGCCCGCAATGCAACTCCGAATTCACCTATGAGGACGGTAATCAGCTGGTATGCCCGGAATGCGCGCATGAATGGTCTGCCACGGCGGGCGAAGCGGTGGAAGAGGGCGCCAGGGTCTACCGCGATGCGGCCGGCAATCTCCTGCAGGATGGCGACACGGTCAGCGTCATCAAGGACTTGAAGCTGAAGGGCGGCGGCGGTGTCGTCAAGATGGGCACCAAGGTCAAGAACATCCGCCTGGTCGATGCCGACCATGATATTGACTGCAAGATCGACGGTTTCGGCTCGATGAGCCTGAAGACCGAGTTCGTCAAGAAGGTTTAAGCCTTTCACCTATCCCCATGCAAATCGATCACCTGCGCCAGCGCCTGCGCGCACTGGGCGCCAAGCCGCTGCACGAGCAGCGCGTGCTGCGCGACTGGATACAGGCCCAATCGCATGACCAGGGCCGGCGCCGCGCCGAAGACTTTTTGCCGCTGCAGGTGCGCGAGGCGTTGCCGGCGCTGGACGCCGAATTGCAGGGCATGCTGAAATTGCTCAGCACCCATCCCGGCGCCGATGGTTCGGCGCGTTTGCTGGTCGGTTTGCACGATGGCCAGACGGTGGAAAGCGTGCTGCTGCCACGCGACGGCCT
The DNA here is from genome assembly GCF_014200675.1 of Janthinobacterium saanense. GTDB lineage: Bacteria > Pseudomonadota > Gammaproteobacteria > Burkholderiales > Burkholderiaceae_D > Janthinobacterium. The sequence continues at coordinate 20,781 of NZ_JACHCI010000029.1, read as the reverse complement.
GTGCGTCTCGAGCCAGGTGGGGTGCGCCGTCGGCTGCCAGTTTTGCATGACGGGCCGTGACGGCTTGATACGGCAAGTCACCAGCGGCGAAATCGTGGCCCAGGTGGTGCTGGCGCGTACCATGCGACCCGTGAAAAAAGTCGTTTTCATGGGCATGGGCGAACCGGCGCATAACCTGAACAATGTGATGGAAGCGATCGACTTGCTGGGTACGGAAGGCAATATCGGCCACAAGAACCTGGTGTTTTCCACTGTCGGCGACCCACGCGCCTTCGAGCGTTTGCCGCAAGGCCGGGTCAAGCCGGCGCTGGCCCTCTCCTTGCACACCACCAAGCGCGAACTGCGCGAACAGCTGCTGCCGCGCGCACCCCGTTTGAGCCCGCAGGAACTGGTCGATTTCGGCGACAGCTATGCGCGCCTGACCGGCTATCCGGTGCAGTATCAATGGACCTTGATGGAAGGCGTCAACGATGGCGAGGACGAGATGGATGGCATCGTCGCGCTCCTGAAGGGCAAGTACGCCGTGCTCAATATGATCCCGTATAACACCATCGACGACCTGCCGTTCCAGCGTCCCAGCTGGGACAAGGCGCGCGCGATTGCTAGCGCCCTGCACGAGCGTGGCGTGCTGACCAAGCTGCGCGATTCGGCCGGGCAGGACGTGGAAGGCGGCTGCGGGCAGTTGCGGGCGCGGGCGGCCAAGGGGCGGAAGGTGATTGAAATTCGTGGGGTTTAATGTGCGCTCTAGCCCCAGAATCAAACCCCGGGGTCGGACCCTGAGGGTCCGACCCCAGCCTTTGCCGTTGGGTTAACCACCACCCAGCAAATCGTTTTCATTCAAAATCGCAAACGCAATTTCCGGGTGCGCCGCCAGGCAGCGGCGCACGGCGGCGGGTATCGCCGCGCGCGTCTTGCGGCACAGGCCGGGCTGCTCCAGCAGCTCAATCTGAAAGCCGCGCATGGTGCGCACTTCATTGCCGCCCGGCGTAATCTGCAACACCACGCCCAGGTTTTGCTGCAGCCGCTGCTGCAGCATCTTCAATTGCGCATGGCTGGCGATGCCCTCGATATGCACCAGCAAGCGCTTTTCTTCCATCTGCGTCAGGCGCAGGATGGCGATATTCGCCTGTGGATCGCCCAGCAGCTCGTCGCGCGCGCAATCGCACAGCTGCGGCGGGCACTCCTTGCGGATTTCAAAATCGGGCACGGGCATGCGGGACTTCCACTGGCCATTGAATGTCAGTCAAGTATCGGCCGGTGCGCGCACGCTGTCAATCAGCGCGGGCAAACGATCAGGCGCCAGCGTATCGCTCCCTGGTCGCTCGTGTGCTGGTGGTGGTTTTGAGGCGGCATGACGTGGCCTTCCGTCGAGACGATTTCATGCGCACAGCCGTCGCAGCGGTAGATGCCGGAATAGGGCACGGCTTCGCCGGGCGAGGTCAGTTCATCGAAACGGGGATGCATGGAGCGTGCCACAAAGCTGGGATTCTTGTAATCGGCCATGGCTTCCTCTGGTAGTGAACGGAGCCTCATTCTGGCATACAACGCCCCGTACCCGCGTCCGCTAGAGGCTGGCGCCAGCCGCCATCTCGCGCACAAACGCATCGGCAAAAGCCGCCACCATGCCGCTGGCTGCGCGCGGCGAGATCAGGGCCACGGTCGATGGCGATTCTTCTTCGGGCAGGTCGAGAAAACGCACGCCGGGTGGCGCGACCAGGCGCATGCTGTCGGGCACGATGGCGATGCCCAGGTTAGCCTCGATCAGGTGCAGCTGCGTGGTCTTGCGCGACAGGGCGCGCGCCGCTTTTGGAAAAAATCCCTGGGCCAGACACATGCCTGCCACCAGATAGCTCAGGCCGCCGCGGTCCTTGTGCGGAATCGAGACGAAGGCTTGATCGCGCAGGGCGGCGATGCTGGTGCGGGTTTGGGCCGCCAATGGCGAATCCTGCGACACGGCCAGCACCAGTTTTTCCTGGTACAGTTCGCGCACGATGATATTGGCATGCTTGCGCAAGGTGGGCAGGCGCACCAGGCCCAGGTCGGCCCGGCCTTCCTCGATGTCGAGCGCCTGGTTTTCCGACGAGTCTTTCGAGATGTCGAGCGACACGCCGGGAAACTGCGCCAGCAATCGATTGAGCAGGGCGCCGATGGCGGGCGTCAGCGTCACGGAACTGGAATGCAAAAAACGGATGATGCCTTGTGCGCCCTGGCCCACGTGGCGTGTCTGGCGCACCGTTTCATCGATATCCTCCAGAATACGCTTGCTGCGTTCATAAAATACCTGGCCGGCCGGCGTCAGCTCGATATGGCGCGCATCGCGTGTCAGCAGCAGTGCTTGCACTGCGTTTTCAAGTTCCTTGATTTGCCGGCTCAGCGCCGACTGGGCGACATACAGTTTTTCCGCCGCCCGCGAATAACTGCCCGCATCGACGATTTCGACAAAATACCGGAACTGTTTGATGGAGATCATTCGTATGCCATTTCGAGATCGTTGACCGCCTTATTTGATATTAGCTTTGCAATGACGTCCACGTTACAGTGGCTTCGTTCGCCATCACTGCAAAGGAAAGACCATGCTGGAATTGATAGCAATATTGGGAGTGCTCGTCAGTATTATCGCAAAACTGATTTTCGTCCAGATCGGATGCGCTGACGAAGGGCGGGAAGATTAACAAGCCAGGGTGGCGACGTAGGGTAGCGCCACGGGCAGCGTCTGCAAGCGGCAATCGAAGATCGCATCGGACCATTCCGCCAGCTGCAAGCCTGCGTACTTGAGCGTCGCCTCACGTGCCGTCCATGCCTGCGCCAGCGCCAATGGGCGTTCGATGGCCGAACAGGCTGCCAGGCTGGCAGCGACCGACGGTCCCAGATAATCGCGGGCCACTATTTCCCAGTCGGGAATCTGCACCACCCGCATCACATCGAGCCCCACCTTGCCATGCAAATGGATGGCGGCCAGCGACAGTCCTTCGTCGTGGCTGATCGACAGGCCCACCGTGTCGCCGGCCAGCAGCAGACTGGGTGCCTGGCCGGGGCTGGACTCTACTGAAATGCTGTCGATATCGATCGACAGCCATTGCGCCGCCGCCTGGCGTACAGCCGATCGTAGCGCTGTGCGCGCTTCCGGGCGGGAGGGCGGGGCGGCGATGGCGATCACCAGCACGCCATCTGCCGACCAGACGATGCTGAACGCCATCAGCTGCGCAGCGGCGCCGCAGGGCAGCCGGCCCAGTTGCTGCCGGCGGGGATGTGTTCGCCCTTCATCACCAGGGTCAAGGGGCCCAGGCGGGCGTTGTCGCCCACTTTGGCGCTGTACAGCACGGAGCTGCGCGGGCCCATGTAGACGCGCTTGCCGATTTCCACGTGGTCGATCTTCATCACGCGGTCTTCGAACAGATGCGTTTGCGGGCAGGTCAGCGCGTTCAATTCGCTGTAGTCGCCGATATGCACGCAATCGAATTCGGTGATATCGGTGGTGTCCATGTAGACGCCACGGCCGATCTTGCAGCCCAGCAGGCGGAAGGCCAGCGGCAGCCATGGCGTGCCGCGCAGATAGCGCATGAAGTTCGGCACGGCGATGCCTTCGTACAGATTCGTCACGCCTTCCGAGACCCATACGAAGGGCGTCCACATGGGCGCCGCATGCTTGCGGTAGCGTCCCATCAGCAGCCATTTGAACAGCACGACGACGAGGAAATTGCCGATGCCGTAAGCGACACCGGCAATTGCCAGGTCGGCTACCACTTCGCCCCAGCGGCCGGCGCCCGCCATCGGCATGATGTCGAGCACCAAGGTGTAGCCGACGGCGATCACCACCGCGTGCGGCGAGATGATGCGGAAGGCTTCGATCAGGCTGCGGCCCAGGCGGCGCAGCGGCGACGGCTTGAAGGTCAGGTGTTCGGCATAACCGCTGACCTGCTCGCGCGCGGGCAGGTGCATCGGCGGGGAGCCCAGCCAGGTGTCGCCGCTCTTCATCTGATCATTGCGCGGCGCGAGCGTGTGCACGCCGATCAGCACGTGTTCGGGCAGCACCGTGCCGTCCGGGATATAACTGCCATTGCCGACAAAGCTGCGGTGCGAAATCACGGTGGCGCGCATGGTCATCCAGCCGCCATCGATGTGTTCATCGCCCAGCATGACGGCGTCGGCGATGAAGGTGTCGTCGCCCAGGGTCAGCATGTCGGGCACCACGCCCAGCGCGGTGGAAATCTCGGCACCCTTGCCGACTTTGGCGCCCAGCAAACGGTACCAGTACGGTGCAAACACGGTGGCGTAAATGCCATGCAAGACGTTCAGGCTCGATTCCTGGATATGGCTGACCAGCCACTTGGCGCAATACACATTGCTGTGCACGGGCGAGCTGCCCGGCTTCAGGCGCGGCATGGCGCCCCAGCGGATGGCGGCCGACAGCAGGGCCGTGAGGATGATCAGCACGCCGCTGGCGGGGAAGGACAGCAGGAAGTAGCGCGCCAGCTGCGTCGTCACGTCGCGGCCCTGCAGCCAGGGCATCATTTCGCGCTCGTCGAACCAGTCGATCAAGACAAAAGTCGGGAACACGGGCATGAAGAACAGCACGGCGATCAAGATCATGCCGAAGCAAAAGAACACGGCTTCGCCCGTCAGGCGCAAGCGCGAGACGGCGGGGCGCGGCCGCTGGCCGGCGATATCGAAGGCGCCGGCGTCGCGCGCGGGCGAACCCGTGTAGATGCGGCCATCCGGCACGCTGGCGCCATCGGCCAGCGCCGACTGGCCTTCCAGGTGGCCGTAAGCGCCTATGCTGGTATTGCCTTCCATGATGGCGTAGGAACTGATGCTGGCATCGTTGCCGATGACGATTTTCCCCAGCAGCAGACGGCCCCGTTCGACGCGGGCGTTTTCAAAATTGACGGCATTGCCCACGCTGACGTTGTCGCCGATTTCCAGCAAATCGTGCGCGCGCAAGGTCATCGAGCCGATCACCACTTCCTTGCCCACTTTGGCGCCCAGTGCGCGCAGCCACCAGCTATTGAGGGAGGAGCCGCTCAGCAGATAAGCGGGCGCCGATTCAACCAGGCGGTCGGCCAGCCACCAGCGGTAATAGGTCAGCCCCCACAGCGGATAATTGCCCGGTTTCAATCGGCCGGCGATCAGCCATTTGCCGCCGATGGCTATGGCAAATTCGGCCAGGGTAGCGAGCAAAAACACGCCGATCGAGGCGGCGATGGCGCGCGCCACCGTGTCGCCAGGGTCGCCCGTGAAAAAGTGATAGGTGAAGAAGGGCGCCATCCATTGCGCCATGCGCAGTGTCACCAGCAGCGGTACGGCGGCCGCTTGCGCGGCGCCGCAGATCCAGCGCCTGGTGTTTGATGGCGGCGTCCAGTCGGCTTCCGGCGTGGCCAGAGCTGGCGCTACACCCAGCACGGCGGCGATCTTGCCGATCTGGCGGTTATGATAAATATCGCGCACCGTCACGTGCGCATAGGCCGGGTTGGCGCGCAGGCTGGACGCCAGGCGCGCAGCCAGGAAGGAGTGGCCGCCCAGGTCCGTAAAGAAATCGGCATGGCGCAGTATCGGCTGGCCAGGGAAGAGCTGCGCCAGCGCCGCGAACAGGGCCGCTTCGGCCGGCGTTTCCGGTAAATCCGATTCGCCTGCCTGGCCAGCCGGCGGGGCCGACAGCGCCATGGCTTTTAAGGCCTTCCGGTCGATCTTGCCGGATGTGAGGCGCGGCATCAGCGGCAGCAGTTCAAAGCGGCCCGGCACCATATACGGCGGCAGATGCAGGTTCAGCGCCGCGCGCAGGGTCCTGGCCGCCAGGGCGTCGCCGGTCGCTTCGTCGCTAGCGACGATATAGGCCACCAGCTGGTCGATGCCGTCATCCTTGCGCAGCAGGACGGCCACCGTGCCCACGCCGGCCTGCTGCGCCAGCACGGCTTCGATTTCGCCTAGCTCCACGCGGAAACCGCGGATCTTGACCTGGTCGTCGGCGCGGCCCAGGCACAGCACCTGGCCGTCGGCATCGATGCGGGCCAGGTCGCCCGTGCGGTACAGACGCGCATCATCATCGCCCACACTCCAGGGATTGGGCAGGAATTTTTCCAGCGTCAGGTCAGGGCGGCCCAGATAGCCTTCGGCCAGGCCGGGGCCGATGATGCACAGCTCGCCCGTCTCGCCGCGTGGAAGCAAGCTCAATGGGCGCACTTCACCCGGTTCGGTGACGGCGATTACCAGCAAGCCATAATTGGGCAGCGGCGTGCCGATGGTGACCGTCTGGCCCGGCTGCAAGCGCGCCAGGCTGCACGACACGGTCGCTTCCGTGGGGCCATAGGTATTGAACATGGCCCGGTCCGGGCGCGACCAGCGCTCGACCAAAGACTCCGGGCACATCTCGCCGCCCAGGTTGATCAGGCGCAGGCTGGGCACCTCTTCGGCGAACAGGGCCAGCAAGGTCGGCACGGCGTGCAGCACGGTGACCTGGTTTGCGGCCAGTGCGCGCGGTAGCGCTTCCGGGTCGCCCGAGATTTCCTTGGGGCCCAGCCACAGGGTGGCGCCCACCAGATAGGCGATCCAGATTTCCTCGAACGACATGTCGAAGGCGACCGAAAAGCCCTGGTAGACGGTGTCGTCCTGGCGCACTTCCAGCACCGCATTTTCGCTGCGCAGGAAGTGGCAGATGCTGCGCTGGCTGATCAGGATGCCTTTCGGCTTGCCGGTGGAACCGGAGGTGTAGATTACATAGGCCGGGTGTTCGGGGCGCACCTCGCCGCGCAGTGGCAAGTCTTCGCCAGGCGCGGCAGGCGCCAGCAGCTTTTCCGCCGTCCATACGGGGCGTTGGACGCCGGCATCGGCCAGGCGCGAGGCGAATGCGGCGCAGCTGACCACGCCAGCGCCATTGGCGTCATCGAGGCATACTTGCAGGCGCTCGACGGGCGTGTCTTCATCGACCGGCAGCCAGGCGGCGCCTGCCTTGGCAATCGCCGCCTGCATCAGCAGCAGATGGGCGCCGCGCGGCAGCCACAGCCCCACGATATCGCCGGGCCGCACGCCGGCGGCGACCAGGCGGCTCGCTGCCAGTCCGGCCTGTGCATCGAGTTCGGCGTAAGTGAGGCGGCGCTCGCCGTCGATCAGGGCGATGTGTTCGGGGCAGCGGCGGGCCGTCGCCTCCAGCAAATCAGCCAGCACTTCGTCGCGCAGCAGGTCGGGCCGCGGTGGACCGTACAGGATGTCCGCGTGGGTGGGCGAGGCAGAAGCTGGGCTGGCTGGGTTGGAATCGTTCATGGGTGATGCTTATTGGTGTCGCTAAAAGGAATCGGGCTGCTTGCGCCAAGTGTTGCGTACGGTGTCGTCGCGTGTCTCCAGCGCAAGCTATACCTTACAGCAAGCGAGGGCTGGTCTGCACGGATTCGCGTGGCGAAACACGGGATTTATATGGCTTTTGGATAATTTTTTTGTCGAATTGCCAGTGCCGGACCCGCCGCACTGATGACAGTATGTAAAACCCGCGATACAGAGTGACGTTGAGTGTGAGATTCAGTGATTTTTCTTGCCGCGCGTTTGACGCAAAATCAGCCAGCTGGCGCTGAAATGGGCCAGACCGCAGACGGCGATGCTGAAGAGGGAAGCGGGCAGTACCTGGCCCCAGATTTCGAACGGCGTATAAGTGCTCCAACTGGCCACGCGCGCGTCAAACGTGATGTAATTTGCCAGCAGCCAGTAGACGGCCAGCAAGCCCGTGCCGATGGCTGCCTGGCGCAGCAGCGGCATGTGCCGGCGTGCGAAGACGGCCAGCAGGAACAATAGCAATACGCCAGGATAAGCGCCCAGCACTTCCGGCGACAGCACGCCCAGCGTGCCCGCATCGTAGCCATAGCTGTCGCCGGGACTGGCCCACTGCACTTGCAGGGTGGTGAGGAAAAGTGTCAGCAGGAAAATCAGTAGCGGCGTGCGGGTCATGGCGGTGCGGGTGTCCAACGATAGCGGTGGCGCATTTTACAGCGGATGGCGCAATCGCATGTCCGCCGCAGTTAACTTGCTCCGCCTTGCCAGGCATCAGCTCAGACGGTGGCTTCCAGCTGCACTTCGCCGATAAAACCTGCGTCATTGACGGCCGACAACAAGTGTTCTTGCGTGGCCAACTGCTCGTCGTATTGCACGGTGGCGTCGTTGTGCGCCAGCGAGACGCTGACAGTGCGTACGCCATCGATCGCTTCCAGGACGCCCGTCAGGGTGTCGGCGCAGCCTTCGTGATCCATGCCGCTAATACTCAGTCGTGCTGTTTGCATCGTTTCTCCTTGCTTTTTATATAAAAAAGCAGTGTAGGCGAGGCTGGGGCATGCCGTCCAGCCGTGCACGGTATTTTTTTACTATTTCACGCTTTCTTGATGCAGATCCATTTGTACGTTCCATCGCATGCGTAAAGCGGGGCCAGGGATCGCGCAGCAGGTTTTCACATTCCATTCGACAAGTTGAGCGGGCTGCGAGATAATGTCTTTCTGATAATTCTGACGACACTGGAACAGGAAACCGTCTGATGCTGCGCCGTCCCTTCCTTGCGCTGTGCTGCACCTGGCCCATGCTGGCCGGCGCTGGCACGCGCATGCCAGCCGTGTCGCCGGGGCGTGCCAATACCCTGATTTATCCGCGCCATCAGGGCGAAGACGATCCCCATCTGGAGTATGTGCTGGCCTTGCTGCAGCTGGCTTTGCTGCGCTCGGGCAAGGCCTATGCCTTGCGCAGTTCCGATCAGCGCATGGTGCAAACGCGTGCCATACGCGAAATTGAATTGGGCACGGGCAGTGTCGATATCGTCTGGACCATGACCAACCGCCTGCGCGAGGCGCAATTGCTGCCGGTGCGCATCCCGCTCGACCGGGGGCTGCTGGGCTGGCGGGTGGCGCTGGTGGGCGCCGCGCAGCCGCAACTGCTGCGCCAGGCGCGCACCCTGGCCGACCTGCGCACGCTGTCGGCGGGGCAGATGCGCGACTGGCCCGACACGGCCATCTTGCAAGACAATGGCTTGCGGGTGGAGACGTCGAGCAATTATGAAGGCTTGTTCCAGCAACTGGCGATAGGGCGCATCGATTATTTCCCCCGCTCCGTGATCGAGGCCGGGCAGGAACTGGCCAGCCATGCGCACTTGCCGCTGGCGATCGATGCCTATCTGGTGATGCGTTACCCTGCGGCCATGTATTTCTTTGTTAGCAAGCAGCGTCCGCAACTGGCGCGCGACCTGGAAACGGGCCTGGAAAAGGCGCTGGCCGACGGCAGTTTCCAGCAATTATTCCTGCAGCACTTCGGAAAAGTCGTCCAGCACCTGAACCTGGGACAACGCCGCGTGCTGGAGTTGCGCAATGCCGGTTTGCCACCGGAAACGCCTTTGCACCGAAAAGAACTATGGTTTAACCCTTCCCATTTTTAGTCTGCCTGTAAAACTATTGATGCGGCTCAAATCTTCGATGTAAATACCCGCACCAGCATTGATCAAACGCAATACGAGTTCAACAGAACATGTGTTGACACGTGGAAAATTTTAATTGAACATGCTCCCACCTTGGTACTCTCTCTTCTGAGCTGTACGGTACCCCTGTTCCCCCCGTATGTGGCCTTTTGCCTGACCTTGTCTAAAAGGTGCGTATGCTTGATATGATCGCGGCGGTATTGCATCAGGTGCCGGAATTGGCCTTGTTCCTGGCCCTGGGCCTGGGCTACGCGGTCGGTCAGATACGTTTTGGTCCCATCCAGCTGGGCGGTGTGTGCGGCACCCTGATCGTGGCGCTGCTGATCGGGCAACTGGGTGTCACCCTCGACGCCAGCGTCAAGAACGTGTTTTTCATGCTGTTCATCTTTGCGCTCGGCTACGCGGGCGGTCCCCAGTTCTTTGCCAACCTGAATGCCAAGGGCTTGCGCCTGGGCATCTTGTGTCTGATCGAAGTGGTGACCGTGCTGGCGCTGGTATTGCTCGCTACCTATTTTCTGGGGCTGGACCAGGGCACGGCAGCCGGCATGATGGCCGGGGCGGCGACCGAATCGGCTGTCGTCGGCACCGCCACGGACGCCATTTCCAAGCTGGCGCTGTCGCCCGAACGCATACACACTTTGCAGGCGAACGTGGTGACGGCGTATTCCATCACCTATATCTTTGGCCTGATCGCCATCGTGATCGTCACCAGCCAGATATTTCCCTTGCTGCTGCGCATCAACCTGCGCGAAGAGGCAGACAAATTGTGGGCGCAAATGGGCGGCGCCGACGCGGATGCCGACGGCTTGCAGGCAACGCCGGAAATGGTCGGCCGCGCTTACCGTATCAGTACAGGGGCAGGGCGCCGCCTCGATTCCTTGCAACACATCTTCGCGGGCCGCGCCAGCATCACGCGCGTGCGCCGCCATGGCAAGGCCTTGCCTTTGACGCCGGACCTGCGTTTGCGCAATAACGATGAAGTACTGGTGATCGGCCACCGGCCCGCGCTGGTGGCGGCCGAGGCGATCCTGGGCCAGGAATTTGCCGACACCAATGGCTTGAACATGGCTGTTTCCGCCATCGAAGTGGTGCTGCAGCAAGCAGCCATGGTGGGCCAGCCCTTGCGCCAGCTGGCCTTGCCGCATGGCGTGCATGTGGCGGCCGTGGTGCGCGGTGAACACAGCATGCCGCCCCTGCCGGACTTGCCGCTGCAAAACAATGACGTGCTGCGCCTGTATGGCGCCAACGAGGGCCAGGAATTGAATAGCGCCATCGCCGCCATCGGCAAGCGCGTGCCCACTGGCGACCGCAGCAACATCGTGTATGCCAGCATCGGCATCGTGCTCGGCGTGTATATCGGTAGTTTTGCCGCCAAGCTGGGCGGCATACCGTTTTCGCTGGGCACCGGTGGCGGCGCCTTGCTGACGGGCCTGGTGTTTGGCTGGTACCAATCGAAAAAGCCGGGGCTGCCCGGCATTCATCCAAGCGCGCTCGACATGCTCAAGGATATCGGCCTGGCGACCTTCATCGCCTGCGTGGGCCTGGCCTCGGGGCCGCAGGCGATCGACCTGATACGCCAGTACGGCGTGTCCTTGCCATTGATGGGGGTGCTGATCGCCGTCATACCCGCCTCGATCTCGCTGTTGGTAGGACACTTTCTGCTGAAGCTGGAGGCGCCGATCTTGCTGGGCGCCATCGCCGGCCAGCAATGCAGCACGCCGGCATTGTCGGCCGTGCAAAACGCAGCCGGCAATTCCACGCCCTTGCTGGGCTACACGATTACGTACGCGATTTCCAATGTGGTGTTGCCTCTGATGGGGCCCTTGATCGTGGCCCTGGCGGGCTCCGTGCATGTCTCTTAGCTGGATCAAAGAGTTTTTTAAAACGAAAGGTGGTTGGCATGGATTGGCTGCACGAACTATTCAAGAAGTCGCCTGAAATTGCCTTGTTTCTGTCGCTGGCGGTGGGTTATTACATCGGCAAGATTCAATTCGGTAAGTTCCAGCTGGGCGGTGTCGCCGGTTCCCTGCTGGTGGCCGTGCTGATCAGCCAGGTGGGCGTGGAGATCGACCCTGGCGTCAAATCGGTGCTGTTTGCGCTATTTATCTACGCGGTCGGTTATGAAAGCGGGCCGCAGTTCTTCAATTCCCTGGGCCGCCAGTCGGTGCGCGAAATCGTCCTGGCGGTGGTGCTGGCGGTGACTGCCCTGTTGACGGTGGTCATCATGGCAAAGATTTTTGGCCTAGACAAGGGCCTGGCGGCCGGCGTGGCGGCGGGCGGCTTGACGCAGTCGGCCATCATCGGCACGGCCGGCGACGCGATTGCCAAGCTGGGCCTGGCGGCCGATGAAGTGGCTCGCCTGCAAGGCAATGTGGCGGTCGGTTATGCCGTCACCTATGTCTTCGGTTCGTTTGGCGCCATCATCGTGTGCATGAATATCCTGCCTAAACTGATGGGGCGCAGCATACGCGAAGATGCGATCAAGGCGGAAACGGCGCTGCAAGCGGGCGTGCAAGTGCTGGGGCCGGGCCAGACGCCGGCCGCGCCTGATTTGATAGGCCGTATCTATTTGGTCGGTGGCGGCGCGGGCCGTACGGTCAGCGAGATTGAAAGCGCCAACCCTGCGGCAGCGATCACGATAGAAAGAGTCAAGCGCAACGGGCAGATCATCGATGTGAGTCCCGACCTGGTGCTGGCGGCCGACGATATCGTGCTGCTGGTGGGCCGGCGCGAAGCCATGCTCAGCGTGTCTTCGCAACTGGGCCGCGAAGTGCATGCCGAGGAAGGCATGGAGCTGGTGATGCAGCGGCGCGAGATGGTGCTGACCAACAAGGCTTATCACAACAAGACGGTGGGCGAAATTCGCAGCGGCACGGCGCCTGGCGTGCGTCACGGCATTTTTGTCGTGCAACTGAGCCGTATGGGGAAAGTATTGCCGCTCCAGCCAGACACCGTGGTGCAGACGGGTGACGTGGTGACGATTTATGGCGCCGAGCAAGACGTCAAGCGGGTGGCGGCCGAAGTCGGCTATATGATCGTGCCCAGCGCCAAGACGGACTTCGTCTACATGGGCGCCGGCCTGGTCGTCGGTTTGCTGCTGGGCTTGCTGGTTGCCCGTATCGGCTCGATACCGCTGACCTTGGGCAGTGGCGGCGGCGTGCTGCTGTCTGGCCTGGTCTTCGGCTGGTTCCGCGCCAAGCGCCAGAGTTTTGGCTGGATGCCGAATGGCGCCGTGCAGATACTGAAAGACCTGGGCCTGGCCGGTTTTGTTGCCGTGGTGGGCCTCACTTCCGGTCTGCAAGCCGTGCAAACCGTGCGCGAACACGGCCTGACCCTGTTTGGCGTGGGCGTGGTGGTGACCATCTTGCCGATGATCTTGACCATGCTGATCGGCCGCTACATTTTGCGCTACGACAACGTGGCCATCTTCGCGGGTGCCTTGTCCGGTTCGCGCAGCGCCAATCCGGCCTTTGGTGAGGTATTGAACGCGGCGCAAAACTCGATTCCCACCGTGCCCTTCGCCATTACCTATGCGCTGGCCAATGTTTTCCTTACCTTGCTGGGCCCGCTCGTGGTGGCCTTTGTCTGAGTTTGCTCTATCCCGCCTCCCTCCGGGAGCGTTCACCAACGATGTTGATAAGGAGTTGTTTCCATGGATTTCAGTAACCCAGCCAAACTTGCCCTGTTGAGCCCATTTGAATTGAAGGATGCGCTGATACAGACGGCCCAGCAAAGCAACCGGCTGATGCTCAATGCAGGTCGCGGCAACCCGAATTTCCTGGCGACCACACCGCGCCACGGCTTTTTCCAGTTCGGCCAGTTCGCCATGACGGAAGCCGAACGTTCCTACGTCTACATGGAAGACGTGGGCGGCTTCCCCACGCGTGAGGGCATCGAGGCGCGCTTCGAGATTTTCGTGCGCCAGCATGCAGGCACGCCGGGCGTGCATTTCATCGAGGCGGCCGTGTCCTATGTGCGTGACCAGCTGGGCTTGAGCGCCGGCGATTTTATCTACGAAATGTGCGAAGCGATACTGGGTTGTAACTATCCCGTGCCCGACCGCATGCTGCGATTGTCAGAGAAAATCGTCGGCCAGTATATCCACCGCGAAATGGTGGGCGACCATCCTTTCGTGGGTCACTTCGACATGTACGCCGTCGAAGGGGGCACGGCCGCCATGACCTATCTGTTTGCCAGCCTGAAATCGAACCATATCATCCAGGAAGGCGATACGATCGCGCTGGGCATGCCCATCTTTACGCCGTATATCGAGATTCCGCAGTTGAACGACTACAAGCTCAACACTGTTTATATTGATGCGCCGCAATCGAACAACTGGCAATTCACGCGCAAGGAACTGGACAAGCTGCTCGACCCCAAGGTCAAGGCTTTCTTCCTGGTCAACCCCAGCAATCCGCCGTCCGTCAAGATCGACGATGAAACGCTGGACTATATCGCCGGCATCGTCAAGCAGCGCCCGGACCTGATCATTTTGACCGATGACGTGTATGGCACCTTTGCCGACAACTTCGTGTCGCTGTTTGCCATGTGTCCGTACAACACCATCCTCGTGTATTCCTTCTCGAAATATTTCGGCGCGACCGGCTGGCGCATGGGCGTGGTGGCCACGCATGAAACCAACGTGCTCGACGACAAGATCGCCAAGCTGCCGGAAACCGTGCGCAAGCAGCTCGATGCGCGCTACCACTCGATCACCACCGAGCCGCGCAAGCTCAAGTTCATCGACCGCCTGGTGGCCGACAGCCGCACCGTGGCGCTGAACCACACGGCCGGCCTGTCCACGCCCGTGCAGGCGCAGATGACCTTGTTCTCGCTGTTTTCGCTGATGGATGAAGAGCAGAAATACAAGCAGTCCATGCAGCGTATCGTGCTGCGCCGCAAGGAAGCGCTATACCGTGAACTGGGCTTGCCGATGGTGCATGACGTCAATTCGGTGCGCTACTACCATTTGCTGGACATGGAATCCTTGTCTGCACAAATGCATGGCGTGGAATTCTCGCAGTGGCTGCTGAAAAAGCTGAAACCGAACGAGGCGCTGTTCCGCCTGGCCGAAGAAACGGGCGTGATCCTGCTGCCGGGCAAAGGTTTTGGCACGACCCACCCGTCGGGCAGGGTGTCGCTGGCCAACCTGAACGAATACGATTACGCCAATATCGGCCGCGCCATCCGTGGCATGGCCTCGGAATTTTTTGCCGTGTTCGAGAAGGAGAAGGGGGGCAAGGTGGCTGCCAAGCCGGCGAAAGCCAAGCCAGCGAAGGCAGTGAAAGCCGGCGGCAAGAAAGGCTGACGCCGGCCAGACTGCTTAGCGGATCTGGTAGGAATCGCCGTTGACCTTCCAGTTCAGCGGCGTATTCAAGTCCAGGTTGCCGTTTTGCAGGAACAGCCGCTGCTGGGTATCGAGGCGGTCGAGGTTGCCAGCATGGTCAGGTTCGCTTTGCATCAGTGCGCGCCGCACGTCGAGGAAGGCGTTCAGATAGGCTGTTTCATTGCCTCCCCTGGATGGCGGCAATGCTTTCAACTGGGCCTGGGCGCGGATGCCCTGGAAACTATTACTCTGGCTATCGGCACCGGGGCCATGCATGACGATGGCGTCGTAATAAATGAATTGGCCCAGGGTGCGCAAGCCATCCTGCTTGGCCAGGCTGACGGCCGGATTGAAGTATTCATTGTCGCGCAGGGTGTTCTGGCTTTGCTGGAACACCGGGTCTTGGGCCGCCTTCTGCCAATCGCTGACGAAATTCGGATCGAGTCCCGCATGCGATGCACTGCCATTGACCTTGCGCAATGCCGGCAGATATGGACTCAGCAGATTGCCCGGCTTGATCTTGTCATAAGCCGTGACCAGTTCCAGCATGTCGCTGGTGCCCGAGGTAAAGCCGATGATGCCGCCCGTATAACCCCGGCCATCGCCGATGTCTTCGATATAGGCGTATTGGGCCTTCCAGTCCAGCGAGGAATTTTCTGAACTCGAGACCAGTTGCATGGCGATTTCTTTTTTTGCCGGCGCGCTCAAGCCGTCCGCCGCAGCGGCGTTTGCATCTGTCTGGCTCGCGACTGTGCTGGAAATCAAGACATTGCCGGCATCGCCGCCGGGCTGTTCTCCGCCGCCGCAAGCGCTTAATGTCATTATGGCAAGTAATACGGCTGCACGGGGCAGGCCAGGATGTGCTGCGAATTTTTGCATGATCAATACCCTATGGTGGTTGAGTGGCGTCTCGTTTTGCCAGCTAAGCTTGGCCTGCGCTCGTTTTGGTACGCCATTGCCGATTTTAATATCATAGGAAACAATTTCCCAAAAGAATTTTTCTTCAGCTTCAGCGCAGCCGTGACGCGTGTGTCCGCATTCCAACAGTGCAGGCCGCCGCGGATATCCGTGGCTATAATTGCCATTGCGAAAGTGCAACAGGTCTGCCGTGCTTTCCCCTCATGTATAGACAGGACACCCCATGGATGTAGCGCCACGCGCAATCATATTGCTGCTGACTCTAGTGTTGCCTGCCGTCGCACAAGGGCAGGCCCAGGCCGGCATGCCGCTGACCTTTAATGAAGCGCTGCAGCAGGCGGCCTCCGCTTCAGGTCAGGTGCAGGGCGCGGTGCTCGATGTGCGCGCCAAGACCCTGAAGGCGGAAGCGCTGTCGAATATCGATGGTCCTTCCGTCGACTTGACGGCGTTTCGCGGCCGCCTGTCGACCGACTTGAATATCGATACCAGCCGTTTGTCAGGCGTGGCCGGCGGCATCGAGTCGGCGCTGCCGGGCTTGCCGATTCCCGAGATACCCAATTCCCTGAACCGCGAAGTGGTCACCAACCTGACCTCCTTCGGCCTGGTCGGCATGTGGCCCGTCTACACGGGCGGGCGGCTCGACGCCGTGAAAGGCCTGGCGTCCGGCATGACCAGGGAAGCGGAAGCCGAACGCATCGAGGCGGAAGAAAAGCTCGCTACCCTGGTGGCGCAGCGCTATTTCCAGTTATTGCTGGCCAAGCGCGTGGTGGCCGTGCGGGCCGAGGTGACGGCCGGTGTGACGGAACACCAGCGCGACGCGGCCAAGCTGGAAAAGGGCGGTCTGATTTCGCGCGCCGAACGCTTGCGCGCCGATGTGGCGCTGGACGGCGCCCGCAGCGATGAGGCCCAGGCACGCAGCGATGAAGAAGTGGCCCAGGTGGCACTCGACCGTTTGCTCGATGCACGCGTGCAAGTGCGGCCTGGCACGCCGCTGTTCGTGAACAGCTTGCCAGTGGGTACCTTGCAATCGTTTATCAGCACGGGCATGCGCGAGAATGCGGCCTGGAAAAAGATCGATAGCAAGCGTTTCCAGACGGAACAGGCTTTGCGTCTGCATGGCAAGGAATACAGCCCCACCGTATTTGCCGTTGGTAACTACAACCTGAACCGGGGTAGCGAAAAACTGGTGCGCTCGAACTGGGCGGTCGGTGTGGTGGTGGCGGTGCCGCTGGTGCACCGCATCAACACCGGCAAGATGATCTCGGCCGCCAAGCTGGACCAGGAGAGGGTGGAAGTGACGGCGCGCCAGGCCGAGCGCGATATTCCCACCCTGATCGAAAAGAACTGGCGCGCGCTGGAAAATGCGCGCATTCAGTTCTTGTCCACGGCCTCGTCGGTGGAACTGGCGCGTGAAAATATCCGTTTGCAATCGGTGGCTTTCAAGCAAGGGCAGGTGACGTCGCTGGAAGTGATCGATGCGCGTTTGAACCTGGCCAGGATCGAGACCCAGCGCGCGCAAACGGCTTACAACTATGTGATGGGCCTGGCGCAACTGCTGGAAGCCACGGGCGAGACGCAACGCCTGGGCAGCCTGGCGGCAGCGGCCGATATTCAATTACCACTGGACAGCACGCCATGAGTACATCCTCTAAAAAACCTTTGTTGCTCATTACAGGCATTGTTGTGCTGGCTTTCGTGGGCTGGGGCTTGTACCAGGCTTTTCAGCCACAGCGGCTGCCCTTGCAGGGCCAGATGGATGCGCAGGAAGTCAATGTCTCGTCGAAAGTGCCGGGCCGGGTGGGCGAACTCTACGTCAAGCTCGGCCAGACAGTGCCGAAAGGGCAGCTGCTGTTCCAGCTGACCAGCCCTGAAGTGGACGCCAAGATCGTCCAGGCTACCGCCGCCTCACAGGCAGCCGACGCGGTGGCCAAAAAGGCCGAAGCGGGCGCCCGCCCCGAGGAAATCCGCGCCGCGAAAGCCAACTGGGAACGCGCGCAGACGGGTGCGGTCATTGCCAGGACGACCTATGAAAGGGTCAATAATATGTTTCTTGAAGGCGTGATTGCGCGCCAGAAACGCGACGAGGCACAGGCGCAATGGCAGGCGGCCGATCAGCTGGCCCAGGCGGCCCGCGCCCAGTACGATATGGCCAACAAGGGCGCCCGTCCGGAAGACAGGACGGCCGCCGCCGCCCAGGCGCGCCAGGTGGGTGCCGTGCTGACGGAAGCGCAGATCGCCTTGTCGGAAACGAAGATTGCCGCGCCCGTCACGGGCCAGGTCAGCAAGATCCAGATACAGCCGGGCGAGCTGGCGCCGCAGGGTTTCCCCGTGATTACCCTGGTCAACCTCGATGATGCCTGGGTCGTGCTGCAGGTGCGCGAGGATGAAATGAGCGCGTTTACCATGGGCAGCACGCACACGGCCAATGTGCCGGCATTAAAACAGCAACTGAGTTTCAAGGTCAGTTCGGTGGCCGTGATGCCCGACTTTGCCACCTGGCGCGCGGCGCGTCCGGGCGGCACCGACTTGCGCACGTTTGAAATCCGCTTGCGCCCGGCCATCAAGGTCGATGGTTTGCGCCCCGGCATGTCGGTTGTGTTTCCGCCGCTCTGATACCCCATGCCTGAGACACCACAGCAGCCAGGGGCGATCACGCGGGAGTGGGCACGCCTGCGTGCCGACTTCTGGGATCTGGGCATGCTCAGCTGGATACCCGTGCTGCTGTGCGGTATCTTGTGGCTGATCTTTTCCGCCGGCATCGCGCGCGACTTGCCGATTGCCGTGATCGACAAGGATAACTCCGCACTGTCGCGCCAGCTGACGCGCTGGCTGGACGCCTCGCCCGGTATCGAGGTACACGAGCAGCTGGCATCGAGCGGGCAAGCCTTGCATTTGCTGCGCGAGCGCAGCGTATTTGGCTACCTGGTGATACCCGGTGATTTTGAAAAGCAATTGCTGGGTGGCCGGCAAGCCACCGTGCAATGGCTGTACAACGCGCAGTTTTCCTCGCATGCGGGCGCCTTGTCGCGCGATGTGCGCACGGTGACGACCACCTTGTCGGCAGGTATAGAGATGACGGCGCGGGCCAAGCAGGGCGTTTCCACCATCCAGGCAGCGGCCCAGTTCGAACCGATACGCACGCAATTAAATAGCTTGTACAACGAGAACATCAGCTATGAAGCGTTTTTGACCCTGGCGCTGATGCCATCCATGCTGCAAATCTTTATCGTGATCGCCGTCGTCACCACCATAGGCCGCGAGTTGCGCGATGGCACGGTGCCGCAATGGTTGATTTCCGCCAAGGGCAGTTGGCTGCGCGCCGTGGCCGCCAAGCTGGTTTTCCCCTTGATGGCCTACACCTTGCTGGCGCTGCTGTACTTGCTGTTCTTTAGCCTGGGGCGCGGCTGGGCCGTGGCGGGCAGTCTGGTGGGGCTGCTCATGAGCATGTTCTTGCTGGTGCTAGCCTATTGCGCCCTGGCCTTGCTGCTGATTGCCGCGACTTTGTCGTTAAGATTGTCGCTGTCGGGCGCTGCCTTTATCACGGCACCGGCTTTCGCGTTTGCTGGCCAGGCCTTTCCCCTGATGGCCATGCCGGCGCCAGCGCGCGCCTGGGCCGAAGCCTTGCCGCTCACGCATTATCTGCAGTTGCAAAGCAAATACTGGCTGGCCGGTGCGCCGTGGCACTATGGTCTGCAGCAAATGCTGATACTGGCTGCGTTCGCCATAGTCTGCGGCGCTTTGGGTCTGTTGCTGCTGGCCCGCCGCGCCAACTTGCCCGCCGCCTGGGGACGCACATGATCTGGACAGCCTTTTTTGCCACCTGGCGCGCCATGCTGACGGACAAGGGCGCGTTGACCCTGCTGTTCGTGGGTGGCGTGCTGTACTCCTTCTTTTATCCGCTGCCCTATGCCAAGGAAATCGTCCAGCGCGTGCCGGTGGCTGTGGTGGACCAGGACCGCAGCGCCATGTCGCGCCAGCTGACCCGTTTTGCCATGGCCCATCCGTCTTTGCACGTGGTGGCCATCACGCCCGAATTGCCTGTGGCGCAGGATTTGTTGTGGAGTAATCAGGTGATGGGTGTGCTGATCATTCCCGAAGGCTTGCAGACCGATGTGCTGGCGGGCCGCGCCGCCCACGCGCAAGTGGCAGGCAATGGCTTGTACTTGATGCTGAACAAGGCGGCCTTGAACGGCTTGGCGGAAGTGGTGGGCACGGTGTCGGCCGGCATCGAACTCAAACGCCTGGGTGCGGTCACGCCATCGGCCATCCAGGCGGGCCAGCAGCGCTCGCCGATAGTCTTTGAGGCCGTGCCCCTGTTCAACGTCACGGAAGGCTATGGCGCGTATGTCGTGCCCGGCGTGGCGACCCTGATCGTGCAGCAGACCTTGCTGATCGGCATGACCATGCTGTTCGGTACCTGGTATCAGCGCAAGCGTTTTCCGCTGGCAGGGCCGCGCACGGTGGGCGGCTATGCTGGCATGCTGCTGGCGTTTGCTTCCGTGGCTTTGCTGAACTGCTGCTATTTCTTTGGTTTCGTATTCTGGTTCCAGGATTACCCGCGTGGCGGCAATTTTGGTGGTTTGCTGTTGTTGTTACTACTGTTTTCGCTCGCCGTAGCGGCGTTCGGCATGCTGCTGGGCATGTTGTTCCGCACGCGAGAGCGGGGCACGCAGTTGATGATCGCCACCTCGATGCCGATCTTGTTCCTGGCCGGCCTGACCTGGCCTGTCTCATCGATGCCCATCGTGCTGCAGTGGCTGCGCTGGCTGCTGCCATCGACGGCCGGCATCCAGGGCTTTATCGCCTTGAACCAGCTGGGTGCGTCGCTGTATGAAATCCGCCATGAAGTAGCGGGGCTGCTGGCCTTGCTGGTTGCTTGCGTGGCGCTGGGCTGCTGGCGCTGGTCCAGGATGGCGCCGCCGCTTGTCGATTTGAACAAGGTGTAACAGAGACGGTATGCAATAATTTCGTTTTCGTAACCCCAGCGAAAGGCTGGGGTCGGACCCTCAGGGTGTTTAGTCGGGAGACATGGGTAACACTTTGTCGGGAGACATAGGTTACACATCGAAGCACCATTTTACGGCGAATCGCGCAAGTTGATTTG
>NZ_JACHCI010000028.1 GCF_014200675.1 Janthinobacterium saanense | reverse complement strand
GCATGGTCGGCGGTGGGGCAATGAACGTGTCGCTATTGTCTCAGTTCGGCGCGCTGCCGTGAACGGCAGCCGAAGAATAAATCAGCGTTTCCCTAAGGCTTGCTCATAGCTCTCTTTAGACCCTATTCTTGGCAATAATTCTTGCAAAGAATTGTAAATATTTACATCAATTAATCCCCACTCCAATAAAGCATTAATATAACCATGCCAAAGTAGTGCTACCTCGGCAGTATTACGCCAACTTAGTTGATTAGAAATACGCCTTCGCAATTCTTCCTCTGTAGGATATCCATTAAAAATTGATGTCATTTCAG
Source organism: Janthinobacterium saanense (assembly GCF_014200675.1). Taxonomy (GTDB): domain Bacteria; phylum Pseudomonadota; class Gammaproteobacteria; order Burkholderiales; family Burkholderiaceae_D; genus Janthinobacterium. The sequence continues at coordinate 65,230 of NZ_JACHCI010000028.1, read as the reverse complement.
AACCTTTTTAGGAGTAATATAAACAGTTCCCTGATTAGTAATAATCACTACACTTTCAAATTTTTGTCCATCCGGCATCTTTGCGTCAGCACCAAAGGCACGATTAGCACCACGCTCGGCAATTTCAGACGTCATACCAGCTTGACCACGTGCATCAACAATTACATTACCAGATTGGCCACGTGCATTCATAATAGTACTAGATAGTGCTTTCGATAATCCATCGGAACTCTGATTAGCAACATTTGTCATCGTCTTCAATTCATAGCTTTTTCCATCAATTTTAAAGTCAGCACTTCTCCCTAGATTAGTAGCAGGAATAACCTCCACCGTTCTACCGCCATCCAACATTTCTTGAATATACATCTTCTCTGCATCTGTCAGCCGCTCAGTGGAACCAATAAGTTTCCCTCGGACAGGATGCGCCATTCCCTCATCAGATACCCGGCGTTCTCAAGAACCAAGTGCAACACCTTTGTCCTGTAAGGTGTCGGCATGTCGAACAGCTATAAACATTTCACTACCCAAGAGCGGACCGTGGTCATGACCATGCGCGATGACCAGTGCTCCATCCGGTCCATTGCTAAACGCCTGTGCCGTTCCGCGAGCACTATCGGCCGCGAACTGAAACGCACCACCGGAGGGGGCGCCTACGACGCCAACGCGGCCCATCTGCAAAGCCAGGCCCGCCGATTCGCGGTGCGGCGCGTGGCCAAGCTGGACGTCGATAGCGTGCTGTTTAAAGTCGTTCGGCACCAACTCAATCTGCTCTGGTCACCACAGCAGATTGCCCGCAAACTGCGCGCCCTGTGGCCCGACAACCCTGAGAAATCCGTGTCCCACGAGACCATCTACAACGCCATTTATTTGCATCCACGTGGTGAGCTCAAGCGTGAGCTGATCGCCTGCCTGCGCCACCACAATCAAGTACGCAAACCACGCAGTCGCGGCACCGACCGCCGCAACCAGATTCCCGACATGCAGAGCATTCATATCCGGCCTCCAGAGGTCGAGGATCGCCTCATCCCGGGGCACTGGGAGGGCGACCTGATCAAAGGCGCTGGCAACCGCTCATCGGTTGGCACACTGGTCGAACGCACCACCGGATTCGTGGTCTCGGCAAAGATGGATAACGCCACCACCAAGGCCGTCGTGGACAGCTTCTCAGCCGTCCTCAACCGCGAACCAGCGGCCATGCGCAAGACCATGACGTACGACCAAGGTCGCGAGATGTATGCCCATAAAACACTGACCGAACGCACCGGCGTCCAGATCTATTTCGCCGACCCGCACAGCCCTTGGCAACGCGGCTCCAACGAGAATACCAACGGCCTGCTACGTCAATATATGCCCAAGGGTTCGGACCTGTCGATTTACTCTCAGGACGAACTCGACGCCATCGCGCTCTCGCTCAATACCAGGCCACGTGCCCGACTCAATTACGAATCACCACTCGTCGTTTATACTCAGCACATCACGTTGCTACAAGCACCAACCACCACTGTTAATTAACCCAGTATTGCGCTTGCTCTTTGAAACCGCCCCCCATTGGCTTCCCCTTATGGAAATGCTGATCAATTCATAGCCTGCATTCCCAGCGGGGCTCTGACCCGGCTGGCACGCATGCTGCGTATAAAAGCTTGATGATGCGCGAAGAAGTTTGGCAGGAAGGCCCACGTCGGCATCGGTGCTGCACAGAGCTGGGGACACGCCGTCATCGGCACGGCTGGCAATGACACCTGCCTCTTTGCCAATGGCCCATGCCATGCGTAAAATTCAAGGCAGTGACGCTACCTGAAGTGCGAATGCCGGGCTTGTCTTGCACGGCAGAAACTACGCTTGTCTTGTGTATCTATTTCGACTAGCATCGTTTCATTCCTCGCATCTTTCTGGGAGCTCGCCGCTTGCACGATTTGCCTTCGATACGCGCAAGAATCTCGCGGCTGGTGCTGGCGTGGGCCGTGCCAACGGCGGTGGTGTTCGTGCTGCTGGCCACGCAAAGCTACAAGCGCGAACGCGATCATGTCGTCAGCGAGACGGCGCAGGCGGCGCGCGCCGTCAGCGCCACGGTCGAGCGCGATATCGACGGCGCCCGCATGGCTGCTTATGTGCTGGCGAATTCGCCTGCCCTGCGCGATCACGATATCGCTGCCCTGCGGAGCCAGGCGGCCAGCCTGCTGCGCCCCGGCTTTGCCGTCAGCGCCTTCATTTTGTCCGATACCGCGGGCCATCAGTTATTTGACACCGCCCTGCCCTTGCAGAGCACGCCGACCGGCCTGGCGCCCAAGGCGGCGGCCAGCATGCAGCGCACGGCGGATCGGGGCCAGCCCCGCCTGACCAGCCTGCCTGCAGGGGCGGCGGACATACCGCAAATGGCCTGGAGCACGCCGCTGCCACGCAGCAAGGGTTCGCCGCTGGTGCTCACGGCGCTGTATCCCGCCAACTATCTGCCGGGCGTGATGCGCGAACTGGGCATGCCGTCCTACCTGAGCGCGGCCATCATCAATGCCGATGGCATCAACGTGGCGCGCACGCGCGATCCGCAACGCTATGTGGGGCAGCGCAGCATGCCGCAACTGCTGGAACAAGTGCTGCAGGCGCGCGACGGCATGGTGCGCCACGAATCGATGGAAGGCCTGGATGTCTACACGGGCTTTCACCGTGCCCGCGATGATGCCTGGACGGCGGCCGTGACCATGCGCACGGCCACCGTCAGCGAGGCCTTGCTGCGTTCCGTGTTGACGGGCTCGGCAATCCTGGCGCTGCTGCTGGGCGTGGCTTTCGCGCTGGCCTGGAAAATGGGTGGCCGCCTGGCCTACACCCTGCAAACCCTGACGGGGCAGATACAGGCGCTGGCGCTAGGCCAGCCGCTGGCGCCGGGCCGCCACACCAACCGCGAATCGGCGGATATGGCGCAGGCGCTGGCCACCCTGGAAAGCGATTTGCTACGCCACCGCACGCAGCTGGAAAGCCTGGTGGCAGAGCGTACTTTGGCGCTGGAGCAGTCCACCCGCTTGCTGGCGACCGTGTACGCGACGGCGCCCATCGGCCTCATTTTCGTCGACCATGACCTGCGCATCGTGATGATCAACGACTACCTGGCCGCCCTCAATGCCACCCCCGTGGCCAGCCATATCGGCCGGCCGCTGAGCGAGATGATCTTCAACGACGGCGTGCGCATGGAGGTGGAACGGGGCTTGCGCCATGTTCTCCAGACCGGAAAAGCCATCGTCAATATCGAAATGAAAGGCTATTCGGGAGAAAGACATGACGAAGCGAGCCATTGGATCGTGTCCTATCACCCGATTTTCGGGCCGGAACAGCAATTACTGGGCGTCTCGGGCCTGTTGCTGGACATTACGGAGCGCCGCCGCACTGAAGCGGAATTTCGCCACTCGCGGCACCTTTTCGGCACTATCATAGAAAATATTCCGGCGATGGTGTTCGTCAAGCGCGCCGATAAGCTGAGCTTTGAGATGGTCAACCGCCATACCGAGCTGACACTGGGGCGTTCGCGCGAACAATTGCTGGGCAAGACCGACCATGACTTCTTTCCGCCACAGCAGGCCGCCGCCTTCATCAATGCCGACCGCAAGCTGCTGGCCACGGGACAAATGGTGGAAATCGAACAGGAAGCGATCAATACGGCCGATGGCAGCACTCGCTACTTCACCACGCGCAAGGTGGTCTTGCGCGACGACGCCGGCCGCGCCAGCCATGTGCTGGGCGTATCCATCGACATCAGTGAACGCAAGCGGGCAGCCGAAGTGCTGCGCGCCACCACCTTGCGCCTGGAGCAAAGCGAACGCTTCATCCGCACCGTCACCGACAATCTGCCCGGCATGGTGTCGTACTGGGGCAGTGACTTGCGCTGCCGCTTCGCCAACCAGTTCTACACCGAGTGCTTCGGCCGCAGCAGCGCCGAACTCGACGGCATCCACATCAGCGAACTGCTGGGACCAGAACTGTTCAAGATCTACGCACCCCACGTGGAAGGCGTGCTGGCAGGCCGCCCGCAAAGCTTCGAACGCGACCTGCTCGACCCGCAAGGCCAGGTGCGCCATACCTGGACCAATTACATCCCCGACTTCGACGACAGCAGCAGCGTGCGCGGCTTCTTCGTGCTCGGTTCGGATGTCTCTGAACTCAAGCGCACGCAATTGCGCTTGCACGAGCTGAACGAACAGATGGTGCGCGCACGCGACAAGGCCGAGGCAGCCAGCATCGCCAAGAGCGATTTCGTGGCCAATATGAGCCATGAAATCCGTACGCCGATGAACGCCATCATCGGCCTGGCGCGCCTGCTGGAAGAGTCACCGCTGGAGCGGCGCGAGCGCAGCTATGTCAGCAAGATCCAGATGGCCACGCAATCGCTGCTGGGCATCGTCAATGACGTGCTTGATTTCTCGAAGATCGAAGCAGGACAGCTGGTGCTGGAACAGCGCCGCTTCCAGCTCGAACGCATGCTGACGAGTATCGGCGTGCTGCTGGCCAGCGGCGCCTGGGCGCGCGGCGTGGAACCGGTCTTCGTGCTGGACCCACACGTACCGACTGAGCTGATAGGCGATGCGCTGCGCGTGGAACAGATCCTCATCAACCTGGTCGGCAATGCCATCAAGTTCACCAGCGATGGCGAAGTGGTACTGGGTATCCGCGCCCTGTTCGAGGACGCCGACACAGTGACCCTGGAGTTTTCCGTGCGCGATACCGGTATCGGCATTGCGGCAGCCGAACAGGAACATATCTTCGACGCCTTTTCGCAGGGCGACAGCAGCACCAGCCGCAAGTATGGCGGCACGGGGCTGGGCCTGGCCATCTGCCGCCGCATGGTGGAACTGATGGGCGGCAGCCTGAGCGTCAAGAGCACACTGGGGCAAGGCTCCGACTTCCGCTTCGTGTGCCGCTTCAGCCGGGCCGGACCTGCGCCCGTGCGCAGCGCCACGCCGCCATTGTCCGTGCTGATCATCGACGACAACGCCAGCGTGCGCAGCATGCTCGAAGCGCTGTGCGCGGCCCAGGGCTGGCACAGCCGCAGCGCCGATGGAGGCATCGCCGGCATGGCGCTGCTGCGCAGCCACGCCAGGCTGGATGACGGCAAACCGCCGGCCGGCCTGGTGCTGCTCGACGCGGCCATGCCGGACATCGATGGTATTTCCATGCTGACCGAAGTACGCGCCGACCCGGCACTCAAGATACCGCCCGTGATCATGCTGGTAGCCGACCAGGCCAGCGAAAACCTGGAACGCATCGCCGGCAGCCTGGCGCTGGCCGCCATCGTGTCCAAACCCGCCACGCCGGCGCGCCTGCTGGCCGCCATCGATGCAGTATGCCATGGCCGCAGCGCACCGCCCGTGCTGCCCGTTTCCACCCCCTTGTCCGGCCTCTTGGCGGGCATGCGCGTGCTGCTGGTGGAAGACAATGAAATCAACCAGGAAGTGGCGCAATACATATTGCTGCATTCCGGTGCAAGAGTCGCGGTTGCCGCCAATGGCCAGCTGGCGGTCGACCTGCTGGCCAGCTCGCCGCGCGATTTCGACGTGGTGCTGATGGATTTGCAAATGCCCGTACTGAACGGCTATGAAGCCACGCAAGCCATCCGCAGCCTCGGTTTGCGCGATTTACCCATCGTCGCCATGACGGCCAACGCCATGGATGACGACCGCCTGCGCGCCATCTCCAGCGGCATGAATGCCCATGTGGCAAAGCCGATCGATGTCGATGAACTGATCCAGACCCTGAGGCGGCTGGTGCCCATGCTGGACGCCCCCGAGCGCCAGACACCAGCCTCCGGTGAACACCTCGCCACCGCGGAAGTGCCGGCCAGCGTGCCCGGCATCGACCTGGCGGCGGCCCTGCACCGCTTCGGTGGCGATTATGGCGCCTTCCTGGCGCTGCTCAAACGCTTTGAAAATTCCCAGGGCGACGCCGTCGAAGAAACACGCCGGCTGCTGGCGCAAGGTCAGACGGAACAGGCCGGGCAACAGCTGCACCGCCTGTGCGGCGTGGCGGCCAACCTTGGCGCCAGCGCCGTGGCGGACCTGAGCGCCAGGGCTGGCAAAGCCTTGAAGGCGGGGCAAGGGCAAGCGGCGGACTCGCTGCTGGCACAGCTGGAGCAAGCGATGGGCGTGGTGATCGAAGGCACGCGCCCCCTGCCGCTGCCGATGAGCCATGCAAGGCCCGCCGGCAGCCCGGTCGACCTGCGGGCGGGCTTGGCCGAATTGCTGGATCTGATCCTGAACAACAACCTGAAAGCGCTGGCGCAATTTCACCTGCTACGTCCGGCATTGGAACAGTCGGACCGGGAAACGGCGCTGGCACTGGATTATGCGATCGGCACACTAGACTTTTCCGATGCGGAAAAGCTGGTGCGCGATCAGCTCAAACGAGAGGAAAACACGTGAGCTGGACCGACCTTGCCATGAACGGGCGCATTCTGATCGTCGATGACGCCATGGAAAACATCCAGATCCTGCACCAGTTGCTGCGCGAAGAGCATGAAGTGCTGTTTGCCCTGAGCGGCGAGAAGGCGCTGGAAATCGCCGACAAGCAGTTGCCGGACCTGATATTGCTGGACGCCGTCATGCCCGGCATGGATGGCTACGCCGTCTGCCAGGCCTTGCGCGAATCGGCCACCCTGCAGGCCATCCCCATCATCTTTGTCACCGCCCTGAACCTGCCCGAGGATGAAACGCGGGCGCTCGAAGCGGGCGCCGTCGACTTCATCACCAAGCCTTTCAACGCGGCCGTGGTGCGGGCACGCGTGCGTACCCAGCTGACCATCAAGCGCCAGGCCGACGCCATGCGCGAGCTGTCGCTGACAGACTCGCTCACGGGCCTGGCCAACCGGCGCAGCTTCAACGACGCCATGGAAAGCGAATGGCGCCGCTGCTCCCGCGACGGCGTGGCGATGGCCGTCATCATGGCCGACATTGATCATTTCAAGGATTACAACGATACCTATGGCCACCAGGCCGGCGACCTGTGCCTGCAGCAGGTGAGCGCCGCCATGCGCCGCTGCGCCACCCGTCCACCGGACTTACTCGCGCGCTATGGCGGCGAGGAATTCATCGTGCTGCTGCCGCAGGAAACGCGCGAGGGCGCCGAAGTGGTGGCCCAGCGCATACTGGAAGAAGTGCGCGCCCTGCATATTGCGCACGCCAGGTCCAGCGTGGGGCCGCACGTCACCGTCAGCCTGGGCATGGCCAGCATCCTGCCGGCCGAAGGCATGGACGCCAGCCTGCTGATACGCGCCGCCGACGCCCTGCTGTACCGCGCCAAACAGTCGGGGCGCGACCGCTATTGCGCCTCTGAGGCCGATTAAAAATCGGTGGAGCGCGACAACGCCTCCCAGCGCGCCATTTCATTTTCAACGAACGCATGCTTGTCGCGCACGCGCTGCAAGGCGTCGCTACCCAGCTGCAGCCGCAGCGGCGCTTGCGGCAACTTCACCAGTTGCAGCACGGCGTCTGCCAGCTTGCGCGGATCGCCCGGCTGGGACGGCGCGCGCACGGCCTGCCTCACCACTTCGCGCACCAGACCGGCCGTGGCGGCGTAATCGGCCAACTCGGTCGCCGCCTGTTGCAGCGAAGCGCCAAACGTCGTGCGGAAATAACCCGGTTCGATCACCGTGACCTGGATGCCCAGCGGCGCCAGTTCGGCATGCAGCGCTTCGCTCACGCCTTCGACGGCAAACTTGGTGGCGCCATACACGCCAAAACCCATGCCTACCGAATAGCCGCCCAGCGACGAGACATTGATCAGGTGGCCGCTGCGCTGGCGGCGCAGCTGCGGCAGCACGGCGCGGCTCACATTGAGCAGGCCCAGCACATTGGTGTCGAACACGGCGCGTGCCTCGGCGCCGCTCACTTCCTCGACGGCGCCGGCAATGCCATAGCCGGCGTTATTGACCAGCACATCGATGCGTCCGAAATGTGCCGCCGCCTGCGCCGCTGCAGCATGCGCCGCCGCTTCATCGGTGACGTCCAGCGCCAGCGCCAGCAAACCGGGCTGCTCACCGAAGCGCTGCGTCACATCGCCCGCCACACGCGCCGTCGCCACCACGCGCTCGCCCGCTGCCAACGCGGCCGCCACGATCTCGGCGCCCAGGCCGCGCGAAGCACCCGTCACCATCCATACCTTGCTGTCACTCGCCTTGTTCTGTGCCTGCATCTTGTTCTCCGGTGTGGCCAGGCCGTGGTACGGCCTGCAACCAGAGTCCACGATACGCGCACGATTATCAAAGAAAAATGTGGATAAGGTATATTCGGCATGAACCAGCAGTTCATAAAGGAATACCGTGGATAAAGATAAACTCGATGGCGTGGCCGTCTTTCTGGCCGTGGCAGAACTGGCCAGCTTCACGGCCGCCGGCGCGCGGCTGGACATTTCCGCCAGCGCCGTCAGCAAGGCCATCCGCGTGCTCGAGCAGCGCCATGGCGTGCCGCTGTTTCGCCGCAGCACGCGCAAGGTGGCGCTGACGGAAGCCGGCGCGGCCCTGTTTGCCCGGCTGGCGCCGGCCGTGGGCGATATCGACCTGGCCTTCGAGGAATTGAATGGTTTTCGCAATACGGCATCCGGCACTCTGCGCCTGAGCATGACCCGCTCCTCCTGCCGGCTGCTGATCGAACCCATGCTGGTGCAATTTTGCCGCGACCATCCGCAATTGCAGCTCGACATTACCTTCGATGAAGGCACGGTGGACTTGATCGCCGGGCGCTACGACGCCGGCATCCGCCTGGGCGAAGCGCTGGCGCAAGACATGGTGGCCGTGCGCCTGACGCCGCCGCTGGACTGGGCCGTGGTCGCCAGCCCCGCCTATTTTCAGCGCATGGGCCGCCCCGCCACGCCGCGCGACCTGATGACGCATACCGCCATCAGCTACCGCTTCGTGCGTTCAGGCATGCTACACCACTGGGAATTTGCCGAAGACGCTCGCAGCTACACCGTCGACATGCCGGGCCAGCTGATCGTCAACGACCGCTCCAAGCTGCTCGACTTCGCCCGCCTGGGACTGGGACTGGCCTATGTGGGCATTTTTGAGGCGCAGGCAGATTTGCAGACAGGCCGGCTGGAACAGGTTTTACAAGACTATGTAAAGCCCAGCGACGGCCTGTATCTGTACTTCCCGGCCCGCACGCAGGGGCAAGCCAAGCTGCGGGCGTTGATTGATGCGTTAAAAAAGCAGCACCTGATTCAGGGATAACAGCGCATCAAGAACTCCGCCACGCACACCGGTTTGCTGTCGCCTTCACGCTCCATGGTCACGGCCCAGTTCACTTGCGCGCCTTCGGGCAAGTCATCCACCGTAAGAATATCGAGGCGCACGCGCAAGCGGCTGTTGACGGGAACGGGGGCCGGGAAGCGTACCTTGTTCAAGCCATAGTTGATCGCCATGCGGATGCCCGACATGGCCAGCGCGCCTTGCAGCAAGGCGGGCAGCAGCGAGAGGGTCAAGAAGCCGTGCGCCACCGTGGCGCCATATGGCGATTCGCGCGCACAGCGTTCGGCATCGACGTGTATCCACTGATGGTCGTCGGTGGCGTCGGCAAAGGTGTCGATGCGCTGCTGGGTAATGCTCAGCCAGTCGGAAACAGCCACATGCTGGCCTGCCAGTTGGCGGAAACCGGCGACTCCCTCGATCTTGAGCGCATCACGCATGGACTGCCTCCCCGCCAGGCCGGCGGCCGAACATGCCCATGCCTTCCACCGTGGTGACCAGTTGACCATGCTGGTTGCTCACATTCCAGACGGAAACCACGATACCCCGGTCCGGCTTCGAATTCGATGGCCGCACCTCCTTGACGTAGTAGCTGAGGCTGAGCGTGTCGCCGGCGCGCACCGGCAGCAGCCAGCGTATGCTGTCCAGGCCGGGCGAACCCATGCTGGATGAGTGCTTGAGCAGATTGTCCACCACCAGGCGCATCATCATGCTGCAGGTATGCCAGCCGCTGGCGATCACGCCCTTGAAGATGGTTTTCTCGGCCGCAGCATGGTCGACGTGGAATGGTTGCGGATCAAAATCGGTGGCAAAAGCAATGATTTCCGCTTCCGTCACATGGCGCTGGCCCAGCGCGATTTCCATGCCTTGCGTAAAGTCTTCGAAATACCAGTGTTGAGGATTGGTCATGCGGTCTCCAAAGGCAAAAAGCCCGGCTGGGCGATAAAACGCTCGATATGATGGTCGCTATCGCCCAGGGTCAGGGCGATCATGGTCAGGCGCTTGAAATGGTGGGCGGCAGGCAATTCGTCCGTCACGCCCATGCCGCCATGCAATTGCACGGCTTGCTGGCCGACAAACGTCGCTGCCTGGTTCACGCGGGCCTTGGCGGCGGAAACGATGCGGCGGCGCTCAACCACATCCTCACTATCGACCTTGGCGGCCGCCAGCATGGCCATCGAACGCGCCTGCTCCACATGGATGAACATATCGGCCATGCGGTGCTGCAAGGCCTGGAACTTGCCGATCGGCGCGCCGAACTGCTGGCGCGTCTTCAGGTATTCCAGCGTGGCGGCAAAAATCGCATCCATGGCGCCCACCGCTTCCGCGCACAGCAAGGTAGCGCCATAATCAAGCGCCGCGTCGAGTATTTCCCAGCCCTGCCCGGCCTGGCCGATCAAGGCTTCCGCACCCAGCACCACTTGCACGAAGTTGACGGTGGCGGCGCGCTGGCCATCGATGGTACGGCTATCCTGAATGCTGACGCCGGGCGCATCCACCGGCACCAGGAAGAGCGAAATGCCATCCGTATCACGCTGATCGCCACCGCTGCGGGCCGATACGATCAGCGAGCCGGCCTGCGCGCCGTGCATCACCACGGTTTTTGTACCGTCGAGTACAAAACCATTGCCACTGCCGGTGGCCGTGGTGACGATATCGTGCAGGTCGTGGCGCGCCTGGCGCTCGCCCAGCGCACACGCCAGTTTCAACGTGCCTGCTGCCACCTGTTCCAGCACAGCGTCATGGCCACCGGCCAACGTCAGAAATTTCGCCCCGAAAACGGTGGCAAAATAAGGCTCGACCATCAGGCCGCGCCCCAGTTCCTGCATTACCAGCAGCATGTCGACGGCCGTGCCATCGAAACCACCGGCGCTGGCCGGCAGCGGCAAGGCTGTCATGCCCAGCTCGGCCAAGCCAGCCCAGGCCGCATCCGATACGCCAGCCGCGGAATGGATGATGCTGCGGCGCTTTTCAAACGCGTAATCCTTGTCGACCCAGCGCCGCAGCGCATCGGCAAACTGCTGCTGTTCCTGATTAACATTGAAGTCCATTGTGTCTCCCTATCGCCTACAGGCCCAGGATCATCTGCGTGATGATATTTTTTTGAATTTCGTTGGAACCGCCATAGATCGATGTCTTGCGATAATTGAAGTAGTAGGCAGCCAGCGGCGCAGCCAGGTCGTCGCCAAAACTGCTATGTTCCGTCGCGCCTTCCAGGAAAGCCGTATCGAAGGGCAAGGCTTGCGGTCCCAGCGCTTCGACCATCAATTCTGTCAGCTGCTGCTGGATTTCCGAACCACGCACTTTCAGCATCGACGCCTGCGGCCCCGGCCCCTTGCCTTCCTCGCTGATCACGCGCAAGACCGTCATTTCCAGCGCCATCAATTCAATTTCCAGCAGCGCCACCTTGGCAGCGAACGCCGGGTCACGCAGCAGCGGCTGGCCCCGCTTGACTTGCTGCATCGCCAGTTGCTTGAGGAAAGTCAATTCGCGTTTGGAGCGGCCCACGGCGGCAATGCCCGTGCGCTCATGGCCCAGCAGATACTTGGCGTAAGTCCAGCCCTTGTTTTCCTGGCCCACCAAGTTGCTCACCGGCACGCGCACATTGTCAAAGAACACTTCATTTACTTCATGTTCTTCATCGAGCATGATGATGGGGCGCACGGTAATGCCCGGCGTTTTCATGTCGATCAGCAAGAAGCTGATGCCTTCCTGCTTGCGCACCGTGCTATCGGTGCGCACCAGGCAAAAAATCATGTCGGCATGCTGGCCCAGGGTGGTCCAGGTTTTCTGGCCATTGACGATGTAATCGTCGCCATCGCGCTCAGCCGTGGTTTTCAATGAAGCCAGGTCGGAACCGGCGCCTGGTTCCGAATAGCCCTGGCACCACCAGTCGTCGCAATTCAAGATGCGCGGCAAATAATGCGCTTTTTGTTCCGCAGTGGCAAACGCCATGATGACGGGCGCCACCATATTGACGCCAAACGGCAGGATGGGCGGCGCACCGGCACGCGCGCATTCGTCTTCCCAGATATGGCGCTGCACGGCAGTCCAGCCCGTGCCGCCGTATTCCACCGGCCAGGCAGGGGCGGCCCAGCCCTGTTTGGCGACGATCTTGTGCCAGCGCACATAATCATCCTTGTCCAGCCGCAAATGCTGGCGCACCTTGCGCTGCAGCTCGTGCGGCAAATGCGTGTCCAGGAAGGCCCGCGCCGTATCGCGAAAGGCGGTCTCCCCCGCCGTGAAGTGCAGATCCATCGTCGTCTCCTTGTTTTTATGCGTCGTTGCCTACAGTATGCGCAGGTAGAAGCAGCGCACAAAAAAGCACGATCGTTCTCGAGGATTGTACAGCAGAACACAGGCAACGCCACTGATCCAGACAGCAAAAGAGTGACGGCAAGCTGAGGGCCGGTGACAAAGTGAGAGTTTTTTAGCCGGGCAATTCGTTATGCTGGATTTACCTACTTTTCAAAAAAAAACGTGAAAAACAGGGCCATTGCGATATCACGCAAGCTTCCTTATTCAACTTATCGAGAACACAGAATGACCTTACGCCCGCACCACTTGCTCCTCGCCGCTCTCGCCTGCCTTGCAGCCCCCAGCTACGCCGATGATGGGCAAACACAAGTCACGATTTCAGTCTACAACGGTAGTAAACCTGTTGCCGGGCTGATATTTCCCATCGGTGCCAAAGTCAACTTGTCGGCCGCGGCCAATCATGTCGACAGCAGCGAGAATAAAATCCGCTTCACAGGCAATGTGCAAGGCAGATTCACGCCGCCGGCGGAACAAGCCATCGTTCTGTTTGGAGAAGAAGTCGTGCTGAGCCGGGAGGCCATCAGTGCTGAGCGCGCCAAAGCCGTGCGCGATATCGAGGCCATGGCCGGCCCCGATCAACTCTACCGTGGACGCTCGGAAACTGGCGACCTCAGCCCAGAAGAATGGAAGCAGCAGACGGCAATCGACGTTGCCAATATGAAACGGCTGGCGGAAATTATCGATGCCTACGGCTGGCCCGGCCTGCGCTTTGCAGGCGCCGCTTCCCAGACCGCTTTCCTGGTCTTGCAGCACGCTGATCACGCCAGCCAGCGCAAGTATTTGCCGCAACTACATGATGCAGTGCAGCGTCATGATGCGTTGGGCAGCGCTCTTGCATTGCTCGAAGACCGCCTGCTCGTCGCCGACGGCAAACCTCAGCGCTATGGTAGCCAACTGAGCACTAATCCGCTGCGGTTTGATCCTATCGAGGATGAAGCCCGTGTGGACGAGCGCAGGCGCAGCATCGGCCTGGAACCATTGGCAGATTATGCCAAGCGCTTCGGCTTGAGCTATGCGCCTGAGAAAGCCAAAGAAAGCGGCGTAGCCCATCAAAAATTAGCTACTGATGCGGATTGAATCGTGCAACAGCAGAGTGGCTCTTGATGCCAACATCGATAACCATCACGATGGGCGTAAAAAAAACCGGCTTATGCCGGCTTTGAGTGAAACGCGTTATATGGCGTGTCAGATGGCCCATGAAAGGTAGGCAACGACCAATACGGCGCTCACGGAAACGATGCCCATCAAGCTAGACAGAATCTTGCCAGCGCGCACACGCGCCACGGCATCCGTTTCCAACTTTGCGATCAAGCTGTTCATTTCATGTCCTTCAAACAATTTACTCAGACGCTGTTAGCGCTAGTAATGCATCTTTCCATGCGCTCGATTATAGCCTGTTTGTCCGCCAACATCTTCTGTTGTGCGTCCACCTTGATTTTTTCGTCTGCCGCCTGCTGCTCAAGCAAGGTCGCGTGGGTAGCGGAGTAAGTAACATTGACAAGCAACAATGCAGCGATGGACATAAGAAAAATACGATTATCGGGAATATACGGATGCACAGGACGATAACCAGCCGGAAGGTCCAGGGAGTTGAGTCCGACCGCAACCACCGATATCACAATCAAAAAGATGTGAAGGCCGAAGGCGATCCAGATGGAGTCCTTGCCCACTACGACCATGCCCTGAAGAGCGGCCAGTGACGAGAGGGTACATAATCACACGACTCTAGATAGATATGCGTAAGTTCCAAGGTCACTTTCAGAAACCAAGGGAGGCAATTTCATCATGGGCGGCAGCTCATGCATTATCAAATACGTCGCCATCCAATACCAGTCCACACGACGCTATCGACGTTATCTTTTGATGCTGAGCAAACGATAGGCAGACTATCTGCACGGTCCGCTGGAGACATCTTGCATACGAAGCAGACACCCGGCGCTTTTACCCATACAAATGCAGCAACACCTGCACCGCAATGATCTTGACGATAGTCATACTGGGGAAAATCATGGCATAGCCAAGGTTGGGCCTGTCTGACTTGGCCAGGCGATTGGCAAACACCAGCACGGCGGGGTTGCCGGTGGCGCCGGCGGCGATGCCCAAGAGTTCGGAGAATGGCAGGCGCAGGAAGATTCTGCCCAGCAGCACCACCAGGCCCACCACCACCAGCACCGTCACGGCGCCCAGCACCAGCATGGGTAAACCATCGGCGCCCACTTGCCGCACGAACGGCAAGCCGGAAGCCATGCCGACGGAAGCGAGGAAAATCGTCAAGCCATAGTTGCGCATGACCAGATTGGCCGACAGCGGCAAGCGCCAGCTGACTTTACCGACGCGGCCCAAGCGGCCCAAAATCAGCGCCATCACCAGCGGTCCGCCGGCCAGGCCCAGGCTGAACGAGCCTATCCATGGCAAGGGAATCGGGATCAGGCCCAGCAAGACGCCCAGCACCATGCCCATGCCCAGCGAGACATAGCTGAACTCGGCCGTGGCCGTGATCGAATTGCCGAACAGCTTGCGCACGTCGGCCGCGTGCTGCGATGGCGCAATGACCATCACCCGGTCGCCGAATTCCAGCGTCAGATAAGGCTGCGGCAAGATCATGGCGTCGCCGCGGCGGATGAAGGCGATTTGCAGCGGGAAATCTTTAGCCAGGTTCAGCTCGCCCAGCGGCACGCCGACGATTTCCGCATCGGATACAAACACTTCCATGCCATCGAAATCGCTGCGGTCCTTCATCAAACGGCCCGGGTCCGAATGGCCCAGCGCCGTCCTGGCCGCTTCCACGGCGGCGACCGTACCGGTGACCATCAGCGCGTCACCCAGCGCCAGCACCACGCCGGGCGCCGGCAAGCGGTTTTGATGTCCCTGGCGCACGGCAATCACTTGCACGCCAGCCAGCGGGCCTTCCGCCAAAGCCGATAAATCGGCGCCTGCCAGGGCGGCCGTATCGATGGTGATTTCCGACACGATGATCGGCGCCGGTGGCGGCGTGAGCACGGGTTTTAATACGCGCCCCGCCAGGTACAAGCCCAGCATGGGGCCCACCACGCCGAACGGGTAGGCCACCGCATAACCGACGGCCGCGTCGCCATTGCCGTGCGATGCTTCCAGCGCCGCCTGCAAGGCAGCCGTGCTGGTCATGGCGCCGGCAAACACGCCGCTGGCCATGCGCAGGGAAATATCGATCCACTGCCCGCCCCAGATGGAGACGGCCAGGCCACCCATGACGGCGATAAAAGCGATCAGGTTATGCTTCTGCCCTGCCCCGCGCAAACCGGCAAAAAATTGCGTGCCGTACTGCACGCCTATGCCATATAGAAACAGCAGCAAGCCGATGGAGCCAACCAGCGGCGGCGGCACGGAACCGGGCGCGAACGCTCCCAGCGCCAGCCCGGCGAACAGCACGCCGCCCACGCCCAGCGAAAAACCGAACACGCTGACGCGACCCAGCGCATAACCGACGCCGATAACAAGAAATAAGGCCAGGATCGGAGTCGATTCCAGCGTATGGCGCAGCAGCTCTATCATCGCAAAGTCTTCAAGTAGGGAGAGATGCCAGTTTAACATGCGCCATGGCAACAAGATGCCAACTTCGCAAGCAAGCGTGTGCAAGCATGCACGCAGAAAAAAGGCAAAAAAAAGCCCGCTACGGGAGCGGGCTGAATCTATTTCCTGTGAGGAAGTAGAGGAGACAGCTCAATAATGACGCATTGCAGCATCGCCATCCAATTGTATGTTGTGATGATAGAAATGCGTTTCATTGATATCTTTGATATCTCGCCGGCAGGCCCGTGCGCGCCCATAGCCAGATCAGCAGCATGACCAGCAGGCACGCCAGCATCAAGGGCAGGCACATCAGGCTGAGCAACTCTCCGTTTTGGACTCCACGGTAATCGATGCCGTCAAGCAGCGTCCCCAGCATCAGGCAGTTGCATCCAAGCGCAATCTTGACGCTGCCTGTCATCAAGCCGTACGCCAGGCCTGCGTCGGCCTTGGCGCTGTCTGCAACCAGGTCGCCAAAAGCAGCCCACAATACCGTGCCGCAACCACCGCTGAAGATGCCAAAACCCAGGGCGCAAGCCATCGTCAGTCGCCAATCATGGGCATCGAGCCAAAATCCCGTTATCGAGACCAGCAAGCCCATGGTGGCCAGCAGCAAACAATCTACCCTGCTCTTGCCCGGCTGCAGCAACAGATAGCGCCATAGAAACTGCGACAGGATCGCGCCCAGCGACGCCATCATGACTATCGATGCTCCCCGCGCCGGCGACTTGAGCACGTAGGCAATGTAATACGGCTCCATCCTGAGAAACATGGCGCAGCCGCCCGAGATCAGCACGATCATGGCCACCACTATCCATACCCCTGGCGGCAAGCCGCACAGCGATTGCCACCAGCCTGGCCGCGCCGCCTGCGTGGATGGCAGTGCCGGAAAAGGGCCGGCTTTACGCATGGCCCGCAACAAAACAACAGCCGAGACGATGGCGGCCAGCGACAGCCCCAGCACCAGCAGCAGGAAACGTGCGGGCTGGTCCGTGGTGATGCGGGACGTCAACAGAGGCGCGATGGCGCTGGCGATCAGGAAGGATGCCGTACCGCTGAAGAAGATGCGCAGGGAACTGACCCTTGAGCGGCTGTCGGCGTCCTTGGTCGCCAGGCTGAGCAAGGCGTTCTGCGGCAAATCATAGAGTGCGTAAGCGATGCGAAAGGTGATACCCGTCAGCAAGGCGTAGGGAGCGCTCCAGGCGGGCGGCACGTAGCTGCAAAGAAACAGCAGCACCAGCGTCAAGGCGCTGAGCACGGCGCCCAGGCATTGCAGCCGGCAAGCCGCCATGACGTGGGACAGGCGCCGGCGCAGCAGCAGTCCCAGGACGAGATCGGCAGCCGTGCCCGAAAAATAGCCGATGGCCAGTATCAGCCCCATATAGCGCACGGGAATGTGGCCCACTTCCGTGAGAAAGTAGGCAAACAGGATTTCACTGGCGTACCAGAACAGGCTTTTGCCGAAATGCGCGCCCGCGTAGGCACGGGTCAGCCCGCGTGACGATGGCGTTCCCAGCAAATGATCAGATGCAGTGCTCACGATGGCCGCCCTTAAAAAAAGGGGGTAGCCGTCTGGCCACTCCCCTTGCTTTTCACCACGATCTCATCGGAAACAGGCTTATGGATCGAGCGGATCTTTAGGATCCATGCGGGCCGAGGCGGCAGCAGGCCGGAACACCAGCTCCGTCGGCGAGATGCGCGCACCGATGGTTGCCGGCTGATAGCCGAGCTCTTGCAGGTTGCGCTGGTCGAACTCCGGGCTGCCGATGTAGCGGCTTTGGTCCACGTCGGTAATCACCAGGCCGTCACGGTCCAGCGGGGCGCCCAGCGCGATCAGCCTGCGCGTGGCATTGCGCAGATTGGTGGTCGTATGGCGCGCATATGGCTCGATGATGATGCGGTCGGCCGGTACGCCGTAACGCTCGATCAAGGCCTTGCGCATTTCCACCGCTTCCACGAAACGGCTGCCCTTGGGATGCACGGAGGCGCCGCTCATCATCACGAACGCCACGTCGCCTTGCGCAAAGCGCTGTGCCGCCAGGCGCACGCGCAACTTGCCGCGCGCACTCAGGGGCGTGGCCAGGTTTTCCGGTCCCATGCCCGGCACCACGATGGCCGTGTAGCGGTATTGGCGCCAATCCAGCGTTCTGGCGCGGGCCAGCGCGTCGGCATTGAACTTCGCTTCCAGCGGTTCGAACTCCACCGCTTCGCTGCGGTCATTGACGTCCAGCAAAGCCAGGCCGATTGCCAGGCTATGGTCCAGCGCCAATGCAGGCTCGTCCTCGCTGGCCTCGCCCAACAGTACCGCATCGGCAACGCTATCGTTGAACAGCTTGCTGCCGACTGCCTCCAGCGGACCGTCTATCTTCGGATAGCGCGGCGCCGCGCCCTGGCCATACACGGCGATGATGCTGTTCAAGCCACGCAGTTCGCGCGTCAGCTGGGCTGCCACGCCGTCGTCGGCCAGCGACACCTTGCGCCAGCTCGTCGCCGGGCGCTTGGCCGCCAGAGTCGACACTGTCGTTATCTCGGCGTCGCTCCAGCTGGCTGCGCGCAAGACGCAAGCGGCCTCATGCTGGCAAGCATCGAAACGCACACGGCGCCTGGCCAGCACGTCCTTCAAAGCTGGCGCAGCTTGCGCGGTGTCAGCGCCCAGGTCCAGCATGGCTGGGAACAGCTGATTGCCCAGCAGCGCCCAATGCGCATCACGCACGGGAGCAGCCTGTACAGCTTGCGCCATCGACAGCAAGGATGCTGCCACTAATAGTGCACGCTTCATCCCATCACCACGCTTTGCTCAGCACGATGCGGCCGCTGCGGCCAAATACGGGGCGGCCGTAAATCGCTTGCTGGGTGCCCTGGCCCGACAGGGTGTCGGTACGGGTATTGCCTTCGGTCAAACCTTTGGCATTCGTCAGATTGTCACCAACAATTTGCAATGTCCAGTCTCCTTGTGTCACCGTCACGCCAGCGCCGAAGGAGTGGTAGGCGGGCAGTTCGGTTGCGTTGAAAAAGTCGACATAACGCTTACCGGTGTAAGCGTAGCTGCCATAGACGTCAACTTGCTTGTCGCCTACATTGAAATTATAGCTGGGGCGGATATTGCCGAACACCTTGGGTTCACGAATGATCTGGTTGCCCACCACTTGCGATGGATCGGCGCCCACGCTGCTGACAAAGTTCTTGTATTGCGGATCTTGCAAGGTCAGCGAGCCATTCAGGTAGAAACGGTCCGTCATGAACCAGGCGCCATCGAATTCGGCGCCCTTGACGATGGCCTGGCCAAAGAAGGGCACGGTCTGGTCATTGCGCCCCGTGACCGGGTTAAACGCGGTAAACGAAGCGTTGAGCGGGTTGAACTTGGTGTAGAAACCCGTCACGTACAGGTAGGAGCGGCCTGCCTTGGCTTTCACGCCGACTTCATACTGGTCGGCCTTGGTGGTCAGCACCAGCGGATCGACGGTGGCGGCCACCTGCAGCGATGGCGGCACTTCCAGGTGCGAAACGCGGGCGTAGCCACCAAACTGTTCCGAGAAATCGTAGTTGGCGCCGGCGGTCCAGTTCTTGGTCGTGGTGTTATAGGTGTGGTCCTGGCGTGCCCCCGTAAAGGCGCGGGTGGTGTCGTCGGCCAGGGTGGTCGGGTCGCCCAGGTTGACCTGGTTGGTCAGCAGCGCATAACCGTTGTAGTGGTAGCGCTCGGCGCGCAAGCCGGCGTCAAGGCGCAGCCGGTCATTGACTTCCCAGGTGTCATTGACATAAAAAGCGCCCATCTTGGCGTCCGTGTCGCCCTGGTTCAGGGTCGACGTGTAATGCAGCACGCCCTTGTCCGTCACGGAACCGAGCATGGAACCATTGGCGGCATAAGCGATCAAATCAAGGGTGCGTGGCTGGCCAGCCACTTCGGTCAGCATGTCGTTGTAGACCGATTTGCTGGTCTGGCCGTAAGCACTGGTGTAGACGCCAAACTTGACGTCATGGTTACCCATCGCAGTCTGGAAGTTGCGCGTCAGGTTGATGTCGCTCTGGGCCGAGTAAAAGCTGGAGCTCGCTGCGCGGTACTGCCCTTGCACCACCAGCCCCGAAGCGCTGTTCGGATTATAGACTTGCGCGCCATTGGTGCCGGCTATTGCGTAACCGAAGTGATCGACCGGGCCGAATGCCGCCGTGGCCGCATTTTTAAAGCCGTTGGCAAACGCAGTGGCGTCGGCCGGGTTCGAGGTCGAATAATAGGCATCGAAATCCAATCGGCCCTGGGTATAGCCGCCCTTGGCCGACAGACGCCATTCGCCGATGTCGCCATCGAATTGCACGCCGACATTGCCAAACTGCAGATGGCGGCCATTGTCCAGGTCGCGGTGGTCGGTTTGCAGGTTGCCATTACCATCACGGTATTTTTGCGTGACGTTTTGCAGCGAGGGCGAATTCATGGTGCCATCGAAATAATTGATGTATTTATCGAGCGAAACGGACGGGTTGCGCGGATCCGCAATCGGTATCGGCAAGTAAAACTGGTTATGGTCGTTCAGGTAATTGACGCTCAATTTCAGCACGCCCGCATCGGTCACGCGCTTGATATTGGCGCGGATCTGGCCGCCACGGTCATTCGGGAAACCGTTGTCGCGATGGCCCTGGTCTTCGCGCAAAAAGCCGCCGATGGCGTAATAGGTGCGGTCGTCGATCTTGCCCGACTGCATCAGGTCGACACGGGCCAGGCCGGTGGTGCCCAGGGTCACTTGCGCCTTGCCACGGGTTTGTTCGCCACCCGTCACGGTAGTGCTGTTGACAATCGCCGCTGCCTGGCTGGCATAGATGGGCGCCGGACCGCCGCGCACCACTTCCAGGCGGTTGGTCATCAGGTCATAACGGTTCAGGCTATCGCCACGGAAGAAAAAGCCATTGATTTCGGTGAACAGCGGCAAGCCATCTTGCTGGAACAGCGCCAGGCCGTCGTCGGTCGGGATGCCGCGCACACGCGTGATGTTTTGCACTTCACCACCGGTCGCCTCGACCTGGATGCCGGGCAGCTTGCCCAGCAAATCCGCCATGTTTTGCGGCGCCAGCTTTTGCACCTCTTTTTGCGACAGCGCATTGACGGCATACGACACGTCAAAACGGCGCTGCGGACGCGCCGAGCCCGTCACCACCACTACCGAGGCATCGGACTGGTCCGACGCTGGCGCCGCAGCAGATGCTTCCTGCGCCACCACACCCTGCTGCTGTGCTGGCGCGCCAGCATCTTGCGTTGCCGTCTGAGCAAGAACGGGAGCAGCAATGGCGCATAACGCGACCAGGGCACAGCCTTGGGTACGCGTCGACTTTCTTTTAGACATGGTTTCCTCTGTAATAGTTGGTAGTGACAAGCAGTCAACGGCGATACTACTGACGGTATATGACAGCTTTATTTATTACTTGCGAAATAAATAAAAAATCAACTATTATGTCGCTTATACCCAACAACAACGATGGCGCGAGCCATGATCCCGCATGAATATTGGACGTTTGAACCTGAGTTCAGAGGCAAAACACTTGCTCTGGCATTTGCGCACCAGGGGGCCGACGGCCCGCACCGAGCTATCGCTGGCGATGGACGTCAGCAACTCGACGGTGACCAAGTTGTCGCATGAGTTATTGAATCTGGGCCTGGTCGAGGAACTGGTGTCGCCCGAGGCGCCACGCCGGGGACGCCCAACCATACCCTTGACGATTTCACCGGAAGGCGGCTACACGGTGGGCGCGACCATCCATAAAGGCGTGCTGGAAATTGCCCTTGTCGATTTTGCCGGCGGACTGATCTCGATGACCACCGAAACCATCGGCACGCCAGGCCCGGTGGAGTTTGCCCAGCTGCTCGACCAACGCATCATCGACCTGTCGGTCAAACACCGCTTGCTGGGCAAGCGTTTTCTCGGTGTCGGCATCGGCATCCCGGGCCCTGCCCTGGCGCGCGATGGCAAGCGCTGGCATGTGGTGACAGACTTGCCGGGCTGGCGCGACGTGCCGCTGCGTCAAATTCTGGACGATACCCTGGGCTTGCGCGTAATGCTGGAAAACGACGCCAATGCAGCGGCGCTGGCCGAATACTATCGTGGCGGCCCCGTGCGGCAATCGTCGACCGTGATCGTCATCCTGCTCGGTTATGGCGTGGGTGCGGGTGTGATTGAAGACGGACGCCTGCTGCGCGGCGGCTTGGGCAGCGCGGGCGAAATCGGCATCCTGTATACAAGCGACCGCCCGCGCCCAACCACGCTGGACTTGCTGGCCCTGCTGCGCGAGGCCGGCTGCGAAATCGATTCCGTGGCGGATTTCGATGAACAGACGCGCGCGTATGAAGACGTGATAGCGCGCTGGCTGGACCGGGCGGCCGAACAGCTGGAAGCGGCCTTGAACAGCGCCATCGCCTGGTTCGATCCGGCCGAGATCATGCTGTCGGGCTCTTTACCTTTCTCCCTGCTGACGCGCCTGTCAGACCGGCTGAACAACGGCCGCCTGATCCAGGGTGACCACCGTTCGGCCTGCGTGGTGCGGGTGTCCGAGCTGGGCCGCAGCTCAATCGCGCTGGGCGCCGCCCTGCTGCCTATTCATGCCCTGACGCATACGCTGGCTGGCAACCAATTCTAAGAAGCAAATCCAACAGGCAAAAAAAAGCCCGCTGCAGGAGCGGGCTGAATCTATTTCCTTGGAGGAGATAGAGGAGACAAGTGCAGTATGTCGCGTTGCAGCATATTGAACCACTTTATATTGGTGATGATAGAAATACGGTTGAATGATAATAAGGGCGTGCGGCCTAACTCAGTCCTGCTGCGCGGCAAACATCGCCGCGATGCTGCTCTGAGGCAGTGTCTGAACCACGCAACACTGTCTGTGGCGCGATTGACGCAATTGCAGCATTTTTGCGATAATGAGAATTATTCTCAATAAAGACCTCTCTGGATGGCAAGACATGCCTGTCTCCGGATGCCAGCGCCAGCCATCGTGACCATTGCCCTCACCGCCACCGATCCCATCACCGCAATCTACCAGCAGCACCACGGCTGGCTGCTGCGCTGGCTGCGCGGCAAGCTGCAATGCGCGGACCAGGCGGCCGACCTGGCGCACGATACCTTTGTGCGTCTGCTGACAAACACCCATCAGCCAGCGTTGCGCGAACCGCGCGCCTACCTGACGACGGTGGCGCAACGCCTGGTGATCGACCATTACCGCCGCCTGTCGCTGGAACAAGCGTGGCTGGACACCCTGGCCCACGTGCCGGAACTGACGGCCATGTCGCCCGAAGAGCGGCTCGATATCCTGCAAACCCTGCACCGCATCGACACCATGCTCGATGGCTTGCCCGCGCCCGTGCGCAGCGCCTTTTTGCTGTCGCACCTGGAAGGCTTGAGCCATGCCGAGATCGCCGCGCGCCTGGCGATCAGCGAGCGCACCGTGCACCGCTACCTGGTGCAGGCGATAGCCCGCTGCATATTGTTGATCGCATGACCGCAGGTGTGAATGTCGATCCGCGCGCCGCGCACGAAGCCGCTGCATGGCTGGTGCGGCTGCGCTCGCAAGACTGCGGCCCGCAGGAGCAGCAAGCCTGGCAAGCGTGGCGCAGCAGCGACCCGGCCCATGAAATAGCCTGGCAGCGTGCTGAAATGCTGTGCCACAGCCTGGGTTTGCTGCCACCGGCGGCCGGCATGCGCGTGCTGGACCGTCCAATAAGAAAAACGCGGCGCAGCACCGTCAAGACCCTGGCGGCGCTGATCGCGGCCGGTCCGCTGCTGTGGGGCGCGGATCACCTGGCCGGTGGCCCCGCATGGCGCGCCGATGTGCGCACGGCCAGGGGCGAAATCCGGCCCATGACGCTGGGCGATGGCACACGTATCGTGCTCAATACGGACACCGCCATCGATATCGCGTATGGCCGGCAAGAGCGGCTGATACGTTTGCGCAGCGGCGAAATCCATATCGAGACGGCGCCCGACACGGCATCCCCGCCGCGTCCTTTCCTGGTCCAGACGGAGCAAGGCCGCATCCGCGCCATCGGCACGCGTTTTAGCGTCAGGCACGATGACGCGCTGTTCCAGCCACGCACGCAGGTGGCCGTGATGCAGGGCGCGGTGGAAATCCGGCCCAAACATGGCGAACTGGCCGCGCGCATCCTGAAAGCTGGCGAACAAGCCAGTTTTAATCAAGACGCCATCTCGGCCAGGATGCCGCTGGCGCCCCACTTTGACGCCTGGTCCAAAGGCGTGCTGGTGGCCGACAACACGCCGCTGGGCGATCTGCTGGCGGAAATTGCGCGCTATCGCCACGGCGTGCTGTGCTGCGCGCCCGAACTGGCCAAGCTGCCCGTTTCCGGCACGTTTCAACTGAAAGATACAGACAATATTCTGCATCTGCTGCAACGCAGTCTGCCGATCCGCCTGCGCCAGCGCACGCGCTGGTGGATCACGATGGAGCCGGCCTGAAAATAATTTGTCCGGTTATCAGATCTGCTCCGTCATATCAGATAGAAGCAGAAAAATCTGCACCATCGAAAGGGAACCCATGGCATTGCAGCACTCTCCACAAAGACATCCAACCACCGTCGCCGTGCGCGCCGCGCTGGCCCTGCTGATCGGCGTTGGCTTCGCCACGGCCATCACGCCACAAGCCGCAGTGGCCGCCGAGAGCGCCGCCGCAAGCCAGCGCACTTACCAGATCGCGGCCGGCCCACTGAATGCCGCGCTGTCCACCTTCGCCATCGAAGCGGGCGTCAGCGTGGCGACCGCTTCGGCGCAAGTCAACGGTTTGCACAGCAAGGGCTTGCAAGGCCGCTACACCGTGTATGAAGGTTTCCAGAAACTGCTCGATGGCAGCGGCCTGGAAATCGTCGAAGAAGGCAATGGCAATTACAGCCTGCGCAAGGCTGGCGCGGAGACGGCGATGGCCACCATGCCGGGCGTGACCGTCAGCGCGCAGGCGGACAACAACAGCACCGAAGGGACCAGCTCCTACACCACGCGCGCCATGAGCACCGCCACCGGCCTGTCGCTGTCGCAGCGGCAGACGCCGCAAACGGTCAGCATCATTTCGCGCCAGCAGATGGATGATTTCGAACTCAGCAGCCTGCAAGACGTGGCCCAGGCCACGCCGGGCATTTACAGCAAGGGGCAAGCCGTATCGGACCAGGAGGCGACCTATTTTGCGCGCGGCTTTGCGCTGAGCCACGTCAACGTGGATGGCTTGCCGCTTGATGTCACGGGTTTTAACGAGCGCAATGTCTCGGCCGACATGATCATGTACGACCGGGTCGAAGTGGTGCGCGGCGCCACCGGCTTGCTCGAAGGCGCCGGCGCGCCATCGGGCAGCATCAACCTGGTGCGCAAGCGCCCTACCGCCACGCCGCTGCTGAACCTGTCGGCCGGCGCGGGCAGCTGGAACAAGCAGCAATTGACTGTGGACGCCAGCAACGCCCTGAACGACGCCGGCACCGTGCGTGGCCGGGTGGCTGGCAGCTGGCGCGACAGCGATAGCTACATCGATATCGTCAAGCACAAGGATGCCACCCTGTACGGCATCGTGGAAGCGGACCTGGCGCCCGACACCACCCTGGGCATCGGCTTTTCCGTGCAGCGCAGCCGCACCAATGGCCTGTTTGTCGGCTTGCCGACTTTTGCCGATGGCCGCCACATGGACTTGCCCCGTTCCAGCTTTTTCAACAATGCCGACTCCTTCCAGAACCGCGACAATAATGTGCTGTTCGCCGACCTGGAACAGCGCATGGAAGGCGGCTGGCGGGCCCGTTTCGCCGTCACGCATATCGACGCCACCTCGAACACGCGCAACACCACCAACAGCCGCATCGATGGCGAAGACTATCTGCTGAGCCAATCGGAAACGGGCTGGCATTACGGCACCAGGCAGCTGGTGGCCGACCTGCGCGCCAGCGGCCCTGTCAACTGGTTCGGACGCCAGCATGACCTCATCATCGGCAGCAGCTACCGCCATGACGACTCGCTGGCCTCGCAGGCGTGGGAAAACGATAGCGACCGCGTGATCGATATCCGCCACTGGAATCCGCGCGCGTTTGCCATGAATGGCCACGCCGCGCCCTTGTATGCCTGGGGCCGCAAGACCAGTGAAAAAGGCGTGTATGCCGCCGGTAATTTCAGCCTGGCCGCCCCTTTGCACCTGTTGCTGGGCGGGCGCTTCGGCTGGTATGCGCAAGATGTGACGGGCTGGTATGAAACGCCGCCGACCTGGAAACGCGGCCTGGAAGAAAGCGCCAAATTCACGCCTTACGCGGGCCTGGTCTACGACCTGGACCAGCGGCACTCGCTGTACGCCAGCGGCACGCAGATTTTCGAGCCGCAAAGCGCCATCGACGTGAAGGGCAATACCTTGCCACCACTGACCGGCACCAATTATGAAGTGGGAGTCAAAGGCGAATACTTTGGCGGCGCGCTCAATACCAGCGCGGCCCTGTTCCGCATCGAGCAAAACAACCGCGCCATGGCCGATGATCAAAACTGCCCGACGGGTGGAAAAATCAGCTGCTCGCGCGCGGCCGGCCAGGTGCGCAGCGAAGGAGTGGACTTGCAAGTATCGGGTTCGCCCCTGCCCGGCTGGCAGATATCGGCCGGCTATACCTATGTGATGGCGAAATACATCAAGGACAGCATCGCCAGCAATATCGGCCAGCGCATCGCCACCGATGAACCGAAACACTTGTTCAAGCTGTACACCAATTACCAGCTGGCCGGCGACCTGTCCAAATGGAACGTAGGCGGCGCCATCTACGCCCAGGACAAGATCTACCGCAGCGACACGGGCTTTTATACCAGCCAGGGCACTTACGCCCTGCTCGGCCTGACGGCCGGCTACCGGGTCAATGACAAGCTGCAGCTGCGGCTCAACGTCGACAACCTGCTCGACCGCCGCTACTACCAGGCGCTAGGCTATTCCTGGTCCGGCGGCCTGGAGCGTTACGGCGCTCCACGCAGCATCTTCTTGAGCCTGAACTACAAGATGTGATCAGGTGGCGGCAGGTTCGCGCAGCATCTGCTTGATGCCCCGCAGCGCCTGCCGCACGCGCGACTCATTTTCAATCAGGGCGAAGCGTACATATTCATCGCCGTACTCACCAAAACCGATGCCGGGCGAGACGCTCACCTTTGCTTTTTCCAGCAGCAGCTTGGCAAACTCCAGCGAACCCAGATGGCGATAGGCTTCCGGGATATGCGCCCAGATATACATGGACGCCTTCGGTTTTTCCACCATCCAGCCCGCCTCGTGCAAGCCTTTCACCAGCACGTCGCGGCGGCGCTGGTACTGGGCGCAAATCTCCGTCACGCAGCTTTGATCGCCTTCCAGCGCCGCGATCGCCGCCACCTGCACCGGCGTAAAACTGCCGTAATCGTGATAACTCTTGATACGCGCCAAAGCGGCCACCAGTTCCGCATTGCCGACCATGAAGCCGATGCGCCAGCCCGCCATATTGTAGCTCTTGGACATGGTGAAAAACTCCACGGCCACATCGCGCGCGCCAGGCACCTGCATGATGGACGGCGCCTTCCAGCCATCGTAGGTGATGTCGGCATACGCCAGGTCATGCACCACCAAAATATTATGCTGCCTGGCCAGTGCCACCACCCGCTCGAAAAACTCCAGCTCCACGCATTGCGCCGTCGGGTTCGAGGGGAAACCCAGCACCATCATCTTTGGTTTCGGATAGCTTTCGCGGATCGCCCGCTCCAGCTCCGCAAAAAAATCCACGCCCGGCCCCATGCGCACGGAACGGATATCGGCGCCTGCGATCACCGCGCCCCAGATATGGATGGGGTAACTGGGGTTGGGCACCAGCACCGTGTCGCCCCGGTCCAGCGTGGCCAGCATCAGATGCGCCAGGCCTTCTTTCGAACCGATGGTGACGATGGCTTCGCTATCCGGATCGATCTCGACTTCGTAGCGCTTCTTGTACCAATGCGCAATCGCGCGGCGCAAGCGGGGTATGCCCTTGGAGGCGGAATAGCCGTGCGTATCGGGCCGTTTCACGGTCTCGATCAGCTTGTCGACGATGTGGGACGGCGTGGCGCCATCCGGGTTCCCCATCGACATGTCGATGATGTCTTCGCCACGGCGGCGCGCGGCCATCTTGAGTTCGGCGGTGATATTGAAAACGTAAGGGGGAAGACGATTGATGCGCGAAAAGCTGCGCGGAGCTTGGCTGTCGGTCATGATATCTCGCTACGTAAGCGCCCGGATCCGTCCGAGCGACGTTGGCACAATGAGTGCGCCTGCAACGATACTACCGTGTCCTTGCAGGCGCTGGCAAGCGGGTTTTCAACTCCGTCAGTAACTATCGACTTCCACCACTGCCCTGGCAAATTCATGCGGCGCTTCCTGCGGCAGGTTGTGACCCACGCCTTTTAATACGCGGTGCGTGCGCTTGCCCGAGAGCTTGCTGGCGTAAGCCGTGCCATCCGACGCCGGCGCCACGCCATCCGCATCGCCATCGATGGTGATGGTCGGTACGCCGATCACGGGGCCGGCGGCCAGACGCTGTTCCAGCGCATCGTATTTCGGATCGCCCTTGGCCACGCTGAGGCGCCAGCGGTAGTTATGGATCACGATGCTGACGTAATCGGGATTGTCGAACGAGGCCGCGCTGCGCTCAAAAGTAGCATCGTCGAACTGCCAGCTCGGCGAATTGACTTTCCAGATCAACTTGGCAAATTCGCGCCGGTACTTTTCGTAGCCAGCCTGGCCCCGCTCTGTCGCAAAGTAAAACTGGTACCACCAGCCATGCTCCACTGTCGGCGCCAGGGGCAGCTGGTTGCGCTCCAGGTTGTTGATCAGATAGCCGTTGACCGAGACCATGGCCTTGCAGCGCTGCGGCCACAGCGCCGCAATAATATTGGCCGTACGCGCGCCCCAGTCATAGCCGGCCAGGATGGCTTTTTCGATCTGCAGGGCGTCCATCAGGGCGATGATATCGAGCGCCACCACCGATTGCTGCGCATTGCGGAACGTGCTGGCCGACAGGAAGCGCGTCGTGCCGTGACCGCGCAGATGGGGCACGATCACCCGGTAGCCCAGCGCCGCCAGCATGGGCGCGACTTCGGCATAGCTGTGGATATCGTAAGGCCAGCCGTGCAGCAGGATGACCGGTTTGCCGTCGCTTGGCCCCGCCTCGAAATACCCGGTATCGAGTTCGCCGGCCTGTATCTGCCTGATGGGCGCCAGCGCTGGCGCCGCTATCGTTCCAGCGCCAGCGGCCTGCGCCACCTGCATGAATGGCAGTTGGACCATCGACAGGCCGGCCATGGCGGCGGCCCCTGTCAACAGATGGCGGCGCTGATCGTTCATCGTTTCAGGCTGTTTCTTGAACATGGTTTTCTCCCGGCAGAAAAATCAGGCCAACAGCTGCAATGCCACGTTGATGTTACCGCGTGTCAGTTTAGAATACGGGCAGGTCTGGTGCGCGGCATCGACCAGGGCCCGGGCCACGTCACTCGCCAGGCCAGGCAGGTGGATACCGAGCCGCGCCTGCAGCAGATAAGCGTCGCCCGCCATGCCCAGATCCACTTCGGCATCGACGGATAAATCAGACGGCAGCGCGACTTTCATCTTCGCAGCCGCCTTGCCCAGCGCACCGATAAAGCAGGCCGACCAGCCAGCGGCGAACAGCTGTTCCGGATTGGTGCCCAGTCCTGCGCTGCCGGGCGAAGACAGCATGATATCGAGACGGCCATCGTCGCTGCGGGACAGGCCATCGCGCCCGCCCGTGGTGTGGGTTTTACCGGTGTACAGAACTTTATCGACTTGATGCATTGCGTGCTCCTCGCTGTTAAATAAGAGTGCCGGCAGGGATTGCCTGGCGCTGAGTCTTATTAGACGCCGCCCGTGTATCCGGGCTGTGTCACTGCGTGGAGCAAGTAGCGGGGAATGTATCTGGACGGGCGCCAGATACACTCAGGTACAAATCTCGGATACAAAGCTTAGCCGCGCTTCCAGGCCGCCGCCGGGACGGTTGGCAAGACTGAGACGTACATCGATGGCCTGCGCCAGCTGGCGCGCGATTGCCAGCCCCAGGCCCGTACCACCGCTGTCGCGGTTGCGCGATGTCTCCAGGCGGTAGAACGGCTGAAACACCGTTTCCAGCTTGTCCGGTGCGATGCCGGGGCCGCGATCGAGCACGCAAATCGTCACCACGCCGCCCGACGATTCCACCGCCAGCTCGGCGCTGCCTGCGTATTTCAAGGCGTTGTCGATCAGGTTGACCAGGATGCGCCGCAAGGCCACGGGGCGCAGCAGCATGGGCACGCCGATATGGCCGCTCAAGGTGACGTCCGCCGCCGCGTCGAGATAATCGCACAGCAGGCTGTCGAGCAGCGCATCGGGGTCGATGCGGCGCGGCTGCTCGGTAGCGCCATGCAGGGTGCGCGCATACGTCACGCCTTCGCGCACCAGGTATTCCATTTCCTGCAAATTGCGGATCAGGGTGTCGCGCTGGTCGCCGTCGTCCATCAGGTCGGCGCGCAGGCGCATGCGCGTGATGGGAGTCTGCAAATCGTGCGAGATCGCCGCCAGGATATGCATGCGCTCATGCATATAGGTGCCGATACGGTCCTGCATGGCATTGAAGGCGGTCGCCGCGCGCGCCACTTCGGCCGGACCGTCTTCCGGCAGGCGCACGGTTTTCAAGTCGGGGCCCAGCGCATCGGCCGCCTGCGCCAGTTCAGCCAGCGGACGCGTGGCCAGGCGCACGCACCACCAGGAAAAACCGGCCAGCAGCAGCAGTTGCAGCAGCAGCAGCGGCATCAGCCACGGTGAGACGGGCAAGCCGCGCGGCCGCAAATCGATGGTCAAGGGCGCGCCGTCGCTGAGGCGCAAATGCACTTGCAAATGTTCGCGCAAGCCCGGAATGGCGCTGGCGGTCAATTGATAATGCTGGCCGATGGAGCGCTCGATAGACGCCGCCAGCAATTCGGACAGATGCGCATCGGGCGCCGCACCAGGCAGGCCCGGCCCCAGCATGAAACTGTAGGTGCGCCGCTCCAGGCGCGGCAGCCACTGCGCGCGCTCGGCAGCCGGCAGCCGGTCCAGCAAGGCCACCGAGCTGGCCACATCCTGCTCCATATCACCCAGCATCAAGGAGGTCGTGGCCTGCCCCCGTTCATAAAACGTCACGGTAAAGGACAAGGCGTAGGCGACGGCCAGGCCACTCAGCGAAATCAGCATCAGGCGCGCAAACAGGCTACGCGGCCACCAGGGCCACCAACGCCCGCGTGGCATCGTCATGCCGCGCCCTCGGACACTTCCACGGTACACGTAAAAATATAACCTTCGCTGCGCAGGGTCTTGATATAGCGCTGGCCGCGCGCATCGTCGCGCAGGCGCTGGCGCAAGCGGCTGACCAGTAAATCGATGGAGCGGTCGAACTGGTCCGTGTCGCGCCCCTGCGTCAGGTTCAGCAGCTGATCGCGCGTCAGCACACGCTGCGGGTGATCGAGAAATACCCGCAGCAGCCGGTATTCGGCGCCACTGAGCGCCACCATGGTGCCGTCGGTATCGAGCAGGTGGCGGGCAGTCGTATCGAGCCGCCAGTCACCGAAACGCAGCAACTGGCTCACTTCCAGCGGCTTCATGCTGGGCGGCAGCATGCGCGTGCGCCGCAGCACCGCACGGATGCGCGCCACCAGTTCGCGCGAGGAAAACGGCTTGGCCATGTAATCGTCGGCGCCCATTTCCAGGCCGATGATGCGCTCCGTCTCTTCATCGAGCGCCGTCAGCATCAGCACCGGCACGGCGCGCCATTTACCGGCGCGCAGCTCGCGGCACAGCACCAGGCCATCTTCACCGGGCAACATCAAGTCGAGGATCACCAGGTCTACCGGCCCTTCTTCCAGCACGCTGCGCATCTGGCGGCCATTCGCCGCGGCCGAGACCTGGAAACCGATCTTGCGCAGATAACTGGACAGCAGGTCGCGGATTTCATGGTCGTCATCGACGATCAGGATGTGGTCGGGTTTATCCATCGCGGCGCTTGCCCGGACGGTGGCGCGGTCCGCTGCTGTGGATGGTGGAACAGTTGACGGGATGGCTGACCTCAAAGCCGATGCCGCCCAGCAGAAAGACGCAAGTGGCGAGGATACGCTGCAGGCTACGCCTGAAAAACCCTGTCGTGTGGCCCGATGGTGGCGAAAATTCTGTATGCATGACGCGCTCTCTGCGATGGAAAGGCTACTTTATAGCGGAAGTCTAACAAAGATTTATGTCCGACTGTATCTGCAGGCGCCGCCGATACAGTCCGCCGCAGCGCCATGCACAGGCCGACACACGCCCGATACGCGGCGCAGCTTCAATACGGTCATGCACTCTTCCCCACTGAAAGGACATGACCATGATCAGCACCATCAAAAAATTGCTCATCGCCGCCAGCATCGTTGCCGGCAGCAGCCTCGCCATCACCGCGCACGTCACCCAGGCGGCGCCCTTGCAAGACCTGGGGCAAGCGCCCGCCTTGGCCGGCATCGAACACTGGATCAACAGCCCACCCTTGAACATCGAACAATTGCGGGGCAAGGTGGTGCTGGTCGATTTCTGGACTTACACCTGCATCAACTGCGTCAACACCCTGCCCTACGTCCAGCAATGGCACGACAAATACAAGGACCAGGGCCTGACCGTGATCGGCGTGCATACGCCGGAATTCCCGTTTGAACGCTCGACCAGCAACGTGGAAGCGGCTGCCAAGCGCCTGGGCCTGAGCTATCCGATCGCGCAAGACAACCGCTACGCCACCTGGCGCGCCTACCGCAACCAGTATTGGCCAGCTTTTTACCTGATCGACAAAAAAGGCCGCATCGTCTACCAGCATTTTGGCGAAGGTGATTATGCGGAAACGGAAAACACCATACGGGTTTTGCTGGCCCAACCTTAAGCGGTTTTTTGAGCATCCAGCGCAAAGCGACGCCGCAGGAGGCTGCTACGCTGGACTGAAGAAGCACACACCTTCATTAACCTACTTGCCAAATTAAACCAAGTAGGTTAAATTACCATACAGCGAGCACCCCATGACAAATGACACTAGGGCTACGCACAATCTGGCGGACATGCTGGTATTGATACGGCAGGGGCGCTACAAGACTACCAAAGTCGCGCGGGAAGGCGCTACCCGGCTTGGGCTCGACCTGGACGGCATGATCGCCATCGTGCTCGACTTGCCGCATAGCGGGTTCTTTTATAAAACCATGGAATCGGACAAGAATCCGGGGCTGTGGATGGATGTCTATCACGCGGTCACACCAAATGATGAAGATGTCTATTTGAAATTAATGATACAGAATGGCGTGTTAATCGTGTCGTTCAAGGAGTTATAGCCATGAAATGCGAAATCTGCGGTGCCGGCGACCTGGTCCAGGAGGTACGTGATCTGTCCTACACCTACAAAGGCGAAACGACAGTGCTGCCGCACGTCGAAGGCGAGTTTTGCACGGCTTGCGACGAAGCCATTTTGGGGCCGCAGGAATCGCGCCGCACCATGGATCTGATGCTGGCCTTCAACAAGCAGGTCAATAGCGCGTCGGTCGATCCCCAGTTCATCCTTAGCGTACGCAAGAAGCTGAACCTGGACCAGCGCCAGGCGGCGGAAATCTTTGGTGGCGGCGTGAATGCCTTCTCGCGCTATGAAAACGGCAAGACCAGGCCGCCGCTGGCCACCGTCAAACTGTTGAAATTACTCAACAATCATCCCGAGCTATTGCCTGAAGTCATTGCGGCATAAGATCGCCGGGCAAAAAAAAGCCCGCTGCGGTAGCGGGCTGAATCTATTTCCTGTGAGGAAGTAGAGGAGACAGATGCATTATGCTGCGTCGCGCCATATCATTCCACTTTATCTTCATGATGATAGAAATACAGTCTGGTGATAATGCTGGCGCATGGCAAGCTTCAGGCCGTGCGGCGGGCCCGTACTGGTAATAACTCACCCAGCCAGTACAGCAGCGCCAGGCCGGGAAATGCCATGCCGGTCAGCAAAGTTGCCTGCCATCCATAACTGGCATACATCCAGGCGCCCAGCGCCGAACCGGCCGCGCCGCCGGCAAAGAACAGCGCGAAATACAGGCCGTTCAAGCGGCCCCGCACTTCCGCGCCCAGGCTGAAGATGGCGCGCTGGCCCAGCACCAGGTTGGCAGCCACACCCATGTCGAGCACGATGGAAGCTGCCACCAGCAAGCCCAGCGCCACATGTTTCGAGGCCGGCGCAAACATCGGCAAGGCAAAGGCGATGACGCCCAGCAGCAGCGCAATCGCCGTCGCCGGCAAGGTGTGGCCAGAGTCGGCCAGACGGCCAGCGATGGGCGACGAGACGGCGCCTGCCATGCCGACCAGGGCAAAGATGGCGATGCCCGTTTGCGACAAGCCGAATGCAGGGCTGGCCAGCACCAGCGGCGTGACGGTCCAGAACAGGCTGAAGGCGCCAAACAGGCCCGCATGATAAGCGGCGCGCCGGCGCAGCACGGGTGTGCCCAGCAGCAAATGCCACAAGGACCCCATCAAAGCTGGATACGACATCGACGAGACGGGCACGCGCAGCGGCAAAGCGCGCCGCAGCACGGCCGCCAGCACCAGCATCAGCACGGCGGCGCCGCCAAACACCAGGTGCCAGCTGGCATGGGCAGCCACCAGCGAGGCCACGGGGCGCGCCAGCATGATTCCCAGCAGCAAGCCACTGACGACCTTGCCCACGGTTTGCCCACGCGTGGCTTCTTTCGACAGGTGCGCAGCGAACGGCACGATCACCTGCGCCGCTACCGAACCGAGTCCGATGGCCAGCGCGGCGGCCAAAAAGACCACGGCACCCGTGCTGAAGGCGGCCACCGCCAGCGCCACCGCCGTCACCAGCAAGGCAGTAATGATCAGGCGGCGGTTTTCCAGCAAATCACCGAGCGGCACCACAAACAGCAAGCCCAGGGTGTAGCCCACTTGCGTCAGGGTCACGATCAGGCCGGCCGCCTTGGCCGACAAGCCCGTGGCGGCGCTGATGGGGCCGACCAGGGTCTGGGCGTAATACAGGTTGGCGACGATCAGGCCGGAAGCGACTGCCAGCAGCAGCACCATGCCGGCCGAGATATCCGATGTGTCTTGAGAGGCCTTGTTCATATTATTTACTCGGTGAATATAAGTGAATGGCGATGAAGAACGATGACGCTATTGTAGGCAAACGCGAGGCAAAGATAATTAGGGCATAATCACCCTATACTTTTCACATTATATGAACAATTCTCAGGAAACGCCCTCATGGACAAGATCAAGGCGATGCAAACCTTTGTGCGCATCGTCGAGGCCAACAGCTTTTCCAAGGCGGCCGAGACCCTGAACCTGCCCCGCGCCGCGCTCACGGCGACCCTGCAGAAACTGGAAGCTTATCTGGGCACGCAGCTGCTGCAGCGCACTACCCGCAAGTTGTCGCTGACACCTGACGGAGCCGAATATTTTCGCCATTGCACGGCCATCCTCGGCGCCGTCGATGCGTCGGAACTGGCATTCCGCGGCCCGGAAGCGAATAAAGCCAAGGGCGTGCTGCGCGTCAACCTGCCCAATACCGTGGGCCGCCGGCTGGTGTTGCCCCATATCGGACAATTTCATGCCGCTTATCCAGACGTGGAACTGTTTCTGAGCCTGACGGACCGATTGGTCGACCTGACACAGGAAGGCATCGATTGCGCGCTGCGCGTGGGAGACTTGCAGGATTCCGCGCTGATCGGCAAGCAAGTGGGCACGATGCGCTTCGTCACTTGCGCCGCCCCCGCCTATCTGGCGCGGCACGGCACGCCGCGCACCCTGGCCGACCTGGCCACCCACCACGGCGTGATGCATTTTTCCGGCCGCACGGGGCGCGCCTTCGACTGGGATTTCATGCAGGACGGCAAAGTGGTGCGCGTACCGATGACAGGCCCGATCGCCGTCAATGACGCCGACGCCAGCCTGATCTGCGTCTTGCAAGGACTGGGGTTGGCGCAGTCTGGCCTGTACCAGGTACGTCCCTACCTGGACAGCGGCGAGCTGGTGACCGTGCTCGACGCTTGTCCACCCACCGCCATGCCGATCTCGCTGCTGACGCCCCAAGGACGTTTGACCGCACCCAAGGTGCAGGCATTCGCCAACTGGATCAGCGCCCTGTTCGCCGCCAATACCGCCTTGCAATAGCGAATATAAAAATCCAGGCAAAAAAAAGCCCGCTGCGGGAGCGGGCTGAATCTATTTTCTTGGAGGAGAATAGAGGAGACGGATGAATTATGCTGCATTGCCACATATCGATCCAATTGATTGTTGGAATGATAGAAATAAGCATCAGACATAACTGGTAAAGCATGCCCTCCCATAAACAACAAAGGCCAGCCCAGGAATCCCTGCGCCGGCCTTTAACTGATACTAACGCCAGACTTACTTCGCCGTGGTAGCCGTTGCCGGCGCGCCCTTGGCATCGGTTGCGTATGGCAAGACCTTGGCCGCCAGACGGGTGTCGGCCTTGATCAGTCCCACTTCATCAGCCAGGATGCGCGCCGTTTCGTTCAACAGCACATCCTTGGCGCTCTTCGCGGCCGTTTCGGCGTCGAGTTCGGCGCTCAGCGCACGCTCGTCACCCTGCAAACCATCGTCGGTGCGCAAGGCGCCTTTCACGGCAGCAATCTGCTGCTTGGCGGTCTTGCCGGCTGCGCTCTTCACATCTTTCGGATCAGGAATCACCACCAGATCATCGCCCGGATTGGAAATCTGCGCGATCAGGCGTTTTTCACGCGCCTTGGCACGCGCATCCTGGGCATCGCGCTCCTTGCGGCGCACGGCTTCGTTCAGCGACAGCTGGTTATCCTTGCGCTGCTTGACGATCAGCGCGATGTCATCCTGCAGATACTGGAAGTCCTTGTCCTTGGCCACGCGCGCTTCATGCTTTTTGTCGAGCAGCGGCACGATGTCTTTCAAGTCGCCCGTCGGCGTGTAGTTCGCCGGCTTGATGGAGACCCATGGCAAGGCATTGTCATAACTCGATTCGCCAAAGTTTTCCGTATCCGACATGGCTGGCAGCTTGATGTCGGGCGTCACGCCACGCAATTGCGTGGTGCCGCCGTTGATGCGGAAGAATTGCGCCACCGTCATTTTCAGCTCGCCAAAGCGGGCTTTGTCGCTGCCGCCGAAACGGTTCAGGTCTATCAGGGTCTGCACGGTGCCCTTGCCGAAGCTGCCTTCACCGATCACCAGGCCACGGCCGTAATCCTGGATGGCGGCGGCAAAAATCTCGGAAGCGGAGGCCGAACCACGATTGATCAGCACGCCCATCGGGCCATCCCAGGCCAGGCCGGCGTTGGTATCGCTCTCAGTATCGACCTTGCCTTCGGCATTGCGCTGCATCACCACCGGGCCTTTGTCGATGAACAAACCCGTCAAATCGACGGCTTCGTTCAGCGAACCGCCGCCGTTGTTGCGCAAGTCGATGAGGACGTTGTCAACCTTGTCTTTCTTCAACTCGCCCAGCAAGCGGGACACGTCGCGCGTGGCGCTCTTGAAATCCTTGTCGCCACGGCGGCGCGCATCGAAGTCCTGGTAGAAGGTCGGCAGCGAGATCACGCCGATGCGGCGCTTGACGCCGTTGTCGCGCACTTCGATGATGGATTTCTTCGCCGATTGCTCTTCCATGCTGATTTTCTTGCGCACCAGCGCCAGCACCGTATGCTTGGCGTCCGGGCCGGCATCGGCCGGCAGAATATCGAGGCGCACGGTGGAATCCTTGGTGCCGCGTATCAGTTGCACCACATCGTCGATGCGCCAGCCCAGCACTTCAGTGATGGGGCCGCTATCGCCCTGCCCCACGCCGATGATGCGGTCGCCCACTTTCAGCTTGCCCGACAAACCGGCCGGGCTGCCTGGCACGATTTCACGCACCACCGTGTATTCGTCGCGCGTTTGCAGCACGGCGCCGATGCCTTCGAGCGACAGACGCATGGCGATGTCAAAGTTTTCCGAAGCACGCGGTCCCAGATAATTGGTATGCGGCTCGATCGACATGGCGTAGGCGTTCATGAAGATCTGGAACACATCTTCGTTATTGAGCTTGCGCGAACGCGTGACATAGCTTTCATAACGCTTGTCCAGGGTTTCACGGATGGACTTGTCGTCCTTGCCGGCCAGTTTCAGGCGCAGCCAGTCATTCTTGACGCGCTTGCGCCACAGATCGCGCACTTCATCATCATTCTTCGGCCAGGCGGCCTTTTCACGGTCCAGCTGATAGCTTTCGTCTTGCGTGAAATCAAATTTTGTCTTCAGCAGTTCGCGCGCATAGGCCATGCGTTCTTCGAAGCGCTGCTGGTACAGATTGTAGATGGCAAACGGCGCGCTCAGGTCTTCGCCATTGATGGCGTCGTCGAGCTTGGAGCGCACGGGCGCGAAACGGTCGATATCGGCTTGCACGAAGAACAGCTTTTCGGCATCGAGCGACTTGAAGTAGCGGTCGAAGATTTTTTCCGACATCGCATCGTCGAGCGGCATGGCCTTGTAATGGTAGCGCGACAGCACGCGCGAAGCCCACAGGGCGGCCTGCGTTTGCTGGGCCAGCGGCTTCATGGGGGGCGGAGGAGCGGCACTCTTGTCCGTTTGCGCTGCACCAGCCTGGGCTGACAGGGCGAGCACCAGGGTGACCAGCATCATTTGCTTCTTCATCGGCTTCTCCGAAAATTATATAAATCAGTTACCGCCGGCGCCGGGGAACCGGGCGCCAGCCAGCACAACACGAAAGGGGACTCTATGACTGGTCTGAATATTATTCTACAGGGAACCACAGGTATCGTGTCCTATGTAGCCGCAGTTTCTGCCCGTCAGCTTAAGCGCTGATTAAAGGTCATATCTGAAACTTTACAAAATAAAACATCGTTGAAGGCAGGGAAATACCGTCATACTTTTTGACAATAGCCATAATATTTTCGCCAAGTCATTGTATTAATTCATGTTTCCCTGTGCAAGCAAGACTTTCCAGAGAGCACATATCGGCATCACACCTGGACCACGGCCGGTTGCGGCGGCATCGACAGCAGTTGCTCGACAAATTCAATAAAAGCGCGCGCCTTGGCGCTGGCCATGCGTCCGCCCGGATACACCGCCCATAAATCCACCATCGGCAAGCGCCAGTCATCGAGCACGCGGCACACCTGGCCGTCACGCAATTCTGGTGCAAACATCCATTCCGATACGATAGTCAAGCCCATGCCGGCCAGCACGGCCGCGCGCACGCCCTCGGCAGCATTGACCTGTACCTTGCCAGTCAAGGCCACCGATGCCTCTTCCCCACCTTGCGTAAAAGTCCAGGCGGTACCGCCGCCGGGCTGGGCATACACGATGGCCTGGTTGCCAGCCAGATCCACCGGACTGGCCGGCAGGCCGGCCCGCGCAAAGTACGCTGGCGTGCCCAGCACCACCCGGCGCGCCTGGCCTATGCGCCGCGCCGTCATGCCCGAATCGTTCAAGCCGCCCATGCGCAAGGCCACGTCGATGCCATGCTCGAGCATATCGATATTGCGGTCGTCGAGCACTACATCGATGTTCACCTCTGGATGCTGATCAAGGAATAGCTGCAGATGGGGCAGTATATGCAGCCGCGCAAACGTTACGCCGGCGCAGATGCGCAGCAGGCCGGACAGGCTGGCGCCTGCGCCGCGCGCCGCCAGCTCTGCTTCCTCGGCCTCGGCCACGGCGCGGCGCGCCCGTTCATAAAAGCGCAGGCCCGCCTCGGTCGGGGTCATGCGCCGGCTTGAGCGCAGCAGCAGACGCACGCCCAGTTGCAGTTCCAGCTGGGCGATGGTTTTCGACACGGCCGGCTGGCCTATACCAAGCAGGCGCGCCGCCGCTGAAAACGAGCCGGCATCGACCACGGCGACAAAATTTTCCATTGCATTCAAGCGGTCCATAGCGTGCTTTTCTATTCCATATCAATATAAATAATAGCATCAAACTGCCATTAAAGCCCAACATCTATTCCCATCTGGAATACTTACTAGTCCATCAGCCTGCCTGTTAAAGACTGCCACGCCATCCAATAATGACTGCAGCAACACCACCTTATTATTGACAGGAGCATGAGCATGACACTGCAAGCCAAACTCGACGCCTTCCGGGCTGACTTCATCGCCGGCAAACCGCCTTACAACACGCCACCGGAAATCCACCCCATCATGGCCCGCGCCACGGCAGAACTGATCGCGTCAAGCCTGGCCGAGCGCGCCTTGAAAGTGGGCGACCAGGCGCCTGCCTTCAGCTTGAACGATGCTGACGGCAAGCCGGTGGCGTCAAAAGACTTGCTGGCGCGCGGCCCGCTGATCATCACCTTTTACCGCGGCGCCTGGTGCCCATATTGCAATATGGAACTGCAAGCCCTGCAAGACGAGTTGCCCGCCTTCCTAGCCGCTGGCGCCAGCCTGATCGCGATTTCGCCGCAACTGGCCGCCAGCAGCCGCAAGTCGCAGCGCACCAATCACCTGACTTTCCCCATCCTGCATGACGCAGGCAACGAGGTTGCCGCCGCCTTCGGTGTGCGCTACAGCTTGCCGGATTATCTGGTCGAACTGTACGCCTCGCGCAAGAACGACTTGCCGGCCACCAATGGCGACGATAGCTGGACCCTGCCCATGCCTTCGCGCTACGTGATCGCCCAGGATGGCACGATCGTCTACGCGGAAGTCAATCCCGACTACACGCGCCGGCCGGAACCGCACGATATGCTGGCCGTACTGTAAGAAACTGTCTCAGACAGGCAGCCAATGCGCCAGTTCCAGCCACTCGGGCCGGAACTGGCGCAGCAGCAAGAACAGGCCGGCGGCCACGGGCACATAGGGCCAGGAGCGGACCGCAATCTTCCAGTCGATCAAGGATGGCCAGCAAGCCAGAAATTGCGGCGCCACCAGAAACGCCAGCAGCACATCGCTCCACTGGAAAGCCCAGCCCGGATGCGTGCGCCAGGCCGCCACCGCAAACGGCAGCGCCAGGATTAAAAATGGCGCCAGCGCAACAGGCGCCGCGTTATACCAGCGCACGCTGCGCAAAGTTACCGAGCCCAGCTCCCAGCCCTGCCCCACCCGGCGCGGCATGATGCTGAACGAGCGCGGCTGCGCGGCTGTCAGCAGCCCCATGCCAAAATGCGCGAGTTCATGACACAGGGTGCCGGCCAGCGCAAAAATAAAAAAGAAGGGATGACGGCCCGACAAAAAGCGGATCAGCAGCGCCAGCAGCAGCGACGGCGCCAGATACAGGCCGATATCAAGGTAACGGCACAGCAAGGGGGACGCCAGCGCATGGCAATGGCTGTGAAGGATGCTCATCATGGTAGTGTCGCCCTATTCTATCCATGCTGGCCGATAAAGCTATGACGCAGTGCTAAGATGGAGCGAAATCGATACAGCACCTGGCCTGCCGACGGAGAAACGATGGATAACAATAACGACTACTGCCTGCTCGCCAGGCTGATGATACCCACCGACGCCCATGTGATACGCGGCTGCCTGGAAGCGGCCGGCATCCCCGTCATCCTGACGGACGACCAGCACATGCAGGCCAACCTGCTGCTGGCGCCCGCCATCGGTGGCGCGCGCATACTGGTGCGTGAAAGCGACGTGGCCAGGGCGAATGACATCCTGGCCGCCTACGAGCGGGGCGACCTGGCCCTGTCGGAAGATGTGGACGTGGGGCTTGCGGAAGACGATGTCCAATGAAGATGGCCGTCGTCTATCACTGCTCCCCTTCCCAGCCGCCACCCAGCGCCTGGAACAGGGCGGCCGTATCCGTGTAGCGCATTGCCTGCGCCTGTATCCGTGCGATGCTGGCTTGCTGGCAGGCTTGCTCGGCGTTGAGCAAGACCAGGGCATTGACATAACCCAGGGCCAGTTGCTGCTGCGTCATATCCAGCGTTTTCCTGGCCGCCACTTCCGCCGCCACTGAGGCAGACAGCGACTTCGCGTCGGCATCGAGCGCATACAAGGTATCGGCCACGTTCTGGAAGGCGCTCAAGACCACGCTGCGGTATTGCGCGGCGGCCTGGTCCAGGGCAGCGTCGGCAGCGCGTTTGCGATGCAACAAGGTGCCGAAGTCAAACACGGTCTGCGTGACATTTCCCGTGAGTCCCCAGAACTTGTTGTCGCCCGAAAACATCTTGCTGAACTGCGTGGCGCTGCCGCCATACAGGGCGGAAATCGACAGCTGCGGCAAGCGGTTGGCGGCCGCCACGCCCACCTGTGCGCTGGCCGCATGCATCTGCGCTTCGGCGGCGCGCACATCGGGCCGCTGATCTACTAGTTGCGACGGCAGGCTGACGGGCAAGCTCGATGGCAATTGCAAGGCCTCCAGGGCGATATCGTCTACACTGCCCTGGCTGGGGAAACTGCCGGTCAGCACGGCCAGCAAATTGCGCGTCTGTTCCAGTTGTTTCGACAGCGGCGGCAAGGATAACTGCGCCTGCGCCAGTGCCGTTTCCTGCGCGGCCACGTCCAGCCCCGTGGCAAAGCCCAGTTCCGCCTGGCGATGCAGGGCAGCGAGCGACTCGGTAGCGGCCGCAATCACGGCTTCCGTCGCATGAATTTGTGCGCTCAGGGCCGCTTGCTGGATGGCAGCGGCCACCACATTCGAGGCCAGGGTCAGGTACGCGGCCTGCAACTGGTAGCGCTGGGTTTCTTCCTGCGCCCCCAATGATTCGACCGTGCGCCGGTTCAGGCCAAATACATCGGGCACATAACTGATGGACAGTTGCGCCGTATGCAAGGTGTACAAAGGCGCGCCCGACGTCAGGGTCGGGGAAATCGTGCCAACCGCATTTTTCTGGCGGCTAGCTGCATAGCCCGCCTGGATGGTGGGGAAATAACTGCCCCATTGCGCCGCCGTGCTTTCCTGCGCCTGGCGCAAGGCCGCCTGCGCGCTGGCGATGCTGGGGTTGTGCTGGAAAGCACGTTCCACCAGCGCATTCAATGCCGGCGAGCCAAACGCGGTCCACCACTGGCGCTCCACTTTCAACGCTGCCGAGGTCTTTATTGCAGGCAAGGGTGCACGCGTATAGCTGTCCACGTCAGGCGCTTGCGGGCGCTGGAAGTCAGGCCCGACGGCGCAGCCGCCACAAGCCAGCGCTGCCAGCAAGACTGCTGCGCCATTCCGATAATAACTTCCACCTGCCCGCTTCCAACTTGATTGCTTCATATCAGGCTTCCTTTTCGTTTGACTGCGCGGCTGCCAGGCCGGGGCGCTTGCGCGACCATCCCAATACCATCACTTGCAGCGCCGGCGCCACGATCAACAACATGATCGGCCCCAGCAACATGCCGCCCACCACCACGATGGCCAGCGGCCGTTGCACCTGGCTGCCGATGCCGGTCGACAAGGCTGCCGGCAGCAAGCCTATGCAAGCGGACAAGGCGGTCATCAGCATGGGCCGCATGCGCTGCTCG
The DNA here is from genome assembly GCF_014200675.1 of Janthinobacterium saanense. GTDB lineage: Bacteria > Pseudomonadota > Gammaproteobacteria > Burkholderiales > Burkholderiaceae_D > Janthinobacterium. Next base: position 21,715 of record NZ_JACHCI010000028.1, on the reverse strand, counting down.
GCCGCGTCGCGCATCGCTTCGAGCGGCGTCTTGCCCTCGACGATGAGGTGATTGAAATAACTGATCACCAGGATGCCATTCATCACGGACACCCCGAACAGGGAAACAAAGCCGATCGCCGCCGAGACACTCAGGGGCAATCCCGAGAAATACAGCGCGACGATGCCGCCCGCAATCGCGAAAGGAATCGCAGCCAGGGTCAGCAGGCTGTCGCGCAGGGAATTGAACAAGGTGTACAGCAAGATCAAAATCGCCATCAGTGCAATCGGCAAGACGATCAGCATGCGCTGCTTGGCCTGCTGCAATTCCTCGAACTCGCCGGCCCAGATGATGCGGTAACCGTTCGGCAAGGCGACTTTGCTGGCAATGCGCGCCTGCGCTTCTTCCACGGTGCTGCCCAGGTCACGGCCACGGACGCTGAATTTCACGGGAATGAAACGTTCATTGCGCTCATGGAAGATATACGAGGCGCCCGTGTCGAGCGTAATCGTGGCCAGTTCGCGCAGGGCAACATAGGCCGTGCCGCCGCCCGTGGCCGTGTAAGCGACCGGGATATTGCGGATCGCTTCCAGATCGGAGCGGTATTGCGGCGCCAGCCGGACGGTCAAGGCAAACTGGCGATCGCCTTCCAGCACGGTAGTCGCCTGCGTACCCCCGGCAGCCGCTTGCACCACCGTATTGATATCGCCCGTATTCAAGCCATAGCGCGCCGCCTTGGCGCGGTCGATGGTGATATTGAAGTTCGGTTGTCCCAGCACGCGGAAGACGCCCAGGTCTTCCACGCCCTTGACCTGCCGCATCTCATGCATGACCTGGTCCGACAGTTTTTCCAGCGTCGCCAGGTCGGGGCCGATGATCTTTACGGAATTGGCGCCTTTGACGCCAGACAAACCTTCCTCGATATTATCCTGGATGTATTGTGAAAAATTAAACTCCACGCCGGGAAACTCGGCCGCAAATTGATCCTGTACGTCTTTGACCAGCATGTCCTTGGTGTAGCCCTTGCGCCATTCATCGAAAGGCTTGAGCGGCACGAACAATTCCACGTTGTAAAAGCCGGAGGCATCGCTGCCGTCGTCCGGCCGTCCATGTTGCGACACTGCCGTGATGACTTCAGGATGTGCTTTCAAAATACGGCGCATGCGGTTGACCTTGTCCATGCCCGCTTCCAGCGAGGCGGTGGTAGGCATGGTGGCGCGTATCCACAGATTGCCCTCTTCCAGCGCGGGCAAAAATTCCGTGCCTATGCGTGGCAGCATCAGGCCGGCGATCAGCAAGAAACCCAGGCCGATGGCCACCGTGGTCTTGCGTTTGGCCAAAGCCCAGGCCAATACCGGGGTGTAGACGCGGCGAATGGCGCGCACCACCATGGTTTCCGTCTCTTCCACATGTTGCGGCAGCAGGAAAAAAGCCAGTACTGGCGTCACCGTGAACGTGGCAAACAGGGCGCCGAGCAAGGCGTAGGCATAGGTGCGCGCCATCGGGCTGAAGATTTGCCCCTCGACCCCTTGCATGGTAAATAAGGGAATAAAGGCCGCCACCGTGATCGCCGAGGAAAACAGCACCGCGCGGTCCACCTGGATGGCGCTGATATACAGCAGGCGCAAACGGAAGGACCAGGCTTGCAGCAAGCCAAAGTTTTGCTCTTCCATCAGATCCTGCTGCTGTGAGCGGGTTTTCTGGAAATTGCGGAAGATATTTTCAACCAGGATCACGGCGGAATCGACAATGATGCCGAAATCGACCGCGCCCAGCGACAGCAGATTGGCGGAATCGCCCAGCATGACCAGGATGATGATGCTGAAGAACAAGGCAATCGGAATATTGGCGCTGACGATGATGGCGCTGCGCAAATCGCCGAGGAATATCCATTGGATCAAAAACACCAGCAGGCAGCCGAAAATCAGGTTGTGCAGCACCGTATGCGTGGTGACGTTGACCAGGGTCGAGCGGTCATAGAAGGGTTCCATCTTCACGCCCGGCGGCAAGCTGCCGTCAGCGTTGATCTTGTCCACCTCCGTCTTGATGCGCGCCAATACCTCATTGGTTTGCAAGGTGCGGTTCATCACCACGATGCCCGTCACCACATCATCCTGGTCGTCACGGCCCGCTTTGCCCAGGCGCGGCGCGGCGCCTATGGTGACCTTGGCGACGTCTTTGACCAGCACCGGCACGCCATTCGATTGCGACAGCACGATGTTGCCGATGTCCGCCGTATCCTTGATCAGGCCGACACCGCGGATATTGACCGATTGCTGCCCGATATTGACGGTGCGGCCGCCCACGTTGGTATTGGCGTTGCCCACGGCGCTGATGAGCTGCGGCAAGGTGACGCCCAAGCCTTGCAGCTTGTGCAAATCGGCTTCGACTTCATATTCCTTGGTGGTGCCGCCCCAGGTGACCACTTGCATCACGCCCGGCACAGTCATCAAACGGCGCGTGACCACCCAGTCCTGCAAGGTGCGCAAATTCGTCAATCCCGTGTGCGCCGGCCCCGTCAGTTGATAACGCAATACCTCGCCGACCAGGCTGGAGGCCTGGATTTGCGGCTGCACGCCATTGGGCAGGCTGACATTCTGCTGCAGGTTCAAGGCTGCCTGGGTTGATGCAAAATAATAGTCGACGCCATATTTGAAGGTCACGCGTACGAACGACAAGCCATAAAACGAGGTCGAACGGATGTTGTCCACCCCGGGGGTCGTGGCCAGGCCCACTTCCATCGCCCGCGTGTAGGAACGTTCCATCTCTTCGGCGGACAAGCCAGGCGCCTGCGCCGTAATTTCCAGGATCACGGGGGCCGGATTCGGGTAGGCTTCAATATTAAGTTTTGAATACGCAAACAGGCCGGCGACAATAAATACCAGCAAGGCCAGCAGCACGATGGGCCGGCGCGACAATGCGAACGTGATGAGACCTCTAAGCACGATGTGCCTTCTTTCTTTCGACAGGATGCAGGATGGGGGTGGCAGGCAGATAGCGTCTGGCGGCGAGCCGCTAGCGCGATTGCAGGGACAACATATTGCTGAGGAACAGGGCGCCGTCTGAGGCGACCTTTTCACCGGCGGCGAGACCGTCGATGATCTGCATCAAGCCATTTTGTTCCAGCCCCAGCTTGACGGCACGCCGGGTGTATGTGCGGGCATCTTGCGTGACGAACACGGTCATGCTGCCGTCGCCTTCGCGCACCACGCTATTGACGGGCAGCGCCATCGCATGCTGCGCAGTGCCGGTACGAATCGTATAGGTGGCCAGCATCTGCGGATGCAACAGATGCTGTCCGTCCTTGATCTCGGCACGCACGGCGGCTTTATGGGTATTGGGATCGACCGCGACAGCAATATTGCTGATTTCGCCCTTGAAGGTCTGTCCGGGGTAGGCCATGACCGTGACCTCGGCCTGCTGACCTACTTTGAGCTGCGGCATATCGTATTCAGAAACGTTGGCGACCATCCACATGGTGGACAAATCGGCCACGGTAAACGGCGCCGGCGTCGTGCCTGGCTGCAACAGCAAGCCAGCGCTGGCATTGCGCGCCGTCACACGGCCCTGCAGCGGGCTGCTGATGGTCAGCTCGCCATCGATCTTGCGGCTGGCGACAATCTGATCGATCTGGGTATCGGACTTGCCGAAAATGCGCACGGCATCGCGCGCGGCGCGGTAATTGCCATCGGCCGTCTGCTGGTCGGACATGGCTTGCTCCACATCCTTTTGAGCACTGACCTGCACTTCCAGCATCTTTTTTGCGCGCTCAAGCACCCGGCTGTTCAAGGCCAGCACACCGGCAGTGGACACCAGGTTCGATTCGGCCTGCAACAGGTCCGGGCTATCGATGGAGAACAGTGCCTGCCCTTGCCTGACATCGTCGCCGGCTTTCGCAAACACTTGCCGCACCCGTCCCTGATAGGGCGCAAACACGGGCACGGTACGGTCTTGATTGAAATCAATATAGCCCACGGCCTCGCTCTGAGGCGTGAAGTTGCCGGACTGTGCGGTGACGATGTGGATCTGTTTAGCTTGCACCTCGGTCAAGGTGACACTGTTCTGCACATCCTTGGCAGGCGCCGCCGTTTCTGACAGCGATGATGGACTCTTGCTCGCGGACACGGCGATGGCGGCCAGCAGCGCGCATCCAGCCGTGGCGCCGATTGCCACGTATTTCTTATTTCTAAACATGATCTACCCAAGTTGACAATGCAAACAAAGACTCAAGTTGCCAGGCAATGCAGGCGCGAAAAAAGCAAGCGTAAGCGTGCGACAGGACACCGGCTTATCAGCAAGCCCGGCACTATTTTTAGCGCTCCGGATTTAACAAAAAGCCGCCATAGGCATCTTTTTAACTTTTATCCTGTGCTGCCGGTTTCGCCTTTGCTGCGGCTGCCGCCTGTTGCCGTTTCTGTTGATTGACCCACGGCGTAACTTGTGCGTGCGGGCCGTGGTCCAGCGGCAATGCCTGCTGTTTGGCCGGCTTGGACGGGGCGTCTTGCTGCTGCGCCTGGGCCAGGCTGGCGCTGGCCATGCAGCCAAGGGCGATCAGTGTGGGGAGGATGAGGTTTTTCATAGGAGTCACTATCAAGTTCAGGCAGGAAAAATGTGCTGGCGCAATAGTCCACAGACCATGCGCCAGCGTCCAGGTAATGCTGAAAGTCCGTTTAGAAGTGGATCACCGCATCCATGGCGAACATGAACTGGTGATTCGATCCCGAGGTGACGGTCGAACCGCAGCCTGCCGTGCCGGCTACCGGGCAAGGGTTGTTGTAGGCCGCCATGCCGGCGTGTTCATAACGAATCTCTGGACGAATCGTGATCGCCTTGCCGATCCAGTGATTCCAGCCCAGCAGGAATTCCGTGTACTTGGTCGGGAAGCCTGTGCGCTGGCCATTCACGTCGTCCAGCATTTCGGAACGCAAGGTGATGAAATCGCGTGCCGTAGGCTGATACACGATGTAGTTCACGAACGCCCATTCTTTCGAGGTGCAAGTGACGCCGTCGTTAGGACCGCAACCTCTGCCACCCATGGCGCCGAACGGACCACCGACCGAATTGGCGCCGGCAAAATACGAGTTCCACAAGCCCTGGCCATCGGAATTCTGCATATTCGGCGTATTTTTCTCATACATATACCAGCCCTCGGTAGATATATGCCATTTGTCGTTGAACTTGTGATACCAGGTCAGCACTTCATGCTGCACATTGTTCCAGCCGTAATTGCCCTTGTTGGAAATGCCCGTGCCGCCGTTCATGCAGGGATACAGAGCGTCATTGCCGGAGTCCGAGGTCCAGTTCACGCAGACGGCAGGCGTCAGTTGCGCGCCGATTTTCTGGCCCGCATTCGGATTGGCCACCGTTGCACCAGCGCCGTTGATATACGTGGCAGGCACTTTAGGGTGGTACCAGAGCGCCACGTCATTGCCGCCCGAGATTTCGCCCTGGACAGTCCAGTTCTTGTTCAGCTTGATGGTGGCGACTGCACCTTCCTGCGTGTAGGGATCATAGGTGTACAGCAGCGAGTGACTATAGGTATAGTTATTCGGCGCGAGCTGGGCTTCGATATCGGGTATCGAGATATAGCGGCCTACACGCACGTTCATGCCGTCGGCGACGCCAGGGAAATAGCCTTCCAGATACGCCATCGGAACGTCATAGCCGTTCTTGGCCACCTTGCCATTCGAATTTGTATATTGATTGCTCCACAGGCCGCGCGAGAAGGTATATTTCGCGTCAGCGCCCCACAAGGCTGCTACACGGAAACCCCAGTCGAAATGGTCGGTCTGCACCACATCTGGCGTACGCTCGACATACAAGGCAACCTGGTCCATCTGCACGGTGTTGGGCGCGTAGGAATAAGCGGCCGGGAAATTGCCGCCCGTGCCATTTTGCGTGTTGTAGGCCGTATGCGAGGAGCTGCGGTTCATGCCCGGATTAATCCAGCCATACACGGTGACCCGGCTGTCTTTCCAGGCCTGGCCATTCGGACCGCTATAAATAGCATCCATCAGTGCGCCGTAATAGCTATTGTCGTAGCCGATGGTTTCGGAGCCGCCCAGCGGCCAGCCCGTAAACGGCATCGGTGGCGACGACTCAGGCGGCGGCTGATAGCCCTTGCGCCAGGTCGGCGCAGCATCCGCAGGATCGCCGTTCCAGTTCAGGTAGTCCTTGTAGGTATGCACAAACCGGTCTGCAAATGACAGGTTTTCCGATCCTGCTGGACTGCCTGCCGCCGCACCGCCGGTCGCTGCCGGCGTGCTGCTAGCTGCTTCTTGCGCAAACGCAGGCTGCGCTGCCGTCATTGCAAGCAATCCGAGACCGGCACATGCCAATGCAAGCTGGTGGCGGACAGTGTTGATCTTAGCCATACTGTTACTTCCCTTTTATGTTGAAAACCAATTTTTTTTAGCGACCTCTACCGAGCATTCCCGGTGCCTGGTCAGGCTCCTCATGTCTGTCTTGAGACACGCTGAAATACGCGCTGGAATACAGACAAAGCTTAGCGATTCGAGTATAAAAAAATCAGAAAAAGAGCATGGCGATGTGTAAATTTTTCGTAAAATAATGCAGCAAAAACAAGGAGAATCGGCCAAATATGGTCTATTTCGCACGTTTCATGCAAAGCAGTTTTCCAGGCCGTCGTGCATGCTGGATTTCTGACGTCGGAAAAGTGTGGATGAGAAGGATGGGAAGGGAAGAGGCAGAAACTGGAGGCAGTACCCAGGTCCGGCAGCGGGCCTGGGGCGCCTTGATGAGGAACTAATACAGCAATTTATCTGGAATAAAAACACCGCCCGCAAGCCTGCCGATAGGCCTCGTTGCCGCCTATGCTGATCTGCTCGCCTTCGCGGATGCGGCGGCCCTGCTCGTCGATGCGGATATTCATGGTGGCTTTCTTGCCGCAGGTGCAGATATTTTTCAGCTCTTCGATATCGTCGGCCAGCGCCAGCAGGTAGGCCGAGCCGGGGAACGGTTCGCCCTTGAAATCCGTGCGCAAGCCGTAGCAAATCACGGGCACGCCCTTGACCTGCGCCAGCTGGTGCAATTGCTGCACTTGTTGGGTCGTGAGAAATTGCGCTTCGTCGATCAGCAGACAGGCCACTTTTGGTATCTCGGCCAGGAAATCAGTGTCGGCATCGAAGATATCGACCTCGCGCTGCGGCCCCAGCCGCGATGTAACCTGGCCCACGCCGTGGCGGCTGTCGATGGCGGCCGTGTACAAACGTACTTGCTGGCCCTGCTCTTCATAGTTGTGCGCGACCTGCAGCAAGGCCGTCGACTTGCCCGCGTTCATCGCGGAATACCGGAAATAAAGTTTTGCCACTGTCGCCGCCCTGTCTGAATAATGGATATTGTTTACTGCGTTTTTGAGGCGTGATTATAAAGGGCAATGGCCTGCTTGAGACAGCGCAATTGCACGCTGAAGGCGCCGCAAGCCGCGCGGCGACGCGCTCAGAAACGGTGCATACTGGCACGGCGAAACCCGCCCATCCACTGTGAGTTGATATGCACAAAATGTATAAGCAAGCACATAAACATTCGTTCGCGCAAGCTACCGACGCGCCTACACTCCGCCCTTTTGCGCGAAAAGCGGCCCGGGACACAATCCTGAGCGGCTGTTTCGATGACAGGAGCCACCATGAATGACCGTATGCCCTCCCCTGCCGAACCGGCAGCACTATTCAAGCTGATCGGCAATACCCCGCTGGTCGAAGTGACCAGGCTCGACACCGGCCCGTGCCAGCTATTCCTGAAACTGGAATCGCAAAATCCGGGCGGCTCCATCAAGGACCGCATCGGCCTGTCCATCATCGAAGCAGCCGAAGCCGATGGCCGCTTGCAGCCTGGCGGCGTCATCATCGAAGCGACGGCCGGCAATACCGGCATCGGCTTGGCTTTAGTCGGCCGCATCAAGGGCTACCGCGTGATTCTGGTCGTGCCCGACAAGATGTCGACTGAAAAAGTACTGCATTTAAAGGCGCTGGGAGCAGAGGTGCACACCACGCGCTCGGACGTGGGCAAGGGCCACCCCGAGTATTACCAGGATTACGCAGCGCGCCTGGCGCGCGAACTGCCAGGCGCCTTCTTCGCCGACCAGTTCAACAATCCGGCCAATCCGCTGGCCCACGAAACCACCACCGGCCCCGAAATCTGGGAGCAAAGCGGCCATGACGTGGACGCCATCGTGGTTGGCGTCGGGTCTTCAGGCACACTGACGGGCCTGACCCGCTACTTCCGCAAGGCGCAGCCGAAGCTGGAATTCGTGCTGGCCGACCCGCAAGGCTCCATCCTTACCGAATACATCGAATCGGGCAAGGTGTCGGACACCAGCGGCTCGTGGGCGGTGGAAGGCATCGGTGAAGATTTCATCCCCTCGATTGCCGACATGGACGGCGTGCGCCGCGCCTTTACCATCACCGACCAGGAAAGCTTCGATTCCGCGCGCGCCCTGCTGCGCGCCGAAGGCATCCTGGGCGGCTCCTCGACCGGCACCTTGCTGGCCGCCGCCCTGAAATACTGCCGCGAACAGACCACGCCAAAAAGAGTCGTCACCTTCGTGTGCGACACCGGCACGCGCTATCTGTCGAAAGTCTATAACGACGGCTGGATGCGCGACCAGGGCTTGCTGCAACGCGCTGTATCGGGCGACTTGCGCGACCTGATCGGCCGCCGCTACGACGAAGGCGACGTGGTCAGCGTGGCGCCTGGCGACACCCTGCTCACGGCCTTCAACCGCATGCGTTCGAGCGACCTGGCGCAGCTGCCCGTGATCGCCGAGGGCAAGCTGGTGGGCATCATCGACGAATCGGACTTGCTGCTGCAGGTCTCTGGCGACGCCGCACACTTTGCTTCGCTGGTGGGCGCCACCATGACCACCCAGCTCGAAACCCTGGCGCCGTCCGCCGGCCTGCCCGCCTTGCGCGCCACCCTGGACCGCGGTTTGACTGCCGTGGTGGCAGACGATGCCGTATTCTATGGCCTGATCACGCGTTTCGACCTACTCAACCACTTACGCAGGACACTATCTTGAGCAATCCATCTTCCCGCAAGAGCCACCTCGCTACCCGCGTCATCCATGCCGGCCAGTCGCCTGACCCATCGACGGGCGCCATCATGCCGCCGATTTACGCCACCTCCACCTTTGTGCAGGAAAGCCCCGGCGTGCACAAGGGCCTGGACTACGGCCGCTCGCACAATCCCACGCGCTGGGCGCTGGAGCGCTGCGTGGCCGACCTCGAAGGCGGCAGCGCGGCGTTTGCCTTCGCTTCCGGCCTGGCGGCCATTTCCAGCGTGCTCGAATTGCTGGACGCAGGCGCGCACATCATCGCCGGCGACGATATGTATGGCGGCACCTACCGTTTGTTTGAAAGAGTGCGCCGCCGTTCGGCCGGCCATCAGTTCACCTATGTCGATTTGACGAACCCGGAAAACCTGCTGGCCGCGATTCGCCCGGAAACCAAGATGGTGTGGGTGGAAACGCCGACCAATCCGATGCTGAAACTGGCCGACCTGCGTGCGATTGCCGACATCTGCCGCGAACGCGGCATCATCGCCGTGGCCGACAACACCTTCGCCAGCCCGCTGGTGCAACGTCCGCTCGAACACGGTTTCGATATCGTGGTCCATTCGACCACCAAGTACCTGAACGGCCACTCGGACATCATCGGCGGCATCGCCATCGTCGGCGCCGAGGAACGCCAGGCGGAATGGCGCGAGCAATTGGGCTTTTTGCAAAACTCGGTGGGCGCGATTGCCGGCCCGTTCGACAGCTTCCTGGCCCTGCGTGGCGTAAAAACCCTGGCCATCCGCATGCAGCGCCACTGCCAGAGCGCTTTGGCGCTGGCGCAATGGCTGGAACAGCAAAAGGAAGTACGCAAGGTGTTTTATCCAGGCCTGGAATCGCACCCGCAACATGCGCTGGCCAAACGCCAGATGGATGGTTTCGGCGGCATCATCTCGATCGACCTGGACACCGACCTGGCCGGCGCCCGCCGCTTCCTGGAGCGCTGTGTAGTGTTTGCCCTGGCTGAAAGCCTGGGCGGCGTGGAAAGCCTGATCGAGCATCCTGCCCTGATGACGCACGCCAGCATCCCGGCAGAACAACGGACCAAGCTGGGCATCGGCGACGGCTTGATCCGCCTGTCGGTCGGCATCGAAGACATCGAAGACCTGCGCCACGACCTGCGCACGGCGCTTGACGCGATTTAAACGGGCAGTACCGGATGACGCGGCATGCCGCCGCTCATCCGGCACAGCGCCGGTCTGATTATTCCCCCGGCTGGTACCTGCGTTCCAGGTGCCGGTCCACCTCTTCCGGATAAAACAGCACGTCCTTGAATTGCCCGCGCGCATACATGGCCGCCTGGTCGCTGAAGTGCGGTGATGCGGGGTCGCCGCTCTGGCCGCCCGCGAGCAGGCTTTTTGCCTTGATGCGCGGGCCGAACTCTACTGCCGCGACAAAGCTGTTACCGCGCTCGCCATAGATCCTGCGCGTGGTGCTCTTGCTACTCTGCCCAAACGCAGCCAGCGCGCCCCAGTTACCCGACGCATAAGGCACGGGCAAGCTGGGCTTCGCATCGTCGAACGGCTGCACCACCTCGCCCGTCAGGCGCTGGAAGCGGTTGATCTCGCCCCACGGCGTTTGCCAGTTGCCGAAATCGCGCTGCAGTTTATCCGCTGCGCTGGCTAATGCCGCCAGCCGCTGCCCGGCGCTGACCTGCCCGGTCGCCATGAAATCGACCACCGGCGTACCCTGCTCGCGCGCCTGCTTGCCGGCCATATCCGCCAGCTCCTGGCCCCAGAATATGGCCAATGAGGTGGCCGTGGATGTGAGCGAATAGCGCCAGTCCCAGGCCCGCAGCAGCGTGATCTGGCCAGCCAGCGCCAGCTTTTGCGCATCACCGGCTGGCAAGGCATCCCAGGCGACGAACAGCGCTGGCAGCAGCGATTCAAACGCTGTCAGTTCGCTGTCGTAGGAAGCGGCGATCAGACTGTCCAGGGTAAAACCGGTCTTGTTCTGGAAAACTTTCACTGCATGCAGGCCGCGTGCATTTTCGCCATACACGGACATATAGGCTGGATAGTCTTGCTGGCGCGGGCTATGTGCGCCCGCCGCCGAAAACGGCCAGTTATTGGTGTTCTGTATCCAGCCATTCTTCGGATTGAACAGGGTGATGGTTTGCGCCACCGTATGCAAACCTTTCCACTCGGTGGCCGGGTCGCTGCCGTCGACAGGCTGCTTCCAGTTGAAGCGCGGATCGCGCACAGGAATGAAATTGCCGTGGAAATAGGCGATATTGCCATCCGCATCTGCGTACACGGTATTGTTCGATGAATTGGTGCGCAGCTCCATGCTCTTGTAAAACGCCGCGTAGTCGCGCGCCTTGGTGCGCGTGTACGATTGCGTCAAGGCTTTCAATGGTTCATTCATCAGGCGCACAGCCACCCATTTACCATCGTGCGCACGCACGATGGGGCCGTGGTGGCTGTAATAGACCGTGATGGTTTTCGTCCCCATGCCACCGCCGGCCAGCTTGTAGGGCAAGCTGATGGGTACGGCCTTCAAGGGACGCAAGGCGCCATCATAGCGGTAGAACCAGGCGCCGTCCTTGTCGACGATACTTTCCAGGTACTCGTCGATGACGTCGCCGCCGCCCGAAGTATGCATCCAGCCGAGACGCTCATTGAAACCCTGGTAGACAAAGAACTGGCCCCAGGTGACGGCGCCATACGCGTTCAAGCCTTCGCCACTGGTGACCTGCACTTCGGGACGGAAGTAGAACGAGGTATGCGGATTGATCATCAGCAGTGCGTGGCCATTCTGCGTGATGGCGGGCGCGATGGCGAAGCCGTTCGAGCCGCTCGGCTCGGGGTCCAGGCCGGCCTCCACGCTGGCCAGCGCCACGGCGGCCGGCCTGGCCTGCTGGCCATAAAACGATACGAGCTGGGCCAGGTCGACCGATTCGATATCGCCACCGATACTGCCCTCGCTGAAACTGAGGGCCATCCATGGCTCGAAATGCGTGATCAATCGTGGCTTGACCTGCGGGTGGGTGGCCAGGTAAAAATTGAGGCCAGCGGCAAACGCCGCCATCAATTTTTGTAGCCAGGGCGGGCTGGCGCGGTACTGCGCCTGCAAATCCGCGGGATTGATAAAGAGCTTCATGCGCAGGTCGCGATACAGTTCCTGCTCGCCCTCCACCTCCGCCAGACGTCCCATGGCGTTGATGTAATTGCGCTCGATACGCGGAAAATCGTCTTCCGCCTGCGCATACATCAGGCCAAATACGGCATCCGCATCGCTCTTGCCCGTCACATGCGGCACGCCCCAGGTATCGCGTGCGATGCTGACATTGGCGGCCTGCGCCTGCCAGCGCGCCATGTCGCTTGCAGAAGCTGGGGGAGCGGCCAGCGCAGGGGCACTGGCAACAACACCGCAGGCGATGGCGGCAAACAAGGCACTGCGAGCTAGCATTCAGTACTCCCTCTCAAGTCAAATCATCAGATCACATCGTCAGGAAGCGTCGATCAGCGCTGCGATGCGCTGGTTCAGTTCCGCATTTTCCGCCTGCAGCTGCACGTAACGCTGTTTCAGGCTGGCGATCTCGCCGCGCAGGCGCTCCACTTCGGAAGGCGCTTGTGCCGCACTCTCTGCCCACGGCTCATTGCCCGTTTCTGGCGTATCCTGCGATACATGGACTTTCGGCTCACGTGGCGGACGCGTCGCCGCGCGCTGTTCGCGGATTTCCTTGGCTGCCTGGCGCAGCAGCTTCTTGCCACCGGCAACCGCCGCCACCTGCTCGGCCTGCGGCAAGGACGCCACGGTAGCTGCCGCGTTGATGGAAATCGTGCCCGAACGGACCGCTTCCACCAGTTCCGGCGTGGCCGCCTTCTGGATTTTCTCAATCTGGCTGATCTGGTTGCTGCTCAGGCGCGCCGCCTTGGCCACTTCTTCACGCGTGCTCATGGCCGGTTTCGGCAGGCTTTCGCCCTCAGCCGTATCGACGGCGTTCACGGGCACCGGGCTGCGCGCGGCGACGATTTCCTTCTTGCGCAAGGCCAGCACGCCGCGCTGGAAGTCCGACACGCTGCGCCGCGCCAGGTGATTGTCTATCATCCACAGCATCACGTCGTCGATCGATTCGAAGCTGGTATTCTGGATGGTCTTGAAGGGAATGTCGTGCTTGCGGCAGATGGCGTAGCGATTATGCCCGTCGATCAGCACCTCATTCCACAGCACCAGCGCGTCGCGGCATCCTTCGTTCAGCAGGCTGCGTTCGAGCGCCGCGTATTCGCTGTCGGTGAGCGGATCGATATACGCCTGCAGCACGGCATTGATAGTGATATTCATGGTTGTCCTCTGTATTGCGTATGACGGCGCGATCTGGCGCGCCGGCACGCATGCTACACCATCTACCGGCGCTGGCCGGGTAAAATCACCGCGAACCGAGATAGATTTTAAACAATAGAGACCATGAAAAGAAAACACGCCGTCGCCACCCTGTTTTGCGTTGCCGCCATCGGCTTTACCTGGGTCAGCCCCTACATCGCCATGTACCGCATCAGCATGGCCGCCAGGTCGGTCAGGATGACGGGACTGGAACAGCAGGCCGACCTGGCTGCCGTGCGTGCTAGCGTACTACGGCAATTGCAAACGGATGGCCATGGACACGATGCCGAAGAACTGGCGGCCATGGTCGACACCATCGTCTCGCCGCCCGGCCTGACGGCGCTGATCATGCGTGGCAAGGAAGGGGCAGATGGAAAACGCCACGACTTCGGCATGTCTTACCGTTCGTGGTCGGAAGTGGTGCTGCGCCGCAGCGGCCAGGACGTGAGCCAGTTCGTATTGAAACGGCACGGTGTGTGGGATTGGAAACTCATCGCAGTCACCCTGCCCGCGGAACTACTCTAGCCTTGGCAGGAAAGCAAATCTGAAGGTCAAATATTTGACCTATGGCAATTATTGCATAAAATTCTATATTGTTTTGAGGCAATATTCTGTAAGATGCCAAGATTTCCGGCGCATCTGGGCGCCAGCTTTTCAAGAGGTGGCATGATGAAAAGAGGCATCTTTTTTGCGGTGATAGCTGTGTTCGTATTGGCAGGCCTGTTCTATGGCAGCCCGTATTTTGCCATGCAGCAGATACGCGCGGCCATCAAGGCCCAGGACAGCGCGGCATTGTCCACCCACGTGGACCTCGACCTGCTGCGCGGCAGCCTCGACCAGCAGTTGCACGCCCTGTTCGCGGCGCCCGAAGTGGCGGCCGATATCAGCCCGACCGTCATCGCGCCCCTGCTCGACACCATGCTCATGCCTGAAGGCCTGATCTCCCTGGTGCAGCTGAACACCCGCTATGAAAGCCCGGTTTCCAAGGTCAGCGATGTCAGCGGCCGGCAGCGCAACGGCCAGGCAGACTACGCGCTGCACTACACGGCGTGGGATAGCGTGGTGGTCCAGCGCGCCCACAGCAAGAGCCATATCGGCGAACTGACGCTCACGCGCGACGGCCTGTGGCGCTGGAAACTGAGCTCGGTCGCACTGCCGAAGAATCTGCTGACCGATACCTGAAGCGGCTGGTTCGGCTGCTATGATGGCGCCATCAATCCATCAACGGAGGCAGTATGTCGGACCTGGTACAACAAGCACTGGCGCACGCGGGCAAGTCAGCTACCACGCCATGGGTCGTGACCCTGGTTACTGGTGAAAAACTGACGGGCCCGATCACGCCGCTCAGCGACGGCGCTTACGCCATCGGCCTGGGGCAGATCAAATACTTTTCCAGTGACAAGGTTGCCAGCTTGAATGTATCGGGCGCCGGGGCGTTTCCTATCTGATCATGCAGCCAGCGGCTGCTGCTCCAGTGCCGGCAAGCGGGCCAGCGCCGCCTTGAGGGCCTCGAAACATTCAGCATCGATGGCCGTACCCACCGTTTCGGCCATGATATCGAGCGCTTTCGGGATCGGGATCGGGCCACGGTAAGGACGGTCGGCCGTGATGGCGTCGAAGATGTCGGCGGTGGTGATGATGCGCGTTTCCAGGCTGATGTTGTCCGCCATCAAGCCGCGCGGATAACCCTTGCCGTCCAGCCGCTCATGGTGGGCGGCGGCCACGATGGCCAGTTCCGCAAACGCATCGATGCGCGACAATATCGTTTCCGTGTATTGGGCGTGCAATTGCACCGCCTGCCACTCTTCCGCATCGAGCTTGCCTGCCTTGTCCAGCACGCTGTTGCTGACACCCAGCTTACCCACGTCATGCAGCAAGGCGCCCCGCTTGAGCCAGCGCCGCCGCTCGGGAGACACGTCCATGGCCTCGGCGATCATGTCCGTGTACAAGGCCACGCGGGCGCTATGGCCGCTGGTGTACGGGCTTTTCGAATCGACCACCTGGCCGAACGCTACGGCGATATCGTCCAGGTAATCTTCATCGACGGGCACCACCTTGTTGGCCGGCTCCAGCGCCGCCACGGCCGCGCCTATCTCTTGCGAGCGCAACATGGACCAGAAGGCGCCCGATTCGGCCACGCGTTCAAAGGCCTGCACCAGTTGCGGATCAAACCAGCTGCCGGCGCGCTGGCGCACTTCCCCGCGCGCCGCACGCGCGCCATCGGCCGTATGAAACACGTCGATTACCTGCGCCATCAGCGCGATGCGTGCAAACAGGGGAATCGCCTCTCCGGCCAGCTTTTCCGGCTTGCCCTGGCCGTTGAAATGTTCATCGAGGCTGTAGATGCCGGCCGCCACTTCTTCGGGAAAGCGCAGCAGGCGGGCGATATCGGCGCCGCGCTGGCAGCGCGTGGCGATCAATTCCTGCGCAATCTGCGGGCCGTCACGCAAGATCGTCATGACGGCGCGGAAACGTTCGGACAGGCCCGCCTTCAGCCCCGTGTGCTTGAGCACGAATTTGAGCACCTGCGGCAAGCTGTCGCCCACCGTCTTGAAGCCTTGCTTGAAAGCCAGGTCATCCGTCAGATACAGCTCGCAGATGCGCGCCGCATTGCTGCTGCAACCGAGGTCCTTGAGCAGCAGGGTGTAATATAGATTCCACAAATCCTCGTCCGGCATGCCGATCTCGCGGCCCACATGCATGCCTATCCAGCAGCAGCGTATGCAATGGCCTTCGGGTTGCCCTTCGGTAATGTCGAGCGCCTGGCTCAATGCGGCGATCAGTTCAGACAGGCGGATGCTGGTGGCAGAAGAGACGGGGGATGAGGATGTTGTCATGGCAGAAATACAAATTTCCAATATGTAATGGTTTGTATTCTACGCGATGCGGCGGACCATGGGCCGGGGAAATGGCGGTATCCGCATTGACGCCATCGGCACTCCTTGTCGTATCGTGACAACAAGTCGATGATGAAAATAAACCATATCGTATGTTGCTTTTTACCGACACGCGTCGCCAGCCACATCGGGAAGCGAAGACAAAACCCGCCCTGCAAGCGCCCTGGATCAGCCGCTGGCACGGCAATAAACGCCTGCGCTCTCCCACTATGCATCGCCATCAGACTAGCGGCAAATACGATTTTGTTTCGCCATTTAGTCGAAATAAAAATGAATGGCACGCCTGATGAAATGCCATTTCGGCCAGAAATTTACGTGCTAGCATGACTTTTCGTCTAGCAAATTAGCGCAACTGCCGCAAACGCACAGCGAAACCCAAGACCCATTTCCCATAATGAAAACCAATAGGAGCCGTTCATGATGACACTGCATGCTGGTATGGTGCACCGCACATTGATTGCCCTGGCTGTGACTGCCGCCTTCCCGCTACAGGCGATGGCAGACGACCCGGCCCCGGCGCCCGATGCGCCAGCCGCAGCACAGACCGATACGCCAGCCGCCGCCCCGGCCGCCTCCGGCCCTGGCCAGCTGGAAACGGTGATCGTCACGGCGCAGCGCCGCGCTGAAAATATCAAGGACGTGCCGATGTCAATCGCCACCCTGAAAGGCGAAAAACTGGACGTACTGACGGCTGGCGGCCAGGATATCCGCTTCCTCAGCGGCCGCTCGCCCAGCGTCTCGGTCGAATCCGACTACGGCCGCACCTTCCCGCGCTTTTATATCCGTGGCCTGGGCAATACCGACTTCGATTTGAACGCCTCGCAGCCGGTCGGCCTGGTAATGGATGACGTGGTGCAGGAAAACGCCATGCTGAAGGGTTTTCCCGTGTTTGACGTGGATCAGGTGGAAGTGCTGCGCGGCCCGCAAGGCACCTTGTTCGGCCGCAACTCGCCGGCCGGCGTGATCAAGTTCGATTCCGCCAAACCCGTGTTCAATACCGAAGGCTATCTGAGCGGCGGCTTCGGCAAGGATGGCGTAAAAAACCTGGAAGGCGTATTCAACATCCCGCTCAGCGACACCGTCGCCCTGCGCTTCTCGGGCCAGACCCAGCGCCGCGACAACCGCGTGCACAACCCGCGCCCGACCGGCACACGCGACTTCGAAGGCTATGAAGACAACGCCGCGCGCATACAACTGCTGGTCAAGCCTTCGCGCGACTTCAGCGCCCTGTTCAATGTGCACGCGCGCGACCTCGACGGCACCGCCACCCTGTTCCGCGCCAATATCCTGAAACAGGGCACGAATGACCTGGTCGACAATTTCGACTACGGCTCCTACCCTACCGACGGCATCAACCGCCAGCACCTGAAAACCAAGGGCGGCAGCATGCGCCTGAAATGGGACCTGGACGGCGTGACCCTGAACTCGATCACCGGCTACGAAAAACTGGACTTTTACAGCCGCGCCGACGTCGATGGCGGTTATGGCGCCGTGTACGCGCCGCCGATGGGCCCCGGCTTCATCCCCTTCGTGGTTGAAACGGCCGACGTGATCCCGAACCACAAGCAGATTTCACAGGAATTGCGCGCCGAGTCGAACAGCAAGGGACCATGGCAATGGATCGCCGGCCTGTTCTACTTCAAGGAAGACATCCAGATCGACAGCATCAGCTTTGACAGTCTGTCGCCCGGCAATCCGCAAAACCCGTTTTACTCGACGCAGAACCAGAGCTCCACCTCGTATGCGGCTTTCGGCTCACTGAACTACACCGTTTCCGACGCCTTGAAGCTGCGCGGCGGCCTGCGCTACACCAGCGACAAAAAAGACTTCTCGGCCAAGCGCGTGGAACTGACCACTGCCGGCCCCTTCAACATCGACAACACCTCGCATAACGTCAGCTGGGACCTGAGCGGCACCTACATTTTGACGCCAGCGACGAACGTCTACGCGCGCGTCGCCACCGGCTACCGCGCGCCATCGATGCAGGGGCGATTGAATGGTCTCTCCGACCGTCCATCGTTTGCCGGCGCCGAAAAAGCCTTGTCGGTCGAAGCGGGCATCAAGCAGGACCTGTTCGACAAGCGCGCCCGCCTCAGCCTGGCCGTATTCCAGTACCGCGTGAAAGACAAGCAGCTGACGGCCGGCAGCGGCGCCGTCAACATGAACCAGTTGATCAATGCCGACAAAGTCACCGGCCAGGGCGTGGAACTGGACTTCCAGGCCAACCTGAGCGACTCGGTCAGCATGACCCTGGGCGGCAGCTACAACCACACCGAGATCCAGGATAAAAACCTGTTCGTGCAAAGCTGCGGCAATGCCCTGAATAACCCGGCCAGCGGCTGCACCGTCACCAACCCGGTCGGCCCCTTCGTCGGCACCGCCTACATCAACGGCAACCCGCTGCCGCGCGCGCCCGAATGGCAGGGCAACTTCACGCTGAAATACAGCATCCCCGTCGCCAACGGCGAATTCTTCGCCTACACCGACTGGACCTACCGCACCAGCTACAACTTCTTCCTGTACGAAGCCAAGGAATACAAGGCCAAACCGCTGCTCGAAGGCGGTCTGCGCGCCGGCTACAAATGGGACAAATACGAAATCGCCGCCTACAGCCGCAACATCACCAACCGCATCCAGGCCGTGGGCGCGATCGACTTCGACAACCTGACGGGTATTCTGAACGAGCCGCGTACTTATGGGGTGCAGTTCAAGGCGACGTTTTGATGAGAGCGAGGGTGCGCTAAATCATTGCATCTTTATAAAAAACAGAAGCGTAAACGATACAAAGTTCTTCGGCACCCCATCGATCTAATACAGTCGATGATGGTGTAATCAGCATTACTTGTGCTAGAATCTTGCCGCGCTGCCCGGATGGTGAAACTGGTAGACACTGGAGACTTAAAATCTCCCGCCTGTAAGGGCGTGCCGGTTCGATTCCGGCTCCGGGCACCAAAGCACACGACAGCAACTTCTGAAAAACCCAGATTTCCCTGCACAAGCGGAGAGTCTGGGTTTTTTGTTATGCGTCACAAAAAGAAGCATTAGTTAGCCGCGCAAGCGTCTAGCAGCGCCTCCAGTTCCCGCTCGTACGCGGCGCGCAGTTTTTCGCGGGCCAGCAAGGCTTGTACCTGCGGATAGATGCCCGACGATGGCACTGCCGGCAGCGATGGCGCGACGGGACGGCTAGTGATGCAGGGCACGGCCAGCGGCAGCATTTCAGGACTAGGCGCGCGCGCCGCGCAGCCGGCCAGCATGCAAACCAACAGCAGCGCCGCCCTCACGGCATCTCCCGGGCGATCAATGCCTCGGCCGCAGTGCAAGCGTCGCCGTCGGGCTGCAGCGCCAGGATGCGGGTCGCGGCTTGCTCACTATCTGCTCTCCCCTCTCGCGCGCCAGCCAGCACCATCTTTGCGTGCGCAGCGCGGCGTGTCCCCTCTTCCCGCATCAGTGTCAAGGCCTGATCCTGGCGCCGCAGCGCTCCCTGCGCCTCGGCAAGCGACGCAGCGCAGGCGGCGCGGCCGGTTTCCCGGCCCCAGCGCTGGGCGCAAAACAGGGCCGCGCCCAAGAGCAGCAAACAGGCCAGCACGTTCAACGACGGCTTCATGCCAGCACCTTGCGCGCCTTCTGGTACAAGGCCAGGCGGTCGGCCAGTCCATTGACGCCGCCGTTGACGCGGCGCGTGACCCTTTCCTGGTCGCCCGCATCGGCCAGGGTGTTCAAGCCGCGCGATTGCCAGAACCAGCCGGCCGAACGGCAGGCGTGCATGGTTTGTTCCAGCATTTCGGGCCTGGACAGCAAATCGAGGCGCAGCGCCACGCCGCAGGCGGCATAATTGGCGCGCCCCGTCACCTGCAGCAAGCCGCGTCCCTTGAAGCGCACGCCATCGCCCGCGATCACGTTACCCAGATCGGCCCGCCCTTCATAGGCTGCGCCGCTGGCCAGTTCGCGCACATAGCGCAACTGGCCCGACTCGTGGCCCACCTGGGCCAGGAATGCCGCCTGGCGCTGCGGCGTATTGATGGAAAATTCCGCCATCGTGGCATTCAGGGGCGCCAGGAACAGCGTGGCGCGCTGACCGGCGTACGGCATGATGACCATCAATTGCGCCAGCGTCATAAGCCACCCCGCACATCCTTGACGATGGCGGCCGCATCGATCGCCAGTTCGCCGATATCCTTGCCGCGGCGCTTGTCGAACCAGCGCACGCAGGCGCCCAGCACCCACCAGGCGGGCAAGCCGGCCGCCACCATCAGGGGCGCGGCGATAAACAGAAAGCCGGTGGCCGGGTCGCCGCCATACAGGCTGGCCACGACTTTCGCGCTGTCGAACAGGCTGGGCCACCACGACAGCACGGCCGCCACCAGCAGCGGACCGAGGAAGGTGGAAATGATGATGCTGGAACAAAAACGGATAAACGCCTCGCGGGTAGAGCGGGGCCACATGAACATGAAGCCCAGCGAAGTGGCGGCGGCGCCCGCCAGCACGGGCACGCCAAACAGTTTGATCAATGCGCCGCCGGCGGCGGTGGTTTCAATGGCCATGATTGCCTTTCTGTTAGCGAAATAAAAAACCCGCCGTAGCGGGTTTGGGGAGGGACTGCTGCGTGACGACAGCTACACGGACTTGACCATCACATAGGCGCGGCCATCTGGCTCGATGGCAATCACCCGCCCGACGGCATGCAGATACTGCTTCATGGTCAAGTCATCTTCGTGCATGGCGACACCCTTGATGCCGGCGCCATCCTGCACCGGCACGATATAGTCGCCAGGCTGGGCACCTAATACATTGACGGGCACGCGGCCGGCAATGGCGATGCGGTCGACTTTTTGGCGCGCGATTTCCAGCGCTGCGTCGAAGGAGGCCATGGCGTCGGCATCTTGCTGCGCGGCGATGTTGTAGGTGGCTAACGCAGCAGCGTAAAGCTCCTGCTTTTGCGCCCATTCTTCGTCGCTGTCAGCGGACTTGGTCACCACGTCCATGTACTCTGGCGGGTTATTACCTGGTAATGGTTGTAGCGTGACCACGTCGACGTGACGCAGAGGTTGTATCGGCGCCTGGCCAGCCTTGGGCGTCGGACGCGAGCCTATATCATTGGCCCAGGAATCGCCGCCGACAAAAGATGGAGCAGTCGATTTGATCGAGAACATGACCGCATCGCACCACTGGTCGGTAATTTTATTGTCAGCGTTAATACCGACTATTTGACCAGGGGCAACGACGCCGCAAACTGGGCCCTTATAAATATATTCAGCATAGTCATTGCCCATGGTATTGACTGTGCCACGGTTA
This sequence comes from Janthinobacterium saanense, assembly GCF_014200675.1. Lineage (GTDB taxonomy): Bacteria > Pseudomonadota > Gammaproteobacteria > Burkholderiales > Burkholderiaceae_D > Janthinobacterium. The sequence continues at coordinate 151 of NZ_JACHCI010000028.1, read as the reverse complement.
TTACTGCTCCGCCCTGTGACAGTATTTGCCCCAAGGATGAGAGCAGCATTCGTTAAATGTCTAGAGTCGTGTGATTATGTACCCTCTCGTAACTGGCCGCTCTTCAAAGCCAGATACGTTTTGCGTACACTGTCAGACAACCTCAATCAGC
>NZ_JACHCI010000027.1 GCF_014200675.1 Janthinobacterium saanense | reverse complement strand
GGTGGAATCTGCTCAGCGTGCCCTGAGAAGCTACGAGCCAGCGTTTGCCGCGATCGGCAAGCGACTCTATGCCTTCAACACGGCCAAGGTAGGCAAGGCGCAATTCGACAAGGTGGGCGAATTCGGCCAGGCCGTCAAAGACGCGTTCAACAAGGTGGTCGCCGAGGCGGTCACGGGTAGCACCTTCCATGATCACCAGATTGGCACGCTGGGCGACGACATGCCGCTCACCATCGATGCGGAGAAGGCCAATGGCAAGGAAAAGGGTGAATTCACGCTGTACGTGAACGTGGGTGATCTGCCGCTGCGCGTGACGACCAATGCTGGCATGGGCGAAACCGTCGATGCCGTGGGGTTAGGGCGCCGTGTCGTCAACCAGGTCAATAACATCAGCACCGACCTGGAGAAAGCAAAATCCAGCCTGGCCGCCGGCCAAACCGACCTGATCCGCTTGCGCAAGAAGATGGGAGCGCCATTCGAGCATCAGCAGGAGCTGGCCGAGAAATATGGTGATCTCAAGCGCCTCGAAGAAGAATTGCGTCTGGAAGGCATGGCCCCGGCCGCCGTGCCCGTTGTCATCAATGAGGATGGCGCCACGGCGGAAGAGGCGGGCGCGTCCCCGGTCCTGGCCTTTAGCCGCTCGCGCATCGACAGCGACGACCCACTGGTCAACATCTTCACGGAAATTGCCCAGGATGACGATGCTTTCCGCCTGCCCGATAGCGCCGGCACGACGCTGGCCACCGTCATTGGAGACATCGCGCCAGGCTTGAGCGTGGACGAATACCGTGGCGCCGGCAAGGATGAAGACCAGCTGGTCCCGGTCGATCGCATCTGGACCGTGACCGACGAGGCACGCCCCGGCCTGTCCGCGTCTGTCTACCGCAACAACAAAAACAAGGAAATCTGGCTCGATATCTCGAACTGGACCGAAGGCAAGCGCGGCGCGCAGGTCTATCAGGCCGTTGCCACTTTCGCCAAGAATACGGGCCACACCTTCATCGGCGACCCACAAGGCCTGTCCGACAAGGCCCTGTACCGCCGTACCGAGCACATGATCTCTTCGGCGCTGCGCCACGGCACGACAGCGCATCTGGCGCCCCATTCGCGCCAGGTGGAGGCTGACGGTACCGCCGCCGGCGCCGCCGTGCGTCCGATCAAATGGACGGCTGGCGAGCATGCGGAAAACTTGCGTGAAATGCTGGTTTCGTCCTACACTAACATCCTGCAAGTTTTCCCAGAAATCAACAATGTTAGCTACAACTTTGCCCGCGCGCGCTTCGAGCGCTCTTCACCCGTTCGGGCACCTGCCGATGGGCTACGCATTGGCGAACCCGCTGCGGGAGAACGTGCTGATGAGCAAGGAACACAATCCGGACGAGCTCGAAGCGCTGACGGACGAGGCGCTGACAGCCATGATGAAGGCGCGGGGCAGTTCGGCCGAGTGGATGCAGATGCTTTCACGGACGCGGATTTTGCAGCTGCTGCGAGATCGCTTCGCAGTGCTTATGACGACCGCTTTCCATCCGGAAGAGGAGCGTATACGCCTCCGCTTGGCGTGTCTGATCTTAAGAGAGCGGCACTTGTCGCTACCGTATTACGCGAAGAGGGATCAGCAGCAGGGCGAGCAGTTCTGGATCAAGTTTCAGACCGGCTGCTACAACGAGTAAGCCCCCAGCTCGACTCCATTCTTTACAGCCGTGATGCGGAATACTTCCGTGATGACGGCAGTTTCCTGCCATTCGTTCCCGCCGGCGTTGATGCCGGCGCCGCTGCGCCCGTCGAGCTGACGGGCCGTGAGCTGCTGCAGGCGAAGAAATCAACCGAACAACTGAATCGGCAGCTGGCCAAGGCCGGCATGGCGCCCGTGCGCGCGCTGCGCGCGGCGCCCAACGTCAGTTTCGCCCTAGCGCGCCAGGTTGGCGAAGCGTTGGGTATCGAGGTCAATTTCGTCAGCAAAAGCGCCGACTTCGAAGGCGTGGCATACAACGGCACGGCCTACCTGGCCGATGGCATGCGCAATGCCGAACTGGCGATCGCTGGGCACGAGACACTGCACGCGCTCGAGCAAAGCAATCCTGCGTTGGGCGCCAAGCTGCGCGCGCAGATCCGCGGCTATCTGGGAGAGGGAGTAGTGCAGGATCGCCAGGCGGCTGAATTTGTCGTCAGCGGCTTCCAGGAGGTGACGCATGCCCAGGCCGAGGCCGAAGTAATCGCCGATATCAACGGCGCGATGTGGGTAGACCCGGTATTCTGGGCCGATCTGGCCAAGGCCGACCGTTCACTATTCCGCACCGTCGCCTATAAATTCATGGAGTTGGCGGCCAAGGCCATCAAGAGCTTGCGCAGTTCCCGCTTTGACGTTGCCAACCTGGTCAAGGACGTGGCGGCCGTGCGCGCCATCATGGTATCGACCTGGACGGAACACAACGCCCAGCGCGACGTGGCCGTATCCGGCGTGCTGCGCAGCACGGCCGAATCGTCAGTCGCCTTGCCGCGCGCTCAGTGGCTTGCGCACGAGGCGATAGCCAAAGAAGTTGACAACCGCATCGGCCAGTTTGCGCACCAGCCCACGGTGCGTATCCGCGACAGCGCTTTCGGGGTCTTGCCGGGTGTCGCATTTGATGAGCGGGTGTCCGGTGCTGTGTACGAAGACGTCATCTACTTGTTCCGTGACGCCCTGCCCAACCTGCGGGAGGTCCAGCGGACGCTGTTTCACGAGATGCTCCATTATGGGCTCCAGCGTTATTTGCCAAAAGACCAGTATATCACCCGCATGAAAACGCTCTACCAGCGCGATGCCTACTTCCGTTCGGAGGCGGACCGCTGGGCCAAGGGTGAGCAGGGCCAGGTGGCCGCCGCCTACGGCGGACAGGCGTATGCGCTGGCGCGCGGCGTCGACGAGGCGCTGGCCCAGCTGGCCGAGCCCAATGCCGGCGTGTACATCAAAAATGGCCTGCGCGACCGGGCCGAGCGTACCGTGCAACGCTGGCTGGCCAGCCTGGCGGAATTCTTCGGCATGCCAGAGACGGCCGCGTACTGGCGCAGCATCAAAAACGAAGAGGCCCGCACGCTGATCCAGCAGATTTTCCAGAAGATCGAGCACGATCTGCCGCCGGCGGATCCGTGGGCGGGCGGCGGCGCCGCTGCACAACGCTCCGCCACGCGCGGCGCTTCGAAGGTCAACAAGGGCAACCAAGATCGCGGCAACGCTAATATCGCTTTCAGCCGCGCCGGCATCGGCGAGGCCTTGAAAAATGCGACCAACAGCATCAATGCGGTCCGCCTGCCCGCGAACTACCGCGTAGGCGACCTATTCAACCAGTCGGGCAAGATCAGCTGGTGGCACAAGACCATCGGCACCATGGACAACCTGGCCAAGCGCGAACCCGCGTTCGCCCGGGTCTATGAGGCCGTGCAAAGCTTCATCGGCGACGTGTCGCGCTACGCGGTCGTGTCGGCCGACCTGGCGCCACGTCTGCTGCCCAAGTTGGAGGACATGGCGGACGTGATCGGCAGGAACCGCAAGAAAGCGCTGACAGCGGCCGACACCAAGGCCATTGGCGCGCCAATTTTCGAGGGCACCTTGGCCTGGGCACGCGACGAACACGACAAGCCGGTTCGGATTGCCGTGCTGGAAGCGAAGTTCGAGCAGATGACGACGGAACAAAAGGCCCAGGTCCTGCTGAGCAAGGGCGTCATCGATGACGGCCAGAATCAGGCCTGGATGCGCAACCCGCTCGACTTCTACGAGCGCATCATCAACAGCAAGTTTGCCGATACCCAGCTCAAGGCCGGTCTTGTATGGAGTGATGCCGAGCTGCGCAGCATGTTCCGCCTGAACGATGAGCAGATCGGCCTGTACCGCGAGTTCCGTGACGCGCTGGACAAGAGCCTGACCAATCTCACCATTTCCGAAATGGTGAAGCTGGGCGGCAAAGATGCCAGCGGCATGCTTGAGCGAGCTGTTGCGGCGCCGGATCTGGCCAGCGCCGGCGAACTGCTGCGCGATCATTTCATCGCCTTGGGCAAGCTGCATCCCGAAAAGCTCGATATCCACCTGGACACGGCCAAGCAGATCATGGACCTGGCCGACAAGGGAGAAGACCTGATGGACCGGGGCTATGCGCCCCTGTCGCGTTTCGGCAAGCATACGGTCTACGTCCAGAAGGATGGCGAGCAGCTGTATTTCGGCATGTTCGAGACGCAGTACGAGGCGTCGAAAATGGCGCGCGACATGGCCGCCGAGCACCCAAATGCCGACGTCTCGCAAGGCACGATCTCGGAAGACGCTTACAAGCTGTTCGCCGGCGTATCACCAGAGACGATCGAGCTGTTCGGCTCCATGGTCGGGCTCGATGACCAGGATGACCCGAAGCACAACGAGGTGTACCAGACCTACCTGAAACTGGCGAAGAACAACCGCAGTTCCATGAAGCGCCTGATTCAGCGCAAGGGCATCGCTGGCTTCTCCGAAGACGCGGGCCGCGTACTGGCCGGCTTCATCTACAGCAACGCCCGCCTGACGGCCGGCAATGCCCACCTGGGCAAGATCGATGAGGCGGTCACGGAAATTCCGAAGCAGCAAGGCGAATTGACCGATGCGGCCATGCAGCTACGCGAGCACATCCGCAATCCGGAAGGCGGCGGCAGCAAGCTGGGCGGCCTGATGTTCGCTCAATTCCTGGGCGGCTCCGTCGCATCGGCCATGGTCAACTTGACCCAGCCCTTCGCCATGACGATGCCGTACCTGTCGCAGTGGGGTGGCCTTGGCAAGGCTGGCAAGCGCCTCACTGCCGCCATTCGTGACGCGGCCAAGGATACGACGGGCGACGCCCGCCTCGACGCCGCAATGAAGTGGGCGGCGGAAGAGGGGATCGTGGCGCCGCAGGAGGTCCATTACCTGCAAGCGCAGGCGCAGGGCAAAGGCGGCTTGCGCTCCGGTGACGGCACGCGCGCCGGAAATACGCGTGCGCACATCAACAACGCTTTGTCCAAGGTGTCGCTGGGCTGGGGTAAGCTGTTTGCCATGGCCGAGCTGGCCAACCGCCGCATTACCTTCATCGCGGCCTATCGCACGGCCGTGGAAGAGGGGATGCCCAATCCGGAGCGCTTTGCGCAGCAGGCGGTCACGCAAACGCAGGGCATGTACAACGCCGGCAACAAGCCAAAATGGGCGCGTAGCACCATTGGCGGGCTGCTGATGACGTTCAAGCAGTATTCCATCGCCTACCTGGAGCTGCTGTCGCGCATGGCCTTCGCGGGTGAACCTGGCTCGAAAGAACGTGCAGCGGGCCGCCGCGCGGCACTGTACATGGTCGCCGTGCTGTTCCTGATGGGCGGCGCCGATGGCCTGCCGTTCGAGCAGGACCTGGAGGATGCGCTCGATGGCATCTTGCAGCGGCTCGGCTATAACTTCTCGACCAAGCGCAAGAAGCAAGAGTTCCTGACCGACGTGCTGGGCCAGGGCGGCGCCGATTTTGCCCTGAAGGGTTTGTCGGCCATGCCGGGCATGCCCATCGACGTCGCCGGCCGCTTCGGCATGGGCAACCTGATTCCCGGCACTGGCCTGCTGACGAAGAAGGATTCGTACACCCGCGACCTGGGCGAACTGGCCGGCCCTGCCGGCGACTTCGTCAAGCGCGTCTTTACGGGTACCGGCAAGGCTCTCGGCGGTGATCTGCTGGGTGGCGCACTGGAAATGTCGCCGGCGGCCGTGCGCAATCTGGCCAAGGGCGGCGATATGCTCGTCACGGGCGCCTACCGCGATACCCGTGGCTATACGGTCAACGAGACATCGCCGACGGAAGCGGTGATGAAGATGATCGGCTTCCAGCCCAACAGCACGGCCGACATTCAAGGGCAGAAGGGCCAGGCCCTGGATATGATCAGCCAGAACCGGATGCGATCCAGCGAAATCGCCGAGCACTGGGCGCAGGGCCTGGCCAACGGCAAGCCGGGAATGGTGCAGGAGGCGCGCGCCATGCGTGACGACTGGAACGAGAAAAATCCAGAGGCACCGATTCGTGTCAGTTTGCCGGGCATCATCCGCCGGGTGCGCGCGATGCGCCAGGATGCGCTGGCCCGCACGCAGAAGACCGCGCCAGCCGCGCTGAAACAAACAGTGCGCGCCGAGCTGGCCAGTGTCAGGGATTAAGCCCTGAATGAAAAAATCCCCGGGCAAACCCGGGGATTTTTATATAAGGCTATTTCTTACTTTCATCCACGGACGCTGAGAAATCGACTTCGTCATCATCCAGTTCCTTGAGCCATTCAGCATACTCGACTGTATTGCAGTTCTTGCATGGTGGAGCCCAAGTCGATGGATCGTAGCCATCATCATCCATGTCGCGCATGTAGCCATCCTGGCACATCAGGTCTGGATAGCTGGTGCCGCCGCTATAGCCTTGCAAGAAGCAGCTTGTTGGCCTTGGTTTAGAGCGCCGATATTTGCGGCGCTGCTGGGCGTTCATGAAGCTGCCTTACTGGCAGCGATAGTGGCGACGATGGCACGGGCAAACTCAACGCGCAGGCTAGTTTCGTGGTCGTCGTGGCCTATTCCTATTTCGCAAGATGCGGCGATGTCATAAATGCGCTCATCCGTCATTTCTTTGGCATAGCCCTGCACTGCTGGGGCGATAGGAGCGGCCGTTATGTGCAGGGCGCGGATGGCTGCGGCAATCTTTTCACCCAGTTCGGCTTGCATCTTCATCGCGTGAGGCACCGGCCCGAGGTAATCGCGCGGGGCCGCTGTAAATTTGATTGCGAGATTCGCAGCCTGTTCCAGCACTATCGACAGATGCTCAACGGAAGCGGGCACGTCCTGCTCTTGGCATGAACGCATACGCAAGGCCCGCGCCAACTGCCAGGCAAAGTCGCCAGCAAGGCCGTTGCTGCCACCTTCGGCGCGAATATAGCGATGGTAAGTTGTATCCGAGAAATGCTTCTCCATGAACTGCACCAGATATTCGCGTGACTGTTCGGTATCCATGCTTTCCGGTTCTTGCGGCAGCAAAGTGGCGCTTGCGCGGGCGGCAGCTTGTAGTTCCTCGATGGCATTCAGTATCGGCTCGGCGCCACCGTCATTCGGGTCCAGGCCCAGTTTCTCGTTTACTGCCCCCAGCTCTTCGCAGGCCGCCATAAACATACGAGTGTTGCTCTTCAGCTCCTTGATTAACGCCAGCACGGCCGCAGGGTTAGCCGCAGCGATGTACGCGCAGTTAGCTTTGGTAATGTCGGCAGCAGCCAAGGTGGCAACGCGGGTGCCATTGGCCGCACTGATCTCCGGGTCGACCGTCTCGGTCATGGGAGAGAAGAACCACGGCCCCGGCGTTGCTGAGCGCGCCAGTACTTCAATGTTATCGATGTCGATCATAAATGTTACTCCATAAGATAAATTCTGCTGGGAAGCGGTGGTATCGCGTCGCCCAGCATCGCGCACGACAGGCCTGCATTCAATTCGCATTGTCGTATTCGCTATTCAGGCCAATGTGTAGGCCGCGCCCGCCAGTGTGGCCGCCACGAAAATACAGATAACGACCATGGCCGCACGAGCGATGGTGACGTTCATGCTGCCCTCGCCATCATTGCTTCATGTTTGCAATTAGCCCGAATAACAGCAATTGCAGGTGGTGGCGACACGCTATTACCGATCATGCGCACCTGCGCACTGCCGGAAAGCGCCTTCGTCACGGTCTTGCCACGTTTGTTGACTTGGGTATAGAGAGGATCGAGGATGTAATCCGCTGGGAAGCCTTGGGCGTTGGCCAGCTCGCGCGGCTTGAGCATGCGCAAGCCAATATCGACCACTTCCATCATGACGCCATGGATTATGACCAACTCTGGAAATTCCTCCCCTTTCAAGCTCGGGCAGAATTCCCAAAGGAAATCACGGATCTCCTGCCGCCTTGCCTCATAGGCGCTGCGTTCGATGGGCGCGGCCAATGTCGTGCGCACCTCGGCATGGTGTTGGCCGCCGGCCGTGACGGTGCCCAGCGGATCGGCAACATCAGCGGCCGTGCTGGTTCCATGCAGCCGAATTAAATTGCTCGTGACCAGAGCATGGCGATTTTCAGTCACGATGGTACCCAAGGGATTATCGACAGACCAGGTATCGCGGTCGCCGTTCCTCTGGTTGTCGATGCCCACCAGATGCGCGGTTACCAGCGACGTATGATCCGACGTGGTCACGGTCGGCATCGGCTGCTCGACACTGGCGCCAACCACACCTTTGTAATGCTTGGCCAGGTAGGCGCATGTGATGCCGATGCGGTCCTTTGTCACGATGGCCGGCATAGGGTCTTCCAGGCTGCGGTTCTGGCTGCCGTTCGAATAATATTGTACGAGCGAAGCGGCCACGACAGCATGCTTGCCGCCACCTGCAACGATCGTGCCGAGCGGATTTTCGATATCCAGTGCGCGCGGGGCCTGGCCCGGCGCTTCGCCATACCCCATTTGCACCATCGATACGGCCGCAAGTGCCAATTCGCCGCGGTTGGCGCATGTGACCGTAGGCATGGGCTCAAGTGGCCCGCTGATACGGTCGCTCCCTTGGTGCGTCAGCGGCACAAGGACAGGCGATACCAGCGCTGCGCCATTCCCGCCTGCCAGCACTGTTTGCAGCGGTTCGGTAATATCTCGTACGCCTGAGCCCCAACGTTTGGCGCCGGAAGGTGATGTTTCTCCATGGGCGCATTCAACAATGTAGGGATTGGCCGCGTCCTTCGTATAGCGCTCGAAGCCTTTTCCGATGCGGCTCTTGGTGGGTGGCTTCAATTCCCTTTTTCGGCCAAAAATGGACGGACATGGGATCGACCAGTCAATGCAGCTGGCTGCGCTCAGGTATGGCAGTAGTCGGCCAGCCTTCACGGCTGCAGAACCGCGTGGGCCATGCGTCGGCTCGGGCCACACAATCGGCAAGCCGTCACGGCGCATGACCATGAACAGGCGTTTGCGAATGGTAGGGGCGCCAAAGTCACACGCTTTGAGCACGCGCCATTCCACTTTGTAGCCCAAGCCTGTATGCAGCCGCTCGACGGGGAAGTCAGCGCCCAGCGTGGCGTAGATCTCTTCGAGATCAGGGTGGCCACGCTCGATGCCGGTGGTGAGCACCTGCACAAAGGCTTCAAACGTGCGCCCCTTGAGGGCTTTGATCGGCCGCCCAGCGGCATCGAGCGGCCCCCATCCCAAGAATTCCTCCACGTTCTCCAGGAACATGAGGCGCGGCATTTGCATGGCGCCCCACTTGACCGTCACCCAAGCCAGGCCGCGCACTTTTTGGTCTAGCAGGTTACCGCCCTTCGCCTTGGAAAAGTGGGTGCAGGTGGGTGAAAACCACGCAGCGCCAATGGGCCGTTGTTTCGTCACGAAGCCCGGGTGGACCATGAAGACGTCTTCGGTGTAGTGCGCCGTTGTCGGGTGGTTGGCTGCGTGCATGCACAGCGCCTCGCCATCATGATTGATGGCGATGTCGGGTTCGCGGCCCAGCGCGATGGCCAGCGCCGTGCTGGCGCCGCCGCCGCCGGCAAAGTTGTCCACGATCAGTTCATGGCCCAAGTCGAGCGACATGGTGAAGTTGTCGCGCTTCATGCTGCGGCTCCTTCGGGAAGGGCGGTGACTTTGGAGGCGTCGTATTTCTTGATGCCCCAGGCCAGTGCATAGCAACACCAGCGGATGCTGGTCGTAAATTCGGTGAAGTCGTGCTCGAACAGTTCCTCGAACTGCCAGCTATATTCCTTTTTCGGGTGCGGGTTATAACAGAAGTCATAGGCGGCGAGTTCTGCGCGATCTGCGCCGTCCCCCAGCCGGTACAGCACCTCGTCGTCTACCGCTTCCCACAACTGGCGCCGGCTGTCCTTGTCGAGCGCGCCCGTTGCCTTGGCATCGCGCATCCACTGCACGCGGTATTCATTGATGACGCGTTTGAACTTGTCCTCGACGAATGCCTTGACCTTGCCACCGTCACGGTTGCCATCGACAGCAATCAGTTTCTCCGTCCAGTATTCCACGTTGATATGCAGCGTATCCGCATCGCCACCTTCGACGCTGGAGGTGCGAAAGAACGCAAACATATCAGGCACGCGTTGAAACACATAGGTGCCCATGTCTCCGGTATAGCAGAGGTGGCCCGGCCAGGTGATCAGGTCGAAATGGGCGTTGTTGGTGCCAGGTTGCTTGAAGCGGATATGGCGGTTGTTCCCTTCGTCACGAATCACGATCATGTCATGTTTAGCAATATCCTTGAAGAACTGCGCTTCGGTGAGGCGGTAACTCATGCAACCACCGCCGCAGGCGTCAGGTCCAGGGATATCGCCGTTGGCTGACGGCGGTAGTCCTTGATCACCGTCCCGTCCCGATCGAAATAGCGCGTTTCCCACCAGGGATGGCAGTTGCTCGGCCCCTTGCCGTACTTGAGGCGATTGGCAAATACGACGTCCAGGTTGGCGCTAGAATTCATGCCAACGATGGTGCCCATGCTGCCCGCCACTTCCACCTGCATGCCCAGGCGCACCCACTCCATGCCACGGCAGCGGATCATATCAGCGATGAATTGCGCTTCTTTGGTGATCTTCGTCATGCCGCCACCTCGCCGCGTGCGGTCGCCAGCGCCGTGTCGCGCGCCAGCTGGGCCATCAACGGGACCCACATCAAGTCCCAGAAATCGACGCAATGGGGGTGCGCGCGCGTTTCAGCGGAAAAGCCCGCAATGCAATTATTGAACAGGTGCAGCGACAGGTCGCTATGAAACAGGTTGGCCCAGAACTGGTCGAGGTTGCGCGCGTCGCACACATGGCCGACTTCTTCGAAGCACCAGCGCGCCTGCTCGGCATCGAACTTGCGCTGGCGGCGCAGGGTGATAGTACGCGCTTGCAGCACCTTTTCTTGCGCTTCGCGGTCGAAGATGCGGCTGGCGTCGCCACGCAGCTGCTGCATGACGTCATCAAAGCGCAGGCCCCGCAAGAAGGGGATCGGGTTGCCGCCCGTCCCATTCCAGCGGTGGCAAAACGGGCCGAAGGAGCTATCGGCCATGAAGGTCACGGAATCGGCGCCGATATCGAGCGCGATCGTTGCATGCTGCCCATCGGTGGTACGCATGGAATAACGGGTGATTTGTTTCTGGTGGATCATTGTCATGGTGTCCTGTGTGAATTAAACGCGCGCGCTGTCGAGCGTGCCGGCCTCTTTCATTTTCAGCGCCCAGTTCGGCAGGCGCCCGCGTCCACTCCAGGTGTTATTCGCGTCAGTCGGGTCGCGGAATTTGATCGGGGCTTTTTTTACGTCGCCCTTGTCGCCCTTGGCCACCAGGTCTTTCAGGTTGATGCCTGCATTCTTGGCAATCTCGGCGATTTGCGCGCGGGCGTTGCTGATTGCATCGGTATTGCGTTTCTCGATGAGCTTGGCAACGTCCGATTGCAGGCCTTTTAATTCAGGAATCGTCAGGGTGGATATATCAACTGTGTTCATGCTTTCTCCGTGGTTAAAGTGCGAGTTACAACAAACTGTTGTAATGATAGGGGCAAACTATCCACGAAGACAACGAAAATTTAAACAAATTGGCACAATTCATTTAAAAAGCGTTTTTAAGCGGGCATGTAGACGTTTTAAAACGGCATGCTAAAACGCACGATGGCAGGGCAATTTCTGGGAATAACCCTGCGCCGTGGCGACGCAGGGTGGGTGAGGAAGGGAGGTGGATTAGGCCGCGTGTAGCGAGACGATCTGGGCATGCACCTGGCGTGGTGCAGCAGCTGCGCTGCTATCGGCATCGCGGCGTTTGTCGCGGGCGCGAATCTCGCGCCGCATCGGCCCCTGCGCCGCCAGGATCTGATCGAGCAGGCATTGCACGTCGGCCGGCTCCACGATCAATTCCTGCGTGTCCGGGCGCGCCGCGTGGAGCTCGGCAAAGAGAGGTAAACGGTACAGCTCGCTGCTGGTCGCCGCCTCGCATAATTCAGGTTGCGTATCGCGCCAGCTCATTTCCTTCAACGATGGCATCTGGAGCACATGGGTGCTACGCCCACCGGCGCGCTGTAACTCAATATGGGGGCTGTCTTCATCCACTGCGGCATACCAGGCCCGTTCCTGGCGTTCAAAGTTGGAGTAGTTGCCGAAATGCGCGCTGTTTGGCCCGCCACCATAGCCCCGGTCCATGCGCGTTCTGCGCAAGAGCGTGCCGCCCCGCAGCTGGCCGAACAACGTCAGCTCCAGGCGTTCGTGGTGCAGCATCGCTCGCGAGGCATAGGGGTCCATGTAGTTTTCGTCCAGGGCCAGCTTCCAGCCCTGCCGGCCCAGGAGGTACGTGTTCGAGAAGAACCCGCACAACTGGACCGGAACGGGCTCGGACTGCACCAGGGGGATGCGATCAGTTAAACGAGCCATCTTCGATGCTCGCTTGCAGATCCGTAATTTCCGCCTCGCAGTTACGCACGACCTGCAGCGCGCTTTCGCGCCGGCGCAGTGCCGCCACCAGCGCATTCTTGGCCTTGGTACGGCGTTCTTCGCCCACTTCCTTGGTGGCTTCTTTCATCAGCTTTTTGACATCGATCATGGTGTTCTCCTGGTGGGTAGGTTGGGGCAGGCGACTGCGTGGCGCCTGGAGGTGCAATACATGGATGGCAGGCGGGCCCAGCATGGTGCGCGCGATCAGCGGCGCCCGCTGTAGGTGGCCGGCGGCGAGTAGCTACGGGCGTAGGAAGGCGCCGTGGTCGTTACTGCGCGCGCCGGCGCGGCGGCGGCGCGGTATGCGCTGCTGCCCGTCGTGCTGGCATAGGCGCTGCGCGGGGCGTAGCTGGGGGCTGGCTTGGCCAACGTCACGGCCGTGGTGCTGGCCGGCTTGGGCGTGGCGGACGGCAGCACGGCAACAGGCGCCGCCGGGCGCGCCACCGGGGCCGCCTGCACCACGGTTTGGTGCACGATGGTCTTGTGCACGGTGGCGCTGGACGGCGCGGGCGCGGCATGGCCACCACCGCTGCTCGACTTGCCCAGAAGGTAGCCCAGGGCGCCGCCCGTCAGCAAGTCGGTCATGCCCGACTGGGCCGGCGCGGCATTGACGATGACGGGGGCCGCTGCCGGCGCTGTCGCGGCGTTGGGGTGGGTGGTTTGCGCCGGCGGCGCGTCGTGGCCGCAGGCGGTCAGGGCCAGGGCGGCCGCCAACATCAAGGACATCGAGCGATACGTGCGTTGCATAATGGCTTTCAGAGTGGAGGGAGGTGGTGCGCGGCCGAGTATAGGAGCGCTTGGCGCCAAACTTAGATTATTTGGCGCGCCCCTGACGGTCCCTCCTGCCCCTGCTAAGCCTGTTCCTCGAACAGGTGCTCGCACGTCTCGCAGCGCAGTTTCAGGCCTGGCTTGCCCCATACCTGTTGGTTGCACTGGCAGCGGTATTTCGAACGGTTGCTCTTGTTGGCCACGGCGCCCGAGGCGGTCAGCGCCGGCGGCGCCATCTGCACGCCGCTCTCAGCGGCCACGGCCACGGCCGCCGGCGGCAGGTTCAGGCCGAGGCCGGGCGCGGCGGCGCCGGCGGTGTACGGGCGCACGGTACTGAACCTGTCGTACCAGGATATTTTGAAATCATTGGTGAGCAGCTGGTCGCACACGGCCAGGAAGCGCCCGCCGGCGATCGGGTAGTCGGCCACCTTGTCGCCGGTCTTCTTGCCCCCTGGCAGGCCCGTCGAGGACGGCATGAGGCCTATCGCCTCCATCTTGTCGCCCCACTCCTTGTCGTGGTAGCGCCCGCGTCCTGGCGTGCCGTGCTGGTGCTGCCACAGGTGCGCCATTTCGTGGGCAATGGTGGCCATGATCTCGATCAGCGGCACGACGGCGAAGCAATCGGGGTTCAGCGCAATTTCATGCAGCTTGTCGCCCTGGTGGTTGCCGAAGCGCCCCGGCGAAAAATAGCCCATGGTACGGTCTTTGCGCTGCAACGTCAGCAGGCAGTCCGCCAGGCTTGAATCGAACAACGCTGCATTGAACGTGTCGTACACCAGCTGTAATTCGCCATAGACGACGGCCGTTTGCTTCATGGCTGGCCCAGCTGGTCGTCCAGCGGCAATGCCAACGGCTCATCGATGAAGCGCGCGTCGACGTCGATCACATCGCCGCTGGCGCGCGCCATCATCTCTGCAAGTTCTTGCGCCTGGCGGCGATACTTGGCTTGCAGCATAGCCGCAGCCTGCTGCGAACGCATAACTTCCAGGCCCGCATGCAGCAGGCCGATGTAGATGGGGATCATGATTTGTATTGTGCAATCCATTGTGAACCAGAATTGTAACAATAAATTGTAATGTGCAATACAAAATTGTAGCCCGCATGCATGCGCGCAGGGATGCGTTTGCAGGCGAGTGACCCGCATGGCCAATATGGGCGTCAGCCTTCGATTAGGCGGTATGATAGGCACCACCTCACACGTAGAGCGTGTTCATTCCAATACGATCTGCGTCCCTGTTTTTTCTATTTTTTGAAAGACTGCGATGAATATCGAAAATGGCACCAGGCACCATTGCGTGCACGAGGAATGCACTACGCTTTCCGAACATTTGAAGCGAACTTCGGCAGAATCTTACGTCGAGCGTTTTGAAAATGAATTTGACAATTATGTCGGTGGAATTGCTTCTGTCATTGCCCTTAGCGGAACAGCCGCTGCCAGGCCGTCCATTCAAGCGCTAGTGAATGCGTATCATGATCTGGGCCGGATTCCTTCGCCATTAACTGTTCCATCACCGGCTCACTTTAGCACCTTGCAGATGTTCGTCTTGATTACTGGCGCCAGCTTGGCGCATTCCGGTGAAGACGAAAGCCTGAAAATACTGGAACTAGGCGGCGCGGCTTAATCTGAATGACTGGCTATCCTCTGCGGCGTTTACTTATACGTGCCGCCGGCAGGGAATAGCCAGGGGAGAATACTGCTGTCCTACACGACCTTGACCATCACGTAGGCCCGGCCGTCCGGCTCGATCGAGATCACGCGCCCGACTGCACTCAGGTACTGTTTCATGGTGAGATTATCCTCGTGCACAGGAATGCCCTTGATGCCTGCGCCGTCTTGCACCGGCACGATGTAATCGCCAGGCTGGGCGTCCAGCACATTGACCGGTACCCGGCCCGCGATGGCGATGCGATCTACCTTCTCGCGCTCCGCTTCCAGCAAAGCATCGAAGGCCGCCATGGCGTCAGCATCCTGCTGCACAGCCGCAGTGTAGGCCGCTAGAGTATCTGCGTAGACCGCCTGCTTGGCGGCCCATTCGTCATCGCTGTCGCCAGCCTCGGTGACCACATCCTCGTATTCCGGGGGATTGGTGCCTGGAACAGGCTGCTGCGCGGTTGTTGTTTCACGGCGCATGGGCTGGATGGGTGCTGCGCCAGCTAGGGGATCTGGACGGCGTCCTACATTGTCGGCCCAAGAATCGCCGCCGACAAATGATGGGGCAGTTGATTTAATCGAAAACAATACGGTGCCAGCCCATTGATCGGTGATTTTATTGTCCGCGCTGATGCCGACAATTTGACCTGGCGCGACGTTCCCGCATGATGGGCTTTTGAAAATGTACTCGGCATAATCGTTACCCATCGTGTTGACAGTGCCCCGGTTATTGCTACTGCGGCCGGTAACTGAGTTCGCCTTCACAATCTGAGCGGCATTTGTGAGATTGCCCCATTCGCCATTACACTTGCGATAGCCGGTAGCGTCGACAATCGTTAATATATCGGTTCCTTCAACACCGGCTACGGCTATGACATTGATTGCCGAGGTGTCATTTGTCCCGACTTTGATAACAGGCATGTAGACTTGGCCATTGCCGGTAATGGAGAACAGTGTCGGGGTGAAGTTGCCAGAACCTACATCTCGTGCCTTAAACGACAGTTTGTACCCCAATGCGAATGGGCTGTTATTTTCAGCCACGGATACCAAGCCTTGGAAGAAACCAGCATAAGATATTCCCGTATTTCCCGACACCCCAATACGCAGGGCTTCTGCCTCTTGTTTCGCTGCCATTGAGTCCGCTTTTGGCGCACCTGCAAGGTACGACACAGAAGAAGTGATACCGTCCTGCGCACGCACTTCGACAAGACTATCAAAACTGGTGCCATTCAGTACCCCTGGAACTGAAGCAGGGCCCGTGCCACGGGAGCGCGGCGAACGGTAGGCGCTGCTAACTTCTGGCCCAACCGAGCTATCCCAGATTAGCGTACCTGTAACAGAACTGACAGCTGCTGGTGCAGCGTAAGTCACGGTCTGCATGCCCATCATTTGTAATGATGCCTGTGCATAAGATCCCGCTAAAAAGAAGAGATACACTGAAATTTCACCATTGGCTTCCTTGTAAGCAACAAAACGGACGTTGCTCGCCACAAAACGAGTAGTGTTCCAGTCTACCGACAAACCAGTAGCATCGTTACGGCTACCCAGAACAATAGTCATGGCTGTAAGTTCCGAGCCCAGCCAATTACCGATCATGGCGTCGATACGTAAGGATGCATATGTACTGAGGCCATTCCCCAGCATCGTTGCGAGCTTGAACAGACGCTGGCCTTGGCCACCTTGCATGAAGGTGTATCCATACTTGTTGACTGCTCCCACCGAAAGAGGTGAGGCAAGCGGCAAGCTCGGATCAAGCCAGGCTGGGTCAAATAAACCATTTGCATTCCCGACGGGCGATTTCCCGGGTGTCGGCACGATCGCGCCCTGGACGGTGACGCCGGCGATGGCCGCTTTTGCCGCCGCGTCGAGGTAGGATTTTTGAACGTTGACGGCTTTGATTAGCTCCGTGGTGGCTTGTGTCAGTTTACTGACGTCTTCTTCGAGGGACATGGTGGCTCCGGCTTGCGCGCAATAATAGGGAGCCGATTGTAACAATTTATTGTAATGTGCAATACAAAGTTGTAATGCTTTGCGCGTAAAAATGCGCGATAAACCCGCCATGGGGGCGTCTTGGGTAGGAAGGTGGGAGTCAGGCTGGCGAAAGGGCTTGCCTGCTAGATGGGTGCGGGCACAGCAGATCGCTGCACGGCGGCTGCGTGCAGCGATCTGAAGAGGATCATAAATAGTGCGGCGTGCGCGCCGCTGGCATTAACGAATGCGGATGAAGCGTGGTCCGGATTGCCTGTCGTCGTAGATATGCAAAATGGTCACGATCTCATCGACCGTATTGAGCTCGTAGACGACGATGTAATGCAAAGGATTCATCAACAGCTCACGGCTGCCAGGAATGCGGCCGACTCTTCCCATGCCGGGAAAGCTCGCCAGCGCGCCGACTTGCTTGTCGAATTCCTCATCGATGCCGAACGCGGCAACGGGGTCGCGCCGAGCGATGTAGAAGACAATTTTGTTTTTGTCTTCGACAGCCTCATCGAGCCATTCGATGGCCCAATCAGCCATCGACAGGCGCAGTCAGCATGTCCATCAGGCGGGCACGCGATTGCGCGAAGGCTTCGCCGTGCGATACGCGGGCGGCGCCTGGCTGACGCGCGCGCGCCATGCGTTCTTGAATTGTGGTGCGGATGTTCTCGTCATGGATACGCGATTCGATATCTTCAATTTCGCGTTCCAGTTCGTCGCCGGTTGGGCGGCGCAAAGTAGCGGTATTCATAGTGGTTGTCCTCCTGTGTACTGATGTCCATTGTAGCCCTAATCGACAACATGTTCAAAAAATGTGCAATTTAATAGTGCTGGCGCATAGTCAGGGCGATGCGTTGGCGCCACGCGCGGCTAGTTGAGGCGGCGGGCGACGCGTGCCAGGCGGCGAGGCCTGATGTACGTGGACGCTGTGCCCTCCCCTGCTCACAGCATATCGGCCGGCCATCTGGCGGCCGAATTTGGCTTAACGGGTGATTACTCTCCTAATCACCTGTTTACCATCGGGCCGGAAAACTGCGTAAAATTGACCGCATGGAAACTTCCCTTCGCCCTTGCCCCGCACCATTCCATAACGTAACATAACAAAAAATAACATAACATAACGTAACAATCACCTTCAAGGAATGGTATGGGCCGGGAATCGAGCATCACCTATGTACAAGTCGCCGCCATCGCCGACGCCATGAAAGCGGCCGGTGCCAATCCCACCTCGCGCGCCGTGCGTGAACGGCTGGGCAACATCGGCAGCATGGGCACCATCAATAAATTGTTGCAGACCTGGAAAACGGGTGAAGAGCATGCGGTCAACGCCTCCCTCACCCTGCCGGCGCCATTGCAGCGCGCCATCCTCGAATTCCTCGCGCAAGAACTGGCCGCTAGTACAGCCACGATCGAGGCCGAGCTGGTGGACCAATTGCAGGAAGCCGCCGACCTGGCCACGGAGAACGAGGCCCAGGCGAAGGAGCTCGATGCGAATGCAGAAGCGCTGCACGCCGCGCGTAATGAACTGGCCATCTTGCAGGGGCGCATACTCCAGGTCGAAGCCGAGTCGCTGACGACGCAGACGCAATTGGACAACGAGCGCCGCGCGGCCGAGGCGGTGCGTGCCGAGTTGACGAAGGCGCGTCACCAGTTGGAAGTGGTGCCGCGCATCGAGGCCGAACTGGTGGCGCTGCGCAATGAGGCGGCCAGCGAGCACGCCGGCCGGGTGGCGGCCGAACAGCAGGCAGCGGTATTGACCGCGCGCCTCGATGCCGCTGACACGCGCGCCGGCGACATCGAGGCGCGCGAGAAAACCGCCCTCGCCCGCATCGTTGAGCTGGAGCGGCAATTGAGCGGCGCCACGCGCGAGCTGGCCAACGCCAACTTGTCGGTGCAAGGCTGTCAGGCCCGGCTGGAAAGTGCCTCGCGTGAACTGGAGTCGTCGCGCAAGCTGTCGGCAGACGCGCGCGCCAATGAGCGCAAGGCGACGGAAGAGGCGGCCGAACTGCGCGGCATGCTGCTCAGCGATCGTACTGCCCTGGCCGACGTGCGCGCCCAGTTGGCCAAGGTACTCGCCCAGGGCGATGCTAAAACCTAACTGACCTACCTTGGGGAGGGCTATGGCTACCGAACTGACAACGTCGCAGGACCAGTCTGGAACCCGCCTTGTCACATCGGAGCCAGCTCCCCCTGCCCTCCCCCCTGGTGCCCTGACGCGCGCGGCCGACGATGATGGCATCGTTGCCTTGTGGCTGCGCCGCCCCAACCTTTCCCCGCGTACCGTGCGCAACGCCCGCAAGGAAGCCGAGCGCTTCGTGCTGTGGTTGCGTGCGCACGGCCTGAGTTTGCGCACCACGGCCTACGAGGACCTGCTCGCCTATGCCGCCTTTCTTGCCGACCCGGCGCCGGCGGACGACTGGATCAGGGCCGAGCGCTATCCGCGCAGCGATCCGCGCTGGCGCCCTTTCTGCGGTCCGCTGTCGCCGGCGTCGCAGGTCCAGGCGCTGACCGTGCTCAAGGGTTTATTCAGCTGGGCGCGCGCGGCGCAGTATCTCCCAACCAACCCGGCCAAGCTGCTGGGCAGCATGCGTGTGGTGTCGAATGAAGCCATCGAGCGCTTCCTGCCGCCGGCGGCCATCGCCTTCATGCTGCTGGCCGCCGAGCACATGCCAGCGTCGACGCCGTCAGCGGCATTGCGCCGCGCGCGGGCGCGCTTCCTGGTGCAGGCGTTTTACCTCACGGCCGTGCGCTTGTCCGAGCTGGCCGGCGCCGACATGCGCAGCGTGCGATGCGATGATGCCGGCGCCTGGTGGCTGCACGTTCTGGGCAAAGGGCGCCGCCACGGCAAGGTGCCGGTGCCGGCGGCGTTGCTCGATGAGTACCGTTGCTATCGGCTGGCTTATGGCCTGGCCGCCATGCCGGCGCCTGGCGACACTGTCCCCCTGGTACTGTCGTCGCGCGGTTCGCTGCGGCGCGCCAGTCACAACGCCGTGGCCGCCGCCATGAAGGTCATCATGCGCCGCGCGGTGCAGCTGGCGAACGAACACGGCCAGCATGAAGTCGCGCACCGGCTGGGTCAGGCTTCGACGCACTGGCTGCGCCATTCATCGCTGACGCACCAGCTCGACCGTGGCGTGCCGCTCAAGACGGTCCAACTGAACGGGCGCCATGCGAACATCGGCACGACCGGGCGCTACTTGCACAAGGAAGACGCCACCCGGCACGCCGAGACTGCGGCCGCCATCACGATAGTGCCCTTGCCGGCATCTTGAGCGCCGCGCGTATCAGCGCCAGGTTCGCCGCCGGCCCGCGCGGCAACTGCTTGCTCGCCAGTTCCGCCTGCCACTTCCTTTCGCTCGATGCGCGCTGGCGCGCTTCCATTGCCGTCGCCGCTTCGCGCTGCAACTGGGCGCCGGCAGCTTCCATGGCTGCCTTGATTGCCAGGCCCGGGCCGGTATCGTAGCCGAATGCCGAAATGCGCACCAGCGCCGCATAGGCCGCTTCCATGCTCGTGATCGGCGTGTGCCGGTGTTCTGCCTCGTAGGCGAACAGAAAGGCGGCTTGCAGCGGCAAGGGCACTTGGGCAAAACGCACCTGGTGCGACTGCCAGAATCGGCGCTGTTCACGCGCGCTCCAGTCGATCGCATCGAACAGTCCCGGGATGGCCATGCCGGCGGGCGTGAAGCGCCAGTAGCCTTGCTGATGTAGCTGGCGTTCGCGGTCCATTATTCGATTACCTCCGTCAACTTGCCCTTGGCCACGTCCGCGTACAGCACCTCCAACTGGCGCCCTGCGAGCGTTTCAACCTGGCCGGCGCATGATACCTCAGCCACCCCATCGAAGAAGCGGACCAGCAGGCCGGGTTTGGTAGCGTGGACGAATTTCTTGTGGCGGCACTGCTTGGCGATGGCGAGCATTGCCTTCGCTGGATCTGGTTCGTCACCACGCTCCAGCTGGGCAGCGCGACCCGCGTAATCAACCTTCTTCGGATTCGTCAGCATCGCCTGCAGGTAGCGGAATGCTCGACCCGGGCTGGCTGTACCGATCTTGGCCAGGTAGGGCTTGGCAACCAGAATGACGTGTTCGAGCTGGTAGCCGGCTTTGCGGGCAATGCCCAGCAGCTTGCAAATGCCGGTTGGGCTGATGCCTGTTTCGCCTGGGACGTGTTCAACGGCAGCGGGTAGCTTTGGGGGTTCGCCGTTTCGATTCTCAATCGAAATCTTCCGGAGATCTTTTTTCAAACTAAGATCAACGTATATAGCACCGTCGGACAATTCTGTCTCTTGCTCCAGTTCGGAGGCGGTCTTTTCCTTGGTCGGCAGATGCACCAGGGCGCACAAGTCGGGGGAGAGGCGATAGCGCTTTGCCTCGAACACGCCCCATTCGGATCGACCTTCACTCGCAGGGCTGGCCCATTTGAATTCATGAAACTGGCGCAGTGCACGTTGCACCGTTTTGTAGCTGACGTTCGCTTCCTCGGCCAGTCGATCGAGGCGTGCATGGATGATGCGCGTGCCGTTGGTTGCCGATGCGCGGGACACAAGCGCCTTCAGTACCAGCAGGGTGCTTTTGGTGATCGAGCGAAAAGTAGGGTGCGTTTCAACACGGACCAGGGCCGTTTGAATGGCTGTTGGGAGGTGCAAGTATGGTTTAATAACATCATCTAGGGTTTGAGCGCGCACAAGTATCTCCACATGGGCATAGATGCCACAAAGTGTTTGACGGTCGTACCACATGGGGATAAGATGAAGTTCTCAGGCATCACCTTGTCACCTTGAAGTACGAAATTCGTAGTCCAAAAAGCAAAAAACCCCGGCCTGCAAGCTGGGGTTTTTTCATTAGGGGGCTAGGTTTTCATAGCCGCGCCTCCTTAAACTCAATCATCTGAGAATTATTCCAGTAGAATAATTTATAAGTCATTGATTTTAATGGATATTTTAAGTATTTCATTCTTTGCTTTTTCCTTTTGCTGCGGCCTGGAAATACTCGACCATGGCATCGAGGGTGACGCTCGGGTCCAGCTCTGCCGCACTGACGCGGAAGGTAATAACACGGCCTTCAAGTTTTGCTGTGTACAGCTGGCGCCCTGCTGGGTCTGTAATTACCTTGGGCTTGGTTTTGCCTGGCTTACCAGATAGTAGTTTGGTGCGTGACTGAACCATCTGCAAAACCCACCCGCGAATTGAGTTCTCTTTCGCGTTTTCGTGCTTGATGCGAGCAACCGCCTTGGTAATTAAATCCGTCTCCGATGGGAGCTCAGCTAACAATTCATGAATCGCAGCAGATGCATTCATGCCGAAAAGGTCGAATTGCGATTCAAGTAAATTTAGGATTGGAGTTGGTAACTCAAGCATCGCAAGCCGTTTAGAAACTGACGCCTGTTTCGTCGCAAACATATGGGCGATATCGGCTTGGGTCTTGGCGAAACCTCTCTGTTTTGCGCGCTGATAAAGTTTAGCTTTGGCATAATCACTGTTGCCTTGAGTACCCTCGTTGTGGACCATTACCGATTTTTCGGCTTCAAGGTCGTCTTTCATTCCGACAACGAGTGCTTTAATTTTCGCCCAGCCAAGTGAGCGAGCGGCACGGATGCGACGATGGCCCGCGATCAGTTCAAAGCGACCATTGACCACTCGAACAATAATGTTTTCTTTTTGACCTGCACTGGCCATCGTATGCGCCAGGTCATCAATTCCTTCGCTGTTATAGCGATCGCGAGCTTCATCCTCTGGTTGAAATGGGCTGTCATCAACCATGTCAACATCGATCAGGCGAACGCTTTCATTTTCAACAAGCTCCCATTCTGCCTTCTGGGTAGCGTCAATGGTTAAAGCAGCCACAGGCCTATCCGCTAATGGCTGCAACTGTTGGGGCGCGGCCGCCCCAGATAATGTGTTAGCAAAATGAGGGGGGCTATTGATGTCCGGCGTGGGGGATATCACGCCGGCATTGACCAGGCCGGAAAACTTGACCTGCCTGCGCGCGCTTGCAGGTGGTTTTTCAGCATCTTGCGCCGTATCTGGAGTCAGGGGGGTGTTGCCTGTCATGCTGCTGCTGCCAATTCCGCCGATGGGGCTGCACTCATTTTTACATTGTAGAGTTTGATCAGCGCTTTTGTCACATCGATAATGTCACGGGCGCCTACGCTGTTTGGTTCTTTTTCAAGGACTGGGGCTGACTTAGAGAAGTCGCTCATATCCGTTTCACGTAAAAACCCAGCAAAGTCGCGGATAATGGTGTCGTTGAGATAGGGGGCATATTTTGAGCCCAATTTCTCAAGTGCATCATTGTGTGATTTATAAGTTTGGCGGTATCGATTTGCAATAATATGAAGGCCCAGTTTGGGCCCGGTGCGGCGGATCGATTGATTAATTTCCTCAATGTTGCCTTCAAGCACTTCGAGCGCAAGCACTGACTGAGCTTCTGGAATGACCACGGCCGTAATAATATTGCTCGCTGCCATAAAGGTAGTCGTCAGCAAGGAGGCGCCCGGGGCGGAGTCAATAATGATCACTTCATACTGTTTAAAGAATCCCGATTCTTGCTCCATTAGTCGCTGTAAAAGTGCTTCGCGGCCCATGGTCGAAATCATCCATGAATCATTTGCAAGCGTAATGTCAGCTGGGATAAGGTCAAGCATTCCGCCGGAATATACAGGAACGACCGCGTCATGGATTTGTGTCGGCTGAGCTTTAGATAGGCGCTCTAACAGGGTGCCAATATGGGTCAGCGAACGATTGATATCAAATCCTAGTTGCATGCTCAAGGACCCTTGGGGATCGCCGTCGATCACCAAAGTCTTGTAGCCGCACTGGGCAAAGCAAGTGGCTACGTTAGCGCTGACTGTCGTTTTACCCGTCCCGCCCTTTGACATGCGGAAGTTGATAATTGGCGGCAGCTCTCGGAACGCTTCTGCTACCAGGCCCGGTAAGATTTTTTGACGGATGCGTCGAATCTCAAGGGCGTGATATGTTTTGTGAGCACTGGTCGAGCCCACCGGAATGAGATCGCCGATTGCTTCTTTTGCAAGCTCGCGGAATTTTTTGTCTGGGCCGATGAAGCCAATGAATTCCTTGGCCAGCTTCAGGCGAACCCCGTGGAAGGGGCGCAAAACATTCTCAGGGGGCATTTTCCGCTTTCAAAAAAACTATTGTTTCAGCATATTATTCGTCGCAGTGCCTAATTGCAACTGAAATTCCAGAAAATTAGGCAAAACTTACAATTTTGGGTCAATGTTGTGGAATTGGGGCGCCTTCGGATGATTCGTCCAGCCGGCCTTGACGAGGTTGGCATGCCCACCTGGAGTGGAAGAACTTGCCCCCATAGAGCAAGTGTTCCCCTGGTTTCCCGCAAGCAGGGAAGGGGGTTAAACGCAAAAGCAGGCTTGCGAATAAGGAAGAGTGAGCCAAGGTTTTTTACTGTGCGCCCACTGTGGCAACTGCGTTGGCCTGTTGCCCCTTATCTATCGCGGAGCGAAGAGAGTCATGCCAGGTATCACGGCCGAAAATCCGAAACGCAGGCGCGCCACCATCCGTGCCGCGCATAAAGCCGCCGGCGTGCTCAAGCGGATCCAGGCGAGACGAATCCTCCCGACTTGCCGGCGCCTCGTCCGTTCCTGGCCCTGCCTGCAATGTGTCGAGCACGGCCAAAATATTGAATTCATCTTCCGGCGGGATGCCGGCGATTTCTGCCACCTTGGCATATACCAGCCCCAGGTTGTGCTCTACCGTCGTTTGTCCAATGTCGTTAAATATGCCGCGGATCTGGTCGATGCAGGCATCGGCCTGTACCGGGTCAATGCCGTCTTCCGACACGGTCCCTTCCAAAAGGATGGAGGCCGCCTTATCCATGATGGACTGTTGGAGCCGGTTGCGCTCTTCTGCCTGCTCCAGGTGACGGATGATTTCGGTTGCAGGCGGCAAGTGGCCGGCCCGCAGCAGTTCGATGAGATTTGTCATGAAGTGCAGTCTTTGAGGTAGTTGTCGAAGGTGGCGAGCAAGTCGCGGCGGTAGCCGGCCAGCGTGAGCGCCGTCATGGCGTAGCCTTCACTGGCGACCAGCTCGCGCAGTTCCAGGAGGGCATTAAGGGCGGGGTTGTCAGGCGGGGTGCGTGGCCTGGTGCGCGGCACTTTGCCGCGCACGCTTGCTGTTGCTGGCATGCGCTAAGCCAGCATATCGCTGCGGCAGCCTAGAGGTGCTGGGTACGGATACATGATATTCAGGCCGACGAGGGCGATGCCGACGACAAGCAGCACCTGGGTGTAGAGGCGTTTCATTGCGGGTTCCATTGGTTGAGCGCTGGGTAGGGTGGGTTTCCCCGCGTCGGGGGATGGGAAATGCTGTACGGTCATTGGCTTTGCCTAAAGTGTTGAGCGCCTGGCCGGCGGCTGGGCGCGGCCCATGGCACCAACAGTCAAGGCAACGTCCCCATGCTTCCCTGGCAAGTAAAGCGGCAAGCGGAATGCCTGACCGCCACTACGTGGTGAGCTGCCTTGACTGTTGGCCCTCAAAAAGAGGTGGCCAGAGCAATTTATTGCCAGCAGGATACTACAATTAAAAATTACAATGACGCAAGCGTTTAGCAATAAAATATTGCAATTCTCACCAATAATCACGCTCTGCGGATCAGGTTTTACAACGACTTGGAATAGGTCTTGATGGAAACGATTGGATAGTGCAAAGTAAGCGCCCGTTTCTTTGTATTAACTATTTTGTAGAAAAGGCAAGACTATGCGGCGCAGTATTTTGAATGGGCACAGCCACGGTGCCATCGATATTTCTCGTATGACAGTTGCAGAAGCACGGGCTACTCTGCTTGGTGCTTTTGACAAAGCATCACTGTCATCGAGGTTGTACCTGGTCAACGTGGCATTGACGCTGAACGCTGGCGACGAGGCGGCGCCGGCGGCGCCAGTACGGGAAATTATTGCGAAGAGCGCAACGCCAAAGCTGCGCCTGGTCTAGCGTTAGTGCGTGCCATTGGCCTTGTGTGGCAGGGCTTCCG
Source organism: Janthinobacterium saanense (assembly GCF_014200675.1). Classification (GTDB taxonomy): domain Bacteria; phylum Pseudomonadota; class Gammaproteobacteria; order Burkholderiales; family Burkholderiaceae_D; genus Janthinobacterium. The sequence continues at coordinate 44,993 of NZ_JACHCI010000027.1, read as the reverse complement.
GGGGTAGTTTCTCGGCATTTATCAGAGAGGCGCGCAATTGCTTGCGGCCCGTTTCACTCAGTTCGCGGACATGAGTGATGAACTCAGCCTCATCGGCTTGAAGGTACATAAGAAAAAACTTGGGTGGAGGCGGCGGCGGTGGTTCATTGGGGGTGCCAAATTTCAAATACTCTGGCGTTACCCCTAAGTAATCGGCGACAACACGCAGGATACGGTCGCGGGGAAACTGACTGCCTGCGAGCCATTTATTTACTGCTTGCGGTGTGCAATTGACATTGCGCGCGAGATCGGATTGATTACCTCCGTTCTTGCGTTCTAAGGCAGCTGCAAGTCTTTTCGAGAACTCGACGGTCGAGTCATTTTCATACTTAGTCATTATGGATAGTTTACAACGATAGTTGTCAGTTTACGCTACAACAATTCGTTGCAGTTTCATGGGTATAACTGTAATATTTCGGTTAACTCATTTACATAGGGAAACAATGCTTGAATCTGGGATAGCAACAGCGGCAAGACTGGCCAAGGCGCAGTCGGCCCAGGAAAAAGGCGTGTCGGCGTTAGACAAGGGGCAGTCTGCGCTGGCGCGATTGTTGGGCTGCACGCCGCAGTGTGTGCAGCGATGGGTAGAGCAAGGTTTTGCCACGCCGAAGCGCTGCAAAGACATCGTGAAGGTACTCGATGGGCGCGTCACGCTGGCTCAACTCAACCCGGCCATTTTCGGCGATTTGAAACTCGCTTAATTTCACAGATATCACTACTACGCATTAAATAGGGACGCAATGATAGACCAAAGCGAAACAAGCGACGCCGATTTGGCATTCAGCCGGGTGCTCAACTTCAACTCGTGCTCAGTATCGCCGGAAATTCTGGAGCAGTCACGCAAGAATAACGCCCATTTCTTGCAGGCCATCGACAAAACAACAGCGGTGGCCATCGCCGAAATGATGGGGGTTCATGAATCCACCATATCGCGCCTCAAGTCGAGCGGAACCCTGTCGCTGGTGTGTTTGGCGATGGCATGTGCGGGGATGAAGGTGGTGCCGGCGGAAGCGATCGTCTACCTACAGCCAGAGCAGTACAAATAAAACATCGGCAGGAAGACTGCCCGCTCTACAGCGTGCGTAAACGCTGGACAAAAAAAAGCCCGGCGGCAACCGGGCTTCTTCTTACATTTCTTAACTACCATGACAAAAAGAACTTTACCACAGCCCGTTGATCGGTGCCAGAAACTCGTCCTTGATCAACTACTGGAAGTGGCTACCCCGCTGACGGCCGCGCAAATCGGCAATGCCGTCCGCGCGTCGCATGCTTTCAAGGCGATGGAGATTCGCGGGGCCCTGCAGGCTTTGGAGGAAACTGGCCACATTGCCAGTGACCTGTCGCCAGGCGCACGGTCGATCGTCTTTTTTATTGCAGGCCGGCCACCGTCGTGCTGCTCCGTTATTCCCGCCACCCAGGCGCCGCCAATCGGCATGCCAGTTCGTACCTGGTTTTCGGACTTGGGAGTGGCGGCATGAACGCGTTTGAACATTTCATTGCTCAGCAGGATGTCATGGCAGCACGCGGTGGAGGCAGGCCGAAGCGCGCCGCCGTCTTTACTGGTGTCCGTGCGGACTCTTCAACGGAGGTTTCCGCCCTGGAGCTGGTCAAGGAAAATCCCGATATTGCCGTCGGCGATATTGCCACTGCCCTTGGCGTTGAATCCGAATCGCTCTATCCCGTACTGCAGCGGCTGCGCCGTAGTGGAAAAATCGTCTCTGCTGGTCGGTGCACGCGCGGAAACAAGTGGAGGGCGGTGTAATGCGCATGGGATACGTGAGTACCACGGACAGGTATCGGGAGCGCACCGCTGCCATGCGCCCGTCCGTTAGAAGTAAGCAGAAATGTGCCTGCGGGAAAGAGGCGCCGGCAAAGCAATTGCACCAGTACGGCAAGTGCGTGGTGTGCGCGCGCCGCCCAACAGCAGCTGCGGGAGGCGTATGAAGCGTTCTTCCATGGCGCTCGGCACGACCGGCCTGACCCGTTCGCCGATGCCCTCCCGCAATACTCCCCTCAAGCGTACCGCGATGGTCGCCAGTTCAACCCCCCTCGTGCGTTCCCCCTTCCCATCGACGGGCGGCCAGCTGGCCCGCACGAGCGCCATGAGCTGGTTAAAGACCGACGGCACGGCAACGGCGCCGCGCATGCGACGGATGCGCACGCGCGGTCCAAAAATGACACCCATCAGGCGTTCAGCCAAGGGCGAGGATTGCACACTGAATTTCGCCGGCATCTGCCGGAACAACACCGACACAACGGTCTGGTGCCATTCCAACCGGCTGATCGACGGGAAGGGGATGGGCATCAAAGCAAAGGACGAGGCCGGGTGCTATGGCTGCGCGCAATGCCACGCGTTCCTCGATGGCGGCTGGGCGTCTTTCCCAGATTGGACCTATGACCTGGTCCAGGATCATTTTGAAGTAGCGCGGGCAAAAAGCCGGCCGATTTTGAAGCACAAAGGATTGATTGCAGATGAGTATAGCAAGTAGAAATAGCGCCCATTGCCGTAAGGATGGGCGACGATGAATCATAGTTTCGATATTGAACATGCTTCAAGCTACGGGGTTATCGAGGCTATTTTGATCGGCAACTTCCAATTCTGGATTGCGAAAAATAAGGCGAACGGCGTCAATTTCCGTGACGACCGGACCTGGACCTACAACAGCGTGGAGGCGTTCTCGCAGCTGTTCCCGTACCTGACAAACAAGCAGATTCGGTACTCCCTGGAAAAGCTCACCAAGCTGGAAGTATTGGTGACAGGCAACTACAACGAGCGTGCTGTCGACCGCACGAAATGGTATGCCTTTTTTGACGAATGCAAATTCCTTCCGGGGCAACTGCATTTGCCGAAATTGGCAAATGGAACTGCCAAACGTGGCAAATCACTAGATACAGATGTAAACAAAGATGTAAACGCAGATGGTGGGCGCGCAGAGGGGAACATCGCAGCGAAGGCAGTCCGCGCTACGCGCCTCCCCCCCACCTTCGTTCTTCCCAAGTCATGGGGGGAATGGGCGCAGGCCAAGTATCCGGACTGGAGCGTCGAGTACATCCGGGAAGTGGGCGAAAAATTCCGCGACCACTGGAGCGGTGTCGGAGGACAGAAGGGAGCCAAGACCAACTGGGATGGCACCTGGCGCAACTGGTGCCGTAACGAAGGCGGCCCGAAGTCCGGCAGCAAGCGGGGCGATCAGGCTTGGCGTGCAACGGACGAAATGAAGCTGGCCAAGGGCCGGGAATTGAACATGGCCCCGCTGGTGGGCGAGTCGATGTATGCATTCGAGCAACGACTGTACGCGGCGATCGACAACGGCGGCGTGCCGCCCGCGCCGCCGCGCATGAGCAGGGTAGGGATTGCTGCCGAAGCACTGCCACCGGCCGGCACACTTCCCGATGACGTGCGCGCCCAGCTGCGCTCGCTGACGGGTAAAGCAGGACCTGTAAAACGAGAAGCAAAACCAACCACTGAGGAGGAACGAACAGCATGAGCACCACATCACAGGATCTGCCGGACACCACCGGAGCTAACCAACTGCTCGACTGCGTCCGCGAACGCATGGGCGTGAAAAACGATGCGGCCCTGTGCCGCGCCTTGGAGGTGGCGCCGGCTGTCATCAGCAAGATTCGTCACGGCAAGCTGCAGGTGACATCGCGCATGATGATCCGCATGCACTTTCGCTCCGGCCTGTCGATCGCTGAAATCTTTGCCCTGCTGGGCTTGGAAGCGAAGTGAACTGCGAGTTCTGCCTCTTCCTGACCGGGCGCTTTGACGCCCATCGGGAGTGCTGCCAGCGACGACTTCTGGCCGGCGCGCCAGCGCATGCCCGTCAAGCAGTGTACGACCGGGTCCGAAATGCGGAGGGGGAAGCAGCATTGGCAGAACTCAAGCAACAGGTTCGGGCCGAGTACCAGCGGCAGCTGGCTTACAAAGCTCGAATTGCCCAGCAGCAGCACGACCAGGTAAAAGCGAAGGGACGCGAGGAATCGGCGGCCCTGCTCAAGAAAATCAAGGAAATGAACATGAAGCCATCTACGCCCCAGCACCACGGCGCCAACCAGGCCCCCAAGGAGTTTGCTTAATGGCTATGCGTGCGCGTGCCATCGCGCCACCGGCGCCGCCGCCGGCGCCGAAGAAACGGGTCCGCCATGGCCTTGCGTGTAACGTCGTCAGCATTTTGTCGAAATCAGCCGCCGTGCAAGAGGAAATTGACCACGCGATGCGCCAGCCGCTGACCGACTTGCACCGCATCGAATCATGCCTGCGCTACTGGACGGCCTTTGTGCAGATCAAGTGCCACCAGGCACCACATGAGGCATGGTCGCCGTTGTGCGAGGCCATCAACATTGGGCTGCTGCTGTGTGAGGACGGGATTGGGGCCGAGTACCAAGAGCTGTTCATCGAAGCTCAAGAGGCCATATTCCGGGCGTCCGCGCGAGGCTTCCGTCTTGGCACTTTCCGGCTTGATGGCCCTGCCATCGCCACGATACCGCAAGCTCTTGTGGTGGCTGACGCCCAGCTTGAGGTGGCACTCCGCGGTGATTTAGCGCGGGCAGAGCGCACCATGATAGAACGCATCAACGAAGGCAACTTTTTCAAAGCCGCGCCCCTTGCGGCTTGACCGACAGACCATTTCACCTCACAAGCACAACATGGCATTTGACGAGAGTTTGAAACGATTACGTGAAGCGGCCCAGGAACATCCTGTGGATGGCCGCCATCGCCATCACTCCCACCCTGACGCCTGCATTGTTCGCCGGCGTGACTTGGATGAGTTGCTGCGGCACTTTGATCGTGTTGACGCTGAATCGCGCATGACTTATCCGCCGCACAGGGCGCAGCTGGCCCAGGCGCTCGCCCACCTAAGCCCAGTGATGGACGAACTGGAGCAAGCACTACACCGCATGGGTCCACCACGATGAAGCTGCCGGAATCCAATTCGCGCGGCGAGGCCATCCTGATCGCCTTCTTGCGCCGAGGGCCGATGACGATTTACCAGGGCGCCGAAGCCCATGGCGAGTTTCCCAACCGCACCCTGCCGATGGGGATCAACCACGCTAAGATGGTCGAGCTGTACACCAGCCTAGTGACGAAAGGTTGCCTGGTGAAGGAGGGGATCATGTACCGGATCACCGACCTTGCCCGCTCGTTGCTCGAGCAGAAGCTGCGCGAACCACAAGCACCAAGTTCGATCGTGCCGGCGCGCGTGCGCAATTTCTTTGCCAAGCCCCTGTTCCTCGGCTATTCCCCCATGTTCCCATGGCGAATCAGCCTGTAGCTGCCGATAATCTAAGTTTTTCAAGAACCGCATTTAGACTGCCCTCCGTTGATAATGGAGGCGGGCTGAATGAAATCGAAGGATCCGGTTGTACAACATTGCTGGGATTGGGTGCGCTGGTGCGAGACGCGCCACTTCTACATCAAGTCCGTGAGCCATGGCGTGCTGGGTGCTGTCGCTTCAGGCGGCGGCTCCGGTCGTGAGCCAAACGCCCGCAATGACCCTGACATGCAATATTTCAACATGGCCGTGCACACGCTGCGCGACGTGGCGAAGTACCAGCGCGAGTGGCTGGCCTTCGAATGCTTCTACCTCAAGCCACATCAGGTGGTGAAACGCACGGCGGACCAGCTGGGCGTCGGCTTGCGTACCTATTACGACCTGGTGCGGCGCTTCGGCCACCGTGCATTCAAGCTCTACCCCAGCCTCAAGCGGGCGCACCAGGATATGCAAGCGAGCACCGCCAAGCACGTTGCCCTTGCCATCGCTGACGAGGACTGACCGCGTCATGCCCGGCCACCATCTCATCCACGCCAATCGCCAACCATGACCTGCACCGTCTTCCTGCGCGGCCGCCTGTACCACTATCGGTTCCGTCTCGCGCCATTGCCCCGCGTCCAACGCAGCACCCGCGAGCGAGATAAGCGGCGCGCGCAGGCCATCGCCAATCTGGCCTACGCTGCTGCGCTGATCCGTGTGAACGGAGGGCACATCATGCCCACGCTCGATGCGCTGATCGCCGAGTGGGAAGAGATACGCGGCCCTGTGGCCAGCGCATCACATCGGCGGGGAATCAGCACGTTCAAGCGCAACCACCTGTACGGCATGGGCCCGCTGCCGATCGACCAGCTCAATACGCTTCGGGTCGAGGTAGCCCGCAATAAGCACCTGGCCACGCGCAAGCCCGCATCTGGCAACCACTGGCTGCGCATTTTGCGGCTGCTGGTGAACTGGGCCGTCAAGCGCAATGTGTTGCCGTCCTTGCCATGGGATATAGCGATGCTGCCTGAGCAAAAAACGCCCCGCAAGATTCTGCCCCTGGCGCTGACCGATGCATGGTTCAGCGCCTTGGATACCGCCACCGGCCGCAATTCCTCCGTCGGCATTGCCGTGCGGCTCATGTACGGACTGGGCCTGCGCGAATCGGAAGCGGCCAGCGCGCGCTGGGAGTGGGTGGATTGGGAGCGTGGCACCTACACGCCCGGTATCACCAAGGGCAAGGAAGCAGTGCCGATCCGTATGCCTGGCTGGCTGGCGGAGTACTTACAGGCTCGCCGCAAGGTAGAAGGGCTGGTAGCGCCATCTCGTCGACGCGGACAACTTCCAGAGGGATATGCGCGTCACGCGATGCGCAAGGCCAATGCGATCACCGGGCTCACCGGTATCACACCGCACCGGCTGCGCGGGACGTGCGCAACCCTGTTGTCCGAGGAAGGCACGCCCATTCAAACCATCCAGGCAATGATGCGGCACAAGGATTCGGCCACCACCATGCGTTATCTGGAAATCAACATGGACACCGCTGGGGCCGCACAGGACCGCATTGAATCGAAGATACGTTTCGGTGGGCGCGAATCGGGCGCGGACCTTCCCGGAGAGCCTGTAGCCACATGAAGAACCCGACAATACGAAATCATCAGTGTCAATTTCCCGGTTGCGCGCCGCTCCTGGGAAATTCGGCAGTTGCGCCGCTGGTTGCACAGCGGTTGCGCAACCAAAATCGCAACCATCAAGTTGATGCGAAGGCAATTGTTCCACGGCCCGGCGACCGCGCACGAATGCTTGCATCGAAAAGCACGAATCATAAGCAATATCAATGGGTTAGCTCTGCGCCAGGGGTTCATGCAGAACAGCTGCAGGGCAGGCCGCGCGGCGCCGTCTTCATCGAAAAATCGGACCTGTTGGAAGACCCTCTAAAAGTTACACAAACCACGGTTACACAAAAAGTTGCACAAGCGCGAACTGTGCAACCTGCCCACTTCACCAACCCCCTTCGACAGGAGATAACAATAATGCAACCAAACCCGCAACCGGACCCTGACGGCGTTCATGCCTCGGCGATTGTCCGCGTAGAAGAGGGCGCGCCTCGCCGCTTCTTTTCCGCACTTGCCGACGGGGGCATGCTCGCCTCGGCCGACAAGCCTACTGTTGGCGACATTGCTGTCTCGCCCAACTTGGGCGGCAGCTTCACCATGACCAAGGAAGCGTTTGACCTCGCCTATGAGGAATGCAACCCGGTCATCAAAGCGCGCACCACCCACAGGAAGCGGCCGCCATGCAAGTAACCCACCACCTAAAGCCGGCGGGGGTCATGGCGACGCCCATCACTTGGGTCAACTACCAGAGCGGCGGGTCGGTCTACGTTCAATTCGCCGATGGGCGGGGCCGTCTCAAGTACGGTAGTGCATCTCCTGGCGACTTCTTCCTCGAACACCCGGGCGGCGAAACAGAACTGATGAGCAAGCATGATTTTGAGCGCCGTTACGAGGTGTGCGACCCTGACCTGCGCCCGCAATTTCACCCAATGCCGCCAGCCGATGTCATCGCCGCCGCTCACCTGGTCGACCGCTACTTCGCCAAGCAAAACATTGACCAATGGGAACTTGGGCCGTGCATGTCCCGCTTCCCACGCGCGGAGCTGCAAATCAAACTGGCGGTAAATGACCACGGCCCGCGTGGGCTGTTTGAGCAAACCATCCTCTATGGCGGCCATGGTTCCGTTGATCGGCATCCAGGGGGACGGTATCGCAATAGGGACGTTGAATGTGCTTGGCAGGGCTGGAACGCACGCCCTATACCTCGCCGCGTTCTCGACAGCAGCACAGCAACGGCGAAGGGGGCCAGCGCATGACGGCCGCCAATCCCCGCGACCTGTGCATCATCGCGTGCGTGTTCTGCCGCGACCCGCAATTCTGGCAGTGGGCCGACTTCAACAGCCCTGCCGTGATCGCTTCCGCCGATGCCGCCAAAGACTTCATCACCACCACCTGCCAGGTGAAGTCGCGCGTGGAACTCGACACCAATGAAGCGGCTGGCCAGCGCTTCCATACCCTGGTGCGCGCGCCATTCCTCGCATGGAAGGAATCCCTGTGACCGCCACGACCATCCTTATCTCCATCGATGAGGCCGCCGCGCGCGGCATCAATCGGCTGCGTATGCCACGTTGGGCGAACAAGCTCGATCACCTCAAGCTCGACATAATTGATGGCCAGCCTGGGCCGTGGACGCACCTGTTTGCACCATTCAACAAAGAATGCAACGGCCACGACCCTGTCGATGTGCTGTTCACCAGGATGGACTACACCGCGCGGGTGTATCTGCCCTACGAGGGCGCGCTACCGGATTCCGATGAGTACAAAGCAGCTCAGGCAGCTTTCGAAGGTGCCATGCGCTAAACGGGAAGCCGCGCCCCGATCTGCGCGGCATCAAAAGAAAGTAATTAATGAAATTTGCACAACGCTATACCAAGGATGTTCCTGCCGGCGACTACACGCCAGCCCATAAAGCTCTCAACTCCTTTGCCATCGCGCGCGACGTTATCGGCGCGCTGCTCATCCTGGTGATGCTGCTGGCTTATTGGCCATTCCGCACCGTGCCTACCGGCTCGCGCGGCGTTGTCACCCAGTTCGGCGCCATCAAAGGTATCCAGAACGAAGGCCTGGTCATTTTGGCGCCATGGGAAAAGCTCGCACTGTTCAGCGTGCGTGCCGAGACGGCCAGCATCGAGAACGCGGATGGCAATACGTCAGATACCCAGCCGGTCAAGGTCAGCATGACCGTGCGCTACAGCATCAAGGTAGCGAAGGTGGCCGAGGTCTACGAGAAGTATAGCCATGACGGCGATCTGTCTTCCTACGTTCAAACTGCCACGCAGGAAGCGTTTAAGGCCGTGACGGCCCGCTACAACGCGCCTGACCTGATCGCCAAGCGCGCGCAAGTATCGGCTGATATCGCAACCGCGCTGTCGGTCAAGTTGGAAATGTACGGCGCCCAGGTGATCAACATCGATATGCGCAATTTCTCGTTCGGCGGCGATTACATGAAGGCGATCAGCGAAAAAGTTACCCAGGAACAGCTGCGTCTGGGCGCCGAAAACAAGTTGCGCACCGTGGAATCGGAACAGAAGCAGAAGGTGGCGATTGCCGAAGCCGAAGCGAGCGCGCTCAAGGCCAAGGCGGATGGCGAAGCGTATGCGAACTTGAAGGTAGCAACCGCCCAAGCCGATGCCCTGCGTATCCAGAACTCCGCTCTGGCCCAAAGCAAGGATGTGCTCGAACTGCGCCGCATTGAAGTCGAGAAGGTCAAGGCCGAGCGCTGGGACGGCGCCTTGCCACAGAACATGTATTCGGGCGCTCCGATCCCTTTCCTCAACATGAGCAAGTAAAAACAGTGCCGTGCGCATTGTGCGCGGCACGTCGAAAGATAACTCCATGACCAAATCCGCATCCTTCCCATTCGTCTGGCCGCACGCGATGATCTACGCCCGCCCGTCGCCGGCGATCTTCACCCGTCAGGGCTTCCATAGCTACTTCGCCAAGGCCCTGTCCGGCTTGGCGTGCCACGGGCAGACCTTCATCGATTGGCGCGGCCTGCGCCTGCCTTGTTACCTCAAGCGCAGCACCACAGCCGTGCGCCAAGCATTCCCCTTCGCCTAACCCCCTGGATTGATAATCATGCGCCTCACTCACTTCGGCATTACCACCGCCTTACTCGTCCTGACCGTTCTTCATGCGGCGGTAAGTTCCATGCAAGCAGCTCACCAGTTGCCCGTGTTCAGCTACCTCAACCTGGCGATCTTTATCCTCCCCGCCGTAGCATTGATGGTGCATGCCTACTTGCTGGTGAAAACGAAAGCAAAAAAGACTCAAGGCGCCCTGATCAAACCTTTGGCAACCTGTGCGGTTGACCCGGAACTGATAGCCATTGGTAAGGCGATGATGGAGCGCGCCGAGCGCACGGATGCGAACCACATGCGCGACGCACTGGCTTATGGCCTGTCCGTCCGCAAGGTGACTATCTCTCCTGGGGGAATGGTCGCTATCGACAACGTTGCGATCAAGGATCTCTTCAAGCAAGCGGATGTAACACCCACAAGCAAATGCGATACGAGTACCGCTGCCGAATTTATCGCCCTTGCGCACGGACAGGCCCGATTGTGGGCGGAGCTCCAGCGGCCTGACAGCGAATCAATAAACCTGGCAATTCCGTCTAAAGCGGTAATTATCGGCACGGACCTGGGGAAGGTGGGCGGCGATCACTCGGCAACTGTCAAGATCGATCGGCAAGGCCATGTTCTTGACCTCCGAACTGTTCCCAGTAAGCGGCAAGGCCATGGCGGTGCACGCAAGCGCGCCAAGGCACGCCGTGCAGAAGTCGCCGCATGAGCAGCCAGTACCGTATCGGCATACCCACGGACGTTCTTGCCGCCGGTTCGATTACGATGGGACAGCCCATCATCCACGACTTCGTGTTTCATCCGGGTCCGAACGAACTGCGCCTCACCGCAAAGGGCATGATGTACCAGGGCGAGCTGGTGGAGGACGCCGGCGCCGCATATGCTGCCCTGATGAAAGTGATGAACGCACTACAGGGTAGTCCACTGCGTGAGGACTGCGCTGTGGGGCCATTCGAGCCGCCAGCACTCATTAACGCTGTCGATGTCCTGCAGACCTCTATTGACCAGGTATGGAGTGAGGCAATGCAGGTGGCATCTCGTCTGGTCATCAAAATGACCGGCATCCCCCTTGATGCGCTGCTGGCTGGCCGTGGCGTGCGGGATCGGATGGTGGACGAAGGCGAGAACATTGCACGGGCTCTCCTCAAACTGCGGCGAGACTCCATATCACCATGCCCGGCATCGAGCGCGCTGAGTATTCATCCGTCCGTGTGGACAGACCCGGCGCTTAACTTGTTGCGGGAGGCGCGCGACACGATTGTGGACTTCGGACCGCGCGGAACGCAGGCCGAAATCATCGCTGACATCGACAAGATGCTGAAACGTGGGGTGCAAGCATGAGGGTATCCCTGCTTACCGATGCGTTGCTCGATTACTGGGTAGGGCGTGCCGAGGGCATCCCGGCCGACCAGCTGCGCATCCAGCTGGTGCCGCGCACCGATATGCTGATCTGCGTGCGCGGCGGCAAGCAGCGGTTCGACCCATCGACCAACCCGGCCGTCAGCTGGCCCATCATCGACCGCATTGGCGTGCGCATCGGCCCCTACCTGGGCGGCTGGGAAGCGACCTACTGCGGATGGCAGGCCGGCGCAACCGGGCTGGAAGCGGCCATGCGGGCCTACGTGGCGGCCGTCTTCGGCGCCGACGTGCCGGATGTGGCCCAGTCAACCTTGGGCGAGAACGTCCCAGCATGCGAAGGAACATTGTGAGCGACATCAAGATCAATACCAGCGTCAGTATCACGGCCAGCATCGAGCTCACCGAGGGCCAGCTGCGCGCACTGGATGCCTTGGCCGGCTACGGGCCTGACAATTTCTTCAAGGCCTTCTACGTGAAGCTGGGCAAGGCCTACATGCAGCCCTTCGAGCGCGATATGCGGGAGCTGTTTTCGCTTATCCGTGCACAGGTGCCGCCGGCACTGGCTGGCATCAAGGAGGCGAGGAAAGCGCTGGGCCTTAAATGATTCCAGCTACTTTTACAATGGGTAGCGCTTTGGCTATGCTGTCAGCCCGAATTGACAAACTTGTGGGCGTGGATTCGCTTCAAACCAGTGTCATGCGTCAGGTGAACAGGCTCGAAAGCGCCAGAGAACAGCTGGCCACCGCGACCGAGATAGCCGGCGCGATGCATGGCGATTACCGGATCGAGATTTTGTATCGCCGCCAGCTAGGGAAGAGCAGCATGGTACCGGTGTTGAAATGATGGGGAACTCTGGTGCCGTTTGGGTGGCCACTCATCTGGCATTGGCTTTTGGCAACTCGTCCCACCTGGTTGTATAGCAGGGCGTCTTATTGCCGGAGCGCATCGCCCAGCGCGGGGCCAGGCCTGCCGACGCGAGCGTCACCGAGTCCCGCCCGAACCGATCGTTCAGCGCATCGAGCGCCGCCATCACCTTGACAGCGGGTTCGCGCGGGCGCGCTTCATCAAACAGCACGCCCTGTAGCATGCTCTTGGGCGACAGGTCCAACAGCATCACGCCAGCCTTCTTGTAGCGGAAGCCTTCGATGAATATCCGTTCCAAGCCATGCAGGGCGGCGCCGGCCAGCACGCGACTATCGTCCGTCGGCACAATCAAGGGCACGGTCAGGCCATTGCTGTACTGCAAGTCCATTTTGCGAAAAGGGTTGGTCTGTATAAAGACGTGGACGGCCCCACAGACCGAATCCTGCGACCGCAGCTTCTCACTGGCGCGCGTGACATAGGACGTCACGGCCTGGCCCAGTTCGTCGATGCTGGCCACCATGGCGCCGAAGGACTTGGAGCTGACGATTTCCTTGCGTGGTGGCGCCACCTCTTCCAGGGCCAGGCAGGAAATGCCCCGAATCTCGTTGCATGTGCGCTCCATCACGACCCCGAACTTAGCACGCATGTCGCGCGGGCTGGCTTCTTTCAGGTCCTGCACCGAATTGATACCCATGGCGCGCAGCTTGTCGCCGATGCGCCGGCCCACGCCCCACACCTCGCCGACGTCGATGCGGGAGAATAGCCAGAACATGCGGGCGGCCGACATCGTGGAAAGATCGCACACGCTGTTGAACAGGGCAAACTTCTTGGCGATGTGGTTGGCCAGCTTTGCTTGCGTCTTCGATGCGCCCACGCCCACGCACACCGGCAGGCTGGTCCACTGGAGTATCTTGGCGCGGATATCCTGGCCCATGGCCGTAGGCGTGTCCCACAGCCCGCCCATGCCGTTCAGGCTCAGGAAGGCCTCATCGATGCTGTAGACCTCGACGTGCGGGCTGTAGGTGCGCAGGATCGTCATGATGCGGTTGCTAAAATCGGCATAGAGCGCGTAATTACTGCTCAACGCCACAATTCCGTGCTGGCGCGCCAGGTCCTGTAATTTATGCCACGGTTCCCCCATGCTCACCCCGAGCGCCTTCACCTCATTCGACCTGGCCACGGCGCATCCGTCATTGTTCGACAGCACCACCACCGGAACATCACGCAGCCGCGGATTCATCGCCCGCTCACATGACACGTAGCAATTATTGACGTCCACCAGGGCGAACAGCTGGGCGCGCGCATCAGCCATGGCTAGACCCGCAACTTGCGCACCACGCCAGTGACGACACCCCACACCTGCAGTTCGTTGCCTTCCACCAAGCGTATCGGCTTGAATGCGGGATTTTCAGGATGCAGTTCGATGACCCCGTGCTGGCGGTACAGGCGCTTGAGCGTATATTCGCCATCGATGACGGCCAGCACGTAGTGGCCGTGCGCAGCTGTAACTGAACGGTCCACCAGCACGATGTCGCCATCCAGGATGCCCACCCCGGACAAACTCATGCCCACCACCTTGAAAAAGAACGATGCTTCCTTGTGCTGGACCATGAAGGTATTCAGGTCCAGGCCCTTTTCCGTATAGTCGGCCGCCGGCGACGGGAATCCAGCGGGAATTTTCTGGCAGAACAGCGGCCGTGATGCCAGCGGCGCGAGTTGCGCGGCGGGCGTGCCGGGCTGGAGTACGCCAGAACTAGCCGGAATGGGGGGGAAGATGGTCATTTTGGTTACTTTATACTGTGTTTTTATACAGTATAGCGGTTTACTTTGGATACCGGAAGGAGCCTGTGCGGGAAAATCCGCGCGATTTTGTTCTGGCGAAACCCGCACAAATGGCCGTAAAATTCGCCTCAATTCGATAGTCTGAATAACTGTCTCTTGCGTAAAGAGGCCTGAAATAGGCACTTTCAAGGGGTCGAAGGATGGTGAATCGCTGCCCGCAAGCTGGGGCAGGGAGTCGCATGCTATATGCGAGCAGGGGACGCAGAGCGTTACGGACACTACCCTTCCGGGGGCGGGCCACTCCCGCTCTATAGGCTGCAAGCCGATATCAGCAATCGGCCATCATCAAATGGCGGTAGTCCGCCACGGAAAGCCCAGTCGATGACAAGTCGCCTGGGCTTTTTTAATGGTCGGTCCACACAGGCGCCGCCCATTCCCCCGAATTCAACGCGGAAACGTACATGTCGAAAAGCAAAGTTACCATCAAGCCGTCTTCCTTGCCGATGGCGTCGCCCCTCGGCTTCATCATCCTGCTGGGATTGCTACTGGACCGCCTGGCCGCGCCGGGCTGGGCTTGGGGCGTGTTGGGCACGGTTGCAGTATTGCTGGCCATCGTGTTCCTCCAGCAGCGCGTGTATGGCGTCGAGCGCGACGTTCCCGGCTTTGGCGATGCGACGGAAGAAATTGATCTTCCAGCCAAAGGCTAAATAATCAACGACTTACGGCGATTGGTAAATTTTCTCAGGTAGGACCGGGCATTTATTTACCAGGCATATCTGCCATTCAACCATTTCACCGTTGTGTCTGATCCTTCAGGCACTGGCCCCGGCGCAGCAATGCGTGCGGGGCCTTCTATTTTGGACTGCCGTGAAAACCACCCGTCAATGCCACCACCAGCCCGATGCGCGGCAGGACGAGCGCCCGCTGACGATCGATGAGGCGCGCCACCCGTTGTTGCCCTGGTTGCCGGCTGACGATGCGCCGGATGACTACGAGGACGTCGAGTACGCCGCCCGCTGGGTGCGATCGCATGCGCCAGTCGCCTCGATCGGGACCTTGCAGGTGCCAAGCACGACTGCGGAGAGGCCACGGCAGAAACAACACAAGAAGGCGCAGTAATCCATGGCAGCAGCAGAAAGAAAGGCGATCGACTGGGACCTGGTCGAGGCGGACTGGCGCGCCGGCGTCAAGACCAAGCAGCAGATGGCCGTGCAGTACGGCGTATCGCGCGCGGCCATGGACAAGCGCTTCACGAAGCTGGGTATCACGCGCAACCTGACCGAGAAGATACGCGCCAAGACGCAATCGATCATCGCGCATGCCGCGATGCCGGACCCGGCACCCGATCTGCCGCCGGCGCAAGAGCGCGATATTGTCGAGGCCAATGCCGCGATGCAGTCGCAGATTATCCTGGCGCACCGCACCGACATTCAGCGCGCCCGAAAGCTGTCGAGCAGTCTGCTTGCTGAGCTGGAATTCCAGACGGACAACAGGGACCTGCTGCACCAGCTGGCGGAAGCCATGTGCCAGCCCGACGAGAAAGGCCAGAACAAGCGCCTGGAGCTATTCGAGAAGGTCATTTCGCTGAGCACGCGCTCTTCCACCATGAAGACGCTGGCCGACTCCCTGCGCAGCTTGGTTGCAATGGAACGCCAGGCGTTCGGCATGGATGATAAGGATAACGAAGACCTCGGCAGTGGCGTAGAGGATGCCATCCGCCGTGTGGCGGCCAAGCATGGCGAGTAGCAACCGCCAGGCGGAATTCGATCGGACGATTGAAGCGCTGCGAAACGATATCGAATTGCACTGCGAAACCTGTATGTACGTGCAGGACAAGGAGGGCAAGAAGGTCCCGTTGCGCTTCAATCGGGCGCAGCGCTACATTCACGCCAAGATCGAGGAACAACGCCAGCGCACCGGCAAAGTGCGCGCGATCATCCTCAAGGGCCGTCAGCAGGGCGCTTCGACTTACATCGGCGCGCGCTTTTACTGCATCAGCAGCATCAATTTCGGCCGCAACGCGTTCATCGTAGCCCACGAGCAGAAGGCGACTGACAACCTGTTCAAGATGGTGAAGCGGTATCACCAGCACAACGTTTTCTCGCCGTCCACCAGTGCGACGAACAGCAAGGAACTGGTCTTCAACCGGCTCGACGGCGGCTACAAGCTCGCCACGGCTGGTTCCAAGGACGTGGGCCGCTCCAACACGGCCCAGCTGCTACACGCCTCGGAATTTGCCTTCTGGGACAACGCCATCATGCACATGGCGGGTCTGGGCAATGCGATTTCGGACATGGACGGCACCGAAATCATTATCGAGTCCACGGCCAATGGTGTCGGCGGCCCCTTCCACCAGATGTGGCAGGACGCAGAAGCCGGTATAGGCGAGTACATCGCCATTTTCGTGCCCTGGTTCTGGCAGGACGAATACCGCGCGGCCGTGCCGGCAGACTTCGAGCTGTCGGCCGCCGACACGAAGTACATGGAGACTTATGGCCTGGATATGGCTCAGATGGCCTGGCGTGCTAACAAGATCATCACCTATGGCCAGTCGATGGCCTGGCTGTTCGATCAGGAGTATCCCGCCACGGCGGCGCTGGCGTTCAAGTCGGCCACCACCGACCCGCTGATCAACCCCACCGACGTCATGGCGGCCATCGCCAGCGACTACCGCGCGATGATGGGTCCGCTGATCATCGGCTGCGACCCAGCCGAATACGGCCCGGACCGCACGGCGATCGCGTTCAGGCGCGGCCGCGTGGTGTTCCGCCTGGAGGTGTACGAGAAAAAGGGGCCGATGGAAGTAGCCGGCATCCTGGCGGCGCACTGGAAGCAATATCAGCCTGACGGCATGCTGGTCGACAAGATCGGCATTGGCAGCGGCATCGTGGACCGGCTCAAGGAGTTGAACATTCCTGTCATTGGGGTGAACAGCGCATCGAAGGCCGAGGATAGTGAAACCTATGCGAATAAGCGTGCGGAAATGTGGTATCGCATGAAGGAATGGGTGGAAGACCAACCCTGCACATTGCCGCCGAACCCGGCACTGGTCGCCGATATGTCGGCGCCCAAGTACAAAACCAGCTCGAACGGTCGCAAGCTGGTCGAATCGAAGGATGAAATGAAGGCGCGCCAGGTCCGGTCCCCCGATCTGGCCGACGCAATCGCACTCACCTTTGCGGAGCACATCGCGCCGATCAGCGCGGCATCCGAACATCGAGGCGGCCAGCAGCATTACCGCTCGCCCACAAGCGCCGGGTATTGAGCAGCGCCCCATTCACAGACAGCCACCCTTGAGGTGGCTTTTTTTATGAGCATCCCCATGACAGACAGCACCGTACCTGAGCAAGGCCAGCTCGGCGCCATGGCCCAAGCCATGCTCAACGCGCAGGCCGCAGCGCAGCGCGAAGCCGAGCGGCGGGAATACGAAAGCGCCGCGCAGGAAGCGCTGATGTCCGAAGAGCCCGGCGCGCCCGCATTTAAAACGCTGGCGGGCTTGGGCGCAGTGTGGCTGGCTGAGTTTGCCCAGGCAGAGCAAGAACGTCGCGAGACAGAGTTGCGGTGGTTACAGGACCTGCGCCAGTATCGCGGCCAGTATGACCCCGATATTGAAGCCGAAATGGACGCGGACCGTTCAAAGGCCTTCGTGCGCAAGACGCGCGTAAAGGTCAAGACGGTCGATTCGCGTGTATTTGATCTGCTGTTCCCAGCCAACGCTGACCGCAACTGGTCGATCGAGCCTACGCCTGTTCCGACGGTTGCGCCGGAAACCGAGGCGAAGATCACGGCCGAGTTGACCCAGGTGTTGCAGCGCAAGCCCGGGGTGGACGAGATCAAGGCCGCCATCAAGCACATGGTGGATGCTGCGGCCAAGGCCATGTCGAAAACGATCGATGACCAGCTCACCGAATCGCGCTACAAGAAGTCGGCCCGCGCCGTAATCCATTCCGGTCATCTGTACGGCACGGGAATTTTGAAGGCGCCGCTGATCGAGCGCAAGGTGCGGACCCGCTTCATCCATAAGGATGGCAAGTGGCAGTCGATCACGGAATCGTATGTCGTGCCATTCGTGGATTATGTGCCGCTGTGGCGCTTCTTCCCGGACATGAGCGCGACCGAGCTGGAAAACTGCCGCTATGTGTATGAACGCCACGTCCTGAGCAAGGCGGCCACGCTGGCCCTGGCTGAGCGCAAGAGTTTTGATGCCGACAAGATACGCGAATACGTGCTGTCGAACCCAGACGGCTCGCATCAGCGCAAGGCCTACGACGAAGAGCTGCGCCAAGTCGGCGAGCGCGGCGCCACCAAGAACGCCGACGGCCAGTACGAGATTCTGGAGCGGTGGGGATGGGTCGATGCCGTCCAGCTGGCGGCGTGCGGGGTTGAAGTGCCGCAAGAGCGCATGCATGAAACGTTCTTCGCCAACGTGTGGCTGCTGCCGAACGGTGAGGTGGTGCGCGCCGCCCTGCAGCCCATCAACGGCGTGACCTGGCCTTACCACCTGTACTACTTCGACAAGGATGAGACATCGATCTTTGGCGAAGGCCTGGCCACCATCATGCGCGACGATCAAACCATGATCAATGCGGGTGTGCGCATGATCTTGGACAACGCCGCCCTGACCGCCGGTCCGCAGTTTGAAGTGAATATGGATTTGATGTCACCGACGGAAAAAGCCGATCGCATGCATCCGTTCAAGTTGTGGTATCGCAATGGCAAGGATGCCGCCTCGCCGGCCGTGCGCGTGCTCAATATCCCGGGCAAGCTCGAAGAGTTATATCCGATCGTCAACATGTTCGAAACCAATGCCGATGAGGTCACGGCCGTACCGCGCTACATGGGTGGTGAAAATCCGACCCAAGGCGCCGCCGGCACTGCCTCGGGCCTATCCATGCTGATGGGCAATACGTCGGTCGTCATGAAGGACCTGATCAACGGCTATGACGAGGGCATTACCACCCCGTTCATCAATGCGCTGTATTGCTGGAACATGCAGTTCAATAAGGATAACGACATCAAGGGAGATTACAACATCAAGGCGCGTGGCAGCGCCTCCCTGGTAGCCAAGGAGATCCGCGCCCAGCAGCTCGATGCGTTCTCCGCGCAGACGGCCAATCCGCTCGATGCGCCGTTCATCAAACGCGAAAAACTGTTGCGCCAGCGTGCCGAAGCACACGACCTGGTCGACGTCGTCAAAACGGAAGAAGAAGTCATTGCGGAACAAAGCAACGAATTGGCCAAACAGCAGCAGCAACTGGCCCAGCAGCAGCAGGAGCTGGACATGAAACTGAAAATGGCCAACCTCGACAAGCTGACTGCCCAGGTGCAAGAGGTGCTGGCGAATGCACGCCTGAAAAATGCCGACGCCGCCGCGAAAAATGTGGGCGCCGTGTATGCCGCCACGCAAGCGGCCGGGGTGGCCGCCACCAATCCGACGATTGCGCCGGGCGCCGACAATATCCTCAAGTCGTCCGGCTGGGAAGATGCTGCTGCGCCACAACAGATGCCGCAAGCGCCCCAGGATACCTTGCCGGCGGCACCGCCGCCCGGCAACGATCTGCCGACGCCAGTGCCCGGCAACGCGCCGGAGCCAGAAGCGCCGAATGCTGCCGTACCAGCCATGGCTGGGCCGGGCGAGGGCATGCAGGCGGGTATCGAAACGCAGGCGATCGACTGATGGCCGACCAAACGCAACTGAATGCGGCCGCTGTTGATGCGCTGGTCACGGTGCGGGCCTATCGCGGTACCGATCTGTACATGGCGATGATCAAGTTGCTCGACAGCATAGCTGCACTGCACCTGGAAACGCTTGCCAGCGCTCCAGTGGACGTGGTGCCGAGGACCCAAGGCGCCTTGTCCCAGGTACGCAAGCTGCGCCAGGCCATGGTGAGCACCAATCAGCACGACTCCCCGATCGGGTAACTCCCGACACGATTCTTTGACCCCTGAGTAATCAGGACAGCCAGAGCCACTCCTGACCGGGTGGCTTTTTTTATAAGCCAACCACGGAGATGCACATGGCGATTACTGAAGAGAGCAACAAAAAGGCAGCGGCCGACTATGCGGCCGCCTACGCGGAAGAGCCGCAACGGGTGGAGCAGACCGAAGATGAAGCATTCGGACTGACGCCGGACGAAGCCCCCGGCACGGCCACGCCAACCGGCACTGCGCCCACCGTCTCGATTGACCTGGACAAGAGCCGCGATGGCGGTGAAGGCGAGCCAGCGCCCGCAGCTGCAGGTAAGGAAGCTGCAGGTCCTGCAAGCGACGATCCAGCAGCACAGGAAGCCGGAGCGGCACAGGCCCTCGACGTGGAGAAGGAAAACCAGCGCTTGCGCTCCTGGGAAGGCCGCCTGAAGGCGCAGCAAGCGGAACTGGATCGTGAAAAAGCGGGTGCCGGCACGCCGGCCGCCGGCGATAAGGGCGACCAAGACGATAAGGGCGATGCCGCTGGCAAGGGGGATGAGGAAGGCGTGGACAGCGACGATCCGGACCTCAAGGCGCTGGCGGACGATTTCGGCCCGGAATTCGTCGCGCTCTTGCTCAAAGTCATCAACAAAGTCGCAAAGCGTTGCGCCACCACAGTCGCCGGCGAGCATGCCGGTCCAGTGCGCCAGGACATCGACGCGATCATCGCCGAAATTACCAGCGAGAAAGAGCGGGCGCACTTCGAAAAAATCGCCGATGCGCATCCGGACTTCATGGACATCGCCAATTCCGACGAATTCAAGGCATGGCTGGCCGGTTTGGCACCTGCCGAGAAGGAAGAAACCGAGCGCGTGGCCAGCGCTGGCACGGCCAAGGAAATCATTGCCATGCTCAAAAAATACAAAGCATCGAAGTCGGACGGTGACGCCGATATGGATACGGCCATGGATCAGGCCGAAGGCGTGCGCAGTACGGGCGGCTTGAAATTGCCGGAATCCCCAACCGCCGCGAAGGACTACGAAACGGCCTGGGAAGCGCACTAAACCGCAGTAGCTGCACCTGCGCAGGCTCGCAGGTCGTCAACCCGTCGGCGTCATCGACGGGGCTCACAGGAACGCAACCATAGCGCAAACACCATTCATCGCGCGGCCGCCCATGGCGCCGTGCTGATGGGTCACGTCTGCATACGACTGGTTTCCGAATTTCATGGTGTGAACGGACAGGCCGGCTGGCCCCCGCTCCCGCGCTGAATCGACTGTGTACCCAACTTTTCTATTCGATTTTGCACCCATTTTAGAGGAAATCTCAATGTCCGTTTTCGGCGATATTCAACCACGTACCGCAGCATTTGCGGCCAAAGAACTGCTCAAGCGCGGTATCCCATTCATGATCCTGGAGAAGTTCGGCCAGTCGAAACCCTTGCCGGGCAATTCGAGCAAGACCATGAAGTTCCGTCGTTACAACGCGCTGGACGCCACGCCGACCGCGCTGGCCGAAGGTATCACCCCTGCGTCGCAGCAACTGACCATCACCGACGTCACTGCCACCCTGACGCAGTACGGTAGCCGTATCCAAATCACCGATGTGATCCTCGATACCCATGAAGACCCGGTGCTGAACGAGTCGATCACCCTGCTGGGTGAGCAGGCCGCGCAGATGATCGAGAAAATGCGTTTCGGCGTACTGAAAGCGGGCACCAACGTCGTGTACGGCAACGGCGCCATGCGTAGCGCGGTCAATACTGCGCTGAGCATTGCCGTGCAGCGTAAAGCGACGCGCGCCCTGAAGCGTCAGAACGGTCGCGCGATCACCACGGTGGTCAAGTCCACGCCGGCATTCGGTACGGAAGCTGTTGCCCCTGGCTTCATCGGCCTGACCCACCCGGACCTGGAAAGCGATATCCGTGGCATGCCAGGTTTCGTGCCGGCTGAGAAATATGGCGCGATGACGCCGTTCGAGAATGAATTGGGCAAGGTGGAAGACGTGCGCTATCTGACGTCGACCATCTTCGATTCCTTCCCGGACGCCGGTGGCGACAAGGGCGCCATGCTGTCGGCCAGCGGCGTCAAAGCCGATGTGTACCCCGTGCTGTACCTGGCAGCGAATGCCTATGGCATCGTGGCCTTGAAAGGCATGTACGCGGTGACGCCGATGGTCGTCAACCCGAAGCCTAGCGATTCTGACCCGCTGGGCCAGCGCGGCCACGCCGCGTGGAAGAGCATGCAGACGGCTGTGATCCTGAACGATGCGTGGATGGTGCGCGTGGAAGTTAGCGCAACGGCATAACGGCGTCAGTACGCCCCTTGAAAGGCCCGCATGGTTGCGGGCCTTTTTCATTTCATCCGAATTTATGGAGTAGACGCATGAACGCGAACACCAAAAAAAGCAGCACCTCCCAAGTATCGACACTCGATGATCTGGGCGGCTTCGACCAGGCAGAGGCAGTCTCGACGGCAGTGACAGGCAGTGCGCACGATGACGCGCTGAGCGGCGACAAAGTGAGCATCACCATTTACGAGCAGGAAGGCGAGATGGGCCGCGAAGCCGTTTTCGTCAGCGTCAATGGCGTCGGTTATCAGATTCCGCGCGACGTGCGCTCCAGCATTCCGGTCGAAGTCCTGCACGCCCTCGAAAACTGCGTACAGGACATCCACGAATCGCTGCCCAATGGCGAAATGAAGAAGCGTTCCTTGCGCCGCTTTAACTTCAACGTGCACGGCGCGGCATAAGGCCAGCACCACACCTCGATACCCATAGTCGGGCCACCCATTCACCGGAGAGCGTAATGCCTTCAACTAAAGTAGTCGACGCGCTCTTTCGCGTGTCAACGCAGCTGCAGGACATGGCTCCGCAGTTCACTCGCTGGAATGAAAAGGAGCTTGTGACCTGGCTCAACGATGGTCAGCGTGCCATTGCCAAGTATTTGCCGGCATCGTGCTCCCGTGTGGATGCGATCAAGCTCAAGCCTGGCACCAAGCAATCCATCGAACTGCTGGGCGCCGGCAACCTCTTGCCGGGCGATGGCTCGCCTGCCACTGCCGTGTACGGGAACTATCTCAACGACGTGGTGCGCAATATGGGGGCGGATGGCCTGACCCCTGGTCGTGCGGTGCGCGTTGTATCGCGTGAAGTGCTCGACAGTCAGAATCCTGACTGGCACACCATTACGGGCGCCGGGCGGGTTGAGCAATTCGTATTCGACCCGCGCGCACCCAAGATTTTTTATGTCACGCCCGCCGTCAATGACACGCCAACTTGGGTAGAAGTGTCGTATCTGGCCAATCCAGCCGAGATTCCGAACACGGGAACCAAGGCGGCGCCGCTGTACGGAGTTGACAGCGTCAATCCAGCTGTGATTTCCGTCGATGACAAATACATCGATGACCTGGTGAATTACGTCCTGGCGCGCGCTTACATGAAGGATGCCGACTTTGCATCTTCCCAATCCAATGCGTCTGCCTATTCCGGCATGTTCACCAGTTCGCTTAATGCCCAGGTGCAGGCTTTGACCGGCAACAACCCGAATCTGGCCGCCTTGCCGTTTGCCACCCAGGCACAGATTCCAGCGGCGGCGCACTAACCCATGGCCATTTCCCTCGAAATCTTTTCGCCCTACGTGGTGCCGTTTGTCGTGGGCTGTCCGGACAGCACGATTCGCATGAATCTGCTTGAAGCGGCCATCGAACTGTGTGAGCGTAGCGGCGTCTGGACCGCCAATGTGCCACTGGCCGCCATGGACGGCGGACTGTTCGCGCCGGTCTTGCCGGCAGGTGCGCGGGTCATGCTGGTCAAGGAAGTGTGGCGTTCCGCTGCAAGTGCCTTGCCTGAGAGCGCCTATGACGTCGCGGGCGACTGGAACACGCTCAGCTTCCGCGAGCCGCAGCTGGCCGCACAGGCGGCTGGCTTTACCGCGACTGTTTGCATGGTGCCCACGCGCATCACGGCCGGCCAGCCCACCAGTGATCTTCCCGACTTCCTGGTCGAGCGGTTCCTGAACGGGATTGCGGCCGGCGCCAAGTTCCGCCTGATGTGCATGCCAGGGCAATCCTGGTCAAATCCCGTACTGGGGCTCACCTTCCAGCAGGAATTCAACCGCGCATGCGGCACCGCTGCGATTGAAACGCAGCACGGCCGGGCAGCAAACAGCCCACGCGTTCAGCACCGCCGCTTCCGATAATGAAAGGATCTTCATGAATTTACCTAGAAAAGTTAAACACGCCCTAGCGCGCCGCGCTCTGGGCTTTGCCGCACTGGCGGCCGGTCCCAGCCTGCTATCGATGGCGTATGAGGTGCCAGCATGAGCCACATTCAGGCATTTCTCTTCACCGCGCTGTTCGTGCTGCAGCTGGCGGACGTCGCCACTACCTACTACATCATTTCCCGTCAGATCGGGCGGGAGGCAAACCCGCTCATGGCCTGGTTGATTCGCCAGTTTGGCCTGGCGCCGGGTCTGCTGCTGCCGAAGGCGGCCATGCTCGTTGCTCTGTACCTGGCAGTGCTGGAGCAAGGCATTCCCCACTGGGCGCTTGCAGGCCTCATTGCCCTGTATGTATGGGTCATTTATAACAACGTCGGCGTAATCCGTGTCGGATGGGAGCGCGCCAAAGGATGAGCAGCTGGCCAAATACATGGCTGAGAGCTTGCCAGGTGGGTAGCGCGCGCGGCAAGGGTCCGCGTCTGCGGTGCATACCGCGCCGCATGGTCGTCACCGACCGTCGCGCCACATAACACGGCCCATCACGCCGTGGACAGCCTCACAAGAACCCGCTACGGCGGGTTTTCCATTTTAGGAGCCTTCATGGCAGAACCAGTCTCAACCTTCGCCGCGCTTACCGCCACGCTGCTCAAAATCGCCCTGGCGTCCCTTCCAGGCGCCGCCGGCGCCGCCGTGTCGCTCAAGTTTCTAGGAGACAGCTTGAGCGCATCACAGAAATTTGTCTCCTTCCTCATCGGTTTTGCCTGCGCCATCTACATCGCGCCGGCGCTGATCGACTTCTTCAGCATCGGCGGCGACCGCGTGCATTCCGGCGTGGAGTTCCTGGTAGGGCTCTTCGCACTGGCCACCTGCCGCGAGGTGTTCACGGAAATCAATTCGGCCGACCTGATCGGCGCATTGAAGCGCCGTTACCTGGGGAGTGATAAATGACGATCAAAGTGCTGTCGTTTGCCGTGCTGCTCGGCTGTCTTTTCTGTGTGCTCAACCCCCGGCTGCAAACGCGCACCGTCGGCACGGCCACGCTTTCCTTCATTGGCATTCTCGCTTTGGTGAATTTCTTATGATGACGCTCGCACAATTGGTTCAAATCATGCCGTATGCGCGCTCCCGCGCGTCCGTCTTCCTTCAACCGCTGAACGCAGCAATGCTGGAATTCGGCATCAACACCCCGGCGCGGCAAGCCTCATTTCTGGCCCAAGTGGGTCATGAATCGGGGCAGCTGCTCTATGTGCGGGAGCTGGCCAGCGGCCAGG
This sequence comes from Janthinobacterium saanense, assembly GCF_014200675.1. Taxonomy (GTDB): domain Bacteria; phylum Pseudomonadota; class Gammaproteobacteria; order Burkholderiales; family Burkholderiaceae_D; genus Janthinobacterium. The sequence continues at coordinate 19,601 of NZ_JACHCI010000027.1, read as the reverse complement.
CCTATGAAGGGCGCGCAGACCTGGGCAATACACAACCAGGTGACGGCGTGCGCTTCAAGGGGCGCGGCCTGCTGCAAGTGACGGGCCGCGCCAACTACACAGCATGCGGCAAGGCGCTTGGTCTGGATCTGCTGGCCAAGCCCGAGCTGCTGGAGCAAGTCGTGCTTGCCTGCCGTTCGGCCGGCTGGTTCTGGCAGATGCGCGGCTTAAATGCGCTGGCGGACACGGGCAACCAGGTGAAAGTTTCGCAGCGCATCAACGGCGGCTCGAACGGCCTGGCGGCGCGCCTTGGTCTGTTCGAAGTGGCGCAGCGGGTGCTTGCATGATGAGCGCGATCGATGTGCGCCCATGGCTGGCAGGCCTGCTGCTGGTCACGCTGGCCTTCTTTGTCGGGGAGTGGGAGGCGCAGCGCAGTTGCGCCGAGCGCCTGAACGCAGCCGATGGCCTGGCACGGGAGCAGCTACACCTGGCCACCTCCAAGGCGAAGCAGGACACAGCGCAGCTGACCGCGCAGCACCAGGCCGTTGACGCGGTACACCTACAAGAGATTCATGATGCAAAAACTACCATCGATACTCTGCGCGCTGACGTGCGCAGCGGCGCTGTCAGCCTGTCAATCGCCACCCGTGCGCTTCGTGCAGGCGCCGCCAGCCCAGATCCCGGCACTGGGTATATCGAAACGCGCTCCGAACTTATGCCAGAGGCTGCTATCGAGCTTATCGACATCGCCGCTGACGGAGACGACGCGGTGCGGGATCTCAACGCCTGCATTGCCAAGTACGACGCCGTGAGGCGCACGGTCAACCCGTAGTCACTGCCAGCACCACCCCGAGAGCCCGCTATATGCGGGCTCTCTTTATTTCAGGACCACATGATTTCCATTTCCAATTTTGGCGGCATGATGCCGCGCCAGAACGCCGCCATGCTTCCCAACGCGGCCGCCCAGGTCGCGCGCAACTGCACACTCTGGCATGGCGACTTGCGCTCGTTGAAAAGCGCCAGAACGGTAGTCACACCCGTGCCGCTGGCGCAGGCGATCAAGAGTATCTACCGCATGGGCATGTCCCTGCCAGAAACCCAGTACTGGCTGACGTGGACCACCGACGTGGACGTGGCGCGCGGGATAGTGGCGGGCGACACCACCGAGCGCACCTACTATACTGGCGACGGCGTGCCGAAAGTGACCAATTTGCAAATGGCAACGCAGGGAGGCACAAGCTACCCCGTCAATGCCTATGCCCTTGGTGTGCCGGCGCCCTTGCAGGCGCCAACCTGTGTCGCCAGTACCTCGACCGCGCCGGCGGAAACCCGCGTCTACATCTATACCTACGTCTCGGCCTGGGGGGAAGAGGGCGCGCCTTCCCCCCCCACCAAGGTAACGGTCACGGAAGGTGGCTCCGTCAAACTCGGCCTGCTGGCGACAGCGCCGACGGGCAACTACAACATCGCTGCCAAGCGTATCTATCGCAGCCAGCAAACGGCCAGCGGATCGGCCGTCTACGAATTCGTGACGGAAATTGCCGATGCCAGCACCACTTTCGAGGACAAGCTATTGCCCACGGAGCTGGGCGAGCCGCTATCGACCCTGTCGTATGCCCTGCCGCCGGCGACGCTGACGGGTTTGGTGGGTTTGCCCAACGGCATCATGGCGGGATTTTCGGGCCACGATCTGTACTTTTGCGAACCGAACTTGCCCTATGCATGGCCCGAAAAGTACCGCCTGACGGCCGATTATCCGATCGTCGGGCTGGGCGTCTTCGGGTCGAGCATCCTGGTGTGCACCAAGGGTTCCCCTTATCTGGTGACAGGCGTGCATCCGGACAGCATGTCGATGGAGCGCATCGAGCTCGACCAGGCGTGCGTCTCCAAGCGCTCGATCGTGTCGATCGGCGGCGGCGTGATGTATGCCTCGCCCGATGGCCTGGTCAATGTCGGTGTCGGTGGCTCGCGTGTTGTCACGCAGGCGCTGTACACCCGCGAGGAATGGCAGGCACTGGTCCCTGAAACCATCGAGGGGTATTTCCATGATGGCAAGTATGTCGCTTTGTATGCCGGCGGCGGCTTCATCCTCAATTCGCTGGAGGATGCCAGTCTGACCATGTTCGATGAAACCGTCACTGCGGGCCATGTCGATGCGGTCAACGATGCCTTGTACCTGGTGATCGGCGGGGAAATCAAGAAATTCAATGCCGGCGCCAACCTGACGTACACCTGGCGGTCGAAGAAATTCCAGTTCGCGGCAAGCCCTGGCCCAGGTTGCGCGCGCGTCGATGCCGACACATATCCCGTCACCTTCAACCTGTATGCCGATGGGGAGATGATCCATTCCCGGCAAGTGCTCGATGAGCAGGTATTCCGCCTGCCAGGCGATTACCGTCCGCGCCAGATCGAGCTCGAACTGATCGGCACCCAGCGGATTCGCCTTCTCGCAGTCGCTGACCGTCCCAAGGAGCTGAAAATTGGCTAATTTGCCCAGCATCCCAGCAATTTCCTCCAAAATTCCAACCGAGGTGAGCGCACTCTTGCGCCCGATGCGTGAAATTCTCAACGCATTTACTGCTGGCGATCATCAAGTAGCGAAACTGAAGGACCTGCGCGCCCTGGGCCTACCACTGCCCGGAGAGAAGGGCAGCGGCACGGACCTCGGCGCGACGCCGCCCAAGCCGACGGGCTTGAACATGTCCGGCGCGCTGGCAACGATCATCCTGGCATGGGATGCGACCAACTTTGACAAGCTGTCGCATACTGAAATCTGGCGCGCACAGTCCAACGATTTCAGTCTTGCCCAGATGGTAGGGCGCTCCGATGGCCGCATTTACGTCGACAACGTCGGCGGTGCGGCGGTGCGCTTTTACTGGATTCGTTATGTGTCGCAGGCCAATGTTGTCGGCCCCTTCAACGCCCAGCTGGGCACGCGTGGCGAAACTGGCGCAGACCCCGCTTACTTGCTGTCATTGTTGACCGGCCAAGTGACCCAATCGCAGCTGTATGCGGACCTAGGAAATAAGATTGAGTTGATCACTGCGCCGGCAAGCACCGCCGGCAGTGTCGCACAACGCATCCTGGCTGAGACGACGGCGCGCGACAAGGCAATTGCAGCGGAAGCAAATTTGCGCATTGCTGCCTTTTTGGCCGAAGCCAAGGACCGGGGCACGGCGATCGGCCAGGAAAGCACCTTGCGCCAGGAAGCGGACAACGCGCTGGCGCAGGAAATCCAGTATTTGGTAGCAGCGAGTGATACCAACCTTGCTGCTTATAAACAGGTCGTTACCGTCATTGCCACGGGCGATTCAGCGTTATCGAGCCGTATCGAATCGCTGGCAGCGCAAACGGCCGACAACATTACCGCCGCTATTCAAAAGGAAGAGACGGCGCGCACCAAGGCCGATAGCGCAGAAGTGGCCGCCCGACAGGTGTTGTCGTCAAAGGTGCTGGGCGTGGCGGACCCGGCGACCGTCGGTGCCGTCGCCAGCCTGTCCAGCGGATTATTGTTCGAGGAACGAAACTTACGCACTACCGCCGATACGTCGCTGGGCACGCGCATTGACAGTCTGACAGCCACGGTAAACGATAACGTTGCCAGTATCACCCGCGAAGAGAAGGTCCGCGCAGACGCGGACACCGCCCTGACGGAATTGGCCCAGTACCTCAGCGCGGCAACCGCGACCAGCCTGGCCGCTTCCCAGGTGGCCTATTCCGCGCAAGTGACGGCCGACACTGCCGTCTCTCAGCGTATCGAGTCGCTGGTAGCGGAAACTGCAGCTGGCCTCAAGGCCGCCATTGTCAGCGAGCAAACCGTGCGCGCTACAGCTGACAGCGCCACCGCCACGGAACTCAAGCAGTTACAGGCTATCGTCAGCGACCCCAGCACTGGGTTGGTCGCCAAGTATGCCGCAGTGAAAGTGCTGGCCGATGCTTCCGTCACGGCGCTGGGCAAAGTCCAGGCGAAGTACACGGTCAATATTGATGTGGACGGCATTGCCGGCGGCTTTGGCATTATCGGCAGTGGCGACGGCCTCACCTCTACAATCGATTTCGGGGTGCGCGCAAGCACCTTCTTTGTTGCGGGGCCAAGCGGCAATGGAATCGCGCCATCAACTCCATTTATCGTGCGCACTACGGCCAGCGTGATCAATGGTGTTAACGTCCCTGCCGGCGTGTACATCGCCGATGGATTCATCGCAAATGGCACCATTACCAACGCTAAAATTGGTAATGCGGCCATCGATGATGCAAAGATCGCCAGCCTCAATGCGGGCAAGATCACCGCTGGAGATATCGCTGCCACGCGGATGCAAGCGAATATCGTAACGGCATTGATCGGCAAGTTCAGCACTTTATCGGCATTGGCCGCCAGCCTGGGGCAGATTGAGATCAATGCCGGCGGATACTTGCGTACCCAAGGCGTCTCGTCGTTTACGGTCGGCGCCGGGCTCTGGATGGGGCAGGTGGACGGTGTCTATAAATTTCGCGTGGGCAATCCTATGGGCAACTACATGCAATGGGATGGCTCCAGCCTAACCATCACTGGCAGCGGGCAGTTTTCGGGGAAGCTGATGGGGGCAAGCGGGGAATTTTCAGGAAACCTCGTCGCGTCGAGCGGTACTCTTGGCGTTATCACGGCCGGTCTGCTCAGGAACACGGCCAATACCAGTTACATGAACTTGAACGCCAGCGGCGCCGAACCGTTTCTTTCGGTCGGCAACGGGGCCATTGTTCTGCGCGCTAACGGGTCTGGTCAATTCTCCCGAGAGTTAATTTCTGAACCAAATGTGATCTCGCGCGGAGTCACTGGGGTAAATGTAGGCTGGGTGGGATACATGGGGGGAGAGCATATTCCGTTCACCGTTTACATCGATACAAATGTAGGCTATCCAGATGGGTGGTACGACGCGCCATCGATCGCCTATATGGCAACAGCCACAATTGCTACAGGGAAGTCCAATAACGGAGGCATAAATGGCTTTACTCAAGCTGAAATCGTGTCAGGGGATGGCCTTGGGAATTTGAATGCCTACCCCATTGATAATCGAATTTATATCAAGTTCACTTGGACACCTACAACGGGGACTGGTCAAATCTTGCCAGAAACCATCAAATGGAAACTAGTAAGGGTTTGATAATTTCCATAATCACCTTTAACCGCCTCTTACAGGGCGGTTTTTTTTTGCCCGATCGGATCATCCGGAAAAATCTAAGTTTTCGGATACCCGGTGATATCGTTCGCGCGCCTTGATAAACCGGAGCTATAAAGCATGAATAATTTCCAACTTATCGCGTCCGACATGGACGTTACACCGCTGCTGTTGGCGATCAAAATGAAGCCGCACCTGTGGCGCGAAGATACTTACCTTCGAAACTACCCGCAGGGACCCTTTGGTGATGTCGAGTCCATCATGCTGCGTTTTCCTGTGAAAAGCGTGCGAGAAACCCAAGCAGAACTGGATGCGCATCTGAGTCAGATCGACCAGCACGAAAGCATCGACTATCCCGCCTACAAAATCTTGAGCGAAGCCCGACCCCTGATTATGTGGCTGATGTCGCGTGTCGGCGGCGAACGCCTGGGTCGCTGCATGATCAACAAAGTAAAGCCGGGTGGAAAAATTACACCCCATGCCGATACGCCAGCGCATGCCGAATATTACAGCCGCTTCCATATCGTGCTGCAGTCGAATCCCGAATCGCGTTTCCGCGCAGGTGAAGAGACGGTCAACATGGCATCCGGCGACATTTGGTGGTTCGACAACAAACAAGTGCACGACGTCATCAATCACGGCAGCACTGACCGCATTCACCTGGTTGTTGATATCCGGACGGCACGATGACAGTTCACTTCCAGGTTGAAAAATGGCGTGATGCGCTGCCGGAAATGGAACCCATCCTGGTCAAGCACTGGCGAGAAATTGCGCTGGGGCACGACAAGGTTCCGCTGGATATCGCGCGTGAGCGCTATCAGCACCTGTGTGATAACGATTTGTTGCACGTCGTCACCGCGCGCAAGGATGGCGTCATGGTGGGCTACCACGTTGCGATTATCAGCGGCCACCTGCATTACGAGAGCACCTTGCACGCCATCACAGATGTCTACTTCATCCTGCCGAAGTATCGCCTGGGGTTCACGGGTATTCGCATGTTCCGCTTTATCGAGTCGCAAATGCGGCAGCGTGGAGTAAAAAAACTGATCACGGGTACGAAGCTGCATCTGGATATCGGCGCGGTGCTGCGTTTCCTGGGTTTTGCGGCAACCGAAACGGTCTACACCAAATACATCGGAGATTAAATGAAACGCTATCTGGTGCGGTGCAAGCGCACCGCTTTTCAGGACCGCCCGCGCTTCTACTGCGTGATCGCCGGTGTGGTTGGGGCGGTAGGTGCCGTAGGTGCCATTTCATCGGCCAGCGCGGCCAAATCAGCATCAAGCAAAGCCGCCGCGTCGGCCAACAGGACTGCCGATGCCTCGGAGCGTGTCGCTAATGCCGAGCTGGAGTTTGCCAAGCAACAGGATGCTGACAACAAGATTCGCTTTGCCAAGGCCGATGCGCTGACTGAAAAAGTCACCAACAAGCAGCTCGAAGCAATGGATACAAATGCAGCCTTGGCAAAGGATTACGACGCCTACAACAAGAGCACGTTCCGTCCCTTGGAACAGAGCATTGTTGAAGATGCCAAGAAATATGATTCACCGGAAGAGCAAGAGCGCGCTGCCGGCGCCGCGTCGGCATCGGTCAAGCAGAACGTTGCCCAGGCGAATGAGTCCACCGCCCGCGCGCAAGCGCGCATGGGTGTCAATCCGAATTCCGGCCGCGCCCTGGTGACACAAAGCGAATCGGCGATCACTGGCGCCCTGGGTGAAGCCAGCGCTGAAAACACGGCGCGCCAGAACGTCAAAACAGTAGGCCAGGCGAAGCGCATGGACGCCGCCAGCTTGGGCCGCAACCTCGCCAGCTCGCAGGCGACCAGCGCGGGACTGGGCATCACGGCGGGTTCCGCTGCTGTCAACGCCACGGCTACCACGAACAATTCGGCCCTCAGCGGCGCCAGCACGGTAGGTGGCTTGTATAGCAATGCCGGTTCCCAGTTCACCAGTGCCAGCAACACCTATACCAAAGTGGCTGACGCGGCCACTGCCTCTGGCGCGGCGCAGGCCGCTGCGTGGGGGCAGCTGGGTGGTATGGGCATGGGGATGATGTCGAAATAATACGGTGCTACCGCTTGAATGAACTGAGAAATGAGGAAGTTATGACGTCTGTACTGGGTGGGTTTGTAGGAGGCATGCAGCAGGGCTACGGTTTTGTTGCTGATATGAAGAGCCGTCGAGCGGATGAAGAGCGCCGCACCAAGGAAGATGCGCGGCGCGAACAGGCGGCCGCATTTCAAGAGGAAACGCGGGGCCGCCAGCGGGCCGACTGGAAGAAGGAAGACCAGTACAAGGCTGATGTAGAAGCGCTGAACACCGATTACTTCCCACCAGCAAAAAAGCCCGCGCCCGCTCCCGCACTGGGCATCCAGGCCCCCAGCGCGGTGCCACAGACCGATATGCCCGCTGCGGAGACTCCTGCCGAAGCGATGCCGGCGCCTGCGAATGCCGCTGCCAGCGCGCCCGCGCCTGCAAGCGCTCCAGCTGTCCAGGCATCGACCTTGAGCGCCGCACAGGCCCAAGGCATGCCACAGGCGGCGCCGGTCCCTGGTGCGCCCGCCGTGGTGCCGCAACCGGCAGGTATGACGACGCCAGCGCCGGCGCACAAGCTGACCAACATGGCTTCCTCGATGGACTACTTTATCCGGCGTGCGGAAATCGACATGCAGCACGGGAAAATCGATGGCCCCGGCATGGCCGTGCTGTACAAGATGCGCAGCAGTGCCGCAAAGGAAGGCTTGAACGAGGCCATTCAGCTGCTCGCGCAGGGCGACAATGATGGCGCGATGCGCAGGTTTAACGAGAACGGCGATATGAAGGGCTGGAGCGTAGCTTCGTCCGTTGATGGGGTATTCGAGCACGCCGGCACCAAGTTGCCGACCAAAATCGTGACGGTCAAGGCCGATGACGGCAGTACCCGTACCCTCAATACCGCACAGGCGCTGGTACAAAACCAGAAGATCGAGGATCTCATTACGCAGGCCCAAAAAGGCACGGACATGGCAGACCGCCGCGCCGATGCCACAGCCGGCCGCAAGATACAGCAGCAAAATGCGGATACGAACGAGAATTATCGTCTCGACCAGGCCGACAATATGCGGGAACAACGCCGCCTGCAGGGCTTGGGCATCGATGCCAAGACCACCGCCGGGACCGCGCCAATCTGGGGAAAAGAAGACGATACTTTCCTCAAGGAACAGTATTCCAGCAAGGATGAGCTGTCAGGCAACAAAACCTTTGATGGCGAAGGGATGCAGTTTGCCAAACAGGTCGCCGTGGCGCGCTCGCGCTCGAATGGTGGCGATGCCGCTACGGCCAGCGCCTACGCCCTGACAGCCGACGCCAATCTGAAAGCCCAGGCCAAGGGTGACCCGGTCAAGTTGCGCCAGTTGCGCAGTGATGCCCTGCAAAAACTGGCGGCACCCTCGCCGAATCGCGCGGCAGCTGGCGATGCCGAATGGGCAGAGCGCACCGCCACCAGCCGCGCCGGCGCGCCGGCGCGCGAGGATGGACGTCGCCAAATCCTGATGCAAGAACTGGCAACGGAGAAGGACCCCAGCAATATTGCGGCCCTGAAACGTGAGCTGGCCGCGCTGGGTCCAGCGTCTGCGCCATCGCAAGGGCGCGGTGATACGGTCACCAATCCATTCGAGGACGCGGCCGGCACCGCTGGCCCAGCGCCTACCGACGCCCGCAAGCCTTCTTTTACTGTCGGCGGCATGTCTATCGCGGAACGTGACAAGCGCATGGATTTGTTCAACAAGACCGTCGGCGGCGGAGCCGATCGCTCGCGCTTTGCCGCCGGCATGGCCGCGCGGCAGGAGGACGTAGCCGCGAACTTCGACGCCAAGCTGGCGGCCATCAGGCCGAACATGCCGCGCGCGGAAGCGCAAGCCGTGCTCACGTGGATTGACGAGCAAAGCCAGGCCGGCACGCTGTCCAATCTGCAATTGGCGCAGGTACGCAAGGCCCGCCGCGCGGCGCGCATGTAGGACCGGCTCCGCCAGACCCATCCCATTTCATAACAAATACAATTCAATGACCACAACCAAAAAAACACAGCCGGCCTACCTGACCCGCGCCGACGATGAGCCAAACTGGGACGCCTTCGATACTTTCGTCGCACCCCAGGCACCAGAAAAAGAAGTACAGCACGCCGGCGTGATGCGCACGACGGGCGATATGGCCATCAAGGGCGCCCAGGGCGTCGTAGGGCTGGGACAGGCGGTCGTCGGCTTGGGTAGCTTGGCCACAGGCGGCCTGGTAGGCAAGGGCATGCGGGCAATCGGCTATGACCCCAAGGCGACGAACGAGTACCTGGGCGAGTACCTGAGCGACGACCAGAAGGCGTCAGATGCAGCCGTACAGAAGGAAGATACTTTCATGGGTGCAGCCGGCGCCATGCTCACGCATCCGCGCGCTCTGGCGGGTAGTATCGTGGAATCGCTGCCAGGCATGATCGCCGGCATGGGTGCCACCAGCGCGGTCGCGCGCGGGATTGGTGCACGGGCGGCCGCAGCCTACGGCGGCATGGGGACCGAGGCAGGCGCCACCGCCGCCAAGGCCGCCATCGAGAAGGCGGGCACCAAGCTGCTCGCCGTCAGTGGCGCCACCGAGGGCGCGCAAAGCGCTGGCCAAATCGCCGACGATGCGCAAGCTGCCGGGCGCAGCTATGGCCAGTACGCGCCGGCGGCCGTCGCTGCCGGCTTGGGCACTGCTGCCATCGGTTTTGGTGCCGGCAAGGTAATGGGCGACGCCGCCACCGATATCGCCACGGGCACGCGCACGCTGACAGGCGGCAAGGCGGCCAAAGTCGGCAAGGAACTGTTCAGCGAGGGCGTGCTGGAAGAAATGCCGCAGTCCGCCCAAGAACAGGCGTGGACCAACGTGGCGCAGGGCGAGAAAGATATCGGCAAGGGCGTGGCCAACGCAGCCGGTATGGGCTTGGTGACGGGCGCGACGATGGGCGCCGGCATGGGCATGTTGCATCGCGCGCCAGAGGCCACCCCAGTGCCGGCGCCGGTGCCGTTGCCGGATACCGGCCCCTTGTCGCGCGCGGCCAATGCTGCTGCGCAAGCCGCAGCGGATGCCAAGGCCGCACAGGCGGCCGCCAATCCACGTCCGGCAGCTGATTTGCCTTCCCTCGCCGACATTGACGCACGCATGGCCGAACTGCTGACGATCGGGCGCGGCACGCCAGCCCAGCGCGATGTCGATGCCGACGGCGGCAAGATTACCGTGCCGGCGACACCTGGCCGTCGCCTGACGCCGGAAGAAGTCAGCGAATTCGATTCGCTCAAGCAGGCGCGCGTTGCGCGCACCACCCTGCCGGCAGACCAGCAGGCCGAATTTGATGCCCTGCTGGCCGAGGAACAGGCCGCGCGCGATGCCAAATTTCAACCAGCCATCAAGGCGGCCGAAGCCAACCGCCTGGCAGCGGAACAAGCCGCCGCGCAGAAGCGCGATGCAGCCGAGCGCGCCGAAATCGAAGCAATGCTGCAAGCCGATGAAGACCAGCGTCAGCAAGACGACCTGGTTCGCCAGCAGCAGGTACTGGAAGACGTGAATACGCGCGTGGAGCGCGATACCCAGGCCCGGTCCCTGTCCAACCGGGCGGCGCTGCGCGATACCGTACTGGCCGATGAGGCCATCCCTGCGGAAGGGAAGAAAGACGCCTTTGCCGCCGCGCTCAAGCGCGAAGGATACCGTGTGCCTGTGCTCAACGAGATTGACCACCAGGAAATTGATGCTGCCAACCTGGCCGCCGCCCCCCTGCCCAGCGCGCCAAATGAGCTGATCGAGGCAGTTCCGGAACGCAAGCCAGCCGTACCCGCGCCCAGTGCGCCCAATACGCAAGCGGTTGATGCCGCCATCGCCGCCGGCATGCGCCTCAAGACCGCGAACGGCACGGTGCTGCACAAGCCGGGCTCAACCAAGATTTTCAAGCTCAGCACCGCGCAAAAATCCCACTACGTGGCCGCCATGGCCAAGCAGACGCAAGCCCAACCTGCCATCACGCCGGCGCTGGTTCCTGCCACCGCCCAGATGCCGGTTGCCACACAAGCCACCGAGGCCGCCGCCCCTCTAGCGTCATCAGCTCCCGTGCAGCAACAGCAGCAGGAAAGCGATATCTTGCTGGCGCAATCCCGTGAATTTGTACGGACCACGGGCAATGCCAGTATTGCGAAGCTGCAACAACACCTGCGCGTCGGGTACAACCGTGCGGCCCGCATGCTGGAAAGCATGGAGGCCGAGGGGCTTGTATCGCCCATGGCGTCGAATGGCGCGCGCAGCGTACTAGCCAGCGCCGCGCCGCTCGACGTGGCAGCGCATGCCGCCGCTACCTCGCCGCTCAATGACGTGGCACCACCGACGGATGCCCAGAAAGAAGCCGGCAACTATAAAAAGGCGCATGTGCGCCTGCATGGCCTGGACATTTCGATCGAAAATCCCGTGAGTTCGACCCGTTCCGGCGTCGATAAGGCTGGCCAGCCGTGGGAAAACACGATGCAGCACCACTATGGCTACATTCGCGGCACTGTCGGCGCCGACAAGGACCACATCGATACGTTTATCGGCCCGAACCACGCCAGCGATAAAGTGTTCATGGTCGACCAGGTGCAGCCCGAGAGCGGCAAGTTTGACGAACACAAGGTCATGCTGGGCTTTGATTCGATCGAGCAGGCGCGCGCTGCCTACCAGGCCAACTACGCTCCGAACTGGGCGGGCGGGCGCAATGTCAGCGAAACCACAGTCGCCGAATTCAAGAACTGGCTGGCCAGCGGCAAGACCAAGAAGCCATTTGCCAAGCTCGCGCCCGCACTTGCACCGGCGCCGGCCGCCGCCCCAGCGGCTGACACCGCGCCGGCGCTGAGCAAGCAGGCGTTGAACAAGATGCTGGTCACGGAAATGAGCGATGCGCAGCTGCTGCAGGCGCGCACCGTCTTTGCCGATGGCCCGCGCGGCCCGAAAATTGAGAAAGAAATCGCCAAGCGCGGCATTCATCCGCCGGCGGCGGCGCCGGTAGCGCAGGCCGCTACCACCTCCGTCCAGCCAGACAATACGGCGGAAGCTGGCATGCACACCAAGGCGACGGCGCCTGAGCACATCGATGTCGGCGTCGACGAGCGCGAGCTGGGCCAGATTGCCACAGAATTCAATACCGCCCAGGCGGAAATGATGGCGGGCGACCATCCCGTCTCCAACGTGTTCCAGCCGCCCAAGAAGGGGGAAGTGGTCCGCCTGGCTGAAAAGTCCAAGGTGTATCACAAAGAGCACGGCTGGATGACGCCCGCCGAGGCTAAAGTCATAATCGCGGAATGGAAGGCCCACGCTCAGGCGCAAGGGCAGGACCAGACCATCCGCAGCGCCAACGCGCAGCGCGTGGTGCTGTCGCTGTTCGATCTATCCGGCGAATGGTCGAAGCCATGGGAAGAGGCCGGCTATCAGGTCTACCGCTTCGACATTCAGGCCGACCCCAATGTCGGCGACGTGAACAATTTCTCGACCGGCTTTTTCGGCGACTGGTTCGGCGACTTCGACGGCATGGACATTTACGCCATCCTGGCGGCGACGCCATGTACTGACTTCGCCGTCAGCGGCGCCCGCCATTTCGCAGCGAAAGATGCGGACGGCCGCACGGTGGCCAGCGTCAAGCTGGTGCACCAGACCCTCAATACCATCGAATACTTCAAGCCGGCCGTATGGGCGGTTGAAAACCCCGTCGGGCGCATCGAGCGCCTGGGCGGCTTGCCACCATGGCGCCTGTCGTTCGACCCGAACCACCTGGGCGACCCGTACACGAAGAAAACCTTGCTGTGGGGCCGATTTAACGGCGATCTGCCTGTCGCGCCAGTCGAGCCGACCGAGGGCAGCAAGATGCACAAGCTGTATGGCGGCAAGAGCATGGCTACCAAAAATGCGCGCAGTGTCACCCCGGAAGGCTTTTCCTACGGCTTCTTCATGGCCAATAACGCCCATGATCAACCTGTCATGGCGATCGCCAACAAATACGATCGCCTGGACCGCACCGTGATCGAGCAGGCGGTGGCCGCCGGCGTGACCGAAGCCGAAATCAACCAAGCCGTTGAAGACCACTACTACATGGATATGGACGACGCCGCGGCGAATGAGGCCATCCGTGATTTGACGACCGGCAACATTGACCCGGACCTTGACCCAGACCCAGCGCCGACCAAGCCCAAGACAGCGGCCAACAAACCAGCTGAGAACGCACCGCCAGCCAAGAAGGACAGCGCCGCGCGCGCCACGCCGGACGATATGAAGCGCCATTCGGCGCAGGAAGCGCAAGCTGAATGGGCGGATGCGCGCGACGCCAAGCGCCGTATGCTCATGGCCCGCGTCGATCGGGCAGATCTGGCCGCGAAAGCGTGGGACGACATGACGCCGCGCGAGCACGCGCTGGTGCGCGAGGCGTTGGATGGCGATTTCGACGCCCCAATGTGGTATATCAACAACAAAGGCGACAAGGTCAACAAGTCCAGCATGCCGGTGGTGACCGAGAAGTCAGCCGCGCAGGTGGCCGACGAGCACGGCGCCAAGCACTGGGCCGATATGCAGCCGGCTGAACGTCACCACGCCCTGTTGAATCTTGGCCTGGGCATCGGTAAGGACGCCGATCAGGGCCAGTACAGCGCATGGGACCAGCTGGGCGGGAACGTGCGCACCGCCCTGGTCGCCCAGTTCGAGGCCAAAGCCCAGGCGCCGGCCGCCGCCGCGCCTTTTGCCGGCAACAAGCTGTTTACCGCCGACGCGGTCGAGAAGGCGCGCGCGCGCCTGAAGGCGAAACTGGGCAATATCAATGCCGGCATCGATCCCGAGCTCATGATGGACGGCATTACCATCGCCGGCGCCTATGTCGAGGCCGGTGTGCGTTCGTTCTCCGCATTCTCGAAGGCGATGGTCGAAGACCTGGGAGAGGCCGTGCGCCCCTTCCTGCGCAGCTTCTACGAGGGCGTGCGCCATTACCCAGGCCTCGACACCACGGGCATGAGCTCCACGAGCGACATCGATGCCATGGAGCAGGCCGGTACCGCGCCGCATACCCAGCCTACGAACGTGCAGAACGCCACGATCGGCGAAACGGTCAAGGTCGCGCCCAAGGCCAAGCAGGCGACCGATAAGGTCCTGCGTGCTGACTGGGGCGTGAGCCATATCGATGGCTGGGCGGCAATCGCCGGCGGCAAGAATGAGCAAACCGATTACGGCCTGCGTGGCGGCTTGAAAGACGCCTTCCTGAAGGATGCGCAAGCCTATCTGCGCGCCGTCTCCGGCGCCCTGCAGGCCCAAGGGTTCGTACCTTACCGGGACGACAAGGGCAAGCTGATCAAGGCCGTGAGCATCAACGAGTCCGGCGTGGCCGGTTCCGGTGACGTGCGCCTTGTTATGTTCCATCCAGAGAAAGAGCGCGGCATTTTCCTGCATATCGGCGATACAGCAATCCGTGGCATGGTGCCAAGCACCCCGTCCGGCATTGCGCTGATGATGCGTGTCGGCAACCAAGCCGACAAACATGGTGCCATGGGTCAAAACCGCTGGATGCCGGTGGACCTGCCGGCCGTCGATCTGGCCGATCATGCCGCCAAGGCCGTGCATGCTACCGCACTTTCCCGTTCAGCACTTGCCGTGCCGGCAACAATCAACGATACTGAAACCATTCCCGCGCCAGCGGCAACGAAGGAGCAACACCATGATTCCACCCCTACAGCCAGTACGCCTGCGATCGATTCGCCGGTGGCTGAAGGACAGCGACCCGCAAGCGGCGACGCTATCGTCCGAGGCGCTGGAAAGCCGCGCGCTCGCGCTGGACGAGACAATGCTCGAAGCGTTCGAGAGTCAGGAGGACGAGCTCAAGGCCAAGATGATGCGCGACAAGACGTGGGGCACGAGCGAGGGAATGACGCAGTTCCCGACCGATCGCCTGACGCTGTGGAGCGAAGTGACCAGCGAGTTCCTGCCGACTTCCGCCCCAGCCCTGGCGGACTGACCCGTGAAGGCTCCTGGTTCGACACGGCCAAGCGCAATGTCGACCTGATCGAACTGGCCCTCAAGATCGAGGGCGAAAACCGCCCGGCCACCCCGGCCGAGCAGGCGCAACTGGCGAAATACGTCGGCTTTGGTGCCTCGACCATTCGCAACAAGCTGTTCCCAATTCCGCCGGCCTCTTCCAAACAGCAGGAGCCGACGCGCCTGATCTGGCCAAGCCTGATTCAAGAAGCAAACTGGCGCAGCCTGGCCAGCCGCATGGAGGCCCTGCCGGCCGCGTGGCAACGTTCGGTGCTCCAGTCCTCGCAATATGCCCACTACACCAGCGAAGGCATCATCCGTTCGACGTGGGAGGGCATGCAGCGCCTGGGCTTTACCGGCGGCAAGGTGTTCGAGCCCGGTATGGGCATCGGCTCGTTCTCGATGCTCATGCCCGAGAACGTGCGCAACACCTCGCGCTATACCGGCGTGGAGTTCGACGGCCCGACCGCCCTGATCGCCCGCTTGTTGTCGCCTGAGCAAAACATGCTGCATGACGACTTCATCAAGCGCAAATTCCCGAAAGACTACTTTGACGTGGCGATCGGCAATCCGCCGTTCTCGCAAACGCAGATTTTCGCCGATCCAGATTACGAAAAGCATGGCTTCATGCTGCATGATTTCTTCTTTGCCAAGTCGATCGACCGCGTGCGCCCGGGCGGCCTGCTGGCGTTCGTGACCAGCAAGGGGACCATGGACAAGCAGACCGACAAGGCGCGCAAGTACCTGGCGGCGCGCGCCGACCTGGTAGGCGCCATCCGCTTGCCGTCGACGGCATTCGAGGATAACGCCGGCACGTCCGTCGTCACCGACGTCATTTTCCTGCGCAAGCGCCATGACGGCGAGACGCCAGCCGGCCAGCCCTGGGCCAAGGTGGCCACCATCGATACCCAGGATGGCCCGGTTGTAGTCAATGAGTATTTTGCCAACAATCCAGACATGGTCCTGGGCCAGAATCGCATTTCCGGCTACATGGACGATGCGGGCCGCCGCATCAACGCCAACGGGCGCGGCGGCGAGCAATACACGGTCGTCGCCTATGACAGCACGCCTGCCGAGCTCGATGCCAAGTTTGCGGCCGCCGTCGGCCGCCTGCCTGCCAACGTCTATTCCGTGCTGTCCCAATCGCCCGAAAGCGTGCAACGCGAGACGGCGAAGGTTGATTTCGACCCGAGCATCAAGCGCGAGGGCGTGGTCTACCTGGCCGAAGATAGCACCATCATGCGCGTCGAGAACGGCGTCGGCCATCCCCTCGATGCCGGCATGAAAATGAGCGCTGCGGACAAAGCATGGTTTTCCGGCTACGTGGGCATGCGCGACCTGGTGCAGGAAACGCGCCTGGCTCAGGCCAGCGATGGCAAGTGGGAAGTGGCGCTTGCCAAGCTCAATAAGGCCTATGACGCCTTCCGCGCGGAACACGGCCCCATCAATGATTTCCGCGTGCAGGTACGCAAATCGACTGACGAAGACGGCAAAACCGTCGAAACCGAAACGCGTATCTTCAAAAACCGCCGCCGTTTCCGTGAAGACTACGATTCGGCCATCCTGACCCAGATGGAAACCATCAATGAGGCTGGCGAGATCGTCAAGTCGCCATTCTTGCTGGGCCGCACCATCGGCAAGCCCATCAGCCGCGATGTGAAGACCATCGGCGACGCCCTGGCGGTATCGCTGGATAACACGGGCCGCCTGAATCTGGAGGATATCGGCCGCCGTATCGGCCTGTCGCGCGAGGAAACCATCGAGGCGCTGGGCAATCAGGTCTACAAGACGCCGGCCGGCGCATGGCAGCTGGCCGATGAATACCTGTCCGGTGACGTCGTCAGCAAGCTGGAGGAAGCAGAACAGGCCGCGCGCCTCGATGCCAGCCTGGCGCGCAACGTGGAGGCGCTGAAGGCCGCCCAGCCGGAAAAGCTGGGCCCGTCGCAAATCTCAGCCAAACTGGGCGCCTCGTGGGTGCCAGTGTCGCACGTCAACGCCTTTGCGGAGGAAATTGACGCCGGCGCAGTCACCTTCGACCCGAAAACCGAAACCTGGCAGGTCGACGGCGGCAACCTGCGCAGCCAGCGCCGCGCCGGTGCCGAATACGGCACAGCCGCGCGCTCGCCGTCCGAATTGCTGGAATCGGCGCTCAACAGCCGTTCGGTCAAGATCAGCACTAAGATTGATGACAAGGTGGTGACCGACCAGGAAGCGACGACGGCCGCCAATGAAATGCTCAAGAAGATCAAGGATAAGTTCAAGGGCTGGGTCTGGACCGATTCCGAGCGTGCCAGCGAGCTGGTCGAGCTGTACAACGCCCGCTACAACAACATCGCCCCTCGCCGGTTTGATGGGTCGCACCTGACGTTGCCGGGCGTCTCCATGCGCTATACCCTGCACCCGCACCAGAAGCGGGCGATCTGGCGCGTAGTACAAACGGGTGACACCTACTTGGCGCATTCGGTGGGTTCGGGCAAGACAATCGAGATGATTGCCGCTGGCATGGAGCAAAAGCGCCTGGGCCTGATCAACAAGCCGATGTATGTGGTCCCAAATCACATGCTGGAGCAGTTTTCCAACGAGTTCATGGAACTGTATCCGCTGGCCAACATCATGGTGGCCGACGATGAGAACTTTTCGGCCGAGCGCCGCAAGGCCTTCATCGCCAGCGCGACCCTGAACAACCCCGATGCCGTGATCATCACGCATGATGCCTTCCAGCGCATCGGCGTGAAAGAAGAATCCGTGGCGCCCATCCGTGACGAGATCCTGGCCGATCTGGAAATCGAACTGTCGAACACGGCAACGGATAGCGGCGCGCGCGTGCGCCGCAGCCAGCTCGAACAGCAGATTGAGGCAGTCACCCAGCGCTTTGACCGCATCATCGGCGCCGGCGGCAAGGATTCGACCCTGAAATTTGAAGATATCGGTGTCGATTTCGTATTCGCAGACGAAGCGCATGTGTACCGCAAGCTGGACTTCCACACTTCGCAGCAGATCAAGGGCATCGACCCGAACGGCTCGAAGCGTGCCCTCGATATGTACGTCAAGACGCGCTGGCTGCAGCAGCAGCGCCCTGGCCGTGCGATGGTCTTTGCCTCCGGCACGCCCGTCACGAACACCATGGGCGAGTTGTACACGATCATGCGCTACTTCGCCCCGGAAGAAATGGACCGCGCCGGCATCGCCTCCTTCGATGCGTGGGCGCGCCTGTTCGGTGAAGTCGCGCCGGCGCTAGAACCCAACGCCGCCGGCCGTTACGAGCTGGTCGAGCGCTTCGCCAAATTCGATAATGTGCCCGAGCTGATGAGCCGCGTGCGCCAGTTCATGGACGTGCTGACGTCCGAGCACCTGGGCGCGCTGGTCAAACGCCCTGACTTGATCGGCGGCAAGCCGAACCTGAACATCGTGGCACCAAGCGATGCCCTTGAGCACTACATGGCCAATGTGCTGGGTCCGCGCATCGAGAAGTCGAAGCGCTGGAAACCGTCGAAAGACGAACCAAACAACCCTGACCCGATCGTCTCGATTATCACGGACGGCCGCTTCGCCGCCATCGACCCGCGCTTCTTTGGCGGCCAGCTGGGCGAAGAGGGCAGCATCATCACGGATATGGGCGACAAGGTCGCGGCCAGCTACCATGCCGGCAAGGACAACGTCTATCAGGACCGCAGCGGCAACGACGAGCCCGTCAAGGGCAGCACCCAGCTGGTGTTTTATAACATGGGCTTTGGCGAGCAGTCGCAGAAGAATCGCGGCTTCAATTCGCGCGCCGCGTTCACCAAGCGCCTGACCGATGGCGGCATTCCGCGCGACGAGATCGCCTGGTTTGACGACGCCAACAGCGATGCAAAGAAAGAAGGCATGTTCAAGGACATGCGCAGCGGCAAGCTGCGCGTGCTGATCGGCTCGGCCAAGAAGATGGGCACGGGCGTGAACGTGCAGAAGCGCCTGGCGAAGTTGCACTATCAGGACCCGCCCTGGTTCCCGGCCGACGTCGAGCAGCCGCACGGGCGCATCATCCGCCAGGGCAACCAGAATGCCGAAGTGGGTATCGAGTGGTACACCACCAAGGGCACCTATCAATCGACCATGTGGCAGATGGTGGGGCGCAAGCAGCGTTTCATCGATCAGGCCTTTTCCGGCGACAAGACGTTGCGCAGCATGGACGACATGGGCGAGGCCTCGCTGTTCGAGCAAGCGGCGGCCGTTGCCTCGGGCGACCCGCGCGCCATCGAACTGGCAGGCCTGAAACAGGAAGTCGAGCGCTTCGAGCGCCTGCAGGCGGCGCACGCCAGCGAGCAAATCAACGTGCGCTCCGCGCTGCGCAGCGCCGAATGGCAGGTGGAATCTGCTCAGCGTGCCCTGAGAAGCTACGAGCCAGCGTTTGCCGCGATCGGCAAGCGACTCTATGCCTTCAACACGGCCAAGGTAGGCA
>NZ_JACHCI010000026.1 GCF_014200675.1 Janthinobacterium saanense | reverse complement strand
GGGTGTACCGCGCCTGTCTTGACCTCAACTACTCGAACCGCCCGGTGCGGACCCGCATGCCGGGTGGTGTGGCAGGGGAGCGGCCTTCACGGCTGCCCCCTATGCCGATTCTGGACGATGGCGTTGACCACTTCGGCGTGTACTTCAGGGTGAACTGCACATTGCGCGGGTCGCCAAAATAATTATTGCCGCCCGTATCGTTATAGGCGGGAATCACATAATGTTTGTCGAACACATTGTTGAGGTTGACCGACAGCGCCACTTGCGGCGTGGCTTGCCAGGCCAGCCGCGCATTCCAGATCGCAAAGCCGGCCACGTTGAAGCTGCGCGTGTAATCGACCGTGTGGCTTTGCAGGTTCACGCCGCCGCCCAGGCTGAACTTGTCCCAATCGCCGGGCAGGGTGTAGCCGGCCCGCCACATTACGGTTGGTTTGCGGCGTGAAGATGTCGGCGTAGTTGGCGTAGGCCGACCATTGCGGATCGAGCGCGTAGATCAGGGCCGCCGATGGCGTGAACTTGGCCGTGGCGCTGGTCTGGTCGCGGTAGCCGTCTGGCTGGGCGCAGACGAAGTCGTACCAGCTGAAGCGCCCGCCAGATAGCTGCGCGCCAGCACTTGCCGGCGCGCCCGGTCCAGCCGCCGCCTGGCCGTCGTGCTCAGATTAAGCGCCGATGCCGTTTTGCCACAATCATAAAATCAGGGTCGGCTACCGGATGTTGCGTGCCTGGTCTCTTATTTATCGCATATGACTATCCGATAATAGTCCTTATCGCGCAGGGCAGGCCGCTCGTACAATTTCCCGTGTCACCATACCGGAAGGGATTGAATGTGAGTACGTCAGCGGCAGCGCCGCAAGTTAATTTGCTGGTTCATCAAGTGTCCCGTCCGCGTGGCCAGCCTTTGCCGGAGCATTTCCACTTTGTGCAGGAAGTACTGCCGTCGCTGGCCGAAGGACAGGCGCTGGTGGAAAACGTGCATTTTTCTGTCGATCCCTATATGCGCGAATGCATGGATGGCGACTGGGATCTGCATGCGCCACTGGAAGGGCGCACCATAGGCCGTGTGCTGCAGTCCAGCAGTGATGCCTTGCGGCCTGGCGACTGGGTGTTTCATCGCCAGGGCTGGCGCACGCATGCGCAACTGAAGCCCGATGAGGTCAGGGTGCTAACGCCGGCGCCGGGCGTGCCGCTGACTGCCTGGCTCAGTATTTTGGGCGGCACCGGCCTGACGGCATGGGTGGCTTTGACCAGGATCGCCAAATTGCAGGCCGGTGAATCGCTGTATATCTCGGCCGCCGCTGGCGGCGTCGGCTCGGCGGCCGCGCAGCTGGCGGCCTTGCTGGGCGCCAAACGCATCGTCGGCAGCACCAGCAATGCGCAAAAGGCAGAGGTCCTCACGCAGCGCCTGGGATATACGGACGCTTTTGTGTATCAGCCCGGCCAGGTGAGCGCGCAATTACGGGCCATCATCCCGCAAGGCATCGATGTTTTTCTCGATAATGTGGGTGGCGAGCAGCTGGAGGCGGCTATTGCTTCCTTGAAAGATTACGGACGCGCCGCACTGATCGGGGCGGTGGCGCAATACAGCGCGCTGCAGCCACCGGCGGCGCCTTACAACCTGTTCGATGTGGTTGGCAAAAGCCTGGTGCTGCAAGGTTTCCTGGTGCGCGACTACCGGCATGTGCAGCAGGAGCTGGAAGCCTTTCTGATTCCGCATATCCAGGCCGGGAAAGTGCGCGCGGAAGAAACCATCACCCATGGCTTTGACCAGATCGTGACGGCTTTTCTTTCCATGCTCAAGGGTGGCAATACGGGCAAGGCGATCGTCAGCGTGGCGTAGTTGCTACACATGGCTTGCGGGCAGGCGAAAAAAATGGCCAGTTCCGAAGTTCGGGACTGGCCATTTTTTCTGAATCTTGGTGGTGATAGGTGGACTTGAACCACCGACCCCAGCATTATGAATGCTGTGCTCTAACCAACTGAGCTATATCACCAAACAGACCGCTGTCAGCGGATGCTGGTTAAACAGCAATGGCCCAGTTTAACTGCCGCTGGGCCATTGCTGATTGTTCTTTGGTGGTGATAGGTGGACTTGAACCACCGACCCCAGCATTATGAATGCTGTGCTCTAACCAACTGAGCTATATCACCCGACAGGCGAGCATTATCCAGTCTTCCGTTTTTCTTGTCAATGCTGGTGCAAAATAATTTATGCTTTTTTTGTGGCTAGTGTTGCAGCGCCTGCTCAATTTGCGCCAGCATCGCGCTCGCCGGGTCCGGGCCGAGGCAGTCGATGACGATGCGCTCCGGCATGGAGCGCAGCCACGTCAGTTGACGCTTCGCCAACTGGCGCGTGGCGATGATGCCTGTTTCGCGCAGGGTGGCGCGGTCGATGCGGCCATCGAGATAATCCCAGGCCTGGCGGTAGCCCACGCAGCGCATCGAGGGCAAGCCCGGATGCAAATCGCCGCGGCGGCGCAATTGTTCCACTTCATCGAGCAGGGCGTCGTCTTTCAGCATGAGGTCGAAACGCGTGGCGATGCGCGCATGCAGTACGGCGCGGTCCGACGGCTCCAGCGCGAACGACAGCAATTGAAACGGCAGCTCGGTTTTTTCGCGCAGGGCCAGCAGGGCCGACATGGGCTGGCCGGACAGGGCGATGATTTCCAGCGCGCGCTGGATGCGCTGCGCATCGTTGGGTGCCAGGCGGGCCGCCGTCACCGGATCTTGTTCGGCGAGCCGCGCATGCATGGCGGGCCAGCCGATGGCGGCCGCGTCTTCTTCCAGCCGGGCGCGCAGTGCAGGATCGGCGCCCGGCAGGTCGTCGAGGCCATCGGCCAGGCCCTTGAAGTACAGCATGGTGCCGCCTACCAGCAGCGGCAACTTGCCGCGTGCCGTGATCTCGGCCACCAGGCGCAAGGTATCGTTGCGGAACTGCGCCACCGAATAGGCATCGAGCGGATCGATGATATCGATCAGATGATGGGGCACCTGGGCCAGTTCTTGTTTCGACGGCTTGGCCGTGCCGATATCCATGCCCCGGTAAACCAGGGCCGAATCGACGGAAATGATCTCGGACGGTATCTGCTGCGCAATCGCCAGCGCACTGGCTGTCTTGCCGCTGGCCGTGGGACCCATGATGGCGACGGCCAGGGGGAGGTTTTGAGTGTTTTGCATATTGATTTTTTATGATGTGGTGCAAAAAGAGCCTGATAAAACGTTCAGGGCAAGGCGCATTGCCGAAGGCAGTACGATGAGTACGGCGAGGCAGTGCAACGCCGCCATGGACGTTTTTCAGGTTCTTTTATTGCCCGCGTAAGAATAATTTATCTAGCGCGTTGATTTCAACCTGCACCCAGGTCGGTCGGCCATGGTTGCACTGGTCGGCGCGTTCCGTGCTTTCCATCTGGCGCAGCAGGGCGTTCATTTCCTGCACCGACAGGATGCGGTTGGCGCGCACGGCCGTGTGGCAGGCGAGGGTGCCCAGCAATTCGTTCTGGCGCTCGATCAGCACGCGCGAGCCGCCGTATTCGCGCACGTCGCGCAGCACGTCGCGCGCCAGGGTTTGCGCATCGGCGTTTTTCAGCAGGGTCGGCACGGAGCGCACGGCCAGGGTGGTAGGCGACAGGGCGGCGATATCGAAGCCCAGCGCTGTCAATGTGTCCTGGTTTTCATTGGCGGTCGACACTTCGATGGCGTCCGCGTAAAACGTGACGGGGATCAGCAGCGACTGCACTTGCATGTCCTGCCCCGACACCTGCGCCTGCAGCGCGTTTTTCAGCTGTTCATACAAGATGCGCTCGTGCGCCGCGTGCATGTCGACCAGCACCAGGCCTTTGGTGTTTTGCGCCAGGATATAAATACCGTGCAGCTGGGCCAGGGCAAAGCCCAGCGGATATTCTTCGCGCGCCATTGCTTCAGGCGTGGCGATATACGGTTCGACCTGCGTGATGGGCGAGTTGGCGATGCTGCCGCTGCCGCCAAACAGCGCGCCATACGCGGCCGTGTCTTGCGCCACTCCTGGCAGTTCGCCAAAGAAGGACTGTGCACCGCCGCCAGCCGCTGCAGGCGCATAGGTATTCGTAAATTGCGCACCGAACGAGGTCTGCGTCTGTTCGCGGCGCCAGATGCCGGGGCCACCGGCGCTATCGCCGCCCAGGCTGGCTGCGGCCGGCAAGGGCGCAGGCACGCTGCCGAAGGCGGTGGCCGAGGTTTGCGCCAGCGCGCGCTGCACCGCGTGGAACACGAACTGGTGCACCGAGCGGCTGTCGCGGAAGCGCACTTCGATCTTCGATGGGTGGACGTTGACGTCCACCAGCGCCGGGTCGAGGTCGAGCGCCAGCACATACGATGGGAAGCGGTCGCCATGCAGCACGTCTTGATACGCCATGCGCACGGCATGCACCAGCAGCTTGTCACGCACGAAGCGGCCATTGACATAAAAGAACTGGCCATCGGCACGCGCCTTGGAGGCGGTCGGCAAGCCGGCAAAGCCATGCAGGCGCAAGGTGCCGGCCGATTCATCCAGCGCCAGGCGCGCTTCGGCGAATTCATTGCCCAGGATATGGGCGCTGCGCTTGGCCAGTTCGCTGATATTCCACTGGTCGATGGTGCGGCCATTGTGCGACAGCGAGAATGATACGTCGGGCCGCGCCAGCGCAATGCGGCGCACCACTTCGGCGCAATGGCCGTATTCGGTCTGTTCGGACTTGAGGAATTTGCGCCGCGCGGGCGTGTTGAAATACAGGTCTTGCACATCGACCGTGGTGCCTGGCGCGCCAGATGAAGGCGCCACGTTGCCAAGGTGGGAGCCGACGATTTCCCAGGCGTGCGCGGCGTCCGCCGTGCGTGACGTCAAGGTGACGGCGGCTACCGAGGCGATCGAGGCCAGCGCTTCGCCGCGAAAGCCCAGCGTGCCCACGTTTTCCAGGTCGTTCAGGGAAGCGATCTTCGACGTGGCGTGGCGCGCCAGGGCCAGCGGCAGCTGATCCTGGGCGATGCCGCGCCCGTTGTCGGTAATCGCGATGCGCTTGACGCCCCCTTCTTCCAGCCGCACCGTGATCTGCGTGGCGCCCGAGTCGAGCGCGTTTTCCAGCAATTCCTTGACCACGGCAGACGGCCGCTCCACCACCTCGCCGGCGGCGATTTGCGAAATCAGCTGGTCAGGCAGGGCCTGGATCGGACGGTGGGGGGTAATGGGCGCGTTCATGCGGTGATTATAACCGGGGTCGCAGGCGAGAGAGTGACTACGAAACCCAGCGAAAGGCTGGGGTCGTACCCTGAGGGTACGACCCCGGAATCTGCTTTGCGGGTTTGTTGTAGTCTGTCTTATTGCTTGATTTCCCGCACCGGTATCGGTGCATTGCACACATCGACATGGCCGGCCTTGACCTTGCTCCACGGGCCGCCCCGGTTGCGCTGGGCTTCCAGCACGGCCTGGTAGGCGGCGCTGTCGGTGCGCATCACTTCCAGATTGCTGCGCTGCTCGGGCGGCACGTCGGCGGCCAGGCGTATCGATTTGATCGGCACGTTTTTTTCAAGGCTGTCGTAAAAGCCCATCGCCGCCGTGCCGCGCGGCAGGGTTGACAGCAAAGGCATGCCGGAGACGACCCGGCCGACCACGGTGATGTCGCGGTCCAGGTGGCGCGGCGACTGGCCGATGACGGCGTACAGTTCGGTGCCGCCGCCGCTATCGCTGCCATTGTCACGGCCCACTCCCACGGTGCCATAACAGTGCGTCAGCCAGGCCGTGCCGCTTTGCGGGTCGCGCGCGGAAGGAAAACCGTTCGAGTAGCCCACTTGCGGCGCATAGCCATCCGCGTCGGGCAGGCGCGTGAAGCTTTTCACGTTTTTGATGGGCACGGTGAATTCGCCGGGCAGGGTGCGCTGCGCATGCAGGATGGCTTTCGGCTTCTTTTCATCGGGGTCGCCCCATTGCACCACCCAGTTGTCTTGCGCGCGCGTGATGGCCAGGCCGTCGTAATAGTGTTCGGCGACCAGCGCCTTGATATTGGCCACGTGTCTGGG
Organism: Janthinobacterium saanense; assembly: GCF_014200675.1. Classification (GTDB taxonomy): domain Bacteria; phylum Pseudomonadota; class Gammaproteobacteria; order Burkholderiales; family Burkholderiaceae_D; genus Janthinobacterium. The sequence continues at coordinate 72,390 of NZ_JACHCI010000026.1, read as the reverse complement.
CGCGAAGTCGGGCGCCAGTTCCAGCACTACCCGGCCAGAAGGAATATCCAGGTACAGGGTGTTGTTCGGGTCCAGTGGACGCCAGTCCGATGGTGTCGAAGCCTTGATCACGTCGCCCACGGTGGTGACTGCTGCCAATTCTGCCGGTGCGGCGATGCGTGGCTTTGGCGCGGGGCCAGCCTGGACTGCGATGGAAGGCAAGGCCAGTGCGAGCGCCAGCGGCAAACTATTCAGTGTATGCCGGTACATGCTTGATGCCATAGAGGGTCTCCAATGGGCGCCGTTTGCGCCAGATGGAAAGTGTATACCGGAATGACAATGTTTCGGAGGAAATGCTCCGCAGCATGCGGATGCTGGTCTTTCCTTAACCTTTACTTAAAATGGCAAGGCAAATAACAGATGCTCAGGGGCGCTGCAAAATTAATCACAAAATATCAGCCCCCAGACTGCCGTCGCGTGTGTCCGGTGGTGTATGATTCCGCCGCTACCTTTAGGGAAAAAACAAATGGATTTAGTGCAATTTCTTGACATGATCGTCCATGTCGACAAGACGCTGGGCATCTTGATTGAACAGTATGGCACCTTGGTATATGCCGTGCTTTTTGCCATTATTTTTTGCGAAACAGGCCTGGTGGTGCTGTTTTTCTTTCCTGGGGACACTTTATTATTTATCGCCGGCGCCTTTTGCGCGACCGGACAGATGCACCTGGGCTTGCTGATCGCGCTGCTGGTCACCGCCGCCATCACCGGCAATACGCTGAATTACTGGATAGGCGAGGCCATCGGACATCGGGTCTTCACCCACGATTACCGCTGGATCAACAAGGACGCCATGCGCCGCACGCATGACTTCTTTGAAAAGCATGGCGGCAAGACGATTATCCTGGCCCGTTTCGTGCCGGTGGTGCGTACTTTTGCCCCCTTCGTGGCCGGTATTTCCGACATGACCCATGCGCGCTTCCAGATGTATAACATCACGGGCGCCCTGCTGTGGGTGGTGGGCCTGGTGACGGCTGGCTACTTCTTCGGCAATATCCCGTGGATACGCGACCACCTGACCATCATTGTGCTGATCGGTGTTGGCGCCGCCGTGGTGCCTGTGGCGCTGGGCGCCATCTGGAAACTCTACAAGAAAATGACGGACCGCGCGGCGTAATTCTGCTTCAGCCATCCAGGGCCATGCGCCGCAGCGCCGCCTGCAGCCTGCCCTGGATGGGTTTCCCCTTCCGCTGATCCCGCCTTGCTACACCGCTGATTCAAGTTTTGTTGCTTTCCAGCCGTAAACCAGAGGGTATTCTTACTTTCTGGATTTCCATGCGACACTTGAGCGCCCTGTTAGCTTGCAGCCTCGCCGCCATGGCGGCCATGGCAAGCGCCAAAGATGCCCCCGCGTCCGACTCGTCTGCCGCATCGACACCGGCCAGCGTGCCCGTGTCGGCGTCCGCCCGTGCCGCTGCCGTGAAAACCCTGACCGAATCGGTGAAAGGCAAGCCGCCCGTGACTGTGGCGGCCACTTCGCGCGACAAGGAAGAAGCGTCCGAAGTCGATCTGTCCGAACGCATCGCGGCGCGCCTGGCAGAAATGCGCGCCACCCAGGCCGCGCGCGCAGCAGCCCGGGCCAGGCGGGCCGCCGTGGTGAAAGCAGCGCCGCCACCGCCGCCGCCAGTGGCGCGTGGCACCCATTGGTCGTACGAAGGCGATAGCGGCCCGGCCAACTGGAGCAAGATCAATGTGGACTGGAACAAGTGCAGCACCGGTAATCGCCAGTCGCCTATCGATATCCGCGATGGCATGAAGGTGGATCTGGAACGTATCAGCTTTGACTACCATCCCTCATCGTTCAACGTGGTCGACAATGGCCATACGGTGCAGGTGAGCGTCGGCAGCGGCAATTACATCACGGTGCAGAACCGCATGTACGAGCTGCAGCAATTCCACTTCCACCGTCCGTCGGAAGAGCGCATCAATGGCAAGGGTTTTGAAATGGTGGTGCACCTGGTGCACCGCGATGCGGAAGGCCGGCTGGCCATCCTGGCCCTGCTGCTGGAACGTGGCGAGCCGCAGCCGACCATCCAGACCGTGTGGAATAACCTGCCGCTGGAAAAATTCGATACGGTGAGCCCGTCGATTCTGCTCGACCCGGCCAACCTGCTGCCCGAGCGGCGCGACTACTACACCTTCATGGGATCGATGACCGAGCCGCCCTGCAGCGAAAACGTGCTGTGGCTGGTGATGAAGCAGCCGGTGCAGGCATCGGCGGCGCAGATGGCGCTGTTCAGCCGCCTGTATCCGCTGAACGCGCGGCCGATTCAACCGTCCAATGGCCGGATTATCAAAGAGTCGAATTAGATAAATTCAAGCTGCTGGCGCCCGTTCCACTGTGCGCCAGCGGCCAGCAAATCCGGCTGTATCAGCGCTGGCTCGATGCAGATGAAGTGCGGGTATTCGTCGTCGGCCAGGTCGGGCAGGGCAGCCGTGTCTTGCGCACCGGGGTTCCACACGACGGCGTCCGTAAAGCCCTGCTGCGTCATCTGCAAGGTCGAAGCGCCTGCATGCAGGGTCAAGGGACCGGGCAGCTGGTAATAGATACGGTCCAGTTTATCTGCGAACTGCAGGCTGTCTTCAGCTTGCAGGGCGTCTTGCGGCGTGTCGTCGGAATAACGCACATGCTGCAAGCCCTCGATGCGCGCTGCGCTCAATTGATCGATTTTGTAATAGCTGTGCAGGGCGGCCGAAAACGGGAAGGCCTGTTCGCCCGTGTTGTGCACGGTTAAACTCAGTTCCAGCTTTTGTGCGTGCACTGCTACGCGCAGGCGCAGCGTGAAGGAGTAGGGCCAGGCGGTGGCGATGGCTTCGGGCAGGTCGGTATGGTGCAGGATGAATTCGGCAAACGCAGCGCCATCGTGCACGCCATCGTCCACGCCGTGCTCACCCGCCTGCCAGGTCGACACGCGCGCAAAGCCGTGGCGCATGCCATTGCCGCGCGCGCCAAACTGGGGAAAGATCACGGGCACGCCGCCACGGATGGCGCGGCTGCCATCGAGGGCGGAATCGCGGCTGCAAAACAGACGCTCTTGGCCATCGGCCGTGCGCCACGACACCAGGTGGCCGCCGTACAGGGTCACGGTCGCCTCGGCGCCATCGCCGGCGCGGATGGTCACGGCCGGCAATTGGCCGAAGATAGTCGTGTTACTCATGCTGGGCTTTCGTATCAGGTCGAGCGGCTCTTCGCCAGCGGCGGATTCTTGGCAAAATAATTCTTGATGCCGGTGACGATGGCGTCGGCCAGCTGGTCCTGGTAGGCATTGTCGGTCAGCTTGGCTTCTTCTTCCGGGTTGGAGATGAAGGCTGTCTCGATCAGGATGGACGGGATATCCGGCGCTTTGAGCACGGCGAAGCCGGCCTGTTCGACGGAACCCTTGTGCAGGCGGTTGATGCCGCCGATTTCACGCAGCACGGCAGAACCGAGCTTCATGCTGTCGTTGATTTGTGCCGTCGTCGACAGGTCCAGCAGCACGCTGGCCAGTTGCTGGTCGTGGTTCTTGACGTTGACGCCGCCAATCAGGTCGGCCTGGTTTTCCTTGTTGGCCATCCAGCGCGCCGCCGACGAGGTGGCGCCTTTTTCGGACAGCACGAAAACGGACGAGCCGCGTGCGCTCGGCTGGATGAAGGCGTCGGCGTGGATGGAGACGAACAGGTCGGCCTGCACCTTGCGTGCCTTTTCCACCCGCATGCCCAGCGGCACGAAGAAGTCGGCGTCGCGCGTGAGCATGACGCGCATGTTCGGCTGCATTTCCAGCTTGGACTTGAGGCGCTTGGCAATCGACAGCACGATGTCTTTTTCGCGGCTGCCACGGCTGCCGGTAGCGCCCGGATCTTCGCCACCGTGACCAGGGTCGAGCGCGATGGTAATCAGGCGCACCACTTTCTGGCCTGGCAGTGGGCGTGCTTCGGGGCGCTGTTCCGGGCGCAGGTCGGGCCGCACGTCCGGACGGATTTCTGGTGGCGGCGCCACGGCCACGGGCGGCTTGCCGCTCTCGGGCAGAGGCAGCGCAGGCGGCGGCGTACGCGTGTCAGCCATGGGTGGCTTGGCCGGATCGCTGGACCAGTCGCCCTTTTCGATCATTTGCGCGATCAGGTCCGGCTCCTGCACCGGATACAGGTCGAAGATCAGACGATGGTTGTAGGAGCCGGCCGGCGGCAGCGTAAACAGCTGTGGCCGGACTTCTTCTTTCAGGTCGAATACCAGGCGCACCACATTGGGCCGGTTCTGGCCCACGCGCACCTGCTTGATGTACGGGTCGTTCGACTGGATCTTCGCCACCAGGCCTTTCAGCGTGGGATTGAGTTCCAGGCCCTCGATGTCGATGACGAGGCGCTCCGGATCTTTCACGATGAAGTGGGTAGCCTTCAGGATGCTGTCGTTTTCCAGCGTGACGCGGGTATAGTCGGCCGCCGGCCAGACGCGCACGGCGAGGATCTGTGCCGCCATCGCTGGCAGCGGCGTGAAGACGGACAACAGCAGGGTGCCGCCAGCCTTGAGTACCGTGCGCCGCGTGATCGGCGAGGTAATCAAAGGTTCGGGGCGAATTTGAGACGGTGGAGGCATGACAGACCCAATTCAGAAGACGCCTGCAATTCTACATCACGTCCCGTCCCGGCAACGCTCAAATATATATTCAAATCGGCAGGCGGCAAGATAGGTTCGGCTTTCTCCGGCCATTCGACGATACAGATATTGTGGCCATTGAAGTCTTCGCGGAAGCCCGCGTCGAGAAATTCCTCGGCACTGCCCATGCGGTACAGGTCGAAATGGATCACTTGCACGGTTTGCCCGTCGAGCTGCACCGAGTAGGGTTCTGACAAGGTATAGGTGGGGCTTTTTACGTGGCCCGTGTGGCCGGCCGCATGCAGCAGGGCGCGCGTGAGGGCCGTCTTGCCGGCGCCCAGGTCGCCGTGCAGATAGATCGCCAGGCCAGGCGACAATGCGCGCGCCAGTGCTGCTCCCAGCGCGGCCGTGCCGGCTTCGTCATGGAGATGTGCTTTGAAGTGTTCGGTCATGGTCTTCGGTATCGCATAAAATAGAGGCTCGTGTCATTGTAACCGCCTGCGTCCCTGCCGTTTCGCTTAACTTCCTATCTGCTCCTTCGATAATTCCCATGCCTGCCACCGTCACCGATCTCGATACCCTGGCGCGCTCCATCAAGTTATGGGGGCGTGAGCTGGGGTTTGCCGAGGTGCGCATCGCCGATGTGGACCTGGCCCACATGGAAGCGCCGCTGCAGGCTTGGCTCGATGCAGGGTATCACGGTGAGATGGATTACATGGCCAGCCATGGCATGAAGCGTGCGCGCCCGGCCGAACTGGTGCCGGGCACGGTGCGCGCCATCAGCGCCCGCATGAATTATCTGCCATCGGCGATGGGGGACGACTGGCGCGCGCGTGAAAAAGCGCGTGATGAGGATCCGTCGGCGGCCGTGATTTCCGTGTATGCGCGTGGCCGCGACTATCACAAGGTGATGCGCTCGCGCCTGCAGCAGCTGGCCGAACGCATCAAGGGCGAGATCGGCGACTTCGGCTACCGCGTGTTCAGCGATTCGGCGCCCGTGATGGAAGTGGAACTGGCGCAAAAGGCGGGCCTGGGCTGGCGCGGCAAGCATACCTTGCTGATCAACCGCCAGGGCGGCTCCTTCTTTTTCCTCGGCGAGATCCTGATCGACGTGCCGCTGCCGGTGGACCCGCCGGAAACGCCGCACTGCGGCCAGTGCTCGGCCTGCATCCAGGTCTGCCCCACGCAGGCGATCCTGGCGCCGCACAAGCTCGATGCGCGCCGCTGTATTTCCTATCTGACCATCGAATTGAAGGGCGCCATACCCGTCGAGATGCGCCCGCTGATCGGCAACAAGGTGTATGGCTGCGACGATTGCCAGACCATCTGCCCGTGGAACAAGTTTGCCCAGCGCGCGGTGGTGCCTGACTTCGACGAGCGCCACAGCCTGGGCAGCGCCGGCATGGTGGAGCTGTTCGCCTGGACGGAAGAAGAGTTCAACCGCCGCATGGAAGGCAGCGCCATCCGCCGCATCGGCCACGAACGCTGGCTGCGCAACCTGGCCGTCGGCATGGGCAATGCGGCGGTCAAGGCCCGTGGACAATCGGACATCGTCGCCGCGCTGCTATCGCGCCGTGAGCATCCGTCGGCCATGGTGCGCGAACATATCGAGTGGGCGCTGGCGCTGCACGGCGCCGTCTGATTTTTATACCTGCTTCAAGCGCAGCGCCGACCATTCCAGGTCAATGGCGATCATCGCCACGCTATCCAAACCCAGGCTTTGCGCATACTCGCCGATAGCGTCGCGATGGATATCGCTGCCCGCCTTGAGGCCTCCCTTGCGGTAGGCCACCCAGATGGCGCCGCCCGGCGCCAGGCGTGCTTGCGCCTGCGGCAGATAACGTTCCAGCTCAAGGCGGTTGCGGGCAAACAGCAGCAGCCAGTCCGCGTTGCTCCCTTCATCGACACGCCTTTCCGGCGGCAGCTGCGCCAGCAGGGACGCATGGTCGCCAGCGTCATTGAGCACGGCCAGCGCCGTGGCATTTTTTACATACATTTTTTCAAGGACGGTTTTTTCCGGCATGGCTGCGTGTCGTGGAGGGTGAAAAGCCCAGCATAGCAAAGGCCATGTACGCCTGCCACAAAAATCCGCTTGACTTATCGATATATCGATATAGTATACAGACACCTACTAACGATATATCTTTAAAGAGCAAACATGAGAAACTCACGCCACACAGAATACGGCCATTGCGGCCATGAGCATCATCATCCCCACCACCATCGCGGCGAACATGAGCACGAAAGTGGGCATTACTACAGCATGCACGGCCGCGGTCCGCGCGGTGTCGACGAGCGCGACGGCATGGGCTACGGCGGTCCCGGCGGCCCAGGTGGACGAGGGCGCGGCGAACGGCCCGAACGCGTCTTCGGCCGTGGCGACCTGCCCTTGATCGTGCTGGCGCTGATTGAACTGAGCCCGCGCCACGGTTATGAAATCATCAAGGCCATCGAAGAGCGTTGCGGCGGCGCCTATGCTCCCAGCCCTGGCGCAGTCTATCCGACCTTGACCTTGCTGGAAGAGCAGGACTACGTGACGGCGGCCGAAAGCGCCAGCGGCAAGAAGCTCTACACGATCACCGAGCTGGGACGCACCTACATCGCGGAAAACCGCGTGCAGATCGATGGCATCCTGGCCCGCCTCGACATGTTTGCCCGCATCCAGGCGAAACAGTCAGCGCCCGAACGCGTGCGCGAAGCCATGCATACCTTGAAACACGCGCTGATGCTGAACAAGGCCAATTGGACCGTAGCGGAAGCCGAACGGGTGGCGGCCGTGCTGGAGCAAGCTGCCAATCAGATCATCGACGGGCACTGAATTCATTCTGATAAAAGGATCATCCAAGATGAGTAATGCCACTACCCCATCGCACCCGCACGCCATCGAACGCGTGCGGCATGACTTGAAACTGCGCGTGCTGACTGTCGTGCGCACCGAACATCTGACGGCCCATATGCGCCGCATCACCCTGGCGGGCGACGACCTGGAAGGCTTTGTCTCGCCCGCGCACGACGACCACGTCAAACTGTTTTTCCCTGCGCCGGGCCAGGAAACGCCGGTATTCCCGATGCTGGGCAATGGCGCCAATGCTATCGAGTATCCGGAAGGGGCGCGCCCGATTGCACGCAACTACACGCCGCGCCGCTATGACGCCGAACGGCGCGAGCTGGAAATCGACTTCGTGCTGCATGGCGACGGGCCCGCATCGACCTGGGCGGAACAGGCCAGGCCGGGCCAGACGCTGGGCGTGGGCGGTCCGCGCGGCTCGCTGCTGGTGCCGCTCGATTTTGACTGGTATGTATTGGTGGGCGACCAGACGGCCTTGCCGGCGATTGCCCGCCGCCTGGAGCAGTTACCGGCCGGCGCGTGCGCCATCGCGGTCATCGAGATTGCCGAAGATGGCGAACAGATCACGCTCGACAGCGAGGCGCAGTGCGAAGTGCGCTGGGTGCCGCGCAACGGCCGCAGCGGTCCCTTGCTGCTCGACGCCCTGCGCCAGGTAGCCTTGCCGAACGATGGCGATGGTTACGCCTGGGTGGCGACAGAACTGGGCCAGGTGCAGGACTTGCGCCGTTATCTGCTGGCGGCGGGACTGCCGAAGCAGCATATGCATGTGGCCAGTTATTGGAAGCATGGTTCAGCCGAACACCATCAAAATCACGATGATTGAGAAAACGTCCATGGCGGCGTTGCGCGTCCTTGCCGTACTAGCGTACTGTCTGCGGACGCGCGCCTTGCCCTGAACGTTTTCTAGCCGCGGACTAATCTTGGTTTCACTACTTCAATAACCCCGCCAGCTCCACCGCCGTCTTGACCTGCATCTTGTCAAAGATATGCGCGCGGTGGACTTCCACGGTGCGCATGCTGATGCCCAGTTTGTCGGCCACCACCTTGTTCATCTTGCCCGCCAAAATCAGGTCCAGCACTTCGCGTTCGCGCGTGGACAGGGTGGCCAGGCGCGCGTGCACGGCGGCCAGTTCGCCGGCCTGGCGCGAGTTGGCCAGGCCTTGCTGCACGCGGTCCATCAGGTCGTTGTCGTTGAACGGCTTTTCAAAAAAATCGAAGGCGCCGCGTTTCAGGCTGTCGACAGCCATTGGCACGTCGCCGTGGCCGGTGAGGAAAATCACGGGCAGGCGCGCCGTCAGGTCCCGTTTGACCAGCTGGTCGAACAGGGCGATGCCGTTCATCTCGGGCATGCGCACGTCGAGCAGCACGCAGTCGCCTGCTTCGTCGAAGCTGCCGTCGAGGCTATCGAGAAATTGCTGCGCGCTGGCGTAGCTGTGGGCCTCGATGCTGCGCGAGGCGGCCAGCCAGGACAGGGAATCGCGCACTACTTCTTCGTCGTCGATGATATGCAGCATGGGCTCTCCGGTTACTGTCTTGATATTGTTGCGGTTGTTGATTGCGGCGCGCGCGGCACGGCCGGCACGCTGAAGGTAAAGATGGTGCCGCCGGCCGGGTTGGCGCTGAAGGTCAGCGCGCCGCCGTGAAACTCGATGGCGGTGCGGCAGATATTCAATCCCATGCCCATGCCTTCGGCTTTGGTCGAGAAAAACGGCGAAAACAGCCGCTCCGCCACTGCAGGTTCGATGCCGTGGCCCATGTCGATCACGTCCACCGTCACCATTTCCTGCTGTGCGTCATAGCTGGCCCGCAGGCGCATGATACGCCGTCCGGGCGCCGCGTCCTGCATTGCCTCGATGGCGTTGCGCGTCAGGTTCAGCAGCACCTGCTCGATCATCACCGGATCGGCCCACAGCAGTGGCAGGTCGCGGGGAATCTCTTCCTGGATGGTCACATAGTATTTGCGCGCCTGCAGGTCGATCAGCACGCGGATGCCGTCGAGCAGCTTGCGGATGGCCACGTCCTGGCGCTGCGGCTCGCTCTTGCGCACGAAATCGTGCACGCTGCGGATGATCTGGCCGGCCCGCTGCGCCTGCGCGCTGGCCTGTTCCAGTGCCGGGCGCAAGGTCACGGGATCGACCGGTTTGCCGCCATCGATGGCGCGGCGTATCAGGTTCAGCGCCCCGGTCGTATAGCTGGAAATGGCCGCCAGCGGCTGGTTCAGTTCATGCGCCAGCATCGAGGCCAGTTCGCCCATGGTGGCCAGGCGCGAACTGGTTTGTAGCTTTTCCTGCTGCTGGCGGTTCAATTCCTCGACCTGCTTGCGGTCCGAGATATCGAGCACGGAACCCATCCAGCCGGTCTGCTTGCCATTTTTATCGACCAGCGGCGCTTCGAAGATCAGCACCGGCAGGCGGGCGCCGTCGGCGCGCAGAAAATAGGTTTCCGATTGCGGGGTGGTGTTGTCGGCCAGCGCCTTGACGAAGCGCTGCTGGTATTCTTCCATCGCTTCTTGCGGCCAGTAGGGCATGGGCGGCAAATGACCGAGCACTTCCTCGGGCGGATACCCGACCATCTGGCAAAAGGCCGGGTTGACATAGGTGACGCGGCCTTCCAGGTCGCGCGCGCGCATGCCCGTCACCAGCGAATTTTCCATCGCCGTGCGGAACAGCATCTGCTGGCGCAGCGCGCCTTCGGCCGTCAGGCGGCGCGAGATATGGCGCCACAGGGCCAGCAAGCTCCATAACAGGCCCAGCGACAGGGCGATGACGGAGCCGACCAGCAGGTTGGGTAGCAGCTTGGGCTGGCTTTTTACGCTGTCGGTAAACAAGATCAGGGTAGCGCCGGGCACGTCGAGCGCGCGCTTGTGCGTGTACACGCCGTGGCCGGGACCTGCCGCCGCGCGCCGCGCCAGTACCTTGTCATCGCGGTCGATCAGCGAAATCTGGTTGTCCTGGGCGAACCACCATGGCACCATTTCGTCGAGCAGGCTGCTGATCTGGTAGGTGGCCACCAGGCTGCCCACATAGTGCTGGCCATGGAACAGGGGCTGGTGGTAATCCATCAGCATGGCGCCGGGCGGCGCGTCGGGAAAGCCGCTTTGCTGGGATGGCTGCGCATACTGGCCCCGGTGCAGGCGGCGCGCATTGTCGCCGGCCGTCAGCGACAGGGCGGAAAAATGCGTTTCCTGCGAAATCGTATTGTCGCTCGACGCCTGCACCGTGCCATGCGTGTCGATCCAGATCACGCGCTGCAGTTCGCGCCCGTTGCGCAGCATTTGCTGCAGCCGTTCATGCACGCGCGCTTCCGGCAGGGTGCCGGTGGCGATATCGCCGCCCAGGTTGTAGAGGCTTTCCTCGTTGCGCGCCAGCTGGAAGCGGATGGTCTGCTCCACCCACAGGGTATCGGCGATCAGCTGTTCCTGGCGCTCATTGCTTTCCATCTGGCGCGCCTGCCAGGGCAGCCAGAAGAGAACAGCAAGGAACAGCAGCAGCAGGATCACCGGCACCAGCCAGCGCATGGGGCTGGATAATTGCAGGCGGCGCGCTAAGGTGGGCGGGGTCGTCATGGCGGGCAGGGTAGCGCTTTCTCGGGTCGCAGCTATTGTGGTTAACCACAATAGCTTGTGCAGTTTCTTTAGAACACTATCGGTGTAGACAAATAATAAAGTATTTCATAACCATAAAACCATCAGGAGACAGTAATGAAAATGAAAACCATGCTCGTCGCGCTGTGCGCGGCCATCGGCGTTACCGCCGGCGCATACGCCCAGGCTCAGGCACAAGCCCCTATCGTCATCAAGTTCAGCCATGTCGTGGCGACGGACACGCCGAAAGGCCAGGCCGCCGAGCGCTTCAAGATGCTGGCCGAGAAAGCCACGAATGGCAAGGTCAAGATCGAAGTGTATCCGAACAGCCAGTTGTACAAGGACAAGGAAGAACTGGAAGCCTTGCAACTGGGTGCCGTGCAAATGCTGGCGCCCTCGCTGGCCAAGTTCGGTCCGCTGGGCGTGAAAGAATTCGAAGCATTCGATCTGCCTTATATTTTCCCGACCAAGACGGCGCTGTACAACGTCACCGAAGGCGAAATCGGCAAGGGCTTGCTGAAAAAGCTGGAGCCCAAAGGCATCACCGGCCTGGCTTACTGGGATAACGGTTTCAAGGTGATGTCGGCCAACAAGCCGCTGCATCATCCAGCCGACTTCAAGGGCTTGAAAATGCGCATCCAGTCGTCCAAGGTACTGGACGCGCAAATGCGCGCGCTGGGCGCCAATCCGCAAGTACTGGCGTTTTCGGAAGTGTATCAGGCCCTGCAAACGGGCGTGGTCGATGGCACGGAAAATCCGCCATCGAATATGTACACGCAGAAGATGAACGAAGTGCAAAAGCACGTGACCGTCTCCAACCACGGTTACCTGGGCTACGCCGTGATCGTCAACAAGAAGTTCTGGGATGGCTTGCCCGCCGATATCCGTGGCCAGCTGGAACAAGCCATGCGCGACGCCACCACGTTTGAAAAAGCCATCGCCCAGCGCGATAACGACCAGGCGCTCGAGGCCATCAAGAAAACCGGCAAGACCCAGGTTTATACCCTGACCGTGCAAGAGCAGGCCGAATGGCGCAAAGCCATGGCGCCTGTGCAAAAAACCATGGAAAGCCGTATCGGCAAAGAGCTGATTTCGGCGATCAACAAGGAAAGCGCGAAGTAATAGGCACTGTGTGCTAGCGGACTGCACCTGCCCTGGCGGCAGGCAGTCCGGCTTTGCCGTGCGCGTCTGCTTTTGTCGCGGTCGCGCTGATCTCCCTTTTTCGAAAGCATTTCACCATGAAATTCCTTGATCATCTCGAGGAGTGGCTGATTGCGTCCCTGATGGGCGCAGCCACTTTCATCATTTTCCTGGCGGTCGTGCACCGCTACCTGGCGGGCTTGCCGATACCGGGTCTGCAAGACTACCTGATCCAGATCAACACCAGCTGGGCACAGGAATTGTGCATCTATATGTTCGTCTGGATGGCCAAGTTCGGCGCCGCCTATGGCGTGCGCACCGGCATCCACGTGGGCGTCGACGTATTGATCAACCGCATGAATCCGCGCTGGCGCCACCGTTTCGTGATCCTGGGACTGGGCGCAGGCGCCTTGTTTACGGGCATCGTGGGCACCCTGGGCGCCAGCTTTGTCTGGTCCATCGGCCACACCGACCAGACCTCGGCCGACATGGAAATTCCCATGTGGCTGGTCTACCTGGCCGTGCCGCTGGGTTCCTACCTGATGTGCTTCCGCTTCATGCAAGTGATGGTGCACTTCATCAAGACCGGCGATTTGCCGAAACATGACCATTCGCACGTCGAAGGACTGGACGAAGAATTGACGGCGGAAGAAAAAGGAGCCAAGCCATGAACGCGCTGATTATTTTTGTCCTGCTGCTGGCGCTGATGCTGACCGGCATGCCGATTTCGATTTCACTGGGTCTGACGGTACTGACCTTTTTGTTCACCATGACCAATGTGCCCATCGAATCGGTGGCCCTGAAGATTTTCACGGGCATCGAAAAATTCGAGATCATGGCGATTCCCTTCTTTATTTTGGCCGGTAACTTCCTCACGCATGGCGGGGTGGCCAGGCGCATGATCAATTTCGCCAGCTCGATGGTCGGCCACTGGCATGGCGGCCTGGCGCTGGCCGGCGTGATGGCGTGCGCCCTGTTTGCTGCCGTGTCCGGCTCCAGCCCTGCCACCGTGGTGGCGATCGGTTCCATCATTCTGCCGGCGATGGTCAAGCAAGGTTATCCGCGCGCTTTCGGCGCCGGCGTGATCACCACCTCGGGTGCACTGGGCATCTTGATACCGCCATCGATCGTGATGGTGATGTATTCGGTCTCGACCAATACCTCGGTGGGCAAGCTGTTCATGGCAGGCGTGATTCCCGGACTGATGCTGGCCATCCTGCTGGGCCTGACCACCTGGTTCCTGGCGCGCAAGCACAATTATCCACGCATGAAAAAAGCCAGCTGGAGCGAGCGTTTCGTGACCTTCAAGAAGAGCGTCTGGGGCCTGTTGCTGATCGTCATCGTCATGGGCGGCATCTATTCGGGCGTCTTCACGCCGACCGAAGCGGCTGCCATGGCTGCGGTGTACGCCTTCTTCATCGCCGTGTTTGTGTATAAAGACTTGAAGATCAAGCAAGTGGGCAAGGTGCTGCTCGATTCCGCCTCGATGTCGGCCATGTTGTTGTACATCATCACCAACGCCGTGCTGTTCTCTTTCCTGATGACCAGTGAAAACATCCCGCAAGCGATGGCGGAATGGATCACGGGCAAGGGCCTGGGCGTGATCAGCTTCCTGCTGGTGGTGAACGTCTTGCTGCTATTGGCCGGTAACATCATGGAACCGTCGTCTATCGTACTGATCATGGCGCCGATTTTGTTCCCTGTGGCCATGAAGCTGGGCATCGATCCCGTGCACTTCGGCATCCTGATCGTGGTCAACATGGAAGTGGGCATGTGCCATCCGCCGGTGGGCTTGAACCTGTATGTGGCCTCGGGCATCACCAAGATGGGTATTTCCGAGCTGACCGTGGCTGTCATGCCATGGCTGCTGACGATGCTCGCCTTCCTGGGACTTGTGACTTACGTGCCACAAATCTCGCTCTGGTTGCCTAACTTGATCTATGGCTAAAACGCTACGCCCCATCATGGCGCAAAAAAAATCGATCCCGTCGGTTAAATACGTTATGATGGGCAGCCTTGTCGGGGTGCCTGCATATCGATATGCGTACTGGTAGCAAGGTGGTCTTACAGAATTAGTGGCAGAGTTGGTGGGGGAGTGGTCTATAACAACGGTATTGATACCGGGGATATATTGAGGAGACACACGTTTCACAGAAGTTGTTGAGTCATAGCTGTCTGCGGCCACGAGCTGACACCGGCGGACCCAAACGACCGGGAACGTGAAGCATTACTTGAAGCGCACCGTCTGGTGCGCTTTTTTTTCGCCTGTGCAACTGCTCGCCCGCACCCGCAACTAGCGTGCATAATTGTGTTGACGCACATTTTTGATGCTTAAGTTGCTTATTTACCACACACTTTGCCATACTAAAAAGTTCATGAAAAAACAACAGGGTAGCGAACTGTTCAGCGCGATTGTCGCCGCGCCTTTCGGCGCCGTGGGCGTGCGCACCGAGGCGGGCTTGCTGCGCGAACTGGTTTACCTGCCGCCCCACTTCCACGAAAAAGAGGCGCAGGACGCCGTCGCAGAGCGCGCCGCTGAACAACTGAGCCGCTATTTTGCCGATCCTGCCTATCGTTTCGACTTGGCGCTGGCGCCGGTGGGCAGCGCTTATCAGCAGCGCGTGTGGGCAGCGATTGCGTCGATTCCACGCGGCCAGGTGCGCACCTATGGCGACGTGGCCCGTTTGATCGGCTCGGCGCCGCGCGCCGTGGGCCAGGCATGCGGCGCCAACTGGTTTCCGCTGGTAATCCCTTGCCACCGGGTCACGGCGGCTGGCGGCCTGGGCGGTTTTGCCAACCACGACGATGGCAATGGATTTCATTTGGGCGTGAAGCGCTGGCTACTGGCCCATGAGGGCGTGGAGGCTTATTCATGATGAATGCCCTGCTGGCGCCCGACAATGTGACACTGATCGATGAATTCTGTGACAGCCTGTGGCTGGAAGACGGCTTGTCGAAAAACTCGCTCGATGCTTACCGGCGCGACATGCGCTTGTTTGCGCGCTGGCTGGAAGTGGCGCGGCCCGGGCGCGACAGCCTCTACGAAGTGTCCACCAGCGACATCGAAGCCTATTTCGCTGCCCGCCACGAAGAAAGCAAGGCGACTTCGTCGAACCGGCGTTTGTCCGTGCTCAAGCGTTTTTACCAGCTGGCCCTGCGGCAAAAGCACATCGCTGCCGATCCTTGTCTGAAAATGGTATCAGCCAAGCAAGCACCCCGTTTCGTCCATACCCTGAGCGAGGCGCAGGTCGAAGCGCTGCTGGCCGCGCCCGACGTGAGCACGCCGCTGGGACTGCGCGAGCGCACCATGCTCGAACTGATGTATGCGAGCGGTTTGCGCGTGTCGGAACTGGTCGACTTGAAATCGGTTGAGCTGAGCCTGAACGATGGCGTGCTGCGCATCACGGGCAAGGGCAGCAAGACGCGGCTGGTGCCGTTTGGCGAGCAGGCGCGGCTGTGGATAGAGCGTTACCTGAAGGAAGCACGTGGCGTGATACTCGACGGGCAGATGGATGACGCCCTGTTCGTGACGCGGCGCGGCGGTGCGATGACGCGGCAAATGTTCTGGGTTGTTATCAAGAAACATGCGCTGCAGGCGGGGATTACGGCGCCCCTGTCGCCGCATACCTTGCGCCACGCGTTTGCCACGCATCTGCTGAACCATGGCGCGGACTTGCGTGTCGTACAACTATTGCTCGGGCATTCAGATATTTCCACCACGCAAATTTATACCCATGTGGCGCGCGAACGCTTGAAACTTTTGCATGCGCAACATCATCCCCGTGGCTGAAAATGGAGTGTTTGCTGCAGTTGCGTCATAAGTTGCGTCATAATGTGCTTATGCGTTCATCTGTTACATTTAAAAACTAAAGAGGTAGTTCATGGCCAAGACCAATTTCCAATACGAAAAACGACAAAAAGAGCTGGAAAAGAAGAAGAAGGCCGAAGAAAAAGCCCGACGCAAGCTGGAAGCAAAAAACAATCCCAAGCCGGCTGATGGCGAGGGCGATGCTGAAGATGATGCCGAGTCCGAGTCAGAGGCAGACTCTGCCGACGCCGCTGCAGCGCCGGCACAGCCTGACTAAGCATGTGGCTTGACCATCTGCCGCTTCAGCGCCAGCCGTAGCGGCGGATATACCAGCGTTTCAAGGCTGTCACCAGCACCACGTAGCACAGCAGTATTCCCAGCAGCCACGGGAAGTAGGCCAGCGGCAGCGCGACCAGCTGGAAGTAGCCCGCCAAGGGGCCCATCGGTAAATAGATACCGATGCCCATGATCAGCACCGTCATGGCCAGCACCGGCCAGGAAGCCACGCTGTCAAAGAAAGACAGTTTTGGCGTACGGATCAGGTGCACCACCAGCACTTGCGTCAGCAGCCCGACCACGAACCAGCCCGACTGGAACAAGCCCTGGCTGGCCGGCGTGTTGGCGTGAAACACCCACCACATCAGCGCAAACGTCAGCAAGTCAAAGATCGAGCTCAAAGGACCGAAGTAGAGCATGAAGCGGCCTATGCCTGTTGGATTCCACTGCAGCGGCTTGGTCAGCAATTCTTCATCGACATGGTCGAACGGAATCGCCACCTGCGACACGTCGTACAGCAGGTTTTGCACCAGCAGATGCAGCGGCAGCATCGGCAGGAATGGTAGAAAGGCGCTGGCCACCAGCACCGAAAACACATTGCCGAAGTTGGAGCTGGCCGACATGCGTATGTATTTCAGCATATTGCTGAAGGTCTTGCGGCCTTCGCGCACGCCGGCCGCCAGCACCGTCAAGTCCTTGTCGAGCAGGATGATGTCGGCCGCGTCGCGCGCCACATCGACGGCCGTATCGACCGAGATGCCGATATCGGCCGTGCGCAGGGCCGCCGCGTCATTGATGCCGTCACCGATGAAGCCGACGATATGGCCATCGCCGCGCAGGGCGCGCACCAGGCGTTCCTTGTGCAGCGGCGTGAGGCGGGCAAAGACGGTGTTGCGGGCGGCGACTGCCGCCAGCTGCACATCGTCCAGCCGTTCGATCTGCGGCCCCAGCACCATGCCGCACATGGCCAGGCCCAGTTCCTGGCACACTTTTCCTGTGACCAGTTCATTGTCGCCCGTGAGGATTTTCAGGGACACGCCCTGCGCCGTCAACGCCGCCAGCGCCTGCGCCGCGCTGGTCTTGACGGGGTCGAGGAAGGCCAGATAACCGACCAGTGTCAGCTGCTCTTCATCGTCCCTTGAAAACGCAGTTTGCGTGCGCGGCACGGCCCGTTCAGCCACCGCCACCACGCGCAAGCCTTGCTCGCCCAGGGTGCGCGTGACGCGCAGCAAACGCTCGAGCACGGCCTTGTCCAGCGACAGCGTGTCGCTACCCTGGCGCACGGCGGTGCAAGCGGACAGCACGTCTTCCAGCGCGCCCTTGCAAATCAAACGATGCGCTTCTTCATCGTCGCTGTCTGCTGCGCCGACGATGACCGACATGCGGCGGCGCTGGAAATCAAAGGGAATCTCGTCGATCTTGAGGTAGCGCTGCGCCAGTTCCTGCGCCACTTCGGGCGGCATATGCGCCAGCAGCGCCGTATCGAGCAGGTTTTTCAGGCCGGTCTGGAAATGGCTGTTCAAAAAGGCCAGCCGCAGCACGGTGCCGCTGTCGGCGCCGAAAGCATCCGTGTGCTGCGCCACCACCAGCGCATCCTGGGTCAGGGTGCCGGTTTTATCCAGGCACAGCACGTCCATGGCGCCCATGTTCTGGATCGCGTCCAGGCGCTTGACGATGACCTTGTGGCGCGCCAGCATGGCCGCGCCACGGGCCAGTGCCGCCGTGACGATCACGGGCAGCATTTCCGGCGTCAGGCCGACCGCCACCGACAGGGCGAACAGGCACGCTTCGCTCCAGTCGCCACGGGCGGCGCCATTGATCAGCAAAACGAAGGGCGCCAGCACCAGCGCAAAGCGTATCAGCAGCCAGCTGACGCTGTTGACGCCCGCCTGGAAGGCCGTCGGCTCGCGTCCCCGCTCGCTCAGCTGCGCGGCGACGGCGCCGAAATAACTGCGGCTGCCCGTCGTCAGCACCACCGCCCTGGCCGTGCCCGAGACCACGGTGGTGCCCATGAACAGCAGATTGTCCAGTTCCAGCGGATTGTCACCTGCAAAGCGCTGGCGGTCGACGAATTTCTCGACCGGGAAAAACTCGCCCGTCAGCGCCGCCTGGCTGACAAACAAGTCCTTGGCCGCCAGCACGCGGCAGTCGGCCGGTATCATGTCGCCGGCCGACAGCAGCACGATTTCACCGGGCACCAGCGCAATGAAGGGTACTTCCAGCGCGCTGGAATCGCGGCCGTGCAACTGCACCTCGAAATAGCGGCGCGCATCGTCGGCTGCCTCATGCGACAGGTCGCGCCGCAGCACGGTAGCCGTGTTGCCCACCATGGCTTGCAGGCGCAGGGCCGCGCCATGCGAGCGGCGCTCGACGCCAAAGCGCAGCAAGGTCGACAGCACCACCATGGTGCCGATCACGACGGCGGCCCGCACGTCGCTGGTCAGCAGCGAGACGGCCGCCAGCACCGACAGCAGCAGGTTGAAGGGATTGCGGTAGCTTTGCCACAGCTGGCGCCACCAGGGCAGCGGCCGTTCATGCGCCACCTGGTTGCTGCCGTGGCGGGCCTGCAGCGCCGCCACTTCGCTGGAACTGAGGCCTTCTTCGCGGCTGCGCAAGCTCACCATCACGGCGGGCACGTCGGCCCGCGACGCGCGCAGCAAATCGTTGGCCAGCAAGCGCGAAACGGTACGGGGAAAGGCGCGGTGGCCCGGTTTGATCATGGCAGGCTCCCGTTACAGGGTGGGACGCTGGCCGATGGCCAGTTGCAGCTGCGTGCTGGCGATCGCCACATCGGCGCGCGCCTGCAAATAGCCCTGATAAGCATCGTCGGCCGAACGCTGGGCCGCCAGCCACTCCAGCAGCGAGGCATTGCCGCTGAAGTAAGATAGGCGGATGCCATCGACCACTTTTTGCGCATCGACCAGCACGCCGTCGTGGTAGCGCGCCAGGCGCTGCTGGGCCGAAGCCAGTTGCACGCTGGCCGTGCGCACGTCGGTTTCCGCCTTCAGCTCGGCCTGGCGCAGCGCCAGCATGGCTTGCGTGACGCCGGCTTCGGCCTGCACGATGTCGCCCTTGTCGCGCCGCGACAGTGGAATCGGGATCGACAGCGACAGGCTCAGCGCACGCGAGCGCGGCGTGCCGTCGACCGTATCGCCATTGGCGTCGACGCCGTCGTGGTAGCCGCGCGCGGCCGATACGCCCAGCGAAACGGTAGGGTCGACCGAGCGGTTGGCGCGCACCAGGGATGCGCCATCGCGCAGATTGTCCAGCGTGGCGCGGGCGATGCGCACGTCGTTGCGTTCGCGCAGCGCCTGCGGCACCAGCTTGCTGACGCTACTACTCTCGAAGGCAGTGAAGTCGCAGCTCAGTTGCGCATCGGGGAACAGGGTCTCGAAAGACTGGCCCAGCGCTGGCGACAAATTGAGCATGGCGCTGTCCGCGTCGCTACGGGCCTGCATCAGTTCGGCCTGGAACTGGTCGCGTTCGACGCGCGACTGCAGCAGCTCGATACCGCCCACGTCGCCCACCTTGCGCCGCACGCCATTGGCGTCGACCACTTTCGACAGGGCGCTCATGGTCTGCTCCTTGCGGGCCACGACTTCGCGCGTGCGGCACGCTTCCGTGTACGCCGCTGCGGCGGTGGCATACAGCTCGCTCCTGAAGCCGGCCACGGTTTCCTCGGCCAGCAGCACATTGCTGCGGGCTGCCTTCAGGCGCGCGTCGCGCTTGCCGCCCGTTTCGATCACCATGCTGACGGTGGGCGTCCAGGTGACGGGCCGGTTGGCGACGGATTTCACCGTTTCGCGCGAGGCGCCGATGGAAAACTCGGGGTCGGGCCGGATGCCGGCGATGCCGACGCCGGCCTTGGCCGAAGTGACCGTTTCGTTCTGTGCTTTCAATTCCAGGCTGTGCGCTTCCACCGCCGCCAGGTAGCTGGCGAAGTTCAGCGGCGCGGCCGCGCTGGCAGCCGGCGCCATCAAGGCGGCCATAGTGGTGGCCAGCACAAGGCGGGCCGCCAGGCGGGGATTGAGATTAAAGTGTTTCATCATCGTTTACTCCTTCGGTCTGGGCCGGGCGCGCGGCAATGCGCGCCTCGATCAGGTAATACAGGGCAGGCAGGAGCAGCAGGGTCAGGGCGGTGGCCGTCACCAGGCCGCCCACCACCACCGTTGCCAGCGGGCGCTGCACGTCGCTGCCCAGGCCCGTGGCCAGCATGGCCGGCGTCAGGCCCAGCGCGGCGACGGTGGCCGTCATCAGCACGGGGCGCATGCGGTCGCGCGCCCCTTCCAGCACCGCTTCGCGCAAGGTCTTGCCTTCCTGCGTACGCAAGCGGTTGATTTGCGCCAGCATCAGCACCGCGTTCAGCACGGCCACGCCGAACAGGGCGATGAAGCCGACCGCGCTCGACACATTCAGGGTCATGCCGCGCAAATGCAGCGCAGCCAGGCCGCCCAGCATCGCCAGCGGCACAGCCAGCAGCACCAGGGTCGGCTGGCGCAGGTTGCGGAACTGGCCGAACAGCAGCAAAAACATGGCGCCCAGGGTCATCGGCAGGATGATGGCCAGGCGGGCTTGCGCGCGCTGCAGGTTTTCAAACTGGCCGCCCCATTCCAGGCTGATGCGCTGGTGGTCGTAATGCAGCTTGTTTTCCAGCAGTGGCCGCGCTTCGTCGAGGAAGCTGGCCAGGTCGCGGCCACGGGCATTCAGGCGCACGATGATGTTGCGCTTGCCCATTTCGCGCACGATCACGCTTTCACCCGAAGTGGTGCTGATCTTGGCCACTTGCGCCAGCGGCACCTTGGCGCCATCGGCTGTGGTCAGCATCAGGTTGGCGACGGCGTCCGGGCTGGAGCGCACGTCAAACGGGAAGCGCACGGCGATGTCGTAGCTTTTTTCGCCCACATATACCTGACCGATAGGCGCGCCGCCGATGCCGGTGGAAATCAGGTCGGCCACGTCGGCCGCGTTGATGCCATAACGGGCTGCTGCCGCGCGGTCCAATTCCACTTTCAGGTTGGGCAGCGGCGGTTCCACGTCGACCGCCACGTCGGAAGCGCCCGGCACGGTTTTCAGCAGCTCGGCCACCTGGCCGGCGATGCCGCGCACTTCATCGAGGTCGTTGCCGAAAATTTTAACTGTCAGGTCGCTGTGGGCGCCCGACAGCTTGTCTTGCACGCCATCGATCATCGGCTGCATGAAGGCCACCGTGTAGCCGGGCATGCGCTTGAAGCGTTCACTCATTTTTGCGATCAGCTCCTGCTTGCTCATGCCCGACTTCCAGGTTTTATACGGATGCAGGCCCACGCTCGCTTCGATATGCGACGGCGTCCAGTAATCGGTGCCGTCGTCGTTGCGGCCGGTCTGCGTGACGATGGTCGACACTTCCGGGAATTCCAGGGTGGCGCGGCGCAGTTCGCTGGCCATCTCCGAGGCCTTGTCCAGGGTGATTCCCGGTGGCATCTGCACTTGCAGCCACAGCGAACCTTCATCGAGGTAGGGCAGGAAGTCGCGGCCGATGGTGCCGCCCAATATCACCAGTCCGGCCAGCGCACCGCCGCAGACGACGGCCACCCAGCGGCGCTTGCCGACCATGTTTTCCAGGAAGCGGCCATAGCGCTCTGCCAGTGCTTCCAGCACGCGGTTGTGGAACATCTTGCGCGGCTTGCGGAAGGCCAGCCAGGCCAGGCCGGGGATCAGGATCAGGGCGACCACCAGCGCACCCACCAGGGCCGAGCCGACCGCGTAGGCCATCGGCGAGAACAGCTTGTATTCGATGCGCTGGAAGGCGAACAGGGGCAGGTAGGCGGCGATGATGACGGCCATGCCGAACATGATGGGGCGCGCCACCTGCAAGGTCGAGTCTATGCCGTCGCGCAAAGTCAATGGCCGGTCCTGGTCGCGTTCGCGGCGGCGCAGTATGTTTTCCAGCACCACCACCGAACCGTCGACCAGAATGCCGAAGTCGATCGCTCCCAGGGACAGCAGGTTGGCAGGAATTTTAAAGTGGTGCATGAAGATGAAGGCGATCAGCAGGGCCAGCGGGATCGTCAGCGCCACGATGGCCGCTGCGCGCGGGCTGCCCAGGAACAGCAGCAGCACCAGGGCCACCAGCAGCATGCCTTCGCCCAAGGTGAATCCTACCGTGTGCAAGGTCGCCTCGATCAGCGAGCTGCGGTCCAGATAAGGCACCACTTTCACGTCTTTCGGCAGCAGGTTGTGGTTCAGGTCATCGACGGCGGCATGGATGCCTTCCAGCGCTTCGGAGGGATTGAAATCCTTCAGCAGCAGGGTGATGCCTTCGATGGTGTCGGGATTGTTGTCCTTGCCCAGGATGCCGCGCCGCTCCACATTGCCGTAGACCAGTTTGCCCAGGTCTTTCACCAGCACCGGCACGCCATTCTTGGCCGTGACCACCACATTGCCCATGTCGTCCAGCGAGTGCAGCAAGCCCACGCCGCGCACCACATACGATTGCTGGCCACGGTCGATGATGCTGCCGCCGCCGCTGACGTTGTTGGCATTGATGGCGTCTTTCACTTGCGACAGCGACAGGCTGTAGCTATTGAGTTTGGCAGGGTCCAGTTCCAGGGTGAACTGTGTGGTCAAGCCGCCGAAATTGCTGACGTCGGCCACGCCGCGCACTTTTTGCAGGCGCGGGATGACGGTCCAGAACTGCAGTTCGGACAGTTCGCGCAGGCTGCGCGACTTCGATTCGAGCGTGTAGCGGTAGATTTCGCCGGTAGGCGAGGTGTAGGGGTCGAGGCCAGGCTTGGCGTCATATGGCAAGCTCACGGTGGCCAGCCGCTCCTGCAGCCGTTCACGCGTGAAATAGCCGTCGCTGCCATCTTCGAAGACCACGGTGATCAGCGACAGGGCGAACAGGCTGCGCGTGCGCAGCACGTGCATGCCCGGTGTGCCCATCAAGGCGCGTTCCAGCGGTATGGTGATCTGCTGTTCGATTTCTTCGGCGCCCAGGCCAGGCACCTGCGTGACGATTTGCGAGGTGACGTCGGCGATGTCCGGGTAAGCTTCGATCGGCAGTTGCTTCCAGCTGTAGATGCCATACACGGTGACGAACAGCAGTACCAGCCAGACGATGCCGCGCCGCTTGAAGCAGGTGGTGATGAAGGAATCAATCATTGAGCAGCACTCCTTCCTTGACGACGATGCGCTCGCCCGCCTTCAGGCCGGAGACGATTTCCACCTGGTCTTGCAGGGTGGCGCCCACCTGCACGGTGCGCGGCTCGAAACGCATGGGGCTGCGCTCGACCATCACCTTGGTGTACAAGCCGCTTTGCAGCAGGGCGGCAGCCGGCACCACGATCACGCGGCGGGTCGTGCCGGCAAAGCCGGCATGGGCGAACATGCCGGGCTTGAACTTGCCGCTGCGGTTATCGATGGATACGCGCACCTTGACCGTGCGCGTATCGGTGTCGAGCACGGCGCCGATATAGGCCACCTTGCCTTCGAATTGCTGGCCCGGCATGGCGTCGAGCGTGATGCGCGTGCTCTGGCCGACAGCCAGCTGCGCCAGGTCTTTTTCAGCCACATTGGCCGACAGCCAGACGGTGGACAGATCGGCCACCGTCATCACGGGGGCGTTGATATCGTTCCAGTAGCCACCCTGTGCGCCATTCATCTCGATCACCGTGCCGGCGATCGGCGAGCGCAGCACATAGTCGCGCCGCGAGCTGCCACCGGCAGGCGCGCCATACTGGGCCAGCTTGTCGGCGCTGGCGTGGGCGTCGCTCTGCACCTGCTCGAAGCTTGCCTGGGCCGCTTCATAATCCTTGCGTGCGGCGATTTCCGCTTCGAACAGCGTCTTTTGGCGGTCGCGCTCCTGGCGCGCCTGCAGCAGGGCCGAACGGGCCTTGCTGTCGTCTGCATAGGCGGCGCTCAGGTCGGCCGAGTCCAGCGTGAACAGGGCATCACCGGCTTTCACGGTGTCGCCCAGCGCGCGCTGCAGGCGCAGGATGCGGCCCGACAGCGGCGGCGTCACTTTCACCAGTTTTTCAGGCATGGCCTCGATGGCGCCCGGCGCACTCGTTTGCACGGCGATATCCTGTTCGGTCACGGCGGCAATCTGCAGGCGCTGGCGCAGCGGCGACGTTTTCGGCACGCTGATGCTGCCGTCGTCCAGATGGCTCGCTGCAGCCGGCGGCGTGGCTGCCTCGGTTTGTTTGGTACAGCCCGACAAAGTCATGCAGGCGAGGGCGATGGCGCAAAGGCTGCAGGCGCCAAGCGAGATAGGGGTGGTCGAGTTCATCCCGGTATTCCTTGTTATTGATTGATGAGCGTTGTGCTGGAACATGCGCAGGCATGTCCAGCTCCGGCAGCGCGAGGGCGCTGGCGGGCGGTCAGTGGGTGGTGCCGAAGAGGGGTAGAGCGTAAGACGGTTGCCGTGCGGGGCCAGGACTGGACCCATGGCGTGCCGTGGCGAAGCACGGGGCGCGGCGGTCAGGCTGGAATCGAGCGGCGGCCTTTTCGGCACATGCTGGCAGGCGAGTCTGGGTCCACGCTTTCTCCTGTGAGTTGATTGATACGGCTAGCTGCGCCGCTTTTTCAGCGCTGGAAAAGCATAGCAGCACGCGCCTGAAGAACTTCCCAAGTATTCCTGAATCCTTCTTCAGGTTGGCGGCGGGGCCAGGCGCGGCGCGGTAAAATGAAACCAAGAAAAACACAGCATGACGGGAAAAGACAGGCATGAGAATCCTCTTGGTAGAAGATGACCGCAAGGCGGCGCGGCTGCTGGCGCGCGGCTTGCAGGAAGAAGGTTTTGTCGTCGACGTGGTGCATAGCGCCGAAGACGGTGAAGAGGAAAGCTACGCCGTCGATTACGACATGATCGTCCTCGACTGGATGTTACCCGGAAAACAGGGCATCGATTTTTGCCGCGATTTGCGTGCGCGCGCCATCCAGACACCGATCCTGATGCTGACGGCGCGCGACGCCACGGCCGACCGGGTAGTGGGTCTCAATACAGGAGCCGATGACTATCTGACCAAGCCTTTCGAGTTCGAAGAGCTGCTGGCGCGCATCCGTGCGCTGCTGCGCCGCTCCGATATCAGCCGCCCGCTGGTGCTGGCGCTGGCCGACCTGGCGCTCGACCCGGTCAGCCACAAGGCCACCCGCGCTGGCGCAGTGCTGGACCTGACGCCCAAGGAATATGCGATTTTGCTGATCCTGCTGCGCCAGGCGGGCGAAGTGGTCAGCCGCGCGCGCCTGGCCGAGCAGATCTGGCAGGCCGACCTGATCGGCATCGATAACCTGATCGACGTCCATGTGCGCAATTTGCGCGGCAAGGTCGATGCGCCCGGCTTGCCGCAACTGATACACACGGTGCGCGGACGCGGCTTCCGCCTGGCGGAAAACGACGGTGTTTAGCCTGCGCAAAAGCCTGCTGCTGGTGCACCTGGCAGTGATACTGGCGATCGTGGCCTGCACCGCGCTGGCCGGCTATTGGGGCTTGTCGCGCGCCGTGCACGGCCAGCTCGATGCGGCCCTGCTGGCGCTGGGCGAGACGGAAATGGCGATGCTGCCAGCCACGCCGCGCCAGGGCGTCACGGTGCACGAAGTGGCGCCTGGCATGGCGCCGCCTTCGCTGACACGGCTGGACCGCCTGGTGCAGATCATCGATGGCGAGGGCCATGTGCTGGCGCGCAGCCGTAACCTGGAGGCGGCCCGCCTGCCGGCCGATCCTGCCTTGCTGGCGCGCCTGGCCGCTGGTGAAACCGTGTTTGAAACCTTGCCGCGCTTTGGCGAGGAACCTGTGCGCATGGTGTCGATTCCCGTCCGTCACGGGAAGGTGCGCCTGGCAGTGCAGGTGGCCGGTTCGCTCGATGACGTCAATCACACGCTGACCTCGGCCACCATGCTGTTCGTGGCGATGGCGCTGGCCTTGCTGGCGGCTGTCGGCCTGGCCGGCGAGATGCTGACGCGGCGCGTACTGGGCGCGATCGACAACGTGGTGCAGCAAGCGCATTTTATCGGCGAAGCGAGCCTGGCGCGGCGCTTGCCCCATCCCGGCACGCCTGATGAAATCGGCCGCCTGGTCGATACCCTGAACGCCATGCTGGAGCGGCTGGAAACGGGCTACGATGCGCAGCGCCGCTTCACGGCCGACGCCTCGCATGAATTGCGCTCGCCCCTGTCGCGCCTGCGCACCGAAATTGAAATCACCTTGCGCCGCCCGCGGGAAACGCCCGAGTATGTGGCCGCGCTGGCGTCCTGCCTCGATGAAGTGCAGCGTTTGACGACGCTGGTGGAAGAATTGCTGATGCTGACCCGCCTGGACGTGGGCCAGGACCGCAGTGCCGTAGAAACCGTGGCGCTGTATCCACTGGCGCTGGCGGCGGCGCGGCGGCTGGAAACGGTGGCGGCAGCAAGGGGCATCCGCATCGTGCTGCAGGATCCGCATGAGGGTCATGCAGGGATCAGCGCGCGCGTGGCGCCCGGGCCGGTGGACCTGGTGCTGGCCAACCTGCTCGACAACGCGGTGAAATTCTCGCCGCCCGACAGCCTGATCACGGTCCACCTGTCGCGCGATGGTGACGATGCGCTGCTGGGCGTGAGCGATGCCGGCCCCGGCATCAGTGTCGATGAATTGCCACACCTGTTCGAGCGTTTTTACCGTGGCGCCAGGGCGCGCGCGGGCGAGGCGCCCGGCTTCGGCCTGGGACTGGCCCTGTCGCAAGCCATCGTGCATGCCTATGGCGGGCGCATCGAAGCGCTGAACCGTCCCGGTGGCGGCGCCCTGTTCACCATGCGCCTGCCTGGCGGCGAGCGGCAGCCGTGAGACTTCAGGGCAGATTACAAAATGGATAGCTATCCATTTTGTAATCAAATAGAAATATAAAAAAGCTACTATCTGTGTATGTTTTTTTAACGCAGAGGCAGTGGCAATATGTCCACGCATTCCACACTCAATCCCCGGCACGTGATCGGCCTCGATGCGCTGCGCTTTCTCGCCGCCATGCTGGTGGTGGCTTACCACTATGGTTTCTGGTTCTGGGCCGATCCGTCTCCCGTCTCCACGCCCCATTTGCAGCAACTGATTTCTTTCCCCGAGCTGTTTTCCGCCACCCATTTCGGCTGGGTTGGCGTGCAAATCTTCTTTGTCATTTCCGGTTTTGTTATCGCTTTCTCCAGCGAGCGGGCAAGGGGCTATGATTTCCTGGTCAGTCGCGTAGTGCGCCTGGGGCCGGGCGTATGGATTTGCGCCTGCATCACGCTGATTGCCGTGGTGGTGGGCGGCGAATGGAGCATGTACCAGATGCTGCTGGCGTTTTTGCATAGTGTGCTGTTCATCCCCGTCGCACCGTGGATCGATTACGCCTACTGGACACTGGGCATCGAAATCGTCTTTTATTTCCTGGTCTTCCTGCTGGTGGTGCGCGGCAAATTTGCCTGGATCAACCGGCTTGCCATCGCGATAGGCCTGACCAGCAGCCTGTTCTGGCTGCTGGCGTGGCTGGCGGCCATGGGCGGGCCGGGGCAATTCGCCCAGTGGATGCAGCAACTGCACCGTTCCAGGATATTGGGGTTGTTGCTGGTACACCACGGCATCTTCTTTGCGCTCGGCGTCTTTCTGTGGCTGGAACTGGTCAAGCATGGCTGCCGCGAAAACCGGCTGTGGTGCGCGGTGTTCTGCGCTGCGGGCTGCCTGCAGATCGTGCTCACTTCGGTGGCAACGAACCAGGCCACGGGTAGCGCTTTTTCGGCCTGGCCACCGGTGCTGTGCTGGCTGGGCGCCTTGGCCTGGGTGGTGCTGTCGGTACACAGGAATCATCGCGTGCACGCGCTGCCGCAGTGGTTTTTGCGCCTGCTGAAAACCGCCGGCATGATGACCTTTCCCCTGTATTTGCTGCACCAGGTGGCCGGCGCGCAGCTGATGGCGGGCCTGGTGCAGGCGGGCGCCGGACGCTGGGTGGCGCTGGCCGGTGCATTGACTTTCTCGCTGTGCTGCGCCTGGCTGGTGGCCGTGTATGGCGAACCGGCCTTGCAGCGCGTGACGAAACAGGCGCTGCTGCGTGCAAGGCCCAGCTTTCACTAGCTAATCAGGCTGGTGCCACGCCTTCCCAGCGTACCTGGCGCACTTGCGGCAGGGCGCCTGCGCGGTTGATGAAGCGCACCAGCACGGCGCGCTGCACCAGCTGGCACAGCACCATGGCGATCAGCTGGACC
The DNA here is from genome assembly GCF_014200675.1 of Janthinobacterium saanense. GTDB lineage: Bacteria > Pseudomonadota > Gammaproteobacteria > Burkholderiales > Burkholderiaceae_D > Janthinobacterium. Next base: position 43,943 of record NZ_JACHCI010000026.1, on the reverse strand, counting down.
ACGTTCTTGTCTTCGTCCCAGCTGCGCAGGATTTGCGACGGCGCCAGGCCTGCGCTTTTGAGCTCGGCCAGCAGCAGACACACCACGCGGTCCGCTTGCGTGGCGGGGCAGGTGACTGTCAGGCGATAGGTGGTCACGGCAGGGTTTTTACGGACGGTGGCCGCCTGGAAAATCGATTTCAAAAATTTCATCATACACCTCGCTCTGCGACAAATTCTGCGTTATTGACCAGCGCCCAGCGCACCGCCGAGACACTGCCTTCCAGGCTGACCTGGCTGACGATCTGTTCCAGCAGCCCCAGGCTGGACAAAGGCGTCAACAGGTCGGCGCGCACTTCGATGCGGCCTGCCTGCGGCGCATCTTCGCTGTGCAGCGATTGCAGCATCAGCGCCGGCATGCCGCTGATCATGCGCAGCATGAGTTTGCGCACCAGCACTTCCTGTTCTGCCTCGCAGACGGCGGTGATGCGGTAGATGCTTTCCGTCTCGCTGCCGGCGGCCAGGCCATGGGCGTTGATGCGCTGGGCGATATGGCGCAGCACCAGGTTGGCGACCAGCACGAAGCCCGTGCCGATGGCCGCTTCCATGGCGTAGCCCAGGCCGCACAGGATACCGATGGCGGCCGAGCACCACAGGGTGGCGGCCGTGTTCAAGCCGCGCACCGTCATGCCTTCGCGCATGATGACGCCGGCGCCCAAAAAACCGATACCCGATACCACTTGCGCGGCGATGCGCAAGCGGCCGTCCGGATTGGCTTCGAGTACCGACACCATCACGAACAGCGAGGCGCCGACGGAGACCAGCGCATTCGTGCGCAAGCCCGCCATGCGCTGGCGCAGCTGGCGTTCGGCGCCGATCAGGGCGCCCAGGGTCAGGGCTGCGGCAACGCGCAGCACAAAGTCATACCAGATCATTCTTTTCTCCTGTGTGAGCAGGAAGGACAGGCGAGTCTTGTCAGGCGCGGGCAGTGTGCCCGGCCATGCCACTATAGGTCAGCAGCCGATGGGGAAAACGATGTAGGGGAGGGGGCGGCGCCATGCACCGCTATTGTATAACCGCACCTTGCCTTGGCAAGGCGGGAGAGTAATCCGCGTCTTGCCAGGCTTAATCGTCGAACCGCGATCGACTACCGTCACTGGAACCAGTACCCACGTATCACTCCATTCAATTAATAACGGGCAGAGTCTAGCCAGCCCTGTGTTTTTCGTCAACTGAACATCTCTTCAGGAAGCAGAAAACACCGTCCCTGCCATGGCAAGGACGGTGAGCCTGATCAAGGGTGGAGTGCAGTCTCGGACGCATGTTCCGCATCGGCGCCGCCGCCAAAGAAACGCGCGGCGCGCTTGCCCAGGCTATCGAGGTAGGTGTAGGCCACCGGCACCACCACCAGCGTCAAAATGGTCGAGGTGATCACGCCGCCGATGACGGCGCGGCCCATCGGCGCCTGCGATTCGCCGCCGTCGCCCATGCCGATCGCCATCGGCAGCATGCCGAACACCATCGCCAGGGTGGTCATCAGGATCGGGCGCAAACGCACTTGTCCCGCTTCCATCAGCGCTTCGAACTGCCCCAGGCCTTCGCGCTGGCGCTGGTTGGTAAAGTCCACCAGCAGGATGGCGTTCTTGGTCACCAGTCCCATCAGCATGATGAAGCCGATCACCGAGAAGATGTTCAGGGTGCTGCCCGTGATGAGCAATGCCAGCAGCACGCCGATCAGGGACAGCGGCAAGGAGACCATGATGGCGATCGGCTGCAAAAAGCTGCCGAACTGCGAAGCGAGCACCAGATAGATGAAGATCACCGCGATCCCCAGCGCCATCATGGCGCCGCCCATGGTTTCGGCCATCTGCTGCGCATTGCCGGCCACGTCGAAGCGTACGCCGGGCGGCAGGTCGATGGCCTTGATGGCCTTCTGCACGTCGGCGTCGACGTCGCCGGCCGGGCGGCCCTGCACGCCGGCATAGATGGCAACGCGGCGCTGCAAGGCCTGGCGCTTCAGCACTTGCGGGCTGGACGACGGCACGAAGTCGACTACCTGGCGCAGCGGGATCATGATCGGCTTGCCGTTGTCATCGAGCTTGTTTGACGCCAGCGACAGGTCGGCCAGGTCGGCCACTTTCTGGCGGCCCGATTTGGGCAGCTGCACGTTGACGTCGTAGTTCTGGCCGTCGGACGCCAGCCAGTGGCTGACCGTGTCGCCCGCCACGAAGGGACGCAGGGCGGTGCCGATCTGCTGCACCGACAGGCCCAGATCGCTGGCCAGCTCGTTATTGATCTTCACCGTGGTCGACGGATTGGCGCCTTCCTGGCTGTATTCGATATCGGCGATGCCCTTGATGGTGCGCATCTTGTCCATCAGCCGGTGCGCCACTTCATCGAGCTTGCCTTCATCGGTGCCCAAAATGGCGATGAAGATGGGGCGGTTGCCGACGGACAGGGTGATGCCGGCAATCGGCGTCAAGCGGTCGCGGATCAGCCGTTCCAGTTCCTGCTGCGAGCGGCGTTTATGCGTCTTGATGTCCGTCAGCTTCAGGTTCACTTCGGCCGTGTTGCGGCCATCCTGGGTGCCCACGTTGGCCACCAGGCTATCGATTTCCGGGAACTCCTTCAGGGCCGTCTCGATCTGGCGCACCTTGGTATCCGTGTATTCCAGGCTGGAGCCGACCGGCGTCTTGAAGCGCAGGTTGACCCAGCCCTGGTCGGTTTCCGGGAACATCTCGCCGCCGATCATCGGCACCAGCATCAGGCTGCCGACGAACAGGGCCAGCGCCGTGGCCAGGGTGGTTTTGCGCCAGCGCAGGGCTACTGCCAGCACCTTGCCATACCAGACGTGCAGGCGGTCGATGCCGGTTTCCAGCCAGGCCATGAAGCGGCCCAGCCACGGCGCATATTTAAAACGGTCCTTGACCGGGTCGCGCCAGACCGACGACAGCATCGGATCGAGCGTGAAGCTGACGAACAGCGACACCAGCACCGCGACGGCCACCGTGATGCCGAACTGCAGGAAGAAGCGGCCGATGATGCCGTCCATGAAGGCCACCGGCACGAATACGGCGACGATGGCGAAGGTGGTGGCCATCACGGCCAGGCCGATTTCATTGGTGCCGTCGTTGGCCGCCTTGTAGTGGTTCTTGCCCATGCCCAGGTGGCGCACGATGTTTTCGCGCACCACGATGGCGTCATCGATCAACAGGCCGATGCACAAGGAGAGCGCCATCAGGGTCAGGAAGTTCAAGGTGAAACCGAAGGCCTTCATGGCGATGAAGCTGGCCAGCACGGAAATCGGCAGGGTCAATCCCGTGATGATGGTCGAGCGCCACGAGTGCAGGAACAGGAACACGATCACCATGGTCAGCACGGCGCCTTCGATGATGGTGCGCTTGACGTTATTGAGCTGGCTTTGCACGCGTTCCGATTCATCGTCCAGCACGCGTAGGTCGATATCGGGCGGCAGCGTCTTTTGCACTTCGGCCGCCACCTTCAGGATGCCGGTGCCCACTTCGACCACGTTGGCGTCCTGCACCTTGGTGATTTCCATGGTCACCGCCTGTTTGCCATTCACGCGCGAGATCGACAGTTCTTCCTGCTCGCCGTCGACCACGCTTGCCACCTGGTCCAAGTAGACGGGGCCGATGGCGCGCCGTGCCACGATGATCTTGCCAAATTCGCGCGCATCCTTGATCTTGCCTTCCACCCGCACCAGCTGTTCGGCCGCGCCATGGCTGATCGAGCCGGCCGGCAGATTGGTGTTGGTGGCCTGGATGGCGCGTATCACTTCATCGACACCGATGCCCTGGGCATTGAGTTCGATCGGTTTGAGGCTGATCAGTATCTGCCGCGAGCGCAAGCCGCGCAGTTTCACCTGGCCGACGCCGGCGACCGCCTGGAAGCGCTTGCTGATGATCTGGTCCGTCATGGTCGACAGCTCGCGCAGGTCATGTCCGGTCGAGGTCAGCACGATGGTGGCGATCGGGCGTTCATTGTCGCCTTCTGCCCGCGCGATGAAGGGGTCCTTGGCTTCCTTGGGGAAGCGCGGGCGCACCAGGGCCACCTTGTCGCGCAAGTCCTGCATGGCCTTGTCCATATTCGTCGACAGCTCGAATTCCAGGTAGACGCCGGCGCGTCCTTCCCAGGAGTTGGCGCGGATGGTCTTGATGCCGCTGACGGTGTTGACGGCGTCTTCAATCGGGCGCGTAATGTCGTTTTCCACCGCCTCGGGCGAAGCGCCCGGATAGTTCACTTCGATGGCGGCAAAGGGAAACTGCACGCTGGGCATGCTTTCCACGCCCAGGCCCCGGTAAGAGAAAATACCCAGCACCACCAGCGCCACCATGACCATGGTGGCGAAGACGGGATTCTGTATGCTGACTTTGGTCATCCACATGGCTTAGCCTTTCTGAGCCAGGACGGCCGCTTGTGCCTCGGGCGTCGCGGCTGGCGCGGCAAATTTCACGGCATGGCCGGGCTTGACGCCATCGAGCCTGGCGACGATCACTTTGGCGCCGGGCACCAGGCCCGCCGTCACTTCGGCATACCCTTCATCTTCGTTGCGCAGGCCCAGGGTGACGACTTGTTCGACCACCTTGCCACCCACCAGCGCATACACGACCGTGCCTTTCTTGTCCTTGCGCAGGGCCGTCAATGGCACCAGCGGCGCCACTGCCGAACGCTCCGTGACGATGCTGCCCTTGGCGAACATGCCGCCGCGCAGCGCGCCATCGCCATTGTCGACGGCGATATACACCAGCATGGCGCGCGAGCCGCTTTCGGTGGTCGGGTTGATGCGCGTGACCTTGCCGGCGAAATCGCGTTCGCCAAAGCCATCGACCTTGAAATGCACGTCCTGGCCGATCTTGATGCGCGGGATCTCCGAGCTGGGCACGGGCGCTTCCAGGGTCAGTTGCGCCAGGTTGACGATGGTGTAGACCGGCATGTCGGGCGCCACCTTTTCGCCAGCCTGCACGTGGCGCTTGCTGACGATACCGGCCATCGGCGCGCGGATCACGGTGTCGGCCAGCGCGATGCGGGCGATGTCGACCATGGCGGCCGCCGATTTGACGCTGGCGCGCGCCAGGTCGACCGAGTTTTGCGTGGTGTCGTAGGCCGTCTGCGAAATGTATTTCTGCTTGAGCAGCGCCTGGCTGTTGGCTTCGTTCTTGCTCGCCATCGACAGTCGCGCCTGCGCTTCATCGAGCATGGCTTGCTGCTGCGTCAAGCGGGCGCGCTGGTCGGCCGCGTCCAGGCGCACCAGGATTTGCCCGGCCGCCACCTGCTGGCCTTCGCGCACCGTCGTTTCGTGGATTTCGCCCGATACCTTGGCCTTGATGGTCGCTTGCGTCAGGGGCGCCAGCGAACCCGATAACGGCAGGCTGACGGACAGCGCGCGCGCATCGATGGACGCCACATCGCCCTGCGCCAGTTCGTGCACGGGGGTCTTGTCCGCTTGCTTTTTCTTGTTCGCTTGCGCTTCGGCAACCTTGGCTGCCTGCTGCCTGGATTGCATCACGGTCCAGCCGCCGCCGGCCAGGCCCACGACGAGCAGGATCAGCAGAGGTGCGCGCCAGCGGCGGGCGCGGCTGGCAGGGTGGGTGGACGCGGAAGCGGAGGTGGGTAGTGGGGGCAAGGTCTCGTTTTTCATAAGGCTCTTTTAATGGAGGCTGCGCAAGCTTGAACGGGAGGGTCCGGCGCGTGTTCTCGATACGGCTCCGGCGATGGCTGGCCAGGCAATTCGGGTAGCGTATCACCATGCCGGACGCAGACGGCACGCCTGCCGTTTGCACCCGTACACGATGATACGCATGTTGCTACTTTATGAAGTTGTTGCCGGACTCGCCATGCAAATGCGACAGAGTGCACAAAAACGGGCATGGAATGCAAAAATGGCAGATGGAGCCATCCGCTACGCTTGAGCCGTGTCAATGGCTCGATTCCCTGGCGCGCAAGAATGGACAGGATGGCGGAACTACCGGACAGGCCGGGCGGGCCGCTGCTTGCGCTAGCGCCGTGACGCGGAGGGAGCTGATGTCTGAACGGATTACCGGACCCGCCGCGCCGCCGGGCCGCTTGCTGGTTCCTGCCGATCCCGGCATGGGGCCTGCTGCCAGGGCGCTCGATTTGCTGTCCATCCTGGTCGAGGCCGTCGAACAGGCGCCTGGCATGGCCGTGCGCGGCCTGGACCGCGATGGTTTTGTGCGCTACTGGAGCGTCGGCGCGGCGCGCCTGTATGGTGTGAACGCCGGGCAAGCCATGGGCCAGCACTGGCGCAGCGTAGCTGGCGAGTGGTCCGAGGGCGCACCGGCCGATGCCGGAGCAGGCTTTGCCGAGGAACTGGCCAGCGTATGGCAAACGGGCAAGGCCAGGTCCTTGCGGCTGTGGAAGCTGTGCGCTGATGAGATCGCTCCCCGCTGTATCTGCTCCAGCCTGTTCCCCGTGCTGCAGGCGGGGCGGGTACAGCAGGTATTCTGTATCGATGTCGATATCTCGGCCAATCAGCAGCAAGGCATGTCGGTGAGTGCCTTGCTGTTGATGGCAGACAATTTTCGGCAGTTGTTCGACAAATCCTCCGACGCCATCTTGCTGCTGCGCGATGAAGTCATCGCCGAACTCAATCCCGCCGCCATCGCGCTGTTTGCCTGTGCAGACCGGCAGCGCCTGATCGGGCGCTGTCTCAGCGATTTCTCGCCGCCGCAGCAAGCATGCGGCAATCCCTCGGCCGTGCTGGGCACGCAGATGGCGGCGCAGGCGCATGCGGAGGGCAACTGGCGTTATGAATGGCAATACCTGCGCTGTTCGGGCGAGCCGTTCTGGAGCGAAGTCTTGCTGACCTCGATTACCCTGGGCCATAGCTATCTGTTTTACGCGGTGATACGCGATATTTCCGAGCGCAAGCTGGCCGAGCGCTCGCTCTACCTGGCGGCGCAAGTGGTCGAGCATGCACGCGAGGCCATCGTCGTGATGGATCAGCAACAAAAAGTGCTGAGCATCAATCCGGCCTACAGCGAGATCAGCGGTTATGGCGTCGATGAGCTGAAAGGCCAGCCCTTCGTCTCCGAGCAGCAGGCGCTGGATGCGCCCATGTGGGAGGTGGTTGCCCACCGTGGATATTGGCAAGGGGAAATTGTGGCGCTACGCAAGAACGGCGCGCGCTACCCGGCCTGGCTATCGCTGACGGCCATCCGCGACCACCATGCTCATGCCAGCAATTACATGGCTATCCTCAGCGATATCAGCGAGCGCAAACGTAGCGAGGAGCAGACGCGCCACCTGGCCGAGCACGACTTCCTGACCGACTTGCCGAACCGCGTGCTGCTGCTGGACCGGCTGTCGCTGGCGCTGGCGGCAGCGCGGCGCAAGCTCAGCATGCTGGCCATCCTGTATCTTGATATCGATCACTTCAAGCATATCAACGACAGCATGGGCCATCACGTGGGCGATTTGCTGCTCAAGGAAGTTGCCCGGCGCCTGGTGCGCTGCGTGCGCAGCGTCGATACCGTCAGCCGCCATGGCGGTGATGAATTCGTCATCATCCTGGCCGAGGTGGGCGGCATCGACCAGGCGGCCCACGTGGCGGCCAGCGTGCTGCAAGCCGTCACGCAGGTGTACCAGCTGGGCGCCTACGAATTGCAGGTGTCGGCTTCGATTGGCGTGGCCATCTTTCCCAGCGACGGCGAAGATATCGATACCCTGATGCACAACGCCGATACGGCCATGTATCACGCCAAGCAGCTGGGACGCAATAATTTTCAGTTCGTCAGTGCGGCCATGAATGCGCAGATCATCGAACGCGCCAGCCTGGAGCAAGGCTTGCGCGATGCTCTGGGCAAGAGCGAATTCGTGCTGGAATTCCAGCCCGTGATCGAGATTGCCAGCGGCGAGGTGGTCGGTGCAGAAGCCTTGCTGCGCTGGCAGCATCCACATTTGGGCTTGCTGAAGCCCGAACGCTTCATGCTGAGCGCCGAGGAATGCGGCTTGATGGTGCCGATCGGGCACTGGGTCTTGCGTCACGCCTGCCTGCGTGCACGGGCCTGGCACGATGCCGGCCATGCCTTGAGCGTGTCGGTGAATCTGTCGCCGGCGCAATGTATACAAAACAATCTGATGGGCAGCGTGCAGGAAGCGCTGCGCGTATCGGGCTTGCCGCCTGCTGCACTGTCGCTGGAATTGACGGAAACGACCTTGATGAAGGGCGGCGTGCGCCTGGCCGAGGTGCTGGCGCAATTGCGCGCGCTGGGCGTTACCCTGACCATCGACGATTTCGGCACCGGCTATTCGCGGCTGGCGAACTTGCGCCATTACCCGGTGGACAAGCTGAAGATCGATCCCTCGTTTCTACAAGACCCGGGCGGCGACCCGGCCGATACGGCGGTGGCGGCCACCATCATCGCCATGGCGCGCACCTTGCAACTGACCGTGATCGCGGAGGGGGTGGAAAGCCCGCAGCAACTGGCCTATTTGCGGGCGCAGGGCTGCGACCAGTACCAGGGATATTATGCCAGCGCGCAGCTGGCCGGCAGCGCCCTGGCAAGATTGCTTGCCTAGCCGATATTGCCCAGGAGCTTGATGCGCACCAGCACCTGGCCATGGTCGGACGCCTGCGGCAGCGCCTGCAGCAAATGGTCGTTCAGGTAAACGACGTCGAGCACCAGGCCGATGGCGCGCGGCGAGGCCGGGTGAAAATGCTCGGAGACAAGGATATGGTCGATGGTCATATAGGCGCTGTCGTGGATATTCGTGTAGCCCACATGGCGCAGATAATCCTGGCGCAGCTGGATGGCGTTGCTGTCGTACAAGCGTTCGCGCATCTCCTCACCGGGCTGGCATGCTGCACCGGCGCCCATCACGATGGCGGTGGTGACGGCATTGGCAATGTCGTTGAAGTCGCCCAGCACGATGCGGGGATGGCCGCTGTGGCCCAGTTCGCTCGCCAGCACGCGCAGCGCCACCGCTTCGGCGCCGCGCCGCTGCAGCGAGCGCAGATTGGCTAGCGCATAGTTGAGTACATCGTTGCCATCGCCATTGCGGTAATCGGGCCGGCGCGATTTCAGATGCACGACCAGCACGTCGGTCAAGCTTCCGCCAGGCAGCATGACTTGTACATGCAGGGGGGCGCGTGCGTAGCGGTTCAAGCTGGCATCAGTGCCCTGGCCTTCCCTAGGCAAGCTGACGCCGGCAGGAAAGGTGGGATAGGCAATGCCAGGCCCGGCCAATGGCAGCCGCGATACCAGCGCCACGGAAGGCAGCATGCGCCCACTGCCATCGACCGCATCGATACCCGCTTGCGTGGCGTCGCGGTAGTGGCGCGTGTGGGCCAGCACGTCGCGCAGGGCCGCTTGCGAGAAAACTTCCTGAAAACCGATCACATCGGCGTCGAGCAAGTCGATCTGCCGCGCCGTCCACTCGCGCTTGGCCTCGTATTGCACCTGCGTCAACGGTTCCAGGTTGTCATACAATTTTGCCCCGGCGGGAGCAAGATTACAGACATTGAAGGTGGCAAAGCGGATTTCTTCCTGCATAATTAGTACTCCTCACTGAACGATCAGCGTATCACGCATGGCTAAAAAAGAGCATATTTCCGAAACCCAGGCGACGCAGATGCTGCGCAAGCATCAAGTTTCCTTCAATGAACACCCCTATCCCTACGAGGAACACGGCGGCACCAGCGTGTCGGCGCGTGAATTGGGCGTGCCTGAACATGATGTCATCAAGACACTGGTGATGCAGGACGAGGCGGCGCGCCCAATGATCGTGCTGATGCATGGCGATTGCAAGGTCTCGACCAAGAACCTGGCCCGTGGCATCGGCTGCAAGTCGGTTGAGCCGTGCAAGCCCGAGGTAGCGCAGCGCCATTCCGGTTACATGATAGGCGGCACCTCGCCCTTCGGCACCAAAAAGGCCATGCCCGTCTACGTGGAAGAAACCATTTTGGCCTTGCCGCGCATCTACATCAATGGCGGCCGGCGCGGTTTTCTCGTCTCGCTGGCGCCCCAGGTGCTGCTCGACTTGCTGCAAGCCAAGCCGGTGCAATGCGCCTTGAAAGATTGATGGCTGTTTTGACCGCTGTTATCGGGTCGCCACCTGGTGTATATTCTGCTGCCCTGGCCTTGATGTCAGGGAAATAATTAACAAAGGGAAGAAATGAATCCAGTAATCACAACCTTGGCAATGACAGTGGCCGCTTACTTGCTCGGCTCGATATCGTTTGCCGTGGTGATGAGCAAGATTTTCGGCATTGCCGATCCGCGCACTTATGGCTCGAAAAATCCGGGCGCGACCAATGTGCTGCGTAGCGGCAACAAGGGCGCCGCCATCATGACCTTGCTGGGCGACGGCGCCAAGGGCTGGCTGGCCGTCTTCCTGGCCTCGCACTTTGACAGCGCCCTGGGCGTGGGCGACACGGCGGTGGCGCTGGTGGCGATTGCCGTTTTTCTCGGCCATCTGTGGCCGATTTTCTTCCGTTTCGTCGGCGGCAAGGGCGTGGCGACGGCGCTGGGCGTGTTGCTGGGCATCAATGTCTGGCTGGGCCTGGCAACCCTGGCGACCTGGCTGATCATCGCCTACGCCTTCCGCTATTCCTCGCTGGCGGCGCTGGTGGCAGCCCTGTTCGCGCCGTTTTATTACGGTTTGCTGTTCGGTGTCGATCCTATCTTGCTGGCGGTGATCGCCATGAGCGTGCTGCTGGCTTACCGTCACAGCCAGAACATCGCCAATTTGCTTTCTGGTAAAGAAAGCAAGATAGGCGGCAAGAAGGATGCGGCCAAGGTCGCTGGCAAGAAAAAGTAAACGCTTGATTTCTGTGGCGCCGCACGCATATGCTGGGCTTGCGGCGCCGCACCGTGCGGCTGCCATCCATCGCCTTCCGATAAAGGTCCGCCCATGTCTACACCTACTCCCGTCCGTATCGATTTCGTTTCCGATGTCTCCTGCCCCTGGTGCGTGATAGGCCTCAAGTCGCTGGAACAGGCGCTGGACAAGCTGAAAGACACGGCCCAGGCCGAGATCCATTTCCAGCCTTTCGAGCTGAACGCCAATATGGTTCCTGAAGGCGAGGATATCGGCGAACATATCGCCCACAAATACGGTTCCACCGAAGAACAGATGGCGCAATCGCGTGAAGCGATCCGTGCGCGCGGCGCAGCGCTGGGCTTTACGTTTGCCATGGATAAACGTGGCCGCATTTACAACACCTTCGACGCCCACCGTTTGCTGCACTGGGCCGAGCTGGAAGGGCGCCAGAAAGAATTGAAAATGGCCTTGTTCGACGCTTACTTCACGCAAGGCGAGAATCCTTCGTCGCACGAGCTGCTGCTGAAAGTGGTGGGCCAGGTGGGGCTGGACACCACCAAGGCGGCTGAAGTGCTGGCCTCCGGCGCCTACGCCGACGAGGTGCGCGAGCGCGAACGTTTTTATCAGCAAAACGGTATCAATTCGGTGCCAGCCGTCATCATCAATGAGCGCCACCTGATTTCTGGCGGCCAGCCGCCTGAAGTGTTTGAGCAAGCCTTGCGCCAGATCATCGCCGGCGCTTGATCGCCGCGCCTATGGCGCGCACAGTGCTCCTCCTTTTGCGCTACACTCGCCAGAGGAGGATATTTTTATGCCAACAGCAAGCTGGAACGGCGCGATCATCGCGCAAGCTAACGACGATCAGGTCGAGATCGTTGAAAACAATGTGTATTTCCCCATTTCGGCGGTAAAGCAAGAGTACTTGCGTCCCAGCAGTCATACGACAGTCTGTCCCTGGAAGGGCACCGCCAGCTATTACGACCTGGTCGTCGATGGCCAGACCAATGCCACAGCCGCCTGGTATTACCCAGAACCCAAAGATGCCGCCAAGCAAATTGCCGGCCACCTCGCCTTCTGGCGCGGCGTGACGGTCGAGCGCTGAGCCTCTTCCGCACTCCTTTATCCTGAGATAGAAAGCAGACGATGGATTTACGCCTCGCCGTGTATGAACTCGCCTCAAGCAATGGTCTGGACGCGCAGAAAACCAGGCAATTGCATGCACTGGCCGGTTTCCAGCGCGAACCGTCACGGCTCAGTTACTGGCTGCCGCGCGGCGTGGCCGTGCTGGGCGCCGCCTTGCTGGGCCTGGGGTTGATCTTCTGGATAGCCGCCAACTGGGAAGAGCTGGGCCGCATGGGGCGCTTTGCCTTGCTGCAAGCGGTGTTTCTCGCGTCCTGCGTGGGCGCTTTCTGCCTGCCCAAGGCGCGCCTACCCCTGCTGCTGATCGCCTTGCTGAGCATCGGCGGCCTGTTTGCGTATTTCGGCCAGACTTACCAGACGGGCGCCGACCCGTGGCAATTGTTTGCCGTCTGGGCCGTGCTGGCCTTGCCGCTATGCCTGGTGGCGCGCAGCGACGTGCTGTGGACGCCATGGATGCTGGTGCTGGCCACGGCTGCCACCCTGTGGATGCAGGCGCAGGCGGGCCACCGCTGGCGCATCGATTCGGCTGACCTGGGCATTTTCGTCACTGGCTGGCTGGTGCTGCTGCTGGCCTGCGCTTTTGTTTCGCCGCTGCTGGTGCGCTGGACGGGAGCCGGTCCCTGGGCTTTGCGCCTGGGCTTGATGTTGGCTACCATTTTGATCACAGGCACGGCCATCAGCGCCCTGTTCAGCAATGAGCTGGGTACGCCATACTGGGCAGGCCTGGCCTTGCTGGCTGTCGCCTGTGCCTTGCTGGCGACACGGCGATTATTCGATGTGTTCGGCTTGAGCGCCGTCGCGCTTGGTCTCAATACCCTGCTGGTGGGCGGCCTGGGACGCGCGCTGTTGAGCGGAAGTGGTGACGGTATCGGTGCTTTGGTCATGCTGGGGCTGCTTGCCGCTGCCTTGCTGGCGGTCACAGTACAAGGCATCTTGTGGCGTACGCGCCAGGAGGCGGCATGAACGATCAGCAAATGGATGCCCTGATCGCCGACGCCACGCACGCTGGTCTGTTGCCTGATGGTACTGCGCGCCCGGTGCAGGATGTGCGGCCGTGGCCGCTGGTGCTGATGACGGCTTTTGGCGCCTGGCTGGCCGCCATCCCCCTGATGCTGGCGCTCGGTTTCGGGCTGGAAAGCATGATGCGTCAGGGACCGGCCGCCTATATCGTGGCGATCATCGTGCTAGTCGGTGCCGTATCGGTGATACGTGCGCGCGACATTCCCCTGTTTGTCGAACAACTGGCCGTGCCCTGTTTGCTGGTGGGTGGTGGCTTGCTGGGCTATGCGCTGTTTCGCGATCTGTCTGGTCCATCGCCGTATTTCTTGCTCAGTGCATTGAGCCTGCTGGTCGCTGCTGCCTTGCCGCGCGACTGGCTGCGTGTGCTGCTGGGCGTGCTTGCCTGTGGTGCGCTTGCGCTGGGTATAGGCGCCTTCGATCACGACTGGTTGTATGGCCGTGATCCTCTCGTTTTGTTCAGCGCCTGGATACTGGTGCTGGTCATCTGGCTGGGCGCGCACTGGCTGCAAACAAATGTCTTCAATGATGGCCGTGGTGCGCGCGTGGCTGCCTTGATCGAATCCATCTCGACCGGTTGGGTACTGGCCATCTTGCTGGGTTTGATCAGCTGGTCGGGAATGACCTTCATGCTGGGCGCCAGCCTGGGTGATGGTATGGCAGGTGTTGCCACGCATGAACTGTCCAGGCATGACGGCACCGGCTGGTACAGCTTGACGTTGCCTGGTCTGTCGGTGCTGCTGGCGCTGGCTGCCGCCGGGTGGATGTTACGGTGCTGGCCGGCGTTGCGCCAACTGCCCGCCATCGGCGTAGCGCTGGTGTTGATTGTACTGGCCTGGTGTATGCCCGCGCTCGGCCCCGTACTGCTGATCCTCGCGTTCTGCCTGGCAAGCGGACGCACCCGCGTCGCGACCGCTGCGGCAGTGGCGGCCGCCTGGGTCATCGGCAGCTTTTATTACCAGCTGGCCTGGACCTTGGCCAGCAAGGCCACGCTGCTGGCCGTCGCCGGCGCCGTGCTGTGCGCGCTGGCGTGGCTGGCCACGCGGGGGATGCTGCATCTGGTCGAACGCCAGGCGGCGGGAAAACTGCGGCATGGCCGCGTATCGCAATGTGGTTTGCTGGCGGGCTTGCTGCTGGTGCTGCTGGTGGCCAATGGCGGCATCTGGCAAAAACAGCAGCTGATTGTGAAGGGCGAGCCGGTGTTTGTGGAACTGGCGCCCGTTGATCCCCGTTCCTTGATGCAGGGCGATTTTATGCGCCTCAATTTCCTGCAATTGGGCATGCTCTCTGTCGAGGCCAGCGTGCACGGGGCTGGCGGCCGCCCCCATGTGGTGGCTATGCGTGACGCGCGGGGCGTGGCGCAGATACATCGCCTGTACGACGGCAAGCCGCTGCTGCCCGGTGAATTCCTGTTGGAATTGACGCCGAAAAATGGCAGCTGGGTCTTGGTCAGCGATGCCTGGTTTTTCAAGGAAGGCGAGGCGGCGCGCTGGGAAAAAGCCCGGTTTGGCGAGTTTCGCGTGATGCCCGATGGACGTGCCTTGCTGGTGGGCATGCGGGGACCGCAACTGGAGGTGCTGTAGTCCTGGCAACAGGAAACCCTGTAGAATTTCCGAATGGATAATATTACGCATTCGGTCATCGGCTTGGCAGCCGGTGAATTACTGCATCGCAGCCTGCCATCTGAACCCCAGGAACCCGCCCAGCGCACCCGTCGTGCGCTGTTTCTGTTTAGCGCCTGGTTTGCCAGCAACGCGCCCGACCTGGATTTGATACTGACCAGGCTGCTGCCATCACCGTTCGGTTATCTGCTGCATCATCGGGGCCATACGCATACCTTGCTGCTGGCCTTGCCGCAGGCGCTGCTGTTGCTGGCCATGCTGTGGCTGCTGTGGCCGGCTGCGCGGCGCCTGTTGAAAGACAGCAGTGCTGCCCGCTTGGGGCTGGCCTTGTGCATGGTGCTGGGCTTTGGCTTGCACATGGGTATGGATTTCCTCAATTCCTATGGCATCCATCCCTTTTACCCCTTCAACAGCCGCTGGTTGTATGGCGACATGGTGTTCATCGTCGAGCCCATGTTCTGGGTCTTGCTGGGGGTGCCTGTGATCGCCTCCTTGCGCTCTGGCATCGTGAAGACTGTGCTGCTGGCGGCGCTGGCGGCCGCCCTGTGTTTCTTTACGTATAAAAACTTTCTGACGCCAGTCGCCTGCATCGTGCTGCTGGCGCTGGGTGCCTTGTTGACGGTGCTGCAAGGCCGTGCCGGCGAGCGCGGCAAGGGCGCCTTGCTGCTGGCGTTTGCGCTGGGCGCCACCTTTATCGGTGTGCAGGGCGTGGCGTCCGCCGTGGGCCGCGCCCGGGTCGAAGCGGCGGTGCAGCAACTCAATCCCGGCACGCGTGTGTGGGACGTGGCGATGACGGCGTTTCCCAGCCACCCGCTGTGCTGGATTTATGTTGCGCTCGACAGCAAGACAGATGTGTACACCTTGCGGCGCGGCACCATGAGCGTGTTTCCGGCGGCGCTGGCGCCCAATGCCTGTCCCGCAGGCTTGGCGGAAACGGGGCAGGGTGGGCAGCTGGCGCCCGGCATCGGCCTGTCTGCGCAGGCGACGGGCAGCCTGGCCAGCTTGCGCCAGTTGCAATCGCACAATTGCTATGCCGACGCCTGGCTGCGTTTTGGCCGCATGCCCAAGCTGGACCATGGCTTGACCGATGTGCGTTTCAATCCAGACATGTTGCCTAATTTCACGACCATCGAGCTGGAACAATTCCGCGCCCGCCCTTGCCCTGCCTATGTGCCCGGCTGGGGCCACCCGCGTGCAGATATGCTGAATTTACGCGAATAGCGGCTACGCCACCGATCACCTTTTACGCAGGATTATTTTGGAAGAGCAACACGCCTTACCGTATCTGCGAGAAACCTTGCTGTTTCTCGCCCTGGCCGGGATTTTTATCCCGCTATTGCAACGCCTGAAAGTCAACCAGGTACTGGGTTTTCTGGCCGTGGGCGCCCTGTTCGGGCCATTCGGTTTCGGCCTGTGGGCGGGCGACTTTAGCTGGCTCAGGTATTTCTCGTTTGTCCGCGCCGAGCAGGTCAGCGGCCTGGCCGAGCTGGGCGTGATGTTTTTGATGTTCATGATAGGCCTGGAATTGTCCACCGAACGGCTGTGGGCGCTGCGCCGCTGGGTATTTGGCGCCGGCGTGGCGCAGGTGGCGGCCAGTGCCAGCCTGATCGGCATCGTGGTGTACTACCTGGGCATGCCACTGGAAGCGGCCATCGTGCTGGGTCTGGTGCTGTCGCTATCGTCCACGGCGGTGGTGATGCAATTGCTGGCCGACCGGCGTTCCCTGCAGACGCCGGCTGGCCAGGCGGGCTTTTCCATTTTGATGTTCCAGGATCTGATGGTGGTGCCGCTGTTCATCCTGATCGACGTGTTTGCCAGCGGTCACAGCGAAGACCTGGCCTATCTGCTCAGCTTTGCTGCCGTGAAATCGGCTGGCGCCATCCTGCTGATTTATCTGCTGGGCCGCAGGGTCATTCGCCCCCTGTTCCAGTTTTTCGTCAAGAAGCACCAGCCCGACGTCTTCATGGCCTTGACCTTGCTCAGCACCCTGGGTATTGCGGGCTTGACCTATCTGGCAGGCCTGTCGATGGCGCTGGGCGCCTTGCTGGCCGGATTGTTGCTGGCCGAAACGGAATTTCGCCACGAAGTGGAAGTGACCATCGAGCCCTTCAAGGGCTTGCTGATGGGTCTGTTTTTCATGTCGGTGGGCATGCAGATCGATGTGCGCGAAATCATCAAGTCGCCGATTTTGATACCGCTGGCCGTACTCGCCCTGTTTGCCGTGAAGACCTTGGTGATCAGCGTGATTTTCCGCCTTGGCGGCTTTCACTGGGGCCGCGCAGTGGAAACGGGCGTGCTGCTGGGGCAGGGCGGCGAGTTTGCCTTTATCGTGGTCGCCTATGCGCTGGGCACGAAATTGATCGCGCCGCAGGTGGCGCAGTTCGTCATGCTGGTGGTGGGCCTGAGCCTGTTTGCCACGCCCGCCTTGTCGCGCGCCGCGCGCGGTTTCGGCAATTGGTGGGAACAGCGCCACCGCCATCAACTGGCCGATCTGGCTGACGACGCGTTGCCACCACAGGGCAGCCAGGTCATCATCGCCGGTTTCGGCCGGGTAGGGCAATTGCTGGCCAAGGTGCTGACGGAACAGGATATCGCTTATGTGGCCATCGAAAATGACGCCAAGCTGGTCACGACCATGCATCCGCGTGGTTTTCCCGTGTATTTCGGCGATGCTTCGCGCGCTGAATTGTTACAAAAGGTCAACGCTGACCGGGCCGCCGCCGTGGTGCTGACCATGGATCATCCTGCCTCTGTGCTGCACGCCGTGAAATCAATACGCCGCGATTATCCCCACCTGCCCGTGTATGCGCGCGCCCGCGATGAAGCCAACGCGGTGGCGCTGGTGCAGGCCGGCGCCACCCTGGTCGTGCCCGAGGCGCTGGAATCGGCGCTGCAACTGACGACCACCGTGCTGCAGACAGTGGGTTTGCCGGAAGCACGGGCGGCCGAGGTGGTGCAAACGGAAAGGGAGCGGCGCAATGCGGTGCTGCTAGCCAAAAAGTTGTCCTAGAGTATGTGCGCGCGTGTGGTCATCGTTTCCAAATGATCTATACAATAATCACTGTATGAAAGAACGATCTCCATGAAGCCAGACTCCCCCCACGCGGCCATGACACCGCAGCAACTTGCCGCACAGGAAGCAAAGCAGCGCTACGGCAAGCCCGAACGGGGCTGGCGCGAAAAACTGTATATCGTCATTTTCGAGGCGGAAACCCGCACGGGCCGCGCTTTCGACCTGGCGCTGATCGCCGCCATCCTGATGAGCGTGACGGTGGTCGTTCTCAGCAGCATCGCTTCCGTAGCCGCCCGCTACAACACCGTGCTGATGGCGCTGGAATGGTTTTTCACCATCGTGTTTACCATCGAATACATCGCCCGTTTGCTGTGCTTGAAGCATCCGGTGCGCTACGCCAAGAGTTTTTTTGGTTTGATCGATTTGCTGGCGATCATCCCCACCTATATCGGCTTGCTCTTGCCTGGCGCCCATGTGCTGATCGACGTACGTATTTTGCGTCTGCTGCGCATGTTCCGTATCCTCAAGCTGACCTCGTATGTGCATGAATACACGGTGCTGGGCCGCGCCCTGCTGGCCAGCAAGCGCAAGATTTTGATCTTTTTATCGTTCGTGATGATGGTCGTGTTTTTATTGGGAACTGTGATGTATGTCGTGGAAGGGCCAGATAACGGTTTTACCAGCATCCCGACCGCCATATACTGGGCCATCAGTACCATGACTACGGTAGGTTTCGGCGATATCGCGCCGAAGACCGACATCGGGCGCGCCATCTCATCGCTGATGATGCTGCTCGGCTGGGGCATCCTGGCAGTGCCAACTGGCATTATCAGCTCCGAAATGACGATGCAGCGCAGCGTCAAGCTCGTCACCACGCGGGCCTGCCCCGCCTGCCTGAAAGAAGGACTCGACGACGACGCCAGGTTCTGCAAGAACTGTGGCGACAAATTGCCGCCCATGGCCAGCGATTAACACGCTGTAGCGCACCAACTTTACATAAGGCCAACAATGATTCCAGTTCGCTTGATAGCGACGGGCAAGGCCGTGCCGTCCCACAGCGTCAGCTCCGATAGCCTGGACCGCAAACTCGGTCATCCTCCCGGCTACACCTTGCGCAAGAGCGGCGTGCTGTCGCGCTTCGTGGCGGCGCCCGATGAATCGCAAAGCCAGCTGGGCGCGGCCGCCCTGCAAGATGCGCTAAAGAACGCCAGTCTCAAACTGGCCGATATCGACTTGTTGATCGGCGCCTGCGGCGTGCCCGAGCAAGCCTTGCCCAACACGGCGTGCTTCATCGCCCAGCATGCGGGCTTGCCGCCAGGCACGCCGACCTTCGACATCAATGCCAGCTGCCTCAGTTTCATGGCCGCCTTCCGCGTGGCCGCCTCGCTGCTGGCCGATGGCGGCTACCGGCGCATCGCCATCGTTGCCTCTGACCTGGCTTCACGCGGGGTCGACTGGAGCGAGCCGGAAGCGTCGATGATCTTTGGCGATGGCGCCGCCGCCGTCATCGTCGAGCGCGGCGATGGCGCTGCCGGCATCCGCGCCTACAAGATGGGCACGTATCCGGAAGGGCGGCGCTACTGTGAAATTCGCGGCGGCGGCACCGAGCGCAATCCGCGCAATGGCGTGGAACCCGCCGACTACCTTTTCCGCATGGATGGCAAGGCCGTATTTCGCCTGGCTGTAAAAGTCATGCCCGCCTTCCTCGAGCAATTGATGGTCGAATCGGGCGCCGGCCTGGAGCGGATCGACGTGGTGGTGCCGCACCAGGCCAGCCCGCTGGGACTGGCGCATGCGGCGCGCATTCTCGCGGTTCCCGATGCTAAAATCATCAAGATCTTTGAACGCCATGGCAACCAGGTTGCCGCCTCGATTCCCACCGCGCTGCATGAAGCAGTGATGACGGGGCGGGCCGTGGCCGGACAGCGCTTGCTGATGATGGGCACGGCCGCCGGCCTGACCATCGGCGGCATGGTGGTCGATCTATGAGGATGGCGCGATGAGGCGGATACTGGTCACGGGAGCGACGGGCGGCTTGGGGCGCAACGCCGTGCAGACCTTGCTGGCGCAGGGCGTGGACGTGCGCGCCACCGGCCGCAATCTGGCCGTCGGACTCGAACTGGAACGCATGGGCGCCCAGTTCGTGCCGCTCGATCTGGCCCTGGCCACGCCGCAGCAGGTCGACCAGCTGGTGCGCGGCATGGACGCCGTCTGGCATTGCGCGGCCCTGTCGTCGCCGTGGGGAGCAGAGCGCGACTTCATCGCCGCCAACGTCACGGCCACCGGCCAGCTGCTGCGCGCGGCCGGCAGCTTGCATGTGGCCCACTTCGTGCACATCTCTACGCCGGCCATGTATTTCGATTACCGCAACCGCTACGAGGTGCCGGAAACCTTCCGCCCCGAGACGTTTGTGAACGCCTATGCGCGCAGCAAGGCGATGGCGGAAAAGCTGGTGCAGGATGCGGCAGAGCGTCATCCGGCCATGCGCTGCGTGATCCTGCGCCCGCGCGCCATCTTCGGCCCGCATGACCAGGTGCTGATTCCGCGCCTGGCCCGCGTGCTGACCCAGCGCGGCGGCAAGCTGCCGCTGCCCCACGGCGGCGCCGTCACGCTCGACATCACCTATGTCGACAATGTGGTGCATGCGATGTGGCTGGCGACGACACATAAAAACCTGCAATCGGGCGCTGCCTTCAATATCACCAATGGCGAACCGGCGCGTTTGTGCGACATTTTGCGCAGCCTGTTTTGCGAGCATTTGCAGCAGCCGTTCGAGATCATCAAAGTGCCGTATCGCTTGCTGGCGCTGGCCGCGCGCGCCATGCAATTCGCCTCGCGTTTTACGCGCCGGGAACCGTCCCTCACGCCCTACAGCATCGGCGCCCTCAGTTTCGACATGACGCTCGATAACGCCAAGGCGCGCAAGGTGCTGGGCTACCAGCCCATCGTCAGCCTGCAGGAAGGCATTGCCCGCACGGCGCAGTGGATGCGCCAGGAAGCCGCCGCCGTCAGGTTGATCAAGGAGCGCAATGGCTAGCATCACCACCTTTCGCGTCGGCCACTGCACCCATCCATCGTGCATGGTCTTGAAAGGCAGCGGGCTGGCCAGCCGCTGTTTTCCCTCGCGCGCCTACCTGATCGAAACGCGGGCCGGCCTGTATTTGTGGGACACCGGCTACGCCGAGCACTTTCGCGCTGCCACCGCCAAAGGCGTGTACCGGCTGTACGCCTGGGTGACGCCGATTTCGTTCGACGCGCACGAATCGCTGCCGGGGCAATTGCGCGCGCATGGCGTATCGCCCAACGATATCCACACCTTGCTGCTGTCGCACTTCCACGCCGACCATATCGCCGGCCTGCGCGATTTTCCTGCCGTCCGCTTGATGTGCTCACAAGTAGGCTGGGACGCCGTGCGCGGCTTGTCCGGCTTTGCCGCCGTGCGCCAGGCTTTCGTGCCCGAGCTGCTGCCCGACGATATCGCCGACCGCCTGGGCTTTGTGGAAAGCGTGGCCGAGACAGCCTTGCCAGCTGCGCTACATCCTTTTACCCTTGGGCGCGACGTGAGCGGCACCGGTGAAATCTATATCGTTGCATTGCCTGGCCATGCGGTCGGTCATATCGGCGCCTTCGTGCTGCAAGATAATGGCTGGACCTTGCTGGCGTCCGACGCCGCCTGGGTGCCGGAAAGTTTTCAGCAACTGCGCGGACCGTCGGAATTGTCCTTCCTCATCCAGCACCAGCGCGCGCCGTATTACGCTACTTTGCGGCGCTTGCACCAGTTGCACCAGTCGGGTAATGCGCAGATCCGCATCACGCATGAAGGCACGCCAGACTACGTGGCCGTGGCGGGCCATCCATGATGCGCCTCGTGTGGTTATTGTCGTCGTACTGGCGCACGCGCCGGCTGCGTTTTACTGACCGCGCGCAGCTGGAAATCCATCAGCGGCGGCAACTGGCCCGTTTTACGGCAACGTTATGCGCGCGCAGCCGCTACTTTGCGCCCTACCGGAATCTGCCGCTGGAGCAGTGGCCGGGCATGAACAAGGCGCTGATGCTGGCACATTTTGACGCCATGAATACGGCCGGCGTGTGTTTGGCGCCCGCGATGGAAGCGGCCATGGCGGCCGAGCGCAGCCGCGACTTTACGCCTGCCGTGGGCGATATCACGGTGGGCCTGTCATCCGGCACTTCGTCGCAGCGGGCCGTGTTTGCCGTCAGCCCCCGCGAAAAAGCGCAATGGGCCGGTGTGATGCTGGCCAGGGCCCTGCCGGACGGCTTGTTTTCCGGTGAAAGAGTGGCCTTGTTCCTGCGCGCGAACAGCAATCTGTACACGGCCGTGCGCTCGCCATGGCTGACCTTTTCTTTTTTCGATCTGTTCCAACCGTTTGATATCTTGTGCGCCGCACTGGTGGCCTATCAGCCTTCCGTGATCGTGGCGCCAGCGCAGGTGCTGCGCCAGCTGGCCCTGGGTGTCATCGCTGGACAACTGGCGCTGGCGCCGAAAAAAGTCATCTCGGTGGCCGAAGTGCTGGAGCCGCAAGACCGTGCCCTGATCGTGCAGGCCTTTGGCGCCGTGCATGAGATTTACCAGGCTACCGAAGGCTTTTTGGCCAGTACCTGTGAACATGGCGTGCTGCATTTGAACGAGGAATACGTGCAAGTCGAGCCGCAGTGGCTAGATGCTGAACAGCGCCGCTTCGTGCCCGTGATTACTGACTTTACGCGCATCACCCAGCCCATCGTGCGTTACCGCCTGGACGATATCCTGGTCGCGCGTGCCACCCCTTGCCCCTGCGGCCGGGCCACGCGCGCCATAGCCGGCATCGAAGGGCGCTGCGACGACATGCTGGTGCTGCCATCTGCGCGTGATGGCGAAACAGTCGCCGTGTTTGCCGACGTGCTGACACGGGCATTGGCGCAAGCGCTGCCGCCAGACGCCGATTACCGGCTGGTGCAGCAAGGTGACGCTTCCCTGTTGCTGCACGCGGCCCTGGGCGAGGCCGAACTGGCAGCGCTGCGCGTACACCTGAACGTCGTGCTGCATGGCCTGGGCGTCGCCGTCGATGCGCTGGAATGGACGCTGTCGGGCACACTGCCGCCCTTTGATCCCACCAAAAAACGGCGCCGCATCACGCGCCGCGCCGCGCCATGAAGATGTCTTCTCGTTTGCTGTATCTGCTGGCCGGCTGGGGCAGCGTGGGCCTGGTGTATTTTTCCAGCGATTTTCTGCAGGGGCAGGGTACGCTCTTGCCCGAAACGGCGCTGGACCTTGCCATTCCCTATAGCGACACCGCCATCTGGCTGTATCTGTCTTTCTTTATCCTGATCCCGTACGCTTATCTGGTGGCCGATGCGCTGCGCGTGCGCTGGCTGGCGCGCGCCATGATGATTTCCGCCGTACTCTGCGGCCTGGTGTTTTTGCTATACCCGACCACCCTGGCTTATCCACCGGTAGGCAATGGCAGTGGCTGGAGCACGCAGGCGCTGCGCTGGCTGCAGGCGGTGGACTCCACGCAAAACTGTCTGCCGTCTTTGCACGGCGCCCTGACCCTGTTGTGCGTGTGGGCCTTGTACGACCGGCGCCATCTGCTTCGTTCCACGCTGGCCGCACTGCTGGGCGCGGCCATTTGCTACGCCATCATCGCGCTACGCCGCCATCTCGGTATCGACCTCGGCGCCGGCCTGGCCGTGGGCGTGGCGGGTGGCATGCTGGCGCGTTTGCCGTTATCCCGGTTTAGTCGCCGCGCTCTTTCTACGAAAGCCGCATCATGAACCCATTCGCCCTGTCTTTCCTCATCATGCTGGCTTTCGTGCTGGCCGAACTGCTGATCCTGAAATGGCTGCGCAAGACCCCTGTGCCATGGAAGGATGTGATTTTCAACCTCAATTCCGGGCATATCCTGATGTGGGTATTTCGCGGAGTGGAGGTGGCCGCCTTCGGTCTGCTGCTGCATTACACGAATTTTCACATCGTCGACCGGTGGCCGGTGGCGGTGCAGTGGGTATTCGCTTTTTTTGCCTGGGACTTGTGTTTTTACTGGATGCACCGCCTGCACCACAAGTTTCCACTGCTATGGGCCGTGCACGTGGTGCACCACCAGGGCGAGCATTTCAACCTGTCGCTGGGCGTGCGCAATTCCTGGTATTCCTCGCTGACGAATTTCCCCTTCATCGCCATCCTGGCCGTGCTGGGCGTGCCTTTGGAAGTGTTCCTCGTCGTCTCGTCGCTGCATTACTCCGTGCAGTTCTACAACCACAATGCATTGATCAAAAAATCGGGTTTTCTCGATAAATTTCTTGTCACGCCTTCGCATCACCGCGTGCACCACGGCACCGACAAGCGCTACATCAACCGCAATTTCGGCGGCACCCTGCTGCTGTGGGATAAAGTATTCGGCAGCTTCCAGCCTGAACTTGAGGGCGTGGAAATGCATTATGGCGTGAAGGGCATGGCGCCCACGCACAACCCGCTGTTGGCCAGCAACGGCAAACTGTTCAAGTGGCTGCGGGCGCGCTTCCCGCAGTGGCAGTCGCGTGGCCTTTTCCACGTCCCGGAACTGTATATCGGCATCGGCGGCGTGATCCTGTTCGGGCTGGTGATTTATTACGTCAACCATGAAGCGGCGCTGGCTGGCGCGCAGCAGGCGATCCTGTTTGCGCTGATCTTCGGCGGCACCCTGGCGCTCGGCGGCTTGTCCGATGCCCGCCGCTGGGGCGCCATCGCCTGGATATTGATCGCGCTGGCCATGCCGCTGCTGTTCCTGGGCTGGTATGGCGCGCGCGATGTCTGGGGCATGGTTTTCCTGGGTGCGTTGCTGCTCCACGGTCTCGATGGCGCGCGCCGCCTGTGCTGGCCGGCTGCTTCCGGCACGCGGGCATGAGCCAGTTGCTGCGCTTCCAGCCGGTGCACGATTCTGTTTTTCGGCGCGCATTGCGCCAGCGGGCCGACGCCTATCTGGCCGCTGCACACACAGATCGGTTTGGCGACTGGCGCGTATATGCCAAGGCTGTCTTCCTGGTCGTGCTGACGGCGCTGCTGTATCTGCTGGCGCTGCGCACCACAAGCACGCTAGTCTTTGTCGCCGCCTATGTTGGCTGCCTTGTCACGGCCATGGTCCTGGCCATGAATACCCTGCACGATGCGGCCCATGGCGCCGTGTTTCGGCGCGGGCCGCTGAACCGCTTGCTGATACGGCTGGTGGCCTTGCCGGTGGGCGTGGACACGGATTTCTGGACTATCCGCCACGTGCACTTCCACCATCCGTATGCCAACGTGGAAGGCCATGACCTCGACACGGAACCGAATCCTTTTTTGCGCCAGACGCCATTCCAGCGCTGGTCTCCGCAGTACCGTTATCAACACCTGTACTGGCCCATGGTGGCGGCGCTGTCGCTACCTTATCTGAACTGGTATGGCGACTGGCTGGATCGCTTCGGCAAGACGCCAGTGGCGGTGAATAGCCGCTTGCAGGGCTGGTCTGGCTGGTATTCCTTCCTGGGCTGGAAGCTGGCTCACGTGGCGCTGGTGCTGGCCTTGCCAATATGGCTGCTGCAAGGCCATGTCGGCTGGAGCGTGGTGCTAAGCACATATCTGCTGGGCCAGATGCTGGCGTCCTGCGTACTGGTAGCGCTGATCCTGGGCACGCACTGGGCCGAGGTGGAGTTTTTCCAGCCGGGCGCCGATGACAGCCTGCAGCACGACTGGTGCCAGCACACGTTTTACACGGCCTGCGACTGGACGCCGCAGCCGCGCGCCTTGCGTCATCTCGGCTACTGGCTGGGTGGGCTGAATCTGCACCTGACCCACCACCTTTTCCCGACCTGGAGCCACCGCCACTATCCGGCGCTGGCAGACATCATCGCCGAGCTGGCGCCGCATCATGGCCTGGTCTACCGCAATCTGAGCTACCGGCAGCTGTACGCTTCGCAGCAGGCCTTTTTGCGTGCCATGGGCCAGCCACCGGCAAACCATTGAGGTATCGTGCTTGACTCGGCGTCCCTTATATCTTACATTTCTGTAACGACAGAAATAAGAGAAAATCATGGAGCTGAGTCCGACCACGCAAAAATATATTCTGCATTGGGGTGAAATGGGCACGCGCTGGGGCGTCAACCGCACGGTGTCGCAAATCCACGCGCTGCTGTTCCTGGCCAATGCGCCGCTGACGGCCGAAGACATCGCCGATACCTTGAACGTGGCCCGCTCGAATGTCAGCAACAGCCTGAAGGAATTGCAAAGCTGGGGCCTGGCCCGCATCACGCATGTGATGGGCGACCGGCGCGACCATTTCGTCGCCTTGCAGGATGTATGGGAAATCTTCCGTGTCATCATGGAAGAGCGCAAGCGGCGCGAAATCGATCCCACCCTGTCGGTGCTGCGCGAGTGCGCGATCGAGGGCGAGCACGATGCGGCGATTGCGCCACAGACCCTGGTCCGCATGGGCGAGGTGCTGGCTTTCCTGGAAATGCTCAGCTCCACCTATAGCGATTACAAGAACCTGCCGCCGGCGACCCTGCGGCGCATGCTGTCCATGGGCGGCAAGGTGGCCAAATTCCTCAGCCCCGACGACAAGCCGGCGAAATCGAAAAAATCGGGCAAGCCATGAACAGCCCTTCCGAAGGAGAACTGTTCAGGAAGGTGATGGGGGCCGAGTGGGGCAAGCTGCATCCCGATATCCGCCGCCGCTTCGAGAAGAATCCTGCGCCGGGCCAGCCCCTGTACTACCAGGGCGAACTCAGTCAATTGCGCAGTTCGCGCCTGGGCAAGCTGCTGGGGTTTATCACGCGCCCCTTCATCGCTGGCGCGCTGATCCCGTATGACGATGCGGACTTCCCGGTCGATATCGAAGTCTATTCCCGGCCCGCCTGCCCGCACATTTTCAAGCAGCGCACTTACCGCCTGCATGGCCGCAAGCCTATCCGCTTTACTTCCTACATGGCCGAGAGCGAACGCGGCGAAGTGCTGGAATATGTGGGCATGGGCCTGGGCATGAAGCTGCGGCTACACGTCGAGGGCGGCAATCTGTACTTCACCAGCGATGGCTATTTCTGGGATATCTTCGGCTGGCGCATGCCGCTGCCCGGGTTGCTCACGCCCGGCAAGACCTTTTTATGCCACCGCAACGACGACCGCGAGCAATTCAATATCCGCATCGAGATACGCCACGCCCTGTTTGGCACGACTTTTTTGCAGGTGGGCCGCTTCCATGAAATCGCCGGCCCCGCACACGACAAGGAAAAATCATGAATACGCATCTGCTGGCCCTGCAACTGATGGCGGCGCAAGGCTGCCTGGGCGCCTTCGACACTGTGTACCACCATGAACTGACCGAGGCGCTGCCGCAAAAGACCTCGGCGCGGCTCGAGCTGTCGATCCACGCGGTGCGCGCCCTGATCTACAGCGCGCTGTTTGTCGGCTTGTCCGCCTGGGAGTGGCACGGTGGCTTGGCCTGGGCGCTGGTCGCCATCTTCAGTGTGGAAATCGTGCTGACCCTGTGGGACTTCGTGGTGGAAGACCGCACGCGCTTGCTGCCCGCCACGGAGAGGGTTACGCACACGGTGCTGGCGATTAATGGCGGCGCCTTCATCACCTTGCTGGCCTTGAACAGCGGCGACTGGGCCAGCTTGCCGACGGCGCTGGTATGGCAGCCACAGGGCTGGCTCAGCGTTTTCCTTGCGCTGTGTGGCGTCGGCGTGGGCCTGTCGGGCTTGCGCGATGGCTACGCGGCCTGGCAGTTGCGCAGCCGGGAACAGCAAAAAACAGAAGTGCTTGGCTTTGCTAGTACACCACAAACGGTGCTGGTGACGGGCGCCACCGGTTTCATCGGCCAGCAACTGGTGGCCGCCCTGCTGGCCGATGGCCATGTGGTGACGGTGCTGACGCGCCAGCCGAAGGCATCGGCATGGCTGTTCGATGGCCGGGTGCGCTGCATCGAGTCTGTCCGTGAACTGGCAGATGCACAGCGCATCGATATGGTGATCAACCTGGCCGGCGCACGCATCGTCGGCTGGCGCTGGACGGCAGCGCGCAAGGCGGCCTTGCGCCGCAGCAGGGTGGCCCTGACGCAGGAACTGGTGGCCTGGATAGCGCGTGCCGAACATAAACCGAGGGTGCTGCTGTCGGCGTCGGCCATCGGTTATTACGGCGTGCAGGCGCAGGGCGATGATCGGGAGCTGGACGAAGACAGTGCACCGCAGTCCATCTTCATGTCGCAGCTATGCAGCGAGTGGGAAACTGCTGCGCGCGTAGCGGAAAAATTCGGCGTGCAAGTGGCCCGCATGCGGTTTGGCCTGGTCTTTGGTCATCAGGGTTCGCTGCCGCAAATGCTGCTGCCGATCAAACTCGGTATGGGCGGCCCGCTGGGCAGCGGTCTGCAATGGATGTCGTGGGTGCATGTGCACGATGTGCTGCGGGGCATCGCCCACCTGGCGCTGCGCAGCGAACAAACGACGGTGGATGGCGCCTACAACTTCTGCGCGCCGGAAGCGGTCCGGCAGCGCCGCTTCGCGCAAGTGGCGGGCCAGGTGCTGCACCGGCCATCGTTCATGCCCGCGCCGGCGTTTGTCATGCGGGGCTTGCTGGGCGAGCAGGCCGATTTGCTGGTCGAAGGCCAGCGCGTGGCGCCACGGAGGCTGCTGGCGGACGGTTTTGTGTTCCAGTATCCGCAGCTGGAAGGGGCGCTGCGCAGCCTGTAAGCTGGTGTAGTATGGGGCCACTGGAGACGCCCATGCCCCGATTCAGCCATACCATCGCCAGCCACACTTACCAGTTCGGCAGCTTGAGAGATTTGCTGGCCAGGGCGACGCCGCTGCGCTCCGGCGATGTGCTAGCTGGCGTGGCGGCAGCCAGCGCGCAGGAAAGGGGGGCCGCGCAAATGGCGCTGGCCGAAGTGCCGCTGTCGCTGTTTCTCAATGAAGTGCTGGTGCCCTATGAAAGCGATGAAGTCACGCGTTTGATCATCGACACGCATGACCGGACCGCTTTTGCGCCGATTGCCCATCTGTGCGTGGGCGAATTGCGCGATTGGCTGCTCGGCGATGCGGCCGACACGCTCACGCTGGCGGCTGTGGCTGCCGGCATCACGCCCGAAATGGCGGCGGCCGTGTCCAAGCTGATGCGCCTGCAAGACCTGGTGCTGGTGGCAAAAAAGTGCCGCGTCGTCACGGCTTTCCGCAATACCCTGGGCCTGGAAAACCGCCTGGCCACGCGGCTGCAGCCAAATCACCCTACCGATGACGCCACCGGCATCGCGGCCTCCGTGCTCGATGGCTTGATGTATGGTAGCGGCGACGCCGTGATCGGCATCAATCCCGCCACCGACAATGTGGCGCAAGTGGTCTCGCTGCTGCACTTGCTCGACGCCGTCATCAGCCAGTACCAGATACCCACGCAGTCCTGCGTGCTCACGCATGTCAGCAATACCCTCGAAGCGATACGGCGCGGCGCGCCCGTCGACCTGGTATTCCAGTCGGTGGCCGGCACCGAGGCGGCCAACCGCAGCTTCGGCATCGACCTGGCGCTGTTGGCCGAGGCGCGTGCAGCGGCCCTGTCGCTGGGGCGCGGCACCGTAGGCAGCAACGTCATGTATTTCGAAACGGGCCAGGGCAGTGCGCTGTCGGCGGGCGCGCATGCGGGCATGGACCAGCAGACCTGCGAGGCGCGCGCATACGCGGTGGCGCGCGCCTTCCAGCCGCTGCTGGTCAACTCGGTGGTGGGCTTCATCGGCCCTGAATACCTGTACGACGGCAAGCAGATCATGCGCGCCGGGCTGGAAGACCATTTCTGCGCCAAGCTGCTGGGCCTGCCCATGGGTTGCGACGTTTGCTACACCAACCACGCGCAAGCGGACCAGGATGATATGGACGCCTTGCTCACCATGCTGGGCGTGGCTGGCTGCAATTTCATCATGGGCGTGCCTGGCGCCGACGACATCATGCTGGGCTACCAGAGCACGTCCTTCCACGATGCGCTGTATGCGCGCCGCGTACTGGGCTTGCGCGCCGCGCCCGAATTCGAAGCCTGGCTGCAGGCCATGGCGATCACGGATGCGCAGGGCCGCCTGAATGGTGTACTGGCGCCTGCCTTCCAGGCGGCCTTGCTGCGCCTCGATGGCAAGGGAGCGCCATGAACAGGGAAGATCCCTGGCACACCTTGCGCCGCCACACGCCGGCGCGCATCGGACAAGGGCGCCGCGGGGTAAGCACGCCCACTGCCGCGCACCTGGCGTTTCAACTGGCCCACGCCCAGGCGCGCGACGCGGTGCAGCTGGCACTCGACGGCGTGGCGCTGGCGCAGGCTTGCTGCGTCGATGGCCATGCCGGCCTGCTGCTGCACAGCGCGGCGGCCAACCGCAGTGAATATCTGCAGCGGCCCGATCTGGGGCGCCAGCTCGATCAGGCTTCGCGCACGCAGTTAGCCAGCATGCCGGCCGGCGTGGACCTGGCGCTGGTGGCGGCCGATGGCCTGTCGGCGCTGGCCGTGCAGCGGCATGTTGCCCCTTTCCTGGCCGCCCTGCGCGCCAGGCTGGCGCTGGAAACATGGACAGTTTCACCATTGATGATCGTGCAGCAGGGGCGGGTGGCGGTCGGCGATGAAGTGGGTGAATTGCTGAAGGCGCGCGCCGTGCTGGTGATGATAGGCGAGCGGCCCGGCCTGAGTGTGCCCGACAGCCTGGGCTTGTACCTGACGTGGGCGCCCGCAGCGGGTTTGCGCGACGATAGCCGCAACTGCATTTCCAATGTGCGTCCCGCAGGGCTGCCGTATGCACAAGCCGCCTATCGCCTGCACTATCTGCTGTCGCAGGCGTTCAGCCGGCAATTGTCCGGCGTGGCGCTGAAGGATGAAACGGTGGACGAGGGCGCGGCCCTGGCGGGCACGCGCAATTTTCTGCTGGCGTGATCAGATTTCGCGGATTTCATCGAGCGGCCAGCGTGGCCGCACATTGAACGAGTAATCATATTTCGCCGCGTCCGGGTTGATCTGTAAACGCATGGCGCCGGCAAACGCGATCATGGCGCCATTGTCGGTACAAAATTCCAGCTCAGGGTAATACACCTTGAAGCGTTTTTTTGCCGCTGCCGCATTGAGCGAAGCGCGCAGCTGGGCGTTGGCGCCCACGCCGCCGGCGATCACCAGCCGTTTCAAGCCCGTGTGCTTCAGGGCCGACATGCATTTGGCCGTCAGCACTTCGACGATGGCGTCGACGAAACCGCGCGCGATGTTGGCCTTGTCCTGTTCGCAGATATTGGCGATGACTTTTTCTTCATGGTTTTTCACTACCGTCAGCACGGCCGTCTTCAAGCCGGAAAAGCTGAAGTTGAAATCCTTGGAATGCATCATCGGGCGCGGCAGTTTGTAGGCCAGCGGGTCGCCAAACTCGGCCAGGCGCGAAATGGCCGGGCCACCAGGGTAGCCCAGGCCCAGCAGCTTGGCCGATTTGTCGAACGCTTCGCCGGCCGCGTCGTCCAGGGTTTCGCCCAGCAGGGTGTACTGGCCCACGCCATCGACGCGCATCAGCTGCGTGTGGCCGCCCGAAACCAGCAGCGCGATAAACGGGAATTCGGGTGGTTCGGACGCCAGCAGTGGTGACAGCAGATGGCCTTCCAGGTGATGGATGCCCAGCACCGGCTTGTTGATCGCCAGGCCCAGGCTGCAGGCGACGGACGAGCCGACCAGCAGCGCGCCAGCCAGGCCGGGGCCTTGCGTGTAGGCGATGGCGTCGATGTCGGCCAGGGTGATATCGGCCTTGCCCAGTGCTTCTTCCAGCAAGGGAATGGCGCGGCGGATATGGTCGCGCGAGGCCAGCTCCGGCACCACGCCGCCATACTGTTCATGCATGGCCACTTGCGAATAAAGGGCGTGCGACAGCAGGCCGCGTTGCGTGTCGTACAGGGCCAGGCCGGTTTCGTCACAGGAGGATTCGACGCCAAGAACAATCATGAAGGTGCTAGTAAGGGGGGAGTAATCCGCCATTGTAAAGGAAAGCCGGCCGGCCCACCGTGCGGCCGGCGCACCATTTCGGCGGCAGTGTGCACTTGCGCAGTGCGGCCGCAGCCGGTTTCACAGGGCTTGGCCACTCTGGTGGATGGCATTTTTTCACTGGCACTGCTTTTGCTTGGTAAGCAGCATACCTTTCTTGGGGAGCTAGCGATGTCCGAACAATGGAAAATGATCTGCCGCCTGAAAGAACTGCCGCAGGCCGGCGCGCGCATGGTGCAGCGGGGCCTGGCCTGGCAGGATTTGCCGGGCGTGGCCCTGTTCCATGCGGCTGACGATACGGTGTATGCGCTGCTGGACCTGCTGCCCTGCCTGGGCGGGCCGCTGGCGCACGGAGAATTGCGCGGTCACAGCCTGGTGGGGCCGCACGATAGCTGGAATATCGATCTCGAGGCGGGCTGCCTGGTATCGCCGATGACCGGCATGGCGCGCCTGTACGCGGTGCGCATCCTCGACGGCCGCGTCTACCTGGATTTAAATGAATTGAATACCCCGGCCAGCAAGGCCGAGCAGGCGTTGGCCGGCTCTTACGCGGTGCTGCCGCATGTGCAGATGGTGGGGTAAAGCCAGCAAGCAAAAAAACGGCGCACAAGGCGCCGTTCCTGGTAGAGCCGCAGGCCTTAAGCCGGGCGGTTCAGCAAGTGATTATGCGCGTCGCGCAGCATGGTTTCTGTTGTGTCCCAGTCGATGCAGCCGTCGGTGACGGAGCAGCCGTAGGTCAGTTGCGACAGGTCTTGCGGGATTTTCTGGTTGCCGCCAACGATGTTCGATTCGATCATCACGCCGACCAGCGAGCGGTTGCCCTGGCGGATCTGGTTGATCACGTCGGCCATCACCAGCGGTTGCAGTTCCGGTTTCTTGTAGCTGTTGGCGTGCGAGCAGTCCACCACCAGGTTGGCTGGCAGCTTGGCCTTGGCCAGCGCCTGTTCGGCGATCGCCACCGAGACCGAATCGTAGTTCGGACGGCCATCCCCGCCGCGCAGCACCACGTGGCCATAGGCGTTGCCGCGCGTGCGCACGATGGCCACATTGCCTTCGCTGTTAATGCCCAAAAAGGAGTGCGGGTGCGCCGACGACAAAATCGCGTTGACGGCGATGCTGATGTCGCCATCGGTGCCGTTCTTGAAGCCGACCGGGGTCGACAGGCCCGACGACATTTCGCGATGGGTTTGCGATTCGGTGGTGCGCGCGCCGATGGCGGTCCAGGCGATCAGGTCGCCCAGGTATTGCGGCGAGATCGGGTCCAGCGCTTCGGTGGCGGTCGGCAAACCCAGCTCGCACACGTCCAGCAGGAATTGGCGGGCCTTTTCCATGCCTTCGTTGACCTTGAACGAGTCATCCATGTACGGATCGTTGATATAGCCTTTCCAGCCCGTGGTGGTACGCGGTTTTTCGAAATACACGCGCATTACCAGCAGCATGGTGTCCTTGACTTCCTCTTGCAGCGCTTTCAGGCGGCGCGCGTAATCGAGGCCGGCGACCGGGTCGTGGATGGAGCAAGGGCCCACGACCACGAACAAACGCTGGTCTTTGCGGTCGATGATGTTGCGCAGCGTTTCGCGGCCGCGGTTGACGGTGTCGAACGCGCTGGCCGACAGCGGCAGTTTGGCGTGCAGGTCGGCCGGCGTAGGCATCGGCGCGAAGGAGGTGACGTTGATATTTTCGATGTCTGGCGTATTCATGATTCTGGCTCGGCTTTCGATATTGCGTTCTTAAGAGGCAATAGTGTAGCGGAAATGCGGCCTGGCGGAGCAGCAGGGAGCAAAACGGGAGGGATCAGTTGTTTTTATGGCAGGCTCTGCCGTAAGCCGGGCCTGCCATGGAGGGCGGTTTTCAGCGGCCGCTGCTCACGCCATGGCCGAAGGCGTAGCGGGCGATATTGCGGCGGCTACCCGCCAGTTCCGGCGGCTTGGGCATGCCCGGGTGGCGCCGCACGTGTTCCATGATCAATGCTTCATGTGCAACTATCTGCGCATCGAGGCAGCGTATTTGCTGGCGCAGCAGCTGGTGCAGCGCCTGCTGGCCATTGCGCAAATGCTCGTCCAGAAGGGTCACTTCCTGCTTGCGCACCTGCTGTATCGCTTGCAGGCGGCGCAGCCACAGCCGCAGTTCCAGATAGGCGGGCGAGGGCGGCGTCCAGGGATCGGGGCGGGCTGCTGCGCAATAATGGGCCAGTACGACCGCCCTGTGCCCCGCTTCCTCGTCCAGGCCGCACTTGTGCACGAATTGCAGCAGCGGCGCACCCTGGGCGTCGCACACCAGTATGCCCATGGCGGCCAGGCCTAGTGCGGGCGCTTCGCTGAACGGTGCATCGAGGCGCATGCAGACGCGCAAGCCCATCACAGGCACATCGTTGCGCTGCAGCCAGCTGCGCAGCCAGCGGTAGCCGGCCTGGTCGTTCTCGACCACCTTGCACAGCACCTGGCCGCCGGACAGCAGCACGGTCTTGAGCAGCAGTTTGCCTGTTTCGATGCCGACGAAGGCGGTTTCCTGTTTGGCGATGTGTTCCATGATGATTCCTCCCTTGCAGCTTTATACGCAGGGGTGCTTGCGCTGGATTCAAGCTGGATTCAATTCTGTAAGGAAATATTTTTCTGCGGTGCTGTTGCATCTTTGCCGTTCATGGCGGCGGGCCTGGCGCCCGAGTGAAAAATCCGTGTAAGCTGGCGCCATGACTACTGTATCCATACCCCATCACGACCTGGCTGGAGAGCCTTTTCCTGCCGCCCGCTTCATCAAGGAGATAGGCCGCGGCAAGAACGGCGCCCGCAGCATGACGCGCGATGATGCCTGCGCCCTGTACCGCGCCATGCTGGAAGGGCGCGTATCGGACCTGGAACTGGGCGGCATTTTGTTGTCCATGCGCATCAAGGGCGAGTCCGTCGATGAAATCGCCGGCTTCCTCGATGCGGCCGAAGCATCGTTTGCTCCCTTGGCCGCGCCGGCCGGCGCCTATCTGCCGATTGTGATTCCCAGCTACAACGGCGCGCGCAAGATGGCCAATTTGACGGCTTTGCTGGCGCTGCTGCTGGCACGCGCCGGTGCGCCCGTGCTGGTGCATGGCGTCAGCAGCGATCCGGGTCGCGTCACGACCGCCGAAGTGCTGGCCGAGCTCGGTGTTCCGGCTTGTGCCAGCCACAGCGTAGCGGAAGCGGCCATGCTCCGTGGTGACGTTGCCTTCCTGCCCATTGAAGCGCTGGCGCCGGAAATGGCGCATCTGCTGTCGCTGCGCAGGGTCTTGGGCGTGCGCAATTCC
Organism: Janthinobacterium saanense; assembly: GCF_014200675.1. GTDB lineage: Bacteria > Pseudomonadota > Gammaproteobacteria > Burkholderiales > Burkholderiaceae_D > Janthinobacterium. Next base: position 9,118 of record NZ_JACHCI010000026.1, on the reverse strand, counting down.
ACCCATACTTTAGTCAAGATCATGCAGCCGTTTGCCGGCCCGGCCCTGCGCCTGGTGTCCTACACGCACCCGGAATACCTGGAAATGCTGGGCGAGTATTTCACCACGGCAGCGCCCGCCGAGCGCGGTGGCGCTTTCCTGATGCGCGGCACGGAAGGCGAGACGGTGGCCAACGCCAACAAGGCGCAGCAGATCGACTGGTTTCATGTCCATCAGCGCACCGTGTTGGTCGAGAAACAATTGCAGGTGGAGCAATTGCCGCACTTGCCAGCCGAGCGTGACGCGGCCACTACCGCTCACTGGATCGCGGCCGTGCTGCGCGGCGAGATCGCCGTGCCGGCATCGATTGCGGAACAGGTGGAGCAATGCCTGCAGGCAGCGAAGGTCAGTGGATAAAGGGCAGGTCCGTTTACAATGGCGTCTTTGTAATCAGGCGTGACCGGAATTCTTATGGCAAAACAATTTGATGTGGCAGTGATCGGCGCGGGCGCGGCCGGCATGATGTGTGCGGCCGTGGCCGCCCAGCAGGGCAAGCGCGTGGTATTGATCGATCATGCGGCCAAACTGGCCGAAAAAATCCGCATCTCGGGTGGCGGTCGTTGTAACTTCACCAATATCCAGGCGGGGCCGCAAAACTTTTTGTCGGAAAACCCGCATTTCTGCAAGAGCGCCTTGTCGCGCTACACGCCGCAAGACTTTTTGGCGCTGGTGAAAAAGTACCGCATCGGCTATCACGAAAAGCACAAGGGCCAGCAATTCTGCAACGAATCGGCCGAGCAGATCATCGACATGCTCAAGGATGAGTGCGCCGCTGGCGGCGTGCACTGGCGCATGCCGTGCAAGGTCGATAATGTTTCGAAACAAGATGATGGCAGCTTTTTGCTGCACACCGACAGCGGCGAGATCGAAGCGGGCAGTGTGGTCATCGCCACGGGCGGCCTGTCGATCCCGAAGATCGGCGCCACCGACTTTGCCTACCGCATCGCCAGGCAGTTTGATTTGCAAATGGTCGAGCCACGCCCGGCCCTGGTGCCGCTGACGTTTGACCCTGCCAGCTGGGCGCCGTTCGCGGAATTGTCGGGTATCGCGCTGGAAGTGGACGTGGAGACAGGCAGCCTGAAAGGCCGCAAGGCGACGGGCGGGCGTTTCCGCGAAGACTTGTTGTTTACCCATCGTGGCTTGTCGGGCCCGGCGATTCTGCAAATTTCCAGCTTCTGGCAACCCGGCACGCCGATCGTCATCAATCTGTTACCAGAGATCGATGTGGCGCAAACCCTGATCGAAGGCAAGGGCACCTTGAAAAAGCAATTGGGCAATCTGGTGGCGCAATGGCTGCCGCAGCGCCTGGCCGACTGCCTGCTGGCCGTGCATGGCCTGGCCGCCGATGCGCGCATTGCCGACTTGCCCGATGCGCAACTGCGCAAGCTGGGGCAGGCGATCAACGCCTGGTCCATCGTGCCGAACGGCTCGGAAGGCTACCGCAAGGCGGAAGTGACACGGGGCGGCATCGATACGCGCGAGTTGTCGCAGCAGACCATGATGACCAATAAAGTGCCGGGTTTGTACTTTATCGGCGAATCGGTCGACGTGACGGGTTGGCTGGGTGGCTACAACTTCCAGTGGGCCTGGGCCTCGGGCATGGCGGCAGGAGTTGCGCTGCAGTAAATCTCCTGTGTAGAATGGGGCTGGCGCCGCAGCGCGCCAGTTCTTGCCAGGATGATGCGTGGTTTACACCACATTTTGGCAAGCTTCTCAGGCTGCATGCCGCACGCAAATGGGCAGGGGCTTCCTTTTTCGAATAAAAGCTGCTACTATCTATCTCTTCCTATACACCACCTCAACGGTTTGAATTTTACATGACCACTATTCGCCTTAAAGAAAACGAGCCGTTCGAAGTCGCAATGCGTCGCTTCAAACGCACCATCGAAAAAACTGGTCTGCTGACCGAATTGCGCGCTCGCGAATTCTACGAAAAACCAACGGCTGAGCGTAAGCGCAAGCTGGCAGCTGCAGTGAAGCGTCACTACAAACGCATCCGCAGCCAACAACTGCCTAAAAAATTATTCTAAGACTGTTCAATCAGAACCAACCCGGGTAGCACGGCGCATTGTTCGCCACGGGTTCTGTTTTGATTCGCCTGAGCTTCTGCTTCAGATGAGTCGCATACCCGCTCCGGTTCGCCGCAGCGGGTTTTCGTTTTTCTGGGCTGCTTGTGCAGTATTATCCAATTCACTCAATTCACTGATAACCAACGAGGAATGCCATGAGCTTGAAAGCACAAATTACCGAAGACATGAAGAACGCCATGCGTGCCAAGGAAGCGGGCAAGCTGGGCACGATTCGCCTCTTGCTGGCTGAAATCAAGCGCAAGGAAGTCGATGAGCGCATCGAGCTGAACGATACCCAAATCCTGACCATCGTGGAAAAGATGATCAAGCAGCGCAAGGATTCGATCACCCAGTTCGAAGCCGGTGGCCGTGCCGACCTGGCTGACATCGAAAAAGCCGAACTGGTGCATCTGGCTGGCTACATGCCTGCCGCCCTGTCCGACGAAGAAGTGGCTGCTGAAGTCGCTGCCGCCGTGGCCGCCTCGGGCGCCGCTGGTCCGCAAGACATGGGCAAGGTCATGGCCATTATCAAGCCGAAGCTGGCTGGCCGCGCCGATATGTCGGTCGTTTCCGGTCTGATCAAGAAAGCCTTGACGCCAGCCGCCTAAGCCCCAAAATAGTAGTGACGGTTGCCAGCTTCCATGCTGGCAGCCATTCAACAGCCCACACGTTGACCTGGCTCAACCTCAGGCCACGTGCGGTAGTATAGTCTGACCTATAACAACACCGCCCCAGCCCAGTGATACCTCAATCTTTCATTTCCGATTTGCTCAACCGTGTTGATATCGTCGACATCGTGGGGCGCTATGTGCAGCTGAAAAAAGGTGGCGCGAATTTCATGGGCTTGTGCCCGTTCCACAGTGAAAAATCGCCCAGCTTTACCGTCAGCCCTACCAAGCAGTTTTACCATTGCTTCGGTTGCGGCGCGCATGGCACGTCCATCGGTTTCCTGATCGAGTATTCGGGCATGGGCTTTGTCGATGCCGTCAAGGACCTGGCGCAAGGCGTGGGCATGGTGGTGCCGGAAGCCGATGACAAGATCCCGCCGGCCCAGCGTGCGCAAATCCAGGCGCAAAGCCTGGCCTTGTCCGATGCCATGACGCAAGCTTGCGATTATTATCGCGGCCAGCTGCGCCACGCGCCCGACGCCATCGCCTACCTGAAAAACCGTGGCTTGACGGGCGAAATCGCCGCCCGCTTCGGCATGGGTTACGCGCCTGGCGGCTGGGATAATCTGCGTTCCGTGTTCCCCGACTACGAAGTGTTGGCCCTGGTTGAAGCCGGTCTGGTGATCGACAAGGTCGATGAAGACGGCAATAACCGCAAGCGCTATGACCGTTTCCGCGAACGCATCATGTTCCCGATCCGCAATACCAAGGGGCAAGTGATCGCCTTTGGCGGCCGCGTGCTCGACCATGGCGAACCGAAATACCTGAACTCGCCTGAAACACCGCTGTTTTCCAAGGGTTTCGAGCTGTATGGCTTGTTCGAGGCGCGCCAGGCCATCCGCGACGCCGGCTACGTGCTGGTGACGGAAGGTTATATGGATGTGGTCGCCCTGGCGCAGATGGGTTTCCCGCAGGCAGTGGCCACCCTGGGCACGGCGTGCACGCCGACCCACGTGCAAAAACTGCTGCGCCAGACCGATAACGTGATCTTCAGCTTCGATGGCGACAAGGCTGGCCGCCGCGCCGCGCGCCGCGCGCTCGAAGCGAGCCTGGCCCATGTGTCGGACAATAAAACCATCAAATTCCTGTTTTTGCCGTCCGAACATGATCCGGACAGTTATATCCGTGAATTCGGCACGGCAGGTTTCGAGCAGCAAGTGCACGAAGCGATGCCGCTGTCGCAATTCCTGCTCAAGGAAGTGTCTGGCGAGCATGATCTATCGGAGCCGGAAGGACGTGCCCGCGTGCAGTTCGACGCCAAGCCGCTGCTGCAGCTGATGGCGCCGTCGTCCCTGCGCCTGCAGATCGTGCGTGGACTGGCGCAGCTGACGCAATCGACGCCGGCCGAGATTGAAGGCTTGTTTGAACTGGCCAAGCCCGTTTCCGTCGCGCACCGCGCACCGCCCAAGTCGGGCCGTCCGGTGCCGGTGGGGCTGGAATTAAAAATCACGCGCATGCTGGTGGCGCATCCGCCCCTGACCTTGCATGTGGACGCGGCAGCACTGGCGGCATTCCAGCACCTGGGCCCCGATGCGGCGCAGAGTCTGGGCCAGCTGGTGGCGGCTGGTCAGGCCTTGGGCGAACATGGCAGCTTTGCCGCACTGGCTCAGCAATTGAAGGAATTTGGCAGCGAGTATGATGAGATCATCGGCGAGATTGCGGCCGGTACCGAGTCCGATTACGACAGTGAATTATCGTGGCTGGTGAGCACGATACGCGAGATCAAATTGAATGCTTTGAAGGCGGAGCTGGCACAATTGTTTGCGTCGGGTTTGCCATCCGATAAAATTGGTGTACGCTACCGCGAAATCACCCAGGAGCAGGGAGAGCTGCAACGTCAGCGCGATGCCGAGTTGGTAAATCGGTAATCTTGCTGCTGGGGTGGCGCGAACTGGAAAAAGATTTTTCGCGTGCTATAATTAAATGCTAAGTATTGTGTGCTTTGGCAAGCTAGTTCTGTTTCGTAAATAGTATTTGTTTTCAGTAAGTTAGGCTCTTGATCGGCGCGGTAGATTGTGTCGGCAGCCGGGGCCAACTGGCGTTTTTCGGTGTTGCGGCAGGGTACGCACCGCAGGCAAACCGCGCCAGGCTCTCGCTCCCTACATGGTCGGATGCAGCAATTTCTGCCGCTTCGGCTGGTGACAGCCGGTGGGAAGGAATGGTTGCGGGTTCCCGCAGATCGTGGCCGATGAGGTGTAAGTAACGTAACAGTGTCGGACCTGGGTCGTCGACAGGTTCGAAAGATGGTGGTTCCCGCAGGTAGACAGGGAACCGGCAGCAAACTTTATCCTAATCCACCGTAAAGCAAGTCGTTGTGTAATCGAAAGCGCCTGTGCCAATCAAGAAACCCGAATCCAAAGCGGCTGTAAAGCCCACTAAAGTTACCACGAAAGCCGAAAAGGCGCTCGACCGGCCAGAAGCACGCGTTACCAGCGCGCCGCCAGCGGTCAGCCAGACCACCGATGCCGCCACCCTGGCTGCCATCGATACCTCTGGCTATGTCTTGCCGTCGGTAAAAGTGCCTGGCCGCCGCGGCCGCAAGCCCAAAGAATTCCAGCCAGAAAATGACGAAGTTGCCGCGCTGAACGCCGTCGAGCGGGCCGAGCTGAAGGCCGTCGACAAGGCCAAGGCCAAGGACCGCAAGGCGAAAGAGCGCGCGCTGCTGAAAGACGCATTTTCGTCCGATACGGAAGCGAGCGAAGAAGAACTCGAACGCCGGCGCCAGAAACTCAAGACCCTGATCAAGTTCGGCAAGGAACGCGGTTTCCTGACCTACGCCGAAATCAACGATCACCTGCCCGAAAACATCGTCGATCCGGAAGCCATCGAAGGCATCATCGGCACCTTCAACGACATGGGCATCGCCGTCTACGAGCACGCGCCGGACGCCGAAACCTTGTTGCTGTCCGATAACGTTGCCGTCGTCACCAGCGACGACGAGGCGGAAGCGGCGGCCGAGGCTGCGCTGTCCACCGTCGATTCCGATTTCGGCCGCACCACCGACCCCGTGCGCATGTATATGCGCGAGATGGGCTCGGTTGAGCTGCTGACCCGCGAAGGCGAGATCGAGATTGCCAAGCGCATCGAAGATGGCTTGAAAGACATGATACAGGCCATTTCCGCCTGCCCCGTGACGATCGCCGAAATCATCGCCGCCGCCGACCGCATCTCCAACGAAGAGATCAAGATCGACGAAATCGTCGACGGCCTGGTCGATGACAACGAACCGGTCGCCGCCCCTGTCGTCGCCGCCCCTGTCGAAGAAGACGAGGAAGAAAGCGACGAGGAAGAGCAAGAAGAGGAAGAAGAGGAAGAGGCCAGCGCCTCAGGTGCCGCCGGCTTCTCGGCCGAGCAGCTGGAAACGCTGAAACGCACGGCGCTGGAAAAATTCGCCGTGATTTCCCAGCAATTCGACAAGATGCGCCGCGCCTTTGAAAAGGAAGGCTACAACTCCAAGCCCTACGCCAAGGCGCAGGAAGCCATCTCGCAAGAATTGCTGGGCATCCGCTTCACGGCCAAGGTCGTGGAGAAACTATGCGACACCTTGCGCGGCCAGGTCGATGAAGTGCGCCATATCGAGAAACAAATCCTCGACGTGGCCGTGAACCGCTGCGGCATGCCGCGCGCCCACTTCATCAAGGTCTTCCCCGGCAATGAAACCAACCTCGACTGGGTCGATGGCGAAGTCAATGCCGGCCACGCCTACAGCGCCATCCTGGGCCGCAACATTCCGACCGTCAAGGAACTGCAGCAACGATTGATCGACCTGCAGGCGCGCGTCGTCTTGCCGCTGCCGGACTTGCGCAACATCAACCGTCAAATGGCGGCCGGTGAAATGAAGGCGCGCAAGGCCAAACGTGAAATGACCGAGGCCAACTTGCGCCTGGTCATCTCTATCGCCAAGAAATACACCAACCGCGGCCTGCAATTCCTCGACCTGATCCAGGAAGGCAATATCGGCCTGATGAAGGCCGTCGACAAGTTCGAATACCGCCGCGGCTACAAGTTTTCCACCTACGCCACCTGGTGGATACGCCAGGCGATCACGCGTTCGATCGCCGACCAGGCACGCACCATCCGCATCCCGGTGCACATGATCGAGACGATCAACAAGATGAACCGTATCTCGCGCCAGATCCTGCAGGAAACCGGCGCAGAACCCGATCCGGCCACCCTGGCGATCAAGATGGAAATGCCCGAGGACAAGATCCGCAAGATCATGAAAATCGCCAAGGAACCGATCTCGATGGAAACACCGATCGGCGACGACGACGACTCCCATCTGGGCGACTTCATCGAAGACAACAACACCCTGGCGCCCGCCGATGCCGCCCTGCATGCTTCCATGCGCGGCGTGGTCAAGGACGTGCTCGATTCCCTGACACCACGCGAAGCCAAAGTGCTGCGCATGCGTTTCGGCATCGAAATGTCCACCGACCACACCCTGGAAGAAGTGGGCAAGCAATTCGACGTGACGCGCGAGCGCATCCGCCAGATCGAAGCGAAAGCGCTGCGTAAATTGCGCCACCCATCGCGTTCCGACAAGCTGAAAAGCTTCTTGGAAGGTAACTAAAGGCCAATAGGACTTGACGTGCGGCGCTGATACCCCTATCCTCGCGTGTCCGTTTCCAAAACGGCAGCGAGAGGCAAGTTCAGCAGCGCCTCACGCCAGCAATACCCTGGGCCTCTAGCTCATGCTTGGTTAGAGCAGCGGACTCATAATCCGTTGGTGCCGTGTTCGACTCACGGGAGGCCCACCAGAATTTCGAGCAGTAGATGAAAGCCCCGCCAGGTAACTGCCGGGGCTTTTTGCATGGCGCGATCACATAGCCGCAGACGCACTTTTACAGGAAGACAAGACCATGACGGCAGAACTGAACATCGAAGACATCATAGTCGGCACCGGCAAGGCCGCCGAGCGCGGCGCGCTGATCACGGCCCATTACCATGGCTGGCTGGAAGACGGCACCGAATTCGATTCCTCGCACCAGCGCGGCGCTGCGTTCCAGTGCGTGCTGAGCAATAACAAGGTCATCCAGGGCTGGATTATCGGCTTGAAAGGCATGCAGGTCGGCGGCAAGCGCAAGCTGCGGGTGCCGGCGCACTTGGCGTATGGCGAGCGCCAGGGGGGCTTGATACCGCCGAATGCTGATCTGGTGTTTGAGATTGAGTTGCTGGAAGTGCTGACGCGGGATTAGAAGGGGAGAAGGAGCACTACTGAACCTTGATTAAAAACTTCATACTGAGCGGGCAGGAATGTTTGTCATTATCTATCTAAAGTTGAGCATCGCACTTCACATCTATTGTGACCCTCATAGCAGGTAGAGCTACGGTTATTGACTAAATTACGGTGATTAAGGTTGAGGCCGTGTCTGAATGGCAGAACTGACCTTGATGCCGTAGCAAATGGTACGGTTAATAGGATGCTTGCATTGTTACGTTCAATTTTGATTCGGGCATCTGTTGATTGGGAATGGTTACCAGTCGTGCCAAAAGTAAGGCTATTACGCGAACCTGTACGCAGGGTGCGATACCTTACTAGTGCACAGGCCGAATCTCTCCTTTTGCAGCTTCCACCGCATCTTGCAGAGATGGCTGCCTTCTCGTTGGCTACAGGGCTAAGGAAAAGCAATGTAACAGGTTTATGTTGGAATCAGGTCGATTTGAGTCGGCGTATAGCATGGGTGCATCCCGATCAGTCCAAATCGCGAAGAGCTATTGCTGTTCCACTTAATGCAGACGCAGTGCGAGTGATCACTTTGCAACGTGGAAGGCATCCCGTTAGAGTTTTTAGCTATAAAGGGGAGCCAGTTCTTCAAGTTACTACTGCCGCATGGTATAAGGCGCTAAATCGTTGTTGAATCGAGGATTTTCGTTGGCATGATCTAAGGCATACTTGGGCAAGCTGGCATGTGCAAAATGGTACCCCACTGAATGTTTTGCAGGAGTTAGGCGGCTGGGAAAGTGCAAATATGGTAAGGCGATATGCGCATTTTTCTGCATCTCATCTTGCTGCATATGCGGACAATCTTCCTAATATTGTTAGATAGAATTTTTAGAGGTTTATAGATGAGTGCAAATGTTTGGGAAGGTGATGTACTTGATCGTAAAAATAATGCAAACTACCTGACAACATATTTAACGGAAAGATATCGCGCAAGAAGAACAGAGGAAGGTTTTGTTCTTGCAATTAATGCTGAATGGGGTCTTGGAAAGACTTTTATGCTTCGTAGTTGGCGGGGCGACTTAGGGAAGCGCTGATCAATTCGCTTTCCTAGCGAAATTGACGCGCCAAATGGTCGAACAGTAAGTCGATCAAGCGTATTTTCGGTCGATTTGACG
>NZ_JACHCI010000025.1 GCF_014200675.1 Janthinobacterium saanense | reverse complement strand
AGGGCAAGGCGCGCGGGCGCAGACAGTACGCATGTACGGCAAGCCCAAGCAACGCAGCCATGGCCATTTTCTCAGGCCCGCGATTCAGGCCCGCATTTCAAGCAGCAAAATCACTCAGATATAAAAAAAGCCGAGCACATAATGTGTCGGCTTTCATATAAGTACTTGATTTTACAGCGTATTCTTGGTGGGAAGTGCAAGTTTCGAACTTGCGACCCCTGCAGTGTGAATGCCAGTAAAAGGACGCGATTGCAGGGTTCTCATAGGGGGATTTTTTTCCAGGGCGCCATAAAGGCTCAGGAAATTCCAGCAAATCACACCCGAAATCCCACCCACTTTCCACGCATCACCGAGAGCATCAATGGCAATCTTATGCGTTCACGCAACATAATGCCCTCAATAATACGTAATATATTATCAATATGAGGCACGTCAGGCGAGGCCGGCAATATGAATCTACTATCGTTATTGGTGGCAGCGTTCGCACTGAGTTCATGTAGCGCTATAACTCCACGTGAGCGTGCGGATATTATCGACATGGATAGCTTTACCCTCGCCGCCCGCTACGGCACGCCCGACAGCTACCAGCACCAGGGCGATTACTTCCAGTTGAACTACGGGAGCGAGGCGGCCGGCTGCCGTGTGATCGTGCTGCTCGATCAGGCTCAGCGCGTAGCGGGATGGGCGAGCGCAGGCGCCAAGTGCGATGCGCTACTGCATCGGGCGGACGTTCCGTGATTCGTCCAACTCTTCGGGCGGCCGGAAATCCAGTGCGCACAACCAGGACTGGGCGAATTCCACCGCCTTGCCCTCTTCGTTCTTTACGCGCTCAAAGCCCGCCAGGGTGAACTTGCCTTCGCTGGCCCATATGATGTGTGGATCGAGCAATTCCATTTCAGGGCCTTGCCTGCCTGGCTGCTTGAGCCGCGCGACCTTTACCGGGCGGCGCAAGCCCTGGTCGGTCACGTCCATGATCACCAGCCACCCATAATACTTGACGGTATAGCGATCATTAAGCATGCGCCGCTCGACAGCCACGCCGGCATTGCGCATTTTTACTACCCTTATCTTCATAACAATGCCATCAATATGCTGTATATGCATACAGTATATTGCCGAGTGCGAAAAACCAAAAGCCGGAATTTGTAACTAGAACAAGCCGCCCTGGTCTACCGAAGGAGTTGGCGTTGGTGTCTTTGCGCGCGAGCGCGGCTGCATTGGGTCGGGCTGCGCAATCAACAGATCGGCAGGATATTGCCGATAAGCATCCTCCTCCGTCATCAGTGAACCGTCTAGCCAGCCTTGATACTGGCCAGGATCAAGGATCATCACCATGCGCTTTTCGTCTTCCGGCTTGTGGAAGCGCTGCATGAGCGGGTGCCCATCAGCATTGATCGTCAACATCGAGAACGACAGCAGCTGATCGGCCGGGCGGTATTCCCATATACCAGCGATCGCCACCGGGGCGCCGTCCGCGCGCTCGATGCGCCAGCGCACGGGCTTGCCGGTTTCGTAATTGGGTTCGAAAAAGTTGGCAGCCGGGATGATGCATAACTGCTTGCGCTTCCAGGCATTACGGAAGGATGGCTTGCTGGCTACCGTTTCGGTGCGGGCATTGTAGGTCTGGCGTGCAAGCTTGAGGTCTGCCCAGTGCGGCACCATGCCGAACATGGCCGGGGCGATTTCAAGATCCCCTGGCGATTCTTGCGAGCCGCGCAGGATGGGCGCCATGTAGCCTGGCCATGCCTCGGGCGGCAAATCGAGCAGAGGGTATCCAGTTCGAAAACTTTCTTCGATCTGCTCTTTACGGCTGGGGGTGTAGTCGGCGCACATGCGTTTACTTTAATGCATTTTGCGCCGACACGCTTAACGACAGCCCTCGATGACTGCTTCCAGCTGCAACTCATACGCCTGTCCAAGCGGCCAGTCCCGCGCCAGCGCCAGGATGATCTCACCGTCCGTTACGACTGGCGGCAATTTGTCGAATTCATAGGCGGGGCGCGGTATTTCCATCTTTACACACGGCGTAAATACAGGAATTTCCACGCGCTGCACCACGGGCGGCGGCATACTGGAGCAGCCAGCCAGCAGCACGGCCAGACCTGCCAATTTTGTCAAGTTGACGATTTTCAGGCTCATCGCACGCCCTCCAGTAACAACCTGACGGCCGGCATGGCCTCGTCGCAGGTCGACGCACGGGCGCCAGCAATCTGCGCCAGCGCTGCATCGTACTTTTTGACCTTGGCGGCAGCCTGAGCCTGCGCTGCTGCGCCGCGCTCCTGGGCGACCAGTGTGGCGGTGGCCATGCCATCGATGGCGCGGTTTTGCTCGCCGATTGATGTGCGCAGGGCGGCGCTGGCGCCCTGCTCCACTACCAGAGCCGCGCGCGCCTCGTCGCGGTCGCTGGCAGCCAGCCACCAGCCCGTGCCGGTTGAGCTGGCCACCACCAGTAGCACGGCGGCGAGCGCAATTGCGGCAACCCTCCATATGCCGCTGACGGCGCCGGATGTCAGCGCGCCCAGGGCGCTCATGCCAGCACCCGCTTGGCCACGGCAAACATGGCCAAGCGCTCTACCAGGCCATTCGTGCCACCATTCACGCGCCGCGTCACCGCAACCTGGTCTCCGGCATCAGCCAGCGCATTCAGCCCCTTCGACTGCCAGAACCAGCCGGCTGAACGGCAGGCGTTGATGGTCTGCTCGAGCAATTCCGGCTTGGCCAACAGGTCCAGGCCCAGCGCCTTGCCGCAGGCGGCGTAGTTGGCGCGGCCCGTCACCTGCAGCAGACCGCGCCCCTTGAAACGCACGCCGTCGCCGGCCTGCGTGTTGCCCAGGTCGCGGCGCCCCTCGTAGGCCGCGCCGCTGGCCAGCTCACGCACATAGGCCAAGCTGCCGGATTCGTGGCCCACCTGGGACAGGAACGAAGCCTGGCGCGCCGGCGTGTTGATGCCGTATTCGCGCATGGCGGCGTTCAGCGGCGCCAGGAATGTCGCGGCGCGCGGCCGGGAGTATGGCAAGATGGCCACCAGTTGGGCCAGGGTCAGATCGATCATGGTGTCGCCCTCCGATTCTTGGCGAACCAACCCGCCATCACGATGCCGGTCATGCCGGCGTTCAACAGCACCTCGCCAGGCTGCGGCTGCGTGTAGCCATACAGCGGCCCGGCCAGCACGGCGATGGCGCCGACGCCGAGCAGGGAGTAAAACAGACGGTAGAAGTGATTGCTGTGCCGGTTCATGTGGTTCAGCGCGCACAGCGCATGGCAGAGCAGCGCGGCGCCGGCCAGCAGGTTCAGGATGAGCAGGCTCATTGAAATCATTGCGCACCTCCGCGTTTTTTGAGCCAGCCCAGGGCCAGCGGGACGATGGTCTGCGCCGATACGCCAGCAGCGAAGGCGCAGAACCAGCGCAGCGCCTCGGCCGACTTCGACGCCCAGGGGAAATATTCCATGGCGCCAGCGTGCGCGATCGGTCCGACATAGCCGGCGACCAGGGCGCTGGTAATCACCGAGACAACCATCTTGGTGCGCGTGGTCGGCTCGATCATGGACAATGCGACCAGGCCGCCAAACATGCCAACGAGCAGCGTTTCGTACTCCAGCCCGAGAATCGAGCCGGTCAGGGTAACGGTGCCCAATGCGAGCGCGCCGCCGGCTGCGGTGATTGCGGGTTCAGCCATAATTGCCTTTCAGGTGGTGGAAATGAAAAAACCCGCCGAAGCGGGTTTGTGGTGATTGCGGGTCGAGGCGGACTATGCAACCTTGATAATGATGCGCGCGCGGCCATCATCCTCGATGGCGATCACCTTGCCGATGGAGCGCATGTATTGCTTAAGGGTCATATCATCCTCATTGATAGCCAACCCGGCGATGCTGTCACCGTCCTGGGACGGCACGATGTATTGCCCTGGCAAAGCGCCCATTACATTGACGGGAACCTGGCCAGAAAATGCAATGCGGTCGACCTTCTGACGAGCAGCCTCAAGCGCCACGTCAAATGCAGCCTGCGCTGCTTCAATGCCGACCTCAATCGCAGCCCATTCCTCGTCATCCATATTTTCGGTGCGCTCGGAACCTGCGGGCCGCCCTCCAATATCTTGCGACCAACTGTCACCACCGACCATACAAGGATCGGTCGATTTGACAACAAACGAAATCGCATCGCCCCACTGATCCGTCAACTTGCCGCTGGCATCAATGCCGATGATTTGGCCTGGTGCAACCGGGCTGCAAAAAGGGGATTTGACCATATACTCGGCATAGTCAGCACCGCTGGCGTTGATTGTGCCAGCAGTACCTATTGAGCGGCCCGTCGTGGAATTTCGGCCCACATACATCACGGACGCGCCGGCGCCCCAGCCGCCAGTTCCACTCGATCCATTGATTGCAAAGCACGACCAAGGGTTAGCACGGGCCACTCGTAAGATTTCACCAAATTCAGCAACGTCTCGATATAGCTGATGTTTGCTGGCCACCGCAACTGGCCCTGCAGTGAGGAAACGCCCAATTGACACGTCGCCCGACCCAGTCACCTCCAGAATGGGGCTGGATGGAATCATTGTGGATGCATCAGTGGCACGTAAAATCATCTTGTAGCCAGCGGAAAATGCGCTACCAAACCCACCGCAGGTGGACCAACTAAATCGGCCACCCCATACACCGGGTGCGCTGGTTACGCCATATGCGGCAACATCGTAATACACGCCTGATGCACCAGCAGCGCCGTTATTGGGGGCCTGAATAGCGCTCGCCGTCCAGCCGACGGCGCCAGCTGTTACTCCTGCGCCCCCCACCAGACTCTCAGCCGAGATGCGAGAGGTACTGGTGACAGGCCCAGTCAACGCCCCTCCTGTTAGTGGCAGCGCGTTATACGGCCCCTTCTCAAACGCCGCATTCATCTTGTTCAGCTCTTCGTTGACGTTCGGCATACCGTCATAAAATTTGTCAGCCATTTAAATTCCTTCGATTTGCAGTGGTGCGGAATAGGTTTCAAAGTACGGCGTGGCCACCGCGTCGATATTGCTGGCCTTGCCATACAGCATATGGTCCTGCTCCAGCAGCGGGTCCGGGTCTTCCGGGAATAGGCTGAACAGCATGGCCTTGCCCCCGCCGTTTTCGCGCAAGATGCGCATCAGGCGGGCGCGGTCCATGGGACCCAGGTGTGACAGGTTGATGCTCAGCTTGTCGCTGATGGTGCCCTTGGCGGTTTTCAGGTCGCCGGCGGCCGTACGGTAATCTTCGCTTCTGTCCTGCACCAGCAGCTGGGCACCATAGTCGGCGTTGTATTCGGGAGACCAGTAATTGCCGGCCACCAGGCGCGATATCTCCAGGTAGCCTTCCGGACATTGCGGCGCCGATACGTCGATCACCAGCTTGCGCACGCGTACCGGAGCGAACCAGGCCACGCCATCGGCGCCGCCGCCACGCGACCAGGTATTCACGCCGCCCGCCTTGTACGCGTTCCAGCCCAGCGGCAGCACGCCCCAGGGGAAGGAGCCGTGCACGGCTGCACGGCATGGGAAGATGCTGCCGGTGTCCAGCACAGGCACGCTATCGCCAGGCTGGGCATAGCCGCGCACCCGCATGCGCGCGCTGCTGGTCATGTTGGTGAAGATCAGCGCGACGCAGGCGATGGATTCCTGCGTTGGCCAGGTGGCGGTGATGGTTTGGACCGTGCTGTTGGCACGCAGCACGGATGACTTGCTGTCGCGCTGCAAGTTGACCGGGCCCAGTGCGCCGGTTTGGCTCGATGCAGCCAGCACGGCGCGGTCGGCCGCGTTATCGTGGATGATGCGTAGATTTGGCATACTATTCCGTAGTGATGATAGTGAGGCGCTGACCGCTAGCCCCCCCGAGATCAAGCACGGGTGGCGCACCTATTTTCTTGGTGTACTTAAACTCCTGATAAGTGATCGCGGTGGCGAGTCGATAGGTGCGAGGCAACGTAGACTTCACAGGATCTACAAATGTGAATGATCCATTCAGGCTACGCGTGGCGCTAGACAGATCGTCAACTGATCCGTAGTTGTCATATGATGCAACGCCGAGCAGATAGAAGGTATGGACCGGCACCTCAGCATCATTTCCCAGCCTTCTGAACAGCGTAAAATTGCATCCGGTCGATCCCTCCCCGGCACTGAAATTGTAGTTGTATGACGTCTCCTGGGAAGTCATATCGATGCTACCTACCACGGTAATTGAGCCGCCATTACTGCCAAATGGGCCGGTAGTGACGCTTTGCGACGGGCCAAATGTGGGGTTTGTAACCGATGTTCGCAGCGTACCCGCCGACAGCGATCCACCAAAATAGCCGGCGCCAGAGCGCTTGAGGAAAAAAATTGCGTTCGTATCGTTTTTAGCGCCCGAACCCGCCCACATGGCATATACCGGATCGCCTGGCCCCATCTCTATTCGAAATCCAGGCGCAACACCCGTAAAAATATCTCCTGTAAATTCCGCCTTCCCACCGACTGTTTTGAACTGCGGCGTGTCGATATCGCCGCTCTCCCGCAACTCGACGTACCGCCCGGCCGCTTTATTTCCAAGAAGCAAACCGGCTGCGCTCAGGTGGAAACCGCTGCCGCCATTGCTGGGCCAGGCGTAAGCATTGGTTGGGTAGCCAGGTCCGCCGTGCAACGTCGTACCGTATAAGTCGCCAGCAGTCACATTACCCAGGTTCGCGGACACCGCGGATAGTTTGTCGACTGCCAGCGCCTTCGCCGCCACCGTGCCATCCACCAGCAGATTGCCGTTCAACACGGTGCCCAGGGCAAGCCAGGCACCATCGACAAAGAACTTTGTCACGGCATTTTTAGCGTCATACAGCGTCACCGTGTCGCGATTGATCGGTGCGCCGTAGCCAGCAAGCCCCAATTCGTACACGGCCGACGCATCCGACCAGGACGAGTAACCCGGCGCCGTCACCGTCACGGTGCCGCGCTGGCCGGCAGCGCCATCGGCAGCCAGGCGCGCAGCAGCGGCCCACTCATTGGCCTCGATATCATCGGTGGCGCCGCGCCCTGCTGCCGTGGCGCCAGATGTAAATAAGTACCCGCCGCCCGTGGTTGGCACCTGGGTCGACCAGCCGCCATTCAGGCCGGCCAAGGCGCCGGTGGCAAAAGTGAAGGTGCACCTTGCCGTGGGCAGCGCTGGAGCGATGTTGGTCGTGCCGCGCTGGAAGATGCGTACTGAAGACACATTCAAGCCATCCGCGCCGTCCTTGGCCAGCTGCACTGCCGCCGCCCATTCATTGCTTACGATGTTACTCATGGCATTGCGCGAACTGGCCGACGCCACGCGCACGTACAGCGGCGCCGTGCCAGCTGGTATGTTCTTCGACCAGCCATTGGCCAGGTCATTGCCGGCCGGGGTCGTGATGCTCGCGGTAGAGAACGTAAAGACCACATCACCCGGCGAATCGATCGGCGCCACGGTGGCCCGCTTATAGGCAAACGCCTGGCCGGTATTCAGGCCTGCCAAGCCAGTATCCCCAGTCTTGCCGTCAAAGACTTTGCTGACCATATAGTTGGCGATGTAATCGACGCCAAATTCACGGATACGCGCCTGCACCAGGGCGGTATCGGTGCCCATGGTGGCAAAATCGACCGTGGCCACATTGCCATTCACCCGCAACGCCGTACCTGCCGACACGGTAAAAACGATATCGCCCACCACATTTACGGGCTTGGCCGTGATGGCGATCGATGCCGGCGCCCCCACACCATTGCTGTCCACGTGAAAGATGGGCGTGGCGCCGGCCATCAAGATCGCCTTGCCATCCGCCAGGGTGCTGAAGCGCTCAGCTGTCGCTTGCAGCAACACATCGCGCTCACCGCCGATGGCACTCAAGCCATCACCCCGACCGTTACGCGGGCCGCCAGCCAGTTATGCGACAGCAGCACCACCACCCCCGGCACACCATCCTGCAGGCGGAAACGCTCGCCACGCAGCTGCACGGGCTGCCCCAGTTCCAACATCATCATCTCAGGCTCTCCATCGAATTCATAAACAGTGCGCTGGGCCTTACCCAGAGCCAAGCGCCGTATCGCTTCCACGCGCGCATCTGCGCGGGTCTTGAGGCAGGTATCGATCTGTGCCGGGTCATCCGTCAGGCGATACCGCGCACGCACTGCGTCGTCTACTGCTGTTTCAGTCAGCCATTCCGTCGCGTACAGGTCCGCGTGCTCAGCTGGAATGCTGGTAGTCAGGCTGGCTTGTACAGTCCAGTTCTTATCGAAGCCGATCTTGACGGCCGCCACCACCGGCAGGCGCTGCACCTGGCGCAGGGAATGCTCTTTCATATGCTCGGGACCGATCTCCACCGGCACGCCAGGCGCCGGTAGCGCGACTTGCACCAGGCGTAGCTGGCCAGTGCGCGACATCAGCGCCTGCGCGCCGACGCTGGCCGCAAGTTGCTGGATGGCTTGCGCCTGATTCGTGCGGTCAGCAACATAGAGCCCCACCAGCTGGGGGTGCGCGGCATCGAAGGTGTCCAAGTTGGCCAGATCCAGATCGGCATCGGTAAAGCGATCCGATTCCTTGCCATAGGCCGTGGCAATGCGCCGCACCAGGGGTGCGATGCGCGGCGCATACGTGCCGCCGGCACCGCCTTTGTCGCCCTGCACGCTGACCGTGATCGCAGCCGAATACGGTGGCGTGGTCAGGTTGAAGCGCCCAGCCTGGTCATTCAGCGCTACGGCGATGGGCTTGCCGTTGGTACGCACCTCAAAACTTGACTCGACAGCGCCCAGAAATCCATATTCCAGGGTGACCGGGTCCGTCAAAAGTGGCGAGACGTTATGGCATTCGCCGAACGGCACGGGCAGGACCGCATCCTTGTTCGGCGTTGCGCCGCCCAGCTTGGCCTCGGTGATTGGCGTGTCCAGGCGCTGCATCTTGTCGCGCAAGGACAGGTTCAGCGTTTCCGGCGCCGAGCTGCCGATATCGGCGGTGATGCCGTCGAAGATCAGGCGGAAGTCGGCGCGCGGCCAGGCCGAGTCACCCACCCAGGCTTTGATCGAGCGATTGCGCCAAACATCATCCAGCCAGGAATCCAGGCTGCCATCGGCGTTATCAAGTTCGATATCGCCGCCCGACAGGCCCGCCTCGGCCGTCAGGCTGACCTGCTCGGTGAAGGCCAGGCCGCCGGTGGCCAGCGGCAGATACTCGGTGTTGGCCGGGCTATCTTGCGGACCGGTAACGTAAAGCCGCGAGGCGATGAACCGCGTCACCTCACTGCCGCCCGCGTTTACCTGAGCTTCGATCAGGACAACGCGGTTGGCCGAGTCGTCCTGCAGCCACTGTAAGAATTGCGCATCGTTCATTTTGAAAATTCCACCTTTCTTTCCCACGCCGATGCCTTGGCCGATTTCTCAACGCCGCTAACCACCTTGTCGGCAGCGCTGGCATTTGCTTCCTGATTGGCCTGAATGGTGGCGCCAGTCTGCCGCGCCTGATCCTCACGCAGCCCCTTGAGCTCATCCCGCATCGCCCTGTTGTCGTCACGCAGGCCGCGAATTTCCGCGACCAGCGCATCAGAACCCACGTTTGCCGCTGCCGAATAGCGCATGACGTCGAAAGCTGCGGGAGCGACCGGCGCTTCGAAGACGGGCGCATTGGTGAAGCGCACGCCCAAGCCATCCGACACCCCCATCGCCGCCTGCAGCGTGGCGATGGCCTGCGCCACCGTCAGCACGCTGTCATTGATGGTGATCAGACCCGACACCTGGGCCTTGAGTGCATCCAGGCTGGCCTGCTGCACGTCAACCTGCGCCCCAGCCCACTTCAGCGCCTCATCGTTAGCTGCCATCACGCGGGCGTAATCTGCCGCGTATTTGGCGTCCGACGCATTGACTACCTGTGAAGCAGTCAAGAAAGCCTGCTCAGCAGCCGACAGCCCGGATTGCGCCGTCGTGTCGCCGGCATTGGCTGCCGCCAGGGTTTTCTCGAACTGCGCCCGCGCCTCGGCGTATTTCTGCTCCGGAGTCAGCGTCGACTGATTACCCAGGGCGAAGCTGGGATTCAAGCTGTTGAGCGTGGTCACCCACGATTTCGACTTGTCCAGCGCCGCCTTGGCCGCTGTCGATTCCGCGTCATACGCCTTGGCCAGGGCATCCTTGGCTGAAACCACGGCCTTTGCCGCCTGCACCTGGTCAAACAGTGCCTTGTTGACGTCGGCGATACTGCTGCGCTGGATGGCTAGTAGTTCGGCTGCGTTTTTTGTCAATTCGTTCAGCTGTTTTTGCAGATCCAGATGTTCACTGGCGATCTCGGCCGCAGTCTTAACGACTGCCGCATAGTTGCCAGTGGCAGCGTTCAGCTGATTGGTATAGTCCGTTGCCGCCTTGAACGCAGGTGCCAAGGCCAGCAACTTGATATACATTTCCTGCCCGGCAACACTGGACAGGTCCAGGCCCAGTACCACCTTTTTATAGTCCTCGGCCGTCTTGACGCCGGACATTCCCAGCTTGGCCAGGGTATCGGCGACAGTTGACAGCACCGGCTTCATGCGCTCCGCTTCCGTCAGGAAGTTTTCAGCGAAAAAAGTCGTTCCGTTAGCGAGTGCATCAAGGCTACCCGCCAACTTGACAAGGTTTTCGCGCGCGCCAATAGATGCAACTCCCACCGAGCCAAACGCTTCTTGCGAGGTGCGACCAATCAGCTGTAGCACCATGTCCACGCCAGCATAGTTGTGTGACACACGCTCCAGCGTCGTGCTCAGCTCTTCAGTGCCAATCTTGAATGAGGCAATATTAGGAACCAACTCGACAGCGATATCGTTGCCCACGCCAACAAAGAACTTGGTGACCGCCTCCAATTTCTCCGCCTCAGTTTTCAGGCCGGTCAAGTTGATATTTAATGCCTGCGAACGGGTGGCCAGGCTGGAGGTGTCCACTCCCAGCGTTTCTGCCAAGGTAGCCGACACCTTACGGATGGCCGCGTAGGTATCAATAAACGCATTGGACGTGGTCGCATCAACAGCCTTGCGATCCGTATCAGCCTTGTCACTCCTGAAATAGCCGCCTTTTTGCGTCCATTTTGCGTACTCTTCACCGCTAAACCCTGTACCCGTCAGCGTCCCGGTGATCCCCATATCGCCATACCGCTTATCGCCCATACCGAAAAGGCGATTGCCTATGCCGCCGACAGCGCCACCCAAAAACCCACCGATAGCGGCCCCGGTGGCGCCGCCGAAATACCAGCCTATGCCCGCACCAGCGAGTGCCCCGCCCTTTACGTTATTGCTACTACCGTATTGCCCGGCTATCATGTTTCCGCTCAATACGCCAGCAGCAATACCAGCCGCCGCCGTAACCGCAGCCCCGGTGTATGCGCCAGCCGTGACTGCGCCGGCATTGCCAACGGCGCCAGAAGCGGCATACATTCCAGCAGCATCACCCGCAGCCACCATGCCCGTGCTGCCGAAGCCGGCACCAAATGCCTCCAGGGCACTAGAACCGAACATTGTTCCCAGGCTAACCATGCCCGAGCCCATGCCGGCCGTGACGCCCGCAAATCCTTGTGTAGCAATGGTGTAGGCATTTTTGGCGCTATTGATGAGGCCGACAGTGCTGCCGATGCCGCCCGCCATCCCGCCTGCGCCACCCATACTGGCCAAATCACCGGCATTGGCCACGCCACCCATCCCCGCACCGGTCACAGACGCGCCAATATTGAATATCCATTTCTTGATGGTCATCTGGTACAGCAGGTCCAGCAGACCGTTTTTCAGCGTGTCGCGCAGGCGATCAAAAGCGGACTTGCCCGAGTCGAAGATAGAAACGAAGGTATCGTGGGCTGTCGAATCGATCGACTCCCACATTTTCTTGTTGGCCTCGTAATTCTTGGCAATGATGTCTTGCTGGTCTGCCGCATTCGCCAAGCGTGCCCGTGCTGCGCGCTGGTCCTCAAGGAACTGGAGGATCTTCGGCGCCTGGGCGATTTCCTCATCCGTGGCGCCAGCAGCCTCTTGACCGCGCATGAATTGCTTTTGATACGCAATTGCCAGGTCCAGGCGTGCAATTTCCTCGCGCTCAAGGAATGTTGCCGCCTTGCCGTGAGCGCGATTCGCTTCCTCGATCTTCTTGGCTTCTTGATTGAGGGTGAAGATGTATTTACCGGATGCCTCGTCTGATGCGGCCACGATGCCGGCCTTGCGAAGGCGCTCTTCCTCATCACGGAGCCTTCTCTCATCAAAAAATGCCTTCTCTGCGGCGTCCAGCTTCCCGAGAATCGCCTTAATTTCCTTCTGGTGCCGCTCCTCTTCCGCCTCGGTTGCACTTTTGTGACTTCTAAGCGCCTCTAACTCCAGCTGATAGGCGTCAACTTCCGCCGCATAGGTTTCTTGGGCGTATTGCCGCTTGTTCTCATATGCTTGTCCCGCTGACAATTCGCCAGCTTTGATATACAGATCATCCAATTTCCCAAGCGCGGCATAATGCGCCTTGGTTTCGGACAGCTCACGCTCGTACGCCTCGATTTGAGCAGTCAGGCGAGTATTCTCGGCACGGTCAACCTTTGCCTTCGGCTCAGGGCTTTCGGTATCGCGGTAATTCGGGTTGCCGATGTAAGTCTTGCTGTAGAGATCAATTACCTTCTTGCGCGCAACCTCTTGGGCGGCGGCCCCGGCGTTGGCTGACTGCAAAAGAATGTCGGATGCTGCCTTTGCATAGTCAGTATCAACCTTAAGTTGCGCATCCGCCTCCGCCTTGCGCTTGGCAGTCCTGGCCGCATTGCGTGCGTCCTCTGCTTTTTCGAACCTATCAAATCCATCCGTGAGCTGGGCCTGCCTCACCTCATACTCAGCCTTTGATTGAGCGAGTTCACTCGCCCCTTGAGCCTTTATCCTGTCGTACCTTCGCTTGCGCTCGTCAGCGCCAATCGACCCATCGGATGCATTTGCATCGATTTTATCTTCGTAACTATCTAATATGCGCCCCTGCTCAGTTTTTAAATCCGCCCACGCCCATGCCTTTTGCAGAACAGTGCTCGCATTGCTCACGGTATTGGCCAGCCAAACAAAGGTTGAGGCGAGGCCGTGCCCCCATTCTTCAAGACTGTTGTTCTTCGACAGCGCGCTCACCTCGCCATTAGCATCCTTGAGCGATCTCGTGAGCGCCATAACTGAAATGGTCAGCACCTCATTAAACGTCTCGCCAAACTGAGTTTTTAGGTCGGTGACGTAACGCTGCATCGAGGTGATCTGCTTGCCGGCAGTGTCCATACTTGCCGTATAGGTGCCAGCGATGTCGGAGCCGCGCTCAATTACAGCATTGAGCCTGGCCTGAACACGCTCGTTCTCAGTCAACTCTTTTGTGGTCTTGCCTAGCTCGTCGGCCATCTGGCGATAAGCAGACTGCAAATTCACGTTAATACCAATGTTTCGCAGAATTAGAACGTTGCCGCGCGAAATGCCATTGACTAAGCGATCGAAGGCGTCGGATGAGTTTAGGTGACCAATTACTGCCGCGTCTTGGGCGATGCGCGCCAGCACTGTTGCATTCTTAAGGTCGACGTGGGCCTGAACCAGTTTTACGGCGGACTCACGCGACTCGACCATTGTGATGCCTTGTGCGGCGATGGCTTGAGTAGCGGTTAACATCTGCGTCTTGGTGTAACCGGCATTGCGCCCCACTACCTCCATCACCACGCCCAAAGTTTCATAGCGCGATGCAAGAAGGGCTGACTCTTTAACGTAGTCCGCGATCTTCAATGCAGCATAAGCCGCCACAAGTCCCTTGACAGCGTCAGCCAAAAATCCCGATGACTTTGCGGCATCGTCTTTTGCTTTTGCGGCAGCCTTTATTGAATCCTCGTATGCCTTCATCTTAGCGATGGAATCTTGAGTCTCCTTGGTCACCCCCATTTGTGCTGCCTGATAGGCTAGCAACTGCGTGCGGCTCATGCCAATGGTGGCGGCCTGCTCGCGCATGCGCTCAATGAGTTGCTGTTGACCAAGTGTAAGTTGGCCCGTTGCTCCTCCGAGCGCCATCGTCGCCTGCGCATTAGCGCGGGCGGCGACATCAAACTGACGCATAACCTGGACGGTGTCCTTCATTGACGTATTGACGGTGCTGTAGTCAGCCGTCCGCCTCCAGGCGGCACCCATTGCATCAACCGATTTTGATGCATCGCCACTGCGCCAAACAGCATTAGTGGAATTCATGAAGCCGTCGAGGCCGCTAGCACCAGCCGATGAAGTCGATTTAATGCGCTCAAGCGACGCGCTAAGCGTATCCACCGAGGTGCTTGCAGCGCTTACCTTTTGGGCTGTACGCGAACTGGCCTCGCCCACGGACTCCACTGCAGCAGCCCCTTCAGTGGCTTTTGCCTTGTTCGTTGCGTTTGCCTCACCTAACTTATCAACAGCGGCAGTTGCCCCGGCAACCTTTTGCTCCATTCTTGTCGCAGTATCGCCAAGCGCATCGAGAACCTTGCTTCCATCGGCCACCTGCCGAGTATCCAGTGAGATTCCGAGCGTGGCGATATCAGGCATTATTTGTCCTTCTTGTGTTGGTGATAAATAAACAGCGCATCAAGGCGGTCGATGACTGATTCCTCGAATGGCTCGAAGCGGATGCCGTGGCGCGCCTGCCAGGCCAATATCTCGGCGCTGGATAGCGAATTCACGGCCATGCCGCATTGGCGCTTCTGGTTCAGCTGCGTGAACCAGGTCCAGATGTATTCCAGCTCTGGCGGCAGTTGCGGCACGGCTGGCGCCTCAGGCGCGCGGTATAGCGGGTTTTGCCGTGCCGCATCCAGGTGATTACCCTTGGCATTCCCATCACCTGCCGCTGACGCGCGATCAAACTGGTGATCGGCGTACAGCAGCAGGGCCCGGATCAGACTTTCAAAAAATTGGCGTCGTTTTCCAGGGCGGTCGTCACACGGTCTTGCCAGGTGGTGAACTTGTCGAATGCGGCGGCCACCAGGGCTTTATCGAACGCCACGGGCGCGCCATTGCTGGTGAATCCGTACCAGTCCACCGTCACGGCCAGGGCGAGGCGCTTCTGGTTGCCGTCGATGGTGCTCACCAGCTGATCGGCGCCTTCGTCAGTCGAGGCATCGATTGCGGTCTTGCGACGGGCGGACTTTTTGTAGCCTTCGGCGCGCACGGCGTGGCTTTCCTTGCGGTATTCGTCGGAATTCTTGCCGACGATGCGCAGGCCGGCGACAGGCTCGCCATCGGCGTCGAAGATCACGGGCACGTCGAAGGTGACGCGCTCAGCCGGCGCGGACAGGTTGGCGATATCGAAGCCAATAGCCGCGATGGCTTGGGCTGCGTTCAGGACTGCTGGGGCTTGATCGTTGTTCATGGGTAGTGCCTTTCGTGGGTTTGACAATGCCCGTGCCGGCCGCTGCGCCCACGAAGGCGACAGCGACCAGCCGGTGCTGGGGTTGGCTTGCGCCCAAAAGAAAACCCGGCGCGGGGCCGGGTCAGGAAAGAAGTGATGGTTGAATATGAGTGGATATCTGTTCGAGCGCCTTTTCAAGTGGAGGCTTGGCCCGCTTATGCTCGCTCAGGCCTTTGCCGCACATGCTGGCGAACTTGTCTTGCGCGTCGACGGCGGCTTTGGCCTTGAACCATGCCGCCATCAGTGAGCGCGCTGGTGCCGCTTGTCGTTCAAGTTCTTCAAGCTGATCAAGCACCCAGGCGCGGAACTCAACACCTTTGTTTGTGCGTGCAAACATGCCGACCAGGTGTGCTCCGCGCAAGCTGAACAGCCGCGTGTCCGATGGCTGAACACCAAAACCCAAAGTGGTGTTCCGAAAAATCAGCGTCATCGAAGGCGAGAATTCACGCTGATGCCGCAAGAAAATGCGAGACACTTGGTCTGACCTGCTATAGCCGAGGGCGGTGGCGATATCGGCAGCCGAAAGCCAAGTTTTCCCGTCGCTTTCGACCAATTTGAATGTGTGATCGTTAAATTTCAATTCTTGCATGGCGATTGCCTTTCATGTGCAGCCCCAGTGGGCGCAAAAAAGCCACTGGTAGACGGCAGAGGGATCAGGCCCGGCGCGTGGCCGGGCCTGCCGGTTACAAGCTCGAATCCTGGAAGCTGACCGTTGTAGCCTCGTGCTGCGCATCAGTGCCCTGGTAGCGCAGAACGTCGAAAGCACAGGTCACGATCTTGTTTTTCTCGCCATCGTCAACCTTGGCCGAAGTGATCTTGATGCGGCCCATGGCGATCGTCATGACTTCCGACAACGGCGCCGTGCTGGCTGCCATGGCGTAGGCCAGCGGCAGTTCGACTTCTTGTTTGAAGTAGTCGATATAGGCTGAATCCTGCATCAGCACAGTGAATTGACCCGAGCCGATCACCTTGCCGCGCGAGGCGGCCGTGGCAAACTTGGAGCCGATCACCGGATCAATCTTGACCTGGCCATCGAGCGACAGCGACATGCCCGTGCAAATCTGCGATGGAATGCCGGCCACCGACAGAATCGCAGTGGCGCCGGAAAACTTGCCGGTACCGGGCGTCGCTGAGGGCGCAGCAAAATATGCGGCGGGCGTTGTCTCACCTTCCAGCTTGCCCATCAGCGTGAAATCCATGCTGGTGATACCGTTCGGCTGCACTGACAGGTCGACCTTGCTCACCAGTTGGTCGATGAAGCAGCGATTAACGGCAATGCCGGGATCTTGCACTTCCGCCGTGAACCAGTCCGTGGTGTGGCCGGTCAGTGGCGTGAAGCTGCGTTTGCCTGGCGCCGTCACGGTCACGGGATCGCCTTCCGCCTTCGCGGTCATGGCGCTGCCATTCATGAATTGACCGGTCAGCTTGGTGGCGGTGACGGCCGTCACGAAGAAGTTCTTGCCGTTGTTGGCCAGGCCCGCGGTCAGAAAACCGCCGATACGCACTACCGAACCAGCGCGGTGGCCATCAGCCAGGAACGAGCCGGCGCTACGCGTCAGGCCCGTGGTGGTTGCTGCAATAGTGTTTTGTGCAGTGGTCAGGCCGCCAGCTGTGAAGTCGCGGCGCAGCAGCGCGGCCAGCAGCGGCGCATAGGTGCCGCACGATGCCTCGCCTTTGATGGCACCCGAAGTGCGGAAGTTGCCCAGGCGCGTATCGCTCTGCTGTTGGCTGGGGTCGATCTCGGCCGAGCTGTACTTGTCGGCGTCCGTGTCGAACGTTGCGGTGACACGCGGATAGAGCTTGCCGCTGGCGGCCAGGGCCTTCATGCCTTCCGCTGGCTGTTTGGCGATAACGAGCAGGCTGTCAATGCCGTTTGCTGTGGTCATGGTGTGGATTGCCTTTCTTTGGTCGAAAAAAAAGACCGCCGAGGCGATCTGTGTGGTGGGTGCTGCGTGTTACAGGTTGCAAAACCAGCGGATCTTGACTGGCACGAACCAGCGGTCTTCGTCTTCACGGCCGTCGGATATTTCCGGGGTGCGCTCGATCTGAACGGTGATGTCATCTTTGGCGAAGCTGGCTCCACGCCGAAAAAGTGACTGGATCAGCTCCGCGCGGGCGCCTGCGGCTGCCGTACCCTTTCCTTTTGGGTACATGAGATTCACCTGAAAGATGCCGCGCTCTTGGCGCGAGCCGTCGCCCATCGAGCGATTGTCCGGTGGCGCCGGCAAAAAATATGCAGCCTGGTATTCCTTGTCGGTCACAGGCTTATACGCGATGTTCTGGTAGGCTGTATCGATGCCAGGCTTAATGCTGGCCAGCGCGCTTTCCAGCGCGGCGCGGATTTTCGTTTGGCTCATAATTTGTATGTCGAGTAGCCTTGAGCGAAGTCGCTGGAGCTCGTGCCGGCACGCACGCCGTTGACCGCGTTGTCCACAATCGTCTGAAATTCCACGATCGTCAGCGCAACCAGGCCGATTGGCGCCTGACGCGACCAGCCTTCCTCGATGCGCTTCGCATATGGCAAGTTGTTGACGAAATAGACCACGTCGCCAGCCTTGGCGGCGCCAACTACGGCGCCATGTGCGGCAATGGTGGCACTCCCATCCTTGTCTGTCAGGTCCAGTGATCCAGTGGTGGGCGACCCGAGCGAGAGTTGCCAGTTGCCGCGAAACCGGCCGCCGGCGTATCCAGGCGGCGGTGGGCGCTGCCAATATGACGCATCCCCCACCGGGGACCGCGAAACTAGGCCCGCATCGATCTTTGCCGTGATGGCGCGCACCACCAGATCCTGATTTGCCTTGGTCTTGGCAATAAACTCGCCAATCTGCATGGAAAATGAACCCTTGGCCATCAAAGCCCCCTGAGTTGCAGCGTGAACAGCACAGCCACGTCGACTGGCTCGGTCTTATCGACCGCCACGATGGTGAAACTGGCACCACCGATCAGCACCAGGTCGGCCGTGGTCGGCGTCAGCATTGGCGCGCCATTGCGCTGCAGCGGCGACAGCAGCAATTTCTGGTCGCCCGACTGGATCAGTGTGCCGTCGATATCCTCGGCGCTGTAGCCGATCTTGACGCCCGTGCCTTCGTATTCGGTCGTCGTTGTAGGTGCAGTGCCCAAATCAGGATCGTATTCGCCCGCCACGATCTGGCGCAGCACGACGATGCCACCCTTGCGGCGCAGCGAGGCGTCGGCGCGCGCGGCGGTTTTGGTGTAATCGGTCATGTATTACTCCGCCTTCAAATAATCGTGGGCTGGCGTCTTCGAGAACCGGACGGCTTTGATCGTTGGCTTGCCGTCTATCAGTGCGCGCAGCACGCGGTGCCAGCCATCCATGATGAATCCATCTTCGCTCAAAATCACCGGATAACGGGTGTCAACGTCCAGCGCGCGCCGCATGTGGTGCGCCATGCCGAACGGCGAGCCTTCTGGCGTCCAGACTTCGGTGCCGAGATAGATGGCCGCCAGTGGGAGGTCAAACGGCACCAGATCCTTGGAGCGAGCGATGAGGTTTGTGACCGTCCACACCTTGCCGTTATGGCTGTACGTATTCTCGTGGGCAGCGCAGCCCTCGATTTGCACCACCGGGAATGTACTCATCCGCGCACCAATTTAATTGAGTTGCCGCCGCCAGACAGGCCAAAGTATGGCGCCAGCAACGAATCGACGGCCACGAAGCGCTCACGCGCATCGGTCGTGTTCTGGAAATACTCCGTTTCCAGCGGCCCCGTCTTGTCTTTCTTGATGACGTTCGAGCCCGTGTCGAGGTCCGGCAGCAGATCCTCGCCACGGCCAGCGCGCGCCGCCAGGTCGATGCAGGCATTGACTACATCGACCGGTACAGCATCGCTTGGTACCGGAAAGCCATCGGCCTTGACACCATAGCGTGGCCAGTCCAGCGCCTGCTGCTGATTCATGCGCCGGCCGGCCCAGCGCACCCGGTACGTTGCCATGAAGATCACCGCCTTGCGCAGCGCGATTTCCTTGTCGGCCTCGGCCAGCGCCGCCCAGGCGGTCAGGCCCAGGCTGGCGCAGCGCGCATCTGCCGAAGCAACACTGGCGTAGGATTCGGCGTCGGCCAGGCCTTCGCCGGTTTCGATGATGATTGACATGGCAACTTTCGGGATGGATCGATGAACGCCCCGGCGTGCGGGGCTTGTGGCTTAGGCTTGGTCGGCCTTGCCTGGCTTCGATTTCGGCGCGCTGGCCAGGGTGGCGGCGGCCTGCTTGGCAGCTTCGTCGCGCAGGCGCTGGGCCTCGGCTTCGTTGGCTGCGGCCTGATCGGCGTTACGGGCGGCGGCCTGTTCGTTGGCCGCGCCCAAGGCTTCGATGCGCCGCTCCGTTTCGACCAGGCGCTGCTCGCGTTCGTCCAGTTCGCGCTCGCGCTCCAGCAACTGCTCGTGCGCAGCCCGCAATGCAGCCTCCCGCTCGCCGTTTTCGCTCGCGCCTTGAGCCAGGTATTCGGCCTTGATCGTGACTTCCGGGACGTCTTCAGCGGCATTGGTGCGACCAACGGCTACGTTCGCGTCAATGATCTTAAGGCCGGCCTGGCGCGCAAGCGCCTTGACGTCCTCGCTATATTGGAACATCGGTCCTGGCAGATACCAGATATTTGCCGGTGCTTTTTCCATTTGGAACCCCGATTCTTGTGTTTGTTGAGGGAGGCCGCGCCCCACTTGAGGGCGCGGCCTGCTACTTACTTGCTCGCGTCGCCGATGGTGATCACGCCAGCAGTGTGCTTGTCGCTGGTGGCAACCTTGTCCCAGTTCGAGCCGGTGCCCAAGGCGGCATCGGATGGCGACTTGCCGCCCGACGCTTCGTCCCAGGTGTAGCCCTTCAAGCCCAGGCCGAAGGTGTAGTCAACCTGCATCGTCGTTTCGATGCGCTCGTTACCGTTGGTCGTTTCAATGTTGCTGATGATGTCGGAGCCATCGGTAACGGTCGCAGCACCTTCGGCCAAGGACAGCACGCGCAGCTTGGCCGGCGCCGCTGGGCCAGGCGCTGGGCCGACTGCGGCCGAATACAGTGCTGGCGCATCGGTGACAACCACAGGCTTGCCGAGGATATCGACAACGCGAACGTTTAGGGCCTGGAAAAGCTGTTTTTCATTGGCCAGGTTGGCACCGATCAGCTTGTGGTATGTCGCGCCGTTCATGATCTGCGCTACCAAATTACCGCTGTGATCGCCGAACTTGCCGTGAGCTTCGTTCATGGCGATGTAGTCCAAGCCCCGGGTCCCGCTCACGTCGTTGACTGTGTTCGCGTTGTTGCTGATGGCCGCGACCAGAGCGGCGATAGCGGTATTCAGCTGATCCGCCATCATCGCTTCAGCGAAATTGCGCGAGGCAACCTCGATACCTTCGGCAGTTGGTTTTTCGAGCCAGGTCATTTGTGCTGGCTCGAAGCGGATCGGCCCGAAGCCGCCGGCAATCTTCACCGAACTGTGCTTCAATTGGGTCAGGTCGGTGGAGGTAGCAGCTCCGTTGGCGCCGTAGCGATTGACGCGGCGCTGAGCGGAATGAATGGCCGCAAAGAACGATTCCTGCAGGAAGTCACCTTCAAAACCTTCGGTCGTGAGGCGGATGGCGCCATTACTGGCTGCGTTGAACTTAGCCACCATCTGCGCCAGCGTTTCGATGGTCGCAGGCATGATGTACTTGTTGAACACTTGCATTTGGGAGAGAGACATTTTTTAGCCTTTCGCTAATTCGGGATATTGAGCAGCAAAAGCAGCGGCACGCTCTTCACGCGTCCCACCGAGATTGCCCGTTTGTTTTTGGCTACCACCGCCGCCATTTAGTTGTTGCGCGCCACCGCCAGATGCGCCCGAGCCTTTAAGGATCTGATCCTTGTAGGGATACTGATCCACCAAGGTTTCGAGCGCTTCGTCAAAGTCAGCCAGATCGCCTGGGCGCGTGCGCGAGAAAATCTTGTTGCCTGCGCCGTCGTAAGCCACGATCTTGCCTGCCTCGACCTTGAAGGCCTGGCCGAAGCGCGCCTGTACCAGATCAACCGGAATGGCAAACTTGTCGGTGATGAGTTTCGAGCGATTGAAGCTACCGCCGATCATTTCCGAATACAGGCTGCCGGTGATGGCCTCCAGCTCGGTCTTGGTGCGGGCAAGCTCATCGGCATGGGCCTTGTTGGCTGCAGCAACCTGCCCTTCGGCCGCCTTTTGCGCTTGCACCTTGATTTCTTCAACCTTGCCGGCCGTGAGCAACTTGCCTTCATCGACGTTCTTCATCAGCTCGATCGCCTTCACTGCAGCGGCGGGGTCGTCAATGCCAGCGAACGCTTGCAGCTTTGCTTCGGCAGTCTCCTTGGCTTCGCGGTGAGACTTAGCCTCGCCGTTCAAACCTTGGATCTTCTGCACGGCAGCAGCCGCATCAAACGGGACTTCCTTCCCATCATCATGTACGTAGACTGGCTTGCCATCCTGGACAACGACATTGCCATTTGCATCGAGTTTGAGTTTCATTTGGTGGCTTTCTGGGCATCCGCCCGTGTGAATGGCCTTCTGGCCGTGCGCCGCGTCGCATCCGCTTGCGGCAATAAAAAAGCCGCCAGGTTGCCCGGGCGGCTCAAAATGGTGAAAATCTGCTACTTATACTTCTCGCGCAACTGCTCCAGCGTCAGCTTGCGGCCCTTGAGATTCATCAGGTCGTTCAGCGTGATCTTGCCTGCCTCGTACATCTCAGCACGGCCTGGGCCCAGGTATTCAGCCCGCCAGGCCTTGTCCTTGCTGGCAAGGAAGTCCTTGAAGTTCATCTTTGCGCTGACCGCACCACCATCACTGGGCCGCGTGCCGGCGGCGGGCTCGTCCAGCTCGATGCCCAGCTCGGCGAAGGTCTTGGCCCGCGTCGTGATCACGCAGCGGCAGCTGAAGTGAATGGCGCCGGGCCCGCCAGCCCATTCGAGCGTGTGATTGATCGGCTCCTGATCGTGCAGCGAGTATTCCATCAGATCACGCGAGGCGCACAGCAAGCAAGTATTCGAATCCAGCGTGGAGAGCCAGACCAGGCACTCGATCAGGTCGGAATTCTCCTGAAAGCTGGCCAAGCGTGCCGCATTGGCGACAGCCTGGACCGAGCTATGCACCAGCGCGCGGGCGTTTGCCTCGGACGTTTTCAGAATGCCGGGCATGGCCTCAACATCCTCGCCGGCAGCCTTGGCGCTCTTGCCAACGACCCGCGCGACGATCTGCGAGGTCGTCTCACCCTGCGCCGCGCCGAGCCGCACCTGGTCGGCGAACCGGAACTGTGTGGCCTGCGTCTGGCGCTTCCACCAGTCGGCCGACGAGGCGCCCTTGATCAGCGTATCGCCGGCCAGCTTCTCCAGGTATGTCGCTGGCGGCAACTTGGCGCCCAGTTCGATCTTGAAAGCCTGTGTCAGCACCTTGGCCGAGTAGTCGGCCTCAAGGTGGGTCAGGCCGGTCAGGTTGCGCGCCAGCTCGGCCTGCATGCCACTGTAATGCGAGGCAATGACGGCATTGGATTCGCGCAGCAACGCGGTGAGGCGCTGCTTACCGTAATCCGATATCTCACCCTCGCCCAGCTTGGCAGCCAAATCCTTCGACATGGCGCCCAGCAGGCCAATGATCTTGTCCTGCACCCCGGCCGAGAAACGCAACAAGTTCAGTGAGTGCGTCAGGAACATCTCGGCGATCCACTCTTCGACGGCGCCCATTTACACGCCCACCGAAGAGAGAATGCGCTCTTGCTCCGTTTCCCAGTCCAGATCAGGGGAGATCATCCCCCGTCTTTTCAACTCGTTAAAGTAGGTTTCGCCAGAGATTTTGCCGCTGGCGGCGCTCTTGAACAGCAGTTCCGCACTTGCTTCGGCGAGCGAGGCGGCGCCGAAGTCCTTGAACAGCGTGACGTGGCCGCCTTCGCTCTCATGGACCCATTGCGCCATGAACTGCAGCGCCATGTCGGCCGAATCCTCGATGTTGCTTGCGATCTTCTGCAGCGCACAAGCGCCCTGCTCGTTGTCGGCCAGGGTCTGCGATTCGGTCACGTTGCCAGGCTTGATGACCAGCAATTCGGCGCCGGCCTGCCGCATGCGGTCTTCCAGGTCAAGGATGGACAGGCGGCCGGCATCGATCGCCTTGCCGCCGTGCTCCACGAATTTCAGGTCACCGTCAGGACTTTCGGACTTGACGGCGCTGCCTGTGCCCACGGTAATGGTATTTCCTTCGCCCAGCATTTTGGCAAACAGGATCGGAACTCGTGCAATATGCAGGATGTTCTGCTGATCGCTGTTGCTCTGCCAGTGCTCGACGTTGTTATATGCGAGCTCAAGCAAGGGAGGCGTGGCTTGCATGTAACCCAGGCGCTTGCCGTAGACCGGCGCGAAGGGAATGGTTTCCATGCTGGTGCGGCCATGAGCATGAAGTTGCCACACCTTCTTGTCGTTCGTCCCGACTTGGCGCCAAACCTGCCAAGTGCCGCGCCCGAGGACGCGCACCTGCTCGATTTCGATGGTGTCAAAATCACCATCTGGAACCGACACGCTCTCAAGCAGGCGCAACTGCGTCAGCCCTTCGGCGCTCGTGGCGTTCTTTGGCAGCCATCCCAGGATGTTTTGCGGATGAACCTGCACAAAGTACGGCCGTACGCCGGCAGTCAACTCGGCCGCCTTGGTGGGGTAAAGTGCCCGGCCCTCTTCATCGACCGTCGGTGGATAGTCAACCAAGATGCCGGAAAAGCCATAGCCCAGCGCCTCCTGGGCGACCTCGGACAGAAAGCTATGCAGGTTGCGGCCCGACAGATCAACATCCTGCAGCCATGGTTTGAGCTGCTCTGGCACATCCTCGCCCAGCGTCACTGGCTTGCTAAATGGCTTCGCCGACAGCACATCGATGGTGCGGGCGTAAGCGGGGAACAAGGTGGCCACGGACAGGCGCATCTTGTAGCTGTCATCCGCCTCACCCGGCCATTGGGGCAAATACATCTTGCCAGCCGCCCGCATAGCCTTGGTCCCGCCCAGCAGCGCGGAAATCAGCGCGCAATCCTCGTTCAGCTTTTTGGCTTCGGCTGATTGTGTGCGTACATCGGTCATGGAAATCCTTGTTGTTACATGCGCAGCGGCGATACCGTGGCGCTCTTCTTCGTGATTGGCCAGCGCTTGGTGATGAAGTAGCCGCCGGCATCATTGGCATGGTCAAAGCCGCCCTTCTTGTCCGGCTCGCCCTTGTCGTCATAAATCTGACGCTCCAGGCTGAGCGTGTATTTCGGGCACTTGGTGGCATTGACCAGCATGCGGCGCTGGTCGTAGGTGTTGCACAGCATGGCGTTCACGCTGTTGATGCGGTCTTTCACAGCCGGGTTACTATGGTCGACCACCACAGTGAAGCCAGCGGCGCGCAGCAACGACAGATCCGACTCGCTGGCGCCACTGCTCTTCCGGTTCTGGCCGGATGCGTCCGGATAAATCGTTATTAGGTGCTGCTGGCCGACCTGCTTGTAACGCGCCTTAATCTTCTCGATCATGGCTGGCGTGTCGAACACCTCCATGAATTCATCGACAGCGCGCGGCAGGTCGTCACGAATCACGAAAACCACCGCTGCGCCCTTGCCGACGTTGAAGTCCATGCCGATATGCAGCGCATCGCCTGGCTTGACCGTGTCGTCGGTATTGTTGCGACGCCGATCGAAGCAGTAATAGATAACGCCCTGGTAGTTCTCGAAGCTGGCCAGGTACTCTTGGCGGAACGTGCGCGGATCCATCTTGCGCCGTGCTGCTTCGATCTCTTCGGCCGGGACGTTGCCGCCATCGACCGACGTATAGAGCCAGCTCTTGTGATCAGGCTCACGCCCTTGGCCATCGAGGTAGCTGTCATAGCAGTGGTTGAAGCCTTTCGGCGTGCCGATGCGCAGCGCGTGGCCGCCGACACGCTCCTCGCCATTGATGACGAAGCGGCAGGTCGACAGCATCGGCCGCAGCACCTCTTCCCAGGCGGCGTACACGCAGTCTGCCCATTCGTCGACCAGGGCAAAGAAGAGGCCCGAACCGCGCAAGTTGTCGTAGGCGTCCAGGCCGACGATGCGGAGGACGTGGCCAGCCTTGGTGGTGATCGAGCATTCCGTCTCGTTCGGCTTCCCGGCACGCCAGCTCGGCGGAATTGCTTGCTTGAGGCGCTTCCAGAAAACCCGCTTCGCCTGCTTGAACGTCGGCGCGCAGTACCAAATCTCGTCCTCGATACTGACGCCCCACTCCGCAGCCAAGCGAGCGGCACGCCGAATCTCGGCCTTGCCCAGGAACGTCTTGCCGAAGCGCCGGCCGCACACGGCGTCACGAAAGCGGGCCTTTTTCTGCCAACCCCACACGTAAATGTTCGCCTGCTTCGGCGTTAGCGCGACCGGCCCTTCAGAGAATCGGGCTGTCGGGGAGGTCTTCATCGGGCTTCAGTATGTATTCAGGGGCTGCCGGCATGCCTTCGCCGGTATCGCCTGGTGCTTTTGGAGCATCGAGGCGTCGATTCACGTAGACGTCGCCGACTTCCTTGGCGGCCTGCTCGATGACCGATACGGCCAGAGCGATGTTGCGCATGCCCTCGGCTTGCTGCGCCATCCTGGCCAACGCACGAAGACGAAAAGCCTTACTGGCGATAGGAATCTCAGCCACGTCATCGCGGAACTTCTTTCGCGTGTCATGGAAAAGCGTCTTCCATTTCACGCTTAGGCTGCGGCCGACGTGCTTTTCAGGATCGTATGTAGCGATCTGCTGGCGCGGCACGTCAAGGCCAAACTCTTCCTTTACTGCAATGGAAACCTGCGTCGGCGTGTCGAAACATGCCAGCGCCTTGACGATGAACAGCTTGACCTCGTCTTTAAGTGCTGCCATGAGTTGCCTTCCGGTAAATGGCCGGTCAACCTTATGCAGCTTTCAGCAAACAGGTTCCGCAAGCCCTCGCGATGTTGATTTTCGCCACTTCTGGCGCGGTCTTTGCTGCGTCGATCATGCGTTGCACGTCCTGGCTGGCGCCGTAACGGCGGACGACGCCGATGAACTCTTCCACATCGTGCGAGCGCATGCAAAGCTTCGGCAGCCCGTACTTGTTGAATGCCGGCGAGCCGAAGTCATCAAGCTCCTGGGCGATGTGATAAAGCTCGTGCTCGACCAGCGCGCAGAACTCGGCGTCGTTGCAGGTCAAACAATACGATGCGTCGAGGGTGATGAGGAAGTCCGGTACTGCGCCGAACCAGTCGGCCATCTGCTGTTGCTGGCGGCCCTTCTGCCACGGACCACAGCGAAAGGTCATTTCCTCGCACTGACCCAGCACGGTGCGGCCCTGCTTGTTGAATCCGTGAGGTGCCCACAGGAATTGCACGTCGGCATATTCCAGGTGGGCGTGGTCTTCGTTGTAGAGCGCGCCGCCTTCGGCGAGGATTTCGCGCCGCGCCCATTTGAGCACTTCGGGCGCGGGCATGTAGCGGTTGCTCAGCGGGTCGGCGAACTCGGGCGGCGGCATTGGCCGCGCCAGCTCGGCAGCTGCAGAGTTTCGGCTTTTTTTCATCACAACCCACTAGATGTAGTGTTTGGCGGCGAAAACCGAAGTCTAAACCCCGCAAATTTTGGCACTTTTGCTTGCAACCTACTAAATGTAGTGTTTCAGGCGAGTTCGACGCTCAGCGACACGGGCGGCATGGTTGCGCCCACCACCCACAGCCTGATGGCGCCGCCAGCATTCAGCGAGGCCAGCTCTTCGGCATCTGGGCGCCAGTACGATACCACGGCAGGCAGGTCGCCGACGTGCGTGCGCGTGATGGGTAGGGCGTTGCAAGGCAGCTCGGCCTGGTCCCAGCCTGCGGGTGCGCCGAGCACGGCATTGTTCGAGGGGTGTTGAATTTTCTGCATGTTCGCTTTCGTTGTGTCACCGCCCGCTCCCAGCAGGCGCCGCCGTGCCTTGCGGCTGGAGTCCTCTGGGGCATTGCTACGTCGGAGACTGCGCCCGTTTTTCAAGCTCTGCCACTGGAGCGCGCTGGCAGTCCGCACTATTTAACTTTTACGCCCAGCACGACGATGGCTGCGATGCGGTCCTGTGCCACGTCGCCAAAATGGACCACGCGGTCCAGCACTACCATCGCAGCAAGAAACGGGCGAACCCACCAGGCTATGGACAAGCTGACCGATAACGAACAAATCGCCATGCTGACCTCGGAAATAGAAAAGCCGCCAGCGCAGTGAAGCGCGGCGGCAAAAACTCGGCATGCCGAGCAAGGAGACACTGGAGCGGGTGAAGGGAATCGAACCCTCGTCGTAAGCTTGGAAGGCTTCTGCTCTACCATTGAGCTACACCCGCAAAATCTGGCGCCGGTTACAGCGTCCGTCTAAATCAGTCCCGCTCGTCGCACTCGGCCTGCGCCTGGCGCTCAGCCGCAATCAGCGCCCACCCCAGTTCCCGGCGAATTTCGTCGGGTGTCGGCGGCGGCTCCACTGAATGCGTGCAGCGCTCCAGGTACTCGCGTGCCAAGTAATGCGGTGGGTGGGTTGTTTCGGTCATGGCGACCTCGAAAAGTGGACGCGCAAATAGAAAAGCCACCTCAAGGGTGGCTTCGTGCTTCGGTGTTGCTCCCACGGCCATAGTGCGTAGTGAGCGGCAAATTCAAGGCGAGCAGATCCGATGCGGGTCCGGGTACTGTCGCGAGTTTCGGCTATCGGTGGCGCGGTGCGCACATTACGATTTCCGAAAGACTTTACTTGAATTGCAAGTCTTCATTATACATAAAAACACTGTTTGTAAACACAGACTTAAAGAAAAATCTACGCTACTGGTCGCCTCCACGCAACAGACCGGAGGCGCGCCCTTTGTGGCTGTCGGAAATGGCGCTCAACTCGCTCACCATGTCCTTGACGCGCTCCAGCTCCAGGCCGGCAGCGCCCTGCACGGCTGCCGTGCCGGTCCCCTTGCACGAGGTGCAGATGCCATTGCCCAGCAGCACCTTAACGCCGGTACCGCTGCAACCCAAGCACTTGCTGTCGAGCCAGTGCGCCAGCGACTTCTCGGCCACACGCCGATACAACGCCTGCGCCGATTGCGCGTCCCAGGCCGTGTTTTCCGGGACCCAGCGCCGCGCTCGGCCACGCCGGATCACTTCGGCCGTCCAGATGCGCAGCAGCTGCGCCAGGTTCTGCTGGTTGCCCTCGAACATGCGTGTGAGCGTGCCGTCAGCGTACTTCACGCGGCACAGCAGCGCGCCGATATCGCCAGCCAGCGCCGCGGCGGCCAGTGGGTCCGTCTGGTGGTTCTGCGCGTCATCCTTCAGATTGCTCGAACCGATCGATGCGATGTAGCGGTCTGTAAAGCCCATGATTTGCCTTTCGTTTTGTCTGCCAAAGTTAACACCCTTTTCCGACTTGGGCTAGCCCTTCCACTCGCCAGCGCCACTCATACGCGCAGCACGCCGGTCCGGTTGAATTCGCTGATGGCAGCCATCGATGCGCGCGCGATATCGGCATTCGACACCCCGCGTAAAAAGACCATCGTCTTGCCGATCCCCTCGCTCAGCACGCGCATTTCGTCGCCGTTGACGCCGAAAGTGCCGGTGCGCTGGGCTCGGGCCTGGATTTCGGCAATCGCCTCGACCATGACCTGGGCCACCGGCAGGATGGCGTGGCCATCTGGCGCGATGCGGCGCGCCATGTCGGCGTTGCTCAACAGGTCGTAGACGTGCTGTTCCTGAAAGTGCCCCTTGCCCATTGCCTCGCTGGCCTGGAAGCCTGGCATTTCGAAGGCGATGGCGCGGCGCATGCCTGGCGGCAGCACGGCGGGCTTGGGGCTGTAGCGCTTACGCGGCTTTTTGTTGGCGCTCATGCGGCCTCCCCTGGCAATTCCCGCACGACCACGTTGGCGTGCGGTGTTTCGGAATAGAGCTTCTGCAGGCTGATGCTGACCACCTGGGCATCATCGCGCCACACGATGCCGTTGCAGCCGTCCTTGATGCCCTTCAGCACATTGTCGGCATCCGGCTTCTTCGTCGCGCAGATCGTGCCGGCGACAGCCAGCGCGCGGCGCTTGTTCGACCAGCTGGCCGGTATTTGCAGCGCCAGGGTGATGGTCAAATCAATCGGCGCAGCACTGGGCGTGGCGCCGGCCATGGCGGCAGTTGCAGCCAGCTTGACCAGATTTTCGTAACTGGCCGTCTTGGCGGGTGTATAGGCAACGACTGCTTTGCCGCGGCGCGAAAACTTCGGCCGACCTTTCGCTACCGGCTGACCGGGGATAACAAAAGCAACGTTCATTTGAACCTCTTAAAAATAATGTTTTTCATTTGCGGCAATAAATGTGGCTCAGCGCACAGACCAGCAACTCCCTACACCACAAACTTAACTAAACAATAAGGAAATATATGAAAATCACAATATTCAGTCGCTTGGCACAGTACGGAAAATTCACCATCGAAGCCACCGCCCTCAAAATCGAATCCTCTTGGTATCCGCGATACCGCATCACCGATGGCTTGCTAGCTCCCGATTTTTCGGAGCATCAGTGCAATGAGGGATATCCCAGCACCGAAGCAGCTGTCGATATCGCTGTGCAGCACGCCATGTTCGATTTGGATTTCGGCGGCAGTCTTCCTGCATAACTCCCGTGAAAACCCATCCATTGGCGGCGCACGATTCCGCTAGCGTTGACCTCGAGGCGAACGGATTACTCCGCAGCTTGTTTCGTGACCTCCACATCTCACTGGCTCCATTTGAGTTTGCTATTGCTTCTGGCGATCGACTTAAGGCGACAGCATTGCAAGCCCACATTGAGTTAATTTGCGCAGCGATGCTCGTGCTTTACGACAAAAAACAGCTAGCAGCTGCGCGAGCGAAGAATTTAGTCAGCAGCAACCTGAATCTTTCGCTAGCGCCTCATAGTTCAATTTATTTCGACCCGGACAGACACTGGTAGCAGGCAGCACCTCCTCGCAGCGTGGCGGTAGCTGAATTCAAGCCGCATCGCTTTTTGCGCATCAACCATGGCCCACCATCCGCTGTGCGGAAGCAGCTGGGCCTGCCAATGCGCCAGCAGATCGCATGGCAATCAATGGCTGCGCTGTGCCGCCGGCCATCACGCGCTGAGCCAGCGATTGATCCCCGATCAGGGTCGGCGCTTCGCCGCGGAAGCCGGCCTGCGCGTTCTGCGCCTCGGCCAGGCCCACCAGGACCGGCGGGTAATCGGGGCATTCGTTGCGCATGCGATAGCCGCGGTACCGGTTTTCGAACTCCTTGGCAACGAAGGGCCATTCCTTCTCAGTCTTCGCGCCCAATGCAGTCCAGCCACCCATTTCCGTCAGCACGCGGTGCACCAGGGCATCATCGAAAGCCACGCTGCGGTAGGTGCCAACAACCCGTAGCGCGCGATCAACCTTGGCCCAAGCTACCAGCGCCGAATCCTGCGTGGTGCCGCCCATCATTCGGATCAGATCGGCCGGCTTCGGCGCGAACTGGCCGCTATCAGGATTGCGTACGTGGCGGTCAAAGGCCTGGCGCACAGCGGACAGGTCGTACTGCCGGAGAGCGCCCCACCAGATCGTGATGGCGAATTCGCTGGCGGCGCGCCCGTAAAGCTCGGTGATCGCACCTACCATGCCGGCGAATTCCTCGTAGTCATCCTGCGTCATGCAGACCTCCTTGCGTTGCTGCGTTACCGAAAATCCTCGCCTTGGCCCGCTCGGCGGCGGCCATGGTCTGGCCGTAGACCGTGCTGGCACCCTGCCCTCGCCCGGCCTGCGAGGCGTGCTGTGTAATCCATTCGGCCTTGAAGCCGCGCCATCCCCTCTCGCAGCAGATGCGCAAAGCGCCCTCCAAGGTCAAACCGGCCTTTTCCGCTTCGCGCACGATGCCCTGGATCGCAGTCTTCGTGATCGGCGCCTTGTGCTTGGTCCGCAGGGCCTTGAAGTCAGCAACGATCTGCGGATCGATCTCGGAAAGCAGATCGTCGGGAGCCGGAGGCGACTTGTCTTTTGTTTTTACTGGTTTATGGTTATTGGTTATTGGTTCTTGGTTAGTTTTTGATCCGGTTTCAGCCGGGTTGCCAGTAGCATCCAAATCGAAACCCGATGGAAACCCGCTAGGTTCTTGATTGGTTGTTGATTGCTTGCGGGGGCGACCGCCCAGCCTCCCATTTGCTTTCGCTGTTTCTGCCTTCACGTGGTAGTCGGCAATGACTTGCTCGCACACCTCATGACGGTATCCGTCATCTGTTTTGATGAATTTGAAGCGAAGCAGGCGCTCAACAATCACACGCTCATCTGCCGTCTCGACGCCCAGGGCGTCACATAGCACATCGATATCGAGCGGAAGTGGTGCCTCGACGTCGTAATAGACATCCATCATGTCCCGGTAAATCCAGCGAGCCTGGCGAGACATATTCACGGTCCCGGAGCGGAAGTCGCCGATGTGGAAAGGGTAATAGTTCAAGGCGCCACCTCCTGGGAGCGCGCCGCGCCGAACAGCGCAGCCACCAGAGGATCACCCGCAGCGGCGGCTTTGCGGATCCAGTACTTGCTGCGCCAGCGCGCCTGCATACGGTCCCAGCGGCCGTCCTGCTTGGCCTTGGCCTCAAAGCGCAGCCGGGTCTGAAGCTTCGTTTGATGCTTCAGGCGGCACGGCGCATCAGGCAGGCTGCCGACGGCATACACGGCCATGGCCGCGCCAGCGCGCGGGTGGCGCTTCCAGCTGCAGATGTAAATCTTGCGCTCGGCATGCAGCTGGTTGACCCAGCGCAGCACGGTGGCCTGACTGACGCCTGACTTGATGACGATATCGGCCTTGGTACCGGGCATGGCGCCCAGCACGAATTCACTGAAATTTGCGCGCGTCACTTTGCATTCTCCTCGTCCATCAATTCCATATCGAACAGTGTAGGCATGCTGACCTCGCGCTCCATCGCCTGGCAGTAATGCACCTGGTCCGCGAAATAAGCCGGATTCAACTCGCTGCCAGCACCACGGCGGCCAAGCTTCATCGCGCGCACGGGCACGGTACCCAGGCCGCAGAATGGGTCATAGATCACTTCGCCAGGGTTGCTGTAACGGCCGATCAGGCGGTCTACGATATCGATCTGGAATGGGCAAACGTGTTTTTCGACCGCGCGCGCCGACTGTTCGCCATTCAAAGTGCGCATGCGCACGATGTCGTGCCACACGGCCGGGTCGGTGCTACCGGGTGCCAGGCTGAGGTAGTCGGCTGGAAGCGCCTTGTTGGCCAGCAGCGCCTCGCCCACCTCAACGTGGTATTCGTAGTTGTAGACGTTTTCCAACGACAGGCCGGTGAACAGCTTCGCCAGCTTGGCCGGGCCGAAGCTGGCCAGCTCTGCGGCACCCAGCAGGCGGTCGCCGCTCGAGCGCCAGAATGCATGCGCATCGACCTGCCAGCGCGCCACGCTGTAGCCGGTACCGGTAATTGGTGCAGCCTTGCGGTCGAACGGGATGCGCTCGCCGTCATCGTCCAGACACATCGGCTTTGCCTTGGTGACTGGCGTATCGGCGTAGCCGCGCGAGCGGTCCGTCTGTGGCTTATGGAACAACAAGATGTATTCCGGCGAGCCGACGCCCATCTTTGTGCCGTCCTTGCACACCTCGGAATAGCCCAGGCGGTAGGTTTGGTTGTTTTCGCGCACCACATCGGTCACGACTGTGATCATGCCCATATAGTCGAAGCCGTGCTTGATGCCGTGAAACAGCGCTTCGGCGTGGAACGGGCTGACGGTCGGCACACCGGCGCCGGTGACATTGCCGAAATTGATGCGGTCCTTGACGTGGCAGGCATAGATGCGGCCAGGCTGCAAGATGCGCAACAGTTCCGGCGTCAGGAAGTCCATCTGCGCCCAAAAGTGGTCATTGTCTTGAGTGTGGCCAAAATCGTTATAGCTCGGCGTGTATTCGTAATGGTTGGCGAATGGCACGCTGGTGATGATCATGCCCACCGAGTTATCGGGCTGCTGCATGGCTTCGAGCACGCAATCGTTATTGGCTACGGAAAAGCGCTCGCCGGCCACCACGGCGCGCTCGACACCGATGGTGCGCGCCAGCGAATCCTGCATAGACAGCTGATCCAGGCCGTAGGAGCGGATGATTTGGCCCATTTTGGCCTGCATTTCGTCGTGGCGGCGCCATTTCTCCATCAGATCGGCCAGCACCTTGCGCTCGACTTCCGTGTGAATAATGTCAATGCGGACGGCGTGCCGCTGCTGGAAGCGCTGCACCCGGTGGATTGCTTGAATGAAATCGTTGAACTTGAAGCCGATGCCCGCGAAAATCTCACGATGGCAATACACCTGGAAGTTGCAACCGCTGCCAGCGATGATTGGCTTGGTGGACAGGCTCTTGATCTTGCCGTCGCTGAAATCAGCAATGCGCTGCTCGCGCTGGTCCAGGTCCTGCGTACCCCAAACACTGACCACATCAGGGATTGCCGCCTGAATGGCGTGGCGCTCATCTTCCAGGTCGTGCCAGATCAGAAAATGATCGTCAGGATCCACAGCCATGATCTCAGCCACCTTGGCGACCCGCGCGGCCATACTGTCGCGTTTCTCGCCAGCGGCGGCCGACAGACCCATGGCCACGTTCGGAATGAGCAGGCCCTGGCCATTCTTCTCGGCGCCGGCCGTGTCGTAATTGCTCGGCACTTCGTGAAAGCGCACATCGAGGGCCGGCAGGTCATAGCCCTCGTCCGAATGACCCAGGTCGCTTGGGCGCTGGATAAAAACGGCCCAGCTGGCCACCCACAGCCAGAATTCCTGCTCTTTGTGCGGATACAGCGTCAGGTTGCCCGCCTTTTCACTGTCGCGCTGGAAGAAGCGCGTCAGCGCCTGGCCAGTGTCCATCACGCCCAGGTAGCCGGCATAGTGGATCAACTCTTTGAAGCGGTTAGGGCTCGGCGTGGCCGTGTAGACAAACTTGAACTCGACACCGTCGAACATCGGCAAGAACTCTTGATAGGTCTTGCTGCCGTAGCTACGCAGCACGCTGGCCTCGTCCAGGCCGGATGCCTGCCACTTCGTCACGTCGACCTTGCCCTCACGGACTGACTCATAATTCGTCATGTAGATGGTGGCCGGGTCATCGATCTCCGCATCAGTGCGGATGAAGCGCAGGTCGACAGCCTGGTCGCCGGTGAAGCGCTTCGCCACCTCGCGGGAGAATTCCTGGCGCACGCCCAGCGGGGCGACGATGCCGCGAATACCGCCCGGGCGGTGGATGCCGATCTGGCGCATCACTTCCAGGTTGGTGCTGGTCTTGTGCAGGCCGAACGAGGCGAAGATGGCGCGCTGGCCGCCAGCCAGGGCCCAGCGCACGATATCGCGGGTGTGCGGCTTGAGGCCGGGGTGGATATCAGCCAAAGGCACGTCGAAGCCCTTGCGCTGAGCCAATTTGATCTTGGCGCGCAAGAATTCGCTGTACGCCACTTCTTTCAGGTGTTTTTGTTCTTGCGGGCTAAATGCGCTCATGGGTGTTCCAATGTAGGTTGAATGGCGGCAGGCGCTGCATCGAGCAGGCCCATCGTCCGTAAAATTTCGTGGGTGCGGCACACGGCCGCGTAAAAAGTGTCTTCCAGCTCAGCCAGCGACAGCCCAGCCGGGCGCGGGCGCCGGCCGTCGAGCACGTCGTGGCAGGCACTGCAGCCGAACGCCGCGGCGGTGTCCGGCGCCTTCAGGCCCATACCCTTCCCGTCTGCCAGGAAATTGCTATGGCATAGCACGGTGGTGTCAGGGTCAAAGTTGCAGACGGCCATGCGCAGCGTGCAGTCCTGGCCGCGCGCGGCGCGCCGGATCGGCGTCGAGCGCGGGCCTTTGGTCTTCAAGCCAGCTTTGCCCTTCGGCGCCATGCGCTGATGCGACTGCACGGAGAGCATGCCGGTGCTGGGCATGGGCGAGGTGCGCTTGAATGGCGTGCGCGCCAGGGGGTTGCCGGGCTTCATGGGGGAGCGCTTCATACCGCCCGCCAAAGGGACGACATGTTAATATGTTGCCAATATCCACGAGGAAATTTATGAAAGCTTTCGTTCAATTCGCGGGTCTGGCACTGTTTTGCTTTGCAGGCGGCTACGGCCTTAGCAACATTCCGTGGTCCAGTAGCAATACTCCATCCTGGGTACAGGCTGTTGGCTCCATAGTCGCGATCGGAATTGCAATATGGGTACCGTACTGGCAAAAAA
This sequence comes from Janthinobacterium saanense, assembly GCF_014200675.1. GTDB lineage: Bacteria > Pseudomonadota > Gammaproteobacteria > Burkholderiales > Burkholderiaceae_D > Janthinobacterium. The sequence continues at coordinate 47,362 of NZ_JACHCI010000025.1, read as the reverse complement.
GGCAAGCTCAGGAGCAGGCGAGGATCGCTGAATCGGAACAAGTGAGGCACCTTCTTCGAAATCTGCTCGATGAGATGATTGTCGTTTCCGATAGTTTTGGAGTGCGAAACGGTAAGCTTTTGATGGATGTTCCGGCCGGGGAACCCTTCCTTTACGTGATCCCAATCGTGGAACGTCCATTCCCAATCTACGATGCCTCGACCGCCAGACTCGGGCAAGTCCCGAATGACGATTTGCGCCGCCTTATTATCATGGGGTATGGACATGCGAATAGCTTTGTCGGCAGTATTCGCCTGAACAACATTCTCATAGAGCGTTTTGAGCAAGCTGACTACATGGCCTCGGTACATGGCGATCAAATTCACAAAGATTTGCGAGATGCTCGTCTTCGCAGACTGGCGCAGTACTGTGACTCCCTTAGAGCGTCCTATACGGTGGCGATAGAAAAAATGCAAAAAATGCAGACCACCATCAAGGCAGAACTGGGGCTGATCTAGCCTTATCACTTGATTGGCGATTTCAACACGGATGCCGCGCTCTTGCAGCTCGTCCGTGATCTGGCGCGCCGCGATGGCCAGCGGTGGCAACTCCTGGCGCGTGTCGGCGTAAAACACCGTCAACGACTTCGGGCGGGCGATCTTGCCAGTGTCAAGCAGGTAGGTGATCAGCGTCAGCGTGGCGCTGGAATCTTTGCCACCCGACCAGGCAATGCCCCAGTGTTCATGCGTGGCGCCGTAGGCCAGCAGCGACTGGATCGTCAGATCGATGGAGTCGGTCATCTGCAGGCGCTGGGCGCCCACCGAGAAAATATCACCTTGGCTCATGATAAGATTTCCTTTTGATAAGGAAATTTATGGCTACAATCGTTTATGACTGTCCGCATTGCGATGCAAAGATAATGAGCTTTGCAATCCAATCCGAATACATCAGGCCAGCAAATCCACAGCAGTTGATTGTTAGCGCCACATGTGGCGGCTGCAATATGCCGATTACAGTCTTGTTTCACAGTGCTGCAAGTCTGATCATGCTCGGCTATAAGACCGCTGATTACTCTGGAAACCTTATGGCAACAGGACATCAGGTTCGCGCTCATAAGGTATTTCCAGAAAGTACCTCGTCCGAAGCGCCTGCTGACATTCCTGATTCGGTTGCTCGCGTCTTTTCTCAAGCTGCTGCATCGCTTAAAGGGCAACATTTCGACGCTGCCTGCAGCATGTATCGCAAGGCTATGGAACTCGCCCTCAAGGCGTTTTCGCCAGATATCGAAGCCTGGAAAATTGAAAAGCGGATTGATCGATTGGCCAAAGAAAACAGAATCACTCCCGAAATTCAAGCCTGGGCACACGAGCTTAGACTTGACGGGAATGAAGCCGTACACAGCGATACGGTTGCAACCGTGGAAATGGCCAGCCAGATGCATGAGTTCTGTAAGTTCTTGCTCATATATCTCTACACTCTGCCTGCACAAGTTGAGGCGGCCAAACTGCGTCGAGAGGAAGGGCAATAAAGAATTGAACACGCTCAACCCCTCGTGCTGCTGGCCACTACCGGCGGCAAAATAGTTGCGCCATCCCCACTTGGACTTCGGATGTTGCTGCACGGCGCCCAGCATGTGCTGCAGCTTGGCGAAGTCGCCAGGCAGAATTACGGCGCGGACGGCGGCCAGCGCGCATGCGGCGCATTTGCCGTGCTGCGACAGTTGCTTGGCGGTGCTGGCCTTGCCGCAGGCGCAGAGCTTGCGGATCAACGAATAGGCGGGAGCGGCTTGGTTTGCAATATGTGCGCGATCATTTCTTGCCAAGTCGTACATCATGTTAGGATTCCTTTTTGATAAGGGGGAAAATATGGACGAACAAGCCTTGGCGGATGTGATCAGGAACTTCGAAACCAAATCATTCGAGGAGGCATCGCAATGGGCGGACCTCCAAGGGAATACAGACAATGCAATAGCATTTCGGCAATGGAATACTCGACGCCAGGTTGCCGCCATCGCAGCGCAGCGCGCGGAAGACTTGGCGCTTGCGGTCCGTAATACGGGTGCGGCCGAGGCTTCATCTGAAGCCAGCCAGTTGGCGGCAGATGCTGCTGTAAGGGCAGCGGAGGCAAGTGAGCGCGCAGCGGTCGCAGGGGAACGATCGGCAGCGGCGTCTGAGCGATCACTTCGGTTGGCGGTGATTTCGTTAGTTATTGCAGGGGCAGCACTCGCTATATCCGCATACCCATATGTAGTGAAGTAATTCACGCAACCCTCGCAATCTCGCGCTCATGCGCGAAGTTGGCCAGGATCAGCGCCTTGGCCATGGGCGGGCACACCGAATTACCGCACATGCGCACTTGGGCCGATTTCGTCAGTTTCAGTCCTTGGGCCGGGTCGTCGCCGATGATGTAATCGTCGGGGAAGCCCTGGGCCCGGAACAGCTCGCGCGGCTGCAGCATGCGCAGGCCGATATCCACGATCTGGTAATCCTGGCCGTGGATCGTCACCAGGCCGAAGCGGTCGCGGCTAGTTACCGTATTGAGCGGGTCCGCCAGGTCGTGCGTTTCGCTGGCGCCGTAATAAGCCAGCAGGAACGAGCGCACCTCGGCGTGATGCTGGCCGCCGGCGCTGACCGTGCCCAGCGGCTCGTCGGTACCGGCCGCCGTGCTTGTTCCGCGCAGCTTGATCATGTTGCTGGTGACCAGCGCCGACTTGCCGCCACCGCCGGCCGTGACCGTGCCAAGTGGCGCATCAGCGGCATGTCCAACGCTGGCGCCCATGTCGCGCTGGATATGAGCCGTGACGACGCCCAAGGCATGGGGCGCGCCGGCCGGGTTTTCCTTCGGCCCGGCCGTGATTGTCGGCAGCGGTGTGTTCATGTCGCTACCGGTGGCGCCAGTGCGGAATTTGGTGATGTGCGCCGACACCATGCTGAAATGCCCACCTTTGACCTGGGCGCAGATCGTGCGCAGTGGCTCGGCGGCCGACATCACGCGTTGATTGCTTGCGTTGGCATGCTCCGTCAAGAACGCCGTCACCAGGCTGTGGTGGTCGCATGCGGTGACCGTACCGATAGGATCGGTCAGGTCGGAACCCACGACGCCCGTGTAATGTTTGGCCAGGAACGCGGTGGCCACGGCCTTGTTGCCGCTGGCCGTGACGGTACCCAGTGGAGTGTCGACGTTATGCGCGCCTGTGCCCCAGCGCTTGACACCGCCAGGCGACACCTCGCCATGCGCAGCGTCGACCAGCAAGGCAGATACAAGCGCGTGCTTTGCTGCGGCGCCCACCACCGTGCCCAGTGGCTTCTCGATATCAAGCGCGCGCGGCGCCTGGCCGGCATGCACCAAATCAATCTGCTCTTCCTCTCCGCAGCGCGGGCACTCGGCAGGCGCCAGGCCGCCAGCGCCCGTGGCGTGTTGATCATTGAAGTTATCGCCGCACGCCTTGCAGTGGTACAGCGCCGGCCGCTCTCCATAGCCCACCTGTACCAGAGTGGCCACGCCCAGCGCTTTCTCGCCCCGGTGTGCACCGGTGATGGTGCGGAACGGTTCCCCGATGGATTCGGTGCGGTCGCCGCCCTGGTGCGTGACCGGGACGATTGTTGGCAGCACTACAGCACGGTGGTTTTCCGTCGTCAGCGTGCCGAATGGCTGATTTGCCGAGACCGGTTTGCCGCCGTAGATCGGGCCACCCTGGCCGACAATGAACGGATCGGCCGCGTCAACCACATAACGCATGATGCCCTTGGCGATGCGGCGCAGTGTGGCCGGTGCCAGCGGCTTGTCGCGCTCGAAGATCGACGGGCACGGCAAACTGAAGTCGATACACTCGGCCGCCGTGCGGTACGGCAGCAGCTTGCCGGCGCGCACGCCGATGCTATCCGGCGCGCCATGGGTCGGTTCTGGCCACTGGATGGCGATGCCGTCGCGGCGTGCCACCAGGAAGAAGCGCTTGCGGATGGTCGGCGTATTGTGGTCGCAGCCGCGCATTTCGCGGTATTCGACGGCATAGCCGTGCGCGCGCAGCTGGCGAATGAACGAATCGAACGTTTTGCCGCGCTTGGCCGGATCCGGCTTGGCGCTACCGTCGGCGGCGACCAGCAGCGGGCCCCAAGTTTTGAACTCCTCCACGTTTTCCAGCATGATCACGCGCGGCTTGCACTTGGCTGCCCAGCGCAGCGTCACCCAGGCCAGGCCGCGAATGCGCTTTTCGACCGGCTTGCCGCCCTTGGCCTTGCTAAAATGCTTACAATCTGGACTGAGCCAGACCAGACCCACCGGGCGGTTGCCCGTGACCTTGATCGGGTCGACGTCCCACACGCTTTCGCACAGGTGCGTGGTGTGCGGGTGGTTCGCCGCGTGCATGGCCAGCGCTTCGGGATCGTGGTTGATGGCGATATCGACCGGGCGGCCGAATGCCTGTTCAAGGCCGGTACTGGTGCCGCCGCCGCCGGCGAAGTTGTCGATGATCAGCTCGCTGCCCAGGTCGAGAGAAAGGGTGAAGTTGTCGCGCTTCATGGTTGCGCCTCCACAGGACGGAGGGTCACGCGCAGGCGCGCAAACAGCATGGCCATCACCAGGTCGCAGACGCGCTGGTCACGGGCGAGTTTGAGGGAGGGCATCATGGGCGCACCTCGTCATTGCTCGATGGTGCAGCAAAGATTGCGCACGGCGGGCTGGTAGTCAGAACTTCTGCTGGCGCAGCCGCTGCCTTCTTCGCCAGTTCGGCGGCGGCCTTCAGCACGTCGTATTTTTCAACACCCCAAGCCAGCGCGTAGCAGCACCAGAGGAAGCTGTGCGTGTATTCCGTGAAATCGTGTTCGAACAAATCATCGAACTGCCAGCCGCGCCGCTGCGCATCGGACGGGTCTGTGTGATGGAAATCGTAGGCCGCATATTGCGCACGGTCGCCGCCATCATCCAGCACGCCTATTACCTCATCTTCGACCGCTTCCCACAGTTCGCGTCGCCCCTCCTTGTCGAGCGAGTTGCTTGCCTTGGCGTCTCGCATCCACTGCACGCGATATTCATTGATGACCCGTTTGAATTTGTCTTCATCGAAGGCCTTTGGCTTGCCGCCGTGCCTGTTGCCGTCGACCGCGATCAGCTTCTCGGCCCAGTAGCCCAGGTTTATGCCCAGCTTCCGCCCGCGTGACTGGTTGTACGCCCGGTCGGTGCGGAAAAACTCGAACATGTCCGTCAGGCGCTTGAAGACGTAAGTGCCCATGTCGCCGGTGTAGCAGAGGTGGCCCGGCCAAGTGATCAGGTCGAAGAACATGTCGCTGCTGTCCGGCTTCTTGAATCGTATGTGGCGGTTCACGCCGTCGTCGCGGATCACGATCAGCTCATGGTGAGCAACATCGCGCAGGAAGCGCTCTTCAGTGAGGGTGCGACTCATGGGCGCACCTCCGCCGCCGGCGCACCAAACATCGCCTCAACCAGCCAATCACGGCCGTGTTGGCCGCGTGGCCAATTGTTGGTGCGGGTCCGGTACAGGTCGAATTCGGCCTGCTCGTCCAGGTCCGGCATGCCGTACAGCGCGCCGGAATGCTTAGAGGCAGCCTCGATCATGACCAGTTTGCCAGCGTCGACCAGGGCGGTCAGGCGCTTGCGGACGGATTCGCGGTGCATGCCCAGGTCTATAGAGAGATCAACGATGGTTGCGGCGCCAAAGCGCTTGACCGTGGATACAAGGTCGGCCGCGTGTTCGCTTTTGAGGTAGTCGCTGTTGATGTGATTGCGGATAGTGGTCGTCATGGCTGACCCCACGCAAATTCGCCATGCGCGTGCATTTGATGCTGCTCAGGCGCGGCCTGAGTGTTAGTAGCAGCATTGGTGGTGTACAATTGGCTCATAAATTCTTTCGGGATTTATAGCGTTTCAAGGAAGCCCGCCTGCCAGCGGGCTTTTTTTATTGCCCGGCCAGCAGCTCTTTGAGCATTGCTTCGTAGTGCTTTCGCGCACGGACGTGGCCGAAATCGATCTGCTGCATGCGCTCGGCCTGGTCGTCGTGCTGGGCCGAGGCGCCCTGCCCGTCCTGCGCCGGCGCGCTGCCTTCTTCGGAATGTGTCGCCCCGGTCAAGCCGCCACCTCAGCACGAGCAACACGCTTGAGCTCGCGGATCGACACGTCGAACACTTCGTGCATGCGGATCAACAGCGAGGCACCGATGGGCAGGCGGCCGTGGCGAATCTTGGAAATCACTGGCGGCGCCACTTCCAGCGCGCGGGCCAGGGCGGCGTCGTTCTTGAGGCTGTGCTGGAGCACCAGCGTATCGAGCAGGTCGTTGTTGCCCTGGGCATTGTTCAGCGAGGTGGAAGTCGTTGTTGCATTTGCTTGTGTCATGTCATAGTCCTAATTGATGGTGGATAAAGTGGCCGTTTCCGGCCATGTGATGCTGTAGCTGTTGGGTGCGGGTTCGTTATGGCGGCTCGCGCCGTGGCACCTCATATTTCCGCGCCACCTGGTCAGTGGCATCGCGCCACTTGTTCCGTGCCGCCTTATGCGCGGCTTTCGCCGCTTCCTCACCCTCCCCGTCCCTGGCTCCCTGCAGGTCTTTTTCCGCCTGCCGGTAGCTCAGGGAGCGCTGGAAGATGAGTTCCCTTTCCTCGGCTGTTGCCTCGGTTTGTTTATTCAATAGCTGCCTCCATGCCGTTAAACCCGCAGGCGAGTGATGCGCGGTACCAGGCCGAAACTTGGGCGCGATGCCGGAAACTGGGTCTTACTGTTTCCTGATTTGGGCCTAGCTCCGCTCGAAAACGGCGGGCTATCATTGCGCTTCGGTTTGGCATCCAGGTGGTTGCGGATGATTACGATGGTGCATTCGTTGAGCACGTCACTGACGGTCTTGCCCTGGGCGGCGCAGGCCTCTTGCAAGGCGTCCTTGTTGCTGTCCGTGATGTAGCTTTTGACGAGTGCGGTACGTTTTTGCTTGTGTTTCATGGTTATCTCCTGGTGGTCGGTGTTGCAGGGTTTGTGTTTGTGTTGCTGGTAGTGCTCAATGCTTGTCCATTTAGGTGTGGTAAATTAGATATTTCATATAAACAACTAAGGAATCGCTTTGGCCTTCAATGTTTTTGAAGCTCTTACTGCAATCTCGACTGCTGCCACAGGGCTATTGGTGTTTTTGCAGTACAAGACCCAGCGAGCCTTGAGTGCAGCTTATCTAGATGGAAGTATTAGCAGGACACGGAATGACGAACTGCTAGTTCGACTAAAAATTCATCCGGCGGAGCTGCCTGTGCAATTCATTGGAATTTCAGCCCGCAAAGCCGAGATCGCTAAATTCAAGTCCATCTATGAGCCAGGGGGCAAGGCGCAATTCTCGCTAGACGGAGGCTGGCTAGAATCCTTGCCAGGGCCGATCGACGTAGCACCATCACGCGTTTCCACTTCCCCCGTTGAGATTTGGTTTTTCATAAAGCCCCGGAGTACTGAAAGCTCAGCCCTCATTTCGCTCCATACCCGCGTCATGTGGATTCCTGTCCGGTACAAGATAAAGCTGCCGATCACGATCAATACATGACTGGCAAGTTGCATGAGTTCGAACTTGCTCATGACGAACCTCGCGGATCGATGCCAACAACGGAGTGCAGCGGGATGGTGTCGAGGATGTTGGTTGGGGATGGGGGTTGGCGGCCGGCGTGGCCAGGATCGCCCTCCGCCAGTTCGGGCCAGATCTTGTGCCAGTCATCCGGGCGCAAATCTTTGCGAGCAACTTGGCCGCCGGTCTGCTTTTCGATAGCAGGACAGTGCCGAATCGCTACCGGGCGGATTTGCTCAATCCATTGATGGAGTAAAGCGGCAGAGATATTGATCGCACGGGCAAAGTCCGCCTTCTTCACGCCCGTAGCAATGAGGTAATTTTTAAGGTCCATGGCGCAATAATAGCATTGCTAGTACGTAAGTCAATAGCAAAGCTCGTTGCGGCTTTAAATAGCATAGCTATACTTCGCTCATGAAAAAAGAACCGAAAGCACTGGAAGACTGGCAAGCAGCAGATGCGCAGCGCCTTAAGGCGCTGTTTGACGCGCGTCAACCGAAAATTTCCCAGGCGGATTTTGGTGATTTATATGCTATTGGCTCTCAAGGGATGGTGTGGCAGTACGTTGCTGGCCATCGCCCGCTGAACATCAAGGCAGCCACCGCCTTTGCGCGGGGCTTGAATGTGAACGTTGAGTTGATCAGCCCAACGATTGCAAAAGAAATTGCAGCTGCTGCCTCACACACGGGTCAGCCAGCCGAAGCCTTTGAGGCCGTTGGCTCAATTGGCTCGCAAGTTGTCGCTGACTACTCCAAGCCAGAGCCCGGCCCTTTGTCGCCCCCGACCGCTCACACGCAATGGATTCGCGATGATGAGGCGCGCCTCCTTGATCTGTACCGCACCACTGACGATGCTGGCCGCGAGAGGATCATGACGGTGGCCGAAGGTGAGCCGCGTTCAGCGCTTCGGGGCATTTCGATCGTTGACAACCAGTCTTAAAAGTCGCGCCCGGTCAGGGTGGCGTTTCGCGTCAATTTCCATCATTCGCAAGTTGGCCTCGCGCCTACGCTGATCCATTGCCTTGTAGGCCGCGATGACCCTCTCTATGTTTTCCATCCTAGAACGCCTCCTGGGCGTGCGGGCCGGTCGCGCATGAAAACAGGACGGCCGCACAAACTCTCAAATTAATCGGGCGCGGATTTGCAAATAACGCACACTTATCCGCCGAGCAACAAATAGCGTACCCGAGTTTCCAATTTTTCGAAATTGCCGAAATAGATAACTTGAATTATCGAGAACGTTAATTGGGCGTCACAATTACCGTCTATCCATTTCAATTCCGTGACGGTTGGTTAGAATCCTGCGCAAATAGGATTCATGATGCTGACACTCCGCGACCTCGAACTGATGCGACATATTGGGATGGAAACGAGCCTGGTTGCGGCAGGACGACGCGCGGGCATGGCAGCCCCATCAGCAACGAATCGACTGAATAGAATTGAGGAAATTGTCGGGGAATCCCTGGTTATTCGAAGTGGTCGCCGATTCGAACTTACGCCGGCCGGCAAGATCGTGGCCGCGTCCGCCACCCTCATCGCTGACGAGCTGCGCAGGATGAATGAGCTGTTGCAGGGGCGGCAGCGCCACGGCCGACAGACGCTTAGACTTGCATGCTCGGACACGGTTTTAATAGGCGAATTGCCAGCGGTGCTTGGGGAGTTCCTGGAGGCGCATCCCGCAATTGACGTGGCAGTAGTCAGCGGGGATTTCGATGCGGTCGCCGCCCTGGTAGCATCGGGAGAGGCCGATTTGGCGCTGTTTCCGCACCCGCCAGCTGGGCACGGCCTGCGCTCGATTCCCTACCGCCTGGAGCGGATTTGCTTAATTGTGCCGGATGGCCATGAGCTTGCGCGTCGACCTGGCGCAATAGCATTGGCCGACGCCCTGCCCTATGATTTTGTTTCGACTCACCACGATCTGCGCCTTACTAAATACATCGCGGATCACGCCCCCGAAAGCCTCCTGGTTCGCTCACGCGTCACCGTTGACACTCTGGCGGCCCAGGCTGAAATTATCGCACGGTCCAGGCTTGGAATTGGCGTGACCGTCGAATCAATTGCGAGGCAGGCAGCACGCACATATCCGGTGAAAATGATTCCGCTTGCCGACAAGTGGGCGCGCCTGGATTTCCATTTGCTCGCAAAAAATCTCGATAATTTGGGCGAGGTAGCATCGTTATTTGCTCAACACATAAAGTCACGAGTTGCGTGATTGTTGGATAGAATATTTTTGTTGTTTTTCATCAAATCCGCAATGGATCAGCCCGTCACTTGTGCAGCAAGCAACATATTTGATGCAATAATTTGCTACTTTTCATAGAATTAGCATTCTATATAATGCTGCGGCGCAACGGTCTGCGCCAACTAAACTGGGACGAGAATGAAAAAAATACTACCGCTCTTGCTGCTCGCTTGCGGGCTGCACGGATCCTCATGGGCCCAAGATGCATCGAACAAGGGAACAAAAAAATCAACACAACCAAAACAGGGAGCGGATTCGAAATCTTCACAGAAAAAGGTGAGTGATTTAGCGGCATTCTCCCAAGACCCATTTGATGCGAACGCCGAAACCCTCCCCATTGACTTTCGTGGACATAGTTGCATTGCGATCTCAGACAGGCTTAAGGCATTCAAATTAAAAAAAGATGAATTTGAATCCACAAAGGCTTACGCTGAGCGTGTCGAGCACGTCAAATCTGAGCCCATCTATGGCAACTTAAATGGCTCAAGCATAATAGCCATGTCGCCAGATAAGCCCTTGCTTATGCCTAACTACAATGCGGATACTGAAACAATGACGGTACGCATGTTGTCTCACGGCAGCAGAACAACCATGATTGGAGAGGGCTTCTTTTCCTCGGCCTTGATCAATAGCAGCCTATCAAGCACGCAGAAGTACATCGGGGAAAATGGGTATGGAAAGAAAGTTGAAATAACAAGCTCCGTTTATGATGCTTGCGGAATTACATTTGCGAATATTAAGTCCCAGGGCCCCTCGACTGGCATCCCTTCAGATTTCTCGTTTAAGATTTCACCCGATGATGCAAGACTAAACAAGGGCGCAATTCGCATTCTCTACATCGCGAAGCTAGAGTCCCCATTTCTTTCCAGATACGGCAACATGATAAAGCCGACAATGGATAACCCGATAGAATTGCTTTGGAATGGTGACTCCCTTGTGATGAAACTGTCGCAGGTTTGGCTGTATAGCTCCGTAACTGGCAAGGTTTTCTCAAAAGAGCTCTTGCAATAATCGCTCCAAGGCGGAGCCTCAACTGCAAGCAAAAATTGAAGCCCGCCCCACGCGGGCTTTTTAATTCGGATTTGCAATTATTGAATAGATTTCATGTTGTAAATTTGCATATAATTGATGCGCGCAACGGCACGCTCCTATGCCGCAACATCAATAACGATGACCAAGATTTTTGGCTTGCTCCTAGCGCTCAGTCTTACGATTCCCGCACTTGCTGCGGATGGCTTGCCTATCCTCCAACCAGACGAGGTGATAGCTAAATACGGCAAACCAGACTCAGTAAGATCAAGCGAGTATGAAAAGCCGCGACCTCCACTTGTAACCAAGATGCTTGAGTACAAAAAGGAGCATGTGCGCGTCACGCTGCTTGCAGGCGGAAAAGTCGGCAACCCACCGCCTTACAAATCCTGGCATTTAATAGGATATCAAGACCCGCGAGATAATAGCGTTATAACAAAAGAGGAGGCTGAAAAGCGACTTCTAGGGAGATTGAAAAAATAACAAGCCCGCCGCGGTGGGTGAAAAAAGAATCTGGGGTGATTCCCGGACTGCGGACCATCAATCCGCTTAAGGTGTTGACGTAGCAGCTCGGAGGACATGGATATGGCACTGAGCGGCGAGATCGGCAATGCCGAACTGCAATGGAGGCGGTGCCTACGTTGTAGCGCGCCATCGTAGCTGCAGCTACACCGGCTAGCGCCTGGCAAGGCGCGATATAAATGCCGACCCTAACCTGTTGGCAGGCCTGCCGGCATAAATGAGGCTCACGCCATGTTTAAGCTGACATGTAAAGCAATAAAGGTGGAAGTCAACCTATGGGCTGTTGCAGCAATTTTGCATCAGATTTTCAGTTGGCTTTCTTCCTAAGAGTGTGGGGTGGCGCAGGCCGTCCCATTTCTTAATCGACTTCTGGCGACGTATTTTCAGCCTTCTTTGCAGTTGCGAGGAGCAAGCTAATGGCCTGCGTCAATTCTTGCAGCGCCTTAATATCTCCCTTAATAACACCCCCCTGCCCGACAACTTTCAGTTGATATCTACCAGAGCTTCGCTTTGTAAGCTGAATCATATATTTCGGCGGCGCACTCATATTTTTCCTCGCCCAAGCGGGCTCGAATTATTTTCTACTTTTATTTCCCCTCTATGGGTACTCAAAAAGTCCCTTATCTTGCTCTTGAAGTTCGCTTTTGATCTTGCCTTCTAAGGTCAAAAGCCGGTCGCTTCAAAGTCCTACCAGGTGGCGGGAAAGACTCAGCCATCCTTAGCTGAGCCTTTACATATAGACCAGTACGACGTCTTTATGACTCGTCAGCCTCTTCGGTCTAGGGCGCTAACTTCGTCACCCTCGTGCGTCTCTCAGACCATCCTCACAGTACGCCTATCCCAACACCCCTGCCGGCGATTCCCGACGAGTGCTGCGGCCGCCTGAAATTTTGGCGACGGATGAATTTTAACAGATTTTACTAGCATCGCTATTGCATAATAAAAATAGCTTTGCTATTATTCATTCCATCGAACAGCAACCACCGGAGAAAACCATGTCCCCAGCAGAACTCGCAGCACTTGAAGCAGTCCTCATCGCCCACGGCGAAGTCATCCCGGTGGTTCGCATTGAAGTGCGCGGCTAATCACCATGAACGTCACTTCCAAAGTCCGCGCCCTGCTGCCGCTGCAACGCGCCAGCCACCGCGAAATCGTCAGCAAAGAAGGCGCCCTGGTTGTCGAGGTCATGTCAGCTGTCGGCGTCGGCGCGGCAAACGAGCTGGAAGCGTTGATCGTCGCGGCGGTGAATTCGCATGAAGCGTTGGTCGCGGCGCTGTCGGCCATGGTTGCTGCCGATGCTGCCGGCCGGGAAATCTCGGTTGATGAAATCAGCGCTGCCACCGAAGCGCTGGCATTGGTGAAAAAAGCATGAGTGCCCGTGACGCCATCCCTGCCCTGTTTGAGCCTGCGCCAGCCCGCGCCACGGTGCGCAAGTACGACGTGCGCATCAAGTTCGAGGATGGAACCTACGAAGGTAGCGCCTGGGCTGGAAGCGCAAGTCGTGCTCATGAGCTGGCACGGATCGATGCCCGCATGTTGGCCTGCTCTGGCACGTTTTATGGCCGCGAGCTGGGATGGACTGCGGAGCTGGCAAAGGTTTAGCGGTCGCCCGCGCCGTAGGCAAGGCGGGACAGGACTGGCAGCCCGATTAACTGCCCTGTGGGATCAGGATGCCCGCCTCCCTGCGCAGGTGACCCGGAAGGGCAAGCGCAGGAACCACATGGCTGCTGACTGCCGAGGAACCTAGACCACACAGGTAATGCTGGTGCAAGCGGGTGGGCGGATTGGTGGGGCAGTCGGCAGCCATGTGGTGAATGCGCAGGCTGATGCGCGGTGATGTTGAGGATGGAAATCGCAGTCCTGACAAAGGCCGATACAACAAGCACTCGGGGATAAGCCATCGCACCGAGTAAGCCGGAAGCAGTCAGCACCGGCCGCCACACGCGCTTCCTGGCGTACGCAGGATTGAAAACCCCGTTAGCTCAGTGGAGAGCGCCGAGGACACTAACTCGGAGGATGGCTTAGCGGCCGGGTTCGACTCCCAGCGGGGCACCAGATCATAAACAGGAGAGCGGAACCATGAATTGCGACTGCGTAAGAACAATCGAAAACAAACTGGCCAGCGCGCCATTCATCGTGGCCAAAGCTGGCAGCGATATCAAGGTCGAGTGCCAAGCCACCGGCATCGCCATGACGGATGACATGGGCATGCGCAGCACGATCAATATCCCGTTCCGTATTCGCGGTACCGGCAAGGGTTTTTCCAGCGCCAAGGGCAAGGAAATGCCGTGCGTCGCCAGCCACTGCCCCTTCTGCGGCCGCACGACTGGTCGCTATGTGGTCGGCGAAGACGCAGGCATCGCAGCGGCGCTCGCGCCAGCGGCTTAAACAACACCCAAAACAACCAGAGGAGCGGCCATGCGCCAAGTTCAAGTTTTCAAGTGGATTCAAGAAAGAAGTGGCGACGGCAAGCCGCAAAACGTCCGCATCCAGGATGGCATGGCTACATTCCATCAGTTCGGCGCCTCCTACGAAGAGTTCGAGAACGGCGCCGGCAATTACGCGGTCGCCATCATCGAGCGCGCCGACGGCAGTGTGCATCAGGTTGGCGCGGACATGATTCAGTTTCTCGCCCCGCCTGCGGCTGCGGCCCATATCGGCTCCAAGTGGGAGCGCGTCAATGAAAAGGATGCCAGCTTTTCACGCCTGCGCGTACCGACAGGCTGGCTGGTACGCGAAGTAAGCGACTGCGCCCACATCGGCAACGACAAAAACGAATACATCACCACCGGCTACGACTGGCGCGTGGCGTTGACCTTCGTTCCTGATCCTGATGGCGCATGGCTGGCAGCGCCGGGCGGTGCAGCATGAGCGCCGCCGTGAAATGCGCCCTCGGCGCAAAGCACAAGTGGGAATGGCTAAAGGACGTGACCAACATGACCGCGACCATTACCCGCGAAGGCGCCGTCCGCAAGCTGAGTCGTCGTGGCATCTATAAGTGCGCAAGCGGCGCTGAGCGCCAAGGCAGCGCAAGGAGCGGCCTGTGAGCTACATCATAACCATCCGCACCGCCAGCACGGCGTACAGCTACGCCGCTATCGGCAACCTGGCCGCGCTGATCGATGCCGCCTATGACGACGGCGCCCTGGGCGTCACGGCAATGGTGCAGCCATGATCGGCACCATGCAAAAGGCGCTGACCAAGGCGGGCATGGTTAAGCCACGCACCGGTCCGGTCACGCCGCAAAACCCATCGCGCAGCGCCACGGCACGCGTCAAGAACCCGCTGCCCGCGCCAATTGAGTGCCCATATTGCGGCGATACCGTCGAGCTCGTAAACAACAGCGAGATTTATGGCCGCCCATATGGCGAATGGCCTTGGGCCTACAGATGCGCAGACAGTGACTGCAACAGCTATGTCGGGCTGCACCCGCTCACCGGCATTCCACTGGGCACGCTCGCAAACACCGAGCTGCGCAAGGCGCGCAAGGATGCCAAAGCGGCATTCAATCCAATCTGGCAAAGCGGCGAAATGACCAGAAACGAAGCATATGCCTGGCTGGCCGACGCCCTGCGGATTGAAAACGCGGAGGAGTGTCATATCGGCTGGTTTGACTTGGTCATGTGTAGGCAAGTTACCCGCCAATGCTACCGCCGGCGTGTCGCCCAGCAGGTGAAGTCATGAAGCTCGCCACCCTGCTCCACCGCCTGCCGTCCGCCAGCCGCTACCACTGGGCGCGCTATCAGCACTGGATGAACAAGCTTCGTCTGTCCGGCGTGCGCCGCGAACTGGCCGGCCAGGACGAAATCCGCAAGGCACTGATCAGCGCAAAGATCGACGCAATGATCGAACTCGAAGCATCCGGCGAGCGCTTGCAGCAGTTGGGTCGCGCCCACCGGGAGGCGCAGTGGCCGTCGAAAGTCAAACCGTGATGGATGTGGCCGGCCAGGTCTTACGCAACTGGCATGCCGGCCACGCCATCGTTTACGCCGTCCGCCTGGCGCTGTTGAAAGCGGAAATTATAAAACTCACAAGGAAACAGACATGAACGAAGTAATCGAAATGCCGCGTCGCGAGAGCGCCGGACTGGTCGCCGCCGAGGTCCACCGCTATTCCCTGGTCGAGATTCGGGAACGCGTGAACCTGGTGCAGGAAGTCATGCGCGGCATCATGAAGAAGGATACTCATTACGGGACGATCCCTAGCACACCGAAGCCGACCCTCTACAAACCCGGCGCCGAAGTGCTGTGCGTGACGTTCCGTATCGCGCCGATCTATCGCATCCTCGATCTCAGCACCGACCTGGTGGCCCGCTTCCGCGTTACCTGTATCGGCCAGCATCAGGTGTCCGACATCATGCTGGGAGAAGGTGTGGGTGAATGCTCATCGGCCGAAGAGAAATACAAGTGGCGCGCTGCCGTTTGCGCTGAAGAATTCAACCTGACGCCTGAAATAATGCGGCGCCTGAAGTTCTACAAGAACGGCGGCAAGGCAACACAGGTACGAACTGAAGCCGCTGATCTGTCAAATACGGTCCTAAAAATGGCCTGCAAGCGCGCCATGATTGCGATGACATTGAACGTCACAGCAGCATCTGACATTTTTACGCAGGACATCGAAGACCTACCAGAAGAGCTGCGCAGCCAAGATGCGGGCGAGCCTGCGCTGTCAGCCCTGGCAATCGAATGGGTGGCAAAGGCAAATGCCGCACCAACTGCCGAAGACTTGGCTCTTGTATGGAAGGCCGGCGTCAAGGCCATAAATGAGGCAAAGGATGCTACGGCATCGAATGCATTCAAGACTGCCGTTACCGCACGAGGAGAGACACTTAAGGCGGCGCAGCCAGCGGCCAAGCCGGCGGCGCAACCACTCTCCGCTGCTGCAGCCGAAATTCTCGCAGACATGGAGGTAGTCGCCGATGATGGTGTCGAGGTCTTCGCCGCGAGCTGGGGCAGTTTATCGAAATCCACGCAGAACACGCTTGCTCCTCATTACGACGCATTGATGGCGCGCGCGCAGAAAGCTCGAGGGGCAGCATGAAATTCATCACATGCGCCCAAGGTACGGCCGAATGGCATCAGGCCCGCGCTGGCGTAATTACAGCCTCCTGCTACGCCGATGCTGTATCCAAGTTGTCTCGCGCGTCCGGAAAACGCAAGGCTGGCGATCCGTCCGTCGCATCCGATAAGTACGCTGCTGACCTGGCCATCGAGCGAATCAGCGGCAAACCCTATGGCGCACCAGTCAAAGCTTGGGTGCTCGATCGCGGCCACGAAATGGAGCGTCTGGCGCGCATGGCTTACGAGGCACGCACTGAGTGCATGGTCACTGAGGCGGGCCTGGTGCTGACCGACGACGGCTTATTTGGCTATTCAACGGACGGCTTTGTGGGCAATGACGGCCTGATCGAGATCAAGGCACCAGTGGACAGCGTCAAGATCGTCGAGATCCTGGAGACGGGCGATCTGAGTGAATACATGCACCAGATGCAAGGCGGCATGTGGATCACAGCCCGCAAGTGGTGCGATTTCATCATGTACGTGCCCGACTTAGCCAACGCCGGCAGTGACTTATACATCAAGCGCGTAATGCGCGACGACAACTTTATTGACGCAATGGTGCTGGACCTGGCCGCGTTTGCGCGCCGCGTATCGGACCGGGAAATTCTTTTCAAACTCAAGGAGGCAGCATGATCACCGAAACCACCCAGGCAGCACCAACCACCACTGCACTCTCATTACCGCAGCGCGCTGCCGTTGCGCTGGGCGCCGCCGACTACGAAACAAAAATCAAAGAGCAGGTTGCCGCCTCTACCGATATCACCGCCGTAATCGACCCAGCTGGGCGCGATCAGGCGCACCGCATAGCCATGAACCTGCTGAAGCTGCGCACCGGCATTAAAGCTGTGGCCGAGGCGGCCCGCAAGGATGCAACCGAATTTAGCAAGGCGGTCATCACCAAAGAGAAGGAACTGATTGCGCTGATTACCCCAGAGGAAGTCCGCGTTTTCGAGTTGCGCGATACCTACGATGCCAAAGTTGAGGCCGAAAAGCAGGCAGCGATTGCAAAGGAGCGCGAACGCATTGCAGCCATCCAGGCCGATATCTCCACGATTCATGACAGCCCACTGGATTTGGTCGGAAAGACCGCCGCAGAAATCCAGGTAGTCATTGAGTCCGTGGCAGCCATTGTGGTGAGCGAAGAGCGCTTTGCTGAATTTGAGCGCGATGCCACCAAGGTCGTCGCCGAGGTGAGCGTCAAGCTGGCCGGCCTACACGTCGCAGCGGTGGCAAGCGAAGAAGAGGCCGCCCGCATTGCCGCGGAGCGCGCAGAGCTGGCGCAGTTGCGCGAAGCTGCTGCCGAGCGTGCGCGGCTGGCACAAGTTGAGGCTGAGCGCATCGCCGCAGAACAGAAGGCAGAGGCCGAACGTCTGGCGGCACTCGCTGCCGAGCAGGAAGCTGCCGCTCTACGTGAGCGCGAGGCTGCCGCAGCCAAGCTGAAGCAAGAAGCCGAGGCTCAGGCTGAGAAAAACCGCCTCGCTCAGGCGGAAATCGACCGCCAACTCGCCGAGTTGGCTGCAGCAAAAGCAGCGGCGGATGCTGATCGCCTGGCTGCCGAGCAGGCGCGCATAGCTGAAGAGGCAAAGGCCGCAACCGAACGCCAGGCCGCCACCGATCAAGCAGAGCGCGACCGCGCAGCCGCACTGGCTGAGCAAGGCCGCCTGTCCGACCTCGCCAATCAGCAAGCTGCGCAGGCGCAGGCACGGGTATGTGAGGCCATCCCAGCCAAGCCATCGGCAGCCGGCGCGGCGGCAACCGACTTGTTCGCCGAAGCGGGCACGGCCAAGTCTTCCCGCCCATCCACGCCGCCGACGCTGCGCCTGGGCCAGATCGGCGACCGCTTGGGCTTTGCCGTCACCGCCGTTTTCTTGGAGTCGCTGGGCTTTGCTCCAGCAGGCGCGGACAGGGCCGCGAAGCTTTACCACGATTCGGATTTCCCCAGCATGTGCAGTGCCCTGCGCCGCCATATCGCCGACGTACAAGCCGCACACACCGTTTAAGCCAGTCAACCACCAGGAGATTTCCGTGAGCACCATCCCTCAAATCATCATGCACCAGGTCGAGTCCAGCCAGTTTGCGGCCATCGGCCATGCGCCAGAACTGGACCTGCTGGCCGTCCAGTTCCACCCGAAGAAATCCACGGGCGTGAGCGATATCTACCACTACCAGAATTTCAGCGCCGAACTGTTCGCCGAATTCCTGGGTGCTGAGTCGCAAGGCTCGTTTTTCATCCAGCGCATCAAGAAATGCGCCGACCAGTTCCCGTACTCGAAGGTCGACCAGGCTGCCTTCAGCTACGCCGCAGCGCCGCCGGCCTCCAAGCCGGCCAGCCTGGCCGAAGCTGCGCCAGTGCGGTCGTTGAGCAAGGAGCTGCTAGCCGGCCTGCTGACGGGCCGCGAATACGGCAAGGAAATGCTGAAGGAAGAGGAAATGCAAGCCAAGGCAGCCGGCCTGATTGTGATCTTCGGCGCCAGCGACGACCTGATGGAATTCCGTGGCTTGGTGGACGACGAGCGCGGCGCACCGACCATTGCACTGATCGACGACAAGGGCTTGCTGCCGTTCCGCGAGGATATCGAGCACGACGACGAAGCGCTCAAGGAGTATTTCGCCCGGGCGCAGCAGGTGCGCGCCGTGGATGCCCTCTGGGCCAAGGAAGACGGCTACAGCTGGACCTACCGCACCGACGTGCCGCACGCCACCTTCGAAATCGTGGAAGACGGCGAGCCTTACTGCCGCGGCATCGTGATCGACGTGGCCGACCTGGGCGGTGCAGCGTGACCACGCGCGCCGAACGCCAGGCACAGGCGACCGCCAAGCTACAGGCCGTATGCGACAAGTTTAACGCGGCGCACCAGGTCGGTGCCGCCGTCAGTGTTGAGCTGGACAGCGGCGAGGTCCGCGAGACGGTTACCACCAGCGAGGCGCAGGTGCTCAGCGGCCACAGCGCGGTGATCTGGCTCGATGGCATCAGCGGCTGCTATGACCTGGAGCGCGTGACGGCTTTGAAGGCGGCAAAAGCATGAGCGCCACCTCCCCCGAAGAGCAATTCCTTCGCGACGTCGCCGAACACACGATGACCGTGATCCGCGATGACGGCGTGAACCGCCACATACGATTCAAGAAGCCGGACAGCAGCGAAATGTTCTTCGATCTGATCACTTGGCCGGGCCACCTCTGCTACACCGGCGACATGGGCACTTACGTGTTCCAGCGCCTGACGGACATGTTCGAGTTTTTCCGCACCGACCGGGCGTACAACCAGTCACGTGGGCGGAAGCTGGGCATAAACCTGGGTTACTGGACCGAGAAGTTGATCGCGGTCGACGGCAACCGGCATGGCGGCAAGCCAAAGGCCTTCGATGAAGACAAGTTCAAACGGGTCATCAATGAATATCGCGTGCAGTGGGTGCGAGACGCCAAGGCAAGCAACTCGCTCGACAAGGAAGGGCGACGCGAACTGTGGGAAGCGGTCGAAGATGGGGTAATAGGCGTGCTGGATGATGGCGGCGACCGTGCACAATATGCGGCCTACGATTTCCATCACACCGACCCGTCCGACGCGCAGCGGCGCGGCTGGCAGTTCGATGATTTGTTCGAACGCGATTTCACGGAATACACGCACAGCATTATCTGGTGCTGCTATGCGCTGGCCTGGGGAATCGAGAAGTACGACGCGGCGCAGCGGCTGGCGGCCGAGGCGGTGCCAGCATGACGGCGCGCCGCGCGGCGGGAGTGCCGCCATGACGAAACAGACCTACTTCCTCGTACACGACGAGGCACGGCGCCGGGCGGTCGAATTTGCCAAGACCGCGCCGGTCGGCTGGATGGTGGTCTTTTCCGAGCCGAAGAAGAAGCGCGCCCAGGAAGAAAAGTACCACGCCATGATCGGCGAGATCGCCAAGCAGGTGGAGCACATTGGGCGCAAGTGGGATGCGGACGATATGAAGCGGCTGCTGGTGGACGAGTTTGCCGACGAAATGCGCCTGGCCGGCGCGCCGCTGCACCACGACGGGCGCGTGACGCCCAGCTTCGACGGGCGCCGGATCGTGCAGCTGGGCGTCCAGACCAGTGACTTCTACGTGAAGGAAGCCGCGCAGTTCATTGAATTTTTGTATGCCTTCGGTGCCGCGCGCGGCGTCGTATTCTCAGAATAAGGAAGCGCCATGTTTTTCAAAAACCTCCAGATTTACCGCATTCCCGCCCGTTGGGCCATGACAGCCGCCGTGCTCGAGCAGGCGCTGGCGCCGCAGCAGTTCACGCCTGCCACCAGCATGGACCTGGTGCGCCAGGGCTGGGCCGCACCACGCGGCGCCGGCGCGCCGCTGGTGCACGCCGTAGGCGGCCAGTTCCTGCTGCAGCTGAAAACCGAGAAGAAGCTGCTGCCGTCGACCGTGGTCAACCAAGTGGCCGCCGCCCGCGCGCTGGAAATGGAAGAAGCCCAGGGCTTCGCGCCCGGCAAGAAGGCCATGAAGGAATTGAAGGAGCGCGTCACCGACGAACTGCTGCCGCGCGCCTTCGCCATTCTCAGCACCACGGCCGTGTGGATCGATCCGGTGAATGGCTGGCTGGTGGTGGACGCGGCCAGCCCGGCCAAGGCCGATGAAGTGATCAAGCTGCTGCTGAAATCCGTCGACAAGCTGCCGCTGGAAAGCCTACGCGTCATGCGCTCGCCGGTGGGCGCGATGACGGAATGGCTGCAAGCCGATGAATCCCCTTCCGGCTTCACGGTCGACCAGGACGCCATCATGCGCGCCACCGGCGAGAGCAAGGCCCAAGTGGCATACAAGCGCCACACACTCGAAGCGGACGATATCCGCCGCCATATCGCGGCCGGCAAGCAGTGCACGCGCCTGGCCATGACCTGGAGCGACAAGATCAGCTTCGTGCTGGACGAGAGCCTGGCCATCAAGAGCGTCAAGGCGCTCGACATACTGCGGGAATGCGCGATTGGCGAAGCGGCCGACGAGCGCTTCGACAGCGACTTCACCTTGATGACCGGCGAGCTGGCCAAGATGCTGTCCGACCTGGTCGAGGCGCTGGGTGGTGAGGCTGATGTTGAAAAGCCAGCGACGCGCCCGGCGGATAGTGCGCCAGCAAAAGGCGATGAGCCGGTGCGCGCACAGCGCGTGGCCAGCGATGATGGCAGCGCGGCGGCCGCAGTGCGTCGCCTGCACAACAGCCTTGCCAAGGATGGCGCCACCGCCACTATCACGGTCGGCGGCGAGTCCGTCGAGCTGGGCGCAAGTGCCGCCGTGCCGCCCGGCGACGGCAGCGCCGACGATCCACTCTACACCCAGGCCGTGGACCTTGTCCGCACCCAGGAACGCGCCTCGGTGTCGCTGGTGCAGCGCCATCTTCTCCTCGGCTACAACCGAGCCGCGCGGCTGATTGAGGCGATGGAAGCTAAGGGCGTGGTCAGCGTCGCGGCGTCGAACGGTGACCGTACGGTACTGGCCGCGTCGGGAGTGGCAGCGTGAGCGGCGCGCATACCCCTGGCCTACTTTTCGTTGCCGAAACCGGCCAGGATGACGGTTGCAGCCCGGAAACCGTGATTCGCGGAATGGATGGCCGTGCTGGCGTTGCGGTCGCCATCGACTTCGGCGCGAACAATCCCGGCATGCGCGAGGCCAACGCGCAGCGCCTGGTTGCTTGCTGGAATGCGCTCGACGGCCTGTCCGACGATCATCTTGCTGGCGGCTGGAGCGCGCGCGGCATGAGCCTCTACGCAAAAGGCCTGGAAGAAAAGCTTGCTGCGGCGCGGGCGCTGCTGGTCGAGGTAGTGGCGCCGCACGATGAGCACGTCAAAGCATGCCAGACCGCCGGCGAGGCGCCAAACATCAACCCTCTGGCTGGGCGGATTAATGAATTTTTGAAAGGCGGCGCGTCATGAAAGAAACCGGCATGCTTTTCAAGGCGCCCATGGTGCGCGCCCTGCTCGATGGCAGCAAGACGCAGACGCGGCGGATCCTGAACATCACGCACAAGACTCCTGGCCTCGTTGCATGTCTTACCCCGCCTTTTGGCAACCCACGTCCCGGCACGGCTGCCGAGCTGTGCCCGCACGGCCAGCCTGGCGACCGCATCTGGGTACGTGAGACGTGGCGTTCGACCGGCGACGGCGGCCGCTCCGACTACATGGCCCCGCGCGATATGCAGCCGCACCAAGTCTGGTATGACGCGGACGGCGCCGCGCCGGAAGGCGAATGCACGGGCAAAACGCGCACTTCGATCCACATGCCGCGCTGGGCCAGCCGGATCCTGCTGGAGATCGTGTCGGTGCGCGTCGAGCGGCTGAACGACTGCAGCGAGGCAGATGCCAAGGCCGAGGGCGTCATGCAACTGGATGGCGACGACAGCCAGCGCCCGGAAGTGTGCACAAAGGATGGCTGGCAGCTCTGCCCGACGTGCGCCGGCACCGGGTTGCGCAGCACGCTGGGCGCGGGCGGCGGCGTCAACTTCGACGTGGACTGCTCGGACTGCGATACGCACCTCAAGCTTTACCGCCACCTATGGGAGGCAATCAACGGCGCCGGCGCCTGGGAAATGAATCCGTGGTGCTGGGCGATTACCTTCAAGCGAGTTGCGCCATGAACCCGCGCATCTACAAGAAGCAGGCCAAGCGCGCGGTCGAGCTGTTGCGGAGCCATGGCGACACGACGAAGTACACGCCGTCGACCGAACCTGGTGTCATTGATGAGCCGTATCCGTGGAAGCGCGGCAAGTGGCTGCGCCATCACCGCCCCGCCGAATACGGCTTATGGCAGCGCATCGGCGCGATTCCAGAAGTTTCTTGGCAAGACTTCGATGGCGAGTGGGATGGTCACGATTCCCGGACCGGCTGGGAGCGCCACTACGATCACGCCCAATTGCCATCTGATTACTGGGAAGGCTTCGAATGGGAGTGCGGCGGCAAGCCGTGGCCGCGCCCGTCAACCAAGCAGCGCATGGCCATGTGGCGCCACAGCCAGATCGCGCCAGGCTGGCGTTGGCGCGGCGGCCGGGCTGTACGGATGGCGTCATAACAGCATCCGACCCAGCGCACATGCATGGGGTGCATGGGGTCGGAAGTTTTAATGGCTGCGCCATAGCGGCACAACCAAGACATCAACCTGAAAGGTAAATATGAAAACGACCATTGAAGCAGCGCCGATAGTACGCAATGCAGACGGCAGCTACTACCACCCTGCCCTGGCGAGCCTCCCGGACACCGATGAAAGCGCCGAAGCGTTCACTGGCTGGCTGGCGGAATGCGGCGTTCAAGCTGCCAGCATCTGGATGGAAGGGGATGCGCCAGACCTCGCAGATCGCTACATGGAGAGCGACGGCGACCCGAGCGCCCTGATCGACTGGCAGCCAACCGTGCCGCCCGGCGATGGCTGGTTCCTGTTGTCCATCTTCGATACCGATGACGGCCCCGTTGCCCACTACGTGCGGCCAGTGCCGGCAGCCCAATGAACACCAGCCCAGCACCAGAGGCCCCGGCCGAGGCCGCCTACAAGCTGGACCGCGCTGTGCTGCGCGCAATCCACACCTGCCAGCCCGTGCTGTTCGAGGGCAAGCAGCACTACCTGCGCGGCATGGGCGCCCAGGTGCTGGGTGGTGGCGTGTCATCCGTGATTTACCTGATGGGCGACGCGACACCGCGCCAGCCCAGTGAAATAACTTTTTTGGAGCATGCAGAATGATCAACAACGATAGCAATGACACGCTGGAGCAAGCTGCTCCCCCTTCGGTCGCCGCAACGCCGCAATACCTGGCCGTGCCGGATGGATGGAGGCTGGTTCCGATTGAGCCGACGCCTGAGATCATCGCTGGTGCCGCAATCGCATCCTGGCCAACCGCATCGCTTGCCGATATCGACCTAGCACGCCAGGCAGCACCGCTCGTCTTGATGCAAATGGATATGGCGCCAGGCACGACCGTGGATGCGTTAGCTGGCATGTTGGCTACGATGGCGCCGGCATATCGCGCCATGCTGGCGGCCGCACCGAAGTACTCATCGCTGCCAGCCACCGCGCCCCAAGTGGTAGCGGATGAGCGGGCGGCGTTTGAGGAGTGGGCTATGGCAGAAGGACTGATTCAAGAGTCGCACGGCATCCGCTCGACCAGTTCGATATGCAGCGTTGCGATGAAGGCATGGATGGCTGGCCGCGCCGCCCTCGCAGCCGCCCCGGTGCAGGCGCAAGAGCCGGTGGACTGGCAGAAGATCGCCCTGTTCTACCAAGACTTGTACAGCCAAGAAAAGCACCGGGCCCCCGTGCAGCCCGTGGCCGTGCCGGATGGCTGGAAGCTGGTGCCAATTAATAATCCAACAATGGCGCAACTGGATATCGGCGGCTTCCCGCGCATCGCTTTCAACCACTACGCCGCAATTATCGCTAACGCTCCCGCCGCCCCAGCAGCGCAGGGCGATGCCCAAGAACTGAGCAATTCGAAAATTCGGACGATTCTCCACAAATATTCCCGCTACATGGGGCAACCTGGATATTACTCGGACACTGAGTTCAGTTGCCTTCAGGACGTAATCGCGTTTGCCCGCGCCGCTATCGCTGCCAAGGCGGGAAAATAATATGCCTACAATAGATGAGTTAGAGGCCCGTAGCGCCACTAAAGAAAATTGGGAACTTCGGAAGCGCATCGATGAATTGGAAGATAGGCTCAAACCCAAGCCAAGGGGTTCAGCGGTAGAAGCCTTCAACAAATTCTGGAAAGCTGAAGGTAACGTCAGAAACAGAAAAGAATTAGCTCAACTCGCATTTGATGCGGGGCACGCATTGCGGCATAAAAAGAGCGATCCTATCGCTGCCAAGGCGGCATCATGAGCGCCTACGACAAAACGTCGATCCAGATCAACCGCTGCAAGCGAATTCTAGACCTTGTTGACGATTATGTGGATTGTCCCACTCAGGACTATCGCACCACATTGCGCAAGGCGCTGATGGATGAATTTGAAGTGCCTGCCATCGCCCCGCCAGTAGCTGCGGGGAGCGTGGATATGCTGCAGCGCTTTGACCTAGTCGAATCCCAGTATGGAACTGGCTACATGGTTCACTGGGATAAGGCCATGGAAGAAGACGCAGATGGCGAGTGGGTAAAGCATGCCGATGCAATCGCCTGGGACGCGCAACTTGTAGCTGAGGCAGCACATGGCGCGCAGCAATCAATAGAATTTTTAGAAGAGCGCGCCGAGAAAGCCGAAGCCGAAGTGAAGCAAGTCAACGAATGGCGGGCAGCGGCGCTGGCTGAAAGCCGGGCGCTGGGCGAAGCGTGGGCGGGCAAAGCAGAGAAGGCCGAAGCCCGCACGGCGCAGCTGGAAGCCCTGCTCGCTGCCGCCGGCAAGCTGATCAAGGCCAAGGGCCGCCATCATACCGAGCTGAACTACCTGGCGCTTGTGACTGCATATGATGCTGCCGCCAAGGGCGATGCAACCGGGAGCGCGCCATGAACATGAGTGAAGTCGAAATGCGCCACATCGCCGAAATGGTGGCGGCGCTGGACAAGGCCGCAGGCAAGAAGCCCGCCAGAGCATCCGGCGAATTGAATAGGCAGCAGATATGCGCTGCGCTCGGCGTCAGCGAATCAACGATCCGCCGCCTGGAGCAGGCGGGGCTGCCATATACACCGGTCGGTGCGCGCTCCAAGCGCTACGACCTTGAAGAATGCAAGAACTGGTTAAAGGAACACAACCAATGTCCATCTGGGATGATAAAAACGGAAGAAAGCACGTCGGCATTGAGGCGGGCGGGAAAAGAATTCACAGAAAGCTGCCGAAAGGTGCAACTGCGAGTGATGCCAAGCGCGTAGAGGCTGAGCTTCGCTCGGCAATCTTGCGCATGGCATCGCCGACAGCCAGGCAACTCAACATTCCGGGCGACCCATCCATGTCGGAAATTTTGGCAATATATGTGGAGCACTCAGAAACGCTGCGCAGCGCAGAAACATCGCAGCACCATGCCAGGCGCCTAGGGCCGTGGGCTGCCAAGTACAAGGCCAGTGAGGCGCAAGAGTTCTCCGATCATGTTATCAGAGACATGAGCAGGAAAGTCCCGGATACAAAAACAAAGAAAATGAAAGCAGCATACGCCCCAGCAACAATCAATCGATCACTTGCGTGCGCAAAAAAAGGTTTGGCACTTGCTTGGCGCCGCCGCATTATCCCGGAAAATTACGGCCTAAGAATTGAAAACGTCAGGGTGGACAACAAGCGCGAAATTTTCTTGAGCGTCGCAGAGGTGCGCATGATTGCAGAGCATTGCTCGGAGCAGGCCCAGGCCGCAATTTGGGCCGCCCTGCTAACTGGCGCGCGACGCGGTGAGCTATTCCAGATTCGCAGCGAGGACATCGGTACCGATACCATTAGGCTTCCCGCAAGCCACACAAAAACATTTAAAACGCGCGTGATACCAATCATTCCCGCGTTGAGGCCATGGCTTAAACATTTTCCGCTAGCAATCTCAGTCGACGGGCTGAAGTCATCATGGCGCAGGGCCAGGGTAAAAGCGCGTATGGAGCATGTGAACTTTCATGACTTGCGGCACTCTTGCGCAAGCATCATGCTTGGCTTAGGCGTTGATCTTTATACAATTAGCAAAATCCTCGGGCACAGCAACGTTCAAACCACGCAGCGTTATGCTCACCTGCAGGTTGATGCGCAACGGGCGGCACTGGACAAGCTCTCGGCGCTGGTTCAGAAAAACTAAATCACACCCAGAAATCACACCCACAAAAAAAGCCGCGTATCAGTGATAGGCGGCTTTAATATAAGTACTTGTTTTTACAGCGTATTCTTGGTGGGAAGTGCAAGTTTCGAACTTGCGACCCCTGCAGTGTGAATGCAGTGCTCTACCCCTGAGCTAACCTCCCTAAGCGGATCGAATTATCGCATAAGTGTTGCGGCGTCTGCAAGGGCTGGCGGCGGGAAATTTTGCTTGGCGCCGTTTTTATCAGGCGGCTACCGCTGGCGTGCTGACAGCGGTCCAGATGCATTGACCTTTGACGGCTTTGTCCAGGCCGGCGATGGTGCTTTCGTGGGCGGCGATTTCGTCGGCGCTGGCGGGCTGGAAGATGATGTCGGCCAGGGGCACGATTTCCAGCACGGCGCCGTCTGCCGCAACTTCCACTTCTTCATCCATGCTGAGGCTGTTCTGGCCGCGCGTCATGGCCAGGTAGACGTCGGCCAGCAATTCGGAGTCCAGCAGCGCGCCGTGCAGCTTGCGGTGGGCGTTGGAGACGCCGTAGCGGTCGCACAGGGCATCGAGCGAGTTGCGCTTGCCGGGGTGCATTTCTTTTGCTTGCACCAGGGTGTCGATCACGCCATGCACGTGTTCATGAATAGGTGGCAGGTTCAGGCGCTTGAATTCGGCGTTCAGGAAGCCGATATCGAAGGGCGCGTTGTGGATGATCAGTTCGGCGTCGGCGATGTAGGCGCGAAACTCTTCGACGATTTCGGCGAATTTCGGTTTGTCGCTGAGGAATTCGGTGGTCAATCCGTGGACCGCCAATGCGCCCTCTTCCGAATCACGCTCGGGATTAATGTAGTAATGGAAGTTGTTCCCGGTCAGCATGCGGTTATTCAACTCTACCGCGCCGATCTCCAGGATGCGGTCGCCCGTGCGTGGGTTCAGGCCGGTGGTTTCAGTATCGAGAACAATTTGACGCATGGCAGACTCATTCGTAAAAGCAAAAAGCGAAGGTCACAGTATAACAAAGCTGTGCCCTTCGCTTATGTATTGCTGCTACTTTTTAACTCACGCTCTGACCGTTTCAACACCCATATTCGCCAGTTGATCGGCCCGTTCATTGCCCGGATGGCCGTTGTGGCCGCGTACCCAGCGCCATTCCATGGTATGCACGGCCTGGGCCGCGTCCAGCGCTTGCCACAGGTCGACGTTTTTCACGGGCGCCTTGGCGGCGGTTTTCCAGCCGCGTGCCTTCCAGCCATGGATCCACTCGCTGATGCCCTTTTGCACGTATTGGCTATCGGTGTACATCACCACCTGGCAAGGGCGCTTGAGCGCCGTCAATGCCTCGATCACGGCCTTCAATTCCATGCGGTTATTGGTCGTGTTCAATTCGCCGCCGTAGATTTCTTTCTTGGCGCCATCGGCAACCATCAGCGCGCCCCAGCCGCCGGTGCCGGGATTGCCCTTGCATGCGCCGTCGGCGTAAATTTCAACCTTATCCATCTTGCTGTTCCCGCCTTTTATTAGTGACCGGTGCGCCTGCGGAGGCCGTCGCCGGTTTTTTGGTCCACGCCGGACCGATCAAGCGCATCCCTTTGACGCGCTTGATCGCCTGCACTATATACACTGCACCCAGATATGGCCACCAGCGCGCGCCGGCCTTGTCCATGAAGGCGTTGCGGCGCAGCCATTTTTCCGTCTTGCAGGCGGGTGCATAACAGCCGAAATGGCTGCGGCTCACGCCCATGTTCAGCAATTTTAACCAGTCTTTCATGCGTGGCATGGAAATCAGCTCACCCGCCTTCGGCAAATAATGGCGGCCCGTGAGGCGGCCCAAACCCTGGCGCGCGCCCCACAGGCTGGCCGGATTGAAACCGCAGACGATCAAGCGCCCTTCCGGGATCAGCACGCGTTCGACTTCGCGCAAGACCTGGTGCGGCTCGGCGGCAAATTCCAGCACATGCGGCAACACCACCAGATCCAGGCTTTGCGATTCGAACGGCAACTCGTCGAAGGCGGCCACCAGCTTGACCCGGCTGTCCTGAGCCGGTTGCGCGGGCAAGCGGGAATCGAGCAGCCATTTGTTCGGCATACGGCTGGCAGCGAGCGCATCAAACTGCGGCAAACCGATCTGCACGGCATTAAAACCGAAGATATCGGCCGTCAAACTATCGAGGCATTGCTGCTCCCACGCGCGCACGTAGAGACCGGCCGGTGTTTGTAACCAGCCATCAAGCGCTATAATGGATTTTTCGGATGCCACACTGTCCATTCAGTTTTCTTTCTTGCCTATGATCCATTCCCCCGTACAAACCTTATCACACACTTTATCGGTACTTGCCGTGCCAGCCTTTGCCGACAACTACCTGTGGCTGATCCATGACGGCACGCATGCCGCCGTGGTCGACCCGGGCGATGCGATGGTCATCCTCGATGCGCTCAAAGCTCATCAGCTGACATTGTGCGCCATTTTACTGACTCATCACCACGCCGACCACACCGGAGGCGTTCCTGAATTGTTGCAGCATTTCGCCGTGCCCGTCTTCGGCCCGCGCAATGAAGCTATCACAGCCATCACGGAACCTCTTGCCGAAGGCGATGTCGCCTACGTGCGCGAGCTGGGCTTGCAGCTGACCGTGATCGACGTGCCCGGCCACACCAAAGGGCATATTGCCTATGTGCGCCAGCGCGACGAACGCAGCGGCGCGCCCTGGCTGTTTTCCGGCGACACCCTGTTTGCCGGCGGCTGTGGCCGCCTGTTTGAGGGCACGCCGGGGCAAATGGCCGACTCGCTGGGCAAGCTGGCCGCCCTGCCCGACGATACCGAGGTATTTTGCGCCCATGAGTACACCTTGTCCAATCTGCGCTTTGCCAGCGCCGTCGAGCCAGGCAATCTTGCCTTGCAAGAAAGGGTCGCCATCGATACGGAAAAACGCCAGCAAGGCCTGCCTACCGTGCCGTCGACCATCGCCATGGAAAAAGCCACCAATCCCTTCCTACGCTACAAGGAGCCAGCCATCCTGGCCAGCCTGAAAGTGGAAGGGAAATTGGCAGCCGATGCGTCGCCTGTGGAAGCCTTTGCAGCCTTGCGCATGTGGAAAAATAATTTCTGATAGCACCGGATAAAACCTACTGCGCGTCGGCATAGGCAGCCTGCGATGCTCACCGTACTTTAGTACGGTTGCGCTTCTTGGCCACCTCTTCCTTCCGCTCGCTACGGTTTTATCCGGCGCCGTAATTTTTACTGCATAAAAAAACCGGAGAAAACTCCGGTTTTTTATGACTCAGAGAAATCTACCAATCAAATCTCTTCGTACAGCGGCAGGGTCAGAAATTCAGCAAACTCTTCCGAGGTCGACATTTGCTCGAAAATCTGGCCGGCGCGCACGTAAGTCGGTCCGTTGCCGCCGGGGGCGTTGCGCTGGACCTTGGCCAGTTCTTCCGGAATCATGCTGCGCACCATTTCGGCCGTGACCTTGCGGCCGTCTTCCAGCACGCCCTTGCTCGAACGTATCCATTGCCACACTTGCGAGCGGCTGATTTCGGCCGTGGCGGCGTCTTCCATCAGGTTATGGATGGGCACGCAACCGTTGCCGGCCAGCCAGCTGCCCAGGTAATGGATGCCCACGTTGATGTTGTAGCGCAAGCCCGCTTCCGTGATCGGCGCTTCCGGCTGGAAATTGAGCAAATCGGCTGCCTTGACATCGATATCGGGGCGCTGCTTGCCGATCTGGTTCGGCTGGTCGCCCAACACTTTGGTGAACTCGCCCATGGCCAGCTCGACCAGACCAGGATGGGCAACCCAGCCGCCGTCATAACCATCGGTGGCGTCGCGCGCCTTGTCGGTGCGCACGCCGCCCATGGCGATATCGTTCTTTTCAGGATCGTTCTTGATCGGGATCAAGGCTGCCATGCCGCCGATGGCTGGCGCGCCGCGCTTGTGGCAAGTCTTCAGCAGCAGCAAGGCGTAGGCGCGCATGAAGGGCGCCGTCATAGTGACCTTGGCGCGGTCGGCCAGGCAGAAATCCTTGTCCAGCTTGAATTTCTTGATGCATGAAAAGATGTAATCCCAGCGGCCCGCATTCAGGCCCGAGCTATGTTCGCGCAATTCATACAGGATTTCATCCATTTCAAACGCCGCCAAAATGGTTTCAATCAGGACCGTGGCCTTGATCGTGCCTTGCGGCAAGCCCAGTTCCTCTTGCGTCATGACGAAAATATCGTTCCACAAACGCGCTTCCAGGTGCGATTCCATTTTCGGCAAATAGAAATACGGACCGGCGCCGCGCGCCAATTGTTCTTTGGCGTTATGAAACATGAACAGGGCAAAATCAAAAATGCCGCCGGAAATGCGCTTGCCGTCGACCAGCACGTGTTTTTCATCGAGGTGCCAGCCGCGCGGACGCACGACCAAGGTCGCGATCTTGTCGTTCAGCTTGTAGGATTTGCCGTTCTGCTCCAGCGAAATTGTCTTGCGCACGGCGTCGAACATATTGATCTGGCCCGTAATCTGGTTGTCCCAGTTGGGCGTGTTCGAGTCTTCGAAGTCCGTCATATAGCTGTCGGCGCCCGAATTGAAGGCGTTGATGACCATTTTGCGCTCGACCGGACCCGTGATTTCCACGCGGCGGCATTCCAGCGCTTGCGGTATCGGTGCAATCTTCCAGTCGCCATCGCGGATATGCGCCGTTTCAGGCAGGAAATCCGGACGCTCGCCCGCATCGAGGCGCTTGGCGCGCTCCACGCGCACGGCCAGCAATTCCTGGCGGCGCGGCTCGAAGGCGCGCGTCAGCCTGGCCACCAGCGCCAGCGCTTCTGGCGTCAATATCTGTGCATAGCCAGGCTTGATTTCACCGCTAATTTGCATGCCGTCAGGCAGGACAATGGGGGCGTGCGTCATGAAGTTCTCCAATATGAATAGAAATAAAGCGAAAAATAAAGCGAAAATAATCTGAACAGCAATCTGCTCATCGCACTATAGGCGGAAATACTGCGCAGGCACGGCTAGGGATCGCAAGAAAATGCGTCGTTCCGCAGCGCTTTTGTTTTATAGTAATGCACTATAAGGCATGGAAACGAGATTAAAAATCACTTCATCTATGCGTTTTTATCACAAGTGAGGAAAACACAGGCCATGGGGCAATTCAGGCAAATCTCTACCTTCGTGGATGTGGTCGCCAAAGGCAGCCTGTCGGCGGCAGCGCGCGCGGAAGGCATCGCACCAGCCATGATAGGGCGCCGCCTCGATGCGCTGGAAGAGCGGCTGGGTGTGAAACTCTTGCAGCGCACCACGCGCAAGCTGGCGCTGACGAATGAGGGCGCGGCCTTTCTGGAAGATTGCCAGCGCATCCTGGGCGAACTGGAAGAAGCGGAATCGGCCGTGGCCGTGCGCAGCGTGCAGGCGCGCGGCCATTTGCTGATTTCTGCGCCAGCCGGCTTTGGCCGCCATCACGTGGCGCCGCTGCTGCCCTCTTTCCTGGCCGAACACCGCGACTTGACGGTGTCGCTGAACCTGAACGACAGGCTGGTCGATTTGATCGGCGAAGGCATCGACGTGGCCATCCGCATCGCCAGCCTGTCCGATTCCTCGCTGGTCAGCACCAAGCTGGCCGATAACCAGCGCGTGCTGGTGGCCTCGCCCACCTACCTGAAGCGAGCCGGCACCCCCTTGGTGCCAGCGGATCTAGCCAAGCATAATTGCCTGGCGATCAGCAGCGAAGGCAGCCAGCGGGGCTGGACCTTCCGCGAAAACGGCAAGAACCTGACCTTGAAAGTCACGGGCAATATGGTGTGCAATGATGGTGAAGTGCTGCATGACTGGGCCTTGGCGGGCAAGGGACTGGCCTGGCGCTCGATGTGGGAAGTGGGCGCCGAGATCGCTTCAGGACAACTGGTCACGGTGCTGGACCAGTACGCTGCACCGGGCAATGACATCTACGCCGTGTTCGCGCAGCGCCGCCACCTGCCCTTGCGCATCCGCGCCTTTGTCGACTTCTTGCGCCATAGCTATGCCCAGCCGAGGTATTGGCGCTAGAGAAGGATGGCTGGGGAGGAAAATGCAGGCGAAATGCCTGTTTTACGAAAATGCAGGCGAAAAAAAATCCTCGGAGACCGAGGATTTCTTTATTTCGTTTGATCCAGCGTATTAGATTGGCTGAATGTTCGAAGCTTGCTTGCCTTTAGGGCCAGCAGTCACTTCAAAAGAAACGCGTTGGTTCTCTTGCAGGGACTTGAAGCCGTTCGACTGGATAGCCGAGAAGTGAGCGAACAGATCTTCGCCGCCTTCGTCAGGGGTAATAAAGCCGAAACCCTTCGAATCATTGAACCATTTTACGATGCCAGTTGCCATTACAATTTCCTATTTCAGTTAAGTTGGGCTTGCGCCCGTTATATCGTTTGAAGCAAGAAAGAAATGACAGACAAACTGCACTACTACCTCGAATCCAACGATGCCCAATTATACCAACAAAACTGAGAAAAACCATTCTTTCGCAAAATAAACTTGCGAACACTACTTTAATAGCCAAATCCCCGTCTTGCGGCGCCCTGTACCAGCGGCATGGAGACACTATATCTCAATCCTTCGCGCGCACGCTTTGCGTTATATCAAATGTATTAATTTGACCACGCCGCGTGTAGGAGGCCTAGGCCTGATAGGTGGACGCGGCTGCATCGTGCGCCGCCCAGCGCAGCAGACCGCCCACCTGCGCGCTCAGGACCGGCCATTCGGCCAGCACCTCGCCCGGCTCGTTGAGCAAGCCGCGCACCAGCTGCTCCAGGCGCCGGCATTCTTGCCCCAGTGCCGCAAAGCCGAAAGTGGAGGCCGAACCGGCCACTGCATGCAAGGCGCGGTGCAGCGCCGTCAGTTGTTCCAGCCGCGGGCCTTCGCTGTCGCAGCGCTCGCGCGCCGTGGCGATGGCTTGCATCAAGCCAGGCACGCCGGCGGCGTACTTGTCATTCAAGGCGCGCAAACGGGCGCGGAAATCCGGGTCGATCAAGGTAGCCATGGCAGTCCTCGCGAGCTTATAGCGGTAGTTTAATTACTTGGTGCCGAAGATGCGGTCACCCGCATCGCCCAGGCCCGGCACAATGTAAGCGTGCTCATCCAGATGCGAATCGAGCGCAGCAGTAAACATCTTGACGTTTGGATGCGCGTTCTGGAACACGGTCACGCCTTCGGGAGCCGCCACCAGCGACAGGAAAACGATTTGCTCATCGGTCACGCCGCGTTTTTTCAGCACATCGACGGCATACACGGCCGAATTGCCGGTCGCCACCATCGGGTCGCACAGGATGAAGGTACGCTCATTCAGGTCTGGCAGGCGCACCAGGTATTCCACGGGCATGTGCGTGGCAGGGTCGCGGTACACACCGATATGGCCCACGCGGGCCGACGGCAGCAGGTTCAGCAAGCCATCGCTCATGCCGATGCCGGCGCGCAGGATGGGGACGATAGCCAATTTCTTGCCAGCAATAACTGGCGCATCGATGGTCACCAGCGGAGTTTTGATTTCGCGTGTCGTCAGCGGCAGGTCGCGCGTGATCTCATAGCCCATCAGCAAGGTGATTTCTTTGAGCAACTCACGGAAAGTGCGCGTCGACGTGTCGTGCTCGCGCATATGGCTCAGTTTGTGCTGGATCAGCGGATGGTCGGTAATGAAGAGATTGGGAAAGCGCGGATCTTGTTTCATATGTTCTCTCTCTTGTTCCAAGCGCGGCGAGATGATTGCATCGCAAGCGCGCCGGGTGTCGATAAAATAATGGATTGCAGCATTATCCCAGCCCACAGCGCCGCTGTGGCTGTAATTTTAGAAATAATCGCATGTCAGCTGCAATTCAAGCTCAATATTCACGCAGCGCCCGCGCCAGGATGGCGCTGCAATCCGTGCCTGCCGGCAAGCGTCCATAGGCCCCGCCCGGCGCCTGCACCAGCCGCGATAGCACAAAAGCCTGGGCAACAAACGGTGGCGCATGGCGCAGCAGCAAGGCGGCCTGCACCGCCAGCACGATGCGCTCGGCCAGGCGGCGCGCGCCAAATTCATCGGCTTGCGGCCCCTCCAGATCGGCCAGCAGCTGATTACGATAAGCAACAAACGCGGGTTCGCCCTCGCCCGCCAGCGCCAGCTCTGCCTGCAGCGCCTCGCGCGCGGCGGGCGACTTGCCGAAGGCGCGCAGCACGTCCAGGCACATCACATTGCCCGAGCCCTCCCAGATCGAATTGACGGGCAGTTCGCGGTACAGCCGGGCCAGCGGCGCATCTTCCACGTAGCCGGTACCGCCCAGCACTTCCATCGCCTCGGCGCCAAAGCCGGGACCGCGCTTGCAGATCCAGTATTTGCCGGCCGGCGTCAGCACGCGCGCCAGCACGGCTTGCTGTTCATCGTGCTTTTCATCGAAGCAGCGCGCCAGACGCAAGGCAAAGACAGTCGCCGCTTCCGATTCCAGCGCCAGGTCGGCCAGCACGTTGCGCATCAGCGGCTGCTCCACCAGCGGCTTGCCGAACACGGCCCGCTGGCGCGCATGGTGCAAGGCCTGCGTCAAGGCGGCGCGCATGATGCCGGCACTGCCCAGCACGCAATCGAGGCGCGTATGGCTGGCCATTTCCAATATGGTCGGTATGCCCCGGCCCTGCGCACCCACCAGCCAGCCGTAGGCACCCGTAAATTCCACTTCCGACGACGCGTTCGAACGGTTGCCCAGCTTGTCTTTCAGGCGCTGCACGCGGATCTGGTTACGGCTGCCATCAGGCAAAAAGCGGGGCACGAAAAAGCACGACAGGCCAGCGCTGCTGCCGCTCTCCGTTTGCGCCAGGATCAGATGGGCGTCGCTTTGCGGCACCGAAAAAAACCATTTGTGGCCGACGATGCGCCAGACGTGTTCCGCCTGCTCGCCAAACAGCGCTTGTGCCTCAGGCAAGGACACCGGCTCGGCATAGGTAGTATTGCTACGCACATCCGAGCCGCCCTGCTTTTCCGTCATGCCCATGCCGATCAGGGCGCCCCGCTTCTGCTCCACCGGCAAAGAGCGTGGATCGTACTCGCGCGACAGTATCTTGGGCAGCCAGCGCGCGGCGATCTGCGGCAGATGCGTGGCCAGGCGCAGCGCCGGCACCGAAGCATAGGTCATCGTCAGCGGGCACTGCGTGCCGTTTTCCACTTGCCCGACTAATAAATAGGTGGCCGCGCGCGCCACCTGGGCGCCTGGGCCCGGTGCGGCCCATGGCGCGTTATGCGCACCGGCGCCGACCAGGATGGCCATCAATTCATGCCAGGCCGGGTGAAAGGCCACTTCATCGATGCGCCGCCCGGCCCGGTCGAATTGCTGCAATTGCGGCGTGTGGATGTTGGCCAGCCGCGCCAGCGCCAGGGTGTCCGCGCGCCCCAGCTTTTCGCCCAGCGCGGTCAGTTCCGGTAGCGCCGCCCCGCCGCCCTCGCGCAAGACCGCCTCGATCAGGGCCGGGTCGCAGGCGAACAGATTGACGTTCTCGAAGGGCGTGGCCTGGTTGAAAACTTCATGCGTGTCGTAAGCATTCATGGCGGGTCTCCGGTGCGGTTTGCTATCATGGCGCCCCTGCCAAGCTGGCAGCAGGCAAAAAACCGTCTGTCAGCCAGACTAGCGCAAAGACCAGGTCAGGGCAAGCGGCTTGCCGTGCGGCCCCTTGCACAAGGTTTTTCAGGAAAAGAAAGTCTTATTTATGAAATCCCCCATGCAAGCTGAAGGAATGTTGCTTTATTTCATGTAATTGGGGGCTTTTCAATGATACATTTCGTCTGGGTCAACTGACATTTGATAGCGCAAGCAGCCAGCAAGCTGCAATGAAGATGGTGTGAATTTCCTGGCCAGCCTGCCGATTGCAGGGTGGTCAATACTGAACGATAAGGTAAAAGCCAGCACGATGTTTTCCAGTACCCCATCCGCCGCCCACCGCGAGGCTCGTCTAGAATTGGATAACCTCATGGAAGAGGCAGGCGACATCGTGTTCCGGCTCGATGCGCACGGCGTGATCCTGTTTGCCAGCCGCCGCGCAGCCACGCTGTTCGGTGCGCCGGCAGGCCTGGCCGGCCGTCCATTACTGCCACTGGCCACGGAAGCGTCGCGCGCGGCGCTGCAGGCTGCGCTGGAAGACGCCCTGGAAGAACCGGGCCGGCTGGAAGTGCGGCTGCAAACGCCAGACCAGGAAATCTGGTTCGAACTACGTATTTCTTCGTATATCAGCCAGACCGGCATCGTCGAACTGCTGGTGGTCGGGCGCGATACCTCGGCCCAGCACAATACGGAAGAACGGCTGCGGCATATGGCCACGCACGATGCGCTCACGGGTTTGCCCAATCGCTTGCTGCTGTCGGACCGTATCCGCATGGTGATCGCCCAGGCCGCGCGCTCGGGCCAGGGCTTCTCGGTGGCCACCATCG
Organism: Janthinobacterium saanense; assembly: GCF_014200675.1. Classification (GTDB taxonomy): domain Bacteria; phylum Pseudomonadota; class Gammaproteobacteria; order Burkholderiales; family Burkholderiaceae_D; genus Janthinobacterium. Next base: position 9,891 of record NZ_JACHCI010000025.1, on the reverse strand, counting down.
GCCTCGATGGCTTTAAAAAGGTCAACGATGGACTCGGCCACCCGGTTGGCGACGCCGTGCTGCGCCTGGCCGCCGCGCGCCTGCGCAAGACCCTGCGCGACAGCGACACCCTGGCTCGCGTGGGCGGTGATGAATTTGTTGCGGTCCTGCCTGGAAGCGCTACCGACGCGCAGATCAAGCTGGTGACGGGCCGTTTGCTGGCCACCTTGCAGGCGCCGTTCGAAGTCGACGGCCACACGATCTACGTGGGCGCCTCGGTCGGCGTGTCGATTTACCCGCTGCATGCCGAAGACGAAGTGCGCCTGGTGGCGCTGGCCGATGCGGCCATGTCGCGCGCCAAGGAAACCGGCAAGGCCCGCTGCCTGGTCTACAGCCCGCGCCTGAACAGCCCGTCCGAACACGATATCTCGCTGGAAGCGGCCATGTTCCAGGCCGTGCGCGAAGGCGAGTTTTTGCTGTACTACCAGCCCATCGTGGACGCGCACACGCGCCAGATCCAGGGTTTCGAGACCTTGATGCGCTGGAAGCACCCTACCCTGGGCCTGGTGCCGCCCGTGCGCTTCATTCCCATTGCCGAAGCGAACGGCTTGATCAACCTGCTGGGCGCCTGGGCGCTGAAAGCAGCCTGCGTGCAGCTCAAGCAATTCCAGGAAGTGGCGCAGCGGGCGCTGTATATCTCGGTCAATATCAGTCCGCGCCAGTTCCGCAACGACAAATTCCTCGACGTGCTGGACGACGCCATCGCCTTTTCGGGCCTGTCGGGCGAGCACCTGGTGCTGGAAATCACAGAGGGCACCTTGATGATCGATCCCGTGCACGCAGAAACCATCCTCGTTAAAATGACGGAACGCCGCGCGCGCATCGCCATCGACGATTTTGGCACCGGCTATTCATCACTGGCCTATCTGAAGCGCTTCCCGATTTCCGTGCTGAAGATAGACCGTACCTTTATCAAGGATCTGCCCGAGTCCAGCAAGGACGCGGCGATCTGCAACACCATCCTCGACCTGGCCAAGCACTTGAATCTGTCGGTCGTGGCCGAGGGTGTAGAAACTGAAGAACAAATGCATTTCATGGAATCACGTGGCTGCCACTATATACAGGGCTATCTGACGGGCAAACCGATGCCGGCCCATGCCGCACTGGCGGCACTCAGCGAAAAAACCTATGCGACGCTGGTTTCCGCGCCGTCAGACCATGCACTGCGCGGAGGTGTGTCATGAATCCAGGCCAGTACACGGCGCCTACGCAGCTCGGCAAGAACACCCTGGAACTGCTATGGGCGCGCACCCGCCAGCAAGGTGACATGCCCGGCTTCGCCAAGGCCATCAGCGCCATCCTGGGCGCCATGCGCGGCGAGGATGACCACGAATTCGACATGACGCAAACGGTGCTGTCGGATCCTGTCCTGACGCACAAGGTATTGCGCCTGGCCAATAGCGGCATGTATTCGGCTTTCGGCCAGCGCGTCAACACGGTCTCGAAAGCCGTGCTGGTGCTGGGGATCGACGCCATCGGCCATCTGGCGCTGGGCCTGAAACTGATCGAAGAATTGTCGCAAGCCACGCCGGACTCGGTCAGCGCCCACGTCGAGATGGAAAAGGCCGTGCTGGCAGGCATGGTGGCGCAACAGGTGGCCACCAGCGCCGGCAGCCTGCAAGCAGAACAGGCCGTGGTCTGCTCCATGCTGCACACCCTGGGCCGCATGATGGTGACGTTTTACATGACGGATTTCTGGGCCCGCATGCAGGCGCACGCAGGCCCCGGCAATGAAGCGGCAGCCGCGCGCGAAATCCTCGGCCTGTCGCTGCCCGAAGTGGGGTACGCCACGGCGGCCCACTGGGGCTTGCCGCAACACCTGATCAATGGCATGCGTCCATTGGAAGCCTCGGTGGAGGACACTCCTGCTACCGGCGCCGACTGGATGGCCGGCGTGTCGACCATGGCCGCACGCTGCGCCGACTCGCTGTGGCACGACGATGCAGCCGGCGCGGCCCAGGTGCACGCGCTGATCGAAAATTATTCGGGCATGCTGGGCATAGCAGTCGACGAGCTGGGTGCGGCGGTGGAAAAGGCAAAAGCGATGGCCGCCGCCGACCTGTCGATTGCGCCGTTGTCGAAGCCGGCCGAACGGCGCGCGCAGCAACTGGCGTCGACGCGCTTGCGCGCCGAAGGCAACCGCATCCTGATCAGCGGCCTGGCCGATCTGCGCGGCGCCATCGGCAGCGCCACGCCTGGGCAGATGGTCTCGATGGCGCTGGAAACGCTGCACCAGGGCTTTGATTTTTCACGCTCGGTGGCCTTCGTGCGCAACCATAAGGATCATTTGTATTCGGCCCGCATCAGCATGGGCGAAGGCATGGCCGACCTGCAGGATTTGATGGTGTTTGGCGACGCCTACGAGCCGAACGTGTTCCATGCGGCCCTCAATAGCGACCGCGTGATCTTCATCGACAATGCGCGCGACCCGAAATTCGCCGCCAAGCTGCCGCAATGGTGGAAGTCCACCCTGTCGGAAGCGCGCAGCTTCGTGGTGCTGCCGCTGTCGGCCAACGGCCACCCGACGGGATTTTTATATGGCGACTGGGACGACAGCTTCCCGCCCATCCAGCTGAACCAGACGGAATTCAACCTGATCAACGATATCCGGGCCTTGCTGGTGCAGTCGGTGGAGATGCGCCACCAATTGGAGTTGGTAGCAAACAAGGTGGCGTAAGTCGGATCAGGGCCGCAGGCCTTGATCCGACGAAACTCAAATCACTTCAGCTTCGGCGTAGTTACACTGACATCACCGCACTGGGCGCGGTACATCAGGGCGTGGTCGATCAGCACCAGCGCCAGCATGGCTTCGGCAATCGGCGTGGCGCGGATGCCGACGCAGGGGTCGTGGCGGCCGAAGGTTTCCACCATCACAGGGTTACCTTCCTTATCGATCGAACGGCGCGGCGTGCGGATCGACGAGGTGGGCTTGATGGCAATCGACACGCTGATGTCTTGCCCGGTAGAAATACCTCCCAGCACGCCACCGGCGTTATTGCCGATAAAACCTTCTGGCGTCAGTTCATCGCCGTGTTCCGAGCCTTTTTGCGCCACGGAATCAAAACCGGCGCCGATTTCCACGCCCTTGACGGCGTTGATGCCCATCATCGCGTAGGCGATGTCGGCGTCCAGCTTGTCGTAGATGGGCTGGCCCAGGCCGACCGGCACGTTTTGCGCAATCACATCGATACGGGCGCCGATGGAATCGCCATCGCGGCGCAGCTGGTCCATCGCCGCTTCCATGCGCGCGATCAGATCGGCGTCGCCGCTGGCCGCAAAAAAAGGATTGGCATGCACATGCTCCCAGGATTCAAACGGCACGGGAATATCGCCCAGCTGGCTCATGCAGCCCTTGAAGGTGGTGCCATATTGCTGTAGCAGCCATTTCTTGGCAATCGCCGCCGCGCCCACCACCGGCGCCGTCAGGCGCGCCGACGAGCGGCCACCGCCGCGCGGATCGCGTACGCCATATTTATGCCAATAGGTATAGTCTGCATGACCGGGGCGGAAGCTTTCGGCGATATTGCCGTAATCCTTGCTGCGCTGGTCTTCGTTGCGGATCAGCAGCGCAATCGGCGTACCGGTCGTTACGCCCTGGTACACGCCGGACAGTATCTCGACCGTATCGGATTCCTGGCGCTGCGTCACGTGGCGCGAAGTGCCCGGTTTGCGGCGGTCCAGTTCAGGCTGGATATCGGCTTCCGACAAGACCAGGCCCGGCGGGCAGCCGTCGATCACGCAGCCGATAGCCGGGCCATGCGATTCGCCGAAAGTGGTAACAGTAAACAGCTTGCCAAATGAATTGCCGGACATAGTAGGAAATTGTGAAGACTGGAAAACGCAATTCTACCAGTCTACACGGCGCGCCAGACCGCTATCGCCACATTCTCTACAACATGGTGCAGGGAAATGAAAGGCTTGATGCATTTTAAATATCAAAAATCATCTATTACAGTTGTATTTATGCCAGTACAGAAATATTGCCCCACGGCATAGATTTAAAAAAGCATAGTGCTTATTAAATCGCTATATACTTGAATGAGAGCGTATAACAAAATCCCCGACATGCGACTTTTATTGGGGTAAGCAACAAGAGCTGCATCAGAAATGGCGAGAGTAATGCCTTGTTTTTTTGATTTTTTGGTATGCGCCGAGAGCACATCAGAAATGTGCAGGGCTAGGCGCACCGCCGAAGACAGTACGCCAGTACGGCAAGGCGGTGCAACAACGCCATGCACATTTCTGATGCGCTCGCAATAATATCAAGTCATCCTGGAGAGCTATTACATGCCTGAACCGATCATGCCCCTTGATGCCAACAAGGACGATCACGACGACCTGGTATTCCTCGATGAGCAAGCACCGCCGCCAGCCTCCGCCGCCGCGCTGCGCAGCGTCTGGAGAGTGATGATCATCGACGACGATGAAGATGTCCACTCCACCACCACTTTTGCCCTCGGCAACCTGGAAATGCAGCACCGTCCGCTGGAATTCGTGCATGCCTATTCGGCAGCGCAGGCGCGCGAGCAGCTCAAGCATGAAACCGACATCGCCGTCATCCTGCTCGACGTGGTGATGGAACAGGATGATGCGGGCCTGCATTTAGTACGCTATATCCGCGAAACCCTGAAAATGACCGACGTGCGCATCATCCTGCGCACCGGCCAGCCCGGCTATGCACCGGAAATCGACGCCATCCGCGATTTCGACATCAACGATTACAAGACCAAATCCGAACTGACGCGCATCAAGCTGTTTACCACGGTGACGGCGGCCATCCGCTCGTATGAGCAGATACGGGCGATCAGCAGCAGCCGGCGCGGCCTGGACCAGATTGTCCACGCCAGCACGCAATTGATGGCTTTACACGGCGTGCAGAACTTCTCGGCCGGCGCGCTGGCGCAGATCGCCGACTTGCTGGGCGTACGCGCCGATGGCGTGCTGTGCGTGCAGGATATGCTCGACGACGGCAGCAAGCAGCTGGTCGTCTGCGCCTGCACGGGCATTTTTTCCAATCTACCGCATAGCGCCCTGTGCAAGCTCGACAATGCCCGCGTGGCGCAGGCCATCGACCATACGCTGGCGCAGCGGCGCAATGTGTACGCCCACGACTACGCCACCCTGTACTTTGCCGGCAAGTCCAGCCGCGATGCGGCCGCCTTCCTGCTGCTGCCGCGCCCTCTTTCCGCCATCGATGAAAGCCTGCTCGAAGTCTTTTGCAGCAACGTCGCCGTCGGGCTCGACAACGTGGAACTGGTCACGCATCTGCATAACGCGGCCTTCTACGACCAGCTATCGAAGCTGCCCAACCGCACGCGCCTGGTGGAAATCCTCGACACGGCGCTGGCCGGCCCTGCGCGCGACGAGGCAACCCTGTCGCTGGTCGACCTGGACCACTTTGCCGAAACCAATGACGCGCTGGGCCATCAGTTTGGCGACTTGCTGCTGCTGGCCGTGGCGGGCCGGCTGCAAACCCAGCTGGGCGAGCAACTGACGGTGGCGCGCCTCGGTGGCGATATTTTCAGTGTGCTGGGCGATTCATCGCAGGTGAACCCGGCCAATATCCTGGCCCTGTTCCAGACGCCGTTCAGCATCGATGGCCAGGACGTGCAGGTATCGGCCACCTTGGGCCTGGTGCGCCTGGGCGAGCATGCCGGCACGGGCGCCGATGCCTTGAAGGATGCCGATATCGCCCTGAAACGCGCCAAGAGCCAGCAGCGCGCCGGCCACTTTTATTTTTCGCGCAGCATGGGCATCGAAATCCGCGAGCGGGTGCGCATGATGCACGCGCTGCGCACGGCCTTCAGCCAGAAGCAGCTATTTGTGGTCTACCAGCCGCAGATCGACCTGTCCACGCGCCGCGCCGTGGGCGCCGAAGCGCTGCTGCGCTGGCAAACGCCGGATGGCAAGTTCATCTCGCCCGACCGTTTTATTCCCATCGCCGAATACTCGGGCATCATCATCGAGCTGGGCGAATGGGTGCTGCGCACCGCCTGCTGCGAACTGGTGCGGCTGCGCGCCGAGGGCCACCGCAACTTCGTCATGTCGATCAACGTCTCGCAAGTGCAGTTCCGCCATCCCCTGTTTTTGGAAATGCTGCGCCTGGCGCTGGAAGAAACACAGGCGCCACCCGAATTCATCGAACTGGAAATCACCGAATCGATGGCGATGGAAGAACCCGACCTCTTGATCAAGATGCTGTGGCAGATCAAACAGACGGGCGTGAGCATCGCCATCGACGACTTCGGCACCGGCTTTTCATCGCTGTCTTACCTGCAGCGCCTGCAGGTGGACCGCCTGAAGATAGACCGCGCCTTCGTCACCGAAATCACCGGCTCGGCGCGCGGCAGCAGCATCGCTGAAATGGTCATTCAGCTGGGCCGCAACCTGGGCCTGGCCGTGATCGCCGAAGGGGTGGAAGATGAGCGGCAGGCGCAAATCCTGCAGGCGCTGGGCTGCCCCATGGCCCAGGGATTTCTATTTGCCCGCCCGATGACCGCCAGCGCACTGGGCAAATGGCTGACCGAAGAAGCGCTGCAAGGCGCAGCCTGAAGCCGCAAAGACAGCGCTGGACTCACTACGCCACCTAAACACTGACGGTGCTCCGTAAGGTCTTGGCAGCGGCGACCATATTGTGCAGCGCAGGAATCACCTCTTTCCAGCCGCGCGTTTTCAGGCCGCAATCGGGATTGACCCACAAGCGGGCCGCCGGGATGCGTTCAGCCGCTTTTTGCATCAGCTTGACGATCTGCTCCTGGCCTGGAATGTTCGGCGAGTGGATGTCGTACACGCCAGGACCGATTTGATTCGGATACTTGAAGTCATCGAAGGCGTCCAGCAATTCCATGTCCGAACGCGAGGTTTCGATGGTGATCACGTCGGCATCCATGCCGGCGATCTGCGCAATGATGTCGTTGAACGCCGAGTAGCACATATGGGTGTGGATCTGCGTTTCATCGCGCACGCCGTTGGCGGTGATGCGGAACGATGCCACGGCCCAGTCCAGGTATTCTTTCCATTGCGCCTTGCGCAGGGGCAAGCCTTCGCGCAGCGCCGCTTCGTCGATCTGTATCACGCGGATACCGGCCTGTTCCAGGTCCAGCACTTCTGCACGCATGGCCAGCGCCAGCTGGTAGCACGATACCGAACGTGGCTGGTCGTCGCGCACGAAGGACCAGTTCAATATCGTCACAGGGCCGGTCAGCATGCCTTTCATCGGCTTGCTGGTCAGCGACTGGGCGTAGGTGCTCCACTCCACCGTCATGGCTTTGGGACGGCTGATGTCGCCGAACAGAATAGGCGGTTTCACGCAACGCGAACCGTAGGACTGCACCCAGCCGAACTGGCTGAAGGCGTAGCCATCCAGCTGTTCGCCAAAGTATTCCACCATGTCGTTGCGTTCGGCTTCGCCGTGCACCAGCACGTCCAGTTCCAGCGCTTCCTGCTCTTTGACGCAGCGGGCGATTTCTGCCTGCATCAGCGCTTTATACGCGCAAGTGTCGAGCTGGCCGCTGCGGTACTGGCTGCGGGCCTGGCGAATTTCCGCCGTTTGCGGGAAGGAACCGATGGTGGTGGTCGGGAAAGCCGGCAATTGCAGCAGCGCCGCTTGTTTGCGGGCACGCTCGGCGTAATCGCTCTGGCGTTGACCAAATCGGCTTTCGATGGCGCCAAGCGCAGCTTTGACGGCAGGATTGTGTACGCGCGGCGAAGCGCGGCGGGCGGCGATGGCGGCGGCATTGCCGGCCAGTTCGGCTTGCACCGAGGCACGACCATGGTTCAGCGCTGCCGACAGTATTTGCACTTCATGCAGTTTTTGCAGGGCATACGCGAGCCACGACTTGATGTCCTGGTCCAGCTTTTGTTCATTGTCCAGGTCGACAGGCACGTGCAGCAAGGAACACGATGGGGCGAGCCACAGGCGCTCTTGCAGCGTGGCATGGACAGGTTCCAGCCATTCCAGAGTCGCGCTCAGATCGGTTTTCCAGATATTGCGGCCATTCACCACGCCCAGCGACAGCACGTGCTGCGCCGGCAGTTTGGTGATCAATGCCGCAACCTCATCACGGGCGTTGATGGCGTCCACGTGCAAGCCTTGCACCGGCAGGCTGGCGGCCAGCGGCAAATTGTCTTGCAGCTTGCCAAAATACGTGGCCAGCAGCAGTTTGACTGGCGCGCCTTGCAAGGCATCGTAGGCGGTCACGAACGCTTGCTTCCAGGTGGCATCCAGTTCCGTGACCAGCACTGGCTCATCGATCTGTACCCATTCCACGCCCAGGCTGGCCAGCCTGGCCAGCAGTCCTGCATACACAGGCAGCAGTTTCGGCAGCAGCGCCAGCTTGTTCGACCCGTCTTTTTCCTTGCCCAGCCACAAATAGCTCACAGGGCCGATGATCACAGGTTTGATCCTGGCGCCCAGTGTGCGCGCTTGTTCGATCTGTTCCACCAGGCGCCTTGCGTCCAGCGCAAACTGGGTCTCGGCCGAGAATTCAGGCACGATGTAGTGGTAGTTGGTGTCAAACCATTTGGTCATTTCACCGGCATGCACGCAGCTGCAATCGCTGTCACTGGCCGAACGGCCACGGGCCACGCGGAAATAGTTGTCCAGCACATTGCCGCTCAAGCCTTGCACGCGCCTGGGCACGTTGCCCAAGGTGAAACTCATGTCCAGCACCTGATCGTAGAAAGAAAAGTCGCCCACCGGCACCAAATCCAGCACTTGCTGCTCTTGCCAGTGGCGCAGACGCAGTTCCGCGCCCAGGCCTTCCAGCGCCTCGCGCGTGGTGGCGCCCTTCCAGTAGTCTTCCAGGGCAAATTTCAGTTCACGCTTGCTGCCAATACGGGGAAAACCCAGATTATGCGTGGTGACCATGAGAACTCCTTGTGTTGCATAGTCACCATCATAAACACTTCAATTCATTAATAATAATGGTAAAATCTAATGCATCCATTATTTAAATTCATGTGAAACGATACCTGTAATCTTTTTATCGACGTGGCGTGCCAGACTGATCAGGCGCACGCCCTCTCTTGACGGAATAGCATCATGGAACAAGAATACACCCGCGAAAAACTGGCCTGGCCTGGTGGCAATAACAAGGTGCTGCTGCATTCCTGCTGCGCACCCTGCTCGGGCGAAGTGATGGAAGCCATGGTGGCCTCGGGTATCGACTTCACCATCTTTTTTTACAATCCGAATATTCATCCGCTCAAGGAATATGAACTACGCAAGGAGGAAAATATCCGCTTTGCCGAAAAATTCAATATTCCGTTCATCGATGCCGATTACGACCGCGACAACTGGTTTGCGCGCGCCAAGGGCATGGAAAACGACCCGGAACGGGGCCGCCGCTGCACCATGTGCTTCGACATGCGCTTTGAGCGCACGGCCCTGTATGCCCATGAGCATGGTTTTCCCGTGATTACCAGCTCATTGGGTATTTCTCGCTGGAAAGACATGAAGCAGATCAATGGCAGCGGCGTGCGCGCGGCCAGCCACTACCCCGACATGCTGTACTGGGAATACAACTGGCGCAAGGGTGGCGGTTCGGCCCGCATGATCGAGATCAGCAAGCGCGAGAATTTTTACCAGCAAGAGTATTGCGGCTGCGTCTATTCCCTGCGCGACACGAATGAACACCGCGTCGCCATGGGCCGCGAGCGCATCCATTTGGGCGTCAAGTTTTATGGCACGCTGGAAGTGACGGAAACGCCGGAAGAGAAGTAAAAGTCACGAACGTGCAAAAAAGCCAGCATCAATGCTGTAATGCCGTTCAGTTAAGACTGAACGGCATTTTTATTTGGGTCTTGTAAACGGCAAGTTCAGCTGTTAACCTGCCGAGCATGCTCGATGAC
>NZ_JACHCI010000024.1:11075-88883 GCF_014200675.1 Janthinobacterium saanense | reverse complement strand
ACGGCCCGATCGAAAATTCGACCGGGCCGTCAAGGCAAAACCTCAGCGCTATGCCACTCGCGTTCTACGAAAACCTGCTTAAGTGAACGGCATTACTACCTTAGGGTAGCGTTTTTTTTGCTTAAAAAATAATTCCTTATAACAACAATTATGGGGCAAGCGCTGCTATGCTACGGAAAGTTCATTGTTGCATCACAACATAGACATCCCGGAGATAGCATGCAGCGCAGTCAATTGGTTCGAAATGGCACAGCCAGCGGCGTCACGCCCGCGCTGTCCGCTTCGCCGACGCGCACCTCCCGCCCTGTACTGGGGCGCGCCACGGCCCCGGCCAGCCCCATGGCCCATTTGCTCGATGCGGGCGTCTTGCCCCAGCAGCAGATGATGCAGGCAGGAAAACTCAGCTCCCACGCACTGACCTCGCAATACCTGGCGCGCATCCGTTCGCTGTGCAGCCTGGGTGCGCGGCAATATCCAGGCATCGCCATCAATCCTGACGCACTGAAAATCGCCCTGGACATGGATCGCGAGCGCAGCTTGCACAAGGTGCGCGGCCCTTTGCACGGCATTCCCGTCGTGTTGCGCGACGATATCGCCACCGCCGACCGCATGACAAGCCAAGTACAGGGGACAAGCCTGTACGCCAGTTGCGACGCCTTTATCGTGGCCCGGCTGCGCGCCGCAGGCGCCGTGATCATCGGTAAAAGCAATCTGCGCCAGTGGGCCGCCGTCAGCGTGCCGCAAGCGACTGCCAGCTGGGCCGGCTTGACGATCTTGGCTGTCGGCAGCGAGGCGGATGGCTCGATAGTGGTGCCGGCATCGGCTTGCGGCCTGGTCGCCATCAAGCCGACCGGACTTGTCCATGGTCCCATCGCCTCCAGCGTGCGTGAAGCGGCCTGGTTGCTGGAAGCGCTTGCTGGCAAAACTGGAGTCCCGTTGCCAGCTGCGCATTTGCAGCCTTGCCGCATCGCTGTCGTGCGCAGCCTGTTTGGCCGCTGTGCCGACACCGACGCCGCGATGGAGCTCGCCTTGCTGGCCCTGCGTGAATTGGGCGCCGAGCTGGTTGATCCGCTGGTCTTGCCCCGTGTGAGTGATGTCAGCATCGAACAGCTGTTGCAGTCGCAAGGCTTGGGTGCGCTGGTCGCGCCCACTTGCGACGACCTGCCGCGTTTGCTGCCGGGGCTGCCACATATCACCGTGCCTGCCGGTGCGGCCGGTGGTCTGCCCGTGGGGCTGTCCTTCATCGGGCCTATGCATGGCGAAGCGCGCCTGCTTGCTATTGCGTACGCCTATGAACAAGCCACTTTACATCGCCGCACGCCGGCCTTGCCATCAAGCATTACCGTAGCGCTGCGTTGATGCCTGTCTCTTTTCTTTCCTCTAGCCTAGTCCGATACCTATGCTCGCTACCTTGCTGCTGAGTGCGGCCGTGAATGCCGCCCCTATCCCTTTCGATGCCACGCAGCTATCCGGTAGCTGGTCCGATAGCGTCAACACCAGCAGTGTCTGCGAAGAGGCGCGGCATTTTTCGCGCATGCAGCTATCGGATGACCACCAGCGCCTGGCCATCTTCAATGACCGCACCTGGAAAAGCAGCTTGGGCACCACCAACCGCTTCGCCGCCACCGTGCTGGCGGAAACGGAGCGCAGCCTGACCATACGCTATGACAATGAAACCCGGCGTGACCCCAGCGGCAAGCTGGTCGAATGGCAGTTGATCATCGTTGCACCGGGCGTCTACCGCTGGCGCGAGGCGGATTGGCCTGAAGGTAAAGTTAACGGCGTGGTTGGCATACGCTGCTCGCTCTAGGATCGCTCCATGCGCCTACGTTTATTGTTATCGCTGCTTTCCGGCGCAGCCATGGCGCTGACGTCCGTCCCGGTCTGGGCCCAAGCCCCCGCATCTGCGCCAGCGCTATCGCTGATAGGGCAGGCGCAGCAATGTGATGGCGGCAGCAATTGCCCGTATTTCAACGATGTCTATCAGGCTGATCCTGTCTTTCGCCGCGCTTTTGATGTGGCGATCAAGCAAGCTGGCCTGAGGCGACAATACTGGGTGCGCAAAGGCGTGACCACGCCGCTCAGACCCGTAGAGATCGAAGGCAAGCCGCGCCTGCTGAGCAGCGTTTGCGAGCCGCATAACTGCGGTCATCATTACTCGGTGCTATACGACCCTGCCAGCCACAGCATGGCCGGAGTCTATCTGGGTCCAGACGGCAAGGGCGGGGTGCGTACCGTGTATTTTGGCGATCCCAGCATTGCCGAAGCGGCGGTGCTGAACAAAAACTGATGACTGCATCCCGGTTGATGTCAGGCGAGCATTATTTGTGGCGAGAAATAGTCAACATTGCATCTATTTATGTTGAGAAATTGTTTCTATTTTACTGGGGTGACTATTATCATAGTTGCATAAAATAATGTTGTATTTATAACGTCATCGTGTCATTATCCGCCGGCTGCGCTTGCCTGCCGCTGGCGGTTTTCCTCGTTCCGGCGCCGAGCCGGAGGTGTGGCGGCTTGGCCTGCAGCAGCAGTGCATCTTCTCGTTCACCTTTGAAGGAAACCATCATGAAACAATACGGGGCCGAATTTCTGGGAACCTTCTGGCTGGTGCTGGGCGGCTGTGGCAGTGCTGTGCTGGCCGCCGCCTTTCCCGGCCTGGGCATCGGTTTTGCCGGCGTGGCGCTGGCGTTTGGCTTGACGGTGCTGACCATGGCTTATGCCATCGGCCATATCTCGGGCTGCCATTTGAATCCTGCCGTTTCGATTGGCCTGTGGGCGGGCGGCCGCTTTCCCGCCAAGCAACTATTACCCTACATCGTGGCCCAGGTGCTGGGCGCCATCGTGGCCGGCGGCGTGCTGTACGTGGTCGCCAGCGGCCAGGCAGGTTTCGATGTCAGCAAAGGCTTCGCCTCGAATGGTTATGGCGCCCACTCGCCCGGCGGCTACTCGATGCTGTCGGCGCTGGTGATTGAAATCGTGCTGACCATGTTTTTCCTGATCGTCATCCTGGGCGCCACTGACAAGCGCGCCCCGGCCGGTTTTGCCCCCTTGCCGATCGGCCTGGCGCTGACTCTGATCCATCTGATCAGCATCCCGGTGACGAATACCTCCGTCAACCCGGCCCGCAGCACGGGCGTGGCCCTGTACGTGGGCGACTGGGCCACCAGTCAGCTGTGGCTGTTCTGGCTGGCGCCCATCATCGGCGCCTTGCTGGGTGCGATGGCCTATCGCTTGATTGCCGCTGAAAAGAACTGAGTTTTTACTGCTCGCCGCGCCATTCGCTTAAGTAAGTCTGCGGCGTGCGCCCCAGGATGCGGCGGAACATGGCGCTGAAGGCGCTAGGGCTGGCGTAGCCCAGCGCGCTGGCGATGGCGCCCACGCTTTCACCGCGGTTCAGGCGGCAAAAGGCGTCGGCCAGGTGCACTTGCTGCAGCCATTGCCGGTAGTGCATGCCAGTCTCTTTGGGAAATAAGCGGATCAGGGTGCGCGCGCTGGCGCCCGCATCGTAGGCCCATTCCTCGATGCTGCGCCGGCTGCCGGGCGCCGCCATGATGGCTGTGCAGACGGCCAGCAAGCGCCGGTCGCGTGGCCAGGGTATGGCGATGGGCACGGTTGCGGCCGCCGCCAGCTCTGACAGGATCAGGTGGGCCAGCCAGTCGCCGCGTCCTCCCAAATCATATTCCAGCGGCTCGGTCAGCAGCGCCAAAATCAATTCGCGCAGCAGGGTGCTCACTTCCAGCACCTTGCAATCAGGGCCGAAGACGACCGCTGCCTGTGCCTCGATATACAGGGTGCGCATGCTCAGGTCGTTGAGTGTGTGCAACTCATGCTCTACGCCCACTGGCATCAGCAGGGCACGCCTCGGCGGCAAGATCCACACGCCGTGCGCGGTACTGACACGCATCACGCCTTCGGTGGCATACAGCAATTGTGCCCGCACATGGCTGTGCATCGGCGTGTGGGCGCCTGCCGCATATTGTTTGGACATCGCCGCCACGGGGCGCGGCAGCAACTGGTAATCCCTGGAATTGGTGCTGCGGCTGAAGGGCATGCCGTCGGGGCCGAACCGGGTAGTATCGTTCGTATGCATGATCGGGTGACGAATTTGTCACTTGGGCGACGATTATTGGAAGTTATCAATTCAACGCCCATACTATACTGCTTATCTTGCCGGGCCTGTTGTGTGGCCCGATTTCTGCGGATACAACAAAGATGACCACCTCTACTCCCGATAGTTTGACCGCGCCGATGGCGCCGTCCCAGCCGATTTCCACTTCGCAACACCAGTCTGGCCTGGCCATGCACATCCTGGGCGCTGTCGCCTTCGTGCATTTGCTCAATGACCTGGTGCAAGCCATGCTGCCATCGATTTATCCGATGCTGAAAGCCGAGTTTGCCCTCAGCTTTACCCAGGTCGGCCTGATCACGCTGACCTTCCAGTGCACGGCTTCGCTGCTGCAGCCTTGGATAGGCCTGTACACGGACCGTCGTCCGCTGCCGTTCCTGTTGCCAATAGGCATGTGCTTCACCCTGGCTGGCGTGCTGATGCTGGCCGTGGTATCGAGTTTTTCGACCCTCTTGATCGCTGCCGGCCTGATCGGCGTGGGTTCCTCGACTTTCCACCCGGAAGCATCGCGCGTGGCGCGCATGGCCTCGGGCGGGCGCTACGGCTTTGCCCAGTCGCTGTTCCAGGTGGGCGGCAACGTGGGCTCGGCGCTGGGACCGTTGCTGGCGGCAGCCGTCATCGTGGGCCGTGGCCAGGGCAATATCGCCTGGTTCAGCCTGATGACCTTGCTGGCCATCGGCGTGCTGTACAGCGTCAGCCGCTGGTATAGCGGCCACCTGGCCAGCTTCAAGCCGAAGGCGGGCGGCCACGCCGGGCCTAATTTGTCGCGCAACAAGGTGCTGGGCGCGCTGGGCGTGCTGGCCTTGCTGGTGTTTTCCAAATACATCTACATGGCCAGCCTGTCGAGCTACTACACCTTTTACCTGATCGATAAATTCCATCTGTCTATCGGTTCAGCGCAAATGTATTTGTTCCTGTTCCTCGCCTCCGTGGCGGCCGGCACCTTCATGGGTGGCCCGATCGGCGACCGTATCGGCCGCAAGCGCGTAATCTGGATCTCGATCCTGGGCGCCGCGCCATTCACCTTGCTGCTGCCGTATGTCGACCTGTTCTGGACGGCCGTGCTGACGGTGATCATCGGTTTCGTGATCTCGTCCGCGTTTTCCGCCATCGTCGTCTTCGCCCAGGAACTGGTGCCGGGCAAGGTCGGCATGATCGCCGGGATCTTCTTTGGCCTGATGTTTGGCGTGTCCGGTATCGCGGCCGCCGCCATGGGCCACCTGGCCGATATCTCCGGTATCGCCTATGTGTACAAGCTGTGTTCCTATTTGCCGCTGCTGGGCATCTTGACGGTGCTGCTGCCGCATATCGAACAGGCAAAGAAATAGTCACACCACGCCGGCGGGCTTGACGGTCTGCCGGCGCACATGCGATAGTTCCATCATGTTCACATCCATTCTCCATCCAGTCACTGCTTCCGGCGCCGCTTCTGCTGCGCTGTGTCCGTGCGCCTGGCCCTGTGAGGATTCGGCCGCGCGCTGCTAAGTTTCTTCCTCATTTCGATGGCCACAGTGTTGAAAAACCTGTGGCCATTTTCTTTTTCCGCACCGCTTTCCTGGCCACTTTGAAAGTCCCGCATGACACTACATCTGTACGACACGTATGAACGCAGCCTGCGTCCGTTTGAACCGATTGAACCCGGCAAGGCGGGCCTGTATGCCTGCGGCCCCACCGTCTACGATTACGCGCACATCGGCAATCTGCGCACCTATCTGTTTGTCGATGGCTTGCGCCGGGTGCTGGCGTTCAACGGCTGGCAGGTACGCCATGTGATGAATATCACCGACGTGGGCCATCTGACGTCGGACGCAGACAGCGGCGACGACAAGATAGCGGCACGCAGTGTCCGCAGCGGCAAGTCGGCCTGGGATATCGCCGCCGAATTCACTGCTGCCTTTGAAGACGATCTGCGTCAATTGAATATCTTGCCGCCCACCGTCTGGTGCCGCGCCACCGACCATATCGCCGAACAGATTGCCTTCATCGGCGACCTGGAAGTCAAGGGCTATACCTACCGCACCAGTGATGGCATCTATTTCGACACCACGCGCCAGGATAGCTATGGCCGGCTGGCGCGTTTGAACCGCGATGGCCTGCAGGCGGGCAAACGGGTGGAGCTGGGCGAGAAGCGCGATATCTGCGACTTCGCGCTGTGGAAGTTCAGCGGCACGCCGGGTCAGCGCCAGATGGAGTGGGATAGCCCCTGGGGCCTGGGTTTTCCAGGCTGGCATATCGAGTGCTCGGCCATGTCTGAAAAACACCTGGGCAGCTATTTCGATATCCATTGCGGCGGCGATGACCATGTGGCGGTCCACCACAGCAATGAGATCGCGCAGACGCAAGCGCGCCACGGCACGCGCTTGGCGAACTTCTGGCTGCACGGCGCTTTTTTGAAAACGCAGGATGCCAAGATGTCGAAATCGTCAGGCGAATTTTTGCGCCTGCAAAGCCTGATGGAGCAGGGCGTAGATCCCCTGGCTTACCGCTATCTGTGCCTGGGTGCGCACTATCGCAGCAGCCTCAATTTCAGCGACCAAGCCTTGCTGGCGGCGGCCAGCGGCTTGGCGCGCTTGCGCAGCAGCGTACATGGACTGGGTGAAGCAGGCGATGAACCTGACGAGGATTGGCTGGCCCGCTTCACGGCGCAAATCAACGACGACCTCAACTTCCCGCGCGCGCTGGCTGTGGCCTGGGAGCTGCTGAAAAGCGCGCTGCCCGATGGCGTGAAAAAAACCACCATGCTGCGCTTCGATATGGCGCTGGGACTGAACCTGGCGCACTGGCAGCCGGCTACCGTGATGGTGCCGCCGCAGGTGCAGGCGTGGATGAGTGAGCGCGAAGCGGCACGGCAAGAGCGCCGCTGGTCCGATGCAGACAGCTTGCGCGCGCTGGCGCGCGAGGCTGGCTATGAAATCGAGGATACGCCACAAGGCCCGCAGGCGCGCCCCATATCGTAAATCCGGGGTCAGCCCCCCAGCAAATAGCGCTGATATTCATCGCGCTACATGCCATGGGGTCTGACCCCAGCCTTTGCTGTTGGGGTGCGAATAAAGACTTAAGCTTCGATAAACCGCATCTTGAAGCTGCGGCCCTTGATATTGCCGAAGTCGCGGCCCAGCGAATTGCCTGCGTTCAGGCGCTTGAAGGCCGCTTCGGCCACGCTGCGGTCCAGCGCCACGTAGGTCATGAATTCGAACACGTTGATCTTGCCCACTTGCTCCTTGGTCAGGCCGGCGTCGCCCGTCAGTGCGCCCAGCAAGTCGCCGGGGCGCAGCTTGTCCTTTTTGCCGCCCATGATGCACAGGGTGACCATCGGCGCCGGCAGCGCCACGGCGCCGTCGTCTTCTTCCAGTTCCTTCAGCTCGTGCCATTGGGCGGCGCTGTTCTGGTATTGCTCGATCAGCTTGACCCATTTTTTCTCGTTCGGCGCGCACAGCGACAGGGCCAGGCCCTTCTTGCTGCCACGGCCGGTGCGGCCGATGCGATGGATATGCACTTCCGTATCTTTGGACACGTCGACGTTGATCACCGCGCCCAGGTCCGAGATGTCGAGGCCGCGTGCGGCGACGTCGGTGGCCACCAGCACCGAGCAGCTGCGGTTGGCGAACAGCACCAGGATTTCATCGCGTTCGCGCTGTTCCAGTTCGCCGTACAGGGCCAGCGCAGAAAAGCCTTGCTGGCGCAATTCTTCGGCCAGTTCGCGGCAATGGACCTTGGTGTTGCAGAAGGCCAGGGTGGACTCGGGCTTGAAGTGCTTCAGCAGCTTGCCGACGGCGCTGTTACGCTCGTCAAAGCCGATTTCATAGAAACGCTGTTCGATCTTGTCGTTGTCATGCTGCGCTTCGACCGTTACTTCCAGCGGATTGACGAGGAACGATGCGGTGGCGCGGCGGATGTCTTCCGGGTAGGTGGCCGAGAACAGGAGGGTTTGGCGGCGTGCCGGGCAGGCGCTGACGATGCCGGCGATTTCTTCGTAAAAGCCCATGTCCGTCATGCGGTCGGCTTCATCGAGCACCAGCGTCTGCACGTGGTTCAGGTTGATGGTGCCGCGGCCCAGATGGTCGCGCAAACGGCCGGGCGTGCCGACCACGATGTGGGCGCCATGCTCCAGCGAAGCGATTTGCGGGCGCATCGGCGCGCCACCCGTCAGGGTCAGAATCTTGATATTGCCGGCCGCGCGCGCCAGACGGCGCAGCTCATTGGCCACCTGGTCGGCCAGCTCTCGGGTCGGGCACAGCACCAGTCCCTGCACGGCAAACCAAGCCGGATTGAGCTTGTGCAGGATGCCGATGCCGAAAGCGGCCGTCTTGCCGCTGCCCGTCTTGGCTTGCGCAATCAGGTCGCGGCCATCGAGCACCGCCGGCAGGCTTTGCGCCTGGATGGTGGTCATCTCGTGGTAGTCGAGCGAGTCCAGGTTGGCCAGAAAGGCGGGTGTCAGCGGCAGGCTGGAAAAAGAAGTGCTGGAAGTAGTGGTCATAAAGGGCGGAGCCGGTAGGGTGGATGGGCACAATCTACAGGCGTTCTACGCCCTTGTGCGGATGGGGTTCGGCTGGCGGCAAACGGCCGCCGGCATGGTGCTACGGGTACTGTACTACTTGTCAGGCTTGCTTGTCAGGCGCCCAGATCGGCAATCCGCTCAGATCGAGGCCGGCGTCGCGCGTCCAGACGGGCAGGCCCGTGGCGTCGGTCGGCTCCAGCAGTTCGAGCTGCACCTGCTTCAGCGCCACCTTGCGCACGCGTACGCGGCGTTTCGGCTCGGCGTCCTGCTCAAGCACGGCCGGCGCCGCTGGCGGCGGACCGAAACCGGGCAAGTCGATGGTGGCGTTGTCTTTTTTATCTCTCATTTCTGAACCTCTGGTCCCCGGCTGGTGTCAGCTGGGGAGCGGGCAGAAATCTGTCCGCTATGTACTGGTGAATACGCTGCAAGCCTGTTCCACAAAACAAAAGCCCGGCTACAGGAGTCGGGCTCATTGTGAATCTCATCGACAGGAAAAGCGGCCTGCGTATGAAAGTGCGGCACGCAGTGTATCACAGGCGTGCCGCATTGTGGGATGCTAAAGCCTGGCTTAACGGAAGCTGAGCGCGCCCGTCAGGTCGCCTGGAGGCAAAGCGCCGCGCGCAGCGAAGGCCTCGTTGCGCACTTTCAGGCCGTCGAGCAGCGGCAAGTCGTGCAGGCGCGTGATCAGGCGCATGATGGACGTGGTGTCGTAGAAGCTGTGATCGACCGCGCCTTTTTTCGCATAAGGCGAGACAACGATGGCGGGAATGCGCGTGCCTGGGCCCCAGCGGTCGCCTTTTGGCGGCGCCACGTGATCCCACCAGCCGCCGTTTTCGTCAAACGTGATCACGATGATCATGTCTTTCCACTGCGGCGACTCTTTCAAGTGCTGGATGATGTTGGCCACGTGCTGGTCGCCCGACTCGATGTCCGAGTAGCCGGCATGCAGGTTCAAATTGCCCTGTGGTTTGTAGAAGGTCACGGCAGGCAGCTTGCCGGCTACGGCGGCGGCCAGGAATTTGTTCGAGATCGGGCTGTCGCCGGTGCCGCCGTCGCGCAAGTGTTCCGCGCGCGCCGCCGTGCCAGGTGCGAACTGCTTGAAGTAGTTCAGCGGCTGGTGGTGGAACTGGAAGTTCGGCTTGTTGCCGCCACCCTTGTGGTCGAGCGCCGCTTGCCAGCCGCCGCCATACCACGCCCAGCTGACGCCTTTGCGCGACAGCAGGTCGCCGATGGTGTCATAGGTTTGCGGCGGCAGGGTATTGGCGTCGGCCGGGTCGGCATGCAGCGGATCGCCGTCGTAGGCCGGGCGGATATAGCTGGGCTGGTAAGGCGGGGCCATGGTGTTGACGGCATAGCCGTCTGGCGTGAGGGCGCCGTCGTTGACGTATTTCGGCTTGCCTTCCAGCGCAGACTTGGGCGAGGCTTCGGCGATCGCCAGGCGCACGCCTTGCGGGCCGTCTGACAATACGGCCAGTTTCTTCTTCGCTGCCGTATCAAGCGCGTTGAAGTATTCGTTAGGACGGCCGGTGACCAGGAACTGGTGGTTCATATACGAGCCGCCGAAGGCCGCCATGAAGAAGTTGTCGCACAGCGTGTACTGTTCGGCGATCTGCCACATGTTCAGGTTTTTCGCCGTTTCGCCGTAGTGGCCCATCACCAGGCCGCCGCTATCGGCCCAGGCGGCGAACTGGTTGTTCTTGCCGCCATTGATCTGCATCTGGTTGTTATAGAAACGGTGCACCAGGTCGCGCGTAATGATGCTCTCCGGCAGAGGCTTGCCGGCAGGGTCGCTCAATTTGTAGGGCGCGTTCGGCAGGCCCTGGATCTGGTCTTCCTTGATCAGGTAATCGATGCCGCCGATATTTTGCTGGTCGGGCACCAGGCCGCCCCAAATCTTGGGCAGGGTGGCCAGCGGCGTGCCGTCGCGGTCCAGCTGCTGCGCCTGTTCTGCCGTGACGGCCGACAGCGGTGCGCTGGTGCCGGGGAAGTTGGCGAACAGATTATTGAAGCTGCGGTTTTCCAGGTAGATCACCACCACGTTCTTGACATGGGCTTTCAGCTTCTCGTCGAGCGAGCCTTTGACCACGGTTTTCTTGGCTGGCGCGGCGTCGGCCAGCGCCGGCAGGCTGGCGGCCAGGCCGACTGCGGAAGCAGCCTGGAAAATGCGCCGGCGCGAGGGGTTGGCTGGTTGATCGGCCGTATCGGCTGGCAGGGCGGGGGCGAGGTCCTTCACACATTCTCCTTGGGTGTCTCTATCGGCGCGGACGGCACGCCGCCCGTTTGGCGGAAGTGTATCACCAGCCTCCGTTGATGTGAACTCATGCCAAATACCTAATTCGCCCCCGCCTGATCTCAGGCTACTGTCAGAACTGATACTTGACGGTCAGCGCTGCCTTGCGGGCCGGGCCATACATGCCGGAGTACCACCAGTCCGACACGGACGCCGTGTACTTCTTGTCGAACAGATTGCTGACGTTGAGCGTCGCCGACAGCTTGTCGTTGAGGTCATAGCGCGCCATCAGGCTGGCCACCGAATAGGCCTTTTGTTCCCAATGCAAGGTGCGGTCGATTTGCCACGCATCGATATCGGAATACACGCGGCTTTGCCAGTTCACGCCGCCGCCCACCGTCAATCGATGCAGCTCGCCCGGCAGGCGGTAGGTGGTCCACAGTTTCACCAGGTGGCGCGGGAAGGTGGTCTGGATTGCCTTGCCGTCGGCGCTTTCCGTCCGGCTGTAAGACCAGGCAGCCGACATGTTCCAGGCCGGGGTGACGGCGCCCGACGCTTCCACATCCAGGCCCTGCGTCTTTGCGCCCTTGATCACGCGATTGGCAGGGAAGTCCGTCCCCGGCAGGGTGTAGCCGGGATCGGATTCTGCCAGATTGCTCTGCTGGATCTGGTACAGCGCCACGCTGGTGTTCAGGCGTTCGTCCAGCCAGGCGCTCTTGACGCCTGCTTCATAGTTCTTGCCCGAGCGTGGCGGCAGCAGCTTGCCATAACGGTCTTGCGCGGCCTGCGGCTGGTAGATGGTGGAGTAGCTGGCGTACAGATTGTGCTGCTTGTCGAGGTTGTAAACCAGGCCTGCATACGGCGTGAAGACGCGGCTTTCGGAGGCGGGTGACTGGCTATAAAAGTTGGCTGCGGGTGCGTCCGAGATATAGTTTTCGTCATAGCGCATCACTTTTGCGCCGACGATCAGTTTCAATGGTGCGGCCAGGGTAAAGCGGCTGGCCGCATAGATGCTCGATTGGCGGCGCGTGCTGTCGTACTTGACATAGGTGTTGCCGTAGACGGGCGCCTGGGTGGGCACCGGGCGATACAGATTGACGGCTTGACCCTGGATATTCCAGTCAAAGCGGCCATCGGTGGTGCTGTCGAACTGGCTGTAATCGGCGCCGACCACCAGTTCGTGCTGCTGGCCGAACAGGGTGAAGGGGCCGCGCGCGTTGACGTCCACGCTGCTCACGCGCAGGTCATAGTCGCGATAATTCGCTTCCAGTTCCAGCCCGTCGCCGCTGGCCTTGTCGGGGAAGCCGGCACTGACGCCCATGAACACGGAGCGCTCCTGCTGCGACGACTGCAGATGCGTGGCCGAGACCTTCAGCTTCCAGTCGTTCGGCAGCGCCTGCTCCAGGCTGGTGAATACTTCGGTCGAGTTGCTGTTGAAGCGGTTCGATGGCGCGGCCGGGCTGAAGGAGCGCGGCAGGTCGGTCATCTCGCCATTGCTGTAAAACAGGGGGAAGCCCAGGTAGGACAGCGAGCCCTTCGAGCGGTTGCGCTGGTAAGTGACGCCCGCCGTCAGCTTGCTGCCGGCGGCCAGGTCGGCTTCGATCACGCCATACAGCACCTGCTTGTTGTGGTTGTAGTTGTCGATGATGCTGTCGCTGTCGTCGGCCACGGCGATGAGGCGGCCGCGCACGCTGCGCGTTTGGTTCAGCGAGCCCGATACATCGACCGTGCCGCGCCGTTCATTGCGCGAGCCCAGCGCGCCTTCGGCAGACGCCTGGAAATCGGCGGTCGGCTTCTTGCGCACCATATTGATGGCGCCTGACGGGTCGCCGGCGCCTGTCATCAGGCCAGAGGCGCCGCGCAGTACTTCGATGCGGTCATACAGCGCCATGTCGGCCAGGCTTTGTGACGGCACCGAATTGAGGCCCAGGTTTTCCGAGTGCGTGCTGACGCCGTCGAGCTGGTAATTGGTGATCGGATAGCCGCGCGAGCTGAAGCCTACGCGCTCGCTACCGAGGCTAAACAGGGTGATGCCCGGCGCCTGCGCCATGACATGGCCGATCGTCGTCAAGTCCTGGTCTTGCATGCGCTGGCTGGTGATGACGCTGACCGTTTGCGGGGTCTCGCGGATGCGCAGGCCCAGCGGCGTGGCGGTGGTGATCGCCACCGGCGAAATATACGAACCCGTGCCTTCGGTGGCGTCCTGCTGCGCCATCACTGTCACGCCAGGCATGACGGACAAGGCTTCCGCGTCTGCCGCGCGCAGCACATAACTGCCGTTGACGCTGCGCTCAGCCTTCAGGCCCGTGCCGCGCAACAAACCATTCAGGGCGGCCAGCACGCCCGAGCGGCCGTTCAGGCCTGCCGTCGTCTTGCCACGGGTTTGTTCGGGCGTGAAGCTGAGGATGACGCTGGACTGGCTGGCCACCTGGCGCAGTGCGGTGGCCAGGTCGCCGGCCGGCACCTGGAAGTCGTAGGCGGCTTGCTGCATGGCGTTTGTAGCGTCTTGCGCCTGTGCGCTGGCGTTCAGCAGCAGGGTGGAACCGATGAAGACCAGTTGTATGGCGCGCGCCATGGTGGTGCGACGGATGGAGAAAATGGATGCAGACATGATTACCTTGGGTTGAAGTCGTCGGAAGAGCGTTTCAACCATGGGTCACGCGGAAATCGGAAACGGCTACTTTTTTTACGATATCTTTAATTTTTTTTTGCGCGCTTCCACCTGGACCCAGTAGCGCGTGCGCAGCCGCAGGTCGACCGGCAAGGTATCGGGCAGCGACAGCAGCACGGCGTCCAGGTCATGCAGCGGGAACACGCCCGAGATGCGCAGGTCGGCCACGCCGTCGTCGCAACCGAGTACGCCGTGGCGGTAGCGGCTCAGTTCATGCAGGAAGTCGCGCAAGCGCATGTCGTCGGCCAGCAGCAAGCCACGGCGCCAGCCCCACACATCGGGCGACACGGTGTGTACGGGGGCGACGTGCTGCGCATCCATGCTGCTGCCCTGGCCTGCGTGGATGACGAGACTGCCGCTGCCATGGCGCGGCGTGAGCCGGACGGCGCCTTGCTCCACCGCGACGCTGGTGCGTTCGCCGTCCTGGCGCACCGAGTAGCGCGTGCCGAGCGCCAGCGCGTGGCCCTGCGCCGTTTCGACCAGGAAGGGACGATACGGCCCGCTGGTTTCATGGGCCGTGCTGATGAATACTTCTCCCTGCACCAGTTGCAGCAGGCGCTGGGTGCTGGAATAGCGGATGTTGATGGCGCTGCCGCTATTGAGCGTTACTTGGGTGCCGTCCGGCAGGGTGATATCGCGGCGCTGGCCGGTGCTGGTGGCGGCATCGGCCAGCAGCGTCTGCGCCGGTTGCGAGCGGGCGCCCAGCCAGCCGGAGAGGCCAATGGCGGCCAGCCAGGACAGCGCCTTCAGGCTGCCGCGCCGGGAAATCGGCAAGCCGCCAGCCGACATGCTGCGCGAGCGGCGCGCCAGCGCCTGGCGGCTGGCTTGCCCGTCGAGTCCCTGGAAACCGCCGCTGACTTTTTCGATATGCCGCCACGCGCGTTCATGGTCGGGGTGCGACTGGCGCCAGTCGGCCCATGCCGCCTTTTCGACGGAGGTGGCTTGTCCGCTCATCAAGGTGGTCAGCCATTCGGCTGCCTGCATGGCAATCGCCATGGCGATGGGCTGGCCTTCGGCATACACCATGCTGGGCGCGGCGGCGGAGGGGCGCATGGTGTCAGGGCGAGGCAAAATCGGGCACGGCAAAAAAGCACAGCAGATTGGCCTGGCTCAGATACTTCTTGACCGAATGGGTACTCACTTGCAGTTCTGCGGCGATTTCGGCATACGTCAGGCCATCGAGATGGGCCATCAAAAAGGCGTTCCTGGCCTTGTCGGACAAGGTGTCGAGCGCGCGGTCGATCAGCTGCAGCGATTCGACCAGGATGGACAGCGTTTCCGGCGAGGGCGCGTGCGCTGGCGGCAAGTGCATCAGCGCGTCGGTATAGGCATGCTCGAGCTCTTCGCGCCGGCAGTGGTTGGCGATCAAACGCCTGGCGATGGTCGCCAGGAAGGGGCGCGGTGCGATGATGTCGTTGCTGCTGCGTGCGACCAGTATCTTGATGAAGGTGTCTTGCGCCAGATCGCTGGCCAGGCCCGCATCGTGCAGGCGCCGCTTCAGCCAGCCCAGCAGCCAGCCATGGTGCTGGCTGTAGAGCGACTGGAAGTCTGGCGATGATGGGTGGGCGGCAAGCACAAGGCAAACAATCTAAATGAGAATTGTTCTCATTGTATCGTAGTCGTGTCACGCAGACAATCCGCATCGATCACGCGTTGTGGAAATGCGACTGGCGCCGTCTTTACTGCATGATGGACTTCTTGAATATCGATGCGGTCCCTGGGCGCGTGAATGCTGGCCCACGATGCAATTTGCCCTCTACCAGTGTGTAGGGCAGGAAGGTCACGACGGAGTAGCCATCCTCGTGATCGAGCGCGATGGCGATGGCGTCGCTGGTCTGGCTGGAGGAGGGCAAGGGCACCGAGGCATCATAGACGAGCGCGGTGGCCCTGAACTTTCCGGCGGCGGCGCTTCCCGCATGTAATTCTTGCAACATTGCAATGATGTCTGCAGGCAGTGGTGTTTCGTCGCCATTGCCAGCGCTGGTGGCGACGATCTCGCCAGTGGCTGTCATGCCGGCGCCAAAGGGCAGGAATGCGCCATGCTTGCCCAGTTGCTGTTCGGCGAAGGGCGCCACGAACTGCAGCAGTGCTTCGCTATCTTCCTTGCTGGAAGTGGTAGGGCTCGAATGTGCGGTGCTGGAAAAAAACAGGACGACAGGAAGCGCAAGGGCGCGTAATAACTTCATTGTGGCTAGCCATGGCGAGTGAAAGTAGCAATTTAACATGGTCGATACACTATTCTGATGTTTCCTCAGTGCAAAGTTTTAAAAATGCCTAGTTTCATGTGCGAAAATGGGCGCTGTCGATGTGGAACGCGCGGAGCGAAAAATGATGTGGATGGTTGGCGGTGCCCTGGTTCTCTTGATCGCCAGATTTTTATGGATGGGCTACTTTCATCGTGTGAATGCGATGTCGCGCCAGGCCGAGCTGATGAACTGGGTTGAAATCGGCCGCATGTCGAACCCCAATGGCGGCAAGGATATTCTGCTGGCCAGAGACGAGCGCGGTTCCAGGATAGACTGGCGTACGGGCGAAGTATGGCTGATCAACCCCAAGGTGGCCGACCCGTTCGAGGATTATCTGGCGGTCGAGCGCTGGCTGACCTTGAGCGTACTGTCGGCGGAAAAAAATACGGATGCCGCCAGCGCCAAGCCAGCCGACGCGGCTACCACCCCGGACGCAGTGGCCGAACCGGTAATCGATCCCATGCCTGCCTTCCAGCAAAAAGTCGACGATTGCCTGGCCAGGGCGGATGGCGGCCAGGAATTGCTGGACACCAAGCAAGCCTTCGAAGCCGGCAGCGAGGCTTATCTGGACGCCTCGACGGACTTGAGCCGCGCGGCGATCGACAGCGCTTTGTCGCCGATGATGGTCGCCACCTTCCATATCAGCGCGTTTGCAGCCCTGTCCGACGCGGCCGGCATCGACCGGCTGGACCGCGCAGCAGCCAGTTTGCGCGCAGCGGCCAAGCAGATACGGGCCAGTGCAGAGTAGTTCCCACTACCCGTCCTAACTCAATCCACCTCACCCCCATCATGGGAAGCTACGCCACGTATGCATGCTGATGCCCAATTTTCCAACCCGTCATGAATCGGAGCAGGGATATGGATTTGAGAAAACCGCTTCCAATGCAAAAAGGCTTATCGCGAACGATAAGCCTTTTCAGGAATTCTGGTTGCGGGGACAGGATTTGAACCTGTGACCTTCGGGTTATGAGCCCGACGAGCTGCCAGACTGCTCCACCCCGCAGGCGAATTATATACCAGTTCACCGTGTCGCGGGAATGATTTTTGCTAAGTCTGCTTTGAAGGGGTATTGTTATTTGAAAAGCGAGGCCGCTTCCTGCTACCTAAAGTCTGGCGTAGAGGCATGCCACAATGAAAAAGCCGCTGATTCCTTTGCAAGAATCAGCGGCTTTCATGTGTCTGGTTGCGGGGACAGGATTTGAACCTGTGACCTTCGGGTTATGAGCCCGACGAGCTGCCAGACTGCTCCACCCCGCGTCTGAGGCCAGAATTATAGTGTAGTTTGCTGCATTGCGCAATGGCCGGGGATTGCGGCTCCCGTCAAGCGGCGGCTAAACGCCACAATGAGGTGACTTCTTTCGAGCGTGCCGCATGCAGGCTGTCGGTGGCGTCTTGCGCGCGCGGGTGCGTCGGTTTGACGTCGTGGCGGTCGACCACTTTCAAACCGGCTGCCGTGATCCACTCCAGCAATTGCGTGCGCGGACGCAGGCCCAGGTGTTCGGCCAGGTCGGACAGGATCAGCCAGCCTTCGCCTGCAGGCTCCAGATGGTCGGCCAGGCCGGCCAGGAAACCGCGCAGCATGCGGCTGTCCGGGTCGTAGACGGCGTATTCGATCGGCGAGCTGGGGCGGGCAGGCAGCCACGGCGGATTACACACCACCAGTGGGGCGCGGCCGGCCGGGAACAGGTCGGCCTGGATGATCTCGACCTTGTCGCTCAAGTCCAGGCGGGCCAGGTTTTCACGCGCGCAAGACAGGGCACGCGCATCCTGGTCGGTGGCGATGATGCGCTCGATGCCGCGCTGCGCCAGCACGGCAGCCAGCACGCCGGTGCCGGTACCGATATCGAAAGCCAGTTTCGTGCGCGGTGGCAACGGCGTATCGGCTACCAGGGCCACGTATTCGCCACGGATCGGCGCGAACACACCGTAATGCGGGTGGATGCGCTGGCCCAGGGCCGGCAATTCCACGCCCGTGCGGCGCCATTCGTGGGCGCCGATCAGGCCCAGCAATTCGCGCAGCGAGGCGATAAACGGTTCCGTGCCACGGCCGTAGGCTTCATTGCAAGCCAGTTTCACGTCGGGCGCGCGGCGCAGCGGCACCGTGTAGTCGGCGTCGAAAGGCAGTAGCACCATGGCCAGGGTGCGGGCGCGCTGCGACTGGGCCTGGCGGTGCAAATGGAAGGCTTCGGTGGCGCTCGGTTCTGGCTTGGCCAGCTTGGTCGCCTTGGCCTTCTTGCCGGGTTTGTCGTTTTTATGGTCGGCGCGCCGCGCCAGCGCCTGCAGCAATTGGCGGGCATTCTGGAAGTCGCCGCGCCACAGCATGGCCGTGCCTTCGCAAGCCAGGCGATACGCCTGGTCGGCCGTCGTGCGGTCGTCGGCGATGACGACGCGCTTCGGTGGCGGCATGCCGCTTTCCGAGCGCCAGCGGGCCGTGTGTTCGGCGCCGTTTTCGCTCCAGTGGATCTGCGGATGGGCGGTATTTGAAGAAGTGTCGGACATGGGATTCAATCGAAAGAAGAGGGCGCGCGGCATGGTCGCCTGCGCAGGCCGTCTTCTATTATACGTGGCTGCTAGGTGGCGGCCTAAGCCTGGGTCTGCGATATCGCCGGTGCTGCTGGCTGCTCGTCCGCGCCATAGGCAGCGGCTAGCGCACGGGCCTGGGCGTCTGCCTTGGTTTCGGTCTTGTCTGTCTCGGCTGTCTTGGCGGGTTGCACCAGGTTCAACAGGCGCAGGGTCAGGCTGCCGGCCTGGTCGCCGTCCTTGTTGCTGGTGCTGGCAGTATCTTGATTGCCATGGAAAATATTGCTTTGCAGCTGCTGGCCCAGCAGCTTGAACAGGTCGTTCAAATTGCCTGCGAAATTGGTGGCGGGAAGTTGCTTGCTAAGCAAGCCGGCGTCATCAGGCTTGTTGGTGTCGGACGTATCGGGCACATCGGCCGGCGTTTGCTGCAGGGCGCCCGCGCTGATATTGGACTGGTATTGCACTTCCACTTCAAAGTCGAAGGTCTGGCCATCGGCCGTGGTGATCTTGCCCTTGCCGATGAAATGGGCGTTCTCGTCAAGGCTGAAAGCGGCCGCCTGGCTGGTGCCCTTGGGGCCCGAAACGCTGGCGGCGCCACTGGAAAAACCCGATGCCGCTTGCAAGTCGACGCTATCAAAAGAGATGCTGGCGCCATCGCCAAACATCTTTTGCGTCATATTCTTGAGGAAGTCCTGCGCCGCATCGACGGTGGCGTTGCCCAGCGCATCGGTGCGCTGGGACAGTCCCTGGGCCGACAAGTCCAGGCCATTCTTCGACAAGGCCACCACATCCTGCGTGGTGCGCTGCATCAGCGGCGAACCGGCGAAGTTGGCCAGATCGCTACCCGTTTTGGGCGCTTGCTGGCCCTGGCCCGCCACGGTATTGGCGGCGTTCTGGCGTGAAGCGGGGATGAGGGCAGGAAGCTGGGACATGGTTTATCTTGAATGAGCGAATACCTGATTAACGGCGGCTCGCTCTCATTCTTTAACCATTAGTGGTGGTGATGTGTCCAGCTACCGTCTGCCGATTCAATATATGCCTTGACGGTTTCAGCCTGGCCGATGGCGTGGCGCTTGACCTCGCCGCATTGGCAGATGCCCTGGTAAGGCTGGATATGCGAGCAGGCGGACACTTTTTGCAGGTAGACCTGCATGGATTTGTGACATTTTACGCACTTGAAGGTAAGGCTGCGGGCGGCTTTCATGGGCTTCCTAAAGACGATTGCGGGGCGTGCCGTGGGCAACGCGCGAAGGCCGGGATTTTACCGCACTTGCCGCATCGTTACAGACTGTTGCATCTTCGCTACGCTCGCGTCAACTGAATGATGGCTGTTACGTTATGGATACAGAGATGCCGTTTGGCATCTCGATTGGTCTCAATGATTGAGGTACACCATGGAACAGCGTCAGAAACCTGGCAAGGAAATGGTCAGGAAATGGTTGAAAGCCGAGCTCGAACAGCGTCGCCCGCCGCCCGATCCGGAACAGATCCGGCGCGAGCTGGGCTGGGACATGCTCAGGCTGCAAACGGGTTCTGTAACGCGCTAGGCTGTTCTCGCTGTTGCCGCGTCATTGCACCGTCACCACGCTCTTGCCGCCCGAACCCGGCCGTACCAGGATCTTGGTGGCGATGCGTTCCGTCATTTCCTGCACGTGCGAGATGACGCCGACCTTGCGCCCCATCGCTTGCAAGCCGTCGAGCGCATCCATGGCCACGCGCAGGGTTTCCGTGTCGAGGCTGCCGAAACCTTCATCGATGAACAGCGATTCCACGCGCACCCGGTTCGACGACAGCGAGGCCAGACCCAGCGCCAGGGCCAGCGAGACGAGGAAGGATTCGCCACCCGACAGCGAGTGGACGGAGCGCAGTTCGCCGCCCATGTCCTGGTCGCGCACCATCAGTCCCAGCGAGGGATTGTTCGGATTGTCGATGCGTTCGAGCTGGTAACGCCGCGCCAGGTGGTTCAGATGCGCGTTGGCGTAGCCGAGCAGCACTTCCAGGGTGAATTGCTGGGCATAGTTGCGGAATTTCTTGCCATCGGCCGAACCGATCAACTCGTTAAGGCTGGCCCAGCGCCGCTCGATGGCCGCTTGCTCTTCGATTTGTGCCAGCATCGCCTGGGCACTGTGGCGCTTGGCGTCGTCCTGGGCGATGGCCAGGCGCAGCTGAGTCGCCTGCTGGTTGGCTTGCTGGCGCTCAGCCGTCAAGGCGTCGAGCGCGGTCTGCAGCACCGCCACATCCGTTTCCAGTTCGGCCGGTGGCAGTTCCACATGGATTGCCAATTGCTGGCGGCGTTCGGCCAGCACGGTGACGGCGGCCGTATGCCGGTGGGCTATCGCTTGCAGGATTTCGCGCTCCATCTGCATGGTTTCTGGTGAAATGGACAAGCGCTCACGCAGGCTGATGATATCTTCCGGCGCGTGGCCGGGGTGCGCCTGCCGGAATTGCTGCAGCCAGTCTTGCAGCGCGGCCGAGGCGGCAAGTTCCTGCTGGCGTAGAAAAGCCAGCCGTTGTTCGGCTTGCGCGCACGCTTCAGCTAGACGCGTCCGTTCCTGGCTGGCTGCGTGCGCCGCCGTTTGCTGTTGGACCAGCGTGGCTTTTGCTGCCTCGATCGCGGCGGCCAGCTTGTGCTCAACCTCGGTCACGGCATGGCCATGCCACAGCGCGTTGCGCTCTGCCTGCAGCGTCTTGAGCTGCGTAGCTAGGCTATTGAATGCGGCATGCGCATCCTTGGCAAGCTGCTGCGCCTGGCTTGCCGCCGCCTGTGTTCCGCTTAGCTGCGCGGCCAGGGTGGCCAGTGTCTGGATACGGATTTCCTGCGCCGCTTGCTGTTTTTGCCACTGCGCGCTTTCCATTTCGCGCGCCGCACGGAAGTCGGCGGGACCTTGCCGCCAGTTCTCCTTCCAGTCTTCGGCGCCCTCGGTGTCCGCAAAAGCGCTATCGAGCTGGGTCAGCAAGCCATCGAGCGCGCCGCGTGCGGTTTCGCCCTTGTCCTTGCTGGCCGCATGCTGCGCCTGCAGTTGCGCCAGCTTTGTCCGGGCCGACGAGAGGGCAGCCGTCAGCCTGACATGTTCCGACGCCGCCTGTTCGTGGGCGACCTGCGCCTGATCACGCTGGGTCTGGGCCTGGCGCAGCGCCAGGTCTTGCTGGGCCAGCGCCTGCAAGCCCGCCGCATTGGCTGCCAGTTGTTCTGCAAACCAGTCCGTACGTAGCTCTTCTGCCGGCAGCAGCAGGGTGGCGGAATGCGATTGCCACTGCGTCGTCAGTTGGGTGATGGCGGGCGGCAGGGCTGCCAGCGCCAACGCGGCGGGTGCCTGCTCGCGTGCATAGCCATCCAGCGCGGCCTTGTGCGCAGCCAGTTGCGCGATATTGGCGTGCGATAGCGCGCGGCAGGCCTGCACATCGTTTTGCAGGCTGGCCAGCATCGCCTGCGAGACAGGGTCTTGATGGCTGTACGGGTGTTCCAGCGCGCCGCAGACCGGGCAGGGCGTATCAATCGCCAGGTTGGCGCGCAATTGCTCGACGCTGGCGGCACAGGCAGCTTCAGCGTTTTTCAGGGATTTTTCCGCCTGGACCAGAGCCGCATCAATCGCGGCCGTCTTTGCCGTTTCCGCCACCAGTGCCGCGTGTTCCGCCTGCACGGCTTGCGCCAAATGCGTGACTTTAGCCTGCCATTGTGTCAGTTCCTGCTGCTTGCGCGCCAGTTCGCTCCAGGCTTTTTCTGCCGCGCCCAAGGTCTGGCCATGGGCTTGCAATTGCGTCCTTTGTGCCTGCAATCGTTCACCATCGATGGTACGCAAGGCAGCCAATGCCGTTTGTCTTTGCGCTTCGCGCGCGGCCAGGGTGGTGGTCGCCGTCGTCAACATGGCTTGCGCCGTCACGGTTTCTGCATCGGCCTGTTCCAGCAACTGCCTTGCCTGCGCCAGGATGGTCTCGGCCGCATCGGCTTGCGCGGCGGCCTGGCCCGCTTGCGTGAATAGCTGGTCCCACAAGGGCCATGACTGGGCCAGCGAGGCCCAATGCTGGTGGCTGTCCAGCCATTGTGCGCCCGCTTCCTGTTCCTTGTTCAAGCTGCGTTGGCGCTCCTGCTGCGCCAGCAAGCTCGCTTGCGCAGCATCGTTGGCCTGGTCGGCCGCCTTTGCCGCAGCCTGGGCCTGGCCATGCGCGGGCAGGCGGGCGGCGATACCCGCATCGAGCGCCTTGGCCTGGTCCAGCAGCGGCGCGGCATCGCGCTGTGCTGTTTCCTGCGCCTGCAAAGCTGCCGTGGCTTGCTGCACCTGGGCCGCCGCCAGTTCCTGGCTGGCCTGCGCCTGCGCCGCTTGCTGGCGCGACGATTCCAGCACCAGGCTGGCATTGCTTATATCGGCGGCCAGGCGAGCGGCATCGTCAATCAGGGGGCGGGCCGGCTGCAGCAATTCCCACTGGGCCAGCGCGGCGTGCCTGTCCTGCGCCGCTTCGCGTTCTGCGGCTGAAGTTTCCAGCGCCTGCTGTGCAGTCACGACCTGCTGTTGCAGCTTTTGCGTCTCCTGATGCCAGCGCTGCTGCTGTTCCAGCACAGTCTTGCGCAAGTCCAGGGTGTGCAAGGCGGTTTCGGCGGCAGTTGCCTGCGCGTCCGTGTCGGCCCGCTCTTCCGGCGGCAAAGGCCTTTGGTCGGCCAGCTTTTCCGCCAGCCGCTCCAGGACCAGTTTTTCCTTTTTTGCCCGCTCGAAGGCGCGCACGGAAATATCGGAATAAATGGTGCTGCCGGTCAGCGTTTCGAGCAGCTCGCCCCGTTCATTGTCTTCCGTTTTCAAAAAGGTGGAAAACTCATTTTGCGCCAGCAGCACGGCGCGCGTAAACTGTTCGAACGACAGACCGATGCGCTTTTCGATTTCTTCCTTGACCTCGGTCTTGGTGCCGCCGACTGCTTGCATTTCTGGCAGCTTGTGCAAGCTCATGGCGGTTGCCTGCAGCGCGCCTTCGGCCTTGCTGCGCGAACGGCGCACGCTCCAGCGGGCGCGGTAGTGGGCGCCCTCATTGCCGACGAAATCGACTTGTGCATAGCCTTCAGGCGTGCCCCGGCGCAGCAGGGTGCGCGTATCCTGGGCATTGACGGTTTCCTTGCCCACGTCGGGCAGGGCGCTGCTGCGGCCCGCCACTTTCAGCAGGCGCGGCGTGGCGTCATACAGGGCCAGGCACAGCGCGTCGAGCAAGGTACTCTTGCCGGCGCCCGTGGGGCCGCTGATGGCGAACAAGCCGCTGGACGCCAGCGGCTCCTGTTCGAAGTCGACTTCAAATTCGCCGGCCAGCGAAGCCAGGTTCTTGCCGCTGATTTTCAGGATTTTCATGCTGTTCTTTTATACTGATGCAGTCGTCGTACGCCCCTTGCCGCCGCAAAGCGGCAAGCTGGATGACTCTGGAGGCGCTTACAGATCTTTTTTTGCCTTGGCCTGTTCGGCCGCGATCTTTTCGGCAGATGCTGCCGCTATGGCCGCCTCGCGTTTGGCTTCAAGGCCGGTATCGACCAGCGTTAATTTGGTGGTGTAGAACAGGGCTCTCGCAGACCATAGCTTGTTGATCATCTCCGTTTCATACGGGGAGAGTGCATGGATGCGTAATATTTGATCGGCATGATGCACCATGCAGTTTTCATCGACGATTCTGGCGTTATCGAGCATAGGCAGGTGGCGCTCGGCACGGTTGCAGCTGAACGTGACGGGATGGCCTTCTTCCTTGCCGTATTTCTCCTCCAGTTCTTTTACGAGTGCGTATCTGTCCCCACCCTCCAGCATGACCGTGATGGCGGTGACTGTGCCGTCGGCCAACTGCTCAGTTGTGACGACACGTGGCTTGCCGAAATAGCTCCATTTACCCAGATAGCCATCCGCTACCGATTTCCCTGCCTTGAGGCCAGTGCTCAGGTCTTTGAGCATGATGGGTTTCGACAGTTGCGACGCCGCTGTCTTTTCGGCGGGCCTCGGCGGTGGGTAGTCGGCGCTTGGTCCGCAGCCTGCGAGAGAGATCAGCATTGAAAGGCCAAGCAGAGGGAACAGATGGATTCTTTTCATAAAACCTTTCTAGTGGCAATAGGCGAAAATATTATTCGGTGTGGACGTTCCCGTCGTCAGGCGGACGGCAGCAGCAATTCAGCCAGCGCCGACAGCTGTTCGGGCGGCGCTTCCTTGCCATATTTTTGCTGGTACAGGCGGCGGAAAATCTCGTCCGGCTGCAGCTGGTTCAACTGGTCCAGGGTCATGTTTTCCGGCGCGCTGCTGCGCGCGGCGCTCGATGTCTCGATCTTCGCCAGGCGCACGGCCTTGCCGTCGAGCGCTGTTTCGATGCGCGTGCGCAGGCCCGGTTCGGGCGCGTCCAGGCGCACGCGCACTTCCAGGAAAGGGCGCGCTTCCGCTGCGCTCTCGGGTACCTCAAGGGCGGCCAATTGGGCCAGCACTTCATCGATGGGCGCCGGCTTGGCCGGCACGCGCAGCAGCGGCACGGCGCGTGGAATGTCGATGCTCCGCACTTCGCGCAAGCTTTCGCCATCGAGATCGATGCACAGCACCTGGTGGCGGTAGCCCACTTCGGCAAACGACAGCGGAATCGGGCTGCCGCTGTAGCGGATATGCGCTTGCTTGCCCACGCTTTGCGCCAGGTGCAGATGGCCCAGCGCGGCATAGGCGATGGACGCATCAAATATCCCGGACGGCAGCATTTCGGTGCCGCCGATGACGATGCGGCGCTCGGAATCGTTGGACATCTCGCCGCCCACCATATGGCAGTGGCCCATGGCGACGATGGCCTGGCCAGGCTGGCGCCGCGCCAGCGCCAGGTCCGTCAGCTGGCGGTACAGCAGGGCGATGCCGCCGAGGTAGGGGTCCTGGCCGCTATCGTTCGGAATCTTCGGCACGTCGCCTGGGCGTAAAAAAGGCACGGCCAGGCACCAGGCTTGCACTGTGCCATCGCTGCCGGTGAGTGGCAGCAGCAGCCGCTCCAGATCGATATGGCCGGCATCGTCGCGCAGGATATGGCCGATCACATGCGTGCCATGCGCCGCCAGCAGCGGGCCGGGCGCTTCCAGCCGGCCTGCTGAATCGTGGTTGCCTGCGATGACCACCAGTTGCAGCGCGGGCAGGCGCACGCGCGCCTGCTGCAGGAAAACGTAGAGCTGCTTTTGCGACGCCGACGAGGGATTGGCATTGTCGAAGATATCTCCAGCCACCAGCAGCACGTCGACCTGTTCGGCCACGAGGGTGTCGAGCAGCCAGTCCAGGAAGCGTTGGTGCTCGTAGCCCCGCTCATAGTTATGCAGGGTCTGGCCCAGATGCCAGTCGGAAGTATGCAGCAGGCGCATGATGAGGAACTTGCAAGAGATGGAACAGGCGTCAATATAGCTGAAAACAGGACTGGAAAAGGGGGAAGAAGCGAGAGCGTGCTCAATATAGTTCAATAGCTGAGTTGATCAGGCTTAAAACATAAGGATAAGCAAGGGCTTACAGTGACCAGTCCGGTTACGATGAAAGCCCGCCATGAGCGACACGCCAGGCAGCGGTCCCGACCAGCCATTCAATCCGCAAGTCGAGCTGGTGGTGGGCCAGGCCGCCGGCACCACCTGCTTCAGCCATCGATTACAGGACTGTTTGCAGCAGATGCCGTCGCCCGGCATCATCATCTTCGTGCACGGCGTCAATTCCGACAACGTTTGCGCCGCAAGCCGTGCGCTTTGGCCTCGCCAGCGACCAGTTCGACCAGGAAAAAGACCCGCCCGGCACGCATCGCCAGGCGGGCAAGTTGCGCGAGCCAGGCGAACCCTATGCTGATGACAGCATCGGCGGCACGCCGGAAGGCGACCGCCATACCGAAGCAGGCCTGCGCTATGAAGACCATGCACGCCTGCGCATGAAGGCGCGGCGCGAAAATCTCTACCCCAAGGGCGCCAAGGTGGGCATGGAAGACGATTTATCGACGGCCACGCCGGAATTCCTGCAATGGCGCAAGCAGGAAATCCAACAGCAACTGATCGCCACCTGCGACACCCACGCCACCGACCATTCCACTATTTTGACCAATCCCATGCATGCGGAAAGGGTGCTGGCGTATGACGTGGCAGTGGGGGTGAGTCATATCAGCGAGAAGGCCATGCGGAATTTACGGGTGATTGCTGATTGGCGGTTGTTGAAAGAGTTAGAAAAAAATGGGAATCCGAACAGGATATTCCATGAATATTTCAAACTTGGCTTGTTCAAGAAAATGCCTTTGCTGGAATGGGTGCAAAGCCACGGCAGTACGGGCGCCATGCCTGTTGAAATTGTGGATGAGCGTACGTATCAGCGCCCACAGGATACAAACTGATGCGCGCTCTGATTTCAACTTTTCCCCGCCGACTGGGCTGGAGCATGCTCGTATTCAGTCTTGTCTTTGCCCTTGCACTTTGGTCTGTATCGCAGGCCGTGTCGTCGGATGCCCCTATTGAAGGAGGATTGCTCATGAAACGACTATTACTGCTGCCTGGTGCATCCGCGCTTGCTGTACTTTTGTTTCTTTCAGCCTGTGCAAGCAAGCCGCTAGCCATCGCGCCAGCGATTGTTGCTGTCCCTGAGGCCGGTACAAAGCCCTATATGGCGCAGGTAGTGGGTCTGCAATGGCTGAATCCTTTGCAGCGTCGTGACTATTCCACTGAGTGGCAACTGCTGTGGACATTGGGACTGGCAAAACCGAACAAGGACGATAGCAAGGTCAAGGAAAATCCCGTGCGTTTTGGTAAGGTACAATCGATTGGCATGATTGCCACCGGCAATGATGGAAGTGAAACTTTCGAAGGCTATCATCACAAATATGTGACTGAGTTGATTGTCTTGTTTCGTGACATTTATTTTTCAAGTGAAGAATATTTTTATAATGCCCACTCCTTGACTGATAAGTCTACACGTCGGGAACTGGCTGGCATCCACGTCGAGTACACTTTACCGGCAGGACGGCTCGATCCCGCGGAAGCAGGAACATATTTAAGCGAGAAGATCCGGCGCGCCTTCAGCATCGGTAATCCCAACTTCCCCAATTCCTGGACTACGCCTACCCCGCCCGACGTCCGCGTCACCATGGGCAGTGCCAATGCAGGTTTTACTTCGCTGGCGGCGGGCCTGGCCTACCTGCAAGCGCATCCCGATAAAACCGTCTGGGTAATGAACTGGGATGCCCCCAGCTATCCGCCCAAGGATGAGCAGATCAATGAAAACATGGTCTTGCTGGTCTTGGCCGGCCCCGACTACAAGACGGAACGCGCGCCGCTGGCGTGGCTGGGCTTTCCTGTCACCCGCGCGGTCAACGATTTCAAGGCCGCCAAGGGATTGCCGCCCCGCATCGTGCAGGCATGGAACGCCGCCATCGACGATGCGGCCAGGAATGCGCAGCGCAGTGACAGCGCCATCGCCTACGTGATTCATGATGCCGGCACCGTTTATCCTGCCTCATCCGAACGCATCGGCCCTTTGGCGCAAAGCCTGACGGAGCAATTGCCTGAATTTGATTTCAACAAGCAAACCTTCAATCTGCCGGCCTTGCTGGGCGAAACAGGCGCCGGCACGGCGCTGACCAATGTGGCGCTGGCAATTGGGTACGCAAACCATGTGGGCGGCGCCGTGCTGGTGGCGGGCACCAGCGAAGCCCAGCAAGTAACAGCCCTGGTGGTGGCGCCACCCGCCGTGGTGCGGCCCATCGACCACGACAAAGCCTGGTTCCGCGCACGCGGCGGCAATACCGTCTTCCTGCCATGGTGGGGCTTGCGCTACGATGCGCGGCCGGGCTCGCAGGGCTACTCGCGCTAGTGCCGACCTGCCCCCCCATGGTTTATCCGTCGACCATGGTCCCGGCCCGATAGGTATTGCGCCCATCCTGCTTGGCCTGGTACAGCAGCACGTCGGCCCGCTGCAGCAGCACGGCGGGGCTGATGTCTTCATCGCGGTAGAAGGCCAGGCCGATGCTGGCCGAGATGCTGACGGCGACGCCATCGAGATCGAAAGGCTGGCGCATGGCCGAGACGATTTTTTCGGCCAGCATGGCGGCGTCGTGGGGCCGGTTGATGTGTTCCATGATGATGGTGAATTCGTCGCCGCCCAGGCGGGCGATGAAGTCGGTGGCGCGCATGGTGTGGGTCAAACGCTGGGCAAAGGCGCGCAGCAGGGCGTCGCCCGTGCCGTGGCCGTAGGTGTCGTTGACGGGCTTGAAGCGGTCGATATCCATGTACATGACGGCCATCAAACCGCCTTGCTGGCGGCTGTCGTGCATGGCGTCGCTGAGCTTTTGCGTAAAGCCGGCGCGGTTGGACAGGCCCGTCAAGGTATCGACCTGGGCCAGTTTCAGCAAGCGCTGTTTTTCGCGTTTTTGCACGGTGATATCCTGGCGCATCACGTGAAAACCCACCACATGCAGATTGTCTTCGCCGATCTGCGGGATATAGATCACTTCCATGCAGCGTTCCAGGCCTTCCTTCAGGTCTTCTTCCTCGAAGCTGAGGGTTTCGCCGCGCAGCACGCGCTCGATATACGGCAGCACGATGCGGTGGCGCGCCGGGCCGATGGTCTCTATCACGCTCTTGCCCAGCACCTGCATGCCGACCAGGTCGAATTCGCGTTCATAGGCGATGTTCAGGAAGCGGAAGATCTGGTCGGCGTCGACGTAGGCGATCATGGCGGGCAGGGTGTCGGCGATGGTGCGCAGGCGCGATTCGCTTTCCAGCAGCGCCACTTCCGATTCGCGCAGGGTGGTGATGTCGTCCAGGCTGCCCACATAGCCTTCGATCTGGCCATCGATGAGGATGGGGGCGATCTTCACGGAGACCCACACCAGCTTGCCGTCGCGGTGCAGGCAGCGCAGGGTGGACTGGAACGGCGCGTGGTCGTGGCGCAGCCGCTCCAGCGCCACGTGCATCTGCGGATAATCGTCAGGGTGCAGGGCGCTGGTCCAGCCGGCGCCCAGGGCGGCGGCGCGCGGCAGGCCGGTGATGGCCTCGAAGGTGCGGTTGACATAGGTACAGCGGCGCTGGCGGTCCAGGCGCACCAGGCCCAAAGGCGAAGCATCGGTGACGGCGGCCAGTTCGGCCTGGTTCTGGCGCAGTTCCAGTTCCTGCTGGCGGCGCTGCGAGATATCTTCGGCGATGCACAGTATGTATTCGGTTTGCTGGCGCTCGTCAAACACGGGCACGGACACCACGTGCAGATGGCGCAGGCTGCCGTCGGCCAGGCGCAGCGGTTTTTCCGGATGGTCGATGACGCGGCGTTCGGCCAGGAGGGTGAGGTCGTCCTGCCCGTCATGCAAACCGAAATCGGGCGGGAAGGCGGCGCTGTCGGTCTTGCCGATCACGTCGTCGGCCAGGTAGCCGGTGACGTGTTCGGCGGCCTTGTTCCACACCACCATCTGGCCGAAATTTTCGGGCCGGGCGCTTTTCACGTAGACCAGCACCGGCAAGTGCTCGATCAGCGATTGCAGGAAGCTGCGCTTGCCTTGCACTTCCAGTTCGTCGTGTTTGCGCTCGCTGATATCGCGCGAGGTGACGGCCACGCCATCGCTGATCGGCACGATCTGGTGGCGCAGCCAGAGCGTGCCGCCCGATGGCTGCTGCAGTTCGAATTCATCTTCCAGCGGCTGGCCCGTTTCCATCACCAGCACGAAGCGCCGGAAAAAGCGCTCGCCGCGCAGCAGCGGCGACAGGCGCAGCGCGCGCTGCCCCAGCAGTTCCGAGCGCGGCAGGCCCAGCATCTCGGCGGCGCGTTCATTGACATCGGCAAAGATGAAGTCTTCCACCGGCTTGCCGGGCGCCGGCCGCCAGGCTTTCAGCAGCAGCACCGCATCGAGGCTGCCCTGATGCGCCGCCCGCAAAAGCGCTTGTGCTTCTTTCGCCTGGCGGATGCTGCGCCTCAGGCGTTCGCTCTGCCGGTTCAGCAGGAAGGTAAAAGCAGCAATCAGCAGGCTGGCGGCGATCAGGATGCCGAAATACACGCGCCGGCGATGTTCAAAATGGCTGAGGGCGGCCTCGCGGCTGACGCCCACCACGGCCAGCAGCGGGTAGCGCGGCAATTCGCGGTAGCTGTAGATGCGCTGCGTCTTGTCGATGGCGGGGGTGATCAGCAATTCGTCGGGCGCATACGTGGGTGGTCCGGGCATGCGGAAATCGATGCGGTCGCTGACCAGCATCTGCTCGCCCACGCGGCCCACGGTCAGGCCATTGTCGCGCGCCACCAGCATCAGGGCGCCATGTTCGTCGAGATCGAGGCGGTCGTAATCGTCGACGAAATACGTGGGGTCGACCAGCATGATGATGGCGCCGGCAAAACGGCCTTGTCCATCGTTCAGGCGGCGCGCCAGGCGTATCGTCCATTTGCCGGTCGCCGCATCGAGCCTGGGCGTATCGACCAGGGCCGTATCGGCCGGGTTGGCCGCCAGCGCCTTGAAGAACGCGTGTTCGCCCAGGTGCTCGGGCATATAGGCGTGCACGCTGTCGATCACGTGGCCCGATGCATCGACCAGGGCGATCGGCAGTTCCAGCTTCGATGGCAGCACGCTGTCGAGCAGGCCCAGACGGCGCGTGAATTCGTTCAGGCGCAGGGTAGCGCCCGATTCTTCATATTTAAGCTTGAACAGCTGCGTGGCGTGGTCGGCCTGGCGCAGGATGTAGCCGGTATGGTCGGCCAGAGTGCGCGCCAATGACTGGCTGCTGGCCACGGCGTCCTTGACGGCGCTGCTGCGTTCCTGGGCCACCTGATAGATGACGGCGCTCCAGATCACGATCAGTAAAATCAGCGCGAACAGGGGCAGACTGAGGCGATACAGGCGGTGGGCAAAACGTTGCAGGGGTCTCGTGGTCGATATCACGTGCGCTTCAAGAGTCATTGAAAGGGGCGGCGTGGCGCGGATTATAGAGCCTGCAGCCTGGAATCGCTTGTGCGGGATTGGTCCCTGTTATTGACTTTATTTTGCGTTAAATCAAACATGGATGGCGCTGCGTACGTAAAAAAAGCCCTCTGGCCCCATATTCGGGTCTATCAGAGGCAGGCGGCGTGGCAAAAATAGTACAGCGACAGCCCCATCGTCATTAAAATGAGGGTTTCTTCCTCCCATATCGAAAGTTGTCATGCAGAGCAAAAAACCCGACGCAGCCAGACTGGACAAGATCGTCGCCGAAGCGCGCCGCGCCGCCGACCAGCGCGAGAACGGCTACCGCGAGCGTTCGCTGAAGATGTACCCCTGGGTCTGCGGCCGCTGCACGCGTGAATTCACGCATGCCAATGTGCAGCAACTGACTGTGCATCACCGCGACCATAATCACGACAACAACCCGCCCGATGGCAGCAACTGGGAACTGCTGTGCCTGTATTGCCACGACAATGAGCACTCGCGCTACCTGGAAGCGGACCGCGGCGCCGGCCTGCTGTCGGCCGAAGTGGCGCCCGCCACGCATAATCCGTTTGCGGCGCTGGCGGGACTGATCAAGAAGAAAGACTGAATCGACAGGGTGGCTATAGCCGGGCTTGCCTAAAAAAAGCGCCGGCTCGGCTGCGGATGCGGTATCTTTATGGCATGAAGAATCTGCATGACGAAACAACCGCCATCTTGCCCACGTGCCCTCTGGAGCCGCTGAAGTTCACCCTGGCTGGCGCCCGCGCCTTGCACCTGGCGGCCCAGGGTTTGCTGCAATCGCGCCGCAAGAAGGCCGTCAAGGCCGACATATTGGCAGCCATCCGGCAGATGGGCGTGCTGCAGATCGATACCATCCACGTGGTGGCGCGCAGCCCGTATCTGGTGTTGTGGAGCCGGCTCGGCGATTATCCGCAAGCCTGGCTCGAGCAGTTGCTGGCCGAGGGCGCGCTGTTTGAATACTGGGCCCACGAAGCGTGTTTCGTGCCCATCGAAGACTATCGCTTGTACCGGCCGCGCATGCTCGATCCGGCGGCGATGGGCTGGAAATACTCGGTCAAATGGATGGACGAACAGGGTCCCGCCGTGGCCGCCGTGCTTGAACATATCCGCATCAACGGCGCCGCGCGCTCGGCGGACTTTGAGCGCACCGATGGCAAGGCCGGCGGTTGGTGGAGCTGGAAGCCTGAAAAGCGCTCGCTGGAAGTGTTGTTTACCTCGGGCGTGCTGATGATCGCCAGGCGGCATAACTTTCAACGCCATTACGACCTGGCCGAACGCGTTTTGCCCGACTGGGATGATGCGCAGCTGCCATCGGAGCAGCAGGTGCGGCGCAGCCTGCTGCTGGCCAGCGTGAAGGCGCTGGGCCTGGCGCGGGCCAGCTGGATCAGCGATTACTTCCGCACCAGACAGCCACGGGCCAGCCTGCTGCAGGACCTGCAGGCGCTGGTCGATGAGGGCGCCTTGCTGTGTTGCCAGGTAGCCGGCTGGGATGATGTCGTGTATGTGCATGCAGACCATGCGGCGCTGGCGCGCACGGCGGCGGCAGGTGGCTTGACGCCGACCCTGACGACCATCCTGTCACCGTTTGACCCGGTGGTCTGGGACCGCAGGCGCGCGCTGGAACTGTTCGGTTTTGATTACCGCCTCGAATGCTATACGCCGGCCGAAAAGCGCCAGTACGGCTACTTTACGCTGCCGATTCTGCGCCGTGGCGCGCTGGTGGGGCGCATCGACGCCAAAGCCCATCGTGCGCAAGGACGCTTTGAAATCAAGTCGCTGGCGCTGGAAGACGGTGTACGTCTCAGTACGCGTTTTGTGCAGGATGTGGCCGGCGCCGTACAGCGCCTGGCCAACTGGCATGGCTGTCCGCAGGTCACTATGACGCAAACCCTGCCGGCCGCATTCGGTCCGCTACTGGCCGCTGCGCTCGCCCCATGATGCTGCCGCCATCTCCGTCGACCTTGCTGGACGCAGATGGAAAGCCCCGTTTTGGCCGCTATGCGGGGCTGGTAGAGCAATTCGACTGGTCCGCGCTGGCCGCGCCCCATGCGCGCGGCGCAATCTGGCGGCTGTTGCACCACAAGCGCTGGCATTATGTGGCGCTGTCCACGCCGGCCTTGTTTTGCGGCGTGGCCATCGTCGACCTGGGCTGGACCACTACCGCCTTCGCCTATGCTTTCGACCGCCACAAAGGCAAGATCGTGGCCGCGTTTTCGCAAAATGGCCTGCCTGGCATGGGCGGAAGGGTCGCGCAGCACGCGGCTGGCAGCAGCCGTTTCCGCTTCCTGTCCAACAGGATCGTCATCGAGGCAGCCAGCCAGCAGCGCCACCGCTTGCTGCTCGACTGCGGCCACTTTGCCATCGACGCCGAATGCGGTCCGCCCGTGTCCCCCGTTCTGCTGGCCTTTGGTCCGGTGGGCGAGGGCGGCGTGGTGCATGCGACGCAAAAGTCGGGCGGCCTGCCGCTGTGGGGCACCGTGCGCTGCGGCGCCAAGGGCTACAGCCTTGATGACGGCGTGGCCAGCTTCGATTATTCGAATGGCTTGCTGGCGCGCGAGACGGCATGGCGCTGGGCTTCGGCGCACAGCCTGGACCTGGGTTTCAATTTGCAGGCGGGTTACTTCGGCGCGCAGGAAAATGCGCTGTGGCTGGACGGCCAGCTGTATGCGCTGGGCCGCGCCCACTTCGACTTCAATCCCGATAATCCGCTGGCGCCCTGGCATGTGTGGACGGACGACGATTTATTAGACCTGCATTTCAGGGCCGAAGGGGCGCGTCGTGAAGACAAGAAGCTGTGGCTCGCCGCCAGCCGCTATATCCAGCCGATCGGCACTTTCAGCGGCTGGGTGCGCAGCAGCGCCGGCGCGCCCAAGCGCATCGTGGCGCAACTGGCCGGCGTGACGGAAAACCACCGCGCGCGCTGGTAGTCATTGATGCGCACACTGTTTTTTGCGAAAGCCGCCCCAAGGTCAAGTTTTTTTGACGGTGCATCCTATACACTGGCCCCTGACATTATTCCCCGCGCCATTCGCCCATGAGGCCACTATGAGTATCCGTAATCTCGACCAGCTGTTCAAGCCGGCTTCGGTGGCCCTGATCGGCGCCTCTGCGCGTGAACATAGCCTGGGCGCCATCGCCCTGGCCAATCTGCTGGGCGGCGGTTTTCAAGGCGAGGTCTGGCCCGTCAACCCGAAGTACGATGCACTGCAGGGCCAGCGCTGCTATCGCAAGCTGGCGCAGTTACCCAGGGCGCCCGACCTGGCCATCATCTGCACGCCGCCTGCGACCATCCCTGGCTTGATACGCGAGCTGGGCGCGCTGGGCACGCGTGCGGCCATCGTCATGACGGCCGGCCTTGATGGCGGCGCGGAGCATGGAAAGCTGGGTCTGGCCATGCTGAAGGCGGCCAAGCCCCATCTGCTGCGCATCCTGGGCCCTGGCAGCATGGGTTTACTGGTGCCCAAGCTGGGCTTGAACGCCAGTTTCGCCCACGTGCCTGCGACGCCAGGCAAGATCGCCTTTATCTCGCAATCGGGCGCGCTGGTCTCGGGCGTGCTCGATTGGGCCCATGCGCATGGCGTGGGTTTTTCCAAGTTCATTTCGCTGGGCGGCAGCTTTGATGTCGATTTTGGCGACTTGCTCGACTACCTGGCGGGCGACGTCGATACGGCTGCGATTTTACTGTACATGGAAGACATCCAGGCGGCGCGCAAATTCATGTCGGCGGCGCGGGCGGCGTCGCGCAGCAAGCCTGTGATCGTCTTGAAAGCGGGGCGCGAGGCGGCCGGTGCGGCGATGGCGGCCTGGCATACGGGCGCCCTGGCCGGTTCGGACGCCGTCTACGATGCCGCGATCCGCCGCGCCG
Organism: Janthinobacterium saanense; assembly: GCF_014200675.1. Classification (GTDB taxonomy): domain Bacteria; phylum Pseudomonadota; class Gammaproteobacteria; order Burkholderiales; family Burkholderiaceae_D; genus Janthinobacterium. Next base: position 53,836 of record NZ_JACHCI010000024.1, on the reverse strand, counting down.
GCATGCTGCGCGTGTATTCGGCCGAGGAATTGTTCGATGCGGTCGAAACGCTGACACACATTCGCTCCCAGCGCGGCGAACGCCTGGCGATCTTGTGCAATGGCGGCGGCCTGGGCGTGATGGCCACCGATGCCTTGGTGGGCAGCGGCGGGACCCTGGCCGAACTGTCGCCCGATACCGTGATCGCGCTGGAAAAGGCGCTGCCGCGTGGCTGGTCGCACGATAACCCGGTGGGCCTGGCCGGCGACGCGCCCGTGCAGCGCTATGTGGGTGCGATCAAGCCGCTGCTCGATGAACCGCAGGCAGATGCCTTGTTGTTCTTGCATGCGCCCACGGCCATGGTGTCGTCGGTGGATATCGCCGAGGCGGTCACGCCGCTGATCAAGGCCACCTCGCGCACGGTGCTCACCTGCCTGCTGGGCGGCAGTGTGGTGTCGCCCGCGCGGCAGGTGTTCAACCGGGCTGGCATCCCGACCTACGATACGCCGGAAAAAGCCGTGCATGGCTTCATGCAGATCGTGCAGTACCGGCGCAACCAGGAAATGCTGATGCAGGTGCCTGCGCAACTGCCCATGTCGGCCACGCCGCGCCGCGCGCGCGTGCGAGAAATCGTCTCTCAGGCGCTGGCAGCCGGCCAGATGGTGCTTGGTGAATGCCGCTCGAAAGAGATTTTGGCCGCCTACGGCATACCCGTGGCGCGCACGCGCATGGCGGCCGACGTGGAAGAGGCGCTGGCGGTGGCGGCCGACATAGGCTACCCGGTGGCGCTGAAGATCCATTCGCCCGATATCGCGCATAAATCGGACGTGGGCGGCGTGGCGCTGGACCTCGATACGCCCGACATTTTGCGCACGGCCGCCGCCGCCATGGAAAAGCGCGTGCGCCGCATGCGTCCCGATGCGCAGATCGATGGCTTTACGGTGCAGCAGATGGCGCGCCGGCCACAGTCGCATGAATTGATTATCGGCGTGACCACCGATGCCGCCTTCGGTCCTGTGATCCTGGTGGGGCAGGGCGGCCTGTCGGTGGAAGTGACGGCCGACCACGCGATTGGCTTGCCGCCGCTGAACATGGCCCTGGCGCGCGACATGCTGGCGCGCACGCGCGTGTCGAAACTGCTGGCCGGCTACCGCAGCCAGCCGGCCGCCAATGTGGACGCCATCTGCCATGCGCTGATACAGGTGGCCGAGCTGGTGGCCGACATCGGCGAGCTGGCCGAACTGGACATCAATCCGCTGGTGGCCGATGCCGATGGCGTGATCGCGCTCGACGCGCGCATCCGGCTGCAGCCAGGGCAGAAAAACGACCGCCTGGCGATACGCCCGTATCCGCAGGAACTCGAAGAGTGGGTGACGTGGATGGACCAGCCCATTTTGCTGCGCCCGATCCGCCCGGAAGACGCGCCGCAGCACCTGGACATGTTCCACGCGCTGGACCCGGACGATGTGCGCCTGCGCTTTTTTACATCCATGCGCGAGCTGCCGCTATCGCAGCTGGCGCGCTTGACGCAGATCGATTACGACCGCGCCATGGCCTTCATCGCCACGCACACGGGGCCGGACGGCCAGCCCGAAACCCTGGGCGTGGTGCGCGCGGTGGCCGATCCCGACAATATTACGGCCGACTTCGCCATCGCCGTGCGCTCGGCGCTCAAGGGCAAGGGCCTGGGCCATATCCTGTTTGAAAAGCTGGTCGATTATTTCCTTAGCCGCGGCACGGAGGCGTTGGTGGGCGAGGCGATGGCGCGCAACAAGGGCATGCAGCGGCTGGTAAAAAGTTTTGGCGGCGAGGTCAGTCCGTCGGAAGAGCCCGGCGTGGTCAATCTGCATATCGGCTTGCGCCATCGCTAAAGCGTGCCGCGGGTTTGTGCAGGATCAAATCCAGCCCTGTCGCTAGTCTTTACACTTTCACTTTTAGAATGCGTCATCAGACGTGTTCCTGGGCGTATTTCGGGAGTGAGTGCATGCTAACGGCAACATATACCTTGGTTTCCCTATCGGTTGAACAGGCGAGCATCCGCGTGAGCCTGCTGGCGTTTCAAAAATACATGCATGCGCAGCTTGGTCAGCAAATGCAGCATCAAAATCAGGTGACCCTGGCGCAGTGGCAATATGCGGCCGACTGGCTGAACCGGCTCTACCAGAGCGGCTACTGGCGCAAGGTCGAGTTGTACCTGATCCCCGCGATTCGCCAGGCGACGCCCCATGCCGATGGCCTGATCGCCGAGCTCAACCACTTGCAGCATGCAGCGCTGGAAAGCGTCAATCTCGTGCAGCAAAGCGCGGGTCTCGCCGTTGATACGTCGCAGCAGCAGATTGAAGCGCAGATCGACACCCTGTGCGCCAGCATCGATGCGTTTTGCCTGACGCTGCTGGCGCGGCTGGAAAAAGAAGAACGCGAATTGTTCGCCCTGGCGCGCAAGGTGATAGTCGGCGAAGCCTGGTTTTCCATCGCTTACCAGTTCCTGGCGCACGATGCGCGGGCCGAGGAAGACCGCCGCAGCAAGGCGCAAGTCTTGCCCTTTGTCGCACCCAAGCCAGTTCTGCCGGAAGTGGGCACTGGCTCGGCATGCAGGGCGCGGGCCTGAGCCCCAGGCGAGGGCTGTCCATCGTGCAATCTATCATAGGGAAAATACTGATCATGCCTGTTTGATAACGACTGTGGTGCTGTCCGATGCAATGGCCCCGGCTTTGTTATGATGTTGGTTTTGATCCACGCGAAACCCGTCATGTTCGAATTCCTTTTCAAGCGCACTGCCAGCAAGTCTTCCGAACCGGATCCAGTAGTGGCAGAGCAAGTCGCCGCCACGGCGCAGAGCGCATCGCGCCGCGCCGAACAGGTAGCGCGCGCCCAGGCCGTGGCTGGCGATGAAGCCGCCGCCGCCGAGTTCATCATTTCCAGCGAATTTGCCGATGCCCGTTTGATCGCGGCCGAACATATCCACACGCTGCCCTTGCTGGAAAAAGTCCACGCCGCCATGCGCAATACGGACCGCCGCGTTGCCAAGCTGATGCAGGGCCGCATCGACCTGATACGCCATCTGGCCGCAGAAACCCAGCGCGCCCAGGCCAGCATCGACACGGCGCAGCGCTTGCTGCACGATGAAAAACTCAGTCCCAACCAGGTGGGCGAACTCGACCGCCTTTGGCAAGTCATCAAATCCACGCCGGAACTGGCGGCTGCCTTCGATACGGCACGCGCCGCGCTGGCTGCCCGCCTGGAAGCGCAAGTGGTTTTGCAGCGCGCCGTGATCGACGCCGTAGCCGCTGCACGCAGTCTGGCTGCGGCCGGCGGCACCGCTGCCGAACTGGCGCAGGCGCTGGAACGCCTTGATCTTGAGCACGCACAGCACGCTCAGTCGCCCGAGCGCGCTTCCTTGCCGAAACATCTGTTGAGCGATTTCACCGAAGCCCGTAACCAGGCACAGTCGGCTCTGCAAGGCTTGCAGCAACACCAGGCCGCGTTCGATGCGCGCCAGGCTGCGCTGCAGCAATGGCAGGCGCAAGACAGCGCCACCCTGGACGCCGAGACCTTGCGCCGTGCATGGTCAGCCTTGCCGCACTTGCCTGAATCGCCCTTGTCGGACAGCTTGCAGCAGCAATTTGCGGCCGTGCTGGCCAGCGCGCCGGCGCCCACTGCCGCCCCGGCTCCCGCAGCAGAGGCTGCGCCGCGCAAGGTCAAGGAAGAACGTGCCTTGCCGCCGAAAGAAGCTGGCGAGCAATTCTTCAAGGCGCTCGACGGCATGGAAGCGGCCTTGCAGGATGGCTTGCTGCATGTGGCGTCCGAGCATGACAAGACTTTGCGCGACAGCAAACACGGCCGTTTGACGCCGGCCCAGTCCGACCGCCTGGCCCATGTGCGCGCCGAGTTCAAGCGCCTGGCCGACTGGGCGCGCTGGGGCGGCAACGTCTCGCGTGAAGAGCTGGTCAAGGCGGGCGAGGAATTGCCTGCGCTGGCTTTGCCGATGAGCGAGCTGGCCAAGAAAGTAGGCAGCTTGCGTGAACGCTGGAAGTCGCTCGACACTTTGTCCGGCCCGGCGCCGAAATCCCTGTGGGAACGTTTTGACGCCGCCTGCAGCGTGGCCTACGCGCCCGCCGCCCAGCATTTCAAGCAACTGGCTGAAGAGCGCCAGGGCAATGCCGCCAAGGCCCAGGAATTGATCAATGAAACGGCGGCACTGGCCGCCCAGGACAGCACGGACTGGAAACAGGTCGCGGCCGCCACGCAGCGCGTGCGCCAGGCGTGGACCCGTTTGGGCACCATCGACCGCAAGGAAAAGAAACGCCTGGATGCGGAATTTGGCGCCGCGCTGGACGCCTTGTCGAAACCGCTGGAAACCCAGCGCCAGATCGAAACGGCGCGCCGCGAACAATTGATCGTGGAAGTGGGCTTGCTGAAACCGTCCGAACGCAATACGGTCGACATGCTGCGCGCGCTGCAGGATAAATGGCAGGAACTGGCCAAGGCGCTGCCGCTGGAGCGCCGCGCCGAGCAGGCGCTGTGGCAGCGTTTCCGCGCCGCTTGCGATGATATCTTTGCCAAGCGCAAGGAAACCGCCCATGCCGCCGACCACGAACGCCGCGAACACCTGCATGCGCGTGAAGCGCTGTGCGCCAGCCTGGAAACGGCCATCATCCCTGATGGCGATGACAAGGCCCGCACGGCGGCCATCCATCAGTTGCTGCGCGAAACGCGTGCCGCCTGGAATGCTACCGGCCCCGTGCCGCGCGCCAGCGAAGGCAAGATCGAGCAGCGCTACCAGGCAGCTGTCGCATCCGTACAAGCCCAGGCGGACGCCATCGCCGAGCGCGCCGGCGCCGCACAAGCGAATGCCCTGCGCGACAAGCTGCGTCTGTGCCAGGCGCTGGAAACGGCGCTCAATGATGGTGGCGAGCAAGTTCAAGCGCAAGCCTGGAGCGAGCGCTGGAGCGCCTTGCCGCCGCTGGACGCCCACTATGAACGCAGCCTGCACCAGCGCTTTGCCGCTGCGCAAGCGGCCTTGGGTGGCGATGGCCGCCTTGCCTACGCCCAGCAATTGCAAGCCAATCTGCCCCGTTTGCAGGAAGAAGTCTTGCGCCTGGAAATTGTTGCCGGGGTCGACAGTGGCGCCGAATATGCACGCGACCGCCTGAAAATGCAGGTGGAAGTGTTGCAATCGTCGCTGAAATCGGGCCAGAAGCCGCTCACGCAAGTGTCGCAACTGATGCAGCTGTGCGCGATTCCTGCACTGAGCGATGTGCGCACGGCCAGCCGCATCGAAGCCTTGCTGCGCCGCATAGGTGGCGGCGCAAAATGACGTCCCGCTCCACCTTCAGTGTCCGCATACAGCAAGCCGATTTTGACTTGAGTCAAGAAATCGCAACGTTGCGTGCGGGCAACCCGAAGGTGGGTGCGGTAGTCAGTTTTGTCGGCACCGTGCGCGACATGAACGATGGCCTGGACGTGGCGACCATGGAGCTCGAGCATTATCCGGGCATGACCGAAAAAGCCATCGAGGCCATCCTGGCCCAGGCCGGCGCCCGCTGGCCGGTGGCTGGCGCGCTGGTGATCCACCGCGTCGGCCCGCTCAAGCCGCAGGAGCAGATCGTGCTGGTGGCGGTCTCGGCCGCGCATCGGGGCGAGGCGTTTGCCGCCTGCGAATTCATCATCGATTACCTGAAGACGGAAGCGCCGTTCTGGAAGAAGGAAGACACGCCAGCGGGCGCGCGCTGGGTCGATGCCCGTGTGAGCGACGAGGCTGCCTTGTCCAAATGGTCGAAAAAGGCAAATTGAATCGTATCAAATCACTGCCGCACAACTGAAAGTTGTGACAGCGCAGTAATGAGTTTGTTTGTGTATGCTTGAAAAGTGCCGCCTTACCCCAATTTGTTACATAACTAATTAATTCGGGAGCACTTTACATGCGACAAGACAAACTGACCACCAAACTGCAAGAAGCCCTGGCCGACGCGCAAAGCTTGGCCGTGGGTAATGACAATCCCTATATCGAACCTGTGCATTTGCTGACGGCCCTGTTGAACCAGGACGACGGCGGCGCCCGCTCGCTGCTGCAGCGCGCCGGCGTCAACGTGGGCGGCCTGTCGAAAGCCCTGACGGCATCGCTGGAACGCTTGCCCAAGGTGTCGGGCACGGGCGGCGATGTGCAGGTCAGCCGCGAATTCGTGGCCCTGCTGAACCTGGCCGACAAGGAAGCGCAAAAAGCGGGCGACCAGTTCGTTTCCAGCGAAATGGTCTTGCTGGCCATGACGGATGATAAATCCGACGGCGGCAAGCTGGCGCGTGAAAACGGCTTGACGCGCAAGGCGCTGGCTTCGGCCATCGAGGCTGTGCGCGGCGGCAACAAGGTTGACTCGCAAGAGGCCGAAGGCCAGCGCGAATCGCTGAAAAAATACACCTTGGACCTGACGGAACGTGCGCGCAAGGGTAAGCTCGACCCGGTGATCGGCCGCGATGATGAAATCCGCCGCACCATCCAGATCTTGCAGCGCCGCACCAAGAACAATCCCGTGCTGATCGGTGAGCCTGGCGTCGGCAAGACAGCCATCGTCGAAGGCCTGGCGCAGCGCATCGTCAATGGCGAAGTGCCGGAATCCCTGAAAGGCAAGCGCGTACTGTCGCTGGACATGGCGGCCTTGCTGGCCGGCGCCAAATACCGTGGCGAATTCGAGGAACGCCTGAAATCCGTGCTGAAAGAATTGGCCATGGATGAAGGCCAGACCATCGTCTTCATCGATGAGATGCACACCATGGTGGGCGCGGGCAAGTCCGAAGGCGCGATGGACGCCGGCAATATGTTGAAACCGGCGCTGGCGCGTGGCGAGCTTCATTGCGTGGGCGCCACCACGCTCGACGAATACCGCAAGTACATCGAAAAAGATCCGGCGCTGGAGCGGCGTTTCCAGAAAGTGCTGGTCGATGAGCCGACCGTCGAGGCGACGATCGCCATCCTGCGCGGCTTGCAAGACAAGTATGCGCTGCACCACAAGGTAGAAATCACGGACGCGGCCATTATTGCGGCGGCCGAATTGTCGCACCGCTACATTACCGACCGCTTCCTGCCCGACAAGGCAATCGACCTGATCGATGAAGCGGCGGCCAAGATCAAGATCGAGATCGATTCCAAGCCGGAAGTGATGGACAAGCTGGAACGCCGCCTGATACAGCTGAAGATCGAAAAAGAGGCCGTCAAGAAAGAGAAAGACGAGGCGTCCCTGCGCCGCCTGGGCCTGATCGATGAAGAAATCGTCAAGCTGCAGCGCGAGTACAACGACTTCGAGGAAATCCTCAAGGCGGAAAAAGCCGTGGTGCAGGGCAGCACGCATATCAAGGAAGAGATCGAGCAAATCAAGCTGCAGATGGAACAAGCCACGCGTGAAAGCAACTGGCAAAGGGTGTCCGAGCTGCAGTACGGCAAGCTGCCGCAGCTGGAAGCGCAACTCAAGCAGGCTGACAGCGGCCTGCCCAAGGTCGATACCGGCCATCCGAAGCTGCTGCGCACGCAAGTGGGCGCCGAGGAAATCGCCGAAGTGGTGTCGCGTGCAACGGGCATCCCCGTGTCGCGCATGATGCAGGGCGAGCGCGACAAGCTGCTGCATATCGAAGAAAAGCTGCACGAGCGCGTGGTGGGCCAGGACGAGGCGATCAATGCGGTGGCCGACGCCATCCGCCGTTCGCGCGCGGGCCTGTCCGATCCGAACCGTCCGTATGGTTCCTTCATGTTCCTGGGACCGACGGGCGTGGGTAAGACCGAGCTGAGCAAGGCACTGGCGACTTTCCTGTTCGACACGGAAGAATCGATGATACGCATCGACATGAGCGAGTTCATGGAGAAGCATTCCGTGGCCCGCCTGATCGGCGCGCCGCCCGGCTACGTGGGCTACGACGAGGGTGGTTATCTGACGGAAGCCGTGCGCCGCAAGCCGTACAGCGTGATTTTGCTCGATGAAGTGGAAAAAGCCCATGCGGACGTCTTCAATGTGCTGCTGCAAGTGCTCGACGATGGCCGCATGACGGACGGGCAGGGCCGCACGGTCGACTTTAAAAATACCGTCATCATCATGACCTCGAACCTGGGTTCGCATAAAATCCAGGCGATGGAAAGCGATGATCCCGGTGTCGTCAAGCTGGCCGTGATGGCCGAGGTGCGCTCGCACTTCCGTCCCGAGTTCGTCAACCGTATCGATGAAATCGTGGTGTTCCATGGCCTGGACGAGAAAAATATCGGCGCGATCGCCAAGATCCAGCTGAAAATCCTCGAACAGCGCCTGGCGAAGATGGACATGCAGCTGAGCATCACGGACGCCGCCCTGCAAAAGATCGCCGAAGCCGGCTACGACCCCGTGTATGGCGCAAGGCCATTGAAACGGGCGATCCAGCAGCAAATCGAAAATCCGCTGTCGAGGCTGATACTGGAAGGCAAGTTCGGTCCGAAAGACGAGATCCATATCGATGCGCAGCATGGCAACCTGGTATTTACGAGCGGGCAGGTGGGGTTGGACAAGGTGTAATTCTTACCCCAGCGGCGAAAGGCTGGGGTCGGACCCTGAGGGTCCGACCCCGGTATTTGCTCTGGGGGGAATACTAAACAGGGCGCGATCAGGCTAGACCTGATCGCGCCCTTGTTGCTATCATGCGCAGTATTTTCTGAATTTACCTGGAGGGTGGGATATGGCAAGCACATGGCAAGTTGGACGGCGCGCAGGACTGGGATTGGCCTTGGCGGCCGTGCTGGCCTTGCCTGCCCACGCCCAGGAAGAGAAAGTCCTGAACATCTATAACTGGTCGGACTATATCGGCGACGATACGATCAAGAATTTTGAGAAGGAAACCGGCATCAAGGTACGTTATGATGTTTTCGATAACAATGAAATCCTCAATGCGAAACTGGTGGCGGGCAAGTCCGGTTATGACATCGTCGTACCGACGGCCCAGTGGGCGCGGCTGCAGATCGATGCCGGCCTGTTGCGCAAGCTCGACAAGAGCAAGCTGACAAATCTGGGCAACCTCGATCCTTCGCTGCAAGCCAAATTGTCGAAGATCGATCCGAACAATGACTACCTGGTCGACTGGCTGTGGGGTTATACGACGGTGGGCATCAACGTCAACAAGGTCAAGGCGGCGCTGGGCAATTTGCCCATGCCTGACAACGCCTGGGACCTGGTTTTTGACCCGAAATATGCCTCGAAGCTGAAATCGTGCGGCGTGTCCTTCCTCGATTCGCCGTCCGAAGTCTTGCCGGCCGCGCTGCAGTATCTGAACAAGCCCGCCTATTCGAAGTCGGCTGCCGACTACCAGGAAGCGGGCAAGGTGCTGCAGGCTATCCGTCCCTACGTGACCCTGTTCAGCTCGTCAGGCTACATCAATGACATGGCCAACGGCGCCGTGTGCGTGGCGCTGGGCTGGTCCGGCGACATCAATATTGCCCGCCAGCGCGCCATCGATGCAAAGAATGGCAATGTGATCCAGGTGCTGGTGCCGAAGACGGCCGCGCTGATGTTCGACACCATGGCGATTCCCGTCGATGCGCCGCACCCGAACAATGCGCATCTGTTCATCAACTACATCCTGCGTCCGCAAGTGCATGCCAGCCTGAGCAACAAGGTGTTCTACGCCAATCCGAATCCATCCAGCATTAAATATGTGCGCAAGGATATCGGCGAGAACAAGGCCATCTTCCTGCCGGACGCCGACAAGCAGCGCATGGCCGCGCCGGAAGCGACCACGGCCGATATCCGCCGCCTGATGACGCGGATCTATACGAAGTTTAAAACCGGGGTGTAAAAACAAGGATGGCGCGAGGGACGGTGATGCCGTCGCTGGCGCCATTCGATATTGCTGATGTGTGCGCTACTCGTGATAGCGGTCGACCAGTTTGTGATGACTGCCGCGCATTTCCTCGATCAGTTCAAAGGCGATGAAGCCGATGATGGCCGCGAAGATGGCGATAAACAGAAAAACTAGCAAGATGGACATGGACATGATGTTTCAGCCGCTGTTGGGCGGCCGCCCGCTGGGTTGCTCAAGGTGCCAGAGCAGCGCTCCAACACGTAGTTGACGCAATTAAACTCTAGCAGATCGTTAGTACTTTACAAGCCCAGCTTGTTGCAAATCCCGCCAGTATTTGTCCCAGCGCATTTCCTCACTTGACGACCAGATCATGCGCCATCACCGCCTTCAGGTAAACACTGAGCGCGTCCTCAGGTTCGCGCTGCGAGAGCCTGTCCATGCCCGCGCTGGCCTTGCGCATTTCCCTGCTTGCACTTTCCTTACTTGACGACCAGATCATGCGCCATCACCGCCTTCAGGTAAACACTGAGCGCGTCCCCAGGCTCGCGCTGCGAGAGCCTGTCCATGCCCGCGCTGGCCTTGCGCATTTCCCTGCTTGCACTTTCCTTACTTGACGACCAGATCATGCGCCATCACCGCCTTCAGGTAAACACTGAGCGCGTCCCCAGGCTCGCGCTGCGAGAACCACCATGCACTTGCCTTGCGCATTTCCCAGTCCTGCACTTCGCCGGTCAATAGCAAGGCGGCGGCCTGGCCCAGGGTGGGCTGGTGGCCGACGATGAGCACGGTTTCCTTGTTGCCTGGCCAGTTGGCGGCCTTGAGGATATCTTCCGCCTCGGCGCCGGGCGCAAGTTCGGGTATCAGCTTGAACTTGCGTCCCAGCGGCTCGACCGTCTGCAAGGTGCGCAGGGCCGGGCTGACGAGGATGCGGCAATTGTCGGGCAGTTGCGAGCTGAGCCAGTCGGCCATGCGGCGCGCCTGCTTTTGCCCCTTGGCCGTCAAGGCACGTTCCAGGTCGGGCACGCCCGGCTCGGCTTCTGCATGTCGCCACAAGATCAGATCCATGCTGTACTCCTCTGCGTTAAAAGTCGCTTTCTATTCTCCTACCTCCGCGCCCGGCGTTCCCAGTGTCTGCATCAGGTATTGCTGGGCGCTGAACAGGGTTTGCTTGGCGCGTGGCTTGCGGCGCACATACTGGCCGCTCGGTTCAAGTTCCCACGCATTCGTATTATCCTTCAAATACGGGTTCAGGCCTTCGGCAATCACGCGCCGTTTCAAGGCCCGGTCCAGTACGGGGAAGGCGACTTCCACCCGGCGGAACAGGTTGCGGCTCATCCAGTCGGCGCTGGCCAGGTAGACATCGTGCGCCAGGTCGTTGCGGAAGTAATAGATGCGGCTGTGTTCCAGGAAACGGCCGATCACGGAGCGCACCTTGATGTTTTCCGATAAGCCCGGCACGCCTGGCTTCAGGGTGCAGGCGCCGCGCACGATCAGGTCGATCTTTACGCCATCGGTCGAGGCCGCATACAGGGCGCGGATCACCGACTCGTCGACCAGGGCATTGATCTTGACGATGATGCGGCCGCGCCGGCCCGAGCGGGCGATCTTGGCTTCGTTGCGGATGGCCTTGATGATCTCGCTTTGCAGCCCGAACGGCGCCAGCCACAGATGGTTCAGATTATGCGGCTTGGTCAGGCTGGTCAGGTGGATGAAGACTTCATTGACTTCCACCGCCAGGTCCTGCTTGGCCGTCAGCAGGCCGAAGTCGGTGTACAGCTTGGTCGTGGTCGGGTGGTAGTTGCCGGTGCCCAGATGGGCATAAAAGCGCAGCGCGCCTTCTTCGCGGCGGATGACGAGCGCGACCTTGGCGTGGGTTTTCAGGCCGACCACGCCATACACCACTTGCGCGCCAGCCTGTTCCAGCTTGTCGGCCCAGTTGATATTGGCTTCTTCGTCGAAGCGCGCCATCAATTCCACGATGACGGTCACTTCCTTGCCCAGCTTGGCGGCCGTGATCAAGGACTCCATCAAGTCCGAGTTCATGCCGGTGCGGTAGATGGTTTGCTTGATGGCCACCACGGCAGGGTCATAGGCGGCGCTGCGGACAAAATCGATCACCGTCTGGAACGACTGGTAGGGATGGTGCAGCAGGATGTCGTGCTTGTGCAGTGCGGCAAAGATGTCGTTGCCGATGGGCTTGTGCGCAAACCCCGGGAAAAACGGTGGGAAGCGCAAGGAGGGCTGTTTTACGTGGTCGATCATTTCCGTCAGGCGCACCAGGTTGACGGGGCCGTTCACGCGGTACAGCCGGCTTTGATCCAGGCTGAACTGGTCGAGCAGGAATTGCGACAGTTCTGGCGGGCAGTTGCGCGCCACTTCCAGGCGCACCGAAGTGCCGAACTGGCGGCCGACCAGCTCGCCTTTCAAGGCCTGGCGCAGGTTCTTGACTTCATCTTCATCGACCCACAGGTCGCTGTCGCGCGTGACGCGGAACTGCGAATAGGCAATCACTTCGCGCCCGGCGAACAAATCCGAAATATGCGCGTGGATGATGGAGGACAACAGGCAGAACGAGACACCGTCGCCGGAAATCTCGTCCGGCAGCTTGATGACCCTTGGCAGCACGCGTGGCGCCTTGACGATGGCAATTGCCGTGCCACGGCCAAACGCATCCTTGCCGCTCAGGGAAACGATGAAATTGAGACTCTTGTTGACCACTTGCGGAAATGGGTGGGCCGGATCGAGGCCGATCGGCGTCAGCAGGGGGCGTACTTCACGGTCGAAATATTCCTTGACCCAGGCGCGCTGCGCATCGTTGCGGTCATTATCGCGCAGCAAGTGCACACCCGCTTCGCGCAGCGCCGGCAAGACGTCGCTATTTAATATCTCGTATTGGCGTTCGACCAGCGCGTGGCATTCCTTGCCGATGCGTTCCAGGTTGGCGATCAGGGCAGGGTGGCCGGCCAGCGAACCGCCGATGCTGCCGGCCGCCAGCAGGCTGGCCACGCGCACTTCAAAGAACTCATCCATATTGCTGCTGACGATGCACAGATAACGCAGGCGTTCGAGCAGGGGAATGCCGGGATCTTCCGCCTGCGCCATCACGCGTTTATTAAAAGTCAATTGCGACAGCTCGCGGTCCAGCAGGATGCCCGATTTGGTCACTTCCGTGTGCAGGTCAGGTTTCATATTCTTTTGTCTTTGCAGATAGTTAATTCTAGCGATATTTCCACATGTGTGACGCGCAATAAGTGTAATGATGTAATGTGACGCCAGCATGACATTGCTTGTAATAATTGGTGAGTATGCTTGTCATGATAGCCCTCAAAAAGGCCTGTTTCCGGGGCGTAGGCAAATATTTCAAGAAATTTCAGCCATGTCATAAAGCTGTCATATTCGCTTGCTAGACTGCGCAGCATTCAACCGGGGCTTTCCGCCCTAACAACCCTGAGGACTTGATATGCAAATGAAGCAAATGTTCAAATTTATCGTCGTGGGTGCTTCGGCAGCGATGGCATTTTCTTCCGCTTCCGTCATGGCGGCAGATATGACAGGTGCTGGTGCAACCTTCCCGTACCCAATCTACGCCAAATGGGCTGAATCCTACAAAGCCGCCACCGGCAACGGCCTGAACTACCAATCCGTCGGTTCCGGCGCTGGTATCAAGCAAATCAAGGCCAAGACCGTTGACTTCGGCGCGTCGGACATGCCTTTGAAAGCAGAAGAACTCGAAGCTGACGGCCTGACCCAGTTCCCAGCCATCATGGGCGGCGTGGTCACCATCGTCAACCTGGACGGCGTGGCTCCTGGTCAACTGAAAATGACCGGTAAAGTCGTTGGCGACATCTACCTGGGCAAGATCACCAAGTGGAATGCACCTGAAATCGTTGCTCTGAACGCCGGCGTCAAGCTGCCAGACGCAGACATCACCGTGGTGCACCGCGCTGACGGTTCGGGCACGTCCTTCCTGTTCACCGACTTCCTGTCGAAAACCGACGCTGAATTCAAATCGAAAATCGGCGCTGGCACGGCTGTGAAATGGGCAGTTGGCGTGGGCGGCAAAGGTAACGAAGGTGTTGCTGCCAACGTACAGCGCATCAAGGGTTCGATCGGTTATGTTGAGTGGGCTTACGCCAAGAAAAACAAGATGACCCACACCCAGCTGCAAAACAAGGAAGGCACCTTCCTGCAGCCTAGCGACGACGCTTTCAAAGCCGCTGCTGCCAGCGCTGAATGGAGCAAAACGCCAGGTTTCGGCGTGGTGCTGACCGACCAGGCTGGCAAAGGCAGCTGGCCTATCACCGGTGCATCGTTCATCCTGATGCACAAAGCACAAGCTGACGCAGCCAAAGGCAAGGAAGTCCTGAAGTTCTTCGACTGGGCCTTCAAAAACGGTGGCGCCGCTGCTGCCGACCTGGACTACGTTCCACTGCCAGCATCGGTCGTAAAACTGGTGCAGGAGTCGTGGAAAGCCAACCTCAAAGACGCATCGGGCAAGGCAGTTTATTAATCCGATAGTCTGAGTATTGACGTCATTATCCTTGCCTTGTCGCCAGCAGGCGGCAGGGCAGGGAGTTAGCCAGGACCGCCCGCAAGAGCTTGCAGGCGCTCCCGGCTAAACGAACAAGCGCAGCGCAGTAAAAATAAGCAGTAAAAATAAGTAGTAAAAATAAGTAGTAAAACAGTATCACCACACATGGCAGAATATGAGCGCACAATCCACTTCCTCCACGATCCCCATGCCAGGCGGCAATATGACCGACTCCATCAGTCACGCGCAAATGCTTTCCACCATGCGCAAGCAGCGTATCCAGGATTTCCTGTTCCACAAGGTGACGATGCTGTTCGCCTTGTCGGTGCTGCTGGTGCTGGTGGGCATCATCATTTCGCTGATCATGGAATCGGTGCCGGCCTTCAAGACCTTTGGCCTGGGGTTTATCTTTTCGGCCGAGTGGGACCCCGTCAATGACCAGTTCGGTGCGCTGATCCCCATCGTCGGCACCCTGATCACCTCCGTGATCGCCCTGCTGATCGCCTTCCCGGTCAGCTTCGGCATCGCCCTGTTCCTGACCGAGATCTGCCCAGCCTGGCTGCGTCGCCCGCTGGGCACGGCTGTCGAGCTGCTGGCCGGCGTGCCCAGCATCATCTACGGCATCTGGGGCCTGTTCGTGTTTGCGCCCCTGTTTGCCGATTACGTCCAGCCCGTGCTGAAAGCTACCCTGGGCAAGCTGCCCATCATCGGCCAGCTGTTCAGCGGCCCCATGATGGGCATTGGCATCCTGACGGCTGGCCTGGTGCTGGCCATCATGATCATCCCTTTCATCGCTTCGGTGATGCGCGACGTGTTTGAAATCGTCCCTGCCGTGCTGAAAGAATCCGCTTACGGCCTGGGTTGCACGCGCTGGGAAGTGGTGCGCAAGATCGTCTTGCCTTACACCAAGACCGGCGTGGTCGGCGGCGTCATGCTGGGCCTGGGCCGCGCGCTGGGTGAAACCATGGCCGTGACCTTCGTGATCGGCAACACCAACAAGCTGTCGTGGTCGCTGTTCGCACCCGGCAACAGCATCACCTCGCTGCTGGCCAATGAATTTGGCGAGGCGCAATCGGCGCTGCATGTGTCGTCGCTGTTCTCGCTGGCGCTGATCCTGTTTGTCATCACCCTCATCGTTTTATCCGCCGCCAAGCTGATGCTGGCTGGCATGTCTCGCAAGGAAGGCACGAAATGAGCCAAGCACTCGCCATGAATGCACCGGCCAAGCCGGCCATGAATCCTGTCTACCGCAAGCGTTTGCTGATGCACCGCATCGGCATCGCCCTGTCGGTGGCCGCCATGACCCTGGGCCTGGCCGTGCTGGCCTGGATTTTGTTCACCCTGATTGTCAAGGGCTTCGGCGCTGTTTCCGTCGACATGTTCACGCAAACCACGCCTGCCCCAGGCAGCGACGGTGGCGGTCTGATCAATGCGATTGTCGGCAGCGCCATGATGGTGGGCCTGGCGACCTTGGTCAGCACCCCGATCGGCGTGCTGGCCGGCGTCTACCTGGCCGAATACGGCGAAGAAAACAAGCTGGCGCAAGTGACGCGCTTCGTCACCGACATCATGCTGTCGGCGCCATCGATCGTGATTGGCCTGTTTGTCTACGCGCTGTATGTAGCCCAGGTTAAACATTTCTCCGGTTATGCCGGCTCGATCGCCCTGTCGCTGATCGCCGTGCCGGTGGTGGTGCGCACCACGGACAATATGCTGCGCCTGGTGCCGAACAGCCTGCTGGAAGCTGCTTTTGCCCTCGGCGCACCGCGCTGGAAGGTCGCCACCCTGGTGCGCTTGCGCGCCGTCAAGGCCGGCGTGATCACGGGCGTGCTGCTGGCCCTGGCCCGTATCGCCGGCGAAACAGCGCCGCTGCTGTTCACCGCGTTGAATAACCAGTTCCAAAGCTTTAACATGAACGCACCGCTGGCCAACTTGCCGTCCGTAATCTCCTCGTTCGCGCTGAGCCCGTACGACAACTGGCGTTCGCTGGCCTGGGGTGGCGCTTTGCTGATCACCTTCAGCGTGCTGGCCCTGAACATCCTGTCGCGTACCATGTTCAGCCAAAAAGTCCCTAATTAAACAGATATCGAGCGAAGCGAACCCACATGAATACGCAAATGAATCCAGCCCAAGACCTGGCGCCAAAGAAAAAAACCATCGAGATCTCGGGCCTGAACTTTTTTTATGGCAAGACCCAGAGCTTGCATAACGTCAACCTCGACATCCACGAGAAAAAAGTCACGGCCTTTATCGGCCCGTCCGGTTGCGGTAAATCAACCCTGCTGCGCACCCTGAACCGCATGTATGACCTGTACCCAGGCCAGCGCGCGGAAGGCTCGATCATGTATCGCGGCCGCAATGTGCTCGACGCCGACCAGGACGTCAACATGCTGCGCGCCAAGGTCGGCATGGTGTTCCAGAAGCCGACCCCGTTCCCGATGTCGGTCTACGACAACATCGCTTTCGGCGTGCGCCTGTATGAAGACCTGTCCAAAGGCGAGATGGACGAGCGCGTGGAATGGGCCTTGAAAAAGGCGGCGCTGTGGGGCGAAGTCAAGGATAAGCTGAACAAGAGCGGCCTGTCGCTGTCGGGCGGCCAGCAACAGCGTCTGTGCATCGCGCGCGGCGTGGCCGTGAAACCGGACGTGCTGCTGCTGGATGAGCCGACCTCGGCGCTGGACCCGATCTCGACCTCGAAAGTGGAAGAGCTGATCAGCGAACTGAAACAGGATTACACGATCGCCATCGTGACGCACAATATGCAGCAGGCAGCCCGCTGCTCGGACTACACGGCGTACATGTATTTGGGCGAGCTGGTGGAATTCGGCGAAACGGACCAGATTTTCATGAATCCGGCCCGCAAGGAAACCCAGGATTACATTACCGGCCGCTTCGGCTGATCCGCCCCCGCAGCACCACCAGACAACTGAAATACGGAGAGACAGCATGATAGGCGAGCATTCATCCAAGCAATACGACAACGAACTCGAAGCGATCCGCTCGAAGGTCCTGCTCATGGGCGGCATCGTTGAAACCCAGTTCCTCGATGCGATGACGTGTTTTCGCATCGGCAATTCCGAGCGCGCCGACCGCGTGATGCGCGAAGACGACGTCGTCAACCAGCTCGAAGTGTCGCTCGACGACGCTTGCAGCCACTTGATCGTGCGCCGCCAGCCGGCCGCCAACGATTTGCGCACCATCATGGCGACCATCAAGGTGATTACCGACCTCGAGCGCGTGGGCGACGAAGCCACCAAGATCGCCCGCGTGGCGAAGAATCTGCACAAGCGCGGCAACGCCGTAGTGAACCATTACGAAATGGTGCGCGGCATCGCCAACACGGCCAGCGACATGCTGCACGACGCACTCGATTGCTTCGCGCGCAACGATGGTAAGCAAGCGCTGCAATTGATCGCGCAAGACGCCGTGATCGACCATGAATTCAAGACCATCATGCGCAACCTGATCACCTTCATGATGGAAGACCCGCGCACGATTTCGGCCGCGCTCGACACCTTGTGGGTGGCCAAGGCCATCGAACGCATCGGCGACCATGCGAAAAATATCGCCGAATACGTGATTTACGTGGTCGAGGGCAAGGATATCCGCCATACCAAGGTGGTGAGTCCTGATGTTTCCGAGGAGCTCCCTGAGTAAGCTTTATGGCATCTGATAAAACCACGGTATTGATCGTTGAAGATGAACCGGCCATCGTTGAACTGGTGACCTATTCATTGCGCGAATCTGGCTGGAATTGCTGTTCTGTACAAAACGTTGCCGACGCCTGGGATTTCATCCAGCATCGCACGCCGCATCTGATCTTGCTGGACTGGATGTTGCCGGATCAGACGGGCTTGCGTTTGCTGTCGCGTATCCGCGCCGACCGCAACTTTGCAGCCATTCCGGTCATCATGCTCACCGCCAAGAGCATGGAAGAAGACAAGCTTGCCGGCCTGAACAGCGGGGCGGACGATTACGTCACCAAGCCATTCTCGCCGCGCGAACTGCTGGCCCGCGCCAAGGCTTTGTTGCGCCGCAAGAGTCCGGAACACGCGCAGGCGCCCATGCGTGCCGGCAATGTGGCCCTGGACCCGGTCAGTTGCACGGTGACGATGGATGAACAGAAAATCGATATTGGTCATGCCGAGTATAAACTGTTGAAATTCTTGCTGGCCCATCCCGAGCGCGTGTTTTCGCGCAGCCAGCTGCTCGACAAGGTGTGGGGCGACCATGTGGTGATCGAGGAACGCACGGTCGATGTCCACGTATTGCGTTTGCGCAAAGCCTTGAAGGAGGCGGAAAGCCTGATCAAGACGGTGCGCAGCGTTGGCTACATGTTGTCTGAAAAATAAAGCCTGTTTCTTATGAATCCGAAATTGCTGTTCTGGGTGCCGGCCGCCTTGCGCATGGTCTTGTCCTTGCTGGGCGTGGCCGTGGTGTGGTATCTGTTTGGCGCCACCTATGCGCTGGGCATCGCCTTCGTGCTGATGGCCATGATGGTGTTCGTGCAGTTGTCGTACCTGTTTCAGCTGAGTAACTGGCTGGAAAACCCGCACAGCGCCAAGCTGCCCGATGGCTGGGGCGCCTGGACCAGCATTTTTGCGCGCCTGTACCGCATGCGCCGCGACGATGAAAAAAACCAGGCCGAGCTGACCGAATGGCTGGCGCGTTTCCGCCAGGCCATGCATCTGTTGCCGGACGGCGTAGTCATCATGGATGACGTGCTGTTCCTCGAATGGTGCAACCCGGCCGCTGAAAAGCATCTGGGCCTCACGCATGAGCGCGACAAGGGCATGCGCGTGACCAATCTGATCCGCAGCCCCGAGTTCATGGACTACATCATCCTGGGCCGCTACGATCAGCCGCTGACGATCACCTTCCGCAACCGCAAGCTGATCGTGCAAATCATTCCGTTTGAAAACCGTCGCCAGATCCTGGTTACGCATGACGTGACGGAAACGGAACGCATCGAAATGATGCGCCGCGACTTCATTGCCAACGCCTCGCATGAATTGCGCACGCCGCTGACGGTGATCGTGGGTTTCCTGGAAATCGCTTCCACCGAGCTGGACCTGGACGCCGCCACGCGGGCCGCCCATATCAAGCTGATGACGGAGCAGGGCCACCGCATGCAGCATCTGATCGAAGACATGCTGACTTTATCGCGACTGGAGTCGGTCGATTATCCGCTGCGCCCCGAGCCGGTCGATGTGCGCAAGCTGATGGCGCAAGTCTTGCGCGACGCCAAGGCCTTGTCGGCAGGCAAGCACCAGATCAGCATGGAATGCAAAGGCCCCGACGTGCTGGGCAGTTACGACGAGCTCTACAGCGCGTTCGGCAACCTGGCCTCGAATGCCGTGCGCTACACGCCGGCCGGTGGCAGCATCACCCTGCGCTGGCAAGATGGCCCGGCTGGCCCGCAATTCATTGCCCAGGATACGGGGATCGGCATCAGCCCTGAGCATATTTCACGTTTGACCGAGCGCTTCTACCGGGTCGACAAGAGCCGTTCGCGCGAAACGCAAGGCACGGGCCTGGGCCTGGCCATCGTCAAGCACGTGCTGCTGCGCCATGGCGGCACCCTGGCGATACAGTCCGTGGCCGACAAGGGCAGCAGCTTTATCGTCAGCATGCCGAAGTCGGTGATTTCGCCTGTGCATCATGGTGAATTGCTGGTGAAATAAGTTGGCCCGCCGGGATGTGATGATTGAGGCAATCGGCGTTACAATCCCAACATGACTTTGATCAATACCAATTTCCGCCAGGCGGGCGCGCAGCAACTGGCGCAATCGCTGCTGGCGGCGCGCCAGAAAACCATGGCGCTGTTCGATTGCTACGCGGCGGCCGGCTATGAGCTGGCCAGCCGCGTGCCGCAATTGCCGCATCTGAATCCGCCGCTGTGGCAGCTAGGCCATATCGCCTGGTTTGCCGAATGGTTCATCTTGCGCGAAGCGCCATCGAGCCATCCGGCCGACGCCCTCTACAACTCCCTGCTGACGCGTGGCGACGACTTGTTCGACGCCAATCTCGTGGCGCACCGCGCGCGCTGGAACCTGGACTTGCCCAGCCCGGGCGCCGTCAAAACCTATTGCCATGAAGTGCTGGACCGGGTGCTCGACAAGCTCTCGCGCGAGGCCAATGTCGACAGCGCCCTGTATCCTTACCGGCTGGCGCTGGCGCATGAAGACCTGTGCGGCGAGGCCATGCTGGCCGGCTTGCAACGATTGGAGCTACCGGCGCCGCACACTTTGGCGGCCAGTCCGTCTCTGGTGCTGGCGGCCGGCGAGATTGCCTTTCCTGGCGGTAGCATCGAACTGGGTTCCAGGCACGATGCCGGTTTCGCCTTTGATAATGAATCTCCGCCGTATGCCTGTTATGTGCCGCCATTTACCATCGACGCCGTGCCCGTGTCGAATGCCCAGTTCGCCGAATTCGTGCTCGATGGCGGTTACCAGAACCGCCAGTTCTGGAGCGCTGCCGGCAGCGCCTGGCTGATGCAGCAGGAGCGCTCCTCGCCCTTGTATTGGTTGCGCGACGGTATGCAATGGCGCACAGTGCGCTTTGGCCAGCCCGTCACCCTGCCGCGGCAGGAAGCCGTGCGCCATATCAATCTGTACGAAGCGCAAGCGTATTGCGCCTGGGCCGGTCGCCGCCTGGCGACCGAGGCGGAATGGGAGTATGCTGCGCTGTCCGGCCATCCGCGCTTCCAGTGGGGCCAGGTGTGGGAATGGACGGCGACGCCGTTCGAACCGTATCCTGGTTTTGCCGCCGGCCCCTGGCGCGAGTATTCGGCGCCGTATTTCATGCAATACCAGGTCTTGCGCGGCGCCTCGTTTGTCACGCCGCCCCGTTTGGTATCGCCCCGCATGCGCGTCTTTCATGGCCCCGAGCGCGGCGAGGTGTTTGCCGGCTTGCGCACCTGCGCCTGGTAAATACGCGACCGGGCACCCACTTCAGGATTTCTTTTGAGTACAGCTTTGAGTACAGACAACGCCCCGCAATTCATTCCCAAACGCATCACGCCGACGCCGGAACAGCTCGCCATCCAGACGGCGCAGAAAAAAATTGTCTTGATCGACGCCAATGCCGGCGCCGCCAAGACGACCACCCTGGCCCTGCGCCTGGCCGAAGCGCTGCACCGGGGCCGCGCGCCCGAGCGCATGCTGGCGCTGGTATTTACCGAGGCTGCCCGCGTGGCCTTGCGCCAGCGCCTGCTGGAAGTGGGCGTGCCGCTGGGCGTGGTCAAGCGCCTCAGTGTCGACACCTTCGATGCCTTCGCCGCCAAGGTGCTGCTGCAAATGGAAGGCATGCAGGTGTCCAGCATGCGCACGGATGAAGAGCTGCGTCCCGTGGCCTGGGAAGCGTTGGAAGTGGTGGCGGAAAAATATGCCGGCCGCTATCCGCTGGAAATCAATACCACCAACGCCGCTATCGCCGAATTTTTGAAGCTGCAGCTGCGCAGCAAGGCGCGCCTGGACTTTCATGGCGCTGATTTTGAAAGCAATTCCATGGAAGACAACCTGGAAATGCTGGGCATGTCGCGCACGCATTATCTGTGGAGCCGCGAATACGAAGGCTTGCGCGGCGCCGATACGGGCGATATCCAGTTCCGTGGCCCATTCGACGCCACCTATGATCTGGTGCGCTTGCTGACCGACGACGAACCGCTGCGCCAGCAATTGCCAGCCTTCCAGATCATCGTGGCCGATGAATTGCACGATCTGAATGAAGCATCGTTCCGTTTGCTGACCATGCTGATACGCCGTGGCAACGCGTTTTTCTGCGGCGCGGGCGACAAGGACCAGGTCATCTATACCTGGTCGGGCGCCGACCACCGTTTCCTGCGCCAGCGTTTCGAGCAGGAATTCCCCACCTTGCAGCGCTTGCCGCTGACGGCGTCCTACCGCTATGGCACGCAGCTGGCCTTGGCGGTCGGCGTGCTGAAAAACAAGGCCAGCGTGTCTGCCTTGAACCGGGCGACCGTGATCGAGGTGCTGCATTACGAACACACCCAGCCGCAAGCGTGCAGCGCCCAGCTGATCGCCGCGCTGGAACACGTGCATGCGGGCACCACGGCCATTTTGCTGCGCGACCGCGATCAGGCTATTCGCGTGGAAACGGCTTTGTTCCAGAGCGGCATCGCTTATGAGCTGCTCGATATGCATAGTTATCTGCTCAGCCAGGAAGTGCTGATGTTGCGCGGCATGGTCGCCATCGCCCGCAAGGATTTGCATGCGATCAAGAGCGGCCCGCGCCGGGGCGAGATCCTCGAAGCGCTGGTGGCGTTTGCGGAAATCCCGTTTACGCGCAGCCAGTTGCAGCAAGCCAAGGCCGATGTGGCCAATTACCCGGACTTGCTGGAAGGTTTTTTGACCAATCAGCTGGCCAAGTCCGTCAACCAGGACAAGGCGGCCCTGACCCTTGCTGCTGTCGACTATCTGCGTGCGCTGCCGCCCGAGGCGCCGGCTGGCGCTGCCTTGCAGCATATTTTTGGCTTGATGCAGCTGGAACAGACGGCCCGCCGCATCTATGTCGACCCGGCGCAGGCGAGGGTGGTGGCGCGCTCGCTGCATGGTTTTATTGCCGTCTGCACCGAAGCGGAGACGTCCCTGGGCGACTTCGCCGCCTGGCTCGGTGAAATGGAAGAGGCTGTCGCTGTGACCAGCGGCAAGGCCAAAATCGTGATTGCCTGCATCGACCAGATCAAGGGCCTGGAATACAGCCATGTGATCCTGCCCTACCTGGCCATCGATGAATTTCCGCGCAGCAAGACCGATCCACTGGAAGAAGAAAACCGCTTTTATGTGGCCGCCACGCGCGCGCGTGACCGCTTGAGCTTGCTGACGCCGCAAGACCCGGCCCATCAAAGCCGTTATATCGCCGCCTTGCAGCGCAAGGCCAAGGCGGTAACTGTTGCTTCGAAGTCATAAATCATTTGCTGCATGACTGCTTTTTGCGAAAGCGAAAACGCGGCATACTGGCTTGGTGAGATTGATTGCAATCTAGCTAGACCAACTGAGGAGCAGACATGAAAGTATTTTTGACAGGTGCGGCAGGTTTTATCGGCAGTTCCATCGCGGCGGGCCTGGTGCGTGCCGGCCATCAGGTGACGGGCCTGGTGCGCAAACCGGAGCAAGTGGACGAACTGGCTACGATCGGCGTGCAGGGCGTGGTCGGCACCTTGAATGACCGCGAACTGATCATCGAACAGGCGCGCGCGGCCGACGCCGTCATCAATGCCGCCAGCAGCGACCACCGTGGCGGCGTCGAAGCCATTCTCGAAGCGCTGGCCGGCAGCAACAAAGTGTATTTGCACACCAGCGGCTCGTCCATCGTGGGCGACGCGTCGGGCGGCGAAGGCACGGAGCAGATTTATTACGAAGACAAGCTGCCCGCACCGACGGCCGACAAGGCGGCCCGCGTCGCCATCGATGATTTGATACTGGCCAGCGCTGCCCAGGGCGTGCGCGCCAGCGTGCTGTGCAATACCTTGATCTACGGCCATGGCGCTTTGCCGCGCGACAGCGTGCAATTGCCGCGTCTGCTCAAGCAGGCGCGCAAGAGCGGCATCGTGCGCCATGTGGGACCAGGCCGCAATATCTGGTCCAACGTGCATATCGACGACGTGGTCAGCCTGTATTTGCTGGCGCTGGAAAAGTCGCCTGCCGGCACTTTCTATTTCGTCGAATCGGGCGAAGCAGCCTTCCGCGACATGACGGCGGCGATTGCCGAAGCGCTGGACCTGGGCCCCGCGCAAGACTGGCCATTACCCGAAGCCATCGCCGAATGGGGTTATGAAATGGCGTCGTATGGACTCGGTTCCAACAGCCGCGTGCGTGGCGAACGCTCGCGCAAGCTGCTGGGCTGGCAGCCAACAGGTCCATCGGTGCTGGAATGGATCAGCAAAGACATGCTGAACCCGCCTCACTAAGAACCCATCGTCAGCACCATGCCCGGCTGGCGGATCTGCATGGCCCGGTAGGTCGTATTCATGGCGTTATCTCCATTGTTTTCGATAAACTTGCGACGCCGCGCTGGGCCGCGTCGATGGCGCCGGCGAGGTAGCCGGGGAAATGGGGCGACCATTCGCTGGCGATGCCCGTGATGCGGCCTTGCCATCGGCCATCGCCAGCCTGGGCGGCGGGAGCGTCCGGGTGCTCTCCCTGTCCTTGCAAGTCAGCCGGTGTTGCCGTGCAGCTGTCCGTGGCCCAGTCCTTGAGGTATTCGGCCACGGGCGAGCCGGCTTGCGGCCCGAACAAACGGACCAGTTGCGCGCGGCAATGCGCCAGCAGCACCTCTGCGCTGACATCTTGGCGCTTGATGGCCGGCACGCCGAGAAAGCCGAACAGGGCAGGCGGACCATCGTCTGCGCTGGCGTCGTGTATCTCAGCCAACGGGCCGCCTGCGCTGCGGGCATGGCCGGATAAACCTTGGCGGCGCCAGAAAGCGTGCTTATAAATGGCCACGTACTTGGCGTGCGGCGCCATCCAGGTTGGGGTGCCGGACCATGTGTCGGCCAGGGTTGCGGGCAGCGCTGGCGTGTATGCGATGGCTGCGGCCAGGCGGGGCGGCAAGGCCAGCAGCACATGTTCAGCCTGGTACGCAACGGGATTGCCTTGTTCATCGTCAAGTTCAACGTGGATATGGCCAGACAGGCGCTGCAGGCGGCGCACGCGCTGGCCTGTCATTGTGCGTTCTGCTGGTATTGCCGCCTGCAGTGCGTCCGTCAGCGCGCCCATGCCGCCGGCCAGGCGCATCGATGGCGGGGCAGAGAAATAGCTGGCCATGCGTTCGGGTGTGGCCTGGCGCGAGCGTTCAATGACCATATCGCCGCTGGCGTATTGTTCAAAACGCGGCAATTGCAATGCGTCGATCAGCTCACTCAATTGTGTCTGCAATTCAGGCCAGAACCAGGTGGCGCCCAGGTCATGGCCTTCGGGTGTGGCAGCGATGCGTCCACCAAAGTGGCTGCGCGCTTCCAGCAGCACGTAATCTGTCATGCCGCGCTGTTCCAGCAGATACGCGGCATACAAGCCGGCCAGGCCGCCGCCGATAATCACGATGCGGGCGGTCAGCATGGCGCCCCCAGGCTGGCCAGGTAAGCCAGGTGGCCGGTTTTCAGATAGATGGTGGCGCCGTGTGCGCCAGCACGCAGGGTAGCCGTATCGCCGGGCGGCAGGCGCAGCCAGCTGTGGCGCGGATAGTGTTGCGCACCTTCCAGCAAGCCACCTTCCAGCACCAGCAGTTCTGCGTTATCGATGGAGAACACGGTGTCTGGCGCCAGGCGTTGCAGGCTGAGCTGTTCATTTGTATTGCTGAACAGGCGGCACATATTGCTATCCCCGTGGCCTTGCCATTGGGCCGGATCGCGTGTATCGATGCGCAGCGCAGCCTGTTCATCGGCCGTCATTTGCCATAGCTTGACGAACAGCAAGGCGCCATCCTGGCTTGAAGGCTGGTGCGACGAGCCCGGTGGGTTGCGCAGATAGCTGCCAGCCGGATAGTGCTGGCCATCGGCTGAGAAAGTACCAGAGAGCACCAGGATTTCCTCGCCGCCCGGATGCTGGTGTGCAGGAAAGTGGGCGCCCGGCGCATAGCGCACGAGGCTGGTGGCGCGCGCCCGTTCGCCGCCCAGGCGGTCCAGCATCAGCCGCTCGACCCCGTCCTGCGGCGAGGCCAGCCAGCGATGCTGGCCGGGAACGACCGTAGCGCGGCGCGTGTAGTCTGCGTTGATCAGCATGGTGTTTCCGGCCCCTCTAGTGCAATCGTCATGCTCAGCGTTATGACGTCAGGCCTCAGTTTGGCCACATCGTCCACGCGTTGCAGCAGGCTGTCGCGGCAAGTATGCCAGTCTTGCATCATGATAAAACTCCTGTCAGTTTGAAATGGGTGATTCAAGCCTGGCGGCCGGCCATGACGCCGCCGTCCACCGGCAGCACGGTGCCGGTGATCCACGAGGCGTTCGGCGAAGCCAGGAACAGGATGGCGTCGGCAATATCGCCCGGCTGGCCATTGCGTCCCAGCGGGTGGAAGGCATTGAACGACGGCAAGGTGTCCTTCACCTGTTCATCGCTCATGAAGGTGTTGTAGACCGGCGTTTCCACTACGCCAGGCGCGACCGTGTTGATGCGGATGTTCGACCCTGCCAGTTCGATGGCCAGGTTGCGCGTCAGGGCGTGCACGCCGGCATTGGCGGCCGAGTAGGCGGCCGACGGCGTCGCACCGATCGCTTGCAAGGCCCACAGCGAGCCGGTTTGCACGATGGCGCCGCCGCCCCGTTGCTGCATGGCCCTGGCGGCCGCTTGCGCCATGAAGAACTTACCCTTGAGGATGGTGTCGAGAAACCAGTCGTACTCGGCCTCGTCAACCTCGAGGAAAGCCTTGGGACGGAACACGCCGGCGTTGTTGACGAGGATGTCGACGCCGCCAAATGCTTGCGTGGCCAGTGTCACCAATGCTGCTGCCGTGGCCGGCTGGGCGATGTCGCCCGCGTGGCAGCGCACTTGGTTGCCGCTCGGGTCGATCTCTGCTGCCGCACGCTGCAGCTTGGCGTCGTCGCGCCCGCCGATGACGACCTGGGCGCCTGCCTGCACCAGGCGTTTGGCGACTTCTTTGCCGATACCGGAACCGCCACCGGTGACGATGGCAACCTTGGAAGAAAATGTATGCATGATTTATCCTGATAAGTGATGAAAGGAGCGATGAGCGGATCGTAATTCGCTGCATCAATGGCTGTATTTTTCTCCGATTTCCACTTGCTCACAAAGCAGATTAACTGTCATTCATTGAAAGAAAAACTTTATCGGAGCAAGGGAGGCGATGAATTTGTCTCTTATGTGCGCTAGCGAACGGTGTTTTTTTGAGAATGGCGCTATGATGTTTCTGCGTGGTCGAGACGCACTGCCGTGAAGTTGGCGGCATGTTCGATCTTCCAGCAGGTCAGCCGGTCGCCTCAAGGATCGGCACCAGATTTTTTGCCGCATGGCATAAGGCAAAGCCATGCGGTGTTCCCAGTTCTCCGGCGTTAAACTTTTCAGTATTAACCCCTTCCAGGCCGGCATATGCCGGCCTTTTTTTTGGTTCATCGCCATTCACCGTAGCACCGCCATTCACCGCCTGCTGGCCGTCATTCGCCGAACAGCGCTTACGCCCCGCGTGAAATCCGCGTATCTTTACGTTCAGTCAATTAACTGATCCATGGATGCACAAAGGGGCTATCGTGAAACCTGAACAAGCGCATTACCGCCGTACCCAGCTGCTGTGGGGGCTGCTGCTGATTGTCGTCGGTGCCGTCATCCTGCTGGACCGGCTGGGCATGATTGCCGCGCGTGACTATTATTCGCTATGGCATTATTGGCCAGCCATCATGGTGGTCTTTGGCCTCAACAAGTTATTGGCGCCCGTGTCGGCCAGGCAGATATTGAGCGGCCTGTGGCTGATCTTTTTCGCCGCCTGGTGGTATGTCTCGTATGAAGAATTATGGGGCTTGTCTTTTTATAACAGCTGGGCCGCCTTGCTGATCGCCTGGGGCGTGGGGCTGGTGCTGGAACCGGTCTTGAACAAACACTTTATGGCTTACCGGGAGTCCGAACATGAAAAATAAACCGCCACTGGATTCCGCTACGCAAATCGTGCTGGGCGTGCTGGTGATCGGGCTGGGGCTGCTATTCCTGCTCGATAACCTGGGTTTTATCAATGTGCGCTATACCTTCCGTTTCTGGCCCACCATCCTGATCATTTTTGGCTTGCTGAAAATTTCGCAGGGCCGCACGCGCTCCGGCTACGTGGTCGGTGGCGTGATGGTGCTGCTGGGCGTGATGTGGACCTTGAAAGCCATGGGCTTTTTTTATGTGAACTGGAACATGCTGTGGCCGCTGGTGATTATCGGCGTCGGCGTGGCGGTGGTGTCGAGATCCTTGCCTGGCGGCAGCCAGCGGCAGCGCCGGCGCCGCTTTACGGTCGATCCTGCTGACAAGGCACAGAGCGATCCTTTTGGGCAGCCGCGAAATGGCGCGGTGTCGCTGGACAAGACCCCGGCAAGCCACGAAGGCACAGGCGCAGCCGATGAAGACAGCATCATCGAAGTGACCGCCATCCTGGGCGGCTTCGTGCGGCGCGTGTCTTCGCAAAACTTCCGTGGCGGCGATATCAACGTCATCATGGGCGGCTGCGAAATTGACTTGCGCCAGGCCTCGATCGAAGGCGAAGCCGTGTTGAATGTATTTGCCATGTGCGGCGGCGTCACGATCAAGGTGCCGCCCGACTGGAGCGTGATCTTGCAGGGCACGCCGATACTCGGTGGCTTTACTGAAAAAACCATCGTCCCGGCGTATCAGAACAAACGCCTGTACGTGGTGGGTTATGCCATCATGGGCGGCCTGGAAGCACGCAACTAGGGCGCCGCGTGTCAGGCGCATTGTCGAGACGGCGCGGCGCCGTGATGGTTTTCCTGGTCTGCCTCGCGCTGGGCCTGGGCCTGGCCATCGTGCTGGCCAGGGTAACTGAAATGCCGTGGCTCAATGCGGTCCTGCTGGTCGTGCCGGCCACGCTGGTGTATGCGGTCGGCAGCGGATTTTCCGCGTTCTACCTGTGCCGTGCTTATCCGCTGGCACAGGGCAGGCCCTTGGCCATCGCTGGCGTGATCGGTGTGGCGGCCCTGTTCGCGGGGCTGATGTGGGCAACCTTGCTGCAATTTGTGAATAGCCTCAGCCTGTTGCCCGATGTTCCCTGGCTGGGCGTGCCGCTCGGCCCATCCTTGCTGGCCCTGTTTTTCGGTCTTGGTGCGCTACTGTATTGCCTGGTTGCCGCCGTGCATTATCTGCTGCAGGAATTCCTGCGCGCCAAGAGCGCCGAACAGCGGGGGCTGGAAGCGCAGCTGATGGCGCAGGAAGCGCAGCTGCGCATGCTGCGCACGCAGATCGATCCGCATTTCCTGTTCAACAGCCTCAATTCCATCAGCGCGCTGACATCCATCGATGCGGCGGGCGCCCGCACGATGACGGTGGCACTGGCCAGCTTCTTTCGCCAGAGCCTGAGCATGGAAGCGCACCAGCATATTGCGCTGGAACAGGAACTGGTGCTGATACGCCATTTCCTGTCCATCGAGCAAGTGCGTTTTGGCGAGCGGCTGCAAGTTAATGAAGAGATCGACCCGCAAGCGCTGCCGTGCTTGCTGCCGCCCATGCTGATACAGCCGCTGGTGGAAAACGCCGTCAAGCACGGCATCTGCGGCTTGACGGAGGGTGGTGTGATCACGATCACGGCGCGGCGCGCCGGCAGCCTGCTGCAAATTGAAGTGCGCAATCCGGTCGATGCGGAGCAAGGATCGGCGCGCGGTAATGGTTTGGGCCTGGAGAATGTGCGCCAGCGCCTGGCGAGCGCCTATGGCCACGAAGCCAGTGTGCACTGGACGCGGCAGGATGGCTGCTTTGTGGTGACGATATCGATGCCGGCGCAGACCGGCCCCACGGAAGAATAAAGGAGGGCGACACGATGCAAGCGAAGATGCGGGTGGCTATCGTCGACGATGAAATGCTGGCGCGTGGCCTGTTGCGCGAATACCTGGCCCGTCATGACGATATCGAGATCGTGGCCGAATGCGCCAACGGTTTTGAGGCGGTCAAGGCGATTACGGAGCTGGAACCGGAACTGGTGTTTCTCGACATACAGATGCCGCGTCTGGACGGCTTTGAAGTGGCTGAACTGGTGGGCGCGAAGACGCGTTTTATTTTTGTGACCGCCTACGACCAGTATGCCCTGAAGGCGTTCGAGTGCCATGCGCTCGACTACCTGCTGAAACCGTACAGCGAACAGCGTTTCGAACAGGCGCTGGCCCATGCGCGCACCTATCGCATGCCAGTGGCTGCCTTGGAAGCGGTGGTACGCCAGGCGGTCGCACGTGAAGCGCCGCTGGACCGCGTGCTGATACGCGATGGCGCGAAAGTCCATGTCATCGCCAGTGCCAGGATAGACTACATCGAGGCGCAGGACGATTACGTCAGCATTCGCTCGGAAGGCAAGTCCTACCTGAAAAGCCAGAGTTTGTCGGAACTGGAAAGCCAGCTTGACTCGGCGAAATTCCTGCGCGTGCACCGTTCCTATCTGCTCAATATCGATGGCATCAGCCGTATCGTAGCGCTCACCAAAGATAGCCATGTGGCGATATTGCGCGACGAGACGAGGATTCCCGTGAGCAAGGCCGGCTATCAAAAGCTCAAATTACTGCTCGCCTAGACAAAACGCAGACCCTTTCTTGAGCGTTTTCCATACCTTGCGCTTGCAAAGGCGGCTTAATCATCCTAAGATGATATCACTCGGAGGTGATAAGTGGATGCGCCCAAGCGTTGGCCGGTCACGTTTCACGATGACTTCGATGCAGAGTTCGACGCTTTTTCAGCCGATGTCCAGGATGAGTTGCTGGCAAGCGCCGATGCGCTCTCGAAGCTGGGTCCCGCTGCCGGGCGTCCCTTGGTGGGCACCTTGAAAAACGCCCAACATCCGAACATGAAAGAACTGCGTTTCAAGGCCAATCACGGTGCGGAAGTATGGCGGGCCGCTTTTGCTTTCGATACCACGCGTGAAGCGGTCATTTTAGTCGCGGCAGCCAAGCAGGGCGTGAATGAGGAAAAGTTCTACAAGGATTTGCTGGCCAAGGCGAATGAACGTTATGACAGGCATGTGAACAAGCTGAACGCCGTAGCGAAATAGACACAAAAACAGGAGTTGAAAATGGGCAGAAAGCTGGAGGACGTCATACATGGTTTGCCGGCCGAGCGGCAGGCAAAGATCGCAGCGCTTTCTCAGGAGAAAGTGGCAGAGATGATAGCGCACGCCAGTTCCTTGACGGATTTTCGCAAGGCCGTGGGCAAGACGCAGGCGGAAGTGGCCAGGGAACTCGGCATTCAACAGCATGCGGTTTCGCAACTCGAAAAGCGTTCCGATACCTATGTCTCGACCTTGCGCCGCTTTTTGCAATCGCTGGGCATGACCCTGGAGTTGTCGGTGGTGGCGCAAAACGGCACGCGCATCGAGCTGCGCAATTTTCTTCGCCCGCAAGAGATTGAGGCAGAGGGTACGCCAGCCAGGAAAAAACCTGCCACGGCGGACAAGCCGGCTGTCAAGAAATAAACTCCCGCGCGTATCGATGGCTCAACTACCGTTCGGCCAGTTGCACATCCCACCAGGTGGGCAGCAGCTGGCGGATTTCCGGCCGTGCAAAGCGGTCGTCGATCAGGTAGACCACGCCCTTGTCCGATTGCGTGCGGATCACGCGGCCGGCCGCCTGCACCACTTTTTGCATACCCGGATATAAATACGTGTAGTCATAGCCGGCGCCAAAGATGTCGCCCATGCGCTGGCGTATCTGTTCATTGACAGGATTGATTTGCGGTAAGCCCAGGGTGGCGATAAAGGCGCCGATCAGGCGCGCGCCCGGTAAATCGATGCCTTCGCCAAAGGCGCCGCCCAGCACGGCAAAGCCGATGCCGCGCGTTTCCAGGCCAAAACGCCCCAGAAACTGCGCACGGGCGCCATCGTCCATGCGGCGTGGCTGCAGCCAGATCGGCACATCAGGAAAATGCTGCGCGAACAAAGTGGCCGTTTTTTCCATGTAATCAAAGCTGCTGAAAAACGCCAGGTAATTGCCTGGTGCTTCCGCATACTGGCGCGCCATCAGCTCGGCGATGGGCAACAGCGATGCGGGGCGGTGCTGGTAGCGCGTGGAAATGGTATCGGCCACGCGCACGGCCAGCTGTTCGGCCTGGAATGGCGATTCCACGTCGACCCAGGCCGTGCTTTCCGGCATGCCCAAAGTGTCGCTGTAGTAATTCCAAGGGCTCAAGGTGGCGGAAAACAGGGCCGTGCTGCGGCTCGCCTCGAAACGCGATTTCAGGAAGGGCGCCGGCACGATATTGCGGATGCAAACGGTGGAGCCGCTGGCCGTCTTGCTGACGTCGAACAAAGAATGGTCGCCAAAGCTTTCTGCCAGCCGGTTCAGCAGCAGCACGTCAAAATAAAAACGCTGCAAGTCTTCATCGAGCGCCGCTGCGTGCTCGGTCATGTAGTTGCCAAAAGCCGTGGCCACGTTTTGCAGGGCTGCAAAGAATTTATCGGGCAGGGCAGGGTGGACCAGGTAATCGCCATCCTGTTCCTTGAGCAGCGCGGTCCACTGGCGCGCCACCCGGTCCAGCGGCTTTTTCAGTGCTTCGGGGGCGATCTTGCGCAGCATTTTCAGATTGGCCTGCTCCAGTTCGGCCGTGTACATGCCGCGCGTGCGCGCCACCATATTGTGCGCTTCATCGATCAGCACATTGACTTTCCAGTCGTTGGCGACCGTCATGCCGTACAGCATGGCGCTGTGATCAAAATAATAGTTGTAGTCGCCGATGACGACATCGCTCCAGCGCGCCAGTTCCATGCCCAGGTAATACGGGCACACGTCCAGCTGCAAGGCGATGGCGCGCACGGCTTCCTTGTCGAGTATCAAGCCGCTGGCCAGTGCCGCCGCCCGCGCCAAGGGCAAGCGCTCATAAAAGCCGCGTGCCAGCGGACATGATTCACCGTGGCAAGCTTTGTCCGGATGCGCGCAGGCGCTGGCCTTGGCGCTTAATTCCAGCACGCGCAGCGGCAGCAGCGGCGCACTGTTTTTCACGATGGCGCAGGCGTCGAGTGCCATCTGCCGTCCCGGCACCTTGGCCGCCAAAAAAAACACTTTATCGAGGCCATGCGCTGCGGTGGCCTTGAGCATGGGAAACAGGCTACCCACCGACTTGCCGATACCGGTCGGCGCTTGCGCCAGCAGGCAGCAGGAGCGGGTGCTGGCCTTGTACATCGCTTCGGCCAGCTGGCGCTGGCCCGGGCGGAAATCGGCATGGGGAAAGCGCATTGCTTTCAACTCTGCATCGCGTGCTTGCCGGTGCGCCATTTCCTGCTCGGCCCATTCCAGGAACAGGCTGCAATGCTGTTCGAAAT
The DNA here is from genome assembly GCF_014200675.1 of Janthinobacterium saanense. Lineage (GTDB taxonomy): Bacteria > Pseudomonadota > Gammaproteobacteria > Burkholderiales > Burkholderiaceae_D > Janthinobacterium. The sequence goes on along the minus strand of NZ_JACHCI010000024.1, from coordinate 20,550 downwards.
AGATACGCAGCGCCTCGGCCGTGCACTCTTCGTGCATCACGGTTTCCTTCTGGCTGGCGATATCGAAATACACCAGCGCCACGCGCAGCATGGGCAGTTGCAATTGCTGGCATAGCAAATGGCCATAGATGCGCGCCTGTGCCCAGTGCAATTGCCTGTGGTTGGCCGGCATCTTGTCCAGATCGCCCCGATACGTCTTGATTTCTTCCAGCTGGCGCCGGGCCGGATCATAGCCATCGGCGCGGCCGCGCACATGCAGGGGGCCGAAGTGGCCACTCAGGCTGATTTCGCGCTGGTAATCATCGTCGCGCCGGCTTGTGACGGTGGCGTGGCCGGCAATGCCTTCCTGCGACGTGGGCGAGGGCGTGAAGCGCAAGTCCAGGTCGCCGACCTTGGCGGTGAATTCGCACAGGGCCCGTACAGCAACGGTATATGTCATGGCTGTGCATCCTGCCATTGCAGATAGCACACGCTGATCGGCATGGCGTGCCGGGCGCAATAGGCGATCCAGCGCTGCTGGTTGTCTTGCAGGCGGTCGCCCGGACCCTTGACTTCGATCATGCGGTAGCGCCGCTCGGCCGGCCAGAATTGTATGAGGTCGGGCAAGCCGCTACGGTTGCTTTTGATGTCGAGCAAGAGGCGTTCAAACGTCTTTTTCAAATGCAGGGCGGGGATGCAGCTGAGCGCCAATTCGAGCAAGCCATCGTCCAGCACTTCCCAGCTGACAAAAGGCGAGACGATGCCGGCCTTGCTGGCGTAGGTGGTGCGTATCGCCGCCTGGTAGGCGCCGCTGTCGAGCTGCGCCAGGCAAGCCTGGAAATCGCTGGCGCGGCGCGGATAAAAGTCGGCGCTATGCAAGTCGGCCGGCCCACGGTGAAACGGGTGGAAGAAGGCGCCGGGAATGGCCTTGAAGATGGCTGGCCAGCACAGCAGGCCAAACAGCGAATTGAGCAGGGTATTTTCCACGTAATACACGGGCGCATCGTCTTGCGTCAGGTGCTGCTGCACCACCCCTTCTACGTAGCAGGCTTGCTGGGGCGGCGGCAGCAGCAGGTCGATGCGCACCGCTTGCGTTACTGGTTCGGCTGGCTGTTTCGGGTGGCCCAGGGTGCGCCGCAAGCGGGGCGCCATGCGCAGTAGCAACTGGTGCTCTGCCTCGCTTTCCGGCGCTTGCAGCGCGATGATCAGCCTGTCGTAGGCCGCTTGTGGCTGTGCATCTTTTTCCAGCACGCGGATGGCGCGGGCGCGCGCACCGGGATAGCGGCAAGCGGCATAAGCGTGGTAGGCGGCCGGCCAGTCCTGGCATTTTTCCAGGTGCTGGCCGATCTGGAATTGCAGCTTTTCGCGCCGGCTGGCCAGCCAGGGATTGTGTGCATCGCGTGCCGCCAGCGACGCCAGTTGCTGCAGCACGTCGGCAGGCGCTTCGCCCTCGTTGAAGCGCTCGCGGCACTGGTGCAGCACTTCATAGTGTTCGATATCCTGGCGCGTGCCGAAACCGCGCGACTGGCTGGAAAATTCCACTTTTTCGTATTGGTACACGCCCAGGTCGGACAGCACGAATTCCGACCAGTCCTGGTGATAGTTGCCAAAGTAAATCAATCGCAGCCGGTCGCACAGGTCCTGGTTGTCAATCCGGTACAGCACATCATCGGAGGCCGGATGCCAGGCCGAGAAGGCTTGCTCCTGCGTATATTCTTCACGCAATGCTTCCAGCTGCTCGGCCTTGCGCGCTGCTTTCAAGGGGGTGACGAGCTGGAATGCCTGGCTGATTTCGGGTTTCAGCAGCAGTTCGAACAACTCGTCGAGCGAAATGGCAGGGTCCAGCGCTACCCATTTTAATTCCAGCAAGGGCAGGGCGGCGGCGCGGGTATCGCCGATTTCCTCGTAGTTGAGCTTGCTCGCGCGGAACAAGCAACCTTTGCGCATCACCAGGCGCACGAACAGGGCGCGCGAGGCTAGCGGCAATTGCGTGAACTGCTTGACGAAGCGTGTTTCTTCAGGACTCAGCAAATCGGCATAACGCTCGCTGATCCAGTTCAGCACGCCCTGGAAATTGTCCAGATAGTACAGGGGATTTTCCAGGACTCTCAACATGGTGACGATAGGGCAATTCTAAAATAAAGAAGATTTTACTGTGTTTATATACAGTTTAAACCTTAGGCCGCCGCTTGCCCAGCGATTTCATCTTTCTGATTTTCTCGCGCAAATAAATAAGCATTTTAGTTTACTTATATGATGCTCCCGCGTATATTCTTTCCATACACATATAATCAAGACACCCACCGAGGCTGCATGAAAAATATCATCCTGATCACTGCTGCCTGTTTGCTGGCGCTGCTTTCCACCATAGGCGCCTCCCTGCCTTACCCGATACTGCCGCCGCTGTTCGCGGCCGAAGCGGCAAATAGCTTCAATCATTTCCTGGGTTTGCCGTCCAAACTGCTGTTTGGCCTGGCGCTGACCATCAACCCCTTGGGCCTGCTGATTGGCTCGGCCTTGCTGGGGCCTTTGTCTGACCGTTATGGCCGCCGTCCCTTGCTGATGCGCACGGCCGTGGGCGCCGCGCTTGGTCACGCGATCACGGCCTGGGCGCTGGTGATCCAGTCGTATCCGCTGTTTATCGTGGCCCGCTTCATCACCGGTTTGCTTGAAGGTAACGGTGCCGTGGCCCGCGCCATGCTGGCCGATCAGTTGCAAGGCCCCCTGCGTTTGCGCGCCATGTCCTGGCTGAACGGTGCGTTTTACCTGGGCTGGCTGGTGGGTCCTATCCTGGCCGGTGCAACCCTGGGCTGGGGCGTCACCGTGCCATTCTGGATTGCCGCGATCGCCTTGCTGATGGTGGCGCTGCTGGTCGCCATCGCCTTGCCGCGTGAAACGCCATCGCTGCTGACCACCTCGTGGTGGCAGGTGGCGCGCGACCGCCATTCGCTCAACTTGCTGCGCCATGCCGAACTGCGTACCTTGTTTATCGTGCAGCTGGCGCTGACCTGCGGCGTGGCCAGCTTTTACGAGTTTTATCCGCTGTGGCTGGTTGAAATGGGCGGCTACAAGGCGCAGGCGATTGCCTGGGTGAATGTGGGTCTGTGCGGCACCATGACCATCACCTCGCTGCTGGCCGGTGGCCCCAGCCGCCATGCGCCGTTGTTGCGTGCCAGCTGGTATGCCTGCGGCGTGGCCTTGGCGGTGGGCACTTTGGCGCTGGGCAATATCTGGGTGGGCATCGCCGCCATCGTGCTGTTCGGCATCCCGAACGCCTTGTATAACACGGTGATACAGGGCTGGTGCGCCGAGCGCTTCAGCGCACACGGGCAGGGCGCCGTGATGGGCTTGCTGGCGACCACTTTCTGCATCGCCAACATCATCGTGGCGCTGGGCGGCTCCGTGCTGACCTTGATCGATACGCGCTTGATCCTGATCGTCGGCGCCTGCTGTGGCGTGTGGGCCGCCTGGCGCCTGAACGCCTGGCGCCGCGAACTGGCGAGCAGTGACGTCGTCGCGCCGGAGGTAGCCGCATGAACACTTTTGAGCAAACGCTGTTCCTGCTGAAGATGCGCGGTCCGCAAACGGCGCAGCAACTGGCGGCCCTGCTCGACATCACCTCGATGGGCGCGCGCCGCCAGCTCGAGGCGGCGCAGGAAAAGGGCTTGCTGGTCTGCGAGGACGTGGCCGACAAGGTGGGCCGTCCATCGCGGCGCTGGCAGCTGAGCGAAGCGGGCCATGCGCGTTTTCCCGACCGCCATGCCGACCTGACCCTGGAATTGATCGCGCAAGTAAAAACGCTGTTTGGCGAGGCGGGTCTGGACAAGCTGATCGCTGCGCGGGAACAAAGTAGCGAAGCGGCTTACCGCAAGCTGATCGATGGCGACAGCACCTTGCTGCAGCGGGTGAATTCGCTGGCCGTGGCGCGCGACGGCGAAGGCTATATGGCCAATGCGGAAGTGCAGGACGATGGCAGCGTGCTACTGGTGGAAAACCATTGCCCGATCTGCGCGGCGGCAACTAGTTGCCAGAATTTTTGCCGTTCGGAACTGGCTATCTTTCAGCGGGTGCTGGGGGAAGGTTGTACGGTGGAACGCAGCGAGCACCTGCTTGATGGCGGCAGGCGCTGCGTGTACAAGATAGTGCCGGTCGGGAGCTGACCCGAAGATCAGCCCCTGTGCCGGGAATGGTTTTTATTTCTTGGCCGCTTTTGCTTTCGGCGCCGGCTTGCTTTCAGGCGCGGTCGCTTTTTCCGACGCCTGCGCAACCTGCGCCGAGGCCTTGGCGATCTGCTCTTCCACGGTCTTCACGGCTTGTTTGGTGGCCTTGGTCACTTGCTCGTAGCCAAGGAAGGCGTTGTCGATGGCGGCCTTGACGATGGCGACGGCGTTTTCCGAGCCGGGCGGCACGTTTTTCGTCACGTCATAAATCAGCGCGCTCAAATTGCTTTTCGCTTCAGCCACATGGGCTTCGGCGGCCGTGGTGAACTCCGTATGGATTTCCTTGATGATGTCGTCGAGTTGCTGCTTATACGCTTTCGCGCCCGCCACGCCCGGTTGCAACTGGGCAGCTGCCGCAGCCACGGCCGCTTTCGGGTCCTTGGCCTGGCTGATTTCCTTGCCGGCGGCGATGCTGTCTTCGATGCCGGATTTGGCGGTGGCCATGTTCAGCGCCAGTACCTGTTCCACGCCTTGCACGGCTTTGCTGGTCAGGGTGTTGAAGGTCATCAGCTGGAATTCAAACAGGGCCTTGGTGGCCGTTGCGAATTGTTCGGGATTGGTAAACATGTGGTCTCCTCGGTTTGAATAGATACTTGTTATCTTTCATACTTGTTCGACGCCGCTCATGGTCAACTTGCAGCGCTTAAGGTCAAGCCGGTTGCCCCGTGTTGTTATGCCCCCATTATTTAACAGGCGCCGGTTTTTCGCAACGGCTATCTTTGTAGGGGCCGGAAGCGAGTTCCCAGCCAAATCCCAGGGTGGACTGGGCGCAGGACAGGGTGCCGTCGACCTTGCTGCGCCATTTGTACCAGGGCGCCGGTCCGGCCAGGGCGCAGGCGCTGGCGGCCAGCAGGGCGAAGGCGATACAGTATTTCATCATGTGCTGAGCTCTCAAAGAATGCTTGCGCATATTGTAGCGCCAGCAGCGTTCAGGAGTCGGCCGGCTGGGGCGCCACGGCAGGCAGCTGCAAGGTGAAGGTGGTGCCGCCATCACTGGCGCTGGTGGCGTCGATATGTCCGCCCAGCACGCCCGTGACGATGTTGTGCGCCACGTGCAAGCCCAGGCCCGAGCTGCCGGAACCGAGTTTGGTGGTGAAGAAGGGGTCGTAGATATGCGGCAGGTCGTGGGCACTGATGCCGGCGCCATTGTCGGAAATTGAGACGGTGATCGTCTGTGCATCATCGCTGGCGTGCGCAGCGATGGCGATGGTATTTTTGTCGCCATTGCGGCCGCCATCGAAAGCATGGCGCAAACAGTTTTCCAGCAGATTGGCCAGCACCTGGCCCAAGGGGCCCGGATAACTGTCCATGGCCAGTTCGTCCGGCACGTCCTGCGTCAGGCGCACGCGGGCCTCTTTCAGTTGCGCCGACATGGGCACGATCTGTTCGGCAATGAACCGGCGCAGCGGGAAATGGCGCCGCTGCGAGCGGGTGCGGTCCACGGCGATCTGCTTGAAGCTCGATACCAGGTCGGCCGCCCGCTGCAGGTTGCGCAGCATGATGGCGTCCGCCTCGCCGGCCTGCGCCAGATAAGTGTCCAGTTCCGATCTGCGCAAGCCATCCTGCAAGCCGGCCTGGATGGTGCGCGTGTTTTCAGCCATGGTGGTGGCCACCACCAGGCTGTTGCCGATCGGCGTATTAAGTTCATGCGCGATGCCGGCCACCAGCGCGCCCAGGGCGGCCAGCTTGTCGCGGCGTACCAGTTCGGCTTGCGTGATGGACAGGTTTTCCAGTGCGGCCGCCAGTTCGAGGTTGGCTTGCTCAGACTGTTCCTTGGCCAGCGTGAGGGCGGCCGTGCGTTCGGCCACCAGCTCTTCCAGGTGAGTGCGGTGGCGCTGCAGTTCGCGTTCATGGCGCATGCGGCTGATCGCGATGCCGGCCATGTCGGTGGCCGCGTCGATCAGGCTCAGGTCTTGCGCGTTGGGGCTGCGTACTTCGCGGTAATACATGGCGAACGAGCCCAGCACGATGCCATCCTGGCTGAAGATGGGGCGCGACCAGCAGGCGCGCAGGCCGAATTGCACCGCCAGTTCGCGGTAGGGCGCCCACAGCGGATCGTGCATGATGTCGCTGACGACGACGGCTTCGCCCAAGAACATGGCGGTGCCGCAGGAGCCCACGCCGGGGCCGATTTCTGCGCCTTCGAGCAGGGCCATGTAGTCGGGCGGCAAGCTGGGACCGGAGGCGCTGTGCATGTGGCGCCCATCATCGTCGAGCAGCATGATGGAGCAATACACGCCGCGCGACTGGCCTTCGATCAGCAGCAGCAAGCGGTCCAGGGTGGGAATCAGCGGCGCCCCCTTGGCGACCATTTCCAGCAGGGTATTCTGTCCTGCGCGCAAGGCTTCGGCCAGGTTGCGTTCGGTCAAGTCGGCTACGCGCGCATGCACCAGCTGGCGGCCCGGCACGGCCAGGCGCATCAAACGGATTTCGCATTCGATCGGATGATGGTCGCGATGGCGGCAAGTGGCGCGGAAGGCGGCGATCCTGCCTTGCAGGGTGGCGTCCATCTTTTGCTGCAGCAGTTGCATCGACGGTTGCCCGTCTGCCTGATTGCCGGGAAACAGCGGCGCCAGGCCGCCTTGCAGCAGCGCCGCCTGCGGCAGGCCAAACAGGTCTTGCGCCAGATGGTTGGCGTCGACCAGCACCTTGTTGTCAATGTCGAACAGCAGCACGGCGTCGGGCGAGCCGGCCAGGATGGAGTGGTAATTGACTTCCAGCGTCTGCGGATGCAGGGGCCGCAGTGGCTCGATATCGGCGGCGAAGGACGCATCTGCCTTTGCATCTGCGGCCTCGGCTTTATGGAGCGCCAGTTCCATGAGGATTTTTTCCGCCACGTCGCGCGCATCGAAGGGCATCTTGATGTAGTCGCTGGCGCCGGCGCCCACGCTGCGGCCTTGCTCTTCGGCACTGGGCGTGGCCGACATCAGCAGCAAGGGCACGCCATGGCGTCCGCCGGCATTGCGCAAGCGCATGCAGCTGGCGCTGATATTCGTGCCGGCCAGGGCGGTGTCGAGCAAAATCAGGTCGGTGCCGCTGGCGGCCAGTTGCACGCCCTCATCAATATCGCCGGCCACGCCCGTGCCCAGGTTGTGCCGGTCCAGCATGTACAGCAGTTCGCGCACATCATTCGTCGCCTTGCTGACCAGTAATACCTTGGCCCGGTCAGTGAGAGAGGAAATCAACTGATTCATGGCATTGCACCCCTTATGCCTGTCTGCAGATCCGCTACTGATGGTAAAACTGTATCACCGTGAAGCTGATATTACAGCAAGGTAAGGAAAAGTAAGTGATGAGTGTGGCTATTATTGATTACAAGTAATGCGTTCAGGCAACCTTGGGCAAATCTCCGGCAGCCTTGACGTTGTCGCGCGCCTGTTCGATGCGTGGGTAATTATCCTCTATCCAGTCGACCAGCACCGCCAGCCGTTCGGCCGCCTCGCGCCCCAGCGGCGTCAGGCTGTATTCAACTTTCGGCGGGATCACCAGGTAAGCCTGGCGCAACACGAAACCGTCGCTGACCAGGGCGTCCAGCGTTTGCGCCAGCATTTTTTCACTGACGCCGCCCACTTCACGGCGCAATTCGCTGAAACGGCGCGTACCGCTCAGCAGCAATACTTGCACCAGCACTGCCCAGCGGCTGGTCAGGTGGCTGAGTACGGCGCGCGAAGGGCAGGCGGCCGCCATCAGCTGTGCGCCCTGGGTTTGGCGGCTCAGGGCGGCGCGCAGGCTGGCGCCCGGGGTGTCAATATGCATGTCGATGTCCATGATAGGGTTCCTTGGGGCGTCTGTCTTCATGTATTTATCTCAGCACTTACCAAAAGGTACGTACTTACAATAAGAGAGTAATGACCTTATTATAGATCCACACCACCCACCTTCAAAGGAAAAATCATGATCGTCATTACCGGCGCCACAGGCAATCTGGGCCAGCTCGTCATTGCTAATCTGTTGAAAACCGTACCTGCAGGCAATATCATCGCTGCCGTGCGCAACCCGGCCAAGGCCGCTCATCTGGCAGAGCAGGGCGTGCAAGTGCGCCAGGCCGATTACAACGATGGCGCCAGCCTCGACGCCGCCTTCCAGGGCGCGACGAAAATCCTCTTGATTTCCTCGAGCGAAATCGGCCAGCGCGCCACCCAGCACCAGAACGTGATCGATGCGGCCAAGCGCGCCGGCGTCAGCCTGCTGGCCTACACCAGCTTGCTGCGTGCGGACACCACGCCGCTGGGCCTGGCTGCCGAACACGTCGCAACGGAGGCGGCCATCCGCGCCTCGGGTCTGCCATCGAGCATCTTGCGTAATGGCTGGTATCTGGAAAACCATGTGGAACACCTGGCGCCCGTGCTGGAACATGGCGTAGTGCTGGGTGCGGCCCAGCAAGGGCGTTTCTCGTCTGCTGCGCGCGACGATTATGCGGCCGCTGCTGCTGCCGTGCTGACGGCCGGCACACCGCAAGCCGTGTATGAACTGGCCGGCGACAGCGGTTTCACCTTGAGCGACTACGCGGCCGAAGTGGCGCGCCAGTCGGGCAAGGCCATCGTGTATAAAGATTTGCCGCAAGCGGACTTCAAGGCGGCGCTGGTCGGCGTGGGCGTGCCCGAAGGCTTTGCCGATCTGCTGTCGGACTCCGACGCGGGCGCTGCCAAGGGCGCTCTGGAAGACAATGGCAAGCAACTGAGCGCGCTGATTGGCCGTCCGACGCGCACCCTGGCCGTAGCGGTCAAGGCGGCATTGGCCAAGTAAGGCCGGAGGAGGGATGGCGCTACGGCGCCATCGCTATCGGTAGCAGGAATGAAAAAAGCCGCAAACTCGTGAAAGTTTGCGGCTTTTTTGCGAATTCGGTAATGGTGCCCACGGAGGGACTCGAACCCCCACACCCAAAGGCACATGGACCTGAACCATGCGCGTCTACCAATTCCGCCACGTGGGCACTGATGCTGCTATTTGCTTATTTACTGCGTACCACTATTACTGCGTACTACTGTTGCTGCGGACTACAACGATGAATTACTCGTCGCTGGTAGTGGTGCCCACGGAGGGACTCGAACCCCCACACCCGAAGGCACATGGACCTGAACCATGCGCGTCTACCAATTCCGCCACGTGGGCATTGTGCTGCTGACTACGGTGCTACTTTACTACTGACTACAGCGGACTACAACGATGAATTACTCATTGCTGGTAGTGGTGCCCACGGAGGGACTCGAACCCCCACACCCGAAGGCACATGGACCTGAACCATGCGCGTCTACCAATTCCGCCACGTGGGCATT
>NZ_JACHCI010000024.1:0-10977 GCF_014200675.1 Janthinobacterium saanense | reverse complement strand
TTGTTGCTGCTACTACTCTTTGCTATCGCTGCGTGTTCTGCAGCGAGGACAAAATCATAAGGGGTGGCGGGCATTCGGTCAATGAGGATTTGGGTGTTTTCTTCAAGAAAGTTCATTTTTATCTGAAAAAAGCGGGTTTCCTTCTCCATGGACAGGGCTATGCCTGTTTTTTCAGCGGATCGGGAGTTTTCTGCGAGTGCAGTGAATGATGGGAGGGGTGGTGGTTCAGTAGCCGGGGTATTGAATGCGTCACTGGAGCGGAAATGAAAAAAGCCGCAAACTTGTGAAAGTTTGCGGCTTTTTGCGAATCCGGTAATGGTGCCCACGGAGGGACTCGAACCCCCACACCCAAAGGCACATGGACCTGAACCATGCGCGTCTACCAATTCCGCCACGTGGGCACTGATACTGCAACAACTAGCAACTACAAGTCTGCTATTATAGCGACATGAAGAGTTTTGCGCCAGATGAACTTTCGTTCCATACTGCACATCAACCCTGTACCGCTATCCTGCAACTGCACACCGATGAAGGTTTGTCGCTGCAAGAGACCGAGATTATAGAGCAATATTTGTCGAAGTCAAATGCCTTGCGCGCCTTTTTCACTTTTTTTCATCGGCGGCCTGGCTGGCCAGTTGCAGACCTGCTGATACAACTGCTTACGCGACACAAGACGACACTGTCCGTTAGGCAAACCGGGGCGACCTCCGGTACACTAGCGAGTATCGCCGTGTCAATATTGACTATTGACGGTGATGTCATCGGCCTGTGTCTCGTTTGATCACCGTTTGATCACTGTCAATAACAAACTATAGAAATACTTTTGAGCCAAAATACCCACACCATCCCCAGCCGGGAGGACATTCTCGGCATATTCCGCAGCGTCAACGCGCCTCTCGATCCGCAGTCACTCGGGAAAACGCTGCAAGTGCATGCCGATTCCATGGATGTCCTGGTTCGTCGCCTGAAGGCGATGGAGCGCGACGGACAGCTCAAGTCTGACGCCAGCGGGATCTTCGTGCTGGCGGACCAGAGCGCGCTCGTCGCCGGCCGGGTCACCAGCCACCGCGATGGCTTCGGTTTCGTCATTCCTGACGACGCCAGCGCCGACCTGTTCCTGCCTGAAAAGGAAATGCAGAAAGTACTGCATGGCGACAAGGTCATGGCCCGCATCGTGGGCACGGACCGCCGTGGCCGCCCGGAAGGCACGATCGTGGAAGTCACGTACCGCGCCAATACCCATGTGATCGGCCGTCTGATCCAGGAAAACGGTACCTGGGTGGTGGCGCCGGAAGACCAGCGCATCGGCCAGGATATTCTGGTGACCGGTTCGGTAGGCAAGGCCAAGGCAGGGCAGATCGTCAGCGTCGAGCTGACCGAGCAGCCGATGCGCTTCAAGCAGCCAGTCGGCAAGATCGTCGAAGTGCTGGGTGCGCTGGACGACCCCGGCATGGAAATCGAAATTGCCGTGCGCAAGTTCAATGTGCCGCATATCTTTTCCGCCGCCGCACTGAAACAGGCTGAAAAACTGCCGTTCGAAGTACGTGCCACTGACCTGAATGAGCGCGTCGACCTGCGCGACGTGCCATTGGTGACTATCGATGGCGAAGACGCGCGCGACTTCGACGATGCCGTGTATTGCGAGCCGGTCAAGGTCGGCCGCGCCAACTGCTTCCGCCTGATCGTGGCGATTGCCGACGTCAGCCATTATGTGAAACCGAACGATGCGCTCGATAGCGACGCGCTCGAACGCAGCACCTCCGTCTACTTCCCGCGCCGCGTGATTCCGATGCTGCCGGAAAAACTGTCGAACGGCCTGTGCTCGCTGAATCCGGCCGTCGACCGCCTGACCCTGGTGTGCGACGCTGTCGTCAGCGACAAGGGCGAACTGAAGGCTTACCAGTTCTACCCGGCCGTGATCCATTCGGCTGCGCGCCTGACGTATGATGAAGTCGCTGCCGTGCTGGGCAATACCAAGGGTCCGGAAGCTGCCCGCCGCGCCGACATCTTGCCGCACCTGCAAAACCTGGAGCTGGTCTACCGCGCCTTGCTGAAAGCGCGCACGGAGCGTGGCGCCATCGATTTCGAGACGACCGAAACCTATATCGTCTGCAATACGGCCGGCAAGATCGAAAAGATCATCCCGCGCACGCGCAACGAAGCGCACAAGATCATCGAAGAGTGCATGCTGGCGGCCAACGTCTGCGCAGCCGATTTGTTGCTGCGTAACAAGCATCCAGGCACTTACCGCATCCACGCCAGCCCGACCAAGGAAAAGCTCACGCAAGTGCGCACCTTCCTGAAACAGGTGGGCCTGAATTTGACGGGCGGCGACACGCCATCGGCCTCGGATTACCAGACCCTGATGCAGCAGATCAAGCAGCGTCCCGACGCGGCCCTGCTGCAAACGATGCTGCTGCGCTCGATGCAGCAAGCCGTCTACAGCCCGGACAATATCGGCCACTTCGGCCTGGCCTACGAGGCGTATGCCCACTTCACCAGCCCGATCCGCCGCTACCCCGACTTGCTGACGCACCGCGCCATCAAGGCCATCTTGCAAGGCAAGAAATACGAGCCGAAGCTGACCGAAAAGACCGTGCTGAACACGAACGTGTCGAACGCCACGCGCAAGCAGCAGGCCAAGGACAAAGCCGAAGGCAAGCCGAAGAAGACGGACCTGACCATCTGGGACGCGCTGGGCGTGCATTGCTCGGCCAACGAACGCCGCGCCGACGAAGCGTCGCGCGATGTCGAAGCCTGGCTCAAGTGCTACTTCATGCAGGACAAGCTGGGCGAGCAGTTCACCGGCACCATCACCGGCGTGACCACCTTTGGCGTGTTCGTGCAGCTCGATACCCTGTTTGTCGAAGGCCTGGTGCATGTCACCGAACTGGGCACCGACTACTTCCAGTACGACGATGCGCGCCATGAATTGCGCGGCGAACGCACGGGCAAGCGCTTCCAGCTGACCGACCGTCTGACGGTGCAGGTGGCGCGGGTCGACCTGGAAACGCGCAAGATCGATTTGCGCCTGGTCACCGAAGCCGAACTGGCGGGCGAAGAAGTCGCTGCCAAGCCGAATGGCGCCAAGCGCAAGGGCGACAAGAAAACCATGGTCAAGCCAGGTCCTGCGACCGAGCAGCGCCATGAAATCAAGGCCAGCGTCAGCGTGAACCATGGTAGCAATGGCGCCAAGCCGCCTGCCAAGGCCAAGCCAGCCGCCAAGGCCGCGCCGAAAGCGGTCGCCAAGACAGCCGCCAAGGCGGTGCCGAAGGCCAAGGCGCCGGCCAAGCGTAGCAAAACCACTGCTGCGGCGCCTGCCGCGGCGGCACCACGTGCAGCAAAAACTGTAACAAAAACAAGCAAAAACAAGCGATAAAAGAAGCGATAAACAATGAAGAATAAAATGATTTTCGGCTTCCACGCCGTCACCTCGCGCCTGCGTCATGAAGCGGCGACCGTGGAAGAAATTTTCGTCGACGCCAGCCGCGTCGATGGCCGCATGAAAGACATGATCGCCGCTGCCAAGGCTGCCAATGTCCGCGTCATGCCGGTCGATTCGGCACGCCTGGACAAGATCGTCGGCACGCGCCGCCACCAGGGCGTGATCGCGTTTGCCTCGCAATTGTCCCTGGCCCGTAACCTCGATGAGCTGCTGGACGCCATCGACGGCCCGCCACTGCTGCTGATCCTGGACGGCATCACCGATCCGCACAATCTGGGCGCCTGCCTGCGCGTGGCCGACGGCGTTGGCGCCCATGCGGTGATCGTACCGAAAGACCGCGCCGTGGGCTTGAACGCCACCGCCGCCAAGGTCGCCAGCGGCGCTGCTGAAACCGTGCCTTACATCACCGTGACCAATCTGGCGCGCACCATGCGCGACCTGAAAGAGCGCGGCATCTGGCTGATCGGCACCACCGACGATGGCGAAAAAGGCTTGTACGAAGCCGACTTCACGGGCCCGACTGCCCTGGTGATGGGTTCCGAAGGCGAAGGCATGCGCCGTCTGACGCGCGACACCTGCGACATCCTGGTCAATATCCCGATGTTCGGTTCCGTCGAGAGTTTGAACGTGTCGGTGGCCTCGGGTGTCTGCCTGTACGAAGCGCGCCGCCAGCGCATCGCTTTAGAAGCTTAAGTTAGCGTCACTTGGGGTCAGACCCGCCGGGGTGATACGTCCCAATGGGACGCATCACGATTCCGAAGGAACTGCCCCAGCTTGCCGCTTCTTGATCGGCCGCCTACGAAATGTTGGCGGCCGATTTATTTTCCCCCTCCAGCATTCCCCCGCCGAATACGCTACCATTTGCCTTCTACCTTATCTGTTTTTTATTATGTTCCACCACCTGCGCGAAGATATCAACAGCATCATTGAACGTGACCCGGCTGCCCGCAACGGCTGGGAGGTGCTGACCTGTTATCCGGGCTTGCACGCCATCGTCATGCACGGCTGGGCGCACTGGTGCTGGCTGCGCGGCCTGAAGTGGGTAGGGCGCTTCATTTCCTATCTCGCCCGCATCATCACGGGCATCGAGATTCATCCGGGCGCCGTGATCGGCCGCCGCGTTTTCATCGACCATGGTTTCGGCGTGGTGATCGGCGAGACGGCGGTGGTGGGCGACGACTGCACCATCTACCAGGGCGTGACCCTGGGCGGCACGTCGCTGCACAGCGGCACCAAGCGCCATCCGACCCTGTCGCGCGGCGTGATCGTCGGCGCCGGCGCGCAGGTGCTGGGCAGTTTTACGGTGGGCGAGTATGCCAAGGTGGGTTCGAACGCGGTGCTCTTGAAACCCGTGCCGGCTGGCGCCACGGCGGTCGGCAACCCGGCCCATATCGTGCAAAAGGATATCAACGCCCTGCGCGAAGGCAGCACGGCCCATTTGTTTGCGGCTTACGGCGTGACGCCGAACGGTGACGATCCATTGTCAAAAGCGCTGCAAGGCTTGATTACGCACGCGGTGGCGCAGGAAGAACGTATCGAAACTATCCTGGCGACCCTGAAGGCGGCGGGCATCTGCTGCCAGGCTGTGCCGGAATGTGATAAATTTGATTCTGAGCAAATGAACAAGCTGGTCGATTAAGGGTTTATGCATGAATACTGATGTGAACGCAGCCGACAAAGGCTCTGATAATTCCAATCTGCTCGACCCGTTCGAGATCCGCGTACTGGCCGTGCTGGCCGAAAAAGAGGCGCTGACGCCAGACAGCTATCCGCTGTCGCTCAATGCCCTGACCAATGGCTGCAACCAGCTGTCGAGCCGCGACCCCGTCATGGCTTTGAGTGAAGAAACCGTGTACGACGTGCTGCAGCGCTTGATGCAGCGCAAATTCGTCAACGGCATCACCCAGGCCGGCGCGCGCGTTGCCAAGTATGAACACCGCATGCGCATCAAATGGTCGCTGGAACAGGACAAGCTGGCCATCCTCGCCATTCTGATGCTGCGCGGCTTGCAGACTGCCGGTGAAATCCGCAGCCGCAGCGGCCGCATCCATGAATTCAAGTCGGTGGCTGAAGTGGAATCCGGCCTGCAATTTTTGATCGACAAATACCCGCCGCTGGTCGCCAAACTGGCCGTCGCCCCCGGCGCCAAAGAACCGCGCTACGGCCACTTGCTGGGCGGCGCAGAAGCGCTGGCCCAGATCGAGACGGCGTCCGGTTACGCAGGCGCCGTCAGCGCGCCGCAGCAAGGCAGCCGCGTGGCCCAGCTGGAACAGGAAGTGCTGCAATTGCGCAGCGACTTCGATGGCCTGGCAGCGCAGTTCGAAGCGTTCAAGAAACAGTTCGAATAAGCATACACCAGGCAATACCGGCTCTCACATCTTCCCGCGATGGGCTGGATTGAGATAATCATAGGCGACGGTCCCTAGCGGCAGCGTCAGGTCGGCCAGGATATGTCGGGCCGAGAGGATTTCCAGTACCGGCAGCACTGCGACGGGCGCCAGCGCGTGGGCATTGAGCTGCAATGCGCCGGGGCCGGTCCAGGCGCCCTTGACGTTCACCTCGGTCAGGCTGTATTGCACCAGTTCGCAGATGCGCGCCGTGCCATCCACGTGGGGGATGATCTTGAGCAGGAATGCGGGTGCTTCCAGCGATTTCTTGGCTGCCGCCAGGTCCAGCGCCCGGTGTTTATAACCCATGGTGCCGGTGGCAACGCGGAAGTCGCTGTAGTCGAGCGTGCCGCTCAAGGTGTCTTTGTGGATGCGCAACTCCGGATCGCCCAGTTTTTTCGGGAAACCCCATAATTCGCGCCCGGCGGCGATCGGCGGGTGGTCGTTCAGATACATGCTGAGCACGAAGCCGCCAGCCACGCCGTCGAGCGTGACGGGGATCACCTGGCCCGACTCGCAATAGTGGCCAAAACCGGTCGAATCGGGCATGTTGATGAATTCAAAATTCACTACCGGCTCGACAAATTCCAGTGGCGCGGGGATCAATGCGCGCAAGGCGTCCGGATCGGTACGGTAGCTGATGATCAGGTATTCACGATCGACGAAGCGGTAGGGACCAGGGGGGAAAGCCGGATTGTTGATAGGCATGGCAAAAGCATTGCGGAGGACGTCATCTTCGGTCATAGCGTAGTGCTCCCGGTTGGTGCGGCATGGGGGGGGCGCAGGCAGCGTGCTGGGATTGTTGCACTGCGGTATGAACCAGTATAGCCAGAAACCGGCTTGTGCATGCGTTCGACTGACCGTGCCCGTGCCGGAAGTGTCAGGCGGCCAGCACCACCCGCACGCTGTCGCGCCCACCTCGCTTGGACTCGTACAGGGCCGCGTCGCCCAGGTCGAGCAGGGAGGTCAGGCTTGCCGGTGGCCGCTCAAATAGCGTGCCACCTACGCTCAGGGTCACCGCCTTCGGGGTGGTAAACGCCTGCTGCGCCATGTGTCCGAATGCCTCGCGCAAACTATTGCCCAGCATCACCATACTTTCGCTGCTGGCCTCGCGCAGCAGGATCACGAATTCGTCGCCTCCCAGCCGTGCGGCCAGTGCGTCCTGCGGCAGGGCGCTGCGGATGATGTCGCTCAGGGCCACCAGTAATTTGTCGCCGGCGCTGTGGCCGTGCAGGTCATTGACCTGCTTGAAATGGTCGATGTCGATCAGCAGCAGGGCGCCAGGGCTGGCCGGCGAGGCCAGCGCGAGCAGTTCAGGCGCGCGCTTGTACAGGGCGCGGCGGTTGTACAGCGCGGTGAGCGGGTCGCGGGCGGCCAGTTGTTCGATGCGTTCTTCGCGGCGGTGCCGTTCGGTGCCGGTCATGGACAGGGCGATCAGCATGATGGCCATGGCGCCTTCCATCAGCGAAATCTGGATCACGACACCACGCAAGGCGGCCAGGTCGACGAAGGCATCGAGCGCCACCGGCAGGCCAGCCTTGGCGAAATAGAACAGGCCATGCAGCAGCAGTACATAGCGCAACTGTACCGCACCCACGCTCAGGGACACGCCGTGGGGACGCAGCAGGAAGCTGGCGCGCAGGGTGATGCCGGCAATCAGCAGCGACTGGATGACCAGCATCAGCTTGGACCACCACGGCTCGCCCGGCACCAGCAGCATGGCCAGCCAGACGACCGCAACCAGATACCAGGCGCGCGACAATCGGCTTTGCGTGAATCTGGCCACGCCTGCCAGGAACAGCCAGTGGGCGGCGATCAGCAAGCCGTTGGCAAACCAGATACCAATGATTAAAAAACCATGGCTGCGCAACAGCGCCAGGATGGATCCCACCGTGATGACCGCGAAACCAAAGCTCCAGAACAGCAGCGACTCCTCGCGCACGCTGCGACATTCCACGGCCAGATAAAGTGCAGCGGCGGCGGCCAGGGCTGTCGTAAGTATGAGGATGGTGGAAGGGTCGAGTGCCATGAGTAGGGAGGGGCGTGAGCTTGCTCAAGCAAACTGATGAAAAAAAGGCAGCTATTTTAGCGCCCTCTGGTATAAATTTAGCTAAGAACCTGTTTAGCAGTTTGTTGTAAAACGCTCCATGCATCGAACCATGAAGCGGCCACGACATCTCTGGAAAGATGGATCCGAGCGATATTAGCAGGGAATAATGTGAAGTGCTGCGGGGTATGCTGGAATGTAGCGGGCCGAAGCAGATGAACGAGGAGTACGCAATGGCACCGCTCATAAGACGGTGTGGGGTTGTATGGCGGCTGACAGCTTCAATTCTTCTAACTTGCTACATTTCTCCCTTAATTCGCCGGATAATTGGCCGGATCGATGGCTGGCGCAACGCGGTGCCGGAACACGTCGCCGCCGTGCGGGTGATGCTGGGTGCGGCGCTTTTCATCTGACGGTGGGCTGATCAGGACGATCGACGCTTCCTCGGGATCGCGCAGATTGACCACCGCGCTGACGCCACCATCGCGGTAGCTGCCCATCACGGCTATGGCCATTTGCACGAACAAGGTGGCCGCGCCCGTATTGCCCAAGCGCTGGTCGGTATCTATCCATTGCGCGGGTTTGCCGCTGTCGAGTTCCGGGCCGCCTTCTTGCGCATGTTTCAGCAGCGTCTTGTGCAGCGCCACCAGTTGTTCGGTATTGCCGCCGGTAGCGGCGATCAGGCGCTGCGGCGCTGCGGGTCGCTCGGCTTCGGGCAGGTTGCGCAGCGCTTCCTGCCAGCCCGTTTGCAAGGCCAGTTCGCGCTGGTCGCGCCGCGTGAGCGGCTTGCCCTCGCCATCCCGCATCTTGACGAAGGTAGGCCGGTGGATAAAACCCAGGGTGGGCAAGCGGTCGATCTGTGCCAGCTGTTCCTTGTTGAAGGGCAGGGGAAACCACGGCGTGGGTTGCCAGTCCCTGGGCGGATGGTAGGTCCTGGGATTGAGCTTGTCGAACATGCTGAAGGTACCCGTGCCTCGGATATCGGGGCGCCGGGCAAATTGCGCGGCGACGGGCAGCCATTCTTCTATCGTAGGCTGGCGTTGGGTAAATGCATTCGGGTCTTCTTTCTTGCGGGGGTGGGGCACCGCCCGCATTAACTGGTCGTAAGCCAGATACAGCCGCCGCGCCACGCCATAGGTGTTGAGGTCATCGACGCTGGCCTCGGGCGGCGCATCGTCGTAGGCAAACTTCCGCACTGTGTCAATACGTTCACGCCGCGCCAGCACGAACAGGGCGGAAGCGTCCGGCATTTCGGGGATGTAGCGGCCGTTTTTGAGCAGGTCTGGGCTATCGGGAAGGCGAGCAGCATGACGTGTGGCCATGCTGTCTTCTGAATTGAGCACAATGTAGGGGACGTCTGGATTGGCATCGAAAAAGGCAAATATGTCTTCCAGAATATGATCGGGATGTTCATCAAAACGCCTTGGGCCAACGACAAACAAATGCCATGTCATACCGGAATATATGGCATCTGCGGCAAGGCCCATGACAGGTGCATCCGGCATGTCGGCCACGGCGGGGTCCGGGATCGGCGGATCGGCATTGAAGACGGGGACGGCAAAGTACATGGGGATGTCTTTTGCACCGTTTTCCAATGCATCACCTGCTCGTCCACCAGAAATTCCTGATTTCTCCCTGGCGTCCCATGGATATTTATCCTTGTTTTGTTCGCGGATGCTAGTGTACGCATTTCCTTTTTGTAGGGCCTCCCACAATTTTCCTTGTCGGTATTTATCCAGGGTAACGCCGAGGCCGATGACTTCCAGGACATATTCACGTTTTTCCTGTTTGCCTGCAGCAGCCTGTTGGACCTGATGCGTTACTGCCGGAGCTAACTTCTGTGAGTGTATCCAATGCGAACCGAGTAGGCCGGCGGCCACGATAGGCGATATCAGCAATAACCAGTGCCATCCTTGCCATTTTTTGCTAACCATTGGCGACTCCTCCAGGAAAGGTGAAATATCAGATGTTGTCATTGCGAAAAAACATGGTAGAAGTAATGTGAGCACGATGAACGCTGCCAAGAATGGAGTCTTCAGACGTAGGGTTTGATTTTTCACTTTGGAATGTCGTCACTTGGTTTATGGGTTTTTGGTGCGATAGCAGATTCTGTACGCCTACCGTTGATTATTTCGCACACGACGGTTGACGGCAGTCCCACGTGCAAAGCGGGCACACAAGCTGGTAGAGTTCCTGTGCTGTAGTAGTCGACAGATCCCTCAATCAATACCTTGCGTTCTACAGTTTCGTCAGACCAGTAAGCATTGAATGTCTTTATGAAGTCGTTCCACTTTTCTATCCCGGGCCGATCACGCAGCGAGTCACTTTTCTTCAACCGCCAATCCGCCACCGCACATAAATACCGGTAAAACCTCGGATCGCTGCTCGCCTTGCCGCCACCAATGGCCACGTCATACGCCGTCACATTGCAGTGGTTTTCTGCGTTGCCGATAATGGCGCCGTGGAAGGATTTAGGGCTGACTTCGTGTTGCCAGCGCTTGCGTGCCTCGTTCGGGGTTTCCATGGGATCGATGAACAGCAGATCGCCGCTGCCCGGATGGCGGGAAACGCGTGCAAGCTTGCGCCAGTCATCCGGTGCCTTGCCCAGATTGAAGGCTTGCTCCACCTGTTTGAGTGTAGGCGGGCTGAAAGGGTCATAGCTGTATTCCGATTTTCGGCCGTGCCGGGGGCGAGGATCGGCAATGACTTCCCTCGGAAATGTTCGCAAGCCTTGCTTGCTGGTGATGGCGATGGCGGCGTCGATCGGGTCGACTTCTTCGCATGGTCCTTGTTGGTCGCGGGGCAGCCTGGCCTGGCTGGAAGTGCTGGGAAATTGGGCGGGCAGGATTTCGCCGCCATTCAAAACGGCCGCCACCGGCACGCGCAGCGCTTCGCCGGTAATGCTGCGCAGTCCCTGGCGCCGGCCTCTTTCTGTCTGAAATAACTGCCACCGTTCCCTTTTGGCGGCGGGCCACACAGTTTCATCGTGGCTGGCGCGGTGGCTGCGGTTGGCGCCGGCCACGTGTCCATGGTCGTTTTCACCGCGCAGGCGCAGGGCAAAATCGTGGGGCGGCAGGCCGACCAGCACGGGGCCATCG
>NZ_JACHCI010000023.1 GCF_014200675.1 Janthinobacterium saanense | reverse complement strand
GTCTTGACCTCAACTACTCGAACCGCCCGGTGCGGACCCGCATGCCGGGTGGTGTGGCAGGGGAGCGGCCTTCACGGCTGTCCCCTATGCCGATTGCCCGTGCCAGGCCGCAGGCGCGCAGCTTGCGGTGGTCCAGCTGCCGGTCCCACGCGGCGATCGCCAGGCAGGCTACGCCATTGCCCGTCAAATTGGCCAATGGCCGGCATTTCAGCAAGCGCTCGATGCCGACGATGAACAGCAGGCTCGATGCGGGAATGTCCGGCACGGCGGCCAGGGTCGCCGCCAGCGCAACGAAGGCGGAACCGGCGACCCCGCTGGCGCCCTTGGAAGTGATCATCGCCAGCGCCACGATGGATAGCAAATGGGCTGGGCTGAGCGTGATGTCCAGCGCCTGCGCCAGGAACACCAGCGCCAGGCCCAGGTAGATATTGCTGCCGTTCAGATTGAAGGAATAAGCGGCCGGTATCACCAGGCTGGCCACCGGCGCGGGGCAGCCCGCGCGCGCCATTTTTTCCATCAGGGGCGCCATCGCCGTGATCGAGGAAGCGGTGCCGAACACCATCAATAATTCTTCCTTGATGTAGGCGATAAAACGCAGCACCGAAAAACCGCAGGCACGGCAGATTGTGCCCAGCACCAGCAGCACGAATACGGCCGTCGCCAGGTATAGCGCGGCCAGCAGTTTGAGCAGCGGCGTCACCGATACCAGCCCGTATTTTCCGACCGACCAGGCAACTGCGCCGAAAGCCGCCAGCGGCGCCGCCTTCAGCACGACTTTGAGCGCGGCCAGCAGGGTCTGGGCGGCCCGTTCGCATAGTTGGGCGGAAGCCTGGCCGCGCTGGCCCAGTAGCGCCAGCAGCGTGCCGCAGGCCAGCGCCAGCATCAGCGCCTGCAGCAGCGGGCTATGCGTGAGGGCGTCGGCGATAGCTGCGGTCAGCGTTGGCGGCTGCGCGGTGTGTACTGGCAGGTCTGCATCGATATGAAAACCCACGCCGGGCCGCAGCAGCAGCGCTGCGGCGATGCCCGTCATCAGCGACAGGGCCGACAAGGCTTCGAAATACAGCAGCGCCTTGATGCCGATACGGCCCAATTGCTTCAGCTTGCCGATACCGGCGATGCCGCCGCTGACGGTAAGGAAAATCAGCGGCACCACCATCACCTTGATGATGGTGATGAAAACGGTGCCCAATGGGTGCATGGCGACCGCCAGCAGCGGCTTCCACAGGCCGAACGCAATGCCGCAGGCAATCGCCGCAAGAATCTGGAAAAACGGGCTGCGCAGCGTTGCCAGTGTCATGCAGCGTCACCGGCCAGCACGCGCCGTGTCAAATCCATGAAGTGGCGCGCGGCCGGTGAAATATCGTGCTCGCGGCTGGCCAGGGTCAGCGGTGCACTGAGGCCCGGTCCGGCGTCGGCGATCTTGCAATACACCACGCTGTCGGCATGAAAACCCTTCATCGAAGCCGGTACGGCCGACACGCCGGCGCCGGCTGCGACCAGGCTGATATTGGTCAGCATGCGTTCGACTTCGATCACTTTCGATGGCGTGAAACCGGCTCGCAGACAGGCGTCCATCAGGTTTGAATACATGCCTGGCGCACCATGCCTGCGCACCAGGATGAAGGGTTCATTTTTCAAGGTGGCCAGCGCCACGGTCGGAGCATGCTTGCTGCGTTTGAGCGGCAGTGCGGGGTGGCCGATGGGCAGCACCAGCAGCATTTCCTCTTCCTGCAAATGGGCGAACAGCACGCCCGGCGGGCGGCTGACGGGCAGGCGCAAGAAAGCCACATTGACTTTGCCGGCCGCCACCGCCTCGCTCAATTGCGCCGCATTCGCTTCGCTGAAATCGAGGCTGACATCGGGCCATGCGGCGCGGTAGGCGCGCACGATTTTCGGGATCAAAGGGTGGGCCGCCGCCGAACTGGTAAAACCGATCGACAGCTTGCCGGCTGCACCACGCGCCGCCTGTGCAGCCCGCGCCGCGCCTTGCTGCAAGCCGTCGAGGGTGGCGTGCGCCTCCTTCAAGAAGGCATGGCCACCGGCCGTCAGTTCGGCGCCTTTCGGATGGCGCCGGAACAGATCAAATCCCAGTTCGTTTTCCAGCGCGCGTATCTGCAAACTCAACGGTGGCTGCTGCATGCCCAGCCGTTCGGCCGCGCGCGTGAAATGGCCTTCTTCGGCGACGACGACGAAGTAACGCAAGTGTCTCAGTTCCATGATGGTCTCTTGGGGTTCTACCCCATCGTTATATTTTTTTAGTATGGGAATGCGCGAGTCAAGATATTTTACATTAGGTTTAAAACTCCCTACCATGTTTATCAAAGACTATCGGAGACCTGCATGAAACGTACTTTAGGTATCGCACTGGGCATGGCGCTGAGCCTGGCTGCATCGGCCGTGATGGCGCAAACGGCAGCTTCCTGCCCGGCCGGGCTGGACCCGGTGGCGCAGTGCTACCAGGGGCAAGATGCGAACGGCGCTTTTTACTGGATCGCAATGCCGAAACAATGGAACCACACCTTGATCATGCACAGCCATGGTGGCCCGCGCCTGTCGGCCATCACGCAAGAGAGCAATATCGAAGACTTGCAGCGTTTTGCCGTCACGGTACGCCAGGGTTATGCCTGGGCCGGCTCCACCTATCGCCGGCCCGGCTATGGCGTGCGCATGGCGGCCGAGGATACCGAGAACCTGCGCCAGATTTTCGTGGCGCGCTTTGGCCAGCCTGCGCGCAGCATCCTGCACGGCCAGTCCTGGGGCGGCAATGTGGCGGCCAAGGGCATCGAGCTGTACGGCAAACAGTATGACGGCATGGTGCTGACCAATGGCATGCTGGCTGGCGGCAGCCTCAATTATCTGCACCGCGCCGACCTGCGCGCCGTCTACCAGTATTACTGCGGCAATCACCCGCGCCCGGACGAAGCGCAATATCCGCTGTGGATGGGTTTGCCGGCGGATGCAACACTGAAGCCGAAAGAGCTGGCGGCGCGTGTCAACGACTGCACTGGCGTCGCCTTGCCGGCGGCCAGCCGCAGCGCACAGCAGCAGCGCAAGCTGGACGATATCCTGGGCGTGATCCGCATCCCTGAGCGCACGCTGGTGTCGCACCTGAACTGGGCCACGTTCACTTTCCGCGACCTGGTCCAGCGCGTGCTGGGCGGGCGCAATCCCTTCTCGAACCGCGGCGTGGTGTATCACGGCTCGCATGACGATGCGGCCCTCAATCGCGGCGTGCAGCGCTTCGATGCCGACCCGCAGGCAGTGGCCGAGCTGGCCCACGATTCCGACATGGCTGGCACGCTCAATGTACCGGCCATCAGCCTGCATGCGATCGACGATCCGACGGCGCTGGTCGAGTATGAAAGCGAATACCGCAATCTGCTGCGGCAGGCTGGCCACGGTGACAGGCTGGTGCAGGTATTCAGCGATGAACACGATCACAGCAAGCTGGCCGACGCCGAATATGCGGCGGTGTTCGACAGCTTGTCGGCGTGGCTCGACAAGGGAACGAAACCGACGCCGGAAAGCATCGCGGCGGACTGCAGCAAGCAGTCGCAGCAGTTTGGTGGCGGTTGCCATATCAAGGCTGGCTACGCACCGCAATCATTATTCGAGAGGGTCAATCCACGCAAATAAAGAGTCGCAAATTTCTGCACGAAAGGGCCAGTCATAGGCCCTCGGCAGCACCATAAAAACACAGGAGACAACATGAAATATGCAATCATCGGCATCGCCCTGCTGGGCGGTATGCCTGGCCTCGTGCTGGCCCAATCGAACGTGGAAATCTACGGTTCGGTCGACGCCGGCCTGCGCAACAAGAGCAACGTCAACCAGGCTGGCGACAGTGTCGTGACGATGGGATCGAACGGCACCTTCCGTTCCAACCGGCTCGGCTTCAAGGGTAGCGAAGACCTGGGCGGCGGAGTCAAGGCCAACTTTCAGCTGGAGTCCGGTTTTAATACCGCCACCGGCGCCTTGAATAACACCACCGGCACATTGTTTCAGCGCGAAGCGCGCGTCGGCCTGGAAAACGCGTGGGGCGCCATCGACCTGGGCCGGCAATACACGGTGGCCTATAAAACCATTCTGGCCTTCGACACTTTCGTCTATCGCTACCCGAGCATCACCTACGCGCTGTCGTCGACGGCCGGCATCCGCCACAGCAATGACGTGCAATACACGGGCCGTTTCAACGAGTTCACCGTACGCGCCGAGTATGCGGCCGGCGAAGTGGCGGGCGACAGCAGCAGCGGCACGGCCAAGGCCGTTGGCACCGTGTATTCCCGTGGCCCGCTGAAGCTGGGCGCTTCGTACACCAGGTCCAAGGAAAACGTCGGCACCACCGCGGCCCCCATCTACAAGGATTACAGCCATGTCGCGGCGGGCGGCGCCTATGCGTTTGGACCGGTGACGCTGTCGCTCGGTTATGTCGATGAAAAGCAGGCCACCGTCGTGACTCGCGATGACCGCGCCACCTGGCGCTGGACTGGCCTGAACTACAGGATCAGCGAGCGCTTCAACGTGACGGGCGCCTGGTATGGCAACAAGGTGCATAACCGCAAGGCCAGCGCCACGGTGGCCGCCGGCGACGGCAAGAAGGATTTATATATGCTGGGCGTGCGCTACGACCTGTCGAAACGCACGGTGCTGTACGCCGAAATCGACCGCAACAAATTCGATGGCGGCTTTGCCACCGGCGGCACCACGCGCTTGAACCAGCGCGGCCAGACGGGTACTTCGGCCGGCATCATGCACATGTTTTAACGCCTGCCTGTAAAGAAGATGCTGGTCTCCCTGGCAGGAAGGCCAGCACGTTGCCGATAATCACCAGGGCCAGGCCGGCGAAAGCTGGTGTGGTCCAGACATAGCCTTCGAGGAAGGTCGACACCGTCAGCGCCACCACGGGAAACAGTACGGTGGCATAGGCGGCGCGGTCCGGGCCGATGCGTCCGAGCAGCAGCAGGTAGGCGGTAAAGCCGATGACCGAACCGGCGATGACCAGGTACAACAGGGAGCCCAGATAGCGGCCGTCGGCCGGCAGCGTGAACGGCATGCCCAGCAGCAGCGCCATGCTGCCGACGATGGTGGCGCCGATCAGCATGGCCCAGGCATTGGTCAGCCCTGGCGCCAGGCCCAGCGCCTGCATGCGGCTCGATAGCAGACTGCCGCTGGAAAAACATAAAGTGCCCAGCAGTGCCAGTCCCAACCCCAGCAGCATGCCGCCATCGTGCCAGTGGCCGCGCATTTGCGGCAGCGACAGCAGGGCGATGCCACCCAGGCCCAGCAACGCGCCGGCGACCACCTGGCCGCGGATGGCCCGGCCCAGGAACAGGCGTCCATTGAGCGCATTCCAGATCGGCGCAGTCGAAAATATCACTGCCACCAGGCCGCTGGGCACCCAGCGGCTGGCGTAATAAAAACACAGGAAGTTACAGCAGAACAGGCCGAAGCCTTGCGCCAGCAAATAGGGCCAGGCGCGGCGCGGTGGCCACAAAGGCTGGCGGCGGGCCAGCAGGATCAGCATCAGCAGCGCCGACGCCAGCCAGAAACGGTAGGCGATCGACACCGGCGCCGGCACGGGACCCAGCTGGAAGGTGATGGCGATCCAGGTGGTGCCCCATATCAGCACGGTGAGCAGGTAAAGAAAGAGGTTCATGTTCGGCGGGCCTGTGGGGGAAAACCACAGCATGGCCGATGGCGCCGGCGGCCGATTGTCTGAGCTTGCGCTCTTCTGCGGCCGGGTCCAGCGCCGGGCAGGTGGGCGTGTTAAGCTTTTCGGTACCAATTATTAGCTTCGATAACACGATGTCCGCCCGCGAAATCCCTGCCGACTACAGCCCGCCCACCGCCGATATTGCGCACAAGGTGTTCCACACCATGGCGCAAACCGAGGCGCGGCTGGAGCGTTATGCTTTGCTTGGCGACAACCTTGCAATGGCGATATGGGACCGCCGCACCGAACATTCGCAAACTTCGTATATCCAGCCGGGCCACCATACGCTGTCGTTTTACCTGGGCGGCGGCTACGGCACCGAGCGCCGCGAGGAACCCGGCACGCACGGTGCGCCGCAATTGCTGTGCGCCTTGCCCGACTGGCATGAGTCGCGCTGGCTGTTACGGGGCAATGTGCGCATGCTGCACCTGTATTTTTTGCCCGAGCATTTCACGCGGCGCGCGGTGGTGGAACTGGACCGTGAACCGCGCGGCCTGACCTTGGCCGACCGTACCTATTTCGAGCACCCGCGCATCGTCAGCCTGTGCCGTGCACTGAGCGAGATGCCGTGGCATGGCCCGGATGCCTCCTTGCGCGCCAATGAGGTCGTGCATGAAACCTTGAGTGAATTATTGCGTTCGCAGGCTATTTCGCAGCGCCAGGTGCGCGTCAGCGGCGGCCTGGCGCCTGCCGTGCGGCGCCGCCTGGCCGAGTTCATCGAATCTGAACTGGCGCGCAATCTGACCTTGGGGATGCTGGCGCAAGTGGCCTGTTTGTCCGAATTTCACCTGGCGCGCATGTTCCGCGTTTCGTTCGGCATGCCGCCCTCAAGCTGGATCGCCCAGCGCCGCATCGACCGCGCACGCCATCTGCTGAAAACCACGGCCTTGCCGTTGCAGCAGGTCGCCGACGCTTGCGGCTACGCCGATACCAGCCATTTCAGCCACCGCTTTCGCGCCGCCACCGGCGTACCGGCCGGGCGTTACCGGAAATGGCTGCTGGGTTGACGGGAAGCCTGGATCAGATCATTTCCAGGATCATGGCGACGATTTCGTCACCATACGAAGCCAATTTTTTCTCGCCCACGCCGCTCACGCCGCGCATCTGTTCCAGCGAAGTGGGCTTGGCCTTGGCGATTTCGCGCAGCGTGGCGTCGACAAAGATCACATAGGCCGGCACATTGTGGGTGCGCGCCGTCTCCACGCGCCACCAGCGCAGCTTGTCGAAGATCGCCTGTTCGCTGGCCGACAAATCGGTTTCCACATAGCCCTTGGCTACGCTGGTGCTGCGTTTGCTGGTTTTCACCGGTTTCTGGTACTGGCGCAGCTGTACCTTCTGGCCACCCTTGAGCACGGGGCGCGAAGCGTCTGTCAGTTTCAGCGAACTGTATTGTTCATGGTCGACCGAGACCAGGCCCAGTGCGATGGCCTGGCGCAAAATCGACTTCCATTCCGCCTCGCCCAGGTCAGAGCCGATACCGAAGACTGACAATGCATCGTGGTGCCAGGTCTTGATGCGCTCGGACTCCATGCCGCGCAGCACGTCGATCACGTGGCCGCCGGCGAAGCGCTGGTCGACCCGGTAAATCGCCGACAGCAGTTTTTGCACCGGCACCGTGCCATCGAAAGACACGGGTGGCACCAGACAGGTATCGCAATTGCCGCAGGGCGTGGCCGGCTCGCCGAAATATTCGAGCAAGCGCATGCGGCGGCAGCTGAGGGTTTCGCACAGGCCCAGCATGGCGTCGAGTTTCACGCCCAGCACGCGTTTGAAGGTTTCGTCGGCTTCCGATTCATCGATCATGCGCCGCTGCAGCACCACGTCTTGCAAGCCGTACGCCATCCAGGCATTGGCGGCCATGCCGTCGCGGCCTGCGCGCCCCGTTTCCTGGTAATAGCCCTCGATGCTTTTAGGCAGATCCAGATGCGCCACGAAGCGCACGTCGGGTTTGTCGATGCCCATGCCGAAAGCGATGGTGGCGACCATGACGATGTTTTCTTCGCGCAGGAAGCGCGCCTGGTTGGCGCTGCGCTTGGCGTACTCCATGCCGGCGTGATAGGGCAGGGCGCGGATGCCGTTTTCGTTCAAAAACTCGGCTGTCTCTTCCACCTTTTTGCGCGACAAACAATACACGATGCCGCAGTCGCCCGCATGTTCGGTGGTGATGAAGTCGAGCAGCTGCTTGCGGCCATTGGCCTTTTCCACGATCTGATAGCGGATATTCGGTCGGTCGAACGAGGAGACGAACTGGCGCGCGTCGTCCAGCTGCAGTCGCATGGCGATTTCGGCGCGCGTTTGCGGATCGGCGGTGGCCGTCAGGGCGATGCGCGGCACGTCCGGGAACTGCTCGTGCAGTACCGACAGCTTGATGTATTCCGGGCGGAAGTCGTGGCCCCACTGGGCTACGCAATGCGCTTCGTCGATGGCGAACAGGGAGATCTTCGAAGCCTGGAACAGGTCCAGGCAGCGCTGCGTCATCAGCCGCTCGGGCGCCACATACACCACGTCGATCTGGCCGGTGCGCACCAGGCGCTCGATGCGGCTGGCTTCTTCATAGGTTTGCGTGGAATTCAGAAAGGCGGCGCGCACGCCGACTTCTTCCAAGGCGTCGACCTGGTCCTGCATCAGCGCGATCAGCGGCGAGACGACCACGCCGACGCCATCGCGCAGCAGCGCGGGTATCTGGTAGCACAGCGACTTGCCGCCGCCGGTGGGCATCAGCACCAGCGCGTCGCCGCCATGGCTGACATGGTCGACAATGTCGGCCTGCTGGCCACGGAAAGCAGGGTAGCCAAAAACGGTTTGCAGCACATGCAGCGCGCGCTCGTTAAGATCTTGATTCATAGTGCCTTATTCTGCCCGCAAAAACGGGCCGATATGGCCACGGCATATTGATCAAGGCCATGGCGATATCTGAACTATCCGAACTGAATGGGTATACATGACAGGAGGGGTCACCGCGCAACGTTTGCAGCTTGCGCGGGGTCGAAGCTTACCACGAGAGAGCCTCGCGGTCGTGCTTCAGGCGCTGGCTGGCGCGGTTTTTTGCCGTCGCCGCCAGTCAGGGGAGGGCTCAGGCAGCCTGTTTGGACGCTGTCACCAGGCGTGCGCTGGCGGCAACCAGCAGCAGGGCGGCGCCCAGGATGGCAAACGAGATGTTCAGGCTTGTCGCATGGGCCACGAAACCGATCAAGGCCGGACCGGCCAGGATGCCCGCATAACCGATGGTGGTGATGGCGGCCACGGCCAGGCTGGGCGGCATGGCTTTCTGGCTGCCGGCGGCGGTAAACAAGATGGGCACGATATTGGCGGCGCCCAGGCCGATCAGCACGAAACCGACCAGCGCCAGGTTGGCAGCTGGCGCGATCACCGCCAGGAAGAAACCGCTGGCTGCGCACAGGCCGCCGAGTGTGAGTACCCGCTTTCCGCCAAAGCGGCGAACTACCTTGTCACCGGTAAAGCGGCCCAGGGTCATGGCGATGGCGAAGGCGGCATAGCCCAGGCCGCCTTGTGCTTCGGCCATGCCGCGCGTGGTGGTCAGGAACAGGGCGCTCCAGTCGAGGATGGCGCCTTCGGCCAGGAAGACGATAAAGCACATCAGGCCGATCAGGATGACGGCGCCGTGCGGCATGACGAATAGCGGCGTCTTTTCACCCGGGGTCGATACGGTGGGCAGCAGATGCGCTTGCGCCGCCGCCAGGATGGCGCACAGCAGCACCATCATTACCACGCAGGACCAGGCAGGAGTCAGGCTCAGCCATAACAGCAGGGCCATGAAGCCGGCGCCGGCAAAACCGCCCACGCTGAACAAGGCATGGAAGCCCGACATCATCGAACCGCCATTGGCTTTCTCGATAAACACGGCCTGGATATTCATGGCGACGTCAAACGTGCCCATGGCAGCGCCGAACAGCAGCAGCACCAGGCCCAGCTCGATTGGGGTATTGGCCAATGCCAGGCCCGGCAGGATAGCGATGAACAGCACGCCCGCAGCAAGAATGACTTTACGGCAGCCAAAACGGGCCGCCAGCACGCCGGTAAACGGCATGGCGCACAGCGAGCCGCCGCCCAGGCACAGCAGTAAAAAGCCCAGGGTGGCTTCATCGAGGCCCAGGCGCGACTTGGCATAAGGTACGAGTGGCGCCCAGGCGGCCATGCCGAAACCGGCCGCAAAGAAGACCAGGCGCGTGGCGCGTTGTTGCAAGGTACCGGTAAGTTGCATGACTAGCTTTTCAGTGAGAGGGTTGGAAATTATCTGCAGTTTATTTGCGTGCGCGCAGGACGTGCACGCCCAGCCGTTCAAACGCGTCTGCGTGTACTGCATCGGCGTCCGCTTCCAGTACCAGATGCTGCAGCAGGCCGGTGGCCAGCACGCCAAACGGCGCCGCCGTACCCAGCTTGTCGCTGGTGGCGGCCACCACCACGGCCTTGCTGGCGCCGGCGACGCTGCGCTTGAACTCGGCTTCGTCATAGTTGAACGCCGTTACGCCCGCATCCACATCGGCGCCGCAAGCACCGAGGAAACACAGGTCGGGACGCATGCGCTCGACCGTGCGCAGCGCTTGCGGGCCCAGGCTGGCGCCGGCGCGGCGGTCGACTCTGCCGCCGGCAATGATCAGTTCGATTTCAGCGCGCTCCATCAGGGCCATGGCGATCGATGGTGCGTTGGTGATGATGGTGAGCGCTAACTGTGGCAGCGCGTTGGCAATCGCCAGATTGGTCGAACCGGCGTCGATAAACAGCACTTGCCCCTCGCGCACCAGCGAAACGGCCGCCTGCGCCAGGCTGGCCTTGCGTTCGGGCGATTCATGCTTGCGCTGACTCAAGGTGCCGCCATCGGGCGCCATCGGCAGGGCGCCGCCATACACGCGCTGGCACAGCCCGGCAGCAGCCATCTCGCGCAAGTCGCGCCGTATCGTGTCTTCCGACACATCGAGCTGGCGTGCCAGATCGAGCGCCAGTACACGGCCATCGGCTTGCAGCTGTTGCTGGATCAGGGTATGGCGTTGTTTGAGGAGCAGGGTAGAAGTCATTGTTTTACATAAACGTGCACGAATGGATGCAAATATACGCAAACGTGCAAATTGAGTCAAGCACGTTGATGTTTCCTGCAAGTCTAGCCACACTGATATAAATTGCTGCTAGAGTTGTGAGATTGAAATGACTGTCAAGAGAGCATCATGTTTTTGAATATCGCTACCGCAAAAACCTTGTTGTTTCGCGCCGTGCGCCGAGGCGGGTGGGGTGTGCCCGGCTTGCTGGTGGTACTCAATACCATGCACTGGCAGCGCAATGGCACGCTTGGTCTGGGCGACGTGCGGGACTCTCTGATCGCACTGGCGGCTTATACAGCGGTGGGGCTGTTGCTGGAATACCTGCGCATGCGCAAGGAAGTTTCCCCTGAAAAGTGGGACTGATCAGGCGTCGTAAAGCACCAGCATCCCACCAGCAGCACCAGCCCGGCAGAGCTTGAAACCGTGCTCGAGCGTATGCTGCGCATTGTTTGACGCGTCAGACTGGCGCCGTCAGCCGCTCCAGCTCCCCCAGCCAGTGCACGGCATATTCCCGGCTGTCGCCACACATTTCCTCGGACGGTTGCAGTCCGCCGCAAAATGCCGGCCGCGCCGGCTGGCCGAAGATCAGGCAGCGGTTGTCATCGGCCAGTTGCACGCAGCGTACGCCGGCCGGCTTTCCATTCGGCATGCCGGGGATAGCGCTGGTAATGGAGGGCGCGGTGCAGCAGGCGCCGCAGGAAGGGCGGCATGCCAGGGGGGCGGATGACGGCATCGGGGTTCATCAGGGAAGCAGGTATAGGGCCGACAGTATAGCAAGCCGCGCCAGCCTGCCGTCAGCGCGGCACTTCCTTCCCTGTGCGCGCGGTTCGTGAGCAGCATGCACAGCCGTACGGTGCCCCTTTGCCAGAACAGCGCCAGGGCCAGCCGGCCAGGCTTAGCGCACGATGCTGACGCGCTTACCCGACAGATTACTCTTGGCCGGGTCGCCATGCACGCTGATGCGGCCCGAGCCGGCGGCGCGTGCGTTGACTTCTTTTACGGTGGTGGCGTCGATGTTGCCGGAGCCATTGCTGGCCAGGTAGGCGATGTCGCTATTCAAAGTTGCCAGATTGAGATTGCCCGATCCGTTGAGGTTGGCGTCCAGGCGCTGCACGGCGCCGCTGGCGCTGATGCTGCCCGAACCGTTCACCGCCACATTGACGCGTTCGCCATGCACATTGCCCAGATTGATGCGGCCGGAACCATTGACGACGGCGTCGCTATTGCCGCTGCTCAGTGCCGTCGCGTTGACGCTGCCCGAGCCGTGGTTGGCGATATCGAGGCGCGCGACGTTGCCTGACAATTCGCTTTTCAGGGAACCGCGTTGCACCAGGCTCAGGTCCTGGCCATTCAAGCCGGTGGCGACCAGGCGGCCGGGGCCGGAAACATTGATTTTATTCAGTTGCGGTGTCGTGTAGATGATGTTGATGCCATTGCCGCTGCGCAGATGCTTGTCGCTCCAGATACGCAGGGTATTGCCGTTGACTTCACTGCGTATCAGCGGCAGCAGATTGCTGTCCGCCTCGATCACCAGCGATGGCGCCGGGCCGACGCGCACATCGATGTTGAGGTCGGTGCGTGTCAGCATATCGATGTCGAGCCCGTTCACACTGCTGACGGCACGCTCATCGCGTATCACTTGCAAGTTGCCTGCCGTGCTGCTGCCCGCATCGCTCGTATAGCGGATCTCGCCATCGTTGGGGGTGATGATGATGCAGCCGCTCAGGGCGACGGCGGCGCAGCACAGGGCCAGCAAAGTACGCATGGTGATTCCTTTATTTATGATTGTTATCGCTATTCAAAGACAAAAAAGCCGGCTGCCGCGCTGCGGCTGCCGTGCTGTCGATAGCAATGTAACAAAGCTGCTATGCCTGCCGAGTAGAAATGCGATGAACGGCGAAAAACGGGGGCTGAATTGCATATCCCGCCACTTTTCGCGATGCCGTGAGCTACCGGCTTACCAGTAGCCCAGCAGCTTCCACCAAGTCGTGCCGATCACGGCAAAGATCAGCAGCTCGACCAGGCACATCACGAAGCCCACGCGCCACCAGGCGCCCATGGTCACGAAACCGCTGCCAAAGATGATGGGCGAGGTGCCGGTGGCGTAATGCGTCAGGGTCATCATGATGGCCGAGCCGGCCGTCATCATCAGCATGAAGGGCACCATGTATTCGGGCGGTATCAACTGCGCACCGACCGTCAGGAAGGCCAGCAGCATGGCGCTGATATGGGCGGTGGTGCTGGCAAAGAAGTAGTGCGAAAACACGAACACCAGCACCAGCACGGAGGCAATCGGCAGCCAGTCCATGCCGCTCGACACGATGGCGCCCTTCATGCCGGCCGAGAACCAGGCGATCACGCCCGTCTTGTTCAGCTGCTCGGCCATCATCACCAGCGCGCCAAACCATACCAGGGTGTCCCAGGCGCTTTTCTCCGACAGCACGTCGTCCCAGTCGATGGTGCCGGTAATGATCAGCACGAACAAGCCGACGAAAGCGACTACCGTGGGGTCGAGCGAGAACGCCGGGCCGAACAGCATGGCCGGTATGTTGGCCCACAGCACCAGCAGCAGGCCGAAGGTGCCCAGCATGACTTTTTCCGAGGGCGACAGCGGCCCCATGAGCGCCAGTTCCTTTTTCGCGTAATCGACGGCGTTCGGCGTGGCCTTCAGTTCCGGCGGCGATAGCCAATAGATGATCAAGGGCATCACCAGCAGGCATACCAGACCCGGCAGCAGCATGCACAGGGCCCAGGTAGTCCAGCTCAAGTGGAAACTCTGCTTGCTGACCTTGGCGACATAATCGACCACCAGCGGGTTGGGCGCGGTAGCCGTCAAAAACATGGCGGAGGTGATGGGATTGGCGTGGTAGTTGACCAGCGCCAGGTAAGTGCCGACCTTGCCTTGCGTGCCCTTGGCCGGGTCCGAATCGAAGGCATTGGCGATCGATTTCATGATCGGGTGCACGATGCCGCCGCCGC
The DNA here is from genome assembly GCF_014200675.1 of Janthinobacterium saanense. Lineage (GTDB taxonomy): Bacteria > Pseudomonadota > Gammaproteobacteria > Burkholderiales > Burkholderiaceae_D > Janthinobacterium. The sequence continues at coordinate 78,397 of NZ_JACHCI010000023.1, read as the reverse complement.
GCGCGGTGTTGCTGGGCGTAAACGGCGCCAGCACCAGTTCGCAGATGCTCAGGCCATATCCGATGCCGATGGTGCGCTTGCCCAGCAGCGAGATGAAGATCAGGCCGATGCGGCTGCCCAGCCCCGTTTTTTTCAGTCCGCGCGAAATCAGGATGGCCACTACGATCAGCCAGATCAGCGGATTGGAAAAACTGCTCAGGGCGTCCGCGATGGCGCCCTTCGAGGAAGTCGAGGTCACTTGCGACAGCGACACAATCACGATGGCCATCATCGCCATCACGCCGATCGGCATCACCTTCAGAATAATGGCCACGATGGTGGTAAGAAAAATCGCCACCAGCGACCAGGCCTTGGGCGTCAAGCCATCTGGCGTCGGCAGCAGCAGCAGCGTTATCAGCACCAGCGTGGAAATTATGGCCGGCACCAGCCGGAACGGCACGGCTTCCTTGAAATGCCGCAACATTTCGCTGATCGTCTTGTACATCATTCATCCTTTCAAATGGCAGCCACGATGGCTGCTGGTTCCCGCAAGCATTCTTTCGGGCAACATCATAAAGGATGATAATGCAAACTTGATAATTTCAGGGGCACGATAGGACAGGAGTTTACAAGGACTTTGCCCAGGTCAAATTTGGCGTCGATGATGTGCGCGGCTGCTTAAAAACTAAGCAGAAAGCATGCGCCGGCACCGACCGGACGTACATGGCGCAAGGTGCCGCCGTTGGCATGGGCCAGGTGGCGCACCAGCGCCAGGCCTATGCCGCGTCCCTGTTTCTTGGTCGAGAAGAATGGCGTAAAGATGTGTGCGGCCAGCGCCTCGGGCACGCCAGGCCCATTGTCGCGCACCTCGATGCGCAGGCGCGCGCCACGGCTCAAACGCGCGCGCACTGTCACGTGCGCTGCGGCCATGGTCTGCGTGGCCTCGGCGGCGTTCCTGAGCAGATTGATCAGCGCCTGCTCCAGTTGGCCTGCATCGATGCGCACTTCCAGCGATGCCGGTTCTACGCTCAATTGCAATGTACCGCCACGCGCCTGCCAGTCGGGCGCCAGCAGGGCTGAAAGGCGCTGGAACAGGTATTCGAGCCGAATCACTTCAGGGCGTGGTGCGGGCACGCTGGACAGGCTGCGGTAGCTGGCCACGAAGTCGGCCAGACTGGCGGCGCGGCGGGCGATGGCATCGAGCGCCGTTTCCAGGTCTGCATGGACGTCTTGTGGCAGCAGTGTTTGCACTTCCGCCAGCAGCTCGCAGGCAGTACGCGACAGCGACGCCACCGGTGTCAATGAATTCATGATTTCATGCGTCAGTACCTGTACCAGTTCGCGCCAGGCGTTGAGCGCTTCGGCTTCCAGTTCGCTCTCTACCGGCATCAGCGCGGCCAGGTGCTGCGGTGCGTCCTCGCCTTGCAAGGTCAATGCTGCCACAGCGACCAGTGCGCGCTCCACGCCCCGTTCGGTCTCAAAACTGAGCAGCCGGCGCTGGCCAGGGGCTTGCGCCGCCAGCACTTGCTGCCACTGCTGCGGCACGCTGGCATGTCCTGGCGCCAGATGGCGCCGGGCGCTCGCATTGAGTGGCGTTACACTGCGTCCGGTCGCGCCGTGCCGGATACGGAACAGGGCGATGGGTGCATGCTCCAGGCAGGCCTCCAACGCCCGCAGCGATGCTTGCGGCGGCGCGTACGGCGGCGCCACATAGGGTTCCTGGCGCGGCAGGCGTGGCGACAGCCGGCCCAGGCAGCGGCACAGCAGCCATGCGGGCGGCAGGGTAATCAGCAGGCACAGCACGCTCAGGCGCGGCGACGCCAGCGCGGCGAAATAGCCGGCGCCGCCAGTCATGGCCAGCATGGCGGCAATGCAGGCGCCAGCGACTGTCTTGAGCCGGCGTTCAGAGGCCATGCTTGTCCAGTTTGCGGTACAGCGCGGCGCGGCTGATGCCCAGCGCCTTGGCTGCATGGCTGATATTACCCTCCACCTGTGCCAGGGTACTGTGGATGGCTTCGCGTTCCAGTGTCTCGAGCGTCTGGACGGGGCCTGAACGTGAAGGAGACGAAGCGGCCTGGCCGGGGCCGTCGAACAGGCCGAAATCGCCGCGCACGTAATGCGCGTCCTGGCCCAGGATCACAGCCCGCTCGCAGGCATGGCGCAGCGCGCGCACATTACCCGGCCAGTCATGTCCTTGCAGACAGGCTAGCGCCCCGGCATCGGGAGCGCGCACGGGACGCTGGTACTGGCGCTCGTAATGGGCCAGGTAGTGCTGCAGCAGCATGGCGATATCGTCGCGGCGCGCACGCAGCGGCGGCACGCGCAGCACGATGGTATTGAGGCGGAACAGCAGGTCGGTGCGGAACATGGCCGGATCGAACAGCCGCTCTTCATCGACATTGGTGGCGCTGATGATGCGCACGTCGATCGCTTCCGGCCGGTCCGCACCCAAGGGTGTTACTTCGCGCCGCTCCAGCGCCGTCAGCAGCTTGGCCTGCGCCGCCAGCGGCAGGTTGCCGATTTCATCGAGAAACAGCGAACCGCCGCGCGCCGACTGGAAACGCCCCGCGCGGTCGCTTTTGGCATCGGTGAACGCGCCTTTGCGGTGGCCGAATAATTCGCTCTCGAACGTCGCTTCGGGCACGGCGCCCATGTCCACCGCCAGCAAGGGGCCGGCAGCCCGGTGCGATGCCTGGTGCAGGGCGCGCGCCACCAGTTCCTTGCCGACGCCATTTTCCCCCAGCACCATGACATTTGCCTCGGTCGGGCCGACGCTGGCAATCATCGCACGCAGCTCGCGCATCACCTGTGAGTCGCCCATCAGCTCAGGCGATGCCGCGCCGGTAATCGATGGATGGCCGGTATCGCTACGGCGAACCAGGGCTTGCTCCACCGCCGCTGCCAGGCGCGCGTTGTCCCACGGCTTGGTGATGAAATCGCCGGCGCCGCGCTTGAGCGCTTCGACGGCCAGCGGCACGTCGGCATACGCGGTCATGGCGATCACCGATGGTGGCCGGGGCAGGGCGCGCAGCAGGTCCAGCAACGCCAGGCCTTGCGCACCATCAGTCTGGCCCGGCTGGAAATTGAGGTCGAGCAGCACCACGTCCGGCGTCGCCCTTGCCAGCAGCGCGGGCAGTGCGGCCGGGTCGCTCAGGGTGTCGACACGGCCATCGCGATAGCGCCGCCGCAGCAGCAGTTGCGCGGCGCAGGCGACATCCATATCGTCGTCGAGGATCAGCACGTGAGCTGCAGCAGGGGCCATGGTGAACGTTGGAAGCGGAGGACGGTGGCGCATTCTAGCAGCCGTTGGCGCGCCGTGGCAGTGGCGCCCGGCAGCGTGCTGCCATGCGTTTTTCTGGCGCTGTGCGCTTGCGAACAGCAAGTGTCCGGAAGCGGACACCAGCGCCGTGACGTTGTCACCGGCAGCCTGCCGCAGGGCGCATGGCCCCGTGCCTTGCGTGGCTGGCATGGTGCTTGCTGATGCCAGTACAAGACCTGACTGAAAGATGTGAAAATAAATATGCCTGCTTCCGTATCTCCCTTGCCTGAGCCATCCCCCATGTCCCGCTTGCCGACGAGTGGCGCGGCGATGGATACGCACCTGCCGCGCAGCCGGCGCAAGGCCGTCATCGTCATCCTGGCCAGCTTGCTGCTGGCTGTGTTGGCCGCCATCGGGTGGTGGGCCATGCCGCATGGCTTGCCGGTGGCTGCCGCCGACCTGCGCATAGGCGTGGTGGAGCGCGGCATCTTCCTCGATGAAGTGGTGGTGCGCGCCAGTGCCGAGCCGCTTAATTCCGTGATCCTCGATTCGGTCGAATCGGGGCGCATCGAAGAGGTGTATGCCAGCGATGGCGCGCTGGTCAAGAAAGGCCAGCTGCTGTTCCGCATCTCCAACCCGCAGCGCAATCTGGAACTGCTGGCCCGCAAGGCCGAACATGCGCAGCAGATTTTCAACCTTTCCAATTTGCGCGTGGCGCAGCAGGCCAGCAGCAGCGAGCATCAGCGCCGCCTGGACGATTTGAGGTTCGCGCTGCAGCAGGGTGGCAAGCAGCACGCGCGCAATCTGCGGCTGTCGCAGCAGGGCTTCATTTCCGGCGTGGCGCTGGAAGAATCGGCCGACCGGCTGCACCAGCAGCAGCGCGCGCTGGCGCAGGAACAGCAGGCCGCGCAACTGGAGTCGCAGGTACGCCGCGATGCCGCTGCCCAGCTCGAAGCGTCGATCCAGGGACTCAGTTCAGGGCTGCTGCTGGTCGGCGCCACGGTCGATGCGCTGGCCGTGCGCGCGCCAAGCGATGGCCGCCTGACGGATTTCCGGCTGCAGGTAGGCGAGTCTATTTCTACCGGCAAGAATGTGGGCCGCATCGATGATCCGGCGCGCTACAAGCTGTCGGCCAAGGTGGACGAGTTTTACCTGAACCGCATGGCGGCAGGGCGGCAGGCCAGCATGCTCCAGGATGGCCGCAGCTACGCGCTGGCCGTGCAGACGATTTATCCGCAGATCAAGGAAGGCCGTTTCACGGTGGAGCTGGTGTTCAGCAAGGGCCAGCCGCCGGTGCTCAATCCAGGCCAAAGCCTGGATGCGCAGATTACCCTGGGTGAACCGGCGCCGGCGCTGCTGTTGCCGAATGGCGCCTTCATCAATGACAGCGGCGGCGCCTGGGTGTTTGTGCTCGACGAATCGGGTACGCAGGCGCAGCGGCGCGACGTGCGCATCGGCCGGCGCAACAACAGCCAGCTCGAGGTGCTCGATGGACTGCGGGCCGGCGAGCGCGTGATCCTGTCCGGCTACACGACGTATGGAAATTCCCCCCAATTGCACATTAAGCAGTAAATTCCCTTACTACCCAAGAAAGATCGCATCCATGCTCAAATTAGTCGGCATCAGCAAAGTTCACCAGTCAGGCGATATCCAGACCAAGGCCCTGGACCGCATCGACCTCGAGATCGAGGCCGGCGAATACGTGGCCATCACCGGGCCGTCCGGCTGTGGCAAGTCGACCCTGCTTGGTCTTCTGGGCCTGCTCGATGTGCCCAGCCATGGCGAGTACTGGTTTGAAGGGCGCGATGTGGCGCAGTGGAGCGAAAAAAAGCTCAATGCCTTGCGCCGTGGCCGCATCGGTTTCATCTTCCAGAGCTTTAACCTGATCGAGGAACTGACGGTGTTTGAAAACGTGGAGCTGGCGCTGGAGTACAACGGCACGCCGCTGCGTGAACGGCGCCAGCGCGTGGCCGCCATGCTCGACAAACTTGGCGTGGCGCACCGCGCCGGGCACCGGCCGTCGCAGCTGTCAGGCGGCCAGCAGCAGCGCGTGGCGATCGCGCGTGCGCTGGTGGCCGGGCCGGCCGTGTTGCTGGCCGATGAACCGACCGGCAATCTGGATACGGCGCACGGCAATGAAGTCATGCGCCTGCTGCGCGAGATCAATGCAGAGGGCACCACGGTGGTCATGGTGACCCACTCGGCCGACCATGCGGCGCAGGCGTCGCGCACCCTGCATTTACTGGACGGGCGCGTCATGGTTGACGCCCTGAAGGCAGCATGAGGGCGGCCGATTTTCGCATCGGTTGGCGCCTGCTGATACAGCAGGGCGGCGCCTCGGTGGCGGTCATCCTGGGCCTGGCGGTGGGCTTTGCCGCCTGTTTCCTGCTGCTCGGCTTTGTCGCTTACAGCCTGGACTATGATAGCCAGGTGCCGCAGCGCGAGCGGGTGCAGCTGGTCAAGCAGCGCATCAATCTGTTCATCCGCCCGGAGTGGCAAAACTTTGCCTACCTGTCGCTGCGCGAGGTGGCGCAGCGCAGCGGCGCGACCAGCATGGCGAGCATCGTCAAGGAACTGGACTTGCCCGTGCAGCGCGGCGAGCATCTGTATGCCATCAAGGTGCAGGCGGTCGATACCGACTTCGCCGGCTTGTTCGGCATCACGGCGCTGCAGGGCGATTTGCGCGCAGCCCTGGCCCAGCCCGATGCGGTGGCGCTGACGCAGACGGCGGCGCGCAAGCTGTTTGCCGACGCGCCGGCGCTGGGCCAACTGCTGCAGGTCGGCGGCGTCACGCTGAAAGTGCGGGCCATCCTGCCCGACCATCAGCGCAATACCAGCGTGCCCTATGAACTGCTGGTGGGTACACTCAGCAGCGCCTGGCCGGCGGCGCAGCGCGATGCCGAGTTTGCCGGAACCGGGCGTGCCGCCATCTACCTGCAGATGCGTGCGGGCGCGTCGCCCGATGCGCTGGCCGCAGTATTGCAGCAGGCCGTCAACGATACACCGCAAGATCGCCATGTGCGCGGCGCCGCGATGGGCCGCGCGCTGAAGGGGCGTAATGTGACCGATATTGCACTGCTGCCCTTGGCGCAGGCTTATTTCGATACAGACCTGTACAACAGCCGCGCTGCAGCCAGGCATGGCCAGCGCAGCAGCGTGTTTGGCCTGGCCGTGCTGGCGTTATTGATACTGCTGCTGGCCGTGATCAACTACGTCAACCTGGCGACCGTGCGCACCTTGCGCCGCCAGCGCGAGATCGGCGTGCGCAAGCTGCTCGGTGCGAGTGCTGCGCAGCTGGTGCGTCAATTTCTGGCCGAGTCGGTATTGACCGCGCTGCTGGCCGCCGCCGCCGGACTCTTGCTGGCCTGGCTGGTGCTGCCCCTGTTTGCCGAACTGGTACAGCGGCCGCTGGAAGATATCTTCACGCCCTTGCGCTGCGCCGGCGCCCTGTTGTTTGGCGTGTTGACGGGATTGTGCGCCGGCGCTTATCCGGCCTGGTGCGCGCTGCACGTGCGCCCTGGACCCGCGCTGGCGGGCCGTGGCAATAGCGAAACGGCGGCAGGCTTGTGGCTGCGCCGTGTGCTGACGGTGCTGCAGTTCGGTGTTGCGATGGCGCTGTGTGCGGCGACCCTGGCGGTGGGCTGGCAATCCTGGTACGGCAGTCACGCGTCGCCTGGCTTTGATCCGCGAGGCTTGCTGGTGCTCGATCTGCCGCCAGATGCTGACAATAGCCGGCAGGCGCGCGCCTTTGAAGAGGCGCTGGCGCGCCTGCCCGGCATCGATGGCGTGGCCGGCATCGCCGAGGCGGTGGGGCGCGATGGCAGCAAGGTCGTCGGCAGCGTGCTGACGCGCGATGGGCGCGATCTGCGCCTGGAACTCAAATCCATGACGCCGGGCTGGTTCGCGCTGCACCGCATACAGCCGCAGTTCGGCCGCCTGTTCGATGCTGCGCTGGACACCATCGACAGCCAGGTGGTGGTGCTCAACGCGGCGGCGGCGCTGGCGCTGGGCTACCCCACGCCGCAGGCCGCCGTCGGACAGGTGATGCCGGCAGGGCAACTGATCATCGGCATCGCGCCACCACTGCGTTTCCAGGATATGCGCCAGGCAGCGCAGCCGATGCTGTTTAATTTGCGCCACGGCGGCACCTTGTCCTTGCGCAGCGATGACGACGTGGCGCTAGCCTATGCGCGCATCGAGCCGCTGTGGCGGCGCTATTTTCCCGAGCGGATGCTGGAACTGCGCACGGCGCAAAGCTTCTTGACGGCGATGTATGCCGAAGACCTGCGCCTGGCGCGCATGCTGGGCCTGGCCAGCCTGATCGCCATGCTGCTCGCCGCCTTCGGCATCTACGTGCTGGCGGCGTATAGCGTGCAGCGCCGCACCCGCGAAATTGTCATGCGCAAGCTGCATGGCGCCGGCCGCACTGCCATTGCCCGCCTGGTGGGGCGCGAATTCCTGCTGCTGCTGGCTGCTGGCGCCTTGCTGGGCCTGCCGCTCGCGGCGCTGGGCATTCACCGCTACCTGGCCGGATTTATCGAACGCGCGCCGATTGGTGGCTGGACCCTGGCAGCGGCACTGTTGCTGGCCATGCTGGTGGCGCTGCTGGCCACCTTGCGCCATACCTGGTCGGCGATGCGCATGTCACCGGCGCTGGCCTTGCGCGATTAAGAGATCTATCTGGCGGTTCGTTGGACGGGGATTTGTCGCAGGAACGCTACAATGTCGCCCTTCTGGCGGACTGGCAGTGCTTGATTATTATTCTTGTCATTCAAGCTACTGGCGGCCAGCGCTTGACCTGCCTGGTATACAGGGCTAATATTAATGACTCGAAAGTAAGTTAAAACGTAAGTTAGCCGGAACTAGACATGCAAGCCCAGATTGATACCAAGCCCCGCTGGGAGCGGCGCAAGGATGCCCGCCCACAGGAACTGCTCGCCGCCGCCCTCGACCTGTTCGTCGAACGGGGCTTTGCGTCGACGCGGCTGGAGGATGTGGCCAAGCGGGCGGGGGTCTCGAAGGGCACCTTGTATCTGTATTTCGAGAACAAGCAGGAATTGTTCAAGGCCGTGGTGCGCGACAATATCGTGCATGCCATCGTCGAGGTGGAAGATAGCCTGGCCACCTCCGAGAGCAGCAGTGCGGACTTGTTGCGCAGTATTTTGATGCAGTGGTGGGAACAGTTCGGCGCCACGCGCCTGGCCGGCCTGACCAAGCTGATGATGGCCGAGGCGAACAATTTCCCGGAGCTGGCGCAGTTTTACAACGAAGAAGTGGTGACGCGCGGCAATGGCTTGCTGACCAGCGTGATCGCACGCGGCATGGCGCGCGGCGAATTCCGCCAGGTCGACCCTGTGATCGTCAGCGCCATCGTCAGCGCGCCGGTAACCATGCTTATGATGTGGACGCATTCCTTCCTGCCGTGCGACCCCAAGGAGATCAATCCTGCCGACTATATGAATGCTTTTATTGATATTAGTTTGCGCGGTTTGTATCTGACGCCGCCAGAGAAAAACTGAGGCTGGCACAGTAGCGCTACCGTTCAGTTGCCCATTTTCCAAGGTTCACCCCCTCAAATCTGCAGATCGTCGCAAATTCCCTCCATCCCCCATCTTTATCGTTACCATGTGCTTTCAGCCAGTTCAACGATAAAATGGCGGATTATTACTTCACTTACCGAGTCTAAAGATGAATATCGAACAAGCCCGCTTCAATATGATCGAACAGCAAATCCGTCCATGGGACGTACTGGACCTCGACGTACTGGAGCTGTTGAACGTAGTCAAGCGTGAAGATTTCGTGCCGGCGGCCTATAAGACCCTGGCCTTCATCGATACCGAAATCCCATTGAGCGGCGGCGAAAGCATGTTCACGCCGAAGCTGGAAGCCCGTATTTTGCAAGAAGTTGCCGTCAAGAAGCACGAGAATGTGCTGGAAATCGGTACCGGCAGCGGCTATATGGCTGCCTTGCTGGCGCACAAGGCGCGTCATGTAACGACCGTGGAAATCGTGCCGCAACTCAAAACGCTGGCCGAGCAAACCCTGGCCGCCAACGGCGTGACGAACGTGACGGTGGAACTGGGTGATGGCGCCCAAGGCTGGAGCAAGGACGCACCTTACGATGTAATCGTGGTGTCTGGCGCGCTGGCGGTGTTGCCTGAGGCAATCTTGCAACAGGTCAAAGTCGGTGGCCGCATCCTGGCCATCATCGGCGAAGCACCGATCATGTCGGCGCACCTGATCACCCGCAGCTCGGACAAGGCTTACGACACGCGCAAGGTATTTGAAACCAATGTTACACCGCTGCAGGCAGTGGCACCGTCGCACTTCCAGTTCTGAGACGGCGATGGAGCATTTGAGTGCAGCACAGCTGGCCGCCTGGCTGGCTGATCCATCCCGCCCGCGTCCTGTCCTGCTCGATGTGCGCGAACAATGGGAATTCGAGATTTGCCAGCTCGACGGCGCCACCTTGATGCCGATGCAATCGATTCCTGGCCGCATCGACGATCTCGATGAAGATGCCGAGATCGTTTGTATCTGCCATCACGGCGCGCGCAGCTTGAACGTCGCTGCCTTCCTGGAGCACCACGGTTTTGGCAAGATCAGTAATTTGACGGGCGGCATGCATGCCTGGGCTGTGCAAGTCGACAGCGCCATGTCCAAATACTAAGTACTCGTAGTAAAGATGTGATCCCAGGCGCGCACCGCGTGCATGCCTGAGGATGATTGCAGCCCGCTTTTATCTACAACCAGACGGGCGCAAGGCAGTACCAAATTTTTGATTTGATCAACTTTTGACGACTCCAACGGAGAAATGCAATGCGGAAACCCCTTATCGCCGTGCTGATGACCAGCGCTTTTTTCTCGAGCTATGCGCACGCGGCCGATCTCATCCAGGTATACCAACAGGCCTTGGCCAATGACGCGCAGTACGCCAGCGCGCGCGCTGCCCTGTCGGCAGGCATGGAAAGGGTTCCGCAAGGCTTGTCAGGTTTGCTGCCGCAAATTTCCGCTTCGGGCAGCAATACGCGCGGCAATATCGAGCAGATTGGTCCGAACCAGATCACCATGCCGACCGTGAATGTCCACACGAATACGTATAACCTGACCCTGGCGCAACCGCTGTTCCGCTGGGACCGCTGGGAAACTTATCAGCAAAGCAAGCTGGCGCAAGCGACAGCCGAAGCCCAGTTCGCACAAGTGCAGCAAGATTTGATCACCCGCGTGGCACAAGCGTATTTCGATGTGCTGAGCGCGCAAGACAATCTGGGCGCGACCCAGGCGCAAAAAGTCGCGACGACAGAGCAGCTGGCATCGGCCAAGCGCAATTTTGAAGTCGGCACGCAAACCATTACCGACACCCACGAGGCGCAGGCGGCGTACGACCTGGTGGTGGCGCAAGAGTTTGCCGCCATCAATGACCTGGCCAACAAACGCAGCGCCCTGCAAACCATCATCGGCGCCCAGGCGCCTGCGCTGGCGTCGATGCGCACGGGCGTGCTGTTGAGCGCACCGGAGCCGGCTGCCATCGAGCCATGGGTATCGTCGGCCGAAGAGCAAAACTATGGTGTCGTCACGGCCCAGTTCAACGTGGAATCGGCCAAGCGCGATATCGGCCGCAACCGTGCCGGTCACTATCCGACCCTGGACCTGATCGCCAACACAGGCCATACCTACACCACGGCGGGTGCGGGCGGTAGCAATAACAACGCCATCGGCGTGCAGTGGAGTATCCCGATCTTCAGCGGTTTTGCCGTCACCAGCAAGGTGCGTGAATCGATCGCGCTGGAAGACAAGGCCCGCAACGACCTGGAAACGGCACGCCGCACGGCTGCGCAAAATGCACGCCAGGCTTATTTGGGCGTCAACAGTGGCCTGGCGCAAGTGAAGGCGCTGGAAGCGGCGGAAGTGTCGAGCAAATCGGCGCTGGAATCGAACCAGCTGGGTTACCAGGTGGGCGTGCGTATCAATATCGACGTCTTGAATGCGCAGAAACAATTGTTCTCGACGCAAAAAGACCTGTCGAAAGCGCGCTACGACACCATCATGAATGGCTTGCGTTTGAAGTCGGCAGCCGGCACCTTGAAAGAAACGGACCTGATGCCGGTGAACGCGCTGCTCGACAGATAATTCAGTTTATTCGGCACGCATAAAAAAACCAGCACCGCTGACGGTGCTGGTTTTTTTTCGTGCGCAGTAATGAGATCAGAGTCCGGCGCCCTGGCCGTCGAACTTGCGTTCGATCAATTCGATCTTGTAGCCATCGGGGTCGGTAATGAAGGCGATCACGGTATTGCCGCCTTTTACGGGACCCGGCTCACGCGTGACGTTGCCGCCATTGGCGCGCGCCGCATCGCAGGCGGCAACGATGTCATCGGCCGAGATGGCGATATGGCCGTAGGCCGTGCCCAGGTCGTAGCTGCTGCTGCCATAGTTATAGGTTAATTCCAGTTCCGCATGGTCCGGGTTCGAGCCGTAGCCGACAAAAGCCAGCGTGTACTGGTATTCCGGGTTGTCGCTGGTGCGCAGCAAGGTCATGCCCAGCACCTTGGTGTAAAAATCGATGGAGCGTTGCAGGTCGCCGACCCGCAACATGGTGTGCAAAATACGCATCGTAAATCCTTGATGGTGATAGGGAAATGGCAGGATTTTATGCGTTTTACGGCAATTCTGCTGAGGCCGGCACTGAATTATTCCAGATGGGCGTCCAGGGTCACTTCCGTGGCCAGCAGTTTTGACACGGGGCAACCCAGCTTGGCACGCAGCGCCACGTCCTGGAAAACCGCATCGCTGGCGCCCGGTATGCTGGCAGTCAATCTCAGGTGCACCGCCGTGATCGCATAACTGCCATCGATTTTTTCCAGCGTCACCTCGGCCGTGGTTTTCAGGGCCGAGGCGCGCAAACCAGCTTCGTCCAGCTGGCCCGATAAAGCCATGGTGAAGCAGGCGGCGTGAGCAGCGCCTATCAGTTCTTCCGGGTTGCTGCCCGGCCCATCTTCAAAACGCGTGTTGAAGCCGTAAGCCACATTGTCGAGCGCGCCGCTTTGGGTGGAAATAAAACCCTTGCCGTCTTTAAGGCCGCCACTCCAGACGGCCGATCCTGTTTTTTTCATGATGTCCTCCTTGCGTGGTTCGAAGACCCATCATGCGCGCCATACCCTTGCGCTTCCGTTCGTTGCGTCACACTGTTTTACTTTACTGGCGCCACGCGCCAGATCACATTGCCCACATCGTCGGCCACCAGCAAGGCGCCCGCCTTGTCGACGGCCACGCCGACCGGCCTGCCTTGCGCATGGCCATCGGCGTCCAGAAAGCCGCTGACAAAGTCTTGCGGCGGGCCCGATGGCACGCCTTGGGCAAACGGCACGAAGATGACTTTATAGCCGCTGAAAGGCTTGCGGTTCCAGGAGCCGTGCTGGCCGATGAAGGCGCCGCCCTGATAGCGCGCAGGGAACAGCTTGCTGTCATAAAAAGCCAGGCCCAGCGAGGCAGTGTGCGCACCCAGCGCGTAATCGGGCGCGATCGCCTTGGCCACCAGGTCCGGCCGCGGCGGTTTCACGCGCGTATCGACATGCTGGCCGTAATAGCTGTAGGGCCAGCCATAGAAAGCACCATCTTTGACCGAGGTCATGTAGTCGGGTACCAGCTCATTGCCCAGTTCGTCGCGCTCGTTGACGGCCGTCCACAGCAGCTTGCTCGACGGCTGCCAATCCATGCCGTTAGCATTGCGCAGGCCGCTCGCATACAGGCGCGCCTTGCCCGTGGCACGCTCGAATTGCCAGATGGCAGCACGGCCTTTTTCAGCGGCGATACCGTTCTCGCCGACATTGCTGTTCGACCCCACCGAGACATACAGGAATTTTCCATCGGGACTGGCCACCACGTTCTTGGTCCAGTGATGGTTGATCGGGCCGCCGGGCAAGTCCATCACTTTCGTGCCCTGCGCCGTAATGCTGGTTTGCCCAGTCTGATAGGGGAAGCGGACCAAGGCATCGGCGTTGGCGATGTATAAATCGTTGCCCACCAGCGCCATGCCGAACGGCGACTGCAAGTTTTGCAGGAAGACCGTGCGCGATTGCGCCACGCCATTCGCATCGATGCCGCGCAGCAAGCTGATGCGATTGGCGCTGGTGGTGCCGGCGCCTGCCTTTTTCATTTGCATCTGCATGATGGCGCCCTTGATGCCCTTGCCATCCTCGGGCTTGGGTGGGGCATTGGTTTCCGCCACCAGCACGTCGCCGTTCGGCAAGACGTACAGCCAGCGTGGATGGTCGAGGCCGCTCGCATAAGCACTGATGGCAAAACCGGCTGCCACGGTGGGGCGCGTATTGCCTTGCCAGCGCTGCACGGGCGCCACATTCACGGTGGGGATCAATTGTTTCTCGGGCGATGGCAAGGCTGGGCTGGGGCCAAAGTCGGACGGCATGGTTTGGGCATGCGCCAGGCTGGCGCTGGCCAGCGCCGTCAATGTCAGAACGTAAGCAAGGTGTCGCATGGTCGCTCCCTGGTGTTCAGTCTGGTTTCGGATCGCTATCGGCTTCTGGTTTGGCTTGCCGTGGTGGCGCCGGCTTGACCTTTTCCACCCCGGGCTGGGCATGGCGGTCGGTATCGACCAGGCCCTGTTCCAGGTCGCTGGCTGCCTGCTTCATCACGCCGCGCTGCCTGGTGTGCTGCGCATCGGGCGATTCGTCGCGCTCATGCGGCAAGCGGCGCACGCCGTCATTCTTGATTTTTTCATCGGTATTGATCTTGCGGTCTGCATGTTCGGCAACCATATGGCCTCCTGTCGTGTGGGGAGCGCGCACGAAATACAGCGCGCCATTGCCAGCCAGTCTACAAGCGCAACGCAGCGGCGACGGCGCGTTGACGCACACATGGCCGCTTCTTTTGTGCTATTCCTGTCCCCTCATCCCGATTACACTGCATGCAAGACTTACCGAACGCCTCTTGCGGGCATGCCGCCATCGCACTATACTGTTCATATATACAGTATTTTGACAGCAGTTTTTGAATGCTGGCGGGTGCAAGCCTGGGGCGTATTGCCACCGAATTCATTTGCCGAGACTTTTATGCCCGTCGATAAACACGCTGACTTGCCCAAGGATCTGCCTGCCGCAGAGAGCAGTGCAGTCCCCAACTTTAATCTGGGCGCCAAGACCATTGCCCTGGTCGTGCGCCAGAATACCGACGGCATTGTCGAATCGGTGCGCAGCATCGTCGATTTTTTACAGGGGCTGGGCCACCGCGTCGTGTTTGAAGCGGAAACCGCCGCGCATCTGGTGTTCACGGGCGTGTGCTCCATGACGCCGGCCGAGATAGGCGCCGCCGCCGACTGCGCCATTGTCATGGGCGGCGATGGCACCATGCTGGGCATTGCGCGCCAGCTGGCGCCATTCGACGTACCCTTGATCGGCATCAATCAAGGCCGTCTGGGTTTCATGACCGATATTCCGCTCGACCGCATGTTGCCGGTGCTGGCAGAAATTCTCAGTGGCCGTTTCAAGGCCGAGCGCCGCACCTTGTTAGAGGGCAGCGTGCTGCGCGATGGACAAGCCATTCACGTGGGTCTGGCCGTCAATGATGTGGTCGTCTCGCGCGGCACTGGTGCCGGCATGGCCGAATTGCGCGTCGAGGTCGATGGGCACTTCATGTACAACCAGCGTTCGGACGGCTTGATCATCGCCACGCCGACCGGCTCGACCGCGTATTCGCTGTCGGCCGGCGGCCCCTTGCTGCACCCGACCCTGGGTGGCATCGTGCTGGTGCCGATTGCGCCGCATGCCTTGTCGAACCGGCCCATCGTGCTGCCCGATTCCAGCCAGATCGTGGTCGAGATCGTGCGTGGACGCGATATCAGCGTCAATTTCGACATGCAGACCTTCGCCAGCCTGAGCCAGCAAGACCGTATTTTGATACGCCGTTCGCCGCACACGATTACCTTCCTGCATCCCGAAGGGTGGAGTTATTACCACACCCTGCGTGAAAAACTGCACTGGAACGAGTACCCGTCGGGCGAGGGCAAGCTCAGTTAACGTTACCCACAAGGACGCCTGAAAAATCGTAGCGAGTGGAAGGAAGTTGTGGATGAGAAGCGCAACTGTACCAAGGTACAGTGAGCATCGCAGGCCACAAATGCCGACGCGCAGTAGGTTTTGACAGGCGTTTTAACCCGCGGTTCGCCGCTTAATTACTGAAGCCTATGCTCCATACACTGTCCATCCGCGATTTTGTCATTGTCGATACCATAGAACTGGAATTTTCCGCAGGCTTCAGCGTGCTGACGGGTGAGACGGGCGCCGGCAAATCCATCCTGATCGATGCGCTGACCCTGGCGCTGGGCGGCCGGGGCGACGCCAGCGTGGTGCGCGAAGGGGCGGCCAAGGCCGATATCACGGCCGACTTTTCCGTCAGCGAAGTGGCGCAAGCCTGGCTGGTGGCGCATGAATTCGCCAACGACCATGGCGGCGCGCTGCTGCGCCGCGTGATCGACAATGCGGGCCGCTCGAAAGCCTATATCAACGGCATCGCCGCCACGGCCGCGCAATTGCGCGAACTGGGCGATATGCTGGTCGACATCCACGGCCAGCACGCGCATCAGTCCTTGCTGAAAAGCGAAGCCCAGCGGGCCTTGCTCGATGGCCAGGCGACGGCGCGCGAAGCGGGCGCGGAACAGGATGCACGCCAGGTAGCGGCGCTGCACAAGCGCTGGCGCGCGCTGGTGCGCCAGCGCGAAGAATTTGAAACCAACGCGGCCAACGTGCTGTACGAGCGCGAGCGGCTGGAATGGCAAGTGGGCGAGCTGGAAAAACTGGCGGCCAAGCCCGGTGAATGGACCGAGATCACCAACGAGCACAGCCGTTTGTCGCATGCGGCCAGCCTGCTCGAAGGCGCGCAGGAAGCCTTGTCGATCATTTCCGAATCGGAAGACCATCCTATCGTGTCGCAGCTGTCGTCCCTGAATCAGAAGCTGGGCAAGTTGGTGTCTGTCGATGCTGAGTTGCAACCCATCGTCGACCTGATCGAATCGTCGCGCATCCAGCTGCAGGAATCCGTGTACGCGCTGAATAATTACCTGGACCGCGTGGAACTGGACCCGGACCGTCTGCACCAGCTCGATGCGCGCATGGAAGCGATACACAGCACGGCCCGTAAATTCCGTATCCAGCCCGAAGAATTGCCGGAAGAACACGCCAAGCTGTCGGAGAAACTGCAACAGCTGGCCGACGCCAGCGATATCGAAGGCTTGTTGCGGCAGGAAAAGAAAATCGAGGCGGAATACCGCGTCGTGGCCGAGCGCCTGTCCAGCACGCGGCAGGCGGCGGCGCTGGAACTGGGGCAGGCCGTCACGCGCGCCATGCAGGAATTGAGCATGATAGGCGGCAGCTTCGAGATTGCCCTGAACCCCTGCGAACCGGCAGCCCACGGCCTGGAGCAGGTGGAATTTCTGGTGGCCGGCCATGCGGGCACGGCGCCGCGCTCGCTGGCGAAAGTGGCGTCCGGCGGTGAACTGGCGCGTATCGCGCTGGCGATTTCCGTAATCACCTCGCATGCCACCACCACGCCCACCCTGATTTTCGATGAAGTCGATAGCGGCATCGGCGGCGGCGTGGCCGAAGTGGTGGGGCGGCTGTTGAAACGCCTGGGACAGGGACGGCAAGTGCTGTGCGTGACCCACTTGCCGCAAGTGGCCAGCCAGGCCAACCAGCATTTCCAGGTAGCAAAAAGCACCCTGGAAAATGGCAAGACCGCCTCGCGCATCGACATGCTCGACGCCAAGGCCCGCGTGGAAGAAGTGGCGCGCATGCTGGGCGGCCTGGAAATCACCGCTACCACGCGCAAGCATGCACGGGAATTGCTGGCCACTTGAGCGTTAGCGCGATCAATGCGGGGTCAGACCCTCTGGGTCTGACCTCAGCTTTCGCTTTGGGTGAATTGCAAGCAGTACCAGCAGCCCGTATTGATTCAATGTAACTATAATGCTTAGCTGTTTCCACCAACGTCCTTGAAAAGCCTACATGACATTTCAAACAGAACCTCCTTACACGCATGGCAGCATGGACCGCAGCGCCGTGGTACTGGTGAACCTGGGCACGCCGGACGCGCCTACTTCGTCGGCCGTGCGGCGTTACCTGAAGCAATTCCTGTCCGATCCGCGCGTGGTCGAGATTCCCCGTGCCGTGTGGTGGTTTATCCTGCACCTGATCATTTTGCCATTTCGCTCTGGCCAGTCGGCCAAGAAATACGCCTCGATCTGGACGCGCGAAGGTTCGCCCCTGAAAGTGCATACGCAAAAGCAGGCCAAGCTGCTGGCCGGCGCGCTGGCCGCACGCGGCCATGATGGCGTGACGGTGGCCATGGCCATGCGCTACGGTTCACCTTCCTTGCCCGAGGTGCTGGCGCAACTGAAACGTGAAGGCTGCGAGCGCATCGCCATCCTGCCGGCCTACCCGCAATATTCGGGCACTACCACCGGCTCCATCTACGACGCCGTGTTTGCCCATTACGCCACGGTGCGCAATGTGCCCGAGTTGCGTTTCATCAAGCAATACCACGAGCAAGACACCTATATCGACGCCTTGCGTGATTCAGTGCTGAACCACTGGGAAAGCCATGGCCGGCCCGAAAAACTGGTGATGAGTTTTCACGGCGTGCCCAAGCGCACCTTGCTGCTGGGCGACCCGTATCACTGCCAATGCCTGAAGACGGCGCGTTTGCTGGCGGAAAAGTTGGGCCTGAGCAAGGACCAATATCTGGTCACTTTCCAGTCGCGTTTCGGCAAGGCCGAATGGCTGCAGCCCTACACGGCGCCGACCCTGGTGGCGCTGGCGCAGCAGGGCGTCAAGCGGGTGGACTTGTTATGCCCGGGTTTTACCAGCGATTGCCTGGAAACCCTGGAAGAGATCGCCATGGAAGCGAAGCACGATTTCGAATCAGCCGGTGGCGAGCATTTCCATTACATCGCTTGCCTGAATGAAACGCCGCGCTGGATCACAGGCTTGGCGGAAATCGCCGAACAGCACATGATAGGCTGGCCAACCATGAAAACGGCGGTGCAGCGCGAAGCCGACAAGCAAGAGGGCGAGCAAGCCCGTGCTGCGGCACTGGCGCTGGGCGCTGTCGACTGATCAGTGGTATCTGCCTGCAAACAAGGCCGCGCTTGCGCGGCTTTGTGCTATCTGGCGTGAACACATTTTCCAGCAAGCAACAGCGACAGTGGCGGTTGCCGCAGCGAGGCTGGTAGAATGCCGGGTTTGCCGGCTTAAGGCTGCAAATATGGTTGCAAATATGGCTGCAACTGTGCAAGACAGATCAAGGCGGTGGCAAGGAGGGCGTAAGCCACGATGGATGCGCTAATGATAGGCAGTTTCATCATTCTCTCCTCGGCAAGGGGATGGCCAGCACAGAGTTGTAAGCCATTGCTTCATCATAGATGGTGGCACGCGTGTGGAATACCCGGAAAAACGGATAGATTTGTAATAAGCTGTAACATCGGCCTGCGTGACCAGCGGTTGCGCTGCAACACCCCTTGAAACAGTCAGACTTAGCCCCATCTGCCGGTAAGTGTTGTAAAGATATGTAGCCTAACTATTATTAGTCATTGAATGTAGGAGCTTTCAGATGCAAGATCAGGAAAACCAAGCTGTACCTAATCCGCAAGCGGACGCCGCGACTCCCGCCGAGCCTACTTTGGAAGAGCAGCTGGCGAGTACCGAAGCGCGTCTTGCAGAAATGCACGATGCCTTCATGCGTGCCAAGGCCGATGGCGAAAACATTCGCCGCCGTGCCCAGGAAGATGTTGCTAAAGCACATAAATTCGCAGTAGAAAGCTTTGCCGAAGCCCTAGTGCCCGTCAAGGACAGCCTGGAAATGGCCCTGACGGTCGAAGCGCCGACGCTCGAATCGCTGAAAGAAGGCGTCGAAATGACCCTGAAACAGTTGACTGCGGCGTTTGAACGCAACCGCCTGCTGGAAATCCTGCCGGTACAGGGCGAAAAGCTCGATCCGATGAAACATCAGGCTGTTGCCGTGGTGCCAGCGGAGCAGGAAGCCAACACCGTGGTGTCAGTATTGCAAAAGGGCTATATGATTGCGGACCGTTTGTTGCGTCCCGCCATCGTGACCACCGCGCAAGCAAAATAATCAGAGTGCGGCATCAAGCAAGCCTTGAAACCATGCCGCTTTGCCACATATAAGAACCATCTGAAATCTAGCAAATAAAAGGAAAAAATCATGGGTAGAATTATCGGTATCGATCTGGGAACCACAAATTCCTGCGTTTCCATCATGGAAAACGGTCAACCAAAGGTAATCGAAAACGCTGAAGGCGCACGCACGACGCCGTCGATTATTGCTTATCAAGAAGATGGCGAAATTCTCGTTGGTGCGCCGGCAAAACGCCAGGCTGTGACCAATCCACAGAACACGCTGTTCGCAGTGAAGCGTCTGATCGGTCGCAAGTTCGACGAAAAAGAAGTACAAAAAGACATCGCGCTGATGCCTTACAAGATCATGAAAGCCGACAACGGCGATGCATGGATCGGTGTACGCGACAAAAAACTGGCGCCGCCACAAATTTCGGCTGAAGTCCTGCGCAAGATGAAAAAAACCGCAGAAGACTACCTCGGTGAAGAAGTCACCGAAGCCGTCATCACCGTGCCTGCGTACTTCAACGATTCGCAACGTCAAGCCACCAAAGACGCTGGCCGTATCGCCGGTCTGGACGTCAAGCGCATCATCAACGAGCCTACCGCAGCAGCGCTGGCATTCGGCCTGGACAAGACCGAAAAGGGTGACCGCAAGATCGCCGTGTATGACCTGGGCGGCGGCACGTTCGACGTTTCCATCATCGAAATCGCTGACGTTGATGGCGAAAAACAATTTGAAGTGCTGTCGACCAACGGCGACACCTTCCTGGGCGGCGAAGACTTCGACCAGCGCATCATCGATTACATCATCGAAGAATTCAAGAAAATCAACGGTCTGGACCTGAAAAAAGATCCAATCGCCCTGCAACGCATCAAGGCTTCGGCCGAGCGCGCGAAGATCGAACTGTCGTCGTCGCAGCAAACCGAAATCAACGAGCCGTACATCGCGATGGCCAATGGCGCACCGGTCCACTTGAACCTGAAGATGACCCGCGCCAAGCTGGAATCGCTGGTGGAAGAGCTGATCATTGCGACGATGGAACCATGCCGCATCGCTATCAAAGATGCTGGCGTGAAAGTATCGGACATCGATGACATCATCCTGGTCGGCGGTATGACCCGTATGCCTAAAGTGCAAGAGAAAGTCAAAGAATTCTTCGGCAAAGATCCACGCAAGGACGTGAATCCGGACGAAGCCGTCGCCGTGGGCGCAGCGATTCAAGGTTCGGTCCTGTCGGGCGAACGCAAAGACTTGCTGTTGCTGGACGTAACGCCATTGTCCCTGGGTATCGAAACCCTGGGCGGCGTGATGACCAAGATGATCCACAAAAACACCACGATCCCAACCAAGTTCAGCCAGGTGTTTTCGACGGCCGACGACAACCAGCCTGCGGTGACCATCAAGGTATACCAGGGTGAGCGTGAAATCGCTGCCGGCAACAAAGGCCTGGGCGAATTCAATCTGGAAGGTATTCCGCCAGCATCACGCGGCACGCCACAGATCGAAGTGACCTTCGACATCGACGCCAACGGCATCTTGCATGTCGGCGCGAAAGACAAGGCGACCGGCAAGGAAAACAAGATCACGATCAAGGCCAACTCCGGCTTGACCGAAGCTGAAATCCAGAAGATGGTCAAAGACGCCGAGTTGAACGCGGAAGAAGACAAAAAGGTCAAGGAATTGGCCGAGTCGCGCAACCAGGCTGATGCTCTGGTACACTCGACCCGCAAATCGCTGACCGAATACGGCGACAAGCTCGACGCTGGCGAGAAAGAAAAGATCGAAGCTGCCATCACCGACCTGGAAGCAAGCATCAAGTCGGGCGACAAGGCCGAGATCGACGCCAAGGTGGAAGCACTGTCGACCGCATCGCAGAAACTGGGCGAAAAAATGTACGCCGACATGCAAGCGCAACAAGCTGCCGGCGGCGCAGAAGGTGCACAACAGCAAGCTGCTGGTGCATCGGACGCCGGTGCCAAGCACGATGACGTGGTTGACGCTGACTTCAAAGAAGTCAAAGACAGCAAGTAATTGTCTTACGCTCCCGTAATACGGGAGCAACCGGGCTGTATGCTACGTCGCGGAATTTCTCTGCGAAGACCGGCCGAGCCGAGTCGCCGCCCCGCGGCACTCGACTCGGCTTTTTCGTGTAACTTTTACATCAGTAGATAGACTGCAAGGTGCCGACAACATGGCAAAGCGTGATTTTTACGAGACACTCGGTGTCGCAAAAAATGCTTCGGAAGAAGAGATCAAAAAGTCTTACCGCAAACTGGCGATGAAATACCATCCGGACCGTAATCCGGACAGTAAGGAATCGGAAGAAAAGTTTAAGGAAGTCAAAGAAGCTTACGAAATGCTGACCAATCCGGAAAAGCGCGAAGCCTATGACCGTTATGGTCATGCTGGCGTGGACCCGAACATGGGTGGCGGCGGCGGCGGCTTTGGTGGCGGCGGTTTTGCCGACAGCTTTGGCGATATCTTTGGTGACATCTTTGGCGGTGGCGGTGGACGTAGCCGCAATGCGGGTCCACAGGTGTACCGTGGCGCCGACTTGCGCTACAACCTGGAAATTACGCTGGAGCAAGCTGCTCACGGCTTCGACACGACCATCCGCGTGCCGAGCTGGGACAAGTGCGACACTTGCCATGGCAGCGGCGCCAAGCCGGGCACCTCGCCGACCACTTGCGGCACTTGCGGCGGCCACGGCCAGGTACGCATGCAGCAAGGTTTCTTCAGCATCCAGCAAACTTGCCCGAAATGCCATGGCAGCGGCAAGGTCATCACCGATCCTTGTACGCCTTGCGGCGGCGCAGGCCGTATCAAGCGCAACAAGACGCTGGAAGTCAAAATACCTGTCGGTATCGACAATGGCATGCGCATCCGCTCGTCCGGCAACGGCGAACCGGGTACGAATGGCGGCCCGTCCGGTGACCTGTATGTGGAAATTCACATCAAGCCGCACGCCGTGTTCCAGCGCGAAGGCGACGACCTGCATTGCGAAATGCCGATCTCGTTCACCAAGGCAGCCTTGGGCGGCGAAATCGAAGTCCCTACCCTGAACGGCAAAGTGTCGTTCACGATTCCCGAAGGCACCCAGTCGGGCAAGACCTTCCGCCTGAAAGGCAAGGGCATCAAGGGCGTGCGTTCCGGTTATGCGGGCGATCTGTTCTGCCACGTGGCGATCGAAACGCCGGTGAAACTGACCGACAAGCAAAAAGAATTGCTGCGTGACTTTGAAAAATCCACTACCGAGGGCGGTGCCAAGCACAGCCCGCAAAGCAAGACCTGGAAAGACAAGGTCAAGGATTTTTTTGAATAAGCCGCACTAAAACGAAGCGCCGGGATGCTCAACCATCCCGGCGTTTTTTTAACAAGACGCAGACTTTGCGGCGCTCAGCGCGCAGCGTCTGCGTCCTATCAAATGGGAGCGATATGACCGAAGCTAAAAGCGGCCAGGCCCTGGCGGAATTGCTACAACGCAACCGCCGTTGGGCCGACTCAATGGTGGAGAAGGATCCGAACTTCTTCAAGAATCTGGAAGCCCAGACTTCGCCCGAATATCTGTGGATCGGCTGTTCCGACAGCCGTGTTCCCGCCAACGAATTGCTGGGCATGGCGCCTGGCGACGTGTTTGTACACCGTAATATCGCCAACGTGGTGGTGCATTCCGACCTCAACTGTCTTTCCGTGCTGCAATTTGCAGTGGACGTGCTGAAAGTCAAACACGTCATCATCGTCGGCCATTATGGCTGCAAAGGCGTGCATGCCGCCCTGACGGGCACGCGCATCGGCCTGGTCGATAACTGGTTGCGCCACGTGCAGGACGTGGGCCAGAAACATGAGCGCTACCTCGGTGAAGTGCTGGGCAGCCGCGAGCGCAGCGACCGCCTGTGCGAACTGAACGTCGTTGAACAAGTCTTGAACGTCTGCCAAACCACCATCGTGCAAGATGCCTGGGAACGCGGCCAGGAACTCAGCGTACATGGCTGGGTGTATGGCTTGAAAGACGGCCTCTTGAATGACCTGGACATGACTGTTACCGCCGGCCACGAACTGGCCCCGCGCATGGCGGCCCGCCTGGCCCGCTACGAGACGGTATAAGCCAGCTGCACCTGCACGATCCGCATATCCATATAGGATAAGCTTCGTTTGCAAGGATGGCCGGCCGGCATACAGTGAACATCCCTCGTTCACTGATGCCTCCATCATGTCGGCCGTCCTCGAATCCCCTGTCTCCACCAGCAAGCTGGCTAGCCAGTTACCCGGCAACTTCCATATCGAAGCCTTCGATGCGCCCCTGGGTGCGCAAGTCGTGGGCCTGGATCTGGCACAGCCCTTGTCGCTCAGCGATTTCCAGCGACTGCACCATGCGCATCTGGACCATCATGTCCTGGTGTTTCGCGACCAGCACATTACGCCGCAACAGCAAATCGATTTCAGCCGCCGCTTCGGCGCCCTGCAAATCCACGTGCTGCACCAGTTCCAGCTGCCGCAGCACCCGGAAATCCTGATCATTTCGAATATCGTCGAAAACGGCCAGCCTGTCGGCCTGGGCGATGCAGGCCACTTCTGGCACTCCGACCTGTCCTACAAAGAAGTTCCCAGCCTGGGTTCCATGTTGCACGCGCAAGAGTTGCCCGAGGAGGGCGGCGATACCGTGTTTGCCAATATGCATCTGGCCTGGGAAAGCTTGCCGGCCGCGCTGCGCCACGTCGTGCGCGGCGCGCATGCCGAACACAGCTATTTATGCCAGTACGAAGAATTGCGCCGCCGCAACCCATGGCGGCCCGCATTGACGCAGGCGCAGATCGATGAAGTGCGCCCCGTCACGCATCCCATCGTGCGTGTGCATCCGGAAACGGGACGGCGCGCCCTGTTTGTCAGCGAACACTTCACCACACGCATCGTCGGCTTGCCTGACGATGAAAGCCGCGCCGTGCTGGGCGAACTGTTTGCCCATAGCGTGCGCCCTGAACATTTATATGTGCACCGCTGGCAGGCGCGCGACCTGGTGTTCTGGGACAACCGTTCCCTGATGCACCTGGCCGCCGGTTGCCCGGCGGACCAGCGCCGCAAGCTTTACCGCACCACCATCGAAGGCGATGCGCCGTACTGATTTTTCCCACCAGGAGTGTCCATGTTCAAGTCCTTTCCCCTCGTCCGCCGCCGTCTGACCGCCGCCCTGGCCATGCTGTGTATGCTGACGATGGGAGCGACGATGGCCCGTGCCGAAGGACAATTGCGCATCGCTGGCCAGTATGGGATTACCTTTCTGCTGCTCAATATCGCCCAGGAACAAAAACTGATCGAAAAGCATGGCAAGCAGCTCGGTGTCGATATCAAGGTGGACTGGGTGACTTTATCCGGCGGGCCGGCCATTAACGACGCTTTGCTGTCAGGCAATATCGATATCGCCGGTGCAGGCCTGGGGCCGCTGCTGACGATCTGGGACCGCACGCGTGGGCGGCAAAATGTGCGCGGCGTGGCCTCGCTGGGCAATTTCCCCTACTATCTGGTCAGCAATAATCCCAAGGTGAAAACTCTGGCCGACCTGACGGACAAGGACCGCATCGCCTTGCCGGCCGTGTCCGTCTCGGTGCAGGCGCGCATTTTGCAAATGGCGGTGGCGAAACAATGGGGCGACAAGGAATTCGCCCGCCTCGACAAGATCACACAGACTTTACCGCACCCCGATGCGGCGGCCGCCATCATCGCGGGCGGCACGGAATTGACGGGGCACTTTGGCAATTCGCCATTCCAGGAGCAGGAACTGGCGCAAAACCCGAATGCCCACATCATCTTGAATTCCTATGAAGTGCAGGGCGGCCCCAGTTCATCGACCCTGCTGTATGCGACCGAGAAATTCCGCACGGAAAATCCGAAAACCTACCGCGCCTTTGTCGCCGCGCTGGCCGAAGCAGCCCAGTATGCGAGCAGCAATCCGCAGGGCGCGGCCGACATTTATATCAAGCTCAACAAGAGCAAGGTGGACCGCAATTTGCTGTTGAAGATCTTTGCCAACCCGCAAGTGCAATTCAAGATCGCACCGCAAAATACCCTGGGCCTGGGGCAATTCCTGCACCGCGTCAACGCCATCCGCAACCGGCCCGATAGCTGGCACGATTATTTCTTTGATGACCCGGCCATCGGCCAAGGAAGCTGAGATGCACACTCCCGCTTTTCAACTGGTGCGCCCACCTGCAGGCGTGGCGCCCTTGCTGTCCGTCGACAAGGTCAGCCTGGAATACCGCAGCGAGCAGCGCACCGTGCGCGCCACGCATGAGGTCAGTTTCGATGTGTACCGGGGCGACCGTTTCGTCCTGCTGGGTCCTTCCGGCTGCGGCAAGTCGTCGCTGCTGAAAGCGGTGGCCGGTTTTATTGCCCCTCGCTCGGGCAGCATCACCATGGAAGGCCAGCTGATCAAAAAACCGGGGCCGGACCGGGTGGTGGTGTTCCAGGAATTCGACCAGTTGCCACCATGGAAAACAGTGCTGGAAAACGTCATGTTTCCCTTGCTGGCCAGCAAGCGCCTGGACAAGGTCGCCGCCCGCGAGCGCGCCCATCACTGGATCGGCAAAGTGGGCCTGACGGGCTTTGAGCAAGCTCATCCGCATACCTTGTCGGGTGGCATGAAACAGCGGGTGGCGATTGCCCGCGCACTGGCCATGCAGCCGGAAGTGTTGCTGATGGATGAACCGTTTGCCGCCCTGGACGCCTTGACGCGGCGCAAGATGCAGGAAGAGCTGGGCCGCTTGTGGGAGGAGCTGCGTTTTACGCTCGTGTTCGTCACGCACTCGATCGAGGAAGCGCTGGTGGTGGGCAACCGCATCTTGCTGCTGTCGCCTCATCCGGGCCGGGTCAGGGCAGAATTGAACAGCCATCAATTTGGCTTGCACAGCGCGGGCAGCGCCGAATTCCAGGCCGCCAGCAGCCGCATCCACGGCTTGCTGTTCGATGAGGACGCCACCGTCGCCGAAACGGCCGAACACGATTTGCACAGGAGCGCCGTATGAGTTTGCTGCTGGAACCGCCGATACGCCAGGAATTCGTCTACGCCGCACCGCCGCCCGCCGGTGTTGCCGTCGAGCTGCCATTGCCGCGCTGGCAGCGTTTATGGCAACAGGCGGGCTGGCGCAAGGGCTTGATCCTGATCGTCCTGGCCTTGCTGTGGGAAAGCGCCGCGCGCTGGACCAATAACGATTTACTATTGCCCAGCTTTTGGCAGACGGCGCAGGCGTTTGTAGGCGGTATCGCCAGCGGAGAATTGCTCACGCGCACGGGTGCATCACTGAACGTCTTGTTGCAGGGCTATGTGCTGGGCGTGCTGGCCGCGTTCCTGCTGACCTTGCTTGCCGTCTCCACGCGCATCGGACGTGATCTGCTGGAAACCCTGACCGCCATGTTCAATCCCCTGCCTGCCATCGCCTTGCTGCCGCTGGCCCTGCTGTGGTTCGGCCTGGGCCGGGGCAGCCTGATCTTCGTCATCGTGCATTCCGTGATGTGGCCGCTGGCCTTGAACACGTACGCGGGCTTTCAGAGCGTGCCCGATACCTTGCGCATGGCGGGCCGCAATTACGGCTTGAGCGGCTTGCGCCTGGTGTTGCATATCCTGGTGCCGGGCGCCTTGCCATCGATCGTTTCGGGCTTGAAGATAGGCTGGGCCTTTGCCTGGCGCACCCTGATTGCAGCCGAACTGGTATTCGGCACCACTTCCTCGGGGCAGGGTGGCCTGGGCTGGTACATCTTCCAGAACCGCAACGAACTTTATACGGACAAGGTCTTCGCGGGCCTGGCGACCGTGATCGTGATCGGCTTGCTGGTGGAAAATATCGGTTTCCGCACCCTGGAACGGGTGACGCTCAAGCGCTGGGGCATGCAGCGCTGATCACTTCAACACTGTGCGCGCGGCTGCGATGATTTGCCGCGACAGCTGCTCCATGCGCGGCGATTGCACCTTCCACGTGTGCCAGTACAGGGCTACGTCGGCCGGTGCTTTCGGCGCCAGCATTTCCACCAGATCCCCATCGGCATTGGCCTTCAATAGCAGCTCGGGCACCATGCCGTAGCCCAGGCCATAGCGGATGGCATTGAAATGCGAAGTGGCGCCCGGCACGTAATGGCAGGGGTAAGCCCCTTCAGGCAAGCCCAGCGTTTCTTGCAGGAAGGACGATTGCAAGGTGTCCTTGCGCGTGTAGGCCACCACGGGGGCCGTGCGGGCCGCCTTGCGCGTCAGGCCGTGGGCAAACCACTGCTGGCGAAACGCTGGCGTGGCCACCAGCCAGTAGCGCATCACGCCCAGCGGTTCGGCCGTGCAACCGCGCATGGGCTTGGCTTCCGTGCTGATGCAGCCGATCGCCATGCCGGTTTCCAGCAAAGTGTAGGTATGGTCCTGGTCTTCCACGGTCAGGTCCAGCAGCACCCGCTCGCGTATCAGCACTTCCGACAGGGCCGGGAAAAACCAGGTGCCCATGGAGTCGGCGTTCAGCGCCAGCACCAGGGTCAGCGGCGCATCCTGCTGCACTGCCAGTTCCGCTGCCAGGTCCGCTTCCAGCAGCGCGGCGCGTTTTAAATACTGCATCAGGCGCTGGCCCGTGCGCGTGGCGCGGGCAGGGCGGCTGCGCACGATCAGTGCATTGCCCAGCTGGCTTTCCAGCGCCCGCACGCGTTGCGAAATGGCCGGCGACGTCAGGTGCAGCTGCAGCGCCGCCTGCTCGAAACTGCCCGTCTCGATCACGGCGCGGAATGCCTCCGTGTGTTTGGGATTCAAGTTCATGGCGATAACCTTAGATTAGAAAAATTTATCAATACTAAATAATACTTAATTTTCATAAGGATAACCGTGTTGCGATGCACAATGCTCCTTTGCGCGGTAGATCGCGCAGCAGGGAGGCAGTCATATGGAACAGCAAACTCAGGAGAATTTGCCAAAAAAGCAAGCACGCAAACCACAGTCCAGGCTGGCCCGAAATGTGAAATTCGGCCTGGGTCTGACTGTGGGTTTGGCCCTGGCCGGCGCACTGGCAGGCGGCTGGTGGCTGCGCCAGGCGTGGCAGGACTTGCCCAACGTCGAACACCTGGCGCAATACAAGCCGGCCCTGCCGCTGCGGATTTTTTCCAGCGAGGGTGAACTGCTGGCTGAATACGGCGAAGAGCGCCGCGAATTCCTGCCCCTGCAACAAATCCCGCTGCGTATGCGGCAAGCCTTGCTGGCGATTGAAGATGCGCGTTTCTATGAACACGGCGCCGTTGATTTTCTGGGTTTGACGCGGGCCACCCTGGCCAACGTCGTCACGGGCCGCCATGCGCAAGGCGCCAGCACCATCACCATGCAGGTGGCGCGCGGGTTTTTCCTGTCGCGCGACAAAACTGTGCAGCGCAAACTGACGGAAATGCTGCTGGCCTATAAGCTGGAACAGCATTACGGCAAGGACAAGCTGCTGGAACTGTATATGAACCAGATTTACCTGGGCGAGCGTTCCTATGGTTTTTCCGCCGCATCGAACATTTATTTCGACAAGCCGCTGGCCGAGCTGACGGTAGCGGAAGCGGCCATGCTGGCCGGCTTGCCCAAGGCGCCGTCAGCCTATAACCCGGTCGCCAATCCGACGCGGGCCAAGCTGCGCCAGCGCTACATCTTGCAGCGCATGCGCGAACTGGGTGACATCACGCAAGCGGAATACGACGCGGCCGTGGCCGAACCACTGCTGCTGAACCAGAGCCGTAACAGCTCGGTGCAGGCGGCCGCGTATGCGGTTGAGGAAGCGCGCCAGCTGATACTGCAAAGTTATCCCGAGGGCGCTTACAGCATGGGCCTGGATGTGACGACGACCATCCGCATGGCGCCCCAGCGGGCCGCCGACCAGGCGCTGCGCAATGGATTATTGAATGCGCAGGCGCGGCGCGGTTATCGCGGCCCGGAGGCGCGTTTGCCTGCCTCCAGCGACAGCGTGGCGCGCCAGTTGTCGCCCTACCCGGACAGCGGTGAGCTGCAGGCCGCGCTGGTGCGCAAGGTGGACAATGGCGGCAAGCGCCAGCTGACGGCGCAGCTGCGCAATGGCGACGAGATCAGCGTGACTGCCTCTGAAACGCGCCTGGGCGGCAAGCTGCCTCTGGAAGGCAAGCTAGCCGTGGCAGAGGGCAGCGTCATCCGCGTGGTGCAGGGCCAGGCCAAAAAACATTGGCTGCTGACGCAAATGCCCGAGATGGAAGGCGCCGTGATATCCGTCGATGCGCAGAGTGGCGAAATTGTCGCCATGGCGGGCGGCTTCGACTTTTACCGCAACCACTACAACCACGCCACGCAGGCTTACCGCCAGCCCGGTTCCAGCTTCAAGCCCTTCGTGTATTCGGCGGCGCTGGAAAAAGGCTACTTCCCTGGCAGCGAGGTAGACGATACGCAGCGCTTGCTGCTGCCGCAGGAAACCGGTGCGCAGCCCTGGCGGCCGCGCAATTACGGCGACAATTATGAAGGCTTCATCAGCGTGCGGCGTGGGCTGGTGCGTTCGAAAAACCTGGTGGCCGTCAGCCTGATGCAGGCATCCGGCCCCGCTTATGTGCAGCAGTTTTCCACCGGCTTCGGCTTTGACAGTGCGCGCAATCCCGTCTCGCTGCCGCTGGCGCTGGGCGCGGGCGCCGTCACGCCGCTGCAACTGGCGCAGGCCTACTCCGTGTTCGCCAACGAGGGTGTGCAAATGCCGCCCAAGCTGATCAAGGAAGTGCGCAGCCGCGGCGGCGCAGTGCTGTTCAGCGATGCTGGACCGCGCCCCAAGGGCGAGGAAATCACAGGCACGCAAATCATCTCCGCGCGCAACGCTTACGTGATGGACAGCATGCTGCGCGACGTGGTCAAGAGCGGCACCGGGCGCGGTGCACTGGCGCTGGGACGCAGCGACGCCGCCGGCAAGACGGGTACCTCGAACAATGCTTACGACGCCTGGTTTGCCGGTTATTCCTCAGGCCTGGTTTCCGTCGTCTGGCTAGGCTACGACCAGCCTAAAAGCCTGGGCAACGCCACCGGCGGCACCCTGGCGCTGCCGGTCTGGCGCGACTACATGCAGGTGGCCGTGCAGGGGCGGCGCGAACAGGTCCGCAGCGAGCCGGAAGGGCTGGCCATGCTCGACGGCGATTATGTGTACGCCGAATACCTCGATGGCGACTGCGTGCAGGATAACTATGACTTTATCCACAGTAGCGTCAGTTGCGGCAGCGCCAAGGCCAACGAGGCGCGCAGCCTGAGCGAAGCGCGCGAACGCGAACAAATTCTCAAATCATTTTCGGAAGAGTAAGACCATGCTGTTACATACGATATACCTGGTGGCGATCGTCGCCGAAGCGATGTCTGGCGCCATCATGGGCATGCGGCGCGGCATGGACTTGTTCGGCATCTGCATGATAGGCACCGTCACCGCGCTGGGCGGCGGCACCATCCGCGACATGCTGCTGGGGCACTATCCGCTGGGCTGGATCGCGCATCCCGAATACCTGTTGTTTACCGTCGGCGCGGCCGTCGTCACGGCCATTGTGGCGCGCTATCTGCACCATTTGCGCACCATCTTCTTGCTGGTCGATGGCCTGGGCCTGGTGGCCTTTTGCGTGATCGGCTGCGACATCGCCATGGGCGCCGGTATGCATCCGGCCATCGTGGTGCTGGCGGGGATGATCACGGGCGTCTTCGGTGGCCTGCTGCGCGATATTTTGTGCAACCAGATTCCATTGGTATTGCAGCGCGAAGTGTATGCCACCGTGGCCTTGTTTACAGGCAGCCTGTACGTGGGCCTGCTGCACTTCAAGGTTGACAGCTCGGTGGCGCAATTGTCTTCAATCGCAGCCGGCTTCCTGTTTCGTTTCCTGGCCCTGCATTTTGCGTGGCGGCTGCCGAACTTCAATGGCGACCGCATACGGGGCTTTGAATAAGCGCCTGTTTTAAATCCCGCCCATGCAGATGTATTTGATCACCAGGTAATCGGCGATGCCGTAATGTGACCCTTCGCGGCCCAGGCCTGATTGCTTGACGCCGCCGAACGGCGCTACCTCGGTCGAGATCAGGCCCGTGTTGACGCCCACCATGCCCGATTCGAGTCCTTCGGCGACCCGCCAGATGCGGCCGATATCGCGCGAATAGAAATACGCGGCCAGGCCGAATTCCGTGTCGTTGGCCAGCGCGATGGCTTCTTCATCCTTGTGGAAGCGGAACAGGGGCGCCAGCGGACCGAAGGTTTCTTCGCGCGCCACCAGCATCTCGCTGGTGACGTCGGCGATCACCGTGGGCTGGAAGAAGCTGTGGCCCAATGCGTGGCGCTTGCCGCCGGTGAGCAGGCGGCCACCCTTGGCCAGCGCGTCGGCCACATGCTGTTCCACCTTCTTGA
Source organism: Janthinobacterium saanense (assembly GCF_014200675.1). Taxonomy (GTDB): domain Bacteria; phylum Pseudomonadota; class Gammaproteobacteria; order Burkholderiales; family Burkholderiaceae_D; genus Janthinobacterium. The sequence goes on along the minus strand of NZ_JACHCI010000023.1, from coordinate 46,645 downwards.
CGGCTTTTTCTTCGATCAAGGGACCCTGTGTGACGCCGTCATCGACCCCATTGCCGACCTTGAGTTTTTCTACTGCCGCCACCAGTTTTTCAGCGAAGGCGTCGTACACGCCATCCTGCACATACAGGCGATTGGCGCACACGCAGGTCTGGCCCGCGTTGCGGTATTTCGAGGCGATGGCGCCTTCCACGGCGGCGTCCAGGTCGGCATCGTCAAACACGATGAAGGGCGCATTGCCGCCCAGTTCCAAGGACAGTTTTTTAATCGTGGGCGCGCACTGGCGCATCAGCATGCGGCCCACTTCCGTCGATCCTGTGAAACTGAGTTTGCGCACCAGCGGGTTCGATGTCATCTCGTCGCCGATCTCTTGCGAAGAGCCCGTGATCACATTGAAGACGCCGGGCGGTATGCCGGCCCGCTCGGCCAGTACGGCCAGCGCCAGCGCGGAAAATGGCGTCAGCCCGGCCGGCTTGACGATGATGGGGCAACCCGCCGCCAGCGCCGGGCCCACCTTGCGCGTGATCATCGCAGCAGGGAAATTCCACGGCGTGATGGCGGCGCAGACGCCGATCGGCTCTTTGGTCACCAGGATGCGGCGGTCCGGCCATGGCGACGCCAGGGTGTCGCCCGCCACGCGTTTGCCCTCTTCGGCAAACCATTCGATGAACGAGGCTGCATACTGCACTTCGCCCTTGGCTTCCGCCAGCGGCTTGCCCTGTTCCGCCGTCATGATCAGCGCCAGATCATCGGCGTGCTCCAGCATCAAGTCGTTCCAGCGGCGCAGATAGCCCGCGCGCTCGGCCGCGCTTTTCTTGCGCCAGGCTGGCCAGGCCGCGTTGGCGGCAGCAATCGCCTGCGCTGTTTCCTGCGTACCCATAGCCGGTACGTGGCCGAGGGTATCGCCAGTGGCGGGGTTGAGCACGTCCGCGTGCTTGCCGCCATCGGCGTCCAGCCACTGGCCATTGATATAGCATTGCTGGCGCAGCAGCGCCGGGTCTTTGAGCTTGAGCATGTCCGGAACTCCAGGTTGGCGTGGCTTTCCATGGTAGACCTTTTTGCGGGCCGCACGATAGCAGCTGTGTTGGGCAGCGCACGCATGGGGTAAAGGGAAGGCAGGATTTCGCTCTACCCGTCAGATAGTTCGGCTACACTGGCTTTGTCACCAATAAGGGAGGCCAGGCATGAATACTAACGACGACAAGAACGCGCCAACGGGCAATCAAGCGCCTAAAAAAGCGCCCGATTACCTGACGCGCTGGCGCATTCCACTTGGGCTGGCGGTCGCCGTGCTGCTCACCTTGAATCTGACCGGCGTGGACTGGTTCCGCAAGAAGCCGGAGCCAGTCCGGCCAGCTGCGGAATCGGCGCCGGTATCGCAGCAAGCAGCGCTGGCTGCGCCCTCGCCGGCAGCGGCAAAGCTGGACCCCGCCACCTGGCTGGTCAAGATCGACGCCTTGCTGAAGGCGGGCGATGTCCGGACAGCGCAGGACGAATGGCGTGCTTTCAAACAGGCCAACCCCGATTATCCGGTGGCCGAGGAATTGCAGCAACGGCTGGCGACGCTGAAGAAATAGCGGCTAGGCGATAGCCTTTTTGCGTTCCCACACGGCGCTGCCGACAAAGATGGCGGCGCACACCCACATCACGGCAGGCAGCGCGTTCACGCCGACGGACTGCATCAGCACGCCCGTCAGCAGGGGGCCGCCGCCGCTGGTCACGCCCCAGGTGGCGTTGACGATGGCGCTGGCGCTGGTCAGCGACAAGCCTGTAAACCGTTCGCCACAGGCGACCAGCGCCAGCATGTAGATGCCGCCCGCGGCCGCGCCCAACAGCAGCAGCAAGGTCCACCACAGCCACGGCGTATGGACGGCAAACGGCAGCAGCGGCAGCAGCACGCAGACAGCTACGCCGCAACCCGCATGCACTTTGGCGCGGCCATAACGATCAGCCATCCATCCCAGCGCGAACTGCAAACCCGTATCGCCCACCAGCACCACCGTGGCCGACAGCAGGGCCAGGTCGGTGGCGATCCCGTGCCGCATCGCGTACAGCGGCAGCAGGCTGAGCGCGAGGGTATCGAACAGGGCAAAGAAGGCCGCGCCCAGCACGATCATCGGCATACGCGGCAGGATCAAGGTCCACTTGACGCCTTGCTCTTGCGCTTCTTGCTGCGGGCCGCTGTTCGAGATCAGCATCAGTCCCGGCAAGGCCAGCAGGAACAACAGGCCGCAGGCGGCGAAGCTCCAGCTGATCTTGTCGTTGAAAAGCGCCACCAGGGCCGGACCGATCAGCTGGAAAAAAGTAAAGCTGGTGGTGTACATGGCCACCACCCGTCCCCGCGAATTGTCGGGCGCCAGGCGATTGACCCACGCTTCACCGATGGTAAACAGCACGCCCATGGCGCCGCCGAACACAAAGCGCAGCATGCTCCAGGCCAGCAGGCTGTCGCTGAACTGCATGGCGATGGTGGCCAGGGATGCGGCCCACACGGCGCCCAGCATGGTGGCGCGCGGACCGAAGCGTGCTACCCAGCGGGCCACGAACGGGGAAGCGGCCAGGATGCCGATGGCGCTGACGGCCGTGATCATGCCGATGATGTCGGTGCCCACGCCGCGCTGGTCCAGCGTCAGCGCCGTGAGCGGCATGGTGGCGCCCAGTCCCAGGCCCACCACGCCGATGCTGACCACCAGGGCAAAGAAGTCGCGCCATGGCATCTGCTTCATGGCTGTCCTTGCGTATCAAGTGGGGAAGAAGGCGTGGAAAAAAGGCGTTCGGTCATGGAGTAGTGGATAGATTTTGCTGGCGATGCTGGTGTTTGGCGCCAGACGGGCATATGATGAATTTAAAAGCAACACGGCAAAGCCGCTAGTGTAGCCCGAGTCCGTGCCTTGAGTGTGCCTCGGCTTGCCATTTGATTGTTACGTCAGCGAGGTAGCCTATATGCGCCGTCCCATCGTTCTCGTTCCCGCCTGCCAGCGCCAGCTTGGCAATCATGTCTGGCATATGGCGCAGGACAAATACCTGCACGCCGTGCTGCTGGGCGCCGGTTGCATGCCGCTGGTCTTGCCCGCGTTCGGCGCCAATATTGATCTCTATGATCTCGATGCTGCGCTGCGTATCGCCGACGGCGTCTTGCTGACCGGCGCCGCATCGAATCTCGATGCGCACCTGTATGGCGAAGAAATCCGCTTTCCCGAGCTGCCGCAAGATCCTGCCCGCGATGCCACCACCTTGCCCTTGATACGCGCGGCGCTGGCCCGCAAGCTGCCCTTGCTGGCCATATGCCGGGGCTTCCAGGAAGTCAATGTGGCGCTGGGCGGCAGCTTGCACCAGGCCGTGCATGCGGTGGCCAACATGCAGGATCACCGCGAAGATCTGCGCGAGCCTCTTGAGCGCCAGTACGGCCCAGCGCACCGGGTGCGCTTGACGCCGGGCGGCTTGTTGTCGCGCATCCTGGGTGGCGAGAGCGAGATGATGGTCAATTCCCTGCATGGCCAGGGCGTGGCCCGGTTGGCCGATGGTTTAAGTGTCGAAGCGCTGGCCGACGATGGCCTGGTCGAAGCCTTTACGGTAGCGGGCGCTGACAGTTTCGCGATGGCGGTACAGTGGCATCCAGAGTGGCAAGTTGAAAGCAATCCTTTATCGATGCGGCTGTTCGGCGCCTTTGGCCAGGCTTGCCGCGATTTTCAAGAACAGCAGCATCGCCTGACAGCAGCAGATTGAACGGGCGCGCCGCCGCAGTGAGAATTTGTTTCAATACGCGGCGCTTGATCAAGACCAGCGAGAGGGAAGCATGGCAATACGCGAAAATTTCACTTATACCGATATGGATTTGTGGCTCAATGAAAAGCGGGTCACGGAAATAGAATGCCTGGTGCCTGACTTGACCGGGGTAGCGCGGGGGAAGATACTGCCGCGCGCAAAATTTACCCAGGAGCGCGGCATGCGCATCCCGGAAGCGGTGCTGGGCATGACGGTGACGGGCAATTATCCCGTCGACGATGGCGGTTATGACCGCGCCATTTCCAGCACCGACCGCGACATGATTCTGAAGGCCGACCCCACCACCATCACCATGGTGCCGTGGGCCACCGATCCCACCGCGCAAGTGATCCACGACTGTTATTTTTCCGACGGCATGCTGGTCGATTTCGCGCCCCGCTCGGTGCTGCGCCGGGTACTGAAACTGTACGCAGACAAGGGCTGGAAACCGGTGGTGGCGCCTGAGCTGGAGTTCTACCTGACGGCAAAAAACACCGACCCGGACCTGCCATTGAAGCCGCCCATCGGCCGCAGCGGCCGCGCCGAAACCAGCCGTCAGGTGTACAGCATCGACGCCGTCAACGAGTTCGATCCGCTGTTCGAGGATATCTACGATTACTGCGAATTGATGAACCTGGACGTCGATACCCTGATCCATGAAATCGGCGCCGGGCAGATGGAAATCAACTTCCTGCACGGCGATCCGCTGGGCCTGGCCGACAAGGTGTTTTTCTTCAAGCGCACCCTGCGCGAAGCAGCGCTCAAGCACGATATGTACGCCACCTTCATGGCCAAGCCGATGGCCGGCGAACCAGGGTCCGCCATGCATGTGCACCAGAGCGTGACCGATGCGAAGACGGGCTTGAATATCTTCAGCAACGAAGACGGCTCGGCCGCCGCCATTTTCAAGCATTACATTGGCGGCCTGCAGCGCTATATGCCGTCGGCCATGGCCATCGTCGCACCGTATGTGAATTCCTACCGCCGCATCGTGCGCCACACGGCCGCGCCCATCAACATCCAGTGGGGGCTGGATAACCGCACGGTGGGGTTTCGCGTGCCCGAATCGGGTGTGCAGGACCGCCGCATTGAAAACCGCATCATCGGCGCCGACGCCAATCCCTACCTTGCCCTGGCCGTGACCCTGGCCTGCGGCTACCTGGGCATGGTGGAACAGATCGAGCCGACGCCGATGATGGTGGGCAGCGCCTACGACATGAAATTCGAACTGCCGCAGGGCTTGCCCGAGGCACTGCAGCTGCTGCGCGCGGAAGACAAATTGCGCACGGTGCTGGGCGAACGTTTTATTGACGTATATGCCGCCATCAAGGACCTGGAGCACCAGGAGTTCATGACCGTCATCAGCCCCTGGGAACGCGAACACCTCTTACTTCACGTCTAAGGGAGCAAGCATGAGCACAACAAACAATCCGCTGGCGCCCGGCGCCGCCCTCGTCGCCTCGGTGGCGCAGAAAAACGCCACGCCGCAAGTGTTCGACACGGCTGCCATCCAGCAGCTCGATACTGCCCACTACCTGCATCCATTCACCGATTTCCAGGACCTGGCCGCCAAAGGTGCGCGCGTGATCGTGCGCGGCGATGGCGTCTACCTGTGGGATAGCCAGGGGAAAAAGATCGTCGATGGCATGTCGGGCCTGTGGTGCGTCAACGTGGGGTATGGCCGCACTTCGATTTCGCAAGCCGTGTACCGGCAGATGGAAACCCTGCCGTTCTATAACAGCTTTTTCGGCACCACCAATGTGCCTGCCGCGCAGCTGGCGGCCAAGCTGGCGCAGATATCGCCGCCGCAGTTCCAGCACGTGTTCTTTACCAGCTCCGGTTCGGAAGCGAATGACACCAATCTGCGCATGGTGCGCCGCTATTGGGATTTGCTGGGCTACCAGGAGCGCCATACCATCATCAGCCGCCACAACGCGTATCACGGCAGCACTGTGGCGGGCGCGTCCCTGGGCGGCATGGATGGCATGCATGCGCAGGGCGGCTTGCCTATCCCTGGCATCGTCCATATCGGCCAGCCCAATTACCTGGAAGCGGGCCACGGCTTGACGCCGGAAGCGTTTGGCCTGAAGGCAGCTGGGTGGCTGGAAGACAAAATCCTGGAAGTGGGTCCCGACAAGGTGGCAGCTTTTATCGGCGAACCGGTGCAGGGCGCCGGTGGCGTGATCATCCCGCCAGCCACTTACTGGCCCGAGATACAGCGCATCTGCGACAAGTACGGCGTCTTGCTGATCGCCGATGAAGTCATCTGCGGCTTCGGCCGCCTGGGGCGCTGGTTCGGCTCCGAACTGTTTGGCATCCGGCCTGACCTGATCACCTTTGCCAAGGGCGTCACGTCCGGCTATGTGCCGCTGGGCGGCGTGCTGGTAGGCGACAGGGTCGCCAGGGTCTTGATCGAGAAGGGCGGCGAATTCACGCACGGTTTCACGTATTCGGGCCACCCGGTGGCGTGCGCGGCGGCGCTGGAAAATATCCGCATCATCGAAGAAGAAAACCTGGTGCGCAAGGTGGCAGAGGATACGGGGCCGTATCTGCAACAGCGCTTCGCCAGCCTGGCGGCGCATCCGCTGGTCGGCTACACCGATAGCTGCGGCCTGGTGGCAGGTCTGAACCTGGTGCGCAGCAAGGGACAGACCGTGCATGAAAATGTGCTGTTTGACGAAGACCAGGGCGTGGGCATGATCTGCCGCCGCCACATGTTCGACAATGGCGTGATCATGCGCGCCGTGGGCGAGCGCATGATCGTCGCGCCGCCGCTGGTCATGACGCGCGCGCAGATCGACGAGATGGTGGCCCTGATTCGGCTATGCCTGGACAAGACCTACGTGGAAGTGCAGGAAAAGGGCTGGGTGTAGGTTTTTGCCCAATTTTGCCGTCATCTGCGCATTTTTTGGACCGCAATCGCGGCAGTTCCGCTAAACTTCCATCTTGGCCGCTCATCGAGCGGCCAGTTTTTCATTTTGATACCCTCTTGCCAAAGCACCCACACATGACGATAGCAACACCTGCCGCGTCGGCCAGCGACGCCCAAGCGCCATTTTTGCTGATTGAGCAGCTGGTCAAGGAATTCGATGGCGTGCGCGCCGTCGACGCCATTTCCGTGACGATCAACAAGGGCGAGATTTTCGCCTTGCTGGGCAGTTCAGGCTGCGGCAAGTCGACCCTGCTGCGCATGCTGGCCGGTTTCGAGACGCCGACTTCGGGCGCCATCGCGCTGGCGGGGAACAGCATCGTCGACGTGCCGCCGCATCAGCGGCCGATCAATATGATGTTCCAGTCGTATGCGCTGTTTCCGCACTTGTCCGTGTGGGACAACATCGCCTTCGGCCTGCGCCGCGACGGCTTGCCGAAAGCGGAGATCAGCGCGCGCGTGGAGCAGATGCTGGCGCTGGTGCAGCTGACGCAATACGCCAAACGCAAGCCGCACCAGCTGTCGGGCGGGCAGCAGCAGCGCGTGGCGCTGGCGCGCAGCCTGGCCAAGCGCCCGCAATTGCTGTTGCTGGACGAGCCGCTGGGCGCGCTCGACAAGAAGCTGCGCGAACGTACGCAGATGGAACTGGTCAACATCATCGAACAGGTGGGTGTCACCTGCGTGATGGTCACGCATGACCAGGATGAAGCGATGAGCATGGCCACGCGCATCGCCGTCATGAGCGAAGGACGCATCCTGCAGGTGGGCGCGCCCGGTGAAATCTATGAAACGCCGAACTGCCGCTTCGTTGCCGACTTTATCGGCAGCGTGAATTTGTTCGATGGCCGCATCGCGGAAGACGAACCCGGTCACGTGGTGGTCGATACGCCAGAAGGCCGCCAGTATGTCGCCCACGGCATCACGGGCAACCTGGGCATGGATGTCTCGGTGGCCGTGCGCCCAGAAAAAATCGCCATCCAGACCGATGCTCCCACACTCGAAGAACGCGCTTCGCCAGCGGAACACGGCTACAACTGCGCCCAGGGCGTGATCGTCGCCATGGCGTATTTTGGCAATGAAACCAGCTACCACGTGCGCCTCGACAGCGGCACGGTGGTGAAAGTCTCGCGCACCAACGCAGCCCGCCATGACGTCGCACGCCTCGAGCGCGAGCAGCGCGTGTGGGTCTGGTGGGATGGCGCCGACATCGTCGTGCTGACCAGCTGAGGCCATCATGAAGTCCATTTTGCAAACGCTGCGTAGTTTCGTGACTCTGCGCTGGATAACGGGGAAAAATGCCGTCATCGCCGTGCCGGCGCTGTTCCTGACAATCGCCTTTTTGATCCCCTTCCTGATCGTGCTGCGCATCAGCCTCTCCGACATGGACACGGCCGGCAGTCCCTTCGGCGGCTTGCTGTCGTATGTCGACGGCATCGTCGTATTGAAGGTCAAGATCGCCAATTACCTGTTTATCGCCGCCGATGAACTGTATCTGCTGACCTACCTCAGTTCCATCAAATACGCGGCCATCACCACCGCCATTTGCCTGGTGATCGGCTACCCGTTTGCCTATTTCATGGCGCGCGCCAAGCCCTCCATCCGTCCCGTGCTGATGATGCTGGTGATGCTGCCCTTCTGGACTTCTTTTTTGCTGCGCGTATATGCGTGGAAGGGTATTTTGGCCAACCAGGGCTTGCTGAACGACTTGCTGCTATCCCTGGGTCTGATCAGCGCACCGCTGCACATGATGAACACTTCGTTCTCGCTGATCGTCGGCATGGTCTACGCCTATCTGCCCTTCATGATCTTGCCGCTGTACGCCAACCTGGTGAAAATGGACATGCGCTACCTGGAAGCGGCGGCCGACCTGGGCGCCACGCCGCTGCAGGCGTTCTGGCGCATCACCGTGCCGTTGTCGAAGTCGGGCATCATCGCCGGCGCCATGCTGGTTTTCATTCCGTCGGTGGGTGAATATGTGATCCCCGAGCTGCTGGGCGGCCCGGAAACCTTGATGATAGGGCGCGTGCTGTGGGATGAATATTTCACGAATAACGACTGGGCCATGGCCTCGTCGGTGACGGTGCTGGTGATCCTGCTGATCCTGGTGCCGATGGCAATTTTTAAAAAATACAAGACGGACCAGGACGCGGGGGAGCGCACATGAACGGACGTACCATTTTGCAGCGCTGGTTCGGCCGCGGCTGGCTTTCGCTGGGCTATCTGTTCCTCTACCTGCCCATCATCGTGCTGATCGTCTTTTCGTTCAACAGCTCGCGCCAGGACATGGTGTGGAGCGGTTTTTCGCTGCGCTGGTATAGCGAATTGATGAACGACAGCGAGATCATTTCCGGCTTTGGCCTGTCGCTGAAGATCGCCTTTTTCTCGGCCACGTCGTCCGTGATCCTGGGTACGTTTGCCGCATTTGCCCTGAACAGCTACCAGCGCTTCCGTGGCCGCACCCTGTTTTCTTCGATGGTCAGCGCGCCGCTGGTGATGCCGGAAGTGATCATCGGCCTGTCGCTGCTGCTGATGCTGGTGTCCATGCAAAAGGTGTTCGGTTTTCCCGAGCGTGGCGTGCTGACGATCTGGCTGGGCCACACCTTGCTGGGCATGGCCTATGCGGCCGTGGTGGTGCAATCGCGCTTGCAGGAAATGAGCAAGTCGCTGGCCGAGGCGGCGATGGACCTGGGCTGCCGGGCGCACCAGGTGTTTTTCCTGGTGACCCTGCCCAATATCACGCAGGCGCTGGCGTCGGCCTGGCTGCTGACATTTACCCTGTCGCTGGATGATGTGGTGCTGTCGGCCTTCTTGTCTGGCCCCGGCTCGACGACGATGCCGCTGGTGATCTTCTCGCGTGCGCGCCTGGGCCTGGACCCGCGCGTGAACGCCGTGGCCGCCCTGACGATTCTGGTGGTGACGATTGCCGTGATCATTTTCAGCGTGATGCTGGCGCGCGCCGACCGGCGCCGCCGCAAGCAGATGTCCGCCGCCTACGCACAGGAAGAGTAGACTGCTGTTTCGATTACAAAGGAGACAGCCATGGCAGAGGCAGCGGCAACAGACTGGCACGCGCGGGCAGATGAACTGAAAATCGATGGCCGTGCCTTCATCGACGGCCAGCGCGTTGCGGCCTTGTCGGGGCAGGTATTCGACAATCTGTCGCCCATCGATGGCCGTTTGCTGGGACAGGTGGCGCGCTGCGATGGCGCAGACGTGGATGCAGCGGTGCAGGCAGCCCGCGCCGCCTTTGACCAGCGCCGCTGGGCCGGCAAGTCGCCCGCGCAGCGCAAGCGCGTGCTGCTCAAGTTTGCCGACCTGGTGCAAAAGCACGGCCCCGAGCTGGCGCTGCTCGAAACCCTGGACATGGGCAAACCGATCAAATACAGCCTGAGCGTGGACGTGGGCGCCACGGCCAATTGCCTGCGCTGGTATGGCGAAGCGATCGACAAGGTCTACGATGAAATCGCCCCCACGCCCGCCAACAGCCTGGCCCTGATCACGCGCGAACCCGTGGGTGTGGTCGCCGCCATCGTGCCATGGAATTACCCGATGATCATGGCCGCCTGGAAGATCGCTCCCGCGCTCGCGGCGGGCAACAGCGTAATTCTCAAACCGTCTGAAAAATCGCCCTTGACGGCCTTGCGCCTGGCCGAGCTGGGCCTGGAAGCAGGCTTGCCACCCGGCGTCTTGAACGTGCTGCCCGGTTATGGCCACGAAGCGGGCGCCGCGCTGGCCCTGCACATGGATGTCGATTGCATCGCTTTTACGGGTTCCACGCGCACGGGAAAATTGATCGTGCAGATGGCGGGCCAGTCGAATTTGAAACGGACATGGACTGAACTGGGCGGCAAGTCGGCCAACATCGTTTGCGCCGATTGTCCTGACCTCGATAAAGCCGTGGCCGCCGCCGTCGGTTCCATCTTTTTCAACCAGGGCGAAAGCTGCAATGCGCCGTCGCGCTTGTTCGTGGAAGAATCGATCAAGGCTGAGTTCATGCAAAAAGCGCTGGCCATGCTGCCGCGCTTCCAGCCTGGCGATCCGCTGGACGAGTCTACTGTGATGGGCGCCATCGTCGACGCCACGCAGATGAGCACCGTGATGGCGTATATTGCGGCCGGCAAGCGCGAAGGCGCGCAGTTGCTGGGTGGCGGCGAACCGGCGCGCACGGAAACGGGCGGCCACTACGTGCAGCCGACCATCTTTGATGGCGTCGATGGCAGCATGACGATTGCGCGCGAAGAGATCTTCGGGCCCGTCTTGTCGGTGCTGGGTTTTACGGATATTGCCGAGGCAGTGAAGCAGGCCAACGCCACGCCCTACGGCTTGCAGGCAGCCGTGTGGACTTCCGATATCAGCAAGGCCATCCAGACGGCACGTGCGCTGCGCGCCGGCACCGTCCACGTCAACCAGTACGACGGCGACGATATCACGGTGCCGTTCGGCGGCTACAAACAGTCGGGCAATGGCCGCGATAAATCCCTGCACGCGCTCGACAAATACACGGAATTGAAAACGACCTGGATACAGGTGGGCTGATAGGCCGAATAGGCCTAGTACGCCAGCTTCGGATACCAGTCCTTGCCGCGTCCAGCCGGCGTCAAGTCCAGCAAGTTCCACAAGGGCGTCGGATCGGGTGCGCCGCGCGGGTCTTGTCCCGGGTCTTGCGTGCCACCCAGTTCCGCGCCCCAGAAGTGGTAGACCTTGCCGTTGCGTTTGACCCAGATGTCGAGCGCCGGCCATTCGCTGCCGTCCGGCGCCAGTCCCCGGTAATCGCGCGCATAACTGTCATCAAGCGTTGCGTAGAACGGCAGGTTTTTCCAGCCGCGCTCGCGGGCGAAAGCCAGTTGCCGCTCGACTGGCGAGCGGCCGATCACGGCCACGGCGATGCGCTGGCGCAGGTCGGCCATCGGCATATCCAGGGACCCCAGGAAGGCGGTGCACATGGGGCATGGGCGCTGCCGCTGCGGGCCGTACATCCAGAAATAAGTCAGCAAGGTGTCATGTGCACCAAACAGGTCGGGCAGGTGCACGGTCTTGCCGTTTTCATCCTTGAAGGCATAGTCTGGCGGCTCGCCGCCCAGCGGCAAGGCGCGCCGTTGCTGCGCGACGCGCTCGATATGGCGCCGCAATTCGATTTCCTCGGCCAGCAAGGCTAGCCGCGCGCTGCGGTATTCGGCGCTGTCGTTCGGATAGGGCTTGCTGGCCTTGGCTGCCAGTGTGGTGGCGGGTTCCAGTGTGCTCATGTCGTGCTCCCTGTCTCAGTGAATTGCCAGGAGGGTCAAGCTACGCCGTTGATGGCCAGCCGGATGTGCGCTGCTTCACGCATGTTCCGCAGTTTCTTTGTATTTTCAATATTTTGCTTTACAGATACCTTTTCCATGTGCAACTATTCTATTTATTGCAATCTTATTATTGGGAGAAAGTGCATGAAGGTCAGACTGAATCAGCTAAAAAATGTGGCATTGGCGTTATTGTTGGCGAGTAGCATACCCGCGCTGGCCCAGTCCAGCGCTGCGGATGTGCCCTGGACCGGTACATGGGCGGTCACGCCGTGGACCACCGGCGACGCCGGTTTTAACAACCAGACTATTCGCCAGATCGTCTATACAAGTATCGGCGGTTCGGCGGCGCGGGTGCGGCTGTCTAACCTGTTCGGTAGCGAGCCCTTGCTAATCGGTAACGTGCATATCGCACTGCGCGACAGGGACGCCCGCATCATCCCGGGCAGCGACCGTTTGGCGACGTTTGGCGGCCAGACGGCGATCACCATCCCGCGCGGCGCGGAAGTGCTCAGCGATGCGGTGGCCCTGGATGTGCCGGCGTTGGGCAATGTGGCGGTCAGCATCTATCTGCCTGGCCGCACGGCGAATAATTCCACCGGCCACGCCGGTTCGCTGCAAGACGTGTACATCGCGCCGGGTGACGTGGGCGGCAGCGTCGATTTGCCGGGCGGCAGCGCCAATTCGGTCAGCGGCCAGGCGTATTATTTCCTGACGGGCCTGGACGTGCAAAACCCGGCGGCGACCGGCGCCGTGGTGGCGTTCGGCGCGTCGATCACCGATGGCATCGCGTCGCGCGGCAATGTGAACCGGCGCTGGCCGAACGACCTGGCGCGCCGTTTGCAACAGGCCAATATGACGGTCGGCGTGCTGAACCAGGGTATCAGCGGCAATAACTTTTTCTACGATGGCGCCGGCCAGGCTGGCCGCACCCGCTTCAATCGTGATGCCTTGCAGCAAGCTGGCGTGAAATGGGTGATCGTTTCGGACGACGCGGTCAATAGCCTGAACAATGGCAATCCGCCACCGGCAGCCGATTTTATCGCCGTGTACAAGGAGTTGATCGCCCAGGCGCATCAGGCCAACGTCAAGTTCCTGTGCTCGACCTTGACGCCATTTCACGGCACGCCGCAATGGACGCCGGCCGCCGAAAACGTTCGTGCCCAGCTGGAAGCGTTCATGAAAAGTCCGGATAGCGGTTGCGACGCCATCGTCGACCAGGCGCTGGCGACCAGCGATCCAGCCGACCGCACTCGCTATTTGCCTGCCTTCAATGCCGGCGACAGCCTGCATCCGAATGAAGAGGGCTTGCAGGCGATTGCCGACGCCGTACCGCTGAATAAACTGCGCTTGCTGCCGGCCGTGACGAAACCGCAAGTCTGCGGCCAGTTATTGACTGGCGAAGGCTTGTTGCGCGGCGAAACGCTGAGCTCCTGCGACGGGCGTTTTACGTTCAGCCTGGGCCAGGATGGCAACCTGACACTCGCCGATGGCGACACGCAATTATGGGCCAGCGGCACGGCTGGCAGCAGCGCAGCTGAAGTCGTGTTGCAAGACGATGGCAGGCTGGTTCAATACGATGTGAAGGGCAATGTGCTGTGGCAAAGCGACAGCAGCAGCCATCCGGGCGCCGTGGCCTTCTTGCAAAATGACGGGAATTTGGTGATCTACAGTAACAACCAGCCGGTGTGGGCATCGAATACCTGCTGCCACTGAGTTGCTTGAGGTGTGGCCGCCTCGGACGGCCACACCTGAAATACGATCAGAAGCAGTGTTCCGGCGCCGGGAAGCTGCCTTCCTTGACGGCTTTCACATAGCCGGTGACGGCGTCATCGATGCTGCTGGCGCCTTCCATGAAGTTGCGCACGAAGCGCGCCTTGCGGCCCGGGAATACGCCCAGCAGATCGTGCATGACCAGCACCTGGCCCGAGCAGTCAGGGCCGGCGCCGATGCCGATGGTGGGAATCGCCAGCAGTTCCGTGACTTCCTTGCCCAGCGTGGATGGAACCGCTTCGATCACGACCAGCGAGGCGCCGGCTTTTTGCAGCGCCAGCGCATCGCTTTTCAGCAGTTCAGCGCTTTCGATGCTTTTGCCCTGCACCTTGTAGCCGCCCAGCTGATGCACCGATTGCGGCGTCAGGCCCAGGTGGGCGCAGACGGGCACCGAGCGCTCGGTGAGGAATTTCACGGTATCGGCCAGCCAGGCGCCGCCTTCGATCTTGATCATGTGGGCGCCAGCCTGCATCAGGGTGACGGCATTGTTAAACGCCGTTTCGGGCGTGCCATAGGCGCCGAATGGCAGGTCGGCCACGATCAGGGCGGACTTGCTGCCACGCGCGACGGCGGCCGTGTGGTAAGCCAGTTCGGCCACAGTGACGGGCAGGGTCGAGTGATGGCCATTGCAGACCATGCCCAGCGAATCGCCGATCAACAGCACTTCCACGCCGCAGCGGTCCATCAGCGACGCGAAGCTGGCGTCGTAGCAGGTCAGCATGGTGATTTTTTCACCGGCGGCGCGCAGGGCGGACAGCGCCGGGATGGTGACAGCCTTGGCGGCGACAGGCTTTACAGGCGCCGGCGCAGGGGCGGCGGCCTTGTCTTTCGCAGCCAGATCTGTTCCTTGCAAATAAGCGGACATAAGAATTCTCAAGAGTGAATAGGGGGTGACGCAGATGCACGCCGCTAGTGTAGACCTTTATTCAGCAGCGTGCAGCGGCGGCATTTTATTGCATGGATGGTGATAATGCTCAGAGCTTGCTGATGGCCTGGTCTGCCACTTTGGGCAAAAAAGCTTGCGCAGGGCCTGCGCCAGGCACGGCGATGGCGGGCGCCAACTCCAGCAAAGGCACCAGCACGAAGGCGCGCTCGGTCAATCTCGGATGGGGCACGCTCAAGGTAGGGCTGCTGATCTGTTGATCGCCATACAGCAGCAAGTCCAGGTCCAGCGTGCGCGGGGCGTTGCGGTAAGGCCGCTCGCGCCCATGCGCCGTTTCGATGGCGTGCAGCGCCTGCAGCAGTGCTTCCGCCGGCAGGCTGGTGCGGATGTGGGCGACGGCGTTGATGTAGTCGTCGCCGCTGGAGTCGATCGGCGCCGTGCGGTAGCTGCTGGACGCCGCCAGCAAAGTGGCGCCAGGCAGGCGCGCCAGGCGCGCGATGGCGTCTTGCACATTCGCGCGCGCATCGCCCAGGTTGGCGCCGATGCCGATGTAGGCGTTCACTCGCACTATTCGCCGCTGGTGGAGCCAGTGCTGGTCTTGCTGCGGCTGCTGCGGCGTGGCGGGCGTTTTTTCTTGACCGCGCCGGGGGCTGCGTTGGCGCTGACGAGCAGCGCTTCGCGCGTCTCTTCGTCGCCTTCATAAAAGGCGGTCCACCATTCGCCCAGTTCCATCTCGATTTCACCGGAAGCGCAGCGCAGCAGCAGGAAGTCGTAGCCGGCGCGGAAGCGCAAATGTTCCAGCAATTTGTACGGCGCCTTGCCGACCCGGCGTTCAAAACGGGGCTGCATCGACCAGATGTCGCGCATGTCGGAACCGATCTTGCGCTGCAGGGCCAGTTTTTCCGTTTGCGAGTCGAGCACGTCGTCGGCCGCCAGGTGCAGCGCGGGTATCGTCGATTCGCCGGCGGTGCGGTAGGCGGTCCATTTTTCCAGCACCTGGTGCCACAGCAGCGAGGCGAACAAGAAGCCGGGCGAAACGGTCTTGCCAGCGGCGATGCGGGCGTCCGTGGCGTCCAGCGCCAGGGTGACGAATTTTGCGCCCAGCGGCTGTTCCAGCACCACGTCCAGCAGCGGCAGCAAGCCGTGATGCAAGCCTTCCTTGCGCAGCTGCTGCAAACAGGCCAGCGCATGGCCGCTCATGAGCAGTTTGAGCATTTCATCGAATACGCGCGGCGCCGGCACATTGTTGATCAGGGTAGCCATCACCGGGATAGGCGCGGCGGTGGCTGGCTCGATGGTGAATTTCAGCCTGGCGGCGAAACGCACCACGCGCAGCATGCGCACCGGGTCTTCGCGGTAGCGCTCTTCCGGCTTGCCTATCATGCGCAAGGTCTGGGCGCGGATATCTTCCACGCCGCCATGGTAGTCCAGCACTTCTTGCGTGGCCGGGTTGTAGTACATGGCGTTGATGGTGAAATCGCGGCGCAGCGCATCTTCGTGCTGCAGGCCGAAGGTATTGTCGCGCAGTACGCGGCCATGCTCATCCTTGGGCGCGGAATCGGCACCGGCGCCACGGAAGGTGGTCACTTCCAGCAAGTCCTGGCCAAACATCACGTGGACGATCTGGAAACGCTTGCCGATGATGAAGGCGCGGCGGAACAGCTTTTTCACCTGTTCCGGCGTGGCGTTGGTGGCGATGTCGAAGTCTTTCGGCTTCACGCCCAGCAGCAAATCGCGCACGGCGCCGCCGACCACGAAGGCCTCAAAGCCCGCTTCCTGCAGGCTGCTGGTGACGCGGATGGCGTTCGAGGTCACCAGTTTCGGATCGATTCCGTGTTGCGCAGGACCGAGCACGGTGGCTACCGTGGCGTCGCGCGCTGCCTCTTTTTTAACGCCGAGGATCTTGCGGATGAATTTTTTAATCATTGAATAAGTGGAGTGATGGCCAGCCGTGGATCGATGCATGTGCGCTCAAAGCGGCGTTGGGATTGGTTGCGACGGGGTGGGTAACAACCGACATCAGCGGAATGTCATTATGCGAATCGCTGTAAAAATAACTGCGCTCGAACTGGCCCAGCTGCTTGCCCAGCTTTTCCAGCCAGGCGTGGGTGTGGGTCAGCTTGCCGGCGCCCAGGGTTGGCGTGCCGAGCAGCTTGCCCGTGATGTTGCCTTCGGCATCGAACTCGGGCATGGCGGCGATCAGGTGTTCGACCCCCAGCGCGTCGGCGATCGGCTTGGCGACAAAATAATTGGTGGCGGTGACGATGGCCACCAGGTCGCCCGCGTCGCGGTGCTGCTGCAACAGCGTCAGCACCGATGGCAAGATCGCCGGCTGTATGACTTCGACCATGAATTGCTGGTATAACTGGTCGAGTTGGGTGCGCGGAAATTGCGACAGCGTGCCCAGCACGAATTCCAGGTATTCCACTGCATCGAGCGTGCCAGCCTTGTATTGCTCATAAAAATCAGCATTGCGCTTGGCGTACTGCACGCCGTCGATCAGTCCGGTGCGTGCCAGGAAATTGCCCCACTCATTGTCGGAGTCGATGGGCAGCAGGGTGTGGTCGAGGTCAAACAGGGCCAGATTCATCATTCTTTCGCTTCCGCCTGCAGCAACTCGCGCAACAATGGCAAGGTGATCGGGCGTTGGGTTTCCAGGGAATAGAGGTCGAGGGAGTCCAGCATCGTCGACAGCGAACGCATGTCGCGCCGGAAATGGGACAGCAGATAGGGTAACACGCCCGGCGACAAGGTCAAGCCACGGGTAGCCGCCGCCTGGGTCAGGGCGGCAATTTTTTCATCGTCGGTCAAGCCGTGGATCTGGTAGATCAAGCCCCAGCCCATGCGCGTGCGCAAGTCTTCGCGTACCGGCAGCACGGCAGGCGGCACGGCGCCGCTGCACACCATGAAGGCCTGGTTGGCGCGGATTTCATTAAATAGCGCAAAGGCGTCGATCTGCGCCAGCGGCGACAGCTTTTCGCAATCGTCCAGCAGATACAGGTCCACCTCGGGCGAGTAGACGAATTCGGACTCGATCGAGAATGGCGAAATATAGCGCGCGCGCTCGGTGCTGGCCAGGGCCTTGAGCAGATGGCTCTTGCCGGCAGCCAGTTCGCCCCACAGATAGGCAAAATGCTCGCGCGACGTGCGCGTGGCGAACTGGCGCATTAAATGCGCCACCTCGGCATTCTGTCCCACCTCGAAGGTATCGAGGCTGTGCGCCTGCTCTGTGCCTAAATCGAGCACCAGTTGTTTCATGGCGTACGCCTTGTCCTGTTTTTCATTACTGCTTGTGCATCATTGGTATTGCCATTTTAATATGGATTCCGCTTTTATTATGTATTATAAAAGCTGCTGGATAGATAGTGGCGTCTTAGATGCCTAAAAACGACCATCAGGATGGCAGAAGCCGGTAAAGCCAGCAAAACGCCGACAAAACCGAACAATTGTCCAAATGCCAGCAAGGCGAAGATTACGGCCAAGGGATTGAGGCCGATGCGCTCGCCTACCAGCCGTGGCGTGAGGAAAAAGCCTTCGAAAACCTGGCCGCATCCATAGATCACGGCCACGGCGACGACGCCGCTCCAGTCGGCAAATTGCAGCAGGGCGGCGATCAGCGCCAGCACCAGTCCCAGTCCGAAGCCCAGATAGGGAATAAATACCAGCAAGCCCGTGATGATGCCGACAGGCAACGCGACTTCGAAGCCGGCGATGGTCAAGGCAATTGAATAATAAGTGGCCAGCACCAGCATCACCAGCAACTGGCCGCGCAGGTATTGCGCCAGCAGGGTATCGACTTCCTGCGCCATGCTGACCGTGCGGCCCACCCAGCGGCGCGGCACGGCGCCGGCCACGCGCGCCAGCATCGGGTGCCAGTCCAGCAGCAGGTAAAACAGCACCACGGGGATCAGCACGCCGGTAGCCAGCCAGCCCAGCACGGCCGTGCCGCCGGTGCGCGCCGAAGCGAGCACGGTGCTCCAGATTTCATCGCCGCTGGCCGCCATCTGCTGGCTCAATATGCGCTTGATGCCGGTGCCGTCCAGGCGCACGCGGATGCCCAGGTCGCGCAGTTTCGGCGCAAGCAGTTCATTTGCCTTGGTCAGAAATTGCGGAATCTGCGCCTGCAGCAGCGGAATTTCCTTTTGCAGCACCGGCACCACGATCAGGATCAGGGCGGCTATCGCCAGGAAAAACAACAGTACCACCGCCAGCACGGCCAGCGGACGGGGCAGATAAAAGCGTTTGTAGTGCAGGCGTTGCAAACGGTCCACGCCGGGATTGAGTACGTAGGCGAGGATGGCGGCGGCCAGGAAAGGCGTCAATATCGGCCCCAGGCTGACCAGCAAGAGCAGGAATGCCAGCCAGACCGCGATCCAAAATGCTGTTTGCTTCTGTTCGGCGGTGATGGGCAATGGCATGAAGTTTGGGCTTTTGCGTTAAAAAAAGGCAGTTAATTACGAAATGGCGGGGCAGTTTGATAAAATAGCGTCTTGAACGACCGAATTGACCGGCTGGCGATCTGCCGCCTCGATGTCGAAAACATCGGTGCGGACGTGCGTCAGCGGTTATCCGCCTTCTATCGCCTTCTATTTTACCGCCTCCGCAGCCACCACACCATGAACCAGACTTCTAATGTTTCCCTTTCCTACCGTGACGCCGGCGTCGACATCGACGCAGGCGACGCTTTAGTCGAAGCAATCAAGCCGTTCGCCAAGCGCACCCTGCGCGAAGGCGTGATGGGCGGCCTGGGCGGTTTTGGCGCCATGTTTGAAATCAGCAAGAAGTACAAGGAGCCGGTATTAGTTTCCGGCACCGATGGCGTCGGCACCAAATTGCGCCTGGCATTTGAATTGAACCGCCACGACACGGTCGGCATCGACCTGGTGGCCATGAGCGTCAACGACATCCTGGTACAAGGCGCCGAGCCTTTGTTCTTCCTCGACTACTTCGCTTGCGGCAAGCTGGACGTGGCGATCGCCACCGACGTCATCAAGGGCATCGCCCAGGGTTGCGAACAAGCGGGCTGCGCACTGATCGGCGGCGAAACGGCGGAAATGCCGAGCATGTACCCTGCCGGCGAATACGACTTGGCAGGTTTTGCCGTTGGCGCCGTGGAAAAAGCCAACATCATCGACGGCAGCAAGATCGCTCCGGGCGACGTGGTACTGGGCCTGGCCTCGTCGGGCGTGCACTCGAACGGTTACTCGCTGGTGCGCAAGATCATTGAAGTGGCGAAACCTGACCTGGAAGGCGACTTCCACGGCCGCAAGCTGGCCGATGTGCTGATGCAGCCAACGCGCATCTACGTCAAGCCGTTGCTGGCGCTGATGGCCACACTGGAAGTCAAGGGCATGGTGCACATCACCGGCGGTGGCCTGGTGGAAAACATTCCACGCGTGCTGCAGCCTGGCCTGGTTGCCGAGCTGGACTCCAAATCGTGGACCATGCCGCCGCTGTTCACCTGGCTGCAACAGCACGGTGGCGTGGCCGATGCTGAAATGCACCGCGTCTTCAACTGCGGTATCGGCATGACCGTCATCGTCTCGGCAGAAAACGCCGACGCCGCCATCGCCCAGTTGCAAGCGGCTGGCGAAACCGTCTCGCGCATCGGCACCATCCGTGCCCGCGTCGGTGATGAGCACCAGACTATCGTCATTTAAGTTTTCATACTTTTAAAAAGCGGACCGCGCCCCTGGCGCCGTCCGCTTTTTTCATGCCGCTGTCATCCGCCGCGCTTACAATGCCGCTATCCCGATCATGAGGTTTTTGTATGTTGTTGAAAAAAATTGCCTGTTTATTCATGCTGGCTGCGGCTGGCTACGCCTCGGCCCGCACGCCCGTCATTTTGGTGTCGATGGATGGTTTTCGGCCTGACTATCTGGAACGTGGCGTTACGCCGAATCTGAACCAGGTGGCGGCGGGTGGCGTGCGCGCTGTCGCCATGCTGCCATCGTTTCCGTCGATCACTTTCCCGAACCACTACACGCTGGTGACGGGCTTGCGCCCGGACCACCATGGCATTGTCGGCAACACCATGAACGACGCCGCCATTCCCGGCGTGCGTTTCAGCATGAGCAATACCGCCGCCGTGCTCGACCGCCGCTGGTGGGACCAGGCCGAGCCGGTGTGGGTGACGGCCGAATTGCACGGCATCCGCAGCAAGACCATGTTCTGGCCCGGTTCCGAAGCGGCCATCCATGGTGTGCGTCCGACCGAGGCGCCGGCCTTTGATGGCAAGCTGCCGGCCGCCAAACGCGTCGACAAGCTGCTGTCCTGGCTGGACGGCCCGGCCGAGTCGCAACCTGGCTTCATGACCTTGTACCTGGACGACGTCGACCATGCCGGCCATGATTTCGGACCGGACAGCGAGCAGGTCACGCAAGCGGTGGCGCACGTAGACCAGGCGGTGGGCCATCTGATGGAAGGCCTCAGCAGCCGCCACCTGGCCGCCAATATCGTCATCGTTTCCGATCACGGCATGGCGGGCGTCAGCAAGGATAAAGTGGTACGCATGGACAAACTGGCGCCAGAAAGCAGCTATCGCATCACCTCCAGCGGCCCGTATGCCAGCGTGGATGCTGCGCCAGGCCAGGAAGCCGTGGTCGAGGCAGCCTTGTTGCAGCCGCACGAACACATGCAGTGCTGGCGCAAGGCCGAGATTCCGGCACGCCTGGAATTTGGCCACAATGCGCGCGTGCCAGCCTATCTGTGCCTGGGTGAACCGGGCTGGTCGCTGCTGTTCAACGACAAGGCCGTTGCGCGCCTGAAAGGTGGAACGCACGGCTACGACAACCAGGCGCCCGAGATGCGCGCCACCTTCATCGCCACCGGCCCTGCCTTCAAGCCTGGCGTGGTGTTGCCGGCGTTTGATAACGTCGATGTGTATCCGCTGCTGATGCGTTTGCTGGACCTGGCGCCTTTGCCATCGGACGGCAATATCGCACCGCTGCTGCCAGCCTTGCAGGAGGCCGAGGTAAAAAACAGTCCTGCGACTGAACAGCCGCAGGGCTGATCGCTCAGGGCTTGAGCACCTTGGCCACTTTCGCCGCCCGCAGGCGGAAGGCGTCCGGCATGCTTGAGCCCAAGAGCGGGCGCAGATACATGCGGAAGGCATCCGTCACATCGGTGCCGCTCTCGCTGATGAATTCGTCTTCCATGGTGCGCGTCTTGCCCGCCACGTCGGTTAATGGCAGCAAGGCGTAGTCGACCGAATAAAAGCCCGTGCGCTTGATGGCCACCGAGCCGTCGCGGTCGCCCCACATGGCGAACTGCACGGCTTTTTCGCCTACCTCGCGCGCTTCGCGCTGGTCCACGTCCGACACGCAGCCGATAAAAGAGCGCTGCAGATAGCCAAAGGTATCGCCGCGCACGCGCTTGATACCCAGCTTGTCCTTGATTTCATCGCACAGCAGGTCGGCCAGCGCGCCCGTGCCCGACAATTGCACATTGCCGTGCGCATCGCGCTCGACCGCATTGCCTGTCTTTTGCGCCAGCAGGCTGGCAATCGCCTCGCCCGAGGCGTCATGGATGCCTTCCGAGACGGCGATCACGCAGCGGCCATATTTTTCATAGGTGGCCTTGACGTCGGCCAGGAATTGATCGAGCACAAACACGCGCTCGGGCAGGTAGATCAGGTGTGGTCCATCGTCAGGAAACTTTTTTCCCAGCGCGGCGGCGGCTGTCAGGAAACCTGCGTGGCGGCCCATCACCACGCCCACGTACACGCCGGGCAGAGCGGCGTTGTCCAGGTTGGCGCCGGCAAATGCCTGCGCCACGAAACGGGCGGCCGACGGAAAACCGGGCGTGTGGTCGCTGCCGACCAGGTCATTGTCGATGGTCTTGGGAATGTGGATGCAGCGCAGCGGGTAGCCGGCCTTGTGCGCCTCTTCGCTGACGATGCGCACTGTGTCGGACGAATCATTGCCGCCGATGTAAAAGAAATGTTCGATTTCATGCGCACGCAGCACTTCAAAGATTTGCTGGCAATACGCGATATCGGGCTTGTCGCGCGTGGAGCCCAGCGCCGACGATGGCGTGGCGGCCACCAGTTCCAGGTTGTGGCTGGTTTCCTGCGTCAGGTCGACGAATTCCTCGTTGATGATGCCGCGCACCCCATGCAGCGCGCCATACACGCGCGTGACGTGCTGGAAGCGCCGCGATTCGAGCACCACGCCCACCAGCGACTGGTTGATGACGGCGGTGGGGCCGCCACCCTGGGCGACAAGAATTTTTCCAGATGGCATGAGGCTTCCTTGTAAGTGGAACGGTCCTCCAGCCTACTCCTTTTTCTCTGCCGCGCGACTTTTTCCGATATTTACGTCGAGGAATTTTTCCACGCGGCTCCAGAAATCGATGCGGGTTTTGGGCAGGTGCCAGCCGTAGCTTTCTTCGTCATAACGCAACCATTGCGCCTGGGCGTGAGTCTGTTTGATCGTCCGGTAGACAGCTTCGGCGTCGGACGCAGGCAACAAGCTATCGGCATCGCCATGTGCCATCAGCAGTGGCTGCGTAATGCTCGCCGCCAGGTAACGGGGGGAAGTGGCGCGCCATTGCGCCGTATCGTTGCGGGCGTCGCCGATCAGGCTGGCGGCCGGGTAGCGGTCATAGCGTTCGTCAAGATTTGCGCCTACGCGCCATTTACCATCAGCAATTGCTGCCAGGTCGGTGACGGCCGAGCTGGCCACGCCGCAGCGGTACAGATCGCCATCTTGCGCCAGGCCCATCAGTGCAGCATAGCCGCCATAGCCCGTGCCGATGATGCAGACGCGCTGCGGATCGGCGATGCCTTCGGCGACGGCCCAGCGCACGCCATCGGCCAGATCGTCCTGCATTTTCAAGCCCCATTGTTTCCAGCCGGCCCGGAAATGCGCATCGCCGAGACCGATGCTGCCCCGGTATTCGGGTTCCAGCACGGCATAACCGCGCGAAGCGAGAAATTGTGTTTCGCCATGCCAGCCCCAGTTGCTGCGCTGCCATGGTCCGTCATGCACCAGGACGACCATCGGCAGCTTCTGTTTCGGGCCGCTGCGGGGCAAGGATAACCAGGCTGGAATACGCAGGCCGTCGCGCGCCGTATAGTGCTGTAATTGCCTGGCGGTCATGTGTGCTTCATTGACGGCAGGGCGCGATTTGGCCAGTGGCGTCAGCTTGCCTGTGTCACGGTTAAAGATGCGGTAGATGGTTGCTTGCCTATCAGACTGGCTCGATACCAGTACAAAGGGCGTGCTGCTGCGCTCGCCTACATTCAGGGTATTGACGGTGGCGGGTAGCTGGGTGTCGATGGTGTGCTGTATGGCTTGCATCCCGGCATCCAGCCAGAGCGTGTTTTCCGTATCGGTGACGTAGCGTATGCCCAGCAGGCGGGTGCTGCTGCGTACCATGCTGGCGCGAATATCGTAGTCGGGCGAGGAAACCACGGCTTGTGCATCGAGCTGCCTGGTGTTCAGGTCGAAACGGTAGAGCGCAGCTTTGTCGCCGCCTTTGCGGGCGGTGACATAAAAATCGCCCTCCGGTGTCAGAAAGGCGGGTTCGAAAACGTTGCTCTCATTGCTGCGCGGGTCGAATTGCGCCAGCAGCTGCCATGTTTCCGTGGCCGGGTCGCGCCAGTACACGAGGTTCTGGCCGCGCGTTTGCGCAGTGGCGATGCGTGCCTGTCCGCCGTGGTCGTAGAGCCAGTAGCGCACGTCCCTGGGCGAATCGATTTCGCCATGGCTGCCGTTGATGGAGTCCACCCGCATCAGTCCTGCTGACAGGATGGCGCCGAAATCGTCGTGTGCCGTTTGTACCGCGTAAATGGCGTTGCCGCTCTGGTCACCAATGCTGTCCATCAGCGTGGTATTGCTGGGCAGGAGCGGGCGTCCGGCTTTCGTCTGCGGTCCTCCCCGGCGTTCACCCTGTATGGCCGGGTCTGCATTTTGCAGATCGATTTCCCCTGGCCTGGCACGGCCCTCATTCATGGTATCGGGCGGGTCCTGGTGCACTGCCAGTTGGCGCATCAGGCTGCCATCCGTGTTGACGGCGTACAGTCCCGAGCCGTACTGGGACCATTTCCTGCCCTCTTGCCTGTCGGTCAGACGAAAGGCCAGGCGCCGTTCATTCACCCACAGAAAGTCAGCGATATCGGCATCCCTGAAGGTGACCGCATTGCGCGTTTGCATGCTGGCCAGATCCAGCACGGCCAGGCGGTCGCGCCCTTCTGCCGGCGTGACGCGCATGGCCAGCTGGCGCCCATCTGGCGACAGCAGGGCGCCACTCAGCGAGACATGGCTGAAGAATTGTTCGATGGACAAGGGTGCCGTGACGAGGACGGTGGCCGTGGACGGTGTCTCTGCCGTAGCGCGTGTGCCGAACGCAGTACAGCAGAGTAGCAATACCAGTGTTGTGTAGCGCATGCTTAGTTGGCTCCTGGCGTTACCGGGGCATTGCCCGGTCCGATGCTGCGCGCCAGCAGTTTTTCCGCGCGGGTCCAGAAATCGACGTTGTTTTTCGGCAGTGCCCAGCCGTGGCCTTCTTCCTGGTAAACCACCCATTCAACCTGGGAATTGTTTTTCTTGACGGCATCATAGAATGCACGGCCGTGGCTGATCGGCACGCGCTGGTCGGCGCCGCCGTAACCGAGCAGCAAAGGCTGCTTGATGCGGGCTGCCTGCACGATGGGCGAGGTGGCTTTCAGCTGCGCGGCGTCAAGCACGGGATCGCCGACCATGTCTTTCATGCCATATTTTTTATACGAATCGGCCAGGTCGGAATCGCCCGTCCAGTGGCCGTCGCGCATCATGTTAATGTCGGTCACGCCCACCCAGTTGATGCCGCACTTGAATAGGTCGGCATCGTTTAGCAGGCCCATCAAGGTTGAATAACCGCCATAGCTGGCGCCGGCAATGCAGATGCGCTGCGGATCGGCATACCCTTGGGCAATCGCCCAGCGGGCGCCATCGGCGATATCGTCCTGCATCTTCAAGCCCCATTGCTTCCAGCCAGCCTTGTAGAACGCCGCGCCATAGCCAGTGCTGCCACGGTAGTCCGGTTCCAGCACGGCATAACCGCGCGAGGCGAGAAATTGCGTTTCGCGGTTCCAGTTCCAGTGGCCGCCGCGCACCCACGGACCGCCATGCACCATCACCACCATCGGCAGGTTCTTGCCGCCTTTGCCTTTTGGCAGGGTCAGGTAAGCGGGAATCTCAAGACCGTCGCGCGCCTTGTAGCGCACCATGGTCTTGGGCGACATGCGGCTTGAATCGATGGCCGGGTGGCTGCCACCCAGCGGCATCAGCGCGCCCGTTTCCGTGTTGTAGATCAACGCCGTGCCAGGTTCGACATCGGATGCCGCCACTACCAGCACGAACGGTGTTTCCGATCGCTGGGGAACACTCAGTCTGTTGATGGTGTTAGGCAACAAGGTATCGACTTTGGCCTGGACTGCAGTGAGGTCCTTGTCGAACCAGATGGTGCCACCGGCATCCGTTTCAAAGCGCAGTCCCAGCAGTTTTTTTTCACTGTGCACTGGCTGGCCTTCGAAGTCGTAGCCTGGCGTATCGGCCAGCGGCGTGTCTTTCATGGTCGCTGTCTTCAAGTCATACAGGTATAGCGCTTCCATGCCATGGTGCCCGGCGCGGACATAGAAATTGCCTTTGGCGTCGAAGAAAGCGGGAGTGAAGTCGCCTTTCACCTGATGGTAGATATCGCTTTCGTGCAGCTTGCGCCACGGCGTAGCCGCATTATCGCGATAGTGTATGGTTTCTTTCGTGTCAGTGCTGGTGATGGCAATGCGTACTTCATCCTGTTTGTCCATCAGCCAGCCTTGCGCTTCGTTCAGTGAAGCGGCCAGCTTGCTGAGGCCTGTTACCGTGTTCAAGCGCAGTATCACGCTCGACGGCTTGCCTGTGGTACTGAAACGGGTTTCAGTGACAAACACGTCGTCGCTAGCGGCATCGCTGCTGGTCTTGAACAGTTGCGTACTCCAGCTGAGCATGGATTGCGAGATGCGGGAACCTGCCGTGCTATTTCGCGCGTAAGTATTGCTGGCCAACTGGCGGTAGCCGCTGCCATCGATATTGATGGCGTACAGTCCGGGGCCATAGCGCACGTCGCCCTGGGCGATATTACGGTCCGCCACGCTATACACGATGCGCTGGTTGTTCACCCAGTCTATGCGATCGATATCGGCGTCCTCGAACGAGGTCAGGCCCTTGACCTTCATGCTGGGCAGGTCGACCGTGTAGAGCTGGATCCGTCCTCCCTTGGCGCTGACCAGCACCGCCAGATGGCGGCCATCCGGCGACAGCACGGCGCCGCTAAGGGCGGCATTGCTGAAAAAATCCTCAATCGGCACTGGCGTGGCAGCCTGGGTGGCGGGTTTTGTGCCGGTATCGGCGTACGCTGGCAAGATGGTAGAGGTGCTCAACAGCAGGGTGCTGAAAGAAAGGGCAAGACGGGTCAGGCTGGACTGCATGTATATTCCTCGGAGATTATTAAATACAGTATTTATTTTTATACTGTTTCTCTCAGGCTAACATTTGGCCGCTCTTTTGACTAGTCCCCGTACAGGTCTTTATTGCGGCGATTCCGGCGCCCGGATATGCTCGACCAGCCCGGTGCTGCGGCGGCCCGGCTTAGGCGTCAGCCAGCTGACAAGGGCGGTCGCCGCCAGACCGGCCGGCATGCCGAAGATACCGGCGGAAATCGGTGCGATATGGAACCACTGTTCCGCTGCGCTGCCGCCCAGCATGCTGCTGGTGTGCACCATGTAATACAGGCAGACGCCAAAGCCCGTCAGCATGCCGGCCAGTGCGCCGTAATGGTTGGCGCGCTTCCAGAATACGCCCAGCACCAGCACCGGGAACAGGGTCGAGGCGGCCAGTGAAAAGGCCACGCCCACCAGCGACAGAATGTCGGCCGGTTTTTGCGAGGCGGCGTAGGCGGCGATGAAGGCCACCGCCAGCAGCAGCAACTTGGAAATTGTCACGCGCTTGCGCGTCGAGGCGGTCGGGTCGACCACCTTGTAATAGATATCGTGCGAGAGCGCATTGGAAATGGCCAGCAGCAAGCCGTCCGCCGTCGACAAGGCCGCCGCCAGGCCGCCGGCCGCCACCAGCCCGGAGATCACATACGGCAAGCCGGCGATTTCCGGCGTGGCCAGCACCAGCACGTCGGCGTCGATGGCGATCTCTGCCAGTTGCACGATGCCGTCGCGGTTCACGTCGACAATGCTGATCAGGGGATTGAGTTTATCCACATTGGCCCAGTACGACACCCAGGTGGGCAGGTTGGCGTACTGCGTGCCCACCAGCGCCGAATAAATATCGTATTTGACCAGCACGGCCAGCGCGGGGATGGTCAGATAAATCAGCAAGATAAAGAACAGGGTCCAGAATACGGACACCCGCGTGTCGTGCACGGAGGGCGTGGTGTAGGAGCGCATCAAGATATGCGGCAGCGCAGCCGTGCCCAGCATCATGCAAAACACGAGGGCCAGGAAATTATTGCGCTTGATATCCGATTGTTCTCGGTCCGGCGCAGGAAACGGCTGCGCATGTGGCGTGATCGGCTCGGCGCGTTTCTGGTTCATGGCTTGCGCCGCCTGCCACAGCACGCGGGCCTCGTCCGCATTCTTGGGATAGGCGAGCAGGTAGCGCTCGGCATTGCGGATATCGAGCAGCGGCGCGTTTTTCAGGCGCAAGTTGTCGAGCTGGCGCTGGGCCGCCAGCCGCCCCTGTTCCCACGATACGGGCAAGCGTTCCAGCCGCGCCTGGTAGTTTTTCGCCCGCTGCAGGAAGATGTCGCGCACTTCCTTTTCCTTCGGGTCGTTCTCCAGCACATGTTCGCGCGCGCTCAGTTGCGGCAGCACCTTGCCATACGCCAGTTGCGGCACGGGATTGTCTGCATGCTTGACCGAGAGCCACATGGCGGGTATCAAAAAGGCCACCAGGATGATGATGTATTGCGCTACCTGCGTCCAGGTGATGGCGCGCATGCCGCCGAGGAAGGAGCAGACCAGGATGCTGGCCAGCCCCAGGAAAATGCCGACCGAAAAATCCACGCCCGTGAAACGCGAGGCGATCAGGCCCACCGCGTAAATCTGCGCCACCACATAAGTGAACGAGACGATGATGGTGGCGGCCACGGCCACCACGCGCACCGGTGCGCCGCGTCCTTCGGCGCCGCTGCCGTAGCGGGCCGCCAGAAAATCGGGAATCGTGTACTGGCCAAACTTGCGCAGGTAGGGCGCGATCAGCAATGCCACCAGGCAATAGCCGCCGGTCCAGCCCATGATGAAGGCCAGGCCGTCGAAACCGTTCAGGTACAGGCCGCCCGCCAGGCTGATGAAACTGGCCGCCGAGATCCAGTCGGCGGCGGTGGCCATGCCATTGAACATGGCCGGTACTCTTCGTCCCGCCACATAATATTCCGTCACGTTCGAGGTGCGGCTGATGACGCCGATGGTGGCGTACAGGCTGATGGTGGCGATCATGAACAGATAGCCTATCCACGCGCGCGGCATGCCTTCCTGCTCCAGCACGCTCAGGGCCAGCAGGAAGGCGGCGAAGCCGGCAGAAAACAGCAGATAATAGCGGCACAAACGGGCAAAGAAAGTGCGTGGTGTACTCATGGCTGTTTCCCGGCAGCATGTTGTGCCTGATGAAATTCGCGGTCCAGGCGGCGCATGGTCCAGGCATACACGCCGATGATGGCCAGGTACACCAGCGAGGCGCCCTGGGCTGCCATATAAAACGGCAAGGGCCAGCCGAACAGATTCAAATGCAGCAGTTCGCGCGCATAAAACACGGTCAAAAAGCCCGTCAGCAGCCAGGCCAGCAGCAGGATGAGCGTCAATCGCTGTGTCTTGCGCCAGTGCGCGGCGCGGCGCGCCAGCAGGGCGGCGTGATCGGTCGGCTTATCCATAGCTGATGTCATCCGGTTCGGGCGCGTCCGGCAGCAGCAGGGCTATACTCAGGCGTAACAAGGTGCCGGGCAGCTTGGGCGATTGCGCGCGCGGGTTATTGAAGATGTCGACTTCGGCGCCGTGTTGCTGGGCAATTTCGCGCACGATGGCCAGGCCCAGTCCGCTACCGTCGGCATTGCTGCCAAGAATGCGGTAAAAGCGCT
Organism: Janthinobacterium saanense; assembly: GCF_014200675.1. Classification (GTDB taxonomy): domain Bacteria; phylum Pseudomonadota; class Gammaproteobacteria; order Burkholderiales; family Burkholderiaceae_D; genus Janthinobacterium. The sequence continues at coordinate 16,914 of NZ_JACHCI010000023.1, read as the reverse complement.
CAAACACATGCAGGCGCTCCGCTTGCGGTATGCCGGGGCCCGTGTCTTCCACTTCCAGGATCGCCAGGTCCAGGGTGCTGCGCACGCGCACCGTGACGCTGCCGCCCGAGGGCGTGTAGCGCAGGGCATTATCGATCAGGTTGCCCAGCAGTTCGCGCAGCATCATCGCGTTGCCGGAAATCATGATGGGATACGGCGGCTGCTCGAAGCCCAGGTCGATCTGCTGGGCGAACGAGGTTTGCACCCAGTCATGCACCACGCCGCGCGCCAGTTCGTTCAAGTCGATAGGCTGGAACGCCGTGCCTGCCTGGGGCTGGTTTTCCGCGCGCGCCAGGGCCAGCAACTGGTTCACCAGCCGCGTGGCCGATTCCGAACTCTTGGCCAGCTGCATCAATGAGCGGTGTATCTCATTGTGGTCGGTCTGGCGCAAGGCCAGCTCGGACTGCATGCGCATACCGGCCAGCGGCGTTTTCATCTGATGCGCCGCGTCGGCAATAAAGCGCTTCTGCATGTCGATCGACAGCGACAACCGCGCCAGCATGTCATTGAGCGAACCGACCAGTGGCGTGATTTCTTCAGGCACCTGGTCCGTTTCGATGGGACTCAGGTCATCGGGCGGCCGCGCACGTATGCGCTCCTGCAATTGCGCCAGCGGCGACAGACCGCGCGCCAGCGCAAACCAGACCAGGGCCAGCACGATGGGCAAGATAATGAATTGCGGCAAGATCACGCCCTTGATGATCTCATTGGCCAGCTGGGCGCGCTTCTCCAGTGTTTCGGCCACTTGCACCAGGGCGCGGCGCGGCTCCTCGCCGCTGGCGCTGGCGGGCATGTCGAGGTAGGAAAACGCCACGCGCACGGGCGTGCCATGGATGGTGTCGCTGCGGAACAGCACCACGCCGCTGCGATAGCGTTCCGGGTCCAGCGGCGGTGGCAAGTCGCGGTCGCCTGCGACGTAGCCGCCATCCTGGCCGACGATCAGGTAATACACGGTATCGATATCGTCACCGCGCAAAAAGTCGCGCGCCGTGCGCCCGGTCCGTTCAGGCTGCTGGCTGAAATACTGGCCGCCTGGCTGCTTGACTTGCTGCGTCAGCATGGTGACGCTGTCTTCCAGCGCATGGTCGAAGGGCTGGTTGGCGATGCCCTTGGCCACCAGATAGGTGATGGCGATGCTCATCGGCCACAGCAGCAGCAAGGGCGCCAGCATCCAGTCGAGGATTTCGCCAAACAGCGAATGCTGGATGGTGTCGTCCTGCTCGCTGGGCGGCGGCTCGAACCAATCGTCTTGCGCGGCCTCGTCGTTGGGCGCCTCGCGCGGTTTCACTTGCCGGCGGCGCCAGCGGCCTGGCTTGCTTCAGCGCTCAGGCGTGCCGCTTCCGAATATTTTTCCAGGCAGTAACCGAGGCCGCGCACGGTGGCGATGCGCACGCCGCCGACCTCGATCTTCTTGCGCAGCCGGTGCACATAGACTTCGATGGCATTGTTCGATACTTCCTCGCCCCACTGGCACAGATGGTCGACCAGTTGCTCCTTCGACACCAAACGGCCGGTGCGGTTGAGCAAGACTTCCAGCAAACCCAGTTCGCGCGCCGACAGGTCCAGCATCTGCTCGTTGATGTAGGCGCTGCGCCCCACCTGGTCGTAGCTGAGCGGGCCATGCTTGATGACGGTGGCGCCGCCACCCGCGCCGCGCCGCGTCAGGGCGCGCACTCTAGCTTCGAGTTCCGACAGGGCGAAGGGCTTGGCCATATAATCATCGGCGCCCAGGTCCAGGCCATTGACGCGCTGTTCGATGGAATCGGCCGCCGTGAGTATCAGCACGGGCAGCAGCGAGGCGCGGGCGCGCAGGCGGCGCAGCACTTCCAGGCCCGACATCTTGGGCAGGCCCAGGTCGAGGATCAGCAAGTCGAATTCCTGGGTGGACAGCGCGGTGTCGGCTTCCTGCCCGTTTTTGACGTAGTCGATGGCATAACCGGACTGGCGCAGCGAACGGGTCAGGCCATCGGCCAGCACGCTGTCATCTTCGGCAAGTAAAATACGCATGGTCGCACTTCCTAAGCTTGCAGCAATAGAAAAAGAGAAGTTTGATTGTATTGTGTTTCATTTTCCGCAAGGTGGCGAGTATTTGTGTGAAACAAGGACTGTATTGATCTGTTTCAAAACAAATCCACGTTCCGCTTGCATTGATCACTGTTTTTTTATACAGTAGTGACTGTTTAGAGAATTTAACCAAGCCCGCGAGACTTTACCCCGCGCCCAGGCTGAAAGAACGCTGAAAGAACATATGGACGATAAAAAAGCTGTAGTACCCGCATCGGAAAAAGCCAAGGCGCTCGCCGCCGCACTGGCACAGATCGAGAAGCAGTTTGGCAAAGGTTCGGTCATGCGCATGGATGCCAGCGCAGCGATCGAAGAAGTGCAAGTCGTGTCGACCGGTTCGCTCGGCCTCGATATCGCGCTGGGCGTAGGCGGCTTGCCGCGTGGCCGCGTAGTGGAAATCTACGGTCCTGAATCGTCGGGTAAAACCACCTTGACCCTGCAAACCATTGCTGAAATGCAAAAACTGGGCGGCACCTGCGCCTTTATCGATGCCGAGCATGCATTGGACGTCGGTTACGCGCAAAAGCTGGGCGTCAACCTGCACGAATTGCTGATTTCGCAACCGGATACGGGCGAGCAAGCGTTGGAAATCTGCGATGCGCTGGTGCGTTCGGGCAGCGTCGACCTGGTCGTGATCGACTCCGTGGCCGCCCTGACGCCACGCGCCGAGATCGAAGGCGACATGGGTGACTCCTTGCCAGGTCTGCAAGCACGTCTGATGTCGCAAGCCCTGCGCAAGCTGACCGGCTCCATCAACCGCACCAATACCCTGGTCATCTTCATCAACCAGATCCGCATGAAGATCGGCGTGATGTTCGGCAGCCCTGAAACGACGACCGGCGGTAATGCGCTGAAATTCTACGCTTCCGTGCGCCTCGATATCCGCCGCACCGGCTCGATCAAATCGGGCGATGAAGTGATCGGTAACGAAACCAAGGTCAAGGTCGTCAAGAACAAGATCGCGCCGCCATTCAAGGAAGCGCATTTCGACATCCTGTACGGCGCAGGCACCTCGCGCGAAGGCGAAATCCTGGACCTGGGTTCGGATGCCAAGATCGTGGAAAAATCCGGTTCCTGGTATAGCTACAACGGCGAACGCATCGGTCAGGGCAAGGACAACGCCCGCGCCTTCCTGCAAGAGCGTCCGGCGCTGGCGCGTGAAATTGAAAACAAGGTACGCGCTTCGCTGGGCGTGCGCGAACTGCCGCCGCTGGCGGGTGAAAAGGCTGAGAAGGGCGATAATAAGGCGGACAAGGCCGATAAAGCCGCCAAGGCGATGGAAGCCAAGGCTGCCGAGTAAGCCGTCGCGCTGTGGCCAGTGTTAGCTGGCCGCATAAAAGTTTTACAATGATTGCCGCCTTGCGCCCGTGCGCCTGGCGGCAATTGTGTTTCGGGTATGGATAAAAAGGTAGGGTATGGCAGCGGTACAACTAAGCCTGAAGGGCAGGGCGCTACGCTTTCTGTCGATGCGTGAACATAGCCGCATGGAATTGCGGCGCAAGCTGCAGCGGCATGCGCAGGAGGGCGACGACGTGGAAGCCTTGCTCGACAGCCTGGAACAAGCCAACTGGCTGTCGCAGGAGCGTTTTTCCGAATCCTTGATCCATCGCCGTTCGGCTCGCTTCGGCAACAGCCGCATCATGGCCGAGCTGCAAAGCCATGGCATCGGCGGCGAGGCGCTGCAGGAATTGAAGGCCGGCCTGGCCGAGGGTGAAGTTGCGCGTGCCTGTGAAGTGTGGCGCCGCAAGTTCGGGCAAGTGGCATCAGACGCCGAACAGCGCAACAAGCAGATGCGTTTCCTGATGCAGCGCGGCTTCTCACAAAAGGCCGTGCACGTGGCCCTGAAAGGGCTGGACCCGGACGAGGAATAAGACTTTGTCAACGCAAGCCTGGCGCCTTCGCTTGCATTTCCCCCTCTGAAAAGCCTTCTTTTCTCTGCTTGCGCTACTCTCGCAATACGTTATCCTTGTGCCATTGATCATGTGCCGTGCGCACAACAGGATGACAGGATACCGAGATGAGCAACTGGAATGCCGGCTACGTAGCCGAAGTCGCCTACACCTATGGCTATTACGAAGAACTGAACCCGCTGCGTCTGCAATTGCCGCTGCTGGCGGCCGGCCTGGCTCTGCCAGCGCACGGCACGGCGTGCGAGCTGGGTTTTGGCCAGGGCGTGAGTGTCAATATCCACGCAGCGGCATCAAGTACGCGCTGGTTTGGCAATGATTTTAATCCGGCCCAGGTTGCGTTTGCCCAAGAATTGGCTGGCGCCGCCGGCGCCGGCGCGCAGTTGAGCGATGAATCGTTCGAACAGTTTTGCCAGCGCGACGACTTGCCCGACTTCGACTATATCGCCCTGCATGGCATCTGGAGCTGGGTCTCGGAGGAAAACCGCGCGCTGATCGTGGACTTCCTGCACCGCAAGCTGAAGGTAGGCGGCGTTGCCTATATCAGCTACAACACCCAGCCTGGCTGGGCGGCCATGATGCCGCTGCGCGACTTGCTTTCCGAACATAGCCGGGTGATGGCTGCGCCCGGCGTCGGCGTGTTATCGCGCATCGAAGGCGCGATCGATTTCGTCGAACGCATGATTGCCACGCAGCCGCGCTATATGCTGGCCAACCCGCTGCTGGCCGACCGTTTCGACAAGCTCAAGGCGCTGGACCGCAACTATGTTGCGCATGAGTACTTCAATATGGACTGGCAACCGATGGCGTTTTCCAGGGCGGCGGCCCTGCTGGTCGAGGCCAAGCTGGATTTTGCCGGGTCCGCCACTTATACCGACCATGTCGACATGCTCAATCTGACGGCCGAGCATCAGCAATTCCTGGCCGATATTCCCGATCCCATCTTCCGCGAAACGACGCGGGCGTTTCTGGTCAACCAGCAATTTCGCAAGGATTACTGGGTCAAGGGCGCCCGCAAGCTGACGCCATTTGCCCAGGCGAAGGCCTTGCGTGCGGTGCGCGTGCTGCTGCTGACGCCCCGCGATGAGGTCGTGCTGAGCGTGCACGGCGTGCTGGGTGACGCCGATATGGATGAGCTTGTCTACGGTCCTGTACTCGACCTGCTGTTTGACCACCGCGTCCGCACTATTGGCGAGCTGGAGCAGGCATTGGCTGAGCGGGAGGTTAGCCTGGCCGCCTTGTTGCAGATCATAATGATTTTGATCAGCAAGGGCAGCGTCAATGCCGTGCAGGATGAGGTCGAAATTGCTGCGGCGCGGCCGCAGACGGAGCGCTTGAATCGCCATCTGCTGGAACTGGCGCTGGAACGCGTCGACTTGAATACGCTGGCCAGTCCTGTTACCGGCGGCGGCATATTTGTACCACATTTACAACAGCTATTCCTGCGAGCAAAACTGCAGGGGTGGCAGCTTCCTGAGGAATGGGTGCGTGAGGTATGGCCCGTGCTGCAGCGCATGAATCGCCTGCTGTCCAAGGATGGCCAGGTCTTGCTGACAGAAGACGAGAACCTGGCAGAGTTGTATCGGGCAGCGCAACAATTTGCCGAGCGGGGGCTGCCTGTTTTGCAGGCAGTCGGCATTATCGGCTGAACTCGGGAAGGCACGGGAGCGCAGTGATGCCGCCCCATTTCAAGTTATATCGATTGCGAATGAATGTCATTCATTTTCTCGTTTTCAGCGATGATTAGCTGACTTGTATTGCTGGCAATAAAAAATTATGTTGCGGCGCAACTAGCGCGCTCTGTGCTACACTTTTAGGGTTTTTGCGGCGCCGCAGGTGCGGTTGCTGTTCGTAGAAGCTGCGAACGGCGTGCTTTATGCACATGGCTGCTTACTAAATTTTGGCTGCGCAAGCAGCATCGGTCTTATGCCCCTGTCAACTCCCGTTTCCCGGCGCGCCCTACGGCACTCCCGCGTTATCGACGTCCAAGCGTACGCGCGCGCGGATGGCCTATGGGATATTGACGCGCGCATCACCGACATCAAATCGTTCGACGCTATCCTGGCCTCCGGACCCCGTCCCGCCGGTACCCCCCTGCATGACCTCCATTTGCGCATTACCGTTGATCGCGAACTGACCATCGTCGAGGCTGAAGCTGCCTCCGATTCCGTACCCTATCCCGGCTTTTGCGATACCATCGGCCCCGCTTACCAGGCGCTGATCGGTCTGAATCTATTGAAGAATTTCCGCCGCGACTTGAAAGAGCGCCTGGCGGGAATCGCCGGCTGTACCCATCTGACCGAACTGGCGCAAGTCTTGCCGACTGCGGCGGTTCAGGCATTTGCCGGCGATGTCTGGTCGACCCGTGACGGTGCGAATGCTGATTTGCCGCATGAAAAGCCGTTTCAACTCGACAAGTGCCACGCCCTGCGCACCGATGGCGGGGCGGTTGCACAGTATTACCCGCGCTGGGTAGCCAAAGCGTGATCCCGGCGCTGTTTTTCCTGTTTTTTTGCACCACTAACCGTATTTTTACAAATCAGTATCAGAAGGGAAGCCAGCATGAAAATCCATGAGTATCAAGCCAAAGAAATCCTCCGGCAATTCGGAGTGACGGTGCCACGCGGCATTCCGTGCATGTCCGTCGACGAGGCAGTCAAGGCTGCCGAAACCCTGGGCGGCCCGGTGTGGGTCGTCAAGGCACAGATCCACGCAGGTGGCCGCGGCAAGGGTGGCGGCGTGAAAGTGGCGAAATCGATCGAACAGGTCCAGCAATACGCTAACGAGATCATGGGCATGCAGCTGATCACGCACCAGACCAGCGCCGAAGGCCAGAAAGTCAACCGCCTGCTGGTGGAAGAAGGCGCCGACATCAAACAGGAACTGTACGTTTCGCTGGTCACCGACCGCGTTACCCAGAAAATCGTCCTGATGGCGTCGTCCGAAGGCGGCATGGACATCGAAGAAGTGGCCGAGAGCCACCCTGAAAAAATTCACCATGTCACCATCGAGCCTAGCGTAGGCCTGACCGATGCCCAGGCAGACGACATCGCGACCAAAATCGGCGTGCCTGCCGGTTCGATCGCCGACGCGCGCGTCAACCTGCAAGGCCTGTACAAAGCCTACTGGGAAACCGATTGCTCGCTGGCCGAGATCAACCCGCTGATCGTCACCGGTAGCGGCAAGGTCATCGCCCTGGACGCCAAGTTCAACTTCGACCCGAATGCGCTGTTCCGTCATCCGGAAATCATCGCCCTGCGCGACCTGGACGAAGAAGATCCAGCTGAAATCGAAGCCTCGAAATTCGACCTGGCTTACATTTCGCTCGACGGCAACATCGGTTGCCTGGTCAACGGTGCTGGCCTGGCCATGGCGACCATGGACACCATCAAACTGTTCGGCGGCGAGCCTGCCAACTTCCTGGACGTAGGCGGCGGCGCCACGGCAGAAAAAGTAACCGAAGCGTTCAAGATCATGCTGAAAAACCCAGGCCTGAAAGCCATCCTGGTGAATATTTTCGGTGGCATCATGCGTTGCGACGTGATCGCTGAAGGCGTCATCGCCGCGGTGAAAGCCGTTTCGCTGAACGTACCGCTGGTGGTGCGCATGAAGGGCACCAACGAAGACCTGGGCAAAAAGATGCTGGCCGATTCCGGTCTGCCTATCATCGCAGCCGACACCATGGAAGATGCAGCCAAGAGCGTCGTTGCCGCTGCTGCCGGTCAAGCTTAATTAAGGAATCAACATGTCCATTCTGATCAATAAAGATACCAAAGTCGTTACCCAAGGTATTACCGGCAAGACCGGTCAATTCCACACCCGCGGTTGCCGCGACTACGCAAACGGCAAAGCCGCTTTCGTGGCTGGCGTGAACCCGAAGAAAGCCGGCGAAGATTTCGAAGGCATTCCTATTTTCGCTAACGTTGCAGAAGCGAAAAAAGAAACCGGCGCCAACGTTTCCGTGATCTACGTACCGCCAGCAGGCGCGGCAGCGGCGATCTGGGAAGCTGTAGAAGCTGAACTGGACCTGGCCATTTGCATCACCGAAGGCATTCCAGTGCGTGACATGATGGCTTTGAAAGACCGTATGGCCAAGTCGGGCAGCAAAACACTGCTGCTGGGCCCTAACTGCCCAGGTCTGATCACCCCGGACGAAATCAAGATCGGCATCATGCCAGGCCACATCCATAAAAAAGGCCGCATCGGCGTAGTATCGCGTTCGGGCACCCTGACCTATGAAGCAGTCGGTCAATTGACCGCACTGGGCCTGGGCCAATCGTCGGCAGTCGGCATCGGCGGCGACCCGATCAACGGTCTGAAACACATCGACATCATGAAGATGTTCAATGATGATCCAGATACCGACGCGGTCATCATGATCGGCGAAATCGGTGGTCCAGACGAAGCCAACGCGGCTTATTGGATCAAAGACAACATGAAAAAACCGGTCGTTGGCTTCATCGCTGGCGTGACCGCTCCTCCAGGCAAGCGCATGGGCCACGCCGGCGCGCTGATCTCTGGCGGTGCTGACACGGCACAAGCCAAACTGGAAATCATGGAAGCTTGCGGCATCACCGTGACCAAAAACCCGTCGGAAATGGCGCGTCTGCTGAAAGCCATGCTGTAATTTAGCCGGCCATCGCCAGACATAAAAAAAGGAGCTTCGGCTCCTTTTTTTTATCTCTGGCCCCAAAATTATTTTCCTCTTATTTTCCTCTTATTTCCCTCTTATTTCCCTCTTATTCCCCTCCGCATCCTGCCGTCTGCACGCTGGATGACAGGCGTATGACATTACCAACTTGTAACACCGTTTGCGGCCAGCGCGACCTATGATGCGGCTGTACTTCCTATCCTGCGCCCTTAGTGGGCACTTACATCGACAAGATTCACATCCTTTCTATGCATGCCATAAAGCCGGGCGCTGCGGCGCTATGCCTGCTGTTGCTGTGCGCCTGTAGCGCCGCGCCCAAGGTGGATTGGGAGCACGGCGCGCATCGCGCCTGGGTGGTCGCCGCCTACCCACCGGGGCGCAACGCCGATTTGCCGCTTTGCCTGCTCCAGTTATCCGATAGCGACCTGGCGACGCGGCATTTTGTCGCATTGCGCTACCGCCATGTACGCACCATGCGCACGGCCGTGGCCGAAGTGCCCGACGGCCTGGCGCTGCTGCCTGACACCCAGGTGGAATTGTGGCCCGCCGATTGTGCGCGCGGCCAGTTGTCGCGCATCTCGACCTTGTTGCCACCTTCTCTAGAGTAATCCTCAAGCGCATGCCTATTTCCATGAAACACCTACGCCGTCTGGCGATGCTGATCCCGCTGTGCTTTTCTCCTCTGGCGCAGGCCGACGCCGGCTTGTCGGACAGCCTGCCGCTGGACGCGCTGCAGCGCCTGGCGCTGGCCCGCAATCACGATGTGCGCATGTCCAATCTGGCGCTGCAGGGCGCTGGCGCCGATGTGATTTCCGCCAGCGCCGCACCGAATCCCATGCTGACCGTGCAGACGGCCAATATCAACCCTGGCGCGGGCGTGGGCGCCGGCAGCTTGCGCAGCAAGACGGTCGACAGCACCGTGCGCATCGACCAGTTGCTGGAACGTGGCGGCAAGCGCGAGCTGCGGCGCCAAGGCGCACTGCACCAGGAAGAGGGTGCGCAGGCGGACTTGCGCGAAGCGCGGCGCCAGTTGCGCATTGCCGTCAGCCAGGCCTATTACGATGTGCTGGCGGCCAGCCAGCGCCAGGCCATCCTGGCCGAGACGGCGCAGTTGTACCAGCGCAGCGTTGATGCGGCGCAAAAGCAGCGCCAGGCAGGCGATATTTCGCCGGCTGACGTGGCGCGGCTGGCAGTCGAAGCGCTGCGCGCGGCCAACGATGAAGTGCAGGCCCGCAGCGATGTCGTCCATGCGCGCCAGGCGCTGGCCTTGCTGACCGGTTTGAGCCCACGTGAGGCGCAATTGCCGTTGGCCGATGGCTGGCCGACGCCCGTTGCCTTTGGTGCTTTCTCGAAGGACGACGGCGCTGGTGCGGATAATTTGAACAGCGACGAAGCCATCGCCAAGCGTCCCGATGTGATGGCGGCGCAGGCGCGCGTAGCGGCGGCGTTGTCGGCGCACAAGCTGGCGCTGGCCTCGCGCACGCGCGATGTGTCCGTCGGCGTGCAAGCTGAGCACTATCCGGTCAGCCCGAGCAACCCCCAGGGCAGCGGCAACAGCTTCGGCATTTCGCTGCAAGTGCCGCTGTTCCTGCGTTACCAGTACGACGGCGAGATTCGCAGCGCGCAAGTGGCGCTCGATGCCGCGCAGGAAAACCTGGAGCAGACGCGCATCCAGGCGCGCGCCGAACTGAGCCGCACAGAACTTGATGTGCGCAGCGATGGCGAACGCTTGCAGCGTATCGACGATAGCTTGCTGCCCGCGGCGAAAAAGTCGGCCCAGTCCGCTGAATTTGCTTATCAGCATGGCGCCATGGCAATTGCCGATGTGCTCGACGTGCGGCGCAATTACCGCGCCGTGCAGCTCGACGCGTTGGCCGCCCGCAGCGATTACGCCAAGGCCCTGGCCGCCTGGCAAGCCTCCATCCGCACCGATTCCTTTGAAAGTACGACACCATGATATCGCGCAGCACCTTGACCTATGGTTCCTTGTTTGTCCTGCTGTGCGGCGGCGCCGTCGCCGGCGTCCAGTATATGCAACGCGCCCACGCAGCGTCCCAGGCCAGCAGCAGTGCCGCCAAGCCTGCCAGCGCAACGCCCGGTGTCCTGCATTTCGCTGCCAATGCGCCACAGTTGTCGACCCTGAAAATTGCCGCCGTGAGCGCCGTCCCCTTGCCCGCCAGCGCGGCCTTGAATGGCCGCATCGCCTACGATGAAAACGTCACCACGCGCGTCAGCTCGCCCGTGCTGGGCCGCGTGCTGGCCCTGCATGCAGATAGTGGCGACAAGGTCGCGCGCGGCGCCCTGCTGGCCGACCTCGATTCGCCTGACCTGGCCAGTGCCGAAGCCGATTGGCGCAAGGCCCAGGCCGATGAACTGCGCAAGCACCTGGCCTTCCAGCGCGCCGAAACCCTGTTCAAGGGTGAAGTGCTGGCGCGCAAGGATTATGAGTCGGCCGATGCCGACTTCCAGCAAGCCCACGCGGAAACGCGCCGCGCCGCCCTGCGCATGCAAAGCCTGAATGCGGCCGGCAGCGACAATGGCCGTTATGCCTTGCGCGCGCCGCTGGCCGGCATCATCGCCGACCGCCAGATCAATCCTGGCCAGGAAGTGCGCCCCGATGCGCCCGGTCCGCTGTTCGTCATCAGCGATCTGCGTCGCTTGTGGGTGCTGGTCGACGTGCCCGAAAGCGCCGTTGCCAGCGTGCATGAAGGCCAGCTGGTCAGCATAGAAACCGATGCTTATCCGGGCCGCCGCTTCAGCGCCAGGGTCGCGCATATCGCGCCCGTGCTCGATCCCTTGACGCGCCGCATCCAGGTGCGCTGCACCCTGGACAATGCCGATGGCCAGTTAAAACCGGAAATGTTTGCCCGCGCGTCCTTCCTGGCCGGCGATGGCGCCAGCCTGGCGGTGGAGTTGCCCAATACCAGTTTGTTTGCCGAAGGCATGTACAGCTATGCCTTCGTGGAAAAACAGCCTGGCACGTTTGAAAAACGCCGCGTCAATGTGCGCATCAAGGGCCGTGACAGCAGTTTTGTCGATGCAGGCGTTGCCGCCGGTGAAAGAGTGGTCACCGAAGGCGCCTTTTTGCTGAACGCCGAGGTAGACAGCAATGCTCACTAAGCTGATCGATTTTGTCCTGGCGCAGCGCGTCTTCGTCTTGATTTTGACGGTGGCGCTGGGCGTGTTTGGTTATCGCGCGCTGACTAATCTGCCGATCGAGGCGTTTCCCGACGTGCAAGACGTGCAGGTGCAGATCGTTACCCAGTTTCCGGGCCAGGCGCCGGAAGAGGTCGAACGCAATGTGACCTTGCCGATCGAGCGCGAAATGAGCGGCGTGCCGCAGCAGACGCAGTTGCGCTCCGTGACGATTACCGGCTTGTCGGTGGTGACCCTGACCTTTGCCGATGGCACGGATGACTATTTTGCGCGCCAGCAAGTGCTGGAAAAGTTGCAGAACGTCAATCTGCCGACTGGCGTGCAAGCCAGCCTGGCGCCGCTGTCGACGGCCGTCGGTGAAATCTTCCGCTACGTCATCGAAGCGCCGCCCGGCATGGACGCCAATGAAGTGCGCGCCCTGCAAGACTGGGTGATACGCCCGGCGCTGCGCATCGTGCCTGGCGTGGCCGACGTGGTCAGCTTTGGCGGCACCGTCAAGGAATACCAGGTGCAAGTCGATCCTGCCGCCCTGCAGCGTTATGGCGTGACCATCGACCAGGTCAGCACCGCCTTGACGAATAACAGCGCCAACGTCGGTGGCGGCCTGGTGCGCCGCGGCGATGAAGCGCTGGTGGTGCGCGGCATCGGCATCTTCAACAGCATCGACGATATCGGTCGCGTGATCGTCAGCGCCAAGGGCGGACGCACGGTGCTGGTGTCGGACCTGGCCGACGTGAAAATCGGTTATCGCCCCCGTTCCGGCGTGGTGGCCTTCAATCACCAGGATAGCGTGGTCGAAGGCATCGTGCAGATGAGCAAGGGCAGCAATGCCGCCAAGGTGGTGGCCGACGTCAAGCTGGCGATTGCCGGCCTCGACACGCGCTTGCCGAAAGGCGTGCATTTGCGCACGATTTATGACCGCACGGAACTGATCGGCCATACCGTGCACACGGTGGCGGAAAACCTATTAGTGGGCGCAGCGCTGGTGATCGCCATCCTGATCATATTCCTCGGCAACTGGCGCGCCGCACTGATCGTCGCTGCCGTGATTCCCCTGTCGCTGCTGTTCGCCTTCATCATGCTCGACGCGCGCGGCATTCCCGCCAACCTGATTTCGCTGGGCGCGGTCGACTTCGGCATCATTATCGACAGCGCGGTGGTGCTGGTCGAAGCGCTGCTGGTGCGTCTGGCGCTGCTGGGCGAACCGGGCCGGCTCGATTTTTCGCTGCGTGAACGCACCTTGAAACAGACGGTGGTGGAACTGGGCCATCCGATCCTGTTTGCCAAGGCCATCATCATCGTGGCCTTTATTCCGATTTACACTTTCCAGCGGGTAGAAGGCAAGATTTTCTCGCCGGTAGCTTTCACGCTCAGCTTTGCCATGCTGGGCGCCATCATCCTCACCATGACCCTGATCCCGACCTTGCTGGCCTGGACCATGCGCCGCTATCCGATGGCGGAACAGCACAGCACCTGGCTGCAGCGCATCCAGGATGGTTATGGCCGCTTGCTGGGTTCAGCCCAGCGCCGCCGCATTCCCGTGATGCTGGCCTCGGCGCTGGTACTGGTGGTCACGCTGGCGCTGGCGCCCTTGCTGGGCAGCGAGTTCCTGCCCAAACTGGATGAAGGCAATCTGTGGCTGACGATCAGCCTGCCGACATCGAGTTCGCTGGAAAAGACGCGTGAAGTGGAACAAAAGGTGCGCGCCATCATCATGTCCTACCCTGAAGTGGGCAATGTGATTTCGCACGTGGGCCGGCCCGATGATGGCACCGATCCCAAGGGCAGCAACAATATGGAAATCCTGGCCGACCTGAAACCACGCGATACCTGGCGCTTTGACGGCAAGGATGCGCTGGTGGCCGATATGTCGGCCAGGATCCGCAGCCTGCCCGGCGTGCCGACCAATTTTTCGCAAGTCATCGAAGACAATGTGGAAGAAGCCTTGTCCGGCGTGAAAGGCGAGATCGCCGTGAAGATCTATGGCCCCGACCTGGACGTGCTGACGCAAAAAAGCGAACAGATTGCCGGCGTCCTGAACAGCATTGCCGGCGCGGCCGACGTGGAAGCGGTGAAAATCGGCGGCCAGAGCGAACTCGACATCGTGATCGACCGCGAGCGCATCGCCCGCCTGGGCGTCAATGTAGCCGACGTCAATACCGCCGTGCAGACTGCGCTGGCGGGCAATGCCGTCAACGCCTATTTCGTGGGTGACCAGCGTTACGACATCACCGTGCGCCTGCAGGAAGCGGCGCGCGATTCTGTCGACGCCATCGGCGCCCTGCAAATCAACTTGCCGGGCGGGGCCGGTACGGTGGCGCTGTCTGAACTGGCGCGCATCGAAGTGCGCCAGGGCGCGGCGCGCATCAGCCGTGAAGCCGGTGGCCGCAATGCCTCCGTCAAGGCCAATCTGCTGGGCCGCGATCAGGGTAGTTTCGTTGCTGAAGCGCAAGAGAAAGTGGCGCGCCTGGTGCATTTGCCACCCGGCTACCAGATTACCTGGGGCGGCCAGTTTGAAAACCAGCAACGGGCCGTGAAACGCCTGGAAGTGATCGTGCCGATCACGGCGCTGCTGATTTTTTCCTTGCTGTTCTGGGCTTTCCGTTCCGTGCGCAAGGCCATGCTGATCCTGTCCATCGTGCCATTCACCCTGATCGGCGGCATCCTGGGCCTGGGCCTGGTCGGCCTGCATTTTTCCGTCTCGGCGGCCGTCGGCTTTATCGCCGTGGCCGGTATTTCGGTGCAGAACGGCGTGATCATGGTCGAGCAGATTATCGAGATCGCCAAGAGCAATGGCAGCGCCGTGGAAAGCGCCATCGCCGGCGCCGTGGCGCGTTTGCGCCCGATTCTGATGACGGCGCTGATGGCCGGCCTGGGCTTGCTGCCGGCGGCCCTGTCGCACGGCATCGGCTCGGAAACCCAGCGGCCATTTGCCGTGGTGATCGTGGGCGGCATCGTGTCGGCCACCTTCTTTACCTTGCTGCTGTTGCCGCTTGCCTACCCGTACTTTGCGGAAAAAAAGGCCCCGGACGCTGCCTGACCCGCCAGGACAGCAGCGGGCACAGTCTGACAAAAAACGTCGCTTCCGTTGCCTGAAGCACTGAACCCCTGCCGCCGCCCGGGCGTGGCGGCAGGGCCGTGCCTGGCACAGCACTTGCATCACCACTCTTATCGCATACCACCTATTGGAGGAGATAATGAGTCCACGTCTGCAGGCCGGTTTTACCCTGATCGAACTGATGATCGTCGTCGCCATCGCCGGCATCCTGGCGGCCGTGGCGATTCCCCAATATAGCGATTACACCATGCGCGCCAAGGTCAGCAATGTGCTGGCCGCCGCCGCGCCCTTGAAAACAGCCGTCGCGCTGTGCGTGCAGGAAAATGGCGGCGAGGCGATAGCTTGCAGCACGTCAGTCGATGGGGCGCCCAGCGATATACCTCTCTTCAGTGCCACGCATGAAGTGGCTAGCGCCAAGGTGACTGCGGGCAATATCGAGCTAGTCCTGGCCAATGACCTGGGCAAGGATATCGGCGGCAAGACGGTGACGATGGAAATGAAGCCGGGGCCCAGCAGCCTGACCTGGTTCAACAGAACCACCGTGACGAATCCGGCGGCACTGGCGGCGATTACCAAAAACAATATTCCGGAAAAATCCGCCTCCTTGTGAGCGTTGCCTGCTGCTTGGCGCTCAGACGATTTTTTGCCTATCCACGATCAGGGCCTCGTAGGTCAGGTTTTGCAGCAAGGTGTAGTGGGTGGGTTCCAGGTCGATGAATTGCAGACCATAGGTATAGCTGTCGCCCTGCTCGTTGCCGACCGTTGCCTTGTTCATGTTCACATTCTGGATACGCGCGCGCGTATCGAGCCGCATCTGGTGGCGGTTGGGGGGCGCCAGCAAGGTAAAGCTCAGCATCACGCCATCTTCGCCCGGTGTGAGCATGGCCGGCGATTCGATCAGCGCGCCTGACACGCTGAGATTGATGATGAAGACGGAGACGGCGGGCATTTCCGCATAGCTCAGTTGCGCCGGTATCTCCACCTTGACGCGCATGGCCGTGCGCAGGCTGGTGCCTTGTATGGCGTCAGGGAAACTCAGGTGCACATAATTGAGGGGCCGGCCGAACACGCGCTGCACGCTGCAGGAAAAGGAACACACGGTGACGCCGGAAAACACGCGGATGGTCAGCTTGTCGCCTTCGTTGAGCATGACGGGGCCGCCGTTATCCATGGGAATCTTGACGATCAAATACTCATCTTTGACATAACCGATCAGGGTCGAGAAATGCTGGACAGGCTTGATGGTGCGGTGGGTAATAAACTGGATGCGCCCGCCTACCTGCAGATTCATCGCTTCAAATTCGAAGTCCTGGAGCTTGGTTTCCACAGCCGGCTGGGTACTTGTCATGCGGGGCTCGTATCAATGATATTGATCAGCAGTATGCATGATTCTTAGTGAGAAAGCATTTATATCAAACAAATAGCGATTGGCCTTAAAAAAGACCGCAGCGTTCGGAAATATCGTTTTGCGCGTTAAAATTGCGTCAATATTAACGAATGAGAACAATGATGACGCGTAGTTACTTCTGCACCATGCTGTGCCTGATCCTGCATCAGATCGATGCTGCTTATTGGCAAGAGTGGGACATGTTTTATCTGCCGGGCGGGGTGCAGGGTTTCCTCGCCTTCAACCTGGCCGCCATTGCCCTGGTGCTGGTGGGCTATCGCCACGTGCTGCTATCGACTCCGCGCGCGCCGTTTTACGCCACTTGCTGCGCCACCCTGGGCATCGCCACTTTCGCTATTCACACCGGCTTTGCACTGGCAGGACGCGAGCAATTTCATTTGCCGCTGTCGATGGCGATTATCGTGCTGTGCCTGGTCAGCGGTGGCCGGTTGTTGTGGGATCTGCGGCGCACGAACAGACTATAGGTTTATTTTTTGATAATGAAAAATGAGTGTATCAAGTAATCAAACAAAACCTGGAACTCCTATCAGTATCTAAGAACCAGTTCAAAGTCTATGAAGCAAGAGTGACAAAAAGGCGAGCACGACAAATTGTCGGCTCGTCTCTAGTTTGTGCTCACAGTTTTTCCATA
>NZ_JACHCI010000022.1 GCF_014200675.1 Janthinobacterium saanense | reverse complement strand
CCCGCAGTTGCGCTTCACTTCGCTCACTGTGGTCAGCTCGCGGCGGGACTTGCACCCGCAGGAGTGCGCCCATGCTGGGCGCACCATAAAAAAACCGCCAGGGCTTGCGCGCTGGCGGTTTTTATCAGGCGGTTCACACCGCCATCAGGCGAACTTAAGCGGCTGGCGCTTCGTTGCCTTCAGCTGCTTTCATCGACAGCTTCAGACGGCCGCGGTCGTCCGTTTCCAGTACTTTGACACGTACCAGCTGGCCTTCTTTCAGGTAGTCGGCCACGGCGTTGACGCGCTCGTTGGCGATCTGGCTGATGTGCAGCAAGCCGTCTTTGCCTGGCATGACTTGCACGATGGCGCCGAAGTCCAGCAGTTTCAGCACGGTGCCTTCGTAGGTCTTGCCCACTTCGACCGACGCCGTCAGTTCTTCGATGCGGCGCTTGGCTTCCTGGCCGGCAGCAGCATCGACGGAAGCGATGGTGACCACGCCTTCGTCACTGATGTCGATCTGGGTACCGGTTTCTTCGGTCAGCGCGCGGATCACGGCGCCGCCTTTGCCGATCACGTCACGGATTTTTTCCGGGTTGATCTTGATGGTGATCAGACGCGGTGCGAAATCGGACAGTTCGGTTTTGACGTGCGGCATGGCTTTTTGCATTTCGCCCAGGATGTGCTCGCGGCCTTCCTTGGCTTGCGCCAGCGCCACTTGCATGATTTCCTTGGTGATGCCCATGATCTTGATGTCCATCTGCAGCGCGGTGATACCGTTGCGGGTACCGGCTACCTTGAAGTCCATGTCGCCCAGGTGATCTTCGTCGCCCAGGATGTCGGACAGCACGGCAAACTTGCCGCCTTCCTTGATCAGGCCCATGGCGATACCGGCCACGTGTTCTTTCATCGGCACGCCGGCGTCCATCAGCGCCAGGCAGCCGCCGCATACCGACGCCATCGACGAGGAACCGTTCGATTCGGTGATTTCCGATACCAGGCGTACCGAGTAGCTGAACTCTTCAGCTGCCGGCAGGGCGGCGATCAGCGCGCGCTTGGCCAGGCGGCCGTGGCCGATTTCGCGGCGTTTAGGCGTACCGACACGGCCGGTTTCGCCGGTGGCGAACGGAGGCATGTTGTAATGCAGCATGAACGAATCGGTGAACTCGCCCATCAGCGCATCGATCTTCTGGCTGTCACGGGCAGTACCCAGGGTCGCCACCACCAGCGCCTGCGTTTCGCCGCGCGTGAACAGAGCGGAACCGTGGGTGCGTGGCAGCACGCTGGTACGGATCGAGATAGGACGCACGGTGCGCGTGTCGCGGCCGTCGATGCGTGGCTCGCCGTCCAGGATTTGCGTACGCACAATTTTCGCTTCGATGTCGAACAGGATGTTGTTCACTTCAGCGCTGTCGATGGACGCGCCGCCGTTGGCAGCAACTTCAGCCGACAGGTCGGCGATCACTTCCGACGTCGCTGCTTTCAGCTTGGCCGTACGCTCTTGCTTGTCCTTGGTTTGATACGCATCATTGATCTTGGCGTTGGCGAAATGCGCGACGCGCGCGATCAGTGCTTCGTTTTTCGGCGCAGGCGCCCATTCCACTTCCGGCTTGCCGCCATCACGCACCAGGTCGTGAATCGCGTCGATGACGACTTTCATCTGGTCGTGGCCAAATACCACGGCGCCCAGCATGATTTCTTCGGACAGCTGTTTCGCTTCCGATTCCACCATCAGCACGGCCGTTTCGGTACCGGCGACAACCAGGTCCATTTCCGAGGTTTTCAGTTGCTGGACGGTCGGGTTCAGGATGTACTGGCCATTGGCGTAACCAACGCGCGCGGCGCCGATAGGACCGTTGAATGGCACGCCCGATATGCACAGGGCAGCCGAAGCGCCAATCATGGCGGCGATGTCAGGATCGATTTCCGGGTTGACCGACAGCACGTGAATGATGACTTGCACTTCATTCAGGTAGCCTTCCGGGAACAGCGGACGGATAGGACGGTCGATCAGACGGGAAGTCAGTGTTTCTTTTTCGGAAGGACGGCCTTCGCGCTTGAAAAAACCGCCCGGGATTTTACCGGCAGCATAGGTTTTCTCAACATAATCCACCGTCAAAGGGAAGAAATCCTGGCCTGGTTTGGCATCTTTGCGTGCCACCACCGTTGCCAGAACGACGGTATCTTCGATCGACACCAGTACTGCGCCGGATGCCTGACGTGCGATTTCGCCCGTTTCCAGCGTCACTTGATGTTGACCGTACTGGAAGGTTTTCGTAACTTTGTTAAACATGGGGTATCCCTTTTCTAATTGCCGACAGATTTTCAGGGGCTGTCGTTCACCTCACCACAGGCGGCATGCAGATCGTTGACACCGATCATTGCCACCTTTACTACTTTACTTTTTAAACATCTTATTCTACTGAGATTACTTTACCCAGTGAAACGAATTCGGAATTTCAAATGACAAAATGCCCGCGTCAGCGAACTGGCGCAGGCATTTCTGTATAAACCTTGTGCGGCAAAAATTACTTGCGCAGACCAAGTTTAGCGATCAGGTCGCGATAACGGGTAGCGTCTTTAGCCTTCAGGTAGGACAACAGGCTCTTACGACGGTTGACCATCATGATCAGGCCGCGGCGGGAGTGGTGGTCTTTCGAGTGGGCTTTGAAGTGGCCGTTCAGTTCGTTGATACGAGCTGTCAGCAAAGCAACTTGCACTTCTGGGGAGCCGGTGTCGTTTTGACCACGTGCGTTGTCCGCGATGATAGCGGCTTTGTTGATGTTTTCTACTGTCATGATAAACCTTTCACATGCGGTGCGCAGAGTCTTCACCCTATACACCGTGAACTACATTAAAAGAAATTCTGGTTCAAATTGAAAACCAGACGCGCAAGTATATCGGAAAAACGCCCGCCTGTATCCTGCCGTGCAGGCTTTTATCAGCGCATGATAGGATTTCGCCGTCTTTTAAGGAATCCGACCATGAAAACGATACACAAATTAACAACACTTGCCCTCACGATTATGCTGAGCGCCTGCGCCAGCTGGCGCACTCCGCCGCCACAGCCGGGCGAAACCCGCGCTGCCGTGGAAGCGCGCCTGGGGCGGCCGACAAATGTCTACCAGCTGGCCACCGGGCCGGAACTGGAATACGCCAACGGCCCCTGGGGCCAAACCACCTTCATGGCGCGCTTCGGCTTGGATGAGCGCCTGCTGTCCTATGAGCAAGTACTCGATGCACCGGCCTTCGGACGCATCAAGATAGGTGTTTCCAACCAGGAAGACGTGCTGCACCTGCTGGGCAAGCCGACCGAAAAATCCTATCTGGCGCTGAGCAAGCTGCATGTCTGGTCTTACCGCTACAAGGAGTCGGGCGCCTGGGATTCCATGATGCATGTGCATTTTGACGACGCGGGCATCGTGCGCATGATGCTCAACGGCCCGGACCCGGACAAGGAGTTGAAACGCTTTTGAGGCGCTGCTGCTTTTTTCAACAAAGATGCTGCAAGGCAACATTCTCGATGCTAGAATGCGGTAGTTTCCATATGGAAACATTGTGTAAAGTCTACAAGCAAGTACTGGCCCATCTATATCAAGCTACTAGAAAGAGGCCGCACAAATCAACCGTACCGAAAGAAAAAGATGCCGCAAGCACCGAGCCACCCCAGCCGCTTTGTCCGTCCCGCCCTGCCCCTTTCCCTGATATTCGCCGCTATCCTCACCGCCTGTGGCGGTGGCGGTGGCGGCGCGAGCGATCCCGCCTTTCCCGGCGCCCCGCCGCCACAGCCACCACAGCCGCCAGTCACGCCGCCCGCTTCGAACGCCAACACGCCATTGCTGCTCAGCAGCAGCAACGCCAGCTCGGCCCCGCCGCAAGCGTTAGGCTATGGCATCGTGCCGCTGGGTATGGCGCAAAACGTGGTCGACTGGAGCGCTGGCTTCAGCGATAGCGCCACCTTGCCCAAGGCCTGCAGCAATGGCGGCAGCCAGAGCGCCACCTTCACCGATGCCGATGGCAGCCACAATGTCAGCGCCGGCGACAAGCTGAGCGTGACGTATGTGAACTGCTATCTGAAGGAAGTCGATGTGGTGCTGGACGGCACTATCAATGTGGCCTACGCCACGCCGCCCAATGGCCAGCAATTGAGCGGCAGCATCAGCTTTGCACCGGGATTCGCCGAAAGCAGCGGCGGCGCGCGCCAGAATCTGAGCGGCAACGTACGCTTTGACTATGCGAGCGGCGATCTGTCCAAGCTGTTGCACACCTATTCCGACGCCCAGGCGCTGGTCTTCTCGGTGACCGACAGCGTCAGCAAGACTGTGAAGAGCGACACCATCACCGTACTGGACGCGCAGCATGAATTGCGCATCGACACCGCGCGCGCCACCACCAGCCTGCGCTACCACCTGGCCAGCGAAATACTGGGCGGCAGCCTGGACGTCAGCACGGTCACGCCGTGGAGTTCCTGGTTTGACACCCTGCCCGACGCCGGCGAATTGCTGCTGACGGGCGCCAGCGACAGCAAGGCAGGCTTGCGCGTGCGCCCCGTCGCCGATAGCAGCGAGCTCGACGTCGTGCTGGGCGCCACGCCCTTGACCAGCATCCCCGCAGCAGCCGTCAGCTATCTGTGGAGCAGCGGCGCCTGGCTGCCGCAAAATGCGGGCCTGGCCAAATATGACATCAAGCCGGCCACGCAAAGCGGTTTGTCACTGCTGATTGCGCCCGACCTGACGAATGTCACGCCTGGCACCGGCAGCCTGTCGTGGGTCTATTCACGCCCTTTGCAGACTTTACCGGTGGGCAATGTGTTTTTCCGCCCACAAGACGGCAGCTTCGGCACCATCGCAGCCAATGTCAGCTACAAGGGCGCCATCCTGATCGTGCGTCCCGCCACGCAGTTCGTGCCAGGCGTCAACTACCAACTGAGCTTTGACGACAGCGCCACCTACCCGCTGCGCGATGTCACCGGCAACTCCATCAGCTCGCCTGGCGGCCTGGTGCAAGTCAAGCAAAGCATACGCGCCGTGATCGGCACCAATAATGCAGCGCCACTGCTGCTGGGATCGGGCGCCAGCCTGACGCTCGATGCCAACGCCTCGTCGGCCAATGGCCAGCCCGTCAGCAGCATCCGCTGGCGCCAGTTGTCCGGCCCGACGCTGACGCTCGACAGCACCACGGCGCCACGTATCACGGTCACGGGTCCGGCCAGCAGCAAGGGCGTGTCCACCATCGAATTGCAGGTGACCAACGCTGCCGGTGAAACGGATACCCAGCAACTGGCGATTCAGGTGCTGACCGATTTTTCGCAAGCGCTGCTGTATACCTATCGCATCGGCAAAGGCGAGCTGGTGATTGAAAGCGACGCCAGCGCCACGGAATTCGCCTACGCCCGCTACTACACGGACAATACGACCGAAATCATGTCCAGCCGCGAGCGCAATTTCCTCATCACCCTGCCTGCCAGCCAGACCTGGCAAACAGGCCTGACGGCAAGCTACGGCCCAGGCAACACCAGCGGCGTGACTGGCTATGGCTGGGTCGGCGAGGATGATTGCAAGGGCAAGAGCACGGGCACTTTTGTCGTGCGCGAATATGTGTTCGACAGCAGCGGTTCGCCGGCCAGCATCGCCATCGATGTGGACGACAACTGCGCCGGCGTGACCACGCAGGCGTCGATCCGTTATCGCAGTAAAGTCCCGGTACGTCCATAAGTACTCCCTGCCGCAGTCACGTGCTGCGGCAGGATCTTCTCATGGCTGCGGGTCGATACGCTCATCTTTCGCATGCAGTTTATTGAGCGCCGCCAGATAGGCTTTGGCTGAAGCAACAATAATATCGGCGTCCACCCCTACGCCATTGACGATGCGCCCGTCGCGCGACAGGCGCATCGTCACTTCCCCCTGCGACTGCGTGCCCGTGCTGATGGCGTTGACGGAAAACAGCACCAGTTCGGCGCCACTGGCGGCCGCGCTTTCAATTGCATAGACGGTTGCATCGACCGGGCCATCGCCCTGTCCTTCACAGCTGCGCCGCTCACCACCAAGCAAAAACGTCACCGTGGCATGCGGCACTGAACCCGTCGCCGATTGCTGCGCCAGTGAAATAAAACGGTAGTACTCACTCTCCTGCGCCTGCTCTTCTGCGCTGACCAGTGCCATGATGTCTTCATCGAAAATCTCGGCCTTGCGGTCAGCCAACTCCTTGAAGCGCCCGAACGCGGCGTTCACCTCCGCTTCGGCTTCCAGGGTAATCCCCAATTCCTGCAAGCGCTGCTTGAAAGCATTCCGGCCCGACAATTTACCCAGCACAATCTTGTTGGCAGTCCAGCCCACGTCTTCGGCGCGCATGATTTCATAGGTTTCGCGCGCCTTCAAAATGCCGTCCTGGTGGATGCCGGAAGCGTGCGCAAACGCGTTCGCGCCGACCACCGCCTTGTTCGGCTGCACGGCAAAGCCGGTGATTTGCGAGACCATTTTCGAGGCCGCCACGATCTGCGTGGTGTCTATGCCCACCGTCAAGTTGTAATAGGCGGCGCGCGTGCGCAGCGCCATCACTACTTCTTCCAGCGCCGTGTTGCCGGCCCGCTCGCCCAGGCCATTGATGGTGCATTCGATCTGGCGCGCGCCGCCTAGCATGACGCCGGCCAGGGAATTGGCCACGGCCAGGCCCAGGTCGTTATGGCAATGCACCGACCAGATGGCTTTATCGGCATTCGGTATGCGTTCGCGCAAGCGCTTGATGGTGTTGCCGAAGACTTCAGGCACGGCATAACCGACCGTGTCGGGGAAATTGATGGTGGTGGCGCCCTCGGCGATCACGCTTTCCAGCACGCGGCATAGAAAATCTTCGTCGGAACGGCTGCCGTCTTCCGGGCTGAATTCGATGTCGTCCGTAAACTGGCGCGCATAGCGCACGGCATGTTGCGCCTGCAGCAGCACTTGCTCGGGTGTCATGCGCAGCTTCATCTGCATGTGCAGCGGCGAGGTGGCGATAAAAGTGTGGATGCGCTTGCGCTCGGCGGGCGCCAGCGCTTCGGCGGCGCGGGCGATGTCGCGCTCATTGGCGCGCGACAGCGAACAGATGGTGGATTCGCGCACGGCGCCGGCAATTGCCCGTATCGCCTCGAAGTCGCCTGGCGAGGCCGCCGCAAAACCCGCTTCGATCACATCGACCTTCATGCGTTCGAGCTGGCGGGCGATGCGCAGCTTTTCTTCGCGCGTCATGGAGGCGCCCGGCGATTGCTCGCCGTCGCGCAGGGTGGTGTCAAAGATGATGAGTCGGTTATTTGCATTCATGGCTGCTCCTGGCTGAAGACTGGCTATGCTACCGACCCACCTTACCTGACTACCTCAATATCATTAATGGTCGGTCTGGATGATGCTGACGGGCTTGCCCTTGGCCATGCGCCAGAAAAACACGGCATAACCGGACAAGCCATACGTTACAAAGATGGGGAACAATACTTTCGGCGGATCGATCGAGATCAGCGCAAAGAACAGCGCCAGCAAAAAGACCACGATGAAGGGCACGGATTTGCGGAAGTTCACATCCTTGAAACTGTAAAACGGCACGTTCGTGACCATCGTCAGGCCGGCGAACAGGGCGATCACCCACGAGACCCAGGCCAGCTGGTTGCCCGACACTTGCAGGTCGTTCATCAGCAGGATGAAGCCGGCGATCATGGCCGCCGCTGCCGGGCTGGGCAAACCCTGGAAGAAGCGCTTGTCGACCACCGCGATATTCGTGTTGAAGCGGGCCAGGCGCAAGGCGGCGCCGGCGCAATACACGAAGGCGGCCAGCCAGCCCAGTTTGCCCATGCCGCGCAGCGACCATTCATAGATCACCAGCGCCGGCGCCGCGCCGAACGAGACCATGTCGGACAGGCTGTCGTACTGGGCGCCAAATTCGCTCTGGGTATTGGTCAGGCGGGCGATGCGGCCATCGAGACCGTCGAGTATCATGGCGATGAAGATGGCCCAGGCCGCGTGTTCGAATTTCTGGTTCATGGCCATGACGATGGCGTAGAAACCGCAAAACAGGGCAGCCGTCGTGAAGGCATTGGGCAACAGATAGATTCCCCGGCGGCGCAAGGTTTTTTTGCCTACGCCATCGGCAACCGGCTGGCGCGCGAATTTGCTGAAGCGGGAAGCTTTGGAGACTGCGGATGTGCCGTTCTTGCCTCTACGACGGGGGAAGTTTGCCATGTTGTTCCATTTCTTGTGTACTGCAAAATAAGCGATGCCGGATGCCCGTGGTGGCCCTGCGCCACCGCCAGACTATGCTGCCATTATAGAGGAGCGGCCGCCAAAGAAAAGCACGGCGGCGTCAAGCTGACAACATTGCGCTTACATTCAAGCGGCTACTTGAACTTCACCTTGGCCACCAGGCCCATACTGAGGGTCGTTTCACCCGGCTCGAAGCTCGGTTCAGCCACTTGCTGGCCGCCATAGGCCATCGCATCGGCGCTGACAGAACGCGCAGCCATCAAGGTGGGACGCTGGGCAAAATTGCCCGAGCCTTCGAAGTCGATGGTATCGATCACGGCGTCACTCAGATTGCGGCCCATGGCAGCGGCAATCGCAGCCACCCGCTGGTTCAGGTTTTGATACGCGGCAACAATGCGCTGCTCATCGAGTTTGCGCACGGTGGCAGGCGCCAGGCCAAAGTTCAAGCGGTTCAGGGTCAGCACGGATTGTGCCGCCGACACGGTTTTTGGCAAGGCCGCCAGGTTGGTGGTCGTCACCTGCAAATACTGGCCCACGCGCCAGCCGGTGGGCACGCGCGGCCTGGCAACGCTGCCCGCTGGCAATGGGGTGGCTTCCGGGTACACGGCATACGTGTAATACCCCTGGGTTTTCAGCACGGCTTGCGGGTCGGCCTGCTTGACGATGGCAACACCCTGGCTCATCTTCTGGTTCACGCGCGAAGCGGCGGCGGCCTTGTCCTTGTCCTGCTCTTCGATGGCCAGGGTGACGGTCACCTGGTCATTTGCATGCACCACTTCACCATTCGCCGGCACGACGACCAGGGTGCCGGCAGTGGGCAGGCTCTGCGCCTGTGCGGACAGGGTGACGGTGGCAAGGGCGGCCGCAGCCAGCATCGTTTTCATGACGGTCATATATTTCTCCTCGGATTTCTACAACATGGACGCGCATGGGGTGATGATGCTACCCCATGGCTTTAGGAAATAGTACAGCGCAGCCGCAAGGCGCGGCGCGCAGGCATGCGTCCCTTATTTGAATTTGACTTTACCAACCACGCGCATATCCAGTGTCGTCTCGCCTGGCTCGAAGCTAGGCTCGGCGACAGCGCTGTCGTCGGCCATCTTGGCGCTGCGCATCATCATCGGTGCGGCGGCGGGACGGCTTTCATTGGCGTAATTACCCGAACCCTCAAAATCTACCGTATCGAGCACGGCGTCGGACACATTGCGGCCCATGGCGCGGGCAATCGAAGCGATGCGCTCGTTCAGGTTTTTATACGTGGCGGCGATACGCTGATCGTCCAGCACGCGGATGGTTTCCGGCTTCAGGCCGAAATTCAAGCCATTCAGGGTCAGCACGCCTTGTGCGGCCGACACGGTTTTCGGCAAGTTGCTCAGATTGCTGGTGGTCACTTCCAGATACTGGCCCACGCGCCAGGCGGTCGGCACACGCGGCTTGGCCACGGCGCCGGCTGGCAGCGGACGCTCTTCCGGGTACACAGGGTAGGTGTAATAGCCATACGATTTCAGCACGGCTTGCGGGTCAGCCTGCTTGACGATGGCCACGCCCTTGTTCATCTTCTGGTTGACGCGCGATGCGGCAGCCGCCTTGTCCTTGTCCTGCTCTTCGATGGCCAGAGTGGCAACCACCTGGTCATTGGCATGCTTGACTTCGCCGTAGGCTGGCACCACCACCAGGGTGCCGGTCGTCGGCAGGGTTTGCGCGTGCGCGCTCAGGGCAACAGTGGCAGCGGCGGCGACAAGAACGGATTTCATGACGGTCATAGGGGTACTCCTCGGTGATTGATAAAACTTGTCAAAGTGCGTAGATTCTACCGGCTCAACCATTCCCGTGGCGCAAATTAACAAATCGTCACAAACTGCCCTCGCCCGTCACATTTTCTCACATTTCATAACAGTGTTATTTTAAATAACAGTCAGTGCCCAGCCACCGCACCACCCGTGCGGCGGCCCGGCTTGAAGCTGTGCGCATGGGCGCGCCAGGCGACAGCCAAGGCCACGACCAGCAAGCCCAGCATGGCACACGGAAACGCTGCCGGGCCATAGCCGTCGAGCAGCATGCCGCCCGCCAGGCCGCCGCCCGCAATCGCCACGTTCCAGATGGTCGCCACCATCGCTTGCGCCACATCCATGCCGTCGCCGGCCGCGTCAGCCGAGGCCGTTTGCAGCAAGGTGCCGGCGCCGCCAAAGGTCATGCCCCAGATCACCATGCTGATATAGATCACGGCGGGAGAGTCCATGGCCACGCCCAGCGCCACCACCACCAGCGCAAAAGCAGCGATACTGCCCAGCACCATCTTGCGCAGCCAGCGGTCGATCAACTGACTGACCAGCCAGATGCCCGCCAGCGACCCCACGCCATACACCAGCAGCACCAGGTCGACCCGGCCACGCAAGCCGGACGGCGCCAGGAACGGCGCGATATAGGTGTACAAAATATTGTGCGCCAGCATCCAGACCACGATCACGCACAAAATGGGACGCACGCCCGGCGTCATGAAAACCTCGCGTATGCTGAGGCGCTCGCCATCTTTTTGCCCCGGATAATCAGGCACGGCCAGCAACACCCAGGCGATCAGCACCACGGCCAGGCCCGACATGATGCCGAAGATGCTGCGCCAGCCCAGCACGCCACCCATCAAGGTGCCCAGCGGCACACCGAGCGACAAGGCCAGCGGCGTGCCTATCATGGCAATCGCCATCGCCCTGCCCTGCTGTTCCGCCGGCACCATGCGCCGCGCATAACCGGCCATCAAGCCCCAGGCCAGGCCCGCAGCCATGCCGGCCAAAAAGCGTGAAATCAAGGTCACGATGTAATGCGGCGACAGGGCGGTGACGGTATTGAAGACCAGAAAGCCGCCCACCGCCAGCAACAGCACATGGCGCCGGCGCCAGCTGCTGGTCAGCGCCGTCAGCGGTATCGCCGTCAAAATCGAACCGATGGCATACACGGTGACCAACTGGCCCGTCATGACTTCGGAAATACCGAGGCCCTGGGCAATCTGCGGCAGCAGGCCGGCCGGCAAGGTTTCCGTCAGGATGGCGATAAAACTGGTCATGGCCAGGGCCAGCAAGGCCAGCACCGGAAGGCGTTGGGGAATGGAAGTATCAACAGCGGCCGATGGCGGCACTGTGGCGGTAAAGCGGTCAGTCATAGGAGTCCTTCTGATTGCGCAAGCAGCTAATGAATAAGCGCCTGGCGTGCTACGAAAGCGGTGATGCGCGTTGCGGTCGGCAGAAACCGAAACAGATGCAGTCGAGTATGAAACTGCAAAGGAAGGGCGGGATTATATAGGAATATGGAAACACAGGAGGCGAGCGAAAAACGTGTGCTTAAAAAAAACCAGGCATCCACCGGGATGCCTGGCTTGCTGTTTCTTGCGCGAGCAGTCAGGCCAGGCTGTCGCTCCTTGGCGTCGCGCTCTTCAGCAGCCAGCCGCCGAGCACGGCAAGGCCCAGTATGACGGCGCCGCCCGTCCAGTAACTATTAAACATGGCAGCGCTTTCCGGCGGCAGCATCTTCAAAAACTCATCGCTACTGAACAGGCATGCCATGGTCAGCACCAGGAATGCGTTAAAGGCCGCCGTCGATACCAGCACGATGCCGGTATCGCGCCGCCAATAGGCAAATCCGCTCACGGCCAGCCCGGCCAGCATCGCCGCCACGGCCAGCCCCATGAAGATGGCCAGCATGCCCCATCGGCCATCGGAACCGATATTTTTCGCGAAAGCCAGGAAGGTGATCAAATAGAGAAACATACCAGCGAAAAACTTGAACACCACGCTGAAAAGCTTACGCATCGTTGGCCGCAACACGCGGGGTAAAGTAGGCATTGGCGCTCGGACGGAACAGGAAATAGGCGATCACGGCCAGTACCACAGCACCGGGGATGACGGCCACCTTGATCGGCGACGTCACCAAGGCAATCACCAGGCCGATGACACTCCAGCCCACGTACACCAGGCGCGACCAGTTGTGGCCCTGGCGCATGGCAATCCCCGCAACCAGGCTGATGACCAGGCCCACGAACATCTGCACATATTGCACGGGGATCGGCAACAGGTTCTTGGCCATCAATTCCTGCGTTAGCGGGTTATTGAGGCTGTAATACGCGGAACCGAGCGACAACACGGAGGTGACGATGATGAACCAGGAAATGATATTGACAGAGGTAGGACGAGTGGCCACTTTAGAATTCCTATATAAAATTTACTGAATATAAATAATACACTTAGGAAATAATTCAGAGAAACCTATTTTGCTGAAAAGTTCACTGCAACAGCATGGGCTATATCAAACAGACGAAAAAAAGCCGGCAAATGCCGGCTTTCTCTTGCGACGAACTGAAATAACTTAGTTCTTCGACTGGTCGACCATCTTGTTCTTGGCGATCCAAGGCATCATGGCGCGCAGCTTGGCGCCCACTTCTTCGATCTGGTGCTCGGACGTCAGGCGGCGGCGCGAGATCAGGGTCGGTGCGCCTGCCTTGTTTTCCAGGATGAAGCTCTTCGCGTATTCGCCCGTTTGAATGTCTTTCAGGCATTGACGCATCGCATCCTTGGTCGCCGAGGTCACGATTTTCGGGCCCGTCACGTATTCGCCGTATTCGGCGTTGTTCGAGATCGAGTAGTTCATGTTGGCGATGCCGCCTTCATAGATCAGGTCGACGATCAGCTTCAGTTCGTGCAGGCACTCAAAGTAGGCCATTTCTGGCGCGTAACCGGCTTCGGTCAGGGTTTCAAAACCGGCCTTGATCAGCTCCACGGCGCCGCCGCACAGCACGGCCTGTTCGCCGAACAAGTCGGTTTCGGTTTCTTCGCGGAAGTTCGTTTCGATGATGCCGGCACGGCCGCCACCGTTGGCCGAGGCGTAGGACAGGGCGATATCGCGGGCGATGCCCGATTTGTCCTGGTACACGGCGATCAGGTGCGGCACGCCGCCACCCTGGGTGTAGGTAGCGCGCACGGTGTGGCCTGGCGCTTTCGGCGCAACCATGATCACGTCGAGGTCGGCGCGTGGCACGACCTGGCCGTAATGCACGTTGAAGCCGTGGGCGAAGGCCAGTACGGCGCCTTGCTTGGCGTGCGGGGCGATGTTTTCGTTGTAGACCTGGGCGATGTTTTCATCTGGCAGCAAGATCATGATGACGTCGGCTGCTTTCACGGCGTCGTTCACTTCCGCCACTTTCAAGCCGGCTTGCTCAACCTTGTTCCACGAAGCGCCGCCCTTGCGCAGGCCGACGGTCACGTTGACGCCCGAATCGTTCAGGTTTTGTGCGTGGGCATGGCCTTGCGAACCGTAGCCGATGATGGCCACGTTTTTACCCTTGATCAAGGAGAGGTCGGCGTCTTTGTCGTAAAAAACTTTCATGGTATTTCCTATATTTGGTCACTGCGTTGTATGGGGGTGCTGCTACTGCAATATGCGTTTATTGTTACCTCAGACCTTCAGGATGCGTTCGCCGCGGCCTATGCCCGAACCGCCCGTGCGGACGGTTTCCAGGATGGCGGCGCGGTCGATCGAATCGATGAAGGCGTCGAGCTTGACCTTGTTGCCGGTCAGCTCGATCGTGTAGGTCTTTTCGGTGACGTCGATGATGCGGCCACGGAAGATATCGGCAGTGCGCTTCATTTCCTCGCGCTCCTTGCCCACGGCCCGGACCTTGATCAGCATCAACTCACGTTCAATATGCTGGCCCTCGGTCAAATCGACCACTTTCACCACCTCGATCAAACGGTTCAAGTGCTTGGTGATTTGCTCGATGATGTCGTCGGAACCGCTGGTGACGATGGTCATGCGCGACAGGGTAGCATCTTCGGTCGGCGCCACCGTCAGTGTTTCGATGTTGTAGCCGCGTGCCGAGAACAGGCCCACCACGCGCGACAGGGCGCCCGCTTCGTTTTCCAGCAAGACAGAAATAATATGGCGCATGGTTACAAGTCCTCCGATCCGAGCATCATTTCGGACAGGCCTTTGCCGGCTTTCACCATGGGCCACACGTTTTCAGACTGGTCCGTAATAAAGTTCATGAACACCAGCCTGTCTTTCAAACCAAACGCTTCTTTCAGGGCGCCGTCGACGTCGCCCGGTTTTTCAATTTTCATGCCCACGTGGCCATAGGCTTCGGCCAGCTTCTCAAAGTCGGGCAGCGAATCCATGTAGGACTCGGAATAGCGCGAGCCGTAATCGATCTCTTGCCATTGGCGCACCATGCCGAGGAAACGGTTGTTGAGCATGATGATTTTCGGCGTCAGGTGGTACTGCTTGCAAGTCGCCAATTCCTGGATACACATCTGGATCGAGCCTTCGCCGGTGATGCAGGCGACCGTCGCGTCCGGATTGGCCATCTGCACGCCCATGGCGTAGGGCAAGCCGACCCCCATGGTGCCCAGGCCGCCGGAATTGATCCAGCGGCGCGGCTTGTCGAAGCGATAGTATTGCGCAGCCCACATCTGGTGCTGCCCCACGTCGGAGGTAATGAAAGCGTCGCCCTTGGTGAGCTGGAACACTTTTTCGACCACCGATTGCGGCTTGATGACCAGATCCGAAGTCGGATATTTCAGGCAGTCGCGGCCGCGCCATTCGGCGATCTGCTTCCACCAGTTCGAAAGCGCATTGACGTTGGGCTTGGCTTCGGCCGCATCGAGTTGCGCCAGGAATTCGATCAGCACATCCTTGACGTTGCCGACGATGGGAATATCGACCTTGACGCGCTTGGAAATCGACGATGGATCGATGTCCACGTGAATGATCTTGCGCGGGTGCGAAGCAAAATGTTTCGGGTTGCCGATCACACGGTCATCGAAACGGGCACCGATGGCGATCAGCACGTCGCAATTCTGCATCGC
This sequence comes from Janthinobacterium saanense, assembly GCF_014200675.1. Taxonomy (GTDB): domain Bacteria; phylum Pseudomonadota; class Gammaproteobacteria; order Burkholderiales; family Burkholderiaceae_D; genus Janthinobacterium. The sequence goes on along the minus strand of NZ_JACHCI010000022.1, from coordinate 81,143 downwards.
CATGTTTGCTTCGTAAGTGCCATGCATGCCGGGCATGCCGACAAACTGCTCGCTCGACGCGCGGTAGCCACCCAGGCCCATCAAAGTGTTGGTGCAAGGGAAACCCAGGCGGTCGACCAGCTTGTTCAGCTCGGGAGCTGCATTGGCCAAAATCACGCCGCCGCCCGTGTAGATCATCGGACGTTCCGCTTGCAGCAGCAATTGCACCGCCTTGCGGATCTGGCCCGAATGGCCCTTGTCGACCGGACGGTAGGAACGCATCTCGACTTCCTTTGGATAGTCGAAATGGCATTTGTGCATGCTGATATCTTTCGGGATATCGACCAGCACGGGGCCGGGACGGCCTGTCTTGGCGATAAAGAAAGCTTTCTTGATCGTCGATGCCAGGTCCTTGACGTCCTTGACCAGGAAGTTGTGCTTGACCACCGGACGCGTGATGCCGACCGTGTCGCATTCCTGGAAGGCATCCTGGCCGATGGCGTGGCTGGGCACCTGGCCGGAAATCACCACCATCGGGATCGAATCCATGTACGCGGTCGACAGCCCCGTGACGGCATTGGTCACACCAGGGCCGGAAGTCACGATGGCGACGCCGACTTTGTTCGAGCTGCGCGAATAGGCATCGGCAGCGTGTACGGCGGCCTGCTCGTGGCGTACCAGGATATGCTGGAATTTGTTTTGCTGAAAGATGGCGTCGTAGATGTAGAGTACGGCTCCGCCCGGATATCCAAAGACGTGCTCGACGCCCTCTTCAGCCAGACAGCGCACGACAATTTCTGCGCCAGTAATAGGTATTGTTGCCTCGGTATTCATGAAACATTCCTTTCAAGGTCCATTGGAGATTGATCGGATGTTCTTTCCTGACGAAGTACGCCGTGCGCGACAGTGCTCCTGCTTCCCTTTTCATGCGGTCACGACATTTCTTTGGGCACCCATAGATACCTTACAAAACAACGCTTAACGCAACTCGTTTGGCCGGAGTTTCTGTGGCGCCTGTGCGAACCGCTCGCGCTTGTGGCGCGGGTTAGAACAAACTGCCTACAAATGAAAGCGCGTCTGGCCGCTGCTGGCTTTGTGTGCCGGTTGCGACCTGACCATAGAGCTTTGGGGTGTTCAAAGCGTCCCATACGTTATCGCGTCGCACCATAACGGTCAAGGAAAATGTCATCAGCATGCGTTTTTTGCGCACTCCGTATGTAAAAATCATGCGGAAACACACATTTTTTGCTAGCATGCGCTCAGTTTGTAAAAAGCATACCCACCTTCCCTTCAGCCCACAGCACACGCAGCCGCTAGCTCGCCCCATACCGCATGGCAACAGACAAAGAATTATCCGACTTTCTAGAAAATGTCGAGCGGCGCGCTTTCAAGCAGGCCGCCTACGCGGTCCGCAAGGAAGAGTCAGCACTCGACATCGTGCAGGACGCCATGATCAAGCTGGCAGAAAAGTACGGCGACAAACCTGCCGCCGAACTGCCCATGCTGTTTCAGCGCATACTGCAGAACACCATCCTCGATTATTTCCGCCGCGAAAAGGTGCGCAACACCTGGGTCAGCCTGTTTTCAGGCATGAAACCGGCCGGCGACGAGCATGAAGATTTTGAATTACTTGATACTTACGAAGCAGAACAGGGGTCCAGCGCCGCAGAATCTTCGGCCGATCAGGTCGAACGCGCGCAGATACTCGATTTAATCGATGCAGAGGTACAAAAACTACCCGCGCGTCAACGCGAAGCATTCCTCATGCGTTATTGGCAGGACATGGATGTGGCTGAAACAGCGGAAGCGATGGGTTGCTCCGAAGGCAGCGTGAAAACACATTGCTCAAGAGCTACGCACACGCTCGCCGAATCGCTGAAAGCCAAGGGAATAAAACTATGAATACCGACGATCTCAATTTCGCTTACAAAGTGCGCCACGCACTAAACGAAAAACTCGACGACCTGCCCGCATCGGCCACCGATCGCCTGGCATTGGCACGCAAAGCGGCCTTATCGCGCAAGAAGGCGGACGCGCCCGTCAAGGTGCTGGTCCGCCAGAACGTGCTGGCCGGCATCGCCACGCAGTTCTTTGCCGAACCGATGGCCTGGCTGACACGCATGAGCGTCATCATCCCGCTGCTGTTGCTGGTGGCCGGCCTGACAGGCATCTATCAGTTCGAGCAGGAACAACGCGTGGCCGAACTGGCTGAACTCGACGCCGCCGTGCTGTCGGACGAACTGCCCCTGTCGGCGTATATGGACCATGGCTTCAATGCCTACCTGACGAAACGCGAGCAATAAGCATGGCCGGTCATAGCGTACGCAAAGGCCTGCTGGCCGCCGGTATCGGCGTGGGCGCCTGCGCCCTGGCCGGTGTCGCCTGGCTCAGCAACCACTCTTCGGCGCCGCCAGCGGCGCCGGTGGCCGCCGCCGCTGTAGCGGCAGCTTCCGCCACAGCCTCGGCAGCCACTGCCAAGCATGGCGCGCCGCGCACGGCCGGCAAAGGTGGCACGGCGAAATCGACCGACAATCCCCTGTGGGCCAATCTGTCGCATCCGCAGCAGGAAGCCCTGGCGCCGCTGGCCGGCGAATGGAACAAGATGTCGGCCTTGCGCAAGCAGAAATGGCTGGACATCGCCAACCGCTTTGCCTCCATGAAACCGGACGAACAGGCGCGCGTGCATGAGCGCATGCGCGAATGGATCAAGCTGACGCCGGAGCAGCGCCACATGGTGCGTGAAAATTATGCGCGCGCCAAACGCATCGATCCTGGTGAAAAAACCCTGCAATGGGAGCAATACCAGCAGTTGCCGGAAGAGCAAAAGAAAAAGCTGGCGGCTGAACCTGTGCCGAAAAAACCTGCGAACAAGTTGCTGCCGGCTCACCCTGGCGTGATCATGGCGCCTGCCGCGCCTATCATTAACGCTGTTGCTGCGCCTATGCCAGTCAGTCCGGCTGCTGCACCAGCGGCAGCAACGCCGCTGGCGGACCCGGCTGCCACCGCACCGGTCGCACCTCCCCCGACTACCTCTACGCCACCGCCAACTAATGCCAAATAGCACACCAGAGCCCAGCATCCACTCCCGCCCCACAATCAAGCGCCGCCTGATTTCCATGGTGTATGAGTCGCTGCTGGCACTGGCCGTGCTGTTCCTGCCCTTCCTGCTGTTTGAACTGGCCGTGCAAGGCGCGCACACGCCCTTGACCGAGCACATGCGCCAATGCCTGGCCTTCCTCGTCATGGGCGCCTATTTCATCCACCAATGGAGCCGTGAAGGCCAGACCCTGGCCATGAAGACCTGGCGTTTGAAGGTCGTGCTGCCGGGCCAGGCCCACGTGCCGCTACGCATCGCCGCCTACCGCTACATACTCGCATGGATGTGGCTGCTGCCTGCGCTGCTGGTGTCGTATGTGCTGAACTTGCAGCACTGGGCCGCCCTGTCGGCGCTGGGTATCGGCATCCTGGCCTGGTCGGCCACGGCCCTGTTCACGGGCAATGGGCAATTTCTGCATGACAAGATCCTGGGCACGCAGATCGTGCAACTGCCGGCACCGGCCAAGAAAGCCAAGAAAGCAGCTGCCTGAGTAGAAGTTTTAGCAGGACTTGATCTGCATCATTGAAGCATCGGGCAGACGTCGGCGATCATGGCGTCACCATGCCTATCTCTCCCCTCCCCCATACATGCGCGCATGGACAATCTCACGCCGTGCCTGTTCCGCCGCTGGCTGACCTTGTTTTTTGCCACCACTGAGAGCATGTGCATTCTGAAGTAAACAAGCAAGCTCACAGCGTCTGAGAAAACCGTAGCGAGCGGCAGTGATTTGTGGCCAGGAAGCGCAATCGTACTTGAGTACGGTGAGCATCGCAGGCGGCAAAGCACGACGCGCAATAGGTTTGCTCGGACGCTCCTAGAAGCGTTCAAAGCCCAACAGATAGCGCCACTGGCCGGCGGGCATGGCGCCCATTGAAATGCGGCCGATGCGCAAGCGCTTGATGGCTACCACTTCCAGGCCCACCATGCGGCACATATGGGCGATCTGGCCCGGCTGCACGTTTTTCAGGGCAAAGCGCAAGCGCGTTTCATTTTGCCAGCTGACCTTGATCGGTGGCAAAGGTTTGCCATTGAAAGGCAGGCCGTGATTGAGCAAGGCCAGGCCATTGTCGGCAATCTTGCCCGCCACTTCCACGATGAATTCCTGCTCCACCGTTTTCGCTTCGTCGACCAGCTTGCGGGCGACGCGAAAATCCTGCGTGAATACGACCAGGCCGGAACCCATGGTGTCGAGCGGATTGGTGATCGTCAGGCCGATCAGGTGGCGCTTCAGAAAACGCTGGACGGCGCTGGCTGGCACGTTTTCAGGCACGAACAAGGCTTCCTGCAACAAACAGGCCAGCGCAGGCTTGCCTTCCTTGCCGATGCCGGCATTGAAACCGGCCGGCTTGTGCAACAGGATGGTTACCGGCGGCATTTCTTCCAGGGTGGCGTTGGGCAACAGCAGCACTTCCTGCTTGTCGGACACGCGCGCGCCCGCCTCCTCGACCAGCTCGCCATCGACCGTGACCCAGCCGCCCTCGATATACAGCTCGGCCTCGCGGCGCGAACAGGGCAAGTCTTCAGCCAGGCGTTTGGCCAGGCGGACGGTGGGCATTTCAGTTAAATTGGTCATGGGATGCGTAAACGGCAAGGGGAGGAGAAAGCCGGTATTGTAACCGACCCGCTCCTCCCCTCGTTTGCAATTGCTAAGAGCTAAGCGTTTGCCTTGGCCAGCTCTTCGGCAAAGAAACGGTGGCCCATCTCTTCCAGGCCCAGGGTCTGCAGCACTTCCTGCAGGCGCTCGGTCGGACGCTGGCGCGGCAGATTCTTGTAGCTGGCGATGATCAATTCATTCTTCATCGAATGTTCCCAGCCCACCAGTTCCGTCACGCTGACCTGGTAGCCATGGGCTTCCAGCTGCAAACAGCGCAGCACGTTGGTGATCTGGCTGCCGAACTCGCGCGTGTGCAGCGGGTGGCGCCACAGTTCCGTCAAGACATTCTTGCCCAGGCTCTTGCCCTTGTTCTTCTTCAGCACGGACGCCACTTCGGCCTGGCAGCACGGCACCAGCACCATGAATTTCGCCTTTTTCTTCAGGGCAAAATGGATGGCGTCATCGGTGGCAGTGTTGCACGCGTGCAAGGCTGTGACGATATCGATCTGCTGGGGCAGCAAGTTCGATTCCGTCGATTCGGCGACCGACAGCGGCAGGAAAGACATGCCGGGGAAGTTGAATTTCTTCGCCAGCTCTTGCGAGCGCTGCACCAGCTCTTCGCGCGTCTCGATGCCGTAGATATGCGAACCGTCGCTGCCGTTCTTGAAGAACAGGTCGTACAGGATGAAACCCAGGTAAGACTTGCCAGCGCCGTGATCCACCAAAGAGACGCCAGGATGATCCAGCTGCACTTCGCGCAGCAGCGGCTCGATGAACTGCGTCAGGTGATAGACCTGCTTGAGCTTGCGGCGGCTGTCCTGGTTCATCTTGCCGTCGCGCGTCAGGATATGCAATTCCTGCAGCAAGGCGATCGACTGGCCATCCTTGATCTCGGGCATGTTGCTGGCGGCCGTGATCACGTCTTTCGGCGCTGCGGGCACATTTGCGGCGACCGCCACGCCCTTAGCGCGCTTCATCGATCCACGCCATCTGTATTGCTTCCAGCACTTTTTCGCCGCCGCGCGTATGGTCGTCGTCGAAGCCGTCCAGGCTCACCACCCAGTTATGCAGGTCGGTGAAACGCACGGTCAAGGGGTCGATGTCCGGGTGCGTGTCGTACAGGGCCTCGGCAATCGCCGTGATGTCGGACCATTTCATCGTCGTGGCCATATTAGTGGCTGCCTTCGCTGACCTGGTTGATCGTGTATTTCGGGATTTCAACGACGAGGTCTTCCTCGGCAACGATCGATTGGCAGGACAGGCGCGACACGGCTTCCAGGCCCCAGGCCTTGTCCAGCATGTCTTCTTCCAGTTCCGTCGCTTCGTTCAGCGAGGCGATGCCTTCGCGCACCAGCACGTGGCAAGTGGTGCAGGCGCATGATTTTTCGCAGGCGTGCTCGATGTCGATGTCGTTTTCCAGCAGGATGTCGCAGATGGACTTGCCGGCTGGCGCCTCGATCACGGCGCCGTCCGGGCACAGTTTAGGGTGAGGCAGGATAACGATTTGTGGCATGGTGTCTTCTTTCAGTCTGTCATTCGGAGCGCGCCGGCAAGCTATGCGGCGGCGCGCTGTTGTATTATTTAAACCACCTGGTCCAGCGATTTGCCCGTCAAGGCGGTGCGCACGCTGCGGTCCATGCGGCGCGAAGCAAAATCTTCGGTGCCGTCGGCCAACGCCTCGATCACCCGCTTCAAGGCCTGGTGATCGACGGCGCCGGTCTGCGAGTCGGCAATCGCCTGGCGCACTTGCACCATCAAGCCATCCACTAGAGCGCGTTCGGCCACGTCCAGCAAGGCGCCGTCTTCGTCCAGCGCAGACTGGGTGGCCAGCACGATGCGTTCCGCTTCCACCTGCTCTTCACGCAGCGCGCGCGCCACCATGTCGACGTCGGCCGAAGTGTAGGAATCCTGCAGCATGCGGGCGATCTCGTCGTCTTCCAGGCCATAGGCTGGCTTGACGCTGATCGACGCTTCCACGCCAGAGCGCAGCTCGCGCGCCGACACCGACAGCAAGCCGTCTGCATCGACCTGGTAGGTGATGCGGATGCGCGCGGCGCCCGCCACCATCGGCGGAATGCCGCGCAGCTCAAAGCGCGCCAGCGAACGGCAATCGCTGACCAGTTCGCGCTCGCCCTGCAGCACGTGCACGGCCAGGGCCGTCTGGCCATCTTTAAAGGTCGTGAATTCCTGGGCTCTAGCGCACGGAATCGTCGAATTGCGGGGAATGATCTTTTCCACCAGGCCACCCATGGTTTCGATGCCCAAGGACAAGGGAATCACGTCCAGCAACAGCCAGTCGTCGCCAGCGGCACGGTTGCCAGCCAGCAAGTTTGCCTGGATGGCCGCGCCCAGCGCCACCACTTTGTCCGGGTCGATATTCGCATGCGGGGTGGTATGGAAATATTCGCTGACGGCGCGCTGCACGTGCGGCATGCGCGTGGCGCCACCCACCATCACCACGCCATCGACGTCGTCCGCATCGACGTTCGCGTCGCGCAGGGCCTTCTTGATGGCGCTCATGGTTTTCACGACCAGGTGCGCCGTCATGGCCGCGAATTCTTCGGCCGTGATGCGCAAATGGATTTCTTCGCCCGAGTTCAGCTTGGCGTCTATCGTGGTTTCCGACTTGGTCGACAGCAATTCCTTGATTTCGCGCGCCTTGACCAGCAAGATGGCCGTATCTTCATCGGACAAGGGCGCCAGTTTGGCCTGTTCGCTGATCCAGCAAAACAATCGGCGGTCGAAATCGTCGCCGCCCAGGGCCGAGTCGCCACCGGTGGACAGTACTTCAAACACGCCCTTGCTCAGCTTCAAAATCGAAATGTCGAAGGTGCCGCCGCCCAGGTCGTACACCGCGTACACGCCTTCGGAAGCGTTATCGAGGCCATAGGCGATAGCCGCGGCGGTCGGCTCGCTCAGCAGGCGCAGCACGTTCAGGCCGGCCAGCTGGGCCGCATCCTTGGTGGCCTGGCGCTGGGCGTCGTCGAAATACGCGGGCACGGTAATTACGGCGCCGACCAGATCATCCCCCAGCGAATCTTCCGCGCGCTGGCGCAGGGTGGCCAGGATTTGCGCCGACACTTCGACCGGGCTTTTGACGCCAGCCACGGTTTTCAGCTGCACCATGCCAGGCGTATCCTGGAAGTCGTAGGGCAGGTTTTCCGCGTAGGCGATGTCGGCCAGTCCCCGTCCCATGAAACGCTTGACGGAAACGATGGTGTTTTTTGGATCGGTGGTTTGCGCGGCCAGGGCCTTGTAGCCGATATTGGCGTGGCCGTTTGCAAGATAGCGCACCACGGACGGCAGCAGCGAGCGGCCATCTTCATCGTTCAGCACTTCGGGAATGCTGTTGCGGACGGTCGCGACCAGGGAATTGGTGGTGCCAAGATCGATGCCGACGGCCAGGCGGTGCTGGTGCGGCGCGGTCGACATGCCTGGTTCGGAGATTTGCAGAAGTGCCATTGTATTCGTGCCTCGATTAATTTTTTGCTTGGTACTGTGCTTGATACTGCGCCTGATACTGCGCTTGATGCCGTGAAACGGTAGCGCGCATTATAAAGCGCGGGCCAAAGTCACGCTTCAGGCCTCGATAGCTTCATAAGCAAACCGCACTTCTTCACCGAACTTGTCGAGAAACATCAGCGCGCGCACGCTTTGCGCCGCGTTCACATAGTCTGCCGCGTCGAGCTGGGCGCCGACCTGGGCCAGCAGAGTCTTGCGTTCACCGCGCAGCTGGCGGTCCAGCGCGTCAAGCGCATCGCCATCCTTGCCGGCGCGCGCATCGCCCAGTTCCTCGCGCCACTCCATCTGCTGCATCAAGAAGCTGACCGGCATGGCCGTGTTCGATTCCACCTGCAGATCGACACCATGGAGTTCGCACAGGTATTGCGCGCGCTTTTGCGGGCTTTTCAGGGTCTGGTAGGCTTCATTGGCGCGCGTCGCCCACTGCATGGCTACGCGCTTTTCCGCACTGCTGGCGTTGATGAAGCGGTCGGGGTGTACCTTGCCCTGTACGTCGCGGTAAGCGGTATCGAGCGCGGCCAAGTCCAGCACAAACTGCGCCGGCAACTGGAATAATTCAAAGTGGTTTTGCATGATAGTCAGTGGTCGCTGTGCCTCAATCGATGAGTACAGCGGCACCGACCGGGGTCCTGCTTGCGTCTTAGATGCGGAAACTCTCGCCGCAGCCGCAGGCATCTTTTTCGTTTGGATTGTGGAACTTGAAGCCTTCGTTCAAGCCTTCGCGCGCGAAATCGAGTTCCGTGCCGTCGATATATGGCAGGCTTTTCGGATCGACGAAAACTTTCACGCCGTGCGATTCGAAGACGCTGTCTTCTTCCGCCACTTCATCGACATATTCGAGCTTGTAGGCCAGGCCCGAGCAACCGGTGGTGCGCACGCCAAAGCGCAAGCCCATGCCCTTGCCGCGCCGTTCGATATAACGGTTGATGTGTTTCGCCGCTTTTTCGGTCAGTGTAATCATGTAGCTCTCCGCGCCTGCCCGGCCTCGCGGCCGGGACAGGATGCAAACTTAGGCCGCAGCCGGATGGCGGGTCTGATAATCCAGCACCGCTGCCTTGATGGCGTCTTCCGCCAGGATCGAGCAGTGGATTTTCACTGGCGGCAGCGCCAGTTCTTCCGCGATCTGGGTGTTCTTGATCGCCAGCGCTTGATCCAGAGTCTTGCCCTTGACCCATTCGGTCACCAGCGAGCTCGATGCGATGGCCGAACCGCAGCCATAGGTCTTGAATTTCGCATCTTCGATCAGGCCATCGGCGCCAACCTTGATCTGCAGTTTCATCACGTCGCCGCAAGCAGGCGCGCCTACCATGCCGGTGCCGATGGTTTCATCACCCTTGTCGAAAGCGCCAACGTTGCGCGGGTTTTCGTAGTGATCGAGTACTTTGTCCGAGTAAGCCATTTTGATGCTCCTTAAATATTCTTGCAGGCCCCATTAACAAGGGCAAAATGAGTAAAGTGCCTGAAAAACCGTAGCGAGCGGCAGTGATTTGTGGCCGAGAAGCGCAACTGTGCTAGAGCACAGTGAGCATCGCAGGCCGCAAAGCGCGACGCGCAGCAGGTTTGGCAGGTACTTTTAGTGGGCAGCCCATTGGATGGAATTGATGTCGATGCCGTCCTTGAACATGTCCCACAGCGGCGACAGTTCGCGCAGTTTGTGTACTTTCGATTTCAGCAGGTTCACGGCGAAGTCGATGTCTTCCTCGGTCGAGAAGCGGCCGATGGTGAAACGGATCGAGCTGTGCGCCAGTTCGTCGCTGCGGCCGAGGGCGCGCAGCACGTACGATGGTTCCAGGCTGGCCGAGGTGCAGGCCGAACCGGACGACACGGCGATATCCTTGATCGCCATGATCAGCGACTCGCCTTCAACGTAGTTGAAGCTCACGTTCAGGTTATGCGGCACGCGGTGATCCATGTCGCCGTTGATGTAGGTTTCTTCGATCTCTTGCAAGCCCTTGGCCAGGCGGTCGCGCAAAGCCTTGATGCGGCTCATTTCGCTATCCATTTCTTCTTTGGCGATGCGGAACGCTTCGCCCATGCCGACGATCTGGTGCGTAGGCAAGGTGCCCGAACGCAAGCCGCGCTCGTGGCCACCGCCGTGCATTTGCGCTTCCAGGCGCACGCGCGGCTTGCGGCAGACGTACAGCGCGCCCACGCCTTTCGGGCCGTAGGTTTTGTGGGCTGTGAAGGTCATCAGGTCGACCTTGGTCTTTTGCAGGTCGATCACGATCTTGCCGGTCGCCTGGGCAGCATCGCAATGGAAGATGATGCCTTTCGAGCGGCAGAACACGCCGATCTCGTCGATAGGCTGGATCACGCCGATTTCATTGTTCACCAGCATGACGGAGACCAGAATGGTGTCCGGACGCACGGCGGCAGCCAGTTGCTCGACCGTGATCAGGCCATTGTCTTGCGGCTCCAGATAGGTCGCTTCAAAGCCGATGCGTTCCAGCTCACGTACCGTGTCCAGCACCGATTTGTGTTCGGTCTTGACGGTGATGATGTGCTTGCCCTTGGTTTTGTAGAACTGCGCTGCACCCTTGATGGCCAGGTTGTTGCTTTCCGTGGCGCCCGAAGTCCAGATGATTTCACGCGGGTCAGCGTTGACCAGCGCCGCCACGTGGCCACGCGCTTCTTCCACGGCTTTTTCCGCGGTCCAGCCGTACATATGGCTGCGCGATGCCGGATTGCCAAACTGCTCGCGCAGGTAAGGAATCATTTTGTCGGCAACGCGTGGATCGATAGGCGTGGTCGCCGAGTAATCCATATAGATCGGGAAATGCGGCGCCGTTTCAAAGTGCACCTGGCCTACGTTTTTTTCTGGGGCGTTCATCAATAACTCCTGCAATCTAGCAACTGGTATCTGTTTTAACCGAGGGCGGCGTGGTTACGGTGCATCACCATCACGCTTTGCTCGGCATTCTTTTGTCTCTGCTGGTCGACCAGGTCCTGCAAGGACACAGAATCCAGATAATCGACCATTTTTTCGTTGAGTGTGGACCACAGCTCATGCGTCATGCAGCGCGCACCGGTAGCCGCGTCGGCGCCATGGCAATGTTCCTTGCCACCGCACTGCGTGGCGTCCAGCGGTTCGTCGACAGCGATGATGATGTCGGCCACCGTCACCTTGTCGGCGCGGCGCGCCAGGCTGTAACCGCCGCCCGGACCACGGATCGACTCGACGATCTCATGGCGGCGCAGCTTGCCGAACAGCTGCTCCAGGTAGGACAGGGAAATCGACTGGCGCTGGCTGATGCCAGACAAAGTGACCGGCCCCTTGCCCTGACGCAGGGCAAGATCGATCATCGCTGTCACGGCAAAACGGCCTTTTGTGGTCAGACGCATACATCCTCGGCTCAACTGTTTAATAACTGGGTTAAAATATTGCGGTTTTTCAACTTTCAACCAATCTTCGCTTTCGCGATCCTAAAGACCGAGTAGTTGAATGAATTAGTCAAGTATAACAAATTCGGCGGGGTTTGTCAGAGAGCCCCTCGATGACCACAGGGCTGACAGGGGCTTAGCAGGCCACGCCAACGGACGCAGCCTCAAGAAAACAACAATTGCGGAATTGCAACTGTCCTCAAACGCGCAGGGCGGCCCTGACGTTCATCAACTCAAAACCCAGCAAGTTCAAGCCATCCCAGCTATCGGGGTCGGCAATGCGCGGATTGTCCGACGCCAGCCCCACGCCCCAGATGCGGTCGACCGGGCTCGCTTCCACGATGATGCGTTCCCCGGTGCCCAGCAAGAACTTGCGCAGGGCCGGCCTTTGCGAAAACTTGGCGAAGTTGCCATCGAAGACGATGCCGGCGCGCGCCTCTGCCCACACCTTGGCGTCGAAATTGGCCACTTCGCGCCCCAAGCTCTTGACTTCCGACGGCCGCTCGGCCGCCACGATGCGCGCCTGCACGGCGGTGTCGCCGAACAGGGCCGCCTTTTGCGCCATCATGTAATGCTCGGCGGTGGCGTACGTCACGCCGGACAGGCCGAAGGGCGAAGGAAACCATTGGCTGAAGCAACTTTTATCGGCCACTTGCGACTGGGCCGGGGTATGGCCCCAGAAATACAGATAATCGGGCACGCCTCCCGCAGCCAGCCAGGCTTTCAGTTCTTCAACATTACGAATTTGCATAATCCTCGGACTTCCGTAGCAACTGCATGGGGCCAAACAGCGCCTGCATGTCGCTATTGTCAATAAAAGACAGATTATACGGATGTTCGGCCGCGATCTGGGGCAGGCGCGCCGCCACCGGCAAGCGCCTGACTTGTTCGGCAATCTTGCCCCACAACACTAACTGCGGCAGCGCCACGCCTGCCTGGCCCGCCAGCGCTTCCAGCACCACTTGCAGGAAAGGCAGCCAGCCGCGCGCATCCTGCACGGGCGGCACGTGGGAACGGAAGACCAGGGCAGCATTGAGCAGCAAGAAACCCTGCGCCGTCAGCTTGTGCTGCAAGTCGGGCAAGGTCTGTATCATGCCGCTGCCCGGCAAAAGCGCGGCGGCGGCCACGGGCGCCATTGCCGCGCCCGAGGTTGCGCCGGCTTGCAACTGGCCATCGGCCACCAGCAGCATCTTCATGAAGTTGCGCAGCGAGGTGGCGCGGTTGACGGGTTTCGACAGCCCGGTAGCCGACCACAAGCTGCCCACGGCGCCATCCATGAAACACACGCCGGTGGCGCTTTCGGCGCGCGGATACGGCCCCTCGCCCACCAGCACCTGGCGCACCTGGTCCAACGGCAAGGCAAATGCGGCAAACAGGCGGCCCTGCGTGGGCAGGTAATCATCGACTGCCAGCGCAGGCAAGTATGCAGGATCGGCGGCCATCACGGCTTGCAAGCCGCGCAGCAAGATGGGGCGCCAGGAAACATGGGCCAGGGCCAGCGCATCGGTGATGCTGGCGGGAACGGAAGTAACGGTCATGGTGCTCGCGGCAAGGCGGTAGTTGGGCAGGCGCAGATTGTAGCGCACCATGACAGCGGTTTTTGCTCCCTATTCAGCGTCGGGCTGCTGCGATGGGTGGGCGGCGGCAAAGGCTGGCAAGCTGTTGCAATGGGCAGCGATGCGCACCACGCTTGGATACGGGCCCATGTCGATCTCGAAGCGCTCGGCGTTGTACACCAGCGGCACCAGGCAGCAGTCGGCGATCGTAGCCGCATTGCCATGACAGAATATGCCATTTCCAGCTTCGCGTGCCAGCAACGCTTCCACGCTGGCCAGCCCTTCGCGCATCCAGTGGCGATACCACTCCAGCTTCACCTCTTCGGACAGGCCCAGCTCGCGCTTGAGATATGTCAGGACGCGCAAATTGGTCAGCGGATGGGTGTCGCCGGCAATCAGCATGGCCAGCGCCCGTACTGTGACGCGCCCCAGCGCATCGGATGGCAGCAGCGGCGTACCCGGATGTGTTTCGTCCAGGTATTCCATGATGGCCAGCGACTGCGTCAGGATGACACCGTCAACATCGAGCGAGGGCACCAGCGCCGCTGGATTGATGTCGCGGTAAGCTTGTTGCAACTGTTCGCCGCCATTGCGCAACAGATGCACGGGGATGCTGTCGTAAGCGACGCCCTTCAAATTTAAGGCGATGCGCAAACGATAGGAGGCCGAACTGCGAAAGTAGGTGTACAGCTTCATGGCAGCCTCCTGTCAGTTGCGGCCAGCGTACCGGACCACGGTTTGCTCGATGCTGCCAAAGATGCTGGCGCCCGCACTATCGCGCATCTGTATACGCACCGTATCGCCGAATTGCAAAAAGCCCGTTTTTGGCGCGCCGTGTTCGATGGTTTCATACATGCGCACTTCGGCCAGGCAGCAATAACCGACGCCGCCATGGGCGATGCTGGAACCGAACAGGCCGCCCTGCTTGTTCGACACCGTGCCCGAGCCGATGATGGTGCCGGCGCCCAGTTCACGCGTTTTGGCGGCGTGGGCGACCAGTTGCGCAAAGCTGAAGGTCATATCCTCGCCCGCATTCGGCTTGCCGAACGGCTGGTCGTTCAAGTCTACCAGCAGCGGCAGATGCAGCTTGCTGTCCATCCACTCAGCGCCCAACTCGTCGGGCGTGACGGCGACCGGAGAAAAGGCGCTGGCCGGTTTGGACTGGAAGAAACCAAAACCCTTGGCCAGTTCGCCGGGGATCAGATTGCGCAAGGAAACGTCATTGACCAGCATCAACAGGCGGATGGACTTGGCCGCCGTCGCGACGTCTGCCCCCATGGCCACGTCGCCCGTGATCACCGCCACTTCCGCTTCCAGGTCGATGCCCCACTCTTCCGACAAGGCAAAGATGGGGTCGCGCGGACCGACAAAACTGTCCGAGCCGCCCTGGTACATCAGCGGATCGGTGTAGAACGAGGCCGGCACTTCCGCATTGCGCGCCTTGCGCACCAGTTCCACATGGTTGATATAAGCCGAGCCGTCGGCCCATTGATAGGCGCGCGGCAACGGTGAATGGCACAGGCTGGCGTCAAAAGGCTGGGCGTGCGGCTCTTGGCCGGCGTTCAGGGCTGCGTAGACTTGCTCCAGCCGGGGCGCGATGGCTTCCCAGTCATCAAGGGCCGCTTGCAGGGTGGGCGCAATGGCAGCCGCACTCATATAGTGGCGCAGGTCGCGGCTGACGACGATCAGGGCGCCATCGCGGCGGCCGTTTTTCAGGGTGGCGAGTTTCATGGCATTCCTTGTTTTTCAATGACTAATTATGTGGGCGCATGCATCCATGCCGCATGCTTAGGCGCCCGGCGCGTTTGCGACCATTCTTCCAGCATCTCCCATTTGACGGCGTCCAGTTTGGCCATCATTTCCGGCGTGCCTACATTGGCCGCCAGTTCCAAACGGTGGCCATTGGGGTCAAAGAAATAGATAGACTGGAAGATGGTGTGATTGACGGGGCCCAGCACATCGATGCCGGCGGCCACCAGGCGCTCCTTGGCGGCCAGCAATTCTTCCATGCTGCCCACTTCCAGCGCCAGGTGCTGCACCCAGGCGGGCGTGTTGCGGTCGCGGTCCATCGCTGGCTGGGTCGGCAATTCAAAGAAGGCCAGCACATTGCCGTGGCCCGCATCGAGGAAGACGTGCATATAGGGGTCCGGCGCCTTGGTCGATGGCACCCGGTCTTCGGCGATTGCCAGCACGAAATGCATGTTCAGGTGCTTGACGTACCAATCGACGGTTTTTTTGGCATCGATGCAGCGATAGGCCACGTGATGGATTTGCTTGATGTTCATATGCTGTCTCCGATGTGTCAGTGCCGTTTTCCCAGCATTAGAAGTCAGTTCGAACTATCATACAAACAATATTTATCCATTCATTTATCGGATTTCCTGATGAGTCCAAGTTTACGCCAGATGCGCGCCCTCGTGGCGCTGGCCAAGACCGGCAGCTTTACGCTGGCGGCCGATTACCTGCACGTCACGCAGTCCGCCTTGAGCGGCTTGATCAAGGAACTCGAAAGCGTGCTCGGCCTGCGCGTGGTCGAGCGCAGCACGCGCAAGGTGCAACTATCGGACCTGGGCCGCGAACTGTATCCGCTGTTTGAAAAGATGATCGAAGACCTGGACGGCGCCATGGCCGGCATCGCCCAGCGCAAGGCCTTGAAGACTGGTTTGGTGCGCATTGCCGCGCCGCAAATGATGTCATGCACCTTGCTGCCCGAAGTGATCGCCGCCTACCGCGAGCTTCACCCCGAGGTGCAGCTGCGTCTGGTGGATTGCCCGGTGGAAAACGTGTCTGGCCGCGTCTTCAGCGGCGAAGTCGATCTCGGCATCGGGCCCGAGCGCGATGCTACGGCGGAAATTGCCGCCCAACCCTTGTTTGAAATGCCTTTCGTGCTGGTGTTTCCCGAACAGCACCCGCTGCATCACAAGGAGCGGGTAACCTGGGCCGACCTGAAAGACCATCCGTTTATTTCGCTGCAAGGCCAGTTCACGGAACGCTTGCTGCGCGATGTCTCCCTCAAACCGCATAACGAAGTCACCTTCATGACCACGGCGCTGGCCATGGTCAGCGCCGGGCTGGGCGTGACCGTCTGCCTGCCGTATGCCGAACCGATGGTCAAGCTGTACCGGCTGCAGATGCGCGCCTTGCACGAACCGGAACTGACGCGGCGCTTTTTCGTCTATACCAGGACAGGCAGGTCACTGTCGCCGGCGGCCGAGAGTTTTATCGCCTTTCTATTCCAGTTCGTGGAAACGCACGAGTGGAATCTCAGCGGTGCGCGAACAGAACAGAAACTTGCCAGCCTTCTATAATGGCCCATTCACGATTCCAGCCATCAGCAGACCCGCCATGACCCAGCCTGCCCCTGACTCCTTATCCGACATCGACGCCGCCACCATCGCCATCAACCAGCGCATGAACAAATTCGACGGCCATGCGCAAGTGTGGTTGTTCGGCTACGGCTCGCTGATCTACAAGGCCGACTTCCCCTATATCGAACGCCGGCCCGCCAGCATCACGGGTTGGACCCGGCGCTTCTGGCAAGGTTCGCATGACCACCGTGGCACGCCTATGGCGCCGGGCCGGGTCGCCACCATCGTGCCGCAGGCAGGCGCCGTGTGCGACGGCATGGCGTATCTGATCACGCCCGAAGTCTTTGCCCACCTCGACCATCGCGAAAAAAACGGCTATCTGCGCCTGTCGGCTGCCATCACCTTTGACGACGGCAGCAGCACCGAAGGCCTGGTCTACATCGCCAACGAAGAAAACGCGGCCTTTCTGGGCGCAGCCTCCGAACTGGACATCGCCCGCCAGATCGCCCGCGCGGCCGGTCCCAGCGGCCCGAACAGCGAATACCTGCTGCACCTGGCCCGTGCCCTGCGCGAACTGGGCAAGACTGACCCGCATGTGTTTGCCATCGAACGGCACCTGGCGCAATTATCCCATCCTGGCACAGCGGGCTGAACGGCAACACTACGCGTGCTCAGGCTGGCGGCAGCGCGCGCACTACCACGCGATTGCGTCCCGCATCCTTGGCGCCATACAGCGCGGCGTCGGCCAAGCGCAGCAGGGTATCAGCGCTGGCAGCGCTGGCGGCGCCCGGCGCCGGCTGGACTGCAACGCCGATGCTGATGGTGACCTTGCACGCCGGCGCGCCGGCATGCACGATGCCCAGCTCCTCGATTGCGCAGCGCAACGCCGTGCCGATCTGCAAGGCCTCCCGCGCATCGGTGTCGGGCAGCACGATTGAAAATTCTTCGCCGCCGTAACGGGCCACCAGGTCACCGGCGCGCCGCATGCCATCGCGCAGCGCATGCGCAACGCGGATCAGGCATGCGTCGCCAGCCTGATGCCCGTAGTGGTCGTTGTATCGCTTGAAATGATCGACATCGAGCATGATCAGCGAGAGCGGCTGCCCCGCGCGCGCCGAACGCGTCTGCTCGCGCCGCAGCACCTCGTCGAAATGGCGCCGGTTAGCCAGGCCCGTCAGGCCATCCGTCATCGACAGGGCCGCCAGCCTGCGGTTGGCGTCCTCCAGCTGCGCCGTACGCTCGGCAACGCGCCGTTCGAGGTTGTCGTGCAGCCTGGCGCTGGCGATCGAGATCATGGCCTGGGCGCCCAGCATGCGCAGGAAGGTCACGCGCTCCTGCGTAAACGGCGCATCGGCCAGCCGGTTCTCGAAGTAGAGGATACCGTCAATCTGGCCGCCGTGCCGGATCGGCAGGCACATCACGGCCCGCGCATGGTGCTGCAGGTAAGGATCGGCGGCAAAGCGTGACAGGCCCGTGACGCTGTCCTCGATCACTTCGGCGCCCGTGCGGACCAGGTAGCGCAGCAGCGACAACGGGAACTGCGGATCACTGGCCGCATCGAGGTCGACCCGGCGCGATTGCAGCACGGTGACGGCGTCGCCGTCGGTCTCGGCCTCCACATGGTAGGCGCCATCGGTCAGCAGGAGCAGGCGCGCCACCTGGGCGCCGGCGTTTTCGCAGACGATGGCAATCAGGCGCGCCAGCACCTTGCGCAGGCCTGTTTCATTCGACAGGATGGTAGCCGCCTTCATCAGCGACATCATGTCGAGCGCAGCGCCGCCATCCATCCGCACGCTGGCGTGCGCCGACGCCCTGGACGGCGGCGCAGCATGGCGCGCGCGCAGTTGCGCCACTTTGCCCTGCGCGCCCCACTGCTCGTAATAGGCAATCGCGTCGCCGATGAACACAGCCGCCACGCGCGGCTGCTGCTGTTCGAGCCAGCATTGGCCGCACAGCTCATTGCCCAGCGCCTGCAGATTCACGTAACCAGCCAGGCCGGCCGCATCGATCGCCTGCTGGTAGCAGCGCGTGGCCACCTGCAGTTCGCTGCGGTAGCGCGCCATCTCCGCCTGCACCAGCAGGTGCCTGGCGACACTGTGGTCCGAACCTTGCACGGCCCAGGCGACAAGGCTGCCGTGCAGCGCGTCGATTTTCTCCAGCAGGGCAGCGGCGTCGGCGCGCCCGCGGTCGCGCCGCAAGGCGCGGACCCAGATCAGCGCGGCATAGAAGCTCGACTCGACCACCTTGGCCTGGCCGCGCATGATGCCGGTGACCAGGAGCAGCTGCGCGGCCAGCTGCTCGGCGTCGGCAGTATCGAACAGGTAGGCGTCACGTATCTTCCCTTGCAGGAAATAGGCACGGTACAGCTGCGAATGGCCATACTGTTCCAGAAAGCCGGCCTCGCTGAACGAGGCATGGTCGTAGCTGCCGCGCTGCGGCAACAGCCCCATCAGGGATTTGATCGGCGCCACGGCGCCGGCGACGCAGCAGTCGGCCATGGCCTGCTGGCCGTTGGCCCGCATCAGCGCCATGTCTTGCTCGATATCGAGCAGCAACTGCGGCAAATGGTCACCCAGGATCAGCCGCTCGGTCGCGCGCACCGCCGCCACCAGGCCGACCTGGACAAAATCGCCGATTTCCAGCGCCCAGCCCATGGCCTCCTGGTACAGGGCGTCGGAGTGGCGCAGCGGCTGCGTCCAGTGGCTGGTCAGCGCGGCAAACATCAGGCCCGCCTGCGTGCGCGCCTGCAGATTGCTGCGGCGCCTGGCCAGCAGCAGCGCCATCGCGCCCACGGCATAGCCGCGCACCGCATCGCCGTCATACAGCGCAACAATCAACGCATAACCGACATAGGCAATGGCGCTGAAATCGCTGCTGCCGCCCTGCATGGACATACGCGTCATCGACACCACCATCAGGGCGCTGAGATCCTGCTGGCCCGCGTAGTAGCTGGACATCCACAGGCCATGCATCATCTGCATGGCCGCCAGGGCGGCGGCATCGGTCATGTCGCCGGCCGCCAGCAGGACGGCGGGTTCACGGGCGCCCGGCAAGCGCCCGAGCCCGACGCGCAGTTCGTCGAAGCGTGCTTTCAGCTGCGCCACCTCGTGCGGAATGTCCATGCCCAGTTGCGCCAGCGCTGCGCGCTGCACGGCGATGGCGTCCGGCAGGCGTCCCTGCAATTGATACTGGTGCGCCTGTATAGCGATGCAGCGCACCTGCTCCAGCGGCGTGCGGACGCGGGCGCGCACCAGGCAGTAGATCGCTTCGGAGGCATCGAACTGGCCGCACAGGTAGCTCGCCTCGGCCACGCCGAGCTGCAGGTCGAGCCACAGCCCGGCCGCGCTGCGCCAGGCATCGTCCGGCAGCAGTTCGAGCCCGGTGCGCATGTGAACCAGCATGGTCTGGAAGGCCGCGCAGCGCCGCGCCTTTTCGCCCGCCTGCAGGTTCAGTCCGGCCAGCTGCAGGCGCTCGCCCGCGTCGGCGAGCAGCGCGCGGCCGGCGTTGAGCTGCTCGACGATGTCGAACAGCCTGCCGTCGCGCTCCTGCCCGCCTGTTTGCGCCAGCAGCAGACGGCCTAGCAGCAAATGGCTGGCCGCCCGCGCCTGCTCGTCTGCCGCCAGGTAGGCGGCCTGCTGCACCCGGTCGTGCAGGAAACGATAGCCGCTGTCCAGGTCTACGGCGCCGTCGCCAGGCATGCCGTCGCGCCTGGCCAGCGGCTGGATCAGGCCGGCGTCCAGCGCCGGCGCCAGGTCTTGCAGCGCATGGGCGGGCGGGCGATCCATGGCCAGCGCCAGCGTGCCTAGCGTAAAGCAGTTGCCGCTCGACGCCGCCAGTTGCAGCAACTGCTGAGTGGCCGTGGGCAGGCGGCGGATTCTTTCCAGCAGCGCCTCGACCAGGTTGTCGGTATACCTGGCCTGCTCGATCGCCGCCAGGTCCCAGTCCCAGCAATCGTCCGCTGCCCGGTAGCGCAGATGGCCGTCATCGCTGAGCCCAGCGAGAAACTGCCTGAGGAAAAAGGGGTTGCCGGCCGTCTTCTGGTAGCAGATGCGGGTCAGCGCAGCGCAGTCGTCCACGGCCACGCGCACGGCGGCCGCCACCACCTGCCCCACCTGCACCTCGGTCAGCTCGCGCAGGGCCAGCGTCGTCACGCGCGCGCGGCAGCCAAGCAATTTGTTGCGCAGCGCGGCCAGCGGATGCGCGTCGCCAACCTCGTGGTCGCGGTAGGCGCCGATCAGCAGCAGGCCACTGCCCTTGCACGCATCGCCGGAAGCGCACGAGAGCATCAGCAGTTCGAGCATCCGCAGTGTCGCGCCATCGGCCCATTGCAAATCGTCGAGAAACAGCACCAGCGGCTGTCCGGATGCGACAAATACCTGGACGAAACGGGGAAACAGGCGGTCCAGGCGCAACTGAGCCTGGATCGGCGTGGCTGCCGGCGCCAGCTCGGTGGCACCCACGATCAGCGCCAGCTCGGGTATCAGTTCGACCATGGCGCCCAAGCCGCTGCCCAGGGCCTCGCGCAGCTTGCCGTCCCATAGGCGCAGCATTTCCGCGCTTTGCCCCAGCAACTGGTGCATCAGGGCCTGGAAGGCTTGCACCAGCGCCGCATACGGTACCTCGCGCTGCAACTGGTCAATTTTTCCGGACAAAAAATAAGCGCGCCGGTCGATAAGCGGCTGTTGCACTTCGCGCACCAGCGCCGATTTGCCGATGCCTGAATTACCGGCCACCAGCAGCATTTCGCAGGCACCGGCCGCACTGCGATCGAACGCCGCCAGCAGGCTGGCAACGGCATCGTCGCGGCCGCGCAGGGTCGACGGCACGACGAAGCGCCCGTCGTGCGCGGACAGTGCGCGGCACCCGACAGTCATGGGGGTGCGGCAGGCTGCCAGGTCTGCACGCAAGCCTTGCAGGCTCTGGTAGCGCTGCGCGGGATTTTTTTCCAGCAGGCGCTGGATAATCGGCAGCAATTGACCTGGCAGGTCGGCCAGCGCCGGATGCGACCAGTCCGGGCTGCGCGCCAGGTGGCAATGCACGAGCTCCATTTCGTCGTCCGCCTCGAACGGCGCCTGCCCCGCCAGCAACGCATAGAAGGTGGCGCCGAGCGCATAAAAATCGGCGCGGTAATCGACCCGCCGGTTCATGCGCCCCGTTTGTTCCGGCGCCATATAGCGCAGCGTGCCTTCCAGCGGGTAGCCACCGGCAGCATCCTGCCTGCCAGGCAGCGGTTCGCAGGCGACGCCGAAATCGATCAGCTGCAGCTGGCGCCGCCCGCCATGCCAGACCAGGTTCGACGGGTTGATGTCCCTGTGGATCAGGCCCTGCCGGTGCACCGCTTCCAGCGCGTCGCACAGCTGCAGCGCAATGTCGAAAAAATCATCGAGGTCCAGCGCCGGTTGCGCCGGCCCGGTGCGCGCAGTCAGGCCCTCTCGCACTACCTGGTCGAGCGCCCGGCCGCCGCTGTCTTGCAGGATCATGGCCCAGCGTCCCTCATGGCGCTGCAGCGCCAGTGCCTGCACGACGCCAGGATGGCTGCAACGGCGCGCCATGGCGTACTCGCGCTGAAAGCTGGCTACCTGTTGAAACGAAAGAAACTGCTGCTTGGGCACCTTGACGATCAAGGCGGCCCCATCGGTGCCCCTGGCGCGCCAGACCAGCGAACGGGCACCGCTGTGCAGCTGTTCAGTGACCTGGTAGTCGAAAAGAGAGCTCATGGGCTGAGTGCGGTGCGCTGATGATCTGGGGCTGCGGGGTTGCGATGTCGTTGTGACGCGATTCAATCAGCGCGCTACGTAAGCCTGCGATGCGAACAGCACGCGAATGGGATAGGCTCTATGGAAAAGTATTATACAGCAGTCATCGAAACTATTGTGTTCGTAGTCATTGCTGATAGTAATGAGCCGCCCCTATCCGACCGGATCGCCTTCCTGGCATGACACCGTCTTCCTATTCATCATCGACAGACATACATGACAAGTCAAATGACATCGATATCAAAAAACGAATGGTATCGATGTCATTTCACAGGACAAAATCTGGAAACCTGTCATAATGAACTCAATCGCGCTATCTGAAGCACGCTTTCAACAAAAAATGATATCGATATCATTATATGAGACACTACTTGCATACCCTATCTTGCCTGTCTGTGCGCCTACTGCAGGCAGCCCCCTGCCCGCAGCCAGGAGCATCCCATGCGTAAAAGCGAATCCAGCCTGACCATGGAAGACCTGGCCCTGCTGGCCGGCGTGTCCAAGATTACCGTTTCGCGGGCACTGCGCGACAGTCCTTTGGTCACGCCGGAAAAGCGCGCCAAGATCCGCCAGATCGCCCAGGAACAAGGCTACTTGCTGAATGTGAGCGCGCGCAATCTGCGCATGCGCCGCAGTTATTCGGTGGCCGTGGTGGTCGAGATGGCGCCAGACAAGAACCGCCCCATGTCGGGCCCCTACCCGCTGGAGTTATTGGGTGGCATCACCCAGGAATTGACGGCGGCCGGCTACAGCGTGGTGCTGACCTCGAAGCAATTGATGAACACGGCCCCAGTACAAGGCGCAGACGGCTTGATACTGCTGGGCCAGGGCTCGCACAACGAAGCCGTGCATTTCCTGCAAAAGGCCGGCTTGCCGCTGGTGGTCTGGGGCGCGCAAGAGCCTGGCGCCAACTACATCGTGGTCGGCAGCGACAACCGCAATGGCGGCGCCAGCGCTGCCGGGCGCTTGCTGGAACAAGGCCGCAAGCAAGTCATTTTCCTGGGCGACGTCGATCACGCCGAGATGCGCGAGCGCTGCGCCGGCTTCATCGATGCGGCCCACGGCCAGGCAAAAGTGCATATCGTGCGCCCGAAAGCGTTCACCTTCGAAGCGGGCTTCGACAGCGTGATGGCGCTGCTCAATAAAAACGGCGCCATCTACGACGGCCTGTTTGCCGTCAGCGATCTGCTGGCCATGGGCGCCATCCGCGCTTTGAGCGAAACAGGCTTGCGGGTGCCGGAAGACATTTCCGTGATCGGCTACGACAACACGCCCAGCGCCGCCAGCTTCATGCCGCCACTGAGCAGCGTGCACCAGTATCTGCACGACGGTGGCGTACTGCTGGCCCGCAAGATGCTGGGCCTGATCGAGGGCGAAAAAGTCACTTCAGAAATGTTGCCTACGACCTTGATGGTGCGCCAGACCTGAGCCCCATCGTCCCTGCTGCCCATCTTTTAATTACAAACACTAGCTGTTTTCATGTTCAACCGAACGCAAAAGGAATACACCGTGGTCTCGTCTGCCAAACTGCAACACACCTACCCGCTCGATGCCTGGAGCATCCGTGAAACATCGTTTGATACCCAATCGCATTTTCTCGACGAAACCCTGTTTGCGCTGGGTAATGGCTATATCGGCTTGCGCGGCAGCTATGAAGATGGTTACAGCGGACCGGCCAACACCACACTCGACGGCAGCTACCTGAACGGCTTCTACGAATCCGAAACCATCCATTACCCGGAAGCAGCTTACGGCCTGGCCAAGACCAACCAGTTCATGCTCAATGTACCCAATGGCAAAGGCATCAGCCTGTGGGTAGACGACGAGCGTTTCGACTTGCTGCACGGCACCGTTGAACAATACGAACGCAGCCTGGACTTCCGCACCGGCGTGCTGCAGCGCAAGGTGCTGTGGACCTCGAGCAAGGGCCAGCGCGTCTCCATCGCCAGCCGCCGCGTGGTGTGCTTCGAACACAAGCATTTGTACGCCATCGAATACACGGTGACGCCACTCAACTTCTCCGGCAAGGTGCGCCTCGTCGCCAGCCTGGACGGCGCCGTCAAGAATATCGAAGCGGGCGACGATCCCCGCATCGGCTCGGCCGTTTCCGGTCCGGCGCTGCAACTGGTCGACAGCGAACAGCAAGACGATTTTTCAGCGCTGCTGCACCACACCACCAACAGCGGCTTTGCGCTGGTCAGCGCCACCGCAAGCAAGCTGGACTATTCGGGTACGCATACGCTGCGCCTGCTGAAAAACGGCCAGCGCCTGGAACAATCCTACGAAGTGCAAGCCACCGAAGGCCAGGCCATCCGCCTGAGCAAGTTCGGCAGCTATTTCTCGTCGCGCGACTATCCTGCCGCCGAGCTGATGCAGCGCAGCCGCGACGTGCTGGCCCAGGCGCAAGCAACCGGTTTTGCCGAGCTGTTGCTGGAACAGGAACAATACCTGGCCAATTTCTGGCAACAAGCCGATGTGGAAATCGCGGGCGACGACGCCCTGCAACAAGGTATCCATTTCAACCAGTTCCATTTGCTGCAATCGGTCGGACGCGACGGCAAGACCAATATTTCGGCCAAGGGCGTCACCGGCGAAGGTTACGAAGGCCATTATTTCTGGGATACGGAAATTTATATCTTCCCGTTCTTCCTGTACAGCAAGCCTGAAATCGCCAAAAAACTGCTGGAATACCGTTACGCCGGCCTGGAGCAAGCGCGTCAACGTGCGCGCCAGATGTCGCACGAGCGCGGGGCGCTGTATCCATGGCGCACGATTGCGGGCGAGGAATGCTCGGCCTACTTCCCGGCCGGCACCGCGCAATACCATATCAACGCCGACATCGCCTATTCGATCAAGCTGTACTTTGAAGCGACTGGCGACGAGGATTACCTGGTCCGCTTCGGCGCTGAAATCCTGATGGAAACAGCCCGCATCTGGCTGGGCATCGGCAGCTACGACCGCGAAGGACGCTTCTGCATCAACCAGGTGACGGGACCGGACGAATACACGGCCTTGGTCAACAACAACTATTACACCAATGCCATGGCGCGTTTGCACCTGAACTTCGCCGCCGACGTGGCCGAGCGCATTGCCGCGACGCAACCGGAACAATTCGCCCGCATCGCCGCGCTGATGGCGCTGGACCATGCGGAACCGGCAGCGTGGCGCCGCGCCGCACAATTGATGAACCTGCCATACGATGCAGCGCTGCAAATCCACGCCCAGGATGACAGTTTCCTGTCCAAGAAAGTATGGGATTTCGCCAACACGCCGCAAGAAAAATACCCGCTGCTGCTGAACTATCACCCAATGGTGATCTACCGCCACCAAGTGTGCAAACAGGCCGACGTGGTGCTGGCCCTGCTGCTCCTCAGCGATGAGTTCTCAAAAGAAGACAAGAAACGCGACTTCGATTACTACGAACCCCTGACGACGCACGATTCCTCGCTGTCATCGTGCATCTACAGCATCATCGCGTCCGAGATCGGCTACCACGAGCAAGCTTACGATTTCTTCATGGAAACCGCGCGCCTGGACCTGGACAACACCCATGGCAACACCCACTACGGCGTGCACACGGCCGCCATGGCCGGTACCTGGATGGGCGTGGCCTACGGTTTCGCCGGCATGCGTGTAGTCAAAGGCGCGCTGCGCTTCGCCCCTACCCTGCCGGCCCAGTGGCAACACTACAGCTTCAAAATTCATTTCCAGGGCGCATTGCTGGAAGTACGGGTCGAACCGGGCCGCACCGAATACCGTTTGCTGCAAGGCGAAACACTGCGCCTGTCGCACCGTGGCGAAGAACTTGCATTGACATTGTCTGCGCCGCTGTTATCGCGCGCTTAAACCAAGGAAAACACCATGTCCAATACCCGATTCAAAGCCGTCATTTTCGACCTCGACGGCGTTATCACCGACACCGCCCATTACCATTTCCTGGCCTGGAAGCGGCTGGCCGACAGCCAGGGCGTGCCATTCGACGCCGCCTTCAACGAGCACCTGAAGGGCATAGACCGCATGGGCTCGCTGGACCTGATCCTGGCCTCGTCAGCCAAGCAATACACGGCGGCCGAAAAACTGGCGCTGGCCGATGAAAAGAATCTGCATTATCAGCAACTGATCGAAACCATGTCGGCCGACAACCTGCTGCCGGGTGCCGCACAGGCGCTGGCGACGGTGCGCGCGGCCGGCCTGAAAATCGGCCTGGCCTCGGTCAGCAAGAATGCCTTCACGGTACTCGAGCGGCTCGGCATCACAGGCGCCTTCGATTACGTAGTCGATGCAGCGCGCATCGCCAAGGGCAAACCGGACCCCGAGATTTTCCTGAAAGCTGCATCCGAGCTGGGCGTGTCGCCAGCCGACTGCCTCGGCGTAGAAGACGCGGTAGCCGGTGTGGCGGCCATCAAGGCGGCCGGCATGTACGCGCTCGGCATCGGCCTGCCGGCAGTGCTGACCCAGGCCGACCTGGTGATCCCGGGGCTAGACCAGTTCGACCTGCAGCGCTACCAGTAGCACGCAAGCGAGCCGCGCCAAATAAAACCAACAATAAAACAATAAAAAAAACCAAAATGATTATCCTACGGAGACACCGTGAAAAACAAACGCATATTCTGCATCCTGCTGCTGATCTACTTCGTCTTCGCCATCCTGCTCAACAGTGTCGGGACGGTGATTTTGCAAGTGATCGGCAACTATGGTGTCAGCAAGGCCAGCGCCAGCGTGCTGGAAGGGTTCAAGGATTTGCCGATCGCCATCGTGTCTTTCGTGCTGGCCTCCTTCCTGCCGCGCATCGGCTATAAAAAAGCCATACTGGCCGGGCTGGCCATCGTCACTGGCGCCTGCGTCGCGATGCCGCTGCTGCCTTCCTTCCTGACCACCAAGATGCTGTTTTTATGCACCGGCGTGGCGTTCGCGCTGGTCAAGGTGTCGGTGTATTCGACCGTGGGCCTGATCAGCAACGACCGCCGCCAGCACGCCAGCACCATGAATACGCTGGAAGGCTTTTTCATGATCGGCGTGCTCAGCGCCTATTGGCTGTTCGGCCACTTCATCGATTCGGGCGACCCGAAATCGCATAGCTGGCTGCAAGTGTACTGGGTGCTGGCAGCCTTGTGCGCGCTGACTTTCCTGCTGGTGCTGGCCACACCGTTTGACGAAAGGGGCGCACAATTGCCAGCCGGGCGCAGCATCGCCCAGGACTTCGCCGCCATGCTCAAGCTGTTCTTCAAGCCGCTGGTGTGCGTGTTCGTGCTGACCGCCTTCCTCTACGTGCTGATCGAACAAAGCGTGGGCACCTGGTTGCCAACCTTCAACAATGAAATCCTCAAGCTGCCCACCGCGATGAGCGTGGAAGTGACCAGTATTTTTGCCGCCTGCCTGGCGCTGGGACGTTTGTCGGCCGGCGTGCTGATGCGCAAGATAAATTGGTATCCGGTCATGAACGGCTGCGTCATCGGCATGGCTGCCATGGTGCTGCTGGCGCTGCCACTGACCCACGACGTAGTGCTCGACCCGCACGTGACTTGGGCCACGGCGCCGCTGGCAACCTTTTTGTTCCCCCTGATCGGCCTGTTCATGGCGCCTATCTACCCGGGCATCAACTCAGTCATGCTCAGTTCCCTGCCCAAGAACCAGCACTCGTCCATGACCGGCTTGCTGGTGATTTTCTCGGCCCTGGGCGGCACTACAGGCTCGCTGATCACCGGCTATGTCTTCGGCAACTTCAGCGGCCATTTCGCGTTTTACCTGACCCTGGTGCCGATCACGATAGTACTGGTCACCTTGTTCTTCTTCAAAAGAGCAGTCGATGGCAGCCCGGAAGTGTTACCAGAGCTGGTGCATTAAGCAAGCCATCAACCGTCATACGCCAGAGCTGTCAGGCGTATGACGGCTCTGGCATGACACCTGCGCCTGCAGTCAGAACAAGTTCAGCTGCCCTTCGCCGCCCCCTCGGGCACGCACACCCGGCGGTGGCACTACCAGCGGACGCCGGAACTGGGTGCTGTCGAGCTGCTTGAAACGGCCACCCTTGCCGTGCAGCCCCAGCCGGTGCACGGCTTTTTCAAAGCGCTGGCGTATCAAGTCAGCCCAGATGCCCTCGCCTTGCATGCGTGCGCCAAAGCTGCTGTCGTAATCCTTGCCGCCGCGCATCTCGCGTACCCTGTTCATGACCCGCTGCGCCCGCTCAGGAAAATGCGTTTGCAGCCATTGCTGGAAGAGTGGATTGACTTCCCAGGGCAGGCGTAGCACCACGTAATGGGCGTGGATGGCGCCTGCATCACGCACCGCTTCCAGCAGTTTTTCAATTTCCGGTTCCGTCACGAAAGGGATGATGGGCGCAATGCTGACGCCGACGGGAATACCCGCGTCCGTCAAGCTGCGGATGGTGCGCAGCCGCCGCGCCGGAGCTGCCGCACGCGGTTCCAGGGTACGCGCAATCGCCGGGTCCAGGGTCGTCATGGTGATGGCGACGGCCGCCAGGCGCTTGGTCGCCATCGGCGCCAGCAAGTCGATATCGCGTTCGATCAAAGACGACTTGGTGATCAGGCCCACCGGATGCGCGCATTCATCGAGCACTTCCAGCACCCGCCGCGTCAGCCGCCACTCTCGCTCGCAGGGCTGGTAGGCATCGGTATTGACGCCCAGCGCAATCGGTTCGGGCACATAACCGGGCTTGGCCAGTTCGCGCCGCAGCAGCTCGGGTGCGTTTTCCTTGGCGAAAATCTTGCTTTCAAAATCGAGCCCCGGCGACAGGCCCAGGTAGCTATGCGTCGGCCTGGCGAAGCAATAAATACAGCCATGCTCACATCCGCGGTATGGATTCAAGGAAACACTGAACGGCAAATCAGGGGATTGATTGCGCGTCAGAATGGTGCGCGCCTGCTCGGCCGTGACTTGCGTCTTCCAGGCCGCCGCTCCTGACTCTGGCTCTTGCCCATCACCATCCAGCACACCCCAGCCATCGTCGAAACCGTCACGCGCATGCACTTCATAGCGCCCCTGCAGATTGGAGACGGCGCCACGCCCCTTGCGCGCCTTCAGCGATGGCGGCGGCAACATGACTTGCCCGGCATCGTAGTCATCGTGTTCTGGAAGGAATGCTTTCATGAACGGCCTCATTTACTGTATATACATACAGTATACTATGCCGTTACAAACGCAAGATCAAGCGCTGTTCTTCAGCTTTTGCTTGATGCGCATCATCTGGAAGACTAGCGCTAAATGACTTTGGTCTGACGCAGCAATGGCCTGCCGCAAAATTGTTCGATCTGTTCAATCGCCGCCATCGCCGCCGCGTCAGAGAGGCCGATACCGAATGGGCAAGCCTTGGTGCTGGTGTAAAAGATCAGTCTTTCACCGCCCAGGCCGAGCATGGCCATCTTGCCATCCGCAGCCATGGGCAGGGGCAGCGGCTTGGGCTCAATAGCGATCAGGTCGCTGCACACAATCGCAGAGACAGTCGCCGTTCCAGCAGGCGTGCCGTCCTTGATCAAGACTGTCTCTTCTTTACCGAAGAGATTCCTGAACAGTACAGCACTCGCTAACAACACGAAGACAAGAATAACCGCCCCGGTTCCCAGCGCGCCCATACTCAATGTCATCAAACTATCGGCATTGTTTTTACCGTAAAGGCAAGGATTGCGAGCGCGAGCATGCACAGCAAGATTCCTTGGGCCCGGAGCGGCGCCGGCGATGTGATGTGCAGAATCGAATCGGTTTGTTGCATTGAACTACCTCTCCTTTGCCAGCGTCTGAACGCATCACAGTATGCGCGCCGACGATTATGGCATGTCCGGATCAGAGCGGCGATCGGATGCATGGGTCGCGATGGATTGCCTCAGGCTACTGCTTACGCTTTTTCCTTGGTAGGCATGACATAGCTCAACTGCTGCCCCACAAAGCCATCAAACGCCGCGATCAGGGGAACAAAGCGGGCTTCCTCATGCTCCAACTGCATCAGGGCATAACAAGTCGCTTCCAGGGTTGATAGCTGGTCCGGAGCATGCGCCTTGCGGATCAAATAGTGTGAATCGGGCGTATCGCGCAGCGGCAAACGCGGCAAGCGCTGCAGCTGGGGATTGAGATACAGCATCTTGCGGCTCTTGCGCCAAGTGGCGTCCAGCACCACCAGGCGCAATTGCGACAAGTCAGTCAAAATGGCAGGATCGAGTGCGGGTGGCGGTGCGATGCCCAAGGAACGGTCACCGGGGGTATCGGGATACAGCAAGACGTTATGCTTGCCAGATAGCAAGGTATCGAGGTCGTCGGGAGCGAAACTTTCGCCGGTCAGCAAACGGCTGTTGGGCAGGCTCAGGTGCAGCAAGCGGGCGCTGCCTTTGGCATTATGGACTTCCAGCGGATGCTGCAATATCAGCACTTCCACCGTATGTGGCACGGGAGCCACCCAGTGGCAGATGCAGCTGGAGGCAGCGCGCAGGCATGCGGGGCAGCGTGCGCGTTTATTCTGGTCGACGATGGTGGTGCTGATATTGCTGCGGGTCATGGCGGAGCGCTTGCTGTGTTTTCAAGCCGCGATTGTAGCGCCCGCGCCATGCCGGGGTGACAGTATCTATCGTTTAAATTGGCTGATTAAAACTCTTCCCACTCGTCATTGCCGGAAGCGACTGGGGCTTTTGCCTTGCGGACACCCGCCACGTCGAGCTGCGTCACCGTTGCCTGTGGAGCGGACACAGAAGGCCGCATAGGCACAGCTGGCCGCGTGCTGTGGCGTAGCTGCGCCTGCGCGGCATCAAGCTTGAACACGCCCACCACCTCGGCCAGGCGCGCCGATTGTTCCTGCATCGCTTCGGCCGCCGCAGCCGCCTGCTCGACCAAGGCCGCATTTTGCTGCGTCACCTGGTCCATCTGGACTATGGCCTGGTTGACTTGTTCGATGCCGGCCCGCTGCTCGTCGCTGGCGTCCGTGATGTCGTTCATGATCTGCGTCACGTGGTTGATGCTTTGTACGATCTCGTCCATGGTGTGGCCTGCCTTGTCCACCAGTTGCGAACCGGCTTCGACTTTTTGCACGGAATCGTTGATCAAGTCCTTGATTTCCTTGGCGGCCTGGCTTGACCGTTGCGCCAGGTTGCGCACTTCCGTCGCCACCACGGCGAAGCCACGCCCCTGCTCGCCCGCGCGCGCCGCTTCGACGGCGGCGTTCAGCGCGAGGATATTGGTCTGGAAGGCAATCGCGTCGATCACGCTGATGATGTCGACGATCTTGCGCGAGGAAGCATTGATGGAACCCATGGTGCTGACCACGTCCGACACCACGGCGCCGCCACGGCTGGCAATGCTGGCCGCATCGATGGCCAACTGGTTGGCGCTGCGGGCATTCTCGGCATTGCGTATCACGGTGGAGGTGAGCTCTTCCATGGATGAGGCTGTTTCTTCCAGGGAACTGGCCTGCTCTTCCGTGCGCGACGACAAGTCCATATTGCCGGCAGCGATTTCACTGGACGCCGTGCTGATGGAATCGGTGCCCACGCGTACCTGGCCGACGATGCTGACCAGCTTGTCGTTCATGTTCTTCAGCGCGTGCATCAATTGCCCCGTTTCATCGCGGCTTTGCACCTCGATCTGGCTGGTCAGGTCGCCCGTCGCCACCGCCTCGGCCACTTGCACGGCCCGCGTGATGGGGCGCGTAATCGAGCGCGTGATCCAGTAAGCGCAAGCGATGCCCAGCAAGATGGCCGCCACGCCCAGCGAGACCAGCAGCAAGCGGCCGCTTTCGTAGCGGGCACGGATCTGCTCGGCAGTCACGTCCAGCAAGCGCGTTTCCAGCGCGGCCAGCTTGCTCAAGGCGCCCAGATAGACATCGCGTTTGAGCGCCATGTCGCCATCAAACAATTGCTTGCCCAGCGCCAAGTCGCCCGCGCTCTTGGCCTTGAAGACATTCTTGCGCACTTCGGTGTAGGTCTTGCGCGCAGCCAGGACTTCCTGATACAAGGCTTTTTCTTCCGCGTTCAGCTGGCTTTTTCCGATATCTTCCTGGATTTCCGTCGCCCTGGCGGATGAGGCCGTCATTTCTTTTTCGAATTGTTTTTGATCTTCGGGATCGCTGACTTTCCAGGCGGCCACGGTGCGCGCCGCATTGACTTCGATCACCTTGGTCCACTCGCTGATCAGGCGCTCGTTGCGCACCTTGACGGTGATCAGCTCATCCGTTTCCCTGCTGGCGCCCTGCATCTGCACGATGCCCACCACGGTGAGGGTAGTCAATAGCAACAATACGGCGGCAAAACCGCCGCCCAGGCGCACGCCAATCTTGAGGTTTTTCATTGCGTGATCCCTATCTGAAAGAAAGAAACAAAACCGCTACAAGGCAAAAGCTGCCCTGTCGTCGATTGTGAGCGCATCAGATAGGCATTGCAAGAAAGGACATGCAGAAAAGCAACAGCGCGGATAAGCTGCCGGGCAACGCGCCCAGCTTAGTCTTGCTTCACATAAATCAACTTCGAGGTATCGAAACCCAGGCTTTGCGCCTTGGCGATCAGACGCTGCTGCAGGGCAGCATCCATGGTGGGCGTGCGCGACAGCAGCCAGAAATAGGACTTGTCGGGGCCGCTGATCATGGAATAGCTGTAGTCCTGCTGGTCCAGGTTAAAGACGATGTAGGAGCCATAAAAGGGGCCGAAAAACGACACTTTCAAGTAACCGACATCTTTCTTGTCGACAAAATACGCCTTGCCTTCTGCCTCTTTCCAGGTGTTGCTGCCATCGTTGTAACCACGGTTGAGCACCTTCAGGCCGCCGTCCTGGCGCACGCTGTAGTCGGCCGTCACATGGCTGAGCCCGCGTTCGAAGGAATGGTCGAGGCGTGCGATTTCATACCATTTGCCCAGATACTTGGTGGTGTCGAAATGACTGACAGGATGGATATTGTCGGGCCGGCCCACACAGCCGCCCAGTAAAACCAGACTCAGGAACAGCAGCTTTTTCACGGTAAGCTCCAGGATTGTTTGACTGGCAATTATAGAGGATCAGTCATGCCCGCTGGCCGTGCCCAGCATTTCGTCGAGCTGCGCCAGCGTGCCCTGGTCCTTGACGACGGCGCGCAGCCACAGATGCAGCGGCATCTCGCCCCAGCTGGCAGCCTTGTCGGCCAGGTAGGCGACGGGGCTGTGCGGCTCGGTGCGGCGGAAGAAATCGGCCACCTGGCGCAACTGGGCCAGCGCCTGATGCCGCTGCAGCAGGGCGCTGCCATTGCCGGTCGCCGGCGCGGCGCCAGGCAAGGTGCCAGACAAGGCGCCGGGCAGCTCGGTCCCCGGCAGCAAGGGAGAAATAAAATGGATGGCGTTTTCCAGCGCTTCGCGGGCGGCGCGAAAACTCGGGCCATCGGCGCCCACGCGGGCATCGACGCAGCGTTCCAGCGCCAGCAGCGACTGCATGCAATAGCGCGCATCCGCCAGCAAGCCATCGGTATAGGCGCGCGTATTGCGCTGGCGCGCCGTCTCCATCTGCGCCAGGGTCACGCCCTCGTCGCGGCGCGTCTCGCCCCAGCCTTCCGACGCGGCCTGCGCCTGGCTGGCCGCTGCGCGCTGGCGGGCGGCATCGAAATCCTGCAGCGAAAACTGGCCTTCGGCACCATCGGTCAAGGGAATCTCGCGCACCAGCTGCGGCGTGCGCGTCAACAGCCAGAACAGATTGCCGATGCGCTGTTCCTGGTCGCCTTCCTCGGCCAGCGGAAACAGGCCGTCCCAGTACTGTTCGCACAGCCCCGCCAGCAAGGCATAGCCGTCGCCGAGGCCGCGAAAGTGGCGGGTACGCGCATGCGCTTCGGCCAGCCAGACGGCCACCCGCAAATCCTTGCTGTGCGAGGCAATCAACTGTTCGCAGCGCGTGGCCACGAAGGGCCAGTCGGCTTCCTTCAGCGCCACCACCCATTCACCCTGGTCCAGGCTGGGGTCATCATGCTGGCGCGCGCGGGCGACAACATCAAGCTCCTGGCTGAAACTGATATCCTCGCCACAGGGATGCACGGCGCTGACGGGCAACAGCAACTGATCGAGATTGAACATGGCGCTCTCCGAAGAATGTCTTTATTTGATCGTGTATTTGAACTGGCCTGATTTATTGGCGCCCACGCGGATGCTGGTGATCGGCTCGCCGCCAGCCATGCGTACCAGTACCGCTTCGGCGATCTCGGGCAGCACGCTGCCGTTGAGGATCTGGTCCACATTGCGGGCGCCCGAATCGACTTCGGTGCAGCGCGCCAGCACCGCTTCGACCAGGGCCTCGTCATGGCTGAACTGCGCCTGGTGGTTGTGCGCGATGCGCCGGCCGATGCGCGCCAGTTTCAGGGTGATGATACGGACCAGCACCGCATCGTTGAGGGGATAGAAAGGCAGCACTTTCAATCGGCCCAAAAAGGCAGGCTTGAAATGCTTGACCAGCTGCGGGCGCACCAGCTCTCCCAGTGCCTGCGGCGTGGGCAAGTTCTCGGCCGGCTGGTTCAGACAGGCAGCCATCATCGCCGCAGAACCCAAATTCGAGGTGGCGATGATGACGGTGTTGCGGAAGTCGATTTCACGTCCTTCGGCGTCATCGAGCACGCCCTTGTCGAATACCTGGAAGAACAGTTCCAGCACATCGGGATGGGCTTTCTCGGCCTCGTCCAGCAGCACCACGCTATACGGCTGGCGGCGCACGGCTTCGGTCAGCACGCCGCCCTCGCCATAACCGATATAACCGGGTGGCGAGCCTTTCAGGCCGGCCACGCTGTGCGCTTCCTGGTACTCGCTCATATTGATGGTGATCAGCTTGCGCTCGCCGCCATACAGCAAGTCGGCCAGGGCCAGCGCCGTCTCCGTCTTGCCCGTGCCCGACGGCCCCGTGAACAGGAACACGGCTTGCGGCTTGTTCGGATCATCGAGGTTGGCGCGCGCCGTACGCACGCGCTGCGCGATCGCCTCCATCACATGATCCTGCCCCAGGATGCGCTCGCGCAGCGCGGCGCCCAGGGTCAGCACGGTGCGGATGTCATCCTTGACCATCTTGCCCAGCGGGATACCGGTCCAGCCGGCGACGATACCCGCCACGACTTGTCCATCGACTTCCAGCGGCGCCAGCGGCGACTCGCCCTGCAAGGCCGCCAGTTCTTCTTTCAGCGCCAGCAAACGGGCCGCGCCATCTTCACCCGGCCGTTCACCTTGCAGCCCGCTGCGCAATGCGGCAATCTGTTCGACCAGTGTTTTTTCACGCTCCCAGCGCTGCGCCAGCGCCGCCACCGTGGCCTGTCCCTGTTCACGCTCGCCGCGCAGCACGAGCAGGCGCGCAGCAGCGCCACGGCTGTCACCGTCAAGCTGCTCGCGTTCCAGCGCGGCGATTTCCGTAGCCACCCTTTCAAGCTGGCGGCTGGCGTTTTCCAGCTGGGCCGGCGTGGCGCTCTGGCCCAGCGCCACCTTGGCGCAGGCCGTATCGAGCACACTGATGGCCTTGTCGGGCAGCTGGCGTCCGCTGATGTAGCGGTGCGACAAACGCACCGCATCGGTGATGGCTTCATCGCGCACGCGCAGATTGAAATGGCGCTCCATCAGCGGCGCCATCGCGCGCAGCATGGCGCAGGCGATTTCTTCACTCGGCTCTTCCACCTTGACGACCTGGAAGCGGCGCGCCAGGGCCGCATCTTTTTCAAAATACTTTTTATATTCACTCCAGGTGGTGGCGGCGATGGTGCGCAGCGCACCGCGCGCCAGCGCAGGTTTCAGCAGGTTGGCCGCATCGTTCTGCCCCGCCTGGCCGCCCGCGCCTATCATGGTGTGCGCCTCGTCGATGAAGAGGATGATGGCATGCGGGCTTTTCGCCACTTCATCGATAACGTTTTTCAGCCGGCTTTCAAACTCGCCCTTGACGCTGGCGCCGGCCTGCAGCAGCCCCATGTCGAGCGTGTGGATGTGCGCGCCCTGCAGCACTTCGGGCACGTCGCCGGCAGCGATGCGCAAGGCCAGGCCTTCCACCACGGCCGTCTTGCCCACGCCAGCCTCGCCCGTGAGGATGGGATTATTCTGGCGCCGGCGCAGCAAAATATCGACCGCCTGGCGGATTTCATTTTCGCGGCCGATCACGGGATCGAGCTTGCCCTCGCGCGCCAGCTGCGTCAGGTCGGTGGTGAACTGGTCCAGCGCCGGCGTTTTTGCGGCCAGCGCCGTGAGACCATCGACCGGCGTTATGGAAGCTTCTGCTACCGACGGCGTATCCTCATCTGATCCTGCCGTCAGCTTGTCCGGATAATGCTTCAGCTGTTCCACGCTGAAGCGCGCAAACAGTTTGGAACTGCGATAGGCCAGCTGCGACAATTCCGGCTCCGTCAGCAAGGCCAGCAGCACATGGCGGCTGCGGATGGCGGCCGGCTGCGCCGTGCCCAGCGAGGCAATCAGCCAGGCGTGTTCGAACAGCAGCGGCAGATGGGGCGAGAACACGGGCGTGCGCGCACTGCCTGTCTTGAAGCCGCCGATTTCGCGGCGCAAGTCTGCTTCCAGCGCCGACAGGCTGATTTCGCTGCGGCGCGCAATGACGACGAAGTCGCTGCGTTCCTGCTCCAGCAAGGCCAGAAACAGGTGTTCGATATCGACTTCATACTGGCCCAGCCCCACGCAGATGGACGCGGCGCGCGTGGCGGCCGTGCGCAGAGTGTCATTCAATTTGGCGATCAGGGTCTTGAGATTGGCGCTCATGCAGAAACTCCCTTGCGGTTGATCGAATAGCGCAGCGAGGATGGCTGCAGCACGGCGTCGAAATTGACGGCCTCGCAGGCGGGAAAAACGGCCAGGGTGCCGCTGATGACAAAGCTGACCCGGTTGATCGAGCCCGCTTCGCGTTCCAGACGGGCGCGCACATTGCGCAGGCGCGGCTCATGGCGCTCGATGGCCGCCTTCAGGCAAGCGCAGATGCGGGCCCGGTCATCGCTGCTGGACAAACACATGCCGGCAAAATCGATCAAGCCATAATTGACGATGGAGGCGGCGCATTCGGGATAGTCGTCGAGCGCGCCAGCAGGCAGCGCCACGCGGGTGTTGAGCAATTCTTCGAGGTCGCGCGCCACCGCGTCTTTCAGCTGCTCCAGCGACAAACGCAGCACCACGCCGCCTGGCGCCGCTGCTACGGCTGCGCCCTCACCCATCAGGCGGTCAAACAATCCGGGAATATAGGTAGGCAACTGAGCCTGCATGTGCACACTCCTCAAAAGAAGACGCGGCGCGCGCAGGCAACACCCGACACGCGCCGCGCCGCAACATCAAGCCACGCGGTTGGCGGCCAGGTCCCAGCCGCCCGAGGTATTGCCACCGGCGCCGCCCGTCACTTTTTGCTGCGTGTATTTCCATTTCACTTTCGAGAACTTGAAGCCCACGTGCTCGCCCAGGATGTCGCCTTCTTCCACGTTGGGCGTGACGGCGCCGATCAGCACATTCTCGATCTCGATTTCAAAGTACTTGACGCGCTCGCCCTGGCCATCGGCGCGCATGAATTCGAAGCGTGCCTTGGGGATGGTCTTGCCGGCCGAGCAGGTCTGCAGCAGCACCGGCGAGGCCAGGTCGGCCAGCTTCGAGATCACGATATCCTTGTGCTCGCAGCGTTCGGCCGTGTGGCCGCCACCCGTCGACGCCGTGGCCGACTTCGGCTGCTCCACGCTCCAGCTGACCGATTTGCACTCGATCCAGTCCTTGTGCTTGTCATCGGTCGATTCGCCCTTGATACCGTCTATCTGCAGATATACATCGATTGCCATGTTGTGCTCCTCTGGTTGAAAGATGATCCCGGGGGATCAGGAATTGGTCGACTTCGGCAACTCCGCGACCAGTCGGAGCGAAACGGATAATTCATCGAGCTGGAAATGCGGCCGCAGGAATGACACAGCGCGGTACACGCCGGGCCGGCCCGGCACTTCATGTACCTGCACCGAGGCTTCGCGCAGCGGGAACTGGGCCTTCTGTTCCTGGCTGGCGTTATCGTCGAGCAGCACATAAGTCATCAGCCAGCGGTTCAGAAAATCTTCCACGTTCGACGCGGCAGCAAAACTGCCGATCTTGTCGCGCATCATGGCCTTCATGTAATGGGCGATGCGCGAGACGGCAAAGATGTATTGCAGCTGCGACGACAGCACGGCGTTGGCGTTGGCCGCCTCGCTGTTGTACTTGCGGCTTTTTTGCGCCGACTGCGCGCCGAAGAAGGCGGCGTACGCCGTGTTCTTGCAGTGCACCAGCGAAATGAAGCCCAGGTCGGACAATTCTTTTTCGCGCCGGTCGGTAATCGCCACTTCGGCCGGGCACTTCAGGGCCACGTCGCCATCGTCCGTCTTGAAGGTATGCGTGGGCAGGTCGTCCACCAGGCCGCCGCCTTCCACGCCACGGATGGCGGCGCACCAGCCATAGTCGGCAAACGCGCGCGTCAGCTTGCTGCCGAAGGCATAGGCGGCGTTACACCACAGGTATTTGTGATGGTCGCTGCCATCGACTTCCTCGACAAAATTGAAGCCTTCCACGGTGGTGCCGTCGGCCGGGTTGAATGGTAACCGGCCCAGGAAACGGGGCAAGGTCAGGCCCACGTAGCGCGAGTCTTCCGATTCGCGGAAGGCTTTCCATTTGACGTATTCGACGGTGTCGAAGACTTTCGCCAGGTCGCGCGGCTTGCCCAGGTCGCCGTAGCTTTCCAGGCCAAACAGTTCGGGTGCGGCCGAGGCGATGAACGGCGCGTGGGCGGCGGCGGCAATATGCGACATCTGATCGACGAAATACATGTCTTCGGGCTGGCGCGAGATGGCAAAGTCGCCCAGCAGCGCGGCAAACGGGGCGCCGCCGAAGGTGCCGAATTCCTCTTCATAGATCTTCTTGAACATGCAGCTCTGGTCAAATTCCAGCGCAGCCTGAAAATCCTTCACCAGTTCGCGCTTGGTGGCGTTGAACATGCGGATCTGCAGGCGCGTACCGGTGTCGGAATTGCGCACCAGGTAGTGCAAGCCCGTCCAGCTCTGCTCCAGCTGCTGGAACGGCGCCGCATGCATCACTTCACTGAGCTGCGCTGAAATCAGGCGGTCGATTTCCGCCACGCGCGCGTCCAGGGTGGCCGACAGGCTGTTCGACATCAGCACCGTGCCATCGAGCACCTGCGCCACCAGTTCCGAGATCAGGTCACGGGCGCGCGCATGTTCGGTACCGGACTTGGCGACCCGGCTTTGCTCGACGATCTGGTCCAGCAAATCGGTGGTGGTGGAGACGACAGCGGCGGCTGGCGCGGCTGCATTCACTTCTGCCTGGGCGTTCATCTCAATCCTCCTGCACAGGCAGCAAAGGCTGCAAGGTCGCCAGGCTGTCGGTGTTGTTGAGCACCTCCGTCAGCAAGTCTTCCAGTTTGTCGTTACCGGCCAGCTTGTTGCGCAGGTCGGCCAGCTTGGTGCGCGCGTCTAACAACTTGCGTAAGGGCTCGACCTGCTGCACCACCGATTCGGGGCGGAAATCGGCCATCGTGCGAAAGTGCAGCTCCACCGGAAAATTGCCGCCTGCCGCGCTAAAGCGGTTCTGCACGGCGAAGCGGGCCACCGGCTCGACGCCAGCGAGCACTTCATCGAAATTATCCTGATCGATGGCGACGAACTTGCGGTCTTTCAGGCGCTTCTTCTCGCTATCCGGATTACCGCCAAAGTCGCCCAGCACACCCACCACAAAGGGCAATTCCTTGTTTTCAATCGCGTCGCCGATTTCGACGTCATACGT
This sequence comes from Janthinobacterium saanense, assembly GCF_014200675.1. Classification (GTDB taxonomy): domain Bacteria; phylum Pseudomonadota; class Gammaproteobacteria; order Burkholderiales; family Burkholderiaceae_D; genus Janthinobacterium. The sequence goes on along the minus strand of NZ_JACHCI010000022.1, from coordinate 41,239 downwards.
CATTTGCACGCGCGGCGCACGGATCTTTTGCAGGCGCTTCTGCACACTTTCAGACTTGGGCATATCGTTTCCTTCGCAAAGTAGATAGAGAGGGCGCAGCACGGGCGCCAGACACGCAAGCGGCCGCCTATTTCAGGCCGCTGAACGGATCGGCCGCACCCTGTGTGGGCGCGCCTTTTGCCGCTGGCGCGGCCGCTGCAGGGCGTTTTACCGCTGGCGCTGCCGGACGCTTGGCCGATGGCAGCAGCACGTCTTCGCCGATGCTGGCGCGCAGCAGCTTGGCCAGTTCCTGCGCTTCCGAACGCAAGGAACCATTCAAATTGTTTTGCCGCGACAGGTCAGCCAGGGCCTTGCCAGACAAGCGCAAGCCACTGACGGCGACGATGCTGTTGGCGACCTTGTCCTCGGGATCACGCTCCAGGGCTTCCAGCGCATCGACGATCGCGTCGCCGTAGTGGGCGCGGTCAAACTTCATTTGCGCCATCTGCAGCCACGGCGCCTTATCCGACGGATACGCCGTGCCGCTACCTTTGAGCAGGGCTTGCGCCTTGTCGTACTGGCCGGCCCGGACCGCCGCATCGGCTTCGCTCAGCATTTGCGCCAGGGTGGGCACGGGAGCCGGCTTGGGCGCCTGCGCGGCCGGCGTGGTACAGGCGGTCAGCACCAGGGCGCCGGCCAGACAGGCAAGGCGGGGCAACATCGAGGTCATGCTACGGGGCAAGCGGGCGACTGGCTTCATCTGTCCATTCCTTCACGTGGAGGACGCTACCGCTAGGAAAGATGGGCCGCGTCGTGGTGAGGGCCATTATTAACTGCGCTGATTTTTGCCAAGTTGAGGATGATCAGCAAAGAAGAAGTTCCACTCAACAGCCTAGTCTAAGTATGACAAACCTGATCTGGCGCAGTAATAGCAAGGATCGCAGGCGGCTTTTGTCTCAGCGCAAGTAGCTTGCAGCGGCATGCGTTTAAATGGCAGCACGACTTTCTTTCTGCAAAGGCCAAGCCGCCATGCCTGTTTCCCACCCTTCCCCTTGGCGCACTTGCAGCGCGATTTTACTGATTCCCTTGCTGCTGGCCGGCTGCGCGGGCGGCGCCATCGGCAGCCTGGCCAGCACAGCACTCCAGATGGCGGGCATCAGCAAACCACCGCCGCCACCGGAACTGCCGGACGCGCAAAAACCGCCGCGCACGGTCAGCATCCGCCTGCATGCGGGCCAGCGCCTGAACACAGACCCGCAAGGCCGGCCGCTGGCGCTGGTGGCGCGCATTTACAAACTGCGCCAGAAGAGCACTTTCGAACAAGCGCCGTACGACAGTTTTCTCGATGCAGAAAAAGAAAAACAGGTGCTGGGCGCCGACCTGATGGAAGTCAAGGAAGTGCTGCTGGTACCCGGTCAGCGCTACGAAGTCCAGGAAAAAGTCAGCAAGGAAGCGTATTTCATCGGCGTCGTGGCGCTGTTCCGCGCACCGGCCCCGCAGCGCTGGCGCGCCACCTTCGGCGCGGCCGAAGCGGAACGCAGCGGCATCACGGTGGGCCTGCATGCCTGCGCCATCAGCACGGACGGTGGCGCAGCCTTGTCGGCAGTGCGCTGCGAGTGACAGTAATAGTAGTCCAGATCAAGCAGTCATCCAGGGAGAATAGTATGAGCATGGCAGCGAAAGTCCTGTGGGGCGAGGGCCTGTTTTTGCGGCCCCAGCATTTCCAGCGCCAGGATCAGTATCACGAAGCGCGGCTGCACCATACGGCCAGCGCCCTGCACCCTTATCTGTGGGGCGTGGCGCACATGGAATGGGATACGGAAGCGCTGAAAACCAATACCTTGCGCCTGCACGCGCTGTCGGCGATTTTCCGCGACGGTGAAGTGTTCGATGCAGCCGGTGACGGTGCGCCAGGCGGCGACGCCCTGCCGCCAGCGGTGGACCTGTCGGCACTGCCGCCAGCGATGCAGGAAGTGACGTATTACGCGGCGCTGCCAGCCGTGAACCGCGAAGGCGCTAATTATTCGCCGCAAAATTCGCCGCAAGCGGGCGACGCGCCAGCCCACACCCGCTTTGTCCATACCCTGCGCGCCACGCCCGACTTGTTTACCGAATCGGCCGTGGCCGACGTGGCCTATCTGAAGAAAAACCTGCGTCTGATACCCGATAGCGAGTCGCGCGGCTCCTACGATTGTTTGCCGCTGATCACGCTGCGGCGCACGGTGTCGGGTGGCTTCGAAGCCGTGCCGTCCTTCATGCCGCCCATCCTGGCGATCGCCGGTGCGCCGCGCCTGCATGGTTTGCTCGAACGCCTGCTCGACGCGCTGCAAGCCAAGGTCGACGCCCTGCATGGACACCACCGCGAACCGAGCCGCAACGTGATCGAATTCCGCTCGGGCGATGTGTCCTCATTCTGGCTGCTGCATACGATCAGCACGGCCGCCGCCGGCTTGATGCACTACGCGCGCCACCCTGCGCTGCACCCTGAGCGCCTGTACGAAGCGCTGCTGGCATTGGCCGGTGGCCTGCTCAGCTACTCCAAGCACTACACGCTGGCCAGCCTGCCCGCCTACGACCATGCACAACCTGGTCCCTGCTTTGCCGCCATCGACGGCATCATCCGCGAACTGGTCGACACGGTGATCTCGTCCAAGTATTTTTCCATCGCCCTGCTGGAAGACAAACCGTCTTATCACCTGGGCAAACTCGATTCGGGCAAGATCGACCAGCACACCACCTTGTACCTGGCCATCCGCGCCGCCATGCCGGCCATCGAGCTGGTGGAAATCGTGCCGCTGCGCGTAAAAGTGGGCGCGCCAGATGACGTGGACAAATGCGTGCTGTCGGCCATGCCCGGCGTGAAGCTGTCGCACGCGCCGCAAGTGCCGGCCGCCATCCCCGTGCGGCCCGATACCTATTATTTTGCGATTGAAAACCGGGGTCTGCTGTACGAGCAGATGCTCAAGGCGCAATCGATTTCGGTGTATGTGCCAGCCGGCATACGCGATTTACAACTTGAACTGATCGCGGTGACAGCATGAGCCAGCTCATCGAACGGCGCGCCGCGCCATCGCTGCTGGGCGGGCGCGGCGGCGCCCCTGCCAATGCAGGCGCCACGCGTCAAACCGGCAGCGCCCTGCTGGACCTGATGCATGAAGGTTTTTACATGCTGTTCATGCTCAAGCATGGTTCGGCGCCCGGCGATGAACAGGGTTTCATGGACAGGATCACCGCCTTCCTCGAGGACTTCAGCCGCGAGGCAAAAAAGATCCGCGCCGATGGCGACGATATCGAGGCTGCCAAATATGCGTTTTGCGCGGCCGTCGATGAAATCATCCTGGCCTCGCCATTCACCATCCGCAAACAGTGGGAACGGCGTCCGCTGCAGCTGCTGATCTTTGGCGACCAGCTGGCCGGCGAACATTTCTTCGACCGCCTCGACGCCCTGCGCGGCAAGGGCGCCATGCGGGTGCAGGCGCTGCAGGTTTTTCATATGTGCTTGCTATTGGGCTTCCAGGGCAAATATGCCAGCGAGGGCAGTGAAAAACTCAGCTATCTGACGGGTCGCCTGGGCGATGAAATCGCCCACATCAAGGGCAAGAGCCGTGGCTTCGCGCCACGCGCCGACCGTCCCGACCAGGTGGTCAACAAACGCCGCAGCGACGTGCCGCTGTGGGCGCTCACCAGTGTCTTCGCGCTGCTGGCCATCTGCGCCTACCTGGGCCTGAAAACCCATTTGACGGGCAGCACGCAAACCACCCTGGCCGCGTACGCCGACCTGGTAAAGCTGGCGCCCAGCCCGGCGCACCTGACGATCACTTTACCTTGAATCTGAGCCCCCTCTTTATTGGGCAATCCTGAACTCGATGCGCCGGTTGCGCGCCCGGCCATCGGCGGTGGTATTGGCCGCCACCGGACGGTCCGGGCCCTGGCCGGACGCGATCAGCATCTCCGGCTTGATGCCCTTCGTCGCCAGATAGGTGCGCACGGCTTCGGCGCGTGCCTGGCTCAGGGCCAGGTTGCTGGTGCGCAGGCCGGTATTGTCCGTGTGCCCGATCACCTCCACCTTGCGCTCCTTGAGCTTTTGCATCACGGCCGCCATCTCGTCAAGGATGGCCAGCCCGGCCGGCGTGATGCTGGCCTGGCCGCTGTCAAATTCCACGATGCGCTTGTCCAGGGCTGTGTCCAGCAGCCCCTGCTCCGAGGCGCTGACGCGCAAGCCGTTGTTGACGACGTAGGTGGGATTGAGGCTGGTGGCGATGTCGCTGGCGATCTGCTGGCGCTGGGCCTCGTTGGCCACCTCGCCGCGCACGCTGACGTTACTGCCGGCGATGCTGATCTGCCCGCGTGAAATCAGCTTCAGGTTGGGCGTGATCAGCTTTTGCACATAGGCGTTCCAGTTGGCCGGCACGGCCACGTTGCCGATGGCGATCTGGTCGACCACCCGCTCAGCCCCATACAGCTCGCGCAGGCGCGCCAGCACGGCCGCCTTGGACGCTTCATCGGCCAGGGTGCCCGTCACCAGGATTTGACCCGGCAAGGGTGTCACGGGCGCCGGCGCTTGCGCGCAGGCCAGTGTCCAGGGTAAAGACAGGAGCATGGGAAGAATCAGGGATTTCATCATCATCCTTCAGGCAAAAGCGTCGGTAAACATGGCGCAGGCCGAGCGCAGCGACAGCTGCTCCTGCTGCAGACAGGATGACAAACGGCGCAGGGCCGCATCCTGCTCCAGCTGGCCATCGACCCAGTCCAGCTGGTCGAACACGATCAGGCGTTCACTGGCCGCCTGCGGGTCGATCAGCGCGCGCAGGGTATGCGGATCGGCGCCGCAAAAGCCGATCACCAGCACCGGCGCTTCATCGACATGGGCAAAAAACAGCGCCAGCTCGAATTCGCCCTGGCGCAAAAAGGGCGTGATCAGATGCAGCCAGAAACTGGCGACCAGCTCGCGCTGCTGTTCATCACGCGGCAGCGGCAGCACCAGGCTTTTTTCCAGGCGTGGACGGCCGCTGCGGCGCACCGGGCGCAGCAGCAGTCCCAGCCCCAGCAGCAATTCGCGCACCGTCACGGGAAAGGCCGGCGAGGCCAGCATCGCTTGCAGCTCGCGCAGCGTATGCGTTTGCAAAAAGCCGGCCAGTTGCGCCGCGTGGCAGGCGGCGCCGGGATCGATTTCCACCACATTGCCGGCCAGCGCCAGCAATGCCGGCGCCGGCTCGGTGCTGGCCAGGATGCCCGCCGACAGACGCTCGCAACTGCTCCACAAAGGCGATAGCACCAGCGGGCTGCACACCACGAAGCTGTCGGCGTCATCGATTTCCAGCGCGCTCATGGCCATGAAGGGAAAGCGGCGCTGCGACTGGTCGCTGCTCGCTTCGATGCGGCCGGCGATGGCGCGCCGGCTGCGCGTGCCGACAAAGGCAAAACGCAGCGGCGGCAAGGCGTCGTAATTGAGTTTCCAGCGTGGCGCGGCCGTCAGCGCATTCATCACTTGCGCCAGCCAGTCGTCGAGCAATTGCACCAGCGCGTGGTTGTCGGCCGCCTTGATGAAATCACCGCGCGCGGGGATCTTGCCGAAGTAGCCGAGACGCACCTGCTGTGGTGGCCGCGTCATTTTGCCTCCCCTGCTGCAGCGACTGCGATGGCCGGCGCAGGGGCGCCGCCGACGATGGTTTCCGGCAGCTTCATGCCGCGAAAGCCCTGTTCCTGCACCACCGTGTCGGCGCCCGCCCCCGTGGTTTCGGCGCTGCTGGTGATCTTCAGGTCCAGCGCCACGACGACCTCGCCGCGCGACCAGCGTAATTCAAACACGCCGCCGTCCTTGCGCTTCTTGGCGGCCGCGTCGATCATGCGCTTCAGGCCGAACTGGCCCGCTTCGTTGAACAGTTCCACCGTGCGGCCGTCGAAGGTCACGGCAGTAATTCTGGCACCGGCAGCGCCCTGCGCACTCGGGTGTACCATATTCGTCCACTGCGCCGGCGTGTTGCGGTAGCGTAGCTGCTGGCCGTCGACTTCCACCGTGTATTCCAGCGTGCCGGGCGCCGGCGACGGCAGTATCTGGAACACGGTTTGCGCCGCGCTGGAAGTGGCCGCCACGCCGCCCGCGCCCAGCGGCGCTATCCAGCCGGGAAAACGCGCCACCATCTGCGGCGACAGATTGATGCCCATGTCGGCCCAGGTGCGCGGCGCCAGCATGTCGCCGCGCCGCACCACCAGCGGACCCATCGAGGTGGTGACGAATTTCGCCACCAGGCCTTCCGGACCGAAGAACTGGCCAATTTCCAGATTGCTGGCCTCGATGCGCGCCGTGGGCGCAAACGGATATTTATTTGCCAGCGAACGCTGGAACGGTTCATACACCTGCGCCGTCCAGGTCTTGTTCACTTCCAGTTCGGCCGGCGCCACGATGACGGCAAAGGTCTGCGTCAGCGGGCGTACCAGGATGGGACGGATGGCCAGTTTTTGTGCGTCGCTCATGCCCGTCAACATCTGCTCGTCGACCAGTTTCAAGGCGTCGGCCAGCTCCGAGCCGGCGCCTTCCAGCGTCTGCTGCATGAACTGCTTGGCGCCCGGCCCCGCATCGCCCTGGTTTTTCAGCTGGTTCAAGCGGCTGCGCAGTTTCGACAACGCTTCCAGGTAAGAACGCATCAAGGAAGCGTCCTGCCCTTGCGCGGCCACCAGCTTGCCCACGCCGGCAAATTCGCGGCCCACTGGTCCCATCGGTTTATCCAGGCGCGCCGGATCGATCTGCGCGTTCAGGCCGGGATTCGAGGTCAGCTGCGATGGCGCGCGGCGCAGCACGGTTTCCTTGAACCAGGCGATGATGCCCCGCTCGGCCTTGCGCAGTTCCGCATTCTGCAGGGCCGGATTGTCCCACGAGGTTTCCTGGTATATCGTCGTCAGCAGCTTGGCGATCGGCGACGATTGCGGGTCGCCCAGCCGGTTCATCGCCTGCACCGCGCCGTCAAAACCTTTCAGGTCGGCGATGGCCACGCCCTGCACGAATTTTTGCCATTCGCGCGCATAGTCGGCCTTGTACAGCGCCACCAGGTTTTTCTCGATCTGTTCCGGACTGCCTTCCAGGGTCAGGTCGTCGGTCGACGCGCTTTTCAAGACCCAGTCGGCGCTTTGCAGTTCGCGGTTGGCGGCGTCGCGGAAGGCGCCCTCGACAAATTTCTCCCAGGCCTGGCGCGTGAAGGCGCCGGAAATCGCATGACTGCCGGCCAGCAGCGCCTGGTCCTGTTCGCCGACGATGCGCGCCACCGTCACGCCGGGAAACCGGGTCGAGGCGCGCGCCTTGATGTCGGCGTACACGCGCTCGCGGGCCGGCATGCCGCGCACCACGCGGCGCAGGTTTTCACGCGCCTGGTCGACCAGCGCCAGCTTTTGCGTGATGCGCGGCCACGACGGGTCGTTCACCTGCGCCAGGTAAAACGTCATCAGCCGCTCGGCGCTGCGTATCATCTGCTCGCGCGGCATGGCGCCCCGGTTGCCTTCCAGCCAGCCACGCCAGAAACGCGTCATCTGGTCGTTCAGATGGCTGCTTTCGGCATGCGTTTTATCGGCCAGCATCAGATAGGTTTTCAGCGCGTTGTAGCCATCTTCCACGTTGGTCGGCGACGCCGCCTGATATGTAGCGCCTGTCGCCGGGCGCGCTGCCTCGGGCGTGCGCGAAGCCGGCTGCAACTGGTCGGCGCTGCCATTCATTTCCGCCAGCAAGCCTTCCAGTCCCGCCACCACCGGTTCGAGCATCACATGCCGGGCGCCATTGAAATATTCTTCGCGCAGCTTGCGTTCGAGCAAATCGCCCTGATACAAGCCCATGCGCAAGGACCAGGGACGCTGCGTGCGGTAAGCCTCCAGCTGCTCTATGCGGTCCTGCAAGATTTCCAGCGCTTCGAGCCGCGATTGCAGGTCCAGGCGCTGGTCTTGCAGCCGCACCACCTTGTTCAGGTCGGCCTCGACATTGGCCACCAGTTGCCGGTTGCCCAGGTAAGACCAGCTCCAGGCGCCCAGGCTGCCGCCCAGGGCCACGGTGGCGGCAAAAAACACGGCATACTTGAAGCGTTGCTTGGCCCGGCTGGCATAGTTGGCCACCAAATGCTTGTCGGCAAAAATCACCTTGCGAAACAGGTCGAGCAAAAAGTAACCGTGCTGGCGCTGGCCGGCTGGCGTGGGGACGGGCGCGAAAGCCAGGTCGAAACGGCGCGCCACCTGCTGCGACGAGGCGCTGACGGGCTCGCCTTCCTGCAAGGCGCTGGTCAGATAAAAGCCGCGGAACACGGGCTGGAACTGAAACGGATTTTCTTCGAACAGGGTGGCGATGAAAATGCGCAAGGAATTCTTGATGGCGGCAAATTCGAGTGGAAAAGTAAACACGCCGGGCGCCATGGTCGTGCGTTGCCGATGCGCCATATTTGCCAGGCTCAGTTCCGTCAAGCCATCGTGCAGCTCGTCGAAACTCTGGTCGAAAAACGTCAGCAGCTGCTGCGTCGGCAACTTGCGCTGATAGGGCATGGTGGCGCCCCAGGCGCGCTCGCGTTCGCTGCGCTCGGCATCGGCGAAAAATTCCGTGAAGCCGGCGATCAGGTCGGCCTTGGTGAAGACGATATACAGGGGCGCGAATACTTCCAGGCGCTCGATCACATCCTGCACCCGCTTGCGCAAGCTGCGCGCCAGTTGCATGCCGGCCTCGGGATCGCCGCTCAGTTCGGCAATGCTGACGGCGACGATGATGCCGTTGATGGGCGCCTTGCGCCGGTATTTTTTCAGCAGGTCGAGAAAGCCGAACCACTCGCCACGGTGTTCGTCGACCACCGAATAGCGGCCCGCCGTGTCGAGCACGATGCCATCGGTGGTAAAAAACCAGTCACAGTTGCGGGTGCCGCCCACGCCTTGCACGATCTTGCCGTCGGCGAAGGGAAATTGCAGGCCCGAATGCAAAATCGCGCTGCTCTTGCCGGCTGCCGGGTTGCCGATGATCATATACCACGGCAATTCGTACAGGGCTGCCGCGCCCGACTTCAAGCCCAGCTTGGAACTCTTGATGGTGTCGATCGCTTCAAGCATGCCGGCGCGCAAGGTGTCGAGTTCACCATGCTGCGCGTGCTGGGCATGTTGTGCCTGGGCAGCGTTGGCGGCGGCGATTTCAGCCTGGTTCAAAATGGCCTGGCCCAGCGCCTGCGCATCGCGCCGCGCACGGCGACGGCGCAGCAGCCAGAAACCCAGCCATGCCAGCAGCGCCAGCAGCAGCAAGGCCAATGCCCAGATCAGGGCTACTTCCAGCAGCTCGGCGCCCAGGTAGAGGGACAGGGCCAGCGCCACGAAAGCAATAATGGTCAGATGGCGGCTATCAGTGAGGAAATTCCAGATTCGTCGCAGCATGGTAGTCCCAGGTAAAGGTCGGGATAGCGAGGTAGTCGCATTGCAATAACGGACCCGGCCCATGCTGACAGCAATAAAGCACGTGTTTCTTGACTTGCAACAAGCATCGGGAAACCATCAAAAACGCGGTGGGCGCCGTGATTGACGCTGCGCAAGCATGCGGCCGCCAGCAGAAAACACCGCCACGGCGCAGGCTAGAATGGCTGGCGCAGCGCAGGATTCATTACTTGCCCAGCACGCCGGGCTGGCGCAGTTCCGTATGGCCGAAATCCATCATGGTCCAGCGCCCGCCCCAGCGCAGGCCCACTGATTCAGCCGTCACGCCATACAAGTGATAACCGCGCATGGCCCAGGCATTTTTTTCAGAAATGATGAGTTTTCCTTCGTGCATGAAAGCGCAATCGGCCGCCAAGCCGTACTGGTGATAGCTTTGAAAAGCCTTGGCATTCGTCACCTGCGGTCCGGCTGCGGCCAGCAAGTTTTGCCGCGCAGGACTGCGATAGCCTTCCAGCAAGACCATGTCGTAGCCATGCATTTCTTTCATGATCTTGAACACCAGCAGCAAACGCTGCGCGTAATCATGGTCGAGCAATTGCCAGTTGCGGCTGGCGCCGTCGAGCATGGGACGCAGCTGGGTCACTTCCGTCGTCGTAAAAAACAGCGGCGGCAAGGTCGGTGGCGGCACCAGCTGTTCGCCGCGCAGCAAGTCGCTGACCTGCTCGTTGATGGCGTGCTGCTGGTCGCTATAGCCGCGCAAGGCGATGCGGTCGCTGGACAGCCAGGCCAGCAGCGGTGGCGTCACGATCAGCAAGGCGCCCGCCAGCGACAGCCAGCGGTGCCGCAGCAGCAAGCGCCAGCCCTGGACCAGGCTGCTACCCGTGTCGCGCTGCAAACGCTGCCATTGCGCGCCGCCGCCATGCTGCAGACGTTGCGCGCGCCGCTGCAAACGCCAGCCCAGGTTGACCATCGCTTGCAGCAGCAAGGCGCGGCCCGCCGGAAACACGAATATCCAGCAAGCAAAACAGGCCAGCAAGAAGTACATCAGGACCAGGGCGATGAACATGGGACGCTCCGTGTGGGGATGGGCGCGATGGCGGTGCATCAGAGGAAGTCAGCAGCGTTGCTGTCTGGTATCACGCAATCGTAGGCGCGGACGCGGCAGTCGGGCGCGGTTTACATCAAGCTTCGATTCAATCCGGAGGTAGTATTGTGTCTTCATCAAAATCCAGGGGCAGCCGTCCATCGGGTCCCGATCTGCTGGGCAAATCATCGATGGCGGCCGAAGGCCAGCGCATCCTGTCGCAGCTCGAGCATGGCGTGGCGCCGCCCGCAATGGCCGCCCCGTCAGGCCAGCGCCCGGCGTGGTGGCGTCCGGCGGGCGCCGCACTGTGCGTAGTGCTGGTGGCGCTGACCTTGCTGATCTTGCTGTCCACCCGCAGCGGGGAAGAGAACGAGCCAGCCGCCCCTGCGCCCATACCTACCGCCGTGCGCGTCCCCACACCTGCCCCGGCAACGCCTCCAGTTGCCCCCGCCACGGCCACCATCGTCAATCTGGCGCCACCAGTACCGGCCCCAGCTGTCGCCGTGCCTGCCGTGAAGGCAGCCGAACGCAAGGCGACGGTTCCGGAGCGCAAGGCGGCCGCACGGGCGATCCCATCAAAGCCGCTGCCAGCAGGCAACAGCGATGGCGACGTCGCCCTGCTGACGGCCATGGTGGCCCATGCGCACCGGCAAGATGGTGGACGCGCGGAGCCGCTGCGCGACGTGGTCGTGCGCAAGGAAGAAGAGGAAACTGTCAGCCTGCTGCAGCGCTGCAAGCAGCTGGGCCTGATAGAAGGCATGCTGTGCCGCTCGCGCATCTGCTCCGGACGCTGGGATAGCGATCCCGCCTGTCATTAAGATGGCGATGGCGACAAATGCGGCGCCGCATCCATGCGGCCCAGCAAAAAGCCGGCCATCAGCGCCAGCAAGGCTTGCGGCTGTTCCTGGTGGGGCGTGTGGCCGCATTGCTCCACCATCGCTGGCACGGCGTTCAAGGCCAGGCCCACGATGGTCTCGACTTGCTCCGCACTGCCATACTGGTCTTCACTGCCCTGCACCACCAGCGCCGGACATTCGATCGAAGGCAGCAGGTATTCGATATTCCAGAAGCGGAAGCCATAGCTGAGCCACGTATCGCACCATGCCTTGAAGATGGCTTGTGTCTTGTCGCCATGGTATTGGACCAGCGCGTCCAGCTTGCCTGCACCAAACGCCAGCTCGGCCTTGCGGATGCCATCGAGTGTCATGCCTTCCACGAAGACATGGGCCGCCTCGGTGATGATGCCGCGCAAACGTGGCGCTTGCTGCGCAGCATAAATCAGCGCGATGCTGCCGCCATCGGAATGGCCGATCACAAAATGGTCTTGCCCCGGTATCAGCCACTCCAGCACTTGCGGCAATTCACGCAGCGCGTAATCGTGCAGGTAATGCAGCTGGCGGCGCGCCCTCAACGGCGACGACAAGCCGTAACCGAGCCTGTCATACAGCAAGCCGCGGCAACCCGTGGCCAGGCACAGCTGGGTGGGAAAATCTTTCCACATGGCGCAGCAACCGAGGCCCTCGTGCAGGAACACCAGGCAGGGCTTGGCCGGATCGCCCTCGATCAACTCGTAATGGATATCGTCTTCGGCGCTCAGGTTCAGTATCGGCATAGGCTCAGACTAAGGGGGCTGGATCGACAGGAAAAGCTTGCCTATTGTGCCATTTTCCTGATGCTTGCGCCTGCCGCAACGATAAAAATAGCCCGCCGGAAATTGCATCGCGCGCGGCTTGCAGCATGTTTGCGCAAGCACAAATGCACACCGTTTTTCGCCAGGCAGCCGCCCCAATTCGGCGAAGTACGCGCCTAGAATGAGACTCCTTGCAGATAGCGCAAGCGGCTTCCTTATCAGCCGGGACGCGACACCAGCCGTCGCCATTCCGATAGGGCGTCCCGTCGCGGACGATCTGCGCGGCGTCCACACTATCGATCAGGAGTACATCATGGAAATGAAAGTAGAAAACAAGGGTAGCGACCAAGAGCAGGAAGTCACCGAGCAACCCGAGGAACAGGAAAGCAAAAGCGCAAAAGGCGCAGGTGCTGCCGCAGGCGCTAACCTGAGCGCCGCGTCCTTTACCACGTTTTACACGTGGACTGCCAACGGCGTGATCCATCCGGTGAATTTTGCCAACGCCAACGTGAAGGCCAACTCGCGCGTCTTCGTCAACATCAGCGAATACAGCACGGATGCCCAGCACCGCTTCATCGGCGCCGCCCGCATGGCCGTGTACAACATCGCACCGTATGACGGCGGCTTCCTGGCCTGGGTAGAAATCTCCTGGGGCAGCCCGCTCAAAGTCCGCTTCGACGTCTTCGTCGATCCCTGATACGGGGAACAAACGGCATAGCAATCAGCGGCGGCACGCCTGAGAAGGCTGCGCTGGCTTGGCGCATCAGCCGTATGGGTATCGAAGGGAACTGCAGGCTGCGCGCACCCAAAAAACCGTGCGCAAAAAACAAAAGGGCCACGTGTTGCCACGCGGCCCTTGCTGTTTTTGCTGCTTACTACATGTTCTGGCTCCCCGACCTGGACTCGAACCAGGGACCTGCGGATTAACAGTCCGTCGCTCTACCAACTGAGCTATCAGGGAAGTGAGGCCGAATTATATACGCCCATAATTAAGCTGTCCAGAAGCAATCACTATTGCGGCAAAAAACCTGGCGCTGATGGGAGACTCACGCACTCAGGCACCCTCGCCTGGCGCCACATTGGCAATCACCCGCCTCAGCAGGCTGACCAGTTGATCGATTTCGCCTTGCTCGAAACCGGCCAGTGCTTCGCGATTGCCCTGGAACAGGATCTCGCGCGCCGGGCCCAGCAGAGCGGTGGCTGATTCTGATAAGGAAGTCAGGCTGCTCCTTCCGTCTGCCGGGTCCGGTTCGCGGTGGATCAAGCCGTCGCGCTCCATGCGGGCGAGCAATTGCGCCATCGATGGCTGTTCCACGCCGGCGATGCGTGCCAGCTCTTTTTGCGATAGCTGCGCGCCATCCTTTAATGCCACGAAGACGGGCAACTGGCCGATCGCCAACCCCAGGCTCTTCAGGCGCGTATCGGATAGCCGGGCCAGCGACCTGGCCGCCTGGGAAATCAGCTTCGACGCCACGACTTCGGTTTCCCACGAGGCGAGTTGTATCGGTGAATTTTTCATTTGCATTGGTGCCTATGTATATGCATAATATCCTATATATTAACCCATACGGAAGCACATCATGCAGAACACTCCCTCTATCGCCATCATCGGTGGCGGCCCCGGCGGCCTGACTCTTGCCCGTATCTTGCACTTGCACGGCATCAAGGCGACCGTATTCGAGCGCGACGCGCACGCGCTGACACGGCCGCAAGGCGGTTCGCTGGACATGCATTCCGAGACGGGGCAGCGGGCCCTGCAACTGTCCGGCTTGCATGATGCGTTTCAAGCGCTGGCGCGTTATGGCGACCAGGGCAACCGGGCCTACGCTCCCGACGGCACGCTGCTGTTCGACGATCCCAATCCTGACGGCGACCAGCCGGAAATCGACCGCAGCCAGTTGCGCCAGATCCTGCTCAACGCCCTGCCACGCGACTGCGTGCGCTGGGACCAGAAAGTAGCCGCCTTGCGCGCCCTGCCCGATGGCCGCCATGCACTGGCCGGCGCAGGCATCGAGGGCGTAGCTTTCGACCTGGTGGTGGGCGCCGACGGTGCGTCATCCATCGTGCGGCCCCTGCTCTCCAGCGCCCGGCCGGCCTACGAGGGCGTGACCATGTTCGAATTGGGTATCGATGATATCGACCAGCGGTATCCGGCGCTGTCGGCGCTGAGCGGCCATGGCAAGATGTTTGTGAAGGGCAGCAACACCTTGCTGGCGGCCCAGCGCAACAGCAACGCCCATGTGCGCCTGTATGCCGCCGTCCGCATGCCGCTGGACGCCGTGCGCTCGTACTCGACGATCTCGGCAGAAACCAAAACGTGGCTGGCCAACATCTTTGCCGGCTATGCGGCGCCGTTTCGCGAGCTGATTGAGGTAGGTACTTTACTGGCCGTGCGGCCCATGCTGGCGCTGCCGGTCGGACACCGCTGGTCCAACCAGCCGGGCCTTACCCTGATCGGCGATGCGGCGCACCTAATGTCGCCGTTTGGCGGTGAAGGCGCGAATGGCGCTATGGCGGACGCGGCCGACCTGGCGCTGCTGCTGGCGCGCGGCGGCGACTGGCGCGCAGCGGTTGCCGCTTATGAAGCAATGATGTTTCCCCGTGCCGAAGCAGCTGCGTTCGGCGCCGGGCAAGGCTTGCAGGGCGCCGTCGCCGAAGACGATCCCGACCACGTCGCCCGGCATATGCAAGAAACCGTCAGCCTTCGCCCAGATAGATAAACTTGAACAGGAAGATGGCGGCGATGATGTAGGCCACGGCGGAAACCTGCTTGCCCTTGCCCGTCAGCAGCTTGAGCACCGCGTAAGTAATAAAACCGAAAGCCACGCCGCTGGCGACCGAATAGGTGAATGGCATCATCAGTGCCGTGATGGCGGCCGGGATGCTTTCCGTGCTGTCGTCCCAGTCGATGAAGGTCAGTTCGCGCAGCATCAAACATGCCACATACAGCAGTGCGGGCGCCGTCGCGTACGGCGGCACGGTGTGCGCCAGCGGCGCAAAGAACAAGCTGGCCAGGAACAGGATGGCGACCGCGACGGCCGTCAAGCCCGTGCGGCCACCGGCTTGCACGCCAGCCGCGCTTTCCACGAAGGCCGTGGTGCTCGACGTGCCCAGGCAGGCGCCGGCAGCAATCGCCGTGCTGTCGGCCAGCAAGGCTTTGTTCAGGCGTTCCATCTTGCCGTCTTTCAGCAAGCCGGCGCGGTTGGCCACGCCCATCAGGGTGCCCGTCGCATCGAATAGTTCGACCAGGAAAAACACCAGCACCACGTTGACGATGCCGAACGACAAGGCGCCCATGATATCGAGCTTGAACAGGGTCGGCTCTATGGCTGGCGGCGCCGAGACGACGCCGATGAAATGATTGCCGCCAAAGAAAAAGCTGGCCACGGTAATGGTCAGGATGCCGATCAGGATGGCGCCCGGCACTTTCAGGCGGTCCAGCGCGACGATGATGAAAAAGCCGATGATGGCCAGCAGGGGCGCCGGCTGGTGCAAATCGCCCAGGGCAATGATGGTGGCCGGATTGGACACCACCACGCCCGCGCTTTTCAGCGCAATAATCGCCAGGAATAGCCCGATCCCCACCGTGATGGCGGTGCGCAAGGCGGGCGGGATGCTGTTGATGATCATCTCGCGTATCTTGAACAGACTGACCAGGATGAACAGGCAGCCGGAAATGAAGACGGCGCCCAGCGCCACTTCCCAGCTCATGCCCATGCCTTTGACGACCGTGTAGGAAAAATAGGCGTTCAAGCCCATGCCCGGCGCCAGCGCGATCGGATAGTTGGCGTACAGGCCCATGATCAGGGTGCCGATGGCGGCGGCCACGCAGGTGGCGACGAACACGGCATCCTTGGGCATGCCGGCGTCGCCAAGGATGCTCGGATTGACGAAGATGATGTAAGCCATCGTCAGGAAGGTGGTCAGGCCGGCCAGCAGCTCGGTGCGCACGCTGGTGCCGTTGTCCTTCAGTTTGAAATAGCGTTCCAGGAACTGCATGAGGTAGCCCTTGTTGGTTGATACGATTGAGCTTACTTCGGCACGCTGGCAGGCTTGAAGGCCCACCAGCGGCTGCCGGCAAAATTCCAGATCAGGCCGATGCCCGTGGCCAGCACCTGCGCCAGCCAGTAATACCAGCCGGCCTGGTGTACCAGCAACCACATCAAGCCCGTATTGATGCACCAGCCTATGCCCAGCAAGCTGAAATATTTCGTGGCGGCCTCGCCATGGCCCTTGTCGCTCTTGAAGGTAAAAAAGTAATTGAGCACATAGTTCACTAGCGAGCCCAGGATATACCCGAGGCCGGAAGCGAGGGCGGCGCTGATGGCCAGCCACTCGACGCCTCCCCACAGCACGGCATACTGGACGGCGGTACCGGAAGCGCCTACGGCGGCGAAACGCAAGAATTGGTGATGCAGGGAATGAGACATAAACTCTTTATATGACGGGGACAAGATTCCAGTGTGAATGAAAAATGGCTACGATTGCTCGTAACCATTTTTCAGCCTGCATTTTACTGCAAGTTGCTCGCAACGCGCCCATCGCGACCTTGTCACCGGGTCAAACACACCCTCACAAAATGATTGCAAAAGATGGCTGTGCGTGTAAATATTAATAGTATGGCAAATTCCCGAGCCGCGACCCAGTATGCGATTGCGTATTCCAGCCATCCTCAAAAATGATCGGAGCATAGGTGAGCACCTGTTTCCCTTTTGCAGCGGCCCTCGCTGCGCTAGCATCCCCTTACCAATTACGCGAGCAAAGCATGGGCGATGCCGTCGATGACGCTTTCGCAGCCGCGCTCTACCGCTCCACCCGCAGCGATTTATTGCAGATACCAGGCGATCCCTCAGTGATTGAGCAACTGATCAGCATGCAGCAGCGCGCACAAACCATGGCGTATCAGCACAGCTACCCGCAAGCGGCCTACCTGATAGTGCAACGCGACGCGCAAGCCATAGGCAGAGTGATACTGCAGCATCACAATGCCGTACTGCACATAGTCGATATCGCCATCTTGCCACAAGCGCAGCAACATGGCGCCGCCAGCGCCGTATTCGGACAGTTGCAAGCACTGGCGAGCAGGCAAGGGCTGCGTATAGAGCTGGCCGTCAACAAAAGTAATCTGGCGGCGCGCCGCCTGTACCAGCGGCTGGGATTCCAGTTGCACGGCGAAGATGAGGTACAAGAGCATTTGCGCTGGGTTCCAGCATGATGAGGAGCACCTTCAACGCGCGCCCCAGCACCTGGCTGCAATTACCGCTATCGTTCGACGTAAGGCAGATGCAGCGCGATAGCAGCCAGTTTATTGCCGGCGACTGGATCAAGCACTTCAATACCGGCGCTTATGAATATGGCTGGAGCTGCGTGCCGCTGCGCTCACCCGGTGGCGAGGCTGCCCATATCGTGCCGATCAATGAGGCGCTCTATGCAGATACGCCGCAGCTGCTCCGTTGCCCTTATCTGCGCACAGTCATCGACCAGTTCCGGTGCAACGCCGGCGCCGTGCGCCTGATGGCCCTGGCGCCGGGCGCCGTGATCCACGCGCACCGCGATGCCGGCACGGCGCTGATGGATGGCTTGACGCGCATCCACATCCCCATCCAGACCTCGCCACAAGTGCTGTTCAGCATCGATGGCGAGAGCGTCCATTTCACGGCCGGCCACGCCTGGTATATGGACGCCAGCTGCCTGCACGCGGTAGAAAACCGCGGCATGGCGCCGCGCATCCACCTGGTGATCGATTGCCTCACCAATGCCTGGCTGCAAGCGCTGTTCGCGCGCGCCGGCTTCGTGCCGAAAGCGGCCGCCAGATACGGCGACCCCAGCATCAACGACGGCAATGTGCACGCCGTCATCACGCAATTGCGCGCCTCTGCCACACCGGCCACGCAAGCCATGGCCGACCGTCTGGCGACCCTGGCCCAGGGCTCGGGCACATGAGCGTGCCGCATGGTCTTGCCCTGCAAGAACGCCTGATGAACAAGGGGACAGCAGTGCCCTGGCAAGCCGGCATGGACATGTCCGGCTGGTATCCGGTGAGCGTGGCGCATGGCGCAGACGCTATCGACGTCCATTGGCGCGATATGGGAGAAACACGCTTCAGCGATTCCTTCTTTGAAAACACCCTGGCCCGCCAGCCGCGCGAACAGCGCCGGACCTGCCGCACGCCGCTGGCGGCCTTGGCCCAGTTCAACGATGGACTGCCGCCCGACGCCTTCATCTTCCACGTGTCGCGCTGCGGCTCGACCCTGCTGACGCAAATGCTGGCGACACTGCCGCACTGCGTGGTGATGTCCGAGCCGCCCATTATCGATGCCTTGCTGCGCCTGCACCACGACAGCAGCACCATCGACAGCATCGCCCTGCTGCGCTCAGCCATGCTGGCGCTGGGCCAGCGCCGCTTCGGCGACGAAAGCCATTACGTGATCAAATTCGATTGCTGGCACATCCACAGTCTGGACTTGATACGGCAGGCGTTTCCCGGCACACCCTGCCTGTTCCTCTACCGCGAACCGCAAGCCGTGCTGGCCTCGCACCAGCGCCAGCGCGGCCCGCAAATGGTGCCCGGCATGCTGCACCCGGCCCTGCTGCCGCTGCCCGACCATGCTCTCGCCCCGGGCGACCTGGACGGCTACGCAGCGCTGGTGCTGGCCAGCCTGTACGCCGCCGCCCACCATCATGCGGCAGCGGGAAAGCTACTATTGATCAACTACCAGCAGTTACCGGATATCGTTTTCAGCGATGTGCTGCAACGGCTGGGCATCGGCCCCACGACCGGACAACTGCACGCGATGCGCGAGCGCAGTGGCAGGCACGCGAAATATGGCACGGTCTTTCACGGCGACCAGCACGGGGCAGCGGCAGGCCCGCTGAAGGCAATTGCCGCCTCGCTGCAGCCGGGCTACGCGGCGCTGGAAGCGTTGCGCATACGCCATACGCAACAGCAGTCCCGGCAAGATCTTTAATTGCACCCAAGTAATGCCGACTATAATCTTGCGTCGCATGTCCAGCCACAGCATGTGCTGGACATGACGTCTAACTAAAAAATTAAGGAGTCTTCGTGAAACGTACGCTTATCAGCGCCGCCTGCTGCGCCTTGTTCGCTTTTTCCACCCCGGCACTGCACGCCCAGCAAGGCGCCAATAGCACCAATACCGCCGCGCCCGTATCGGGCATCGATCTGAAATCACTGGACCCGGCGATTCGCCCACAGGATGATTTCTATGGCTATGTCAACGGCGTCTGGACCCGCAACACCGACATCCCGGCCGATAAATCGGTCTGGGGCACGTATATCGAATTGCGCGAAACGGCGCAAGGCCAGCTCAAGGCGCTGATCGATGCGACCCTGAAGAATCCAGGCAAGGCCGGTAGCGATACGCACAAGATCGCCGACCTGTACACCAGCTTCATGGATGAAAAGGCACGCGACGCCGCCGGCTTCAAGCCCTTGAAATCCGATCTGGCCCGCGTGGCCGCCGTCAAGGACAAGAAGGATTTGCCGGCGCTGTTCGCTTACCTGCAAGCCTATGGCGTCCAGACGCCGTTTTCGGCCGGCGTCTCGCCCGATGCCCAGAATCCTGAGCAGTACACCCTCAATGTCAGCCAGTCCGGCCTGGGCTTGCCTGACCGCGACTACTACCTGAAAGACGACGACGCCAAGCTCAAGGCTGCGCGCACCAAATACCAGCAGCATATAGCGACCATGCTGAGCATGAGCGGCGACAAGAACGCCGACGCCCATGCCGTCCAGATTCTCGACATCGAGACCCGCCTGGCCGCCGCCCAATGGACCCGCGTGCAAATGCGCGATCCCGTCAAATCGTATAACCGCGTCGACTTCAGCAAGTTTGCCGAGCTGGCGCCCGCGTTTGACTGGAACGCCTACTTTAAAGCTGCCGGCCTGGCGCCCAAAGCATCGTCGGCCGTGGTACGCCAGCCGAGCTACCTGGGTGGCTTGTCCGAAGTCATCGCCGCCGTCCCGCTGGAAGCCTGGAAGAGCTACTTCAACTGGCGCGTGATCGAAAGCTACGCCCCGTATATGGACAGCGCCACCGTCAAGGAGCGCTTCGCCTTCGAAGGCACGGTGCTGCGCGGCACGCCGCAAAGTGAACCGCAATGGCAGCTGGCCCTGCGCTTTACCGATGGTGCCGTAAGCGATGCGGTCGGCAAACGTTATGTGGAAATGTATCTGCCGCCCGAAACCAAGCCGCGCGTGATGGCCATGTTCAACAACTTCGTGGCCTCATTCAAGGATGGCATCGACAAGCTCGACTGGATGAGCGCAGAGACCAAGAAAGAAGCGCAAGCCAAGCTGGCTGCCTTGAAACCGAATATCGCCTACCCGGAAAAATGGCGTGATTACAGCGCCCTGAAAACCCAGCCGCACGACCTGATCGCCAACGTGCGCGCATCGCGCGTGTGGGGCCGCCAGCAAAACCTGGCCAAACTGGGCAAACCGGTGGACCGCGATGAATGGTCGATGACGCCGCAAACCGTCAACGCCAGCTACAACCCACTGCTCAACGCGATCACGATTCCTGCCGCCATCCTGCAGCCGCCCTTCTTCAACGTCAAAGCGGAAGACGCGGTCAACTACGGCTTGCTCGGCATCACCTTTGGCCATGAGATCAGCCATGCTTTTGATGATTCCGGCAGCCAGTACGATGCCCATGGCCGCCTGCGCAACTGGTGGACGGCAGAAGACCGCACCGCCTTCAAGGCGCGCGCCGCCGGCTTGGTCAAGCAATACGGCGCCTACAGCCCCGTGCCTGGCTATTTCATCAATGGCGAGCTGACCCTCGGTGAAAACATCGGCGACAACTCGGGCCTGTCGGTCACCTACAATGCCTACGAGCGTTCGCTGGGCGGCAAGCCATCGCCCGTGATCGACGGCCTGACCGGCGAACAACGCTTGTATATCGGTTTCGCCATGAAATGGCGCGCCAAATTGCGCCCCGAAGCGGCAATCGCCCAGATCAAGAGCGATCCGCATTCGCCAGGCGAATTCCGCGCCAAGGGCACCGTGATGAACCAGCCCGGCTTTTACAAGGCGTTTGACATCAAACCGGGCGACGCTATGTATCTGGCGCCTGAACAGCGCGTAATCATGTGGTAACAAGCCAGGCATAGTCCGGCAGCGCGCTTCCTTTCAATCAGGGAAGCGCCTGCCCGGCCGAGTTCAACCACCTAGCCACGCAGCCACGGGCCCGGCCTTGTCGGCAAAAACGTCCCATATGCTGTCAGACGGAGCATGATCGGCGGCATCGATCAGCGCCCGCGCCAGCCTGCCGCGCTTGATAGAGCGTTTCATATCGAGCCGCAAGCCAGATTCCTGCCCCGCCAAAACCGCTGCGGTTGCCACCGTATCGACGCCATCCTGCAAACGGGGCGCGCGACAGATCACATACGACAAGCCACTGCCTATCAAGGCCTGCTCGCGTGCAATGATGTTGTCGCGCATGCCAGGCTTCATGGCATTCAATAGCCACCACACCCAGGAAGAACGCTGCGGGCCCATCACCGACAGCAGCACAAACCGTTTTGCCCCGCCGGCTGCAGCAGCCATCATGGCATTGACGCAGCCCTCATACATGACCGCCCGGATTTGCGCGCGCGTCAGCTTCTTGCCATGGATATCGACGGTATAAAACACGCAATCAAAGCCGCCGGCCAGCGCCTCCTTCATCGCTGCGCCATCCCTCACGTCGGCGGCATACGGCTCCACCGTGGCGCTCCCGGGCAGTGGGTGACGGGAAATCGCCCGCACGGCGTCGTTGCGTGCCGCCAGGGTAGCGACAATTTCACGCCCCGTGCCACTGCTGGCGCCTATCACGGCATAACGCTTCATGCTTGCCCCGCATCTGAAAAGTCGGCCGCTGCGCCCAGGCAGGCAACTGCCGCAGCATGGACGCCGGGCGCGGCCGCCAGCATATCCACGCTGGCAAAGCTCCAGGGCTGGCCCTGTGTGTCCGTCACCACGCCGCCCGCCTCACTGACCAGCAAGGCGCCCGCGGCAAGCCCGGAACGCACCTGGCTATATTGCCAAAAGCCATCCATGCGTCCGCTGGCAACCTCGATCAGCTCCAGAGTCGCCGGTACCGCCATCCGTACCAGCAAGGCAGACTCGAGCATTGCGGAAACCGAAGCGCCGATGGCGGCGTACACGGCACGGCCCTCGCCCGGCCGGGCTTGCCCCGTACCTACAATCGCCGCCTGCAGCTGCGTTTTTTTCGACACCTGCAGTGGCATGCCGTTGACCGTGGCGCCCTGCCCCAGCACAGCCGCATACACCATTCCCGTGACAGGCAGCTTTACTACCGTCAACACCGCCAGGCCATCAACCACCAGGGTTGCCGATACGGCCCAGGCCACGCTGCCATGGATGTGGTTGACATTACCTTCGACGGCATCGACGATCCACCATTCACCGTCCGGCAATCGTCCGCCGCCCTCTTCATCGTCCACCCAGCCACTGCCGGGCCGGATGCGCAGCAGGCTATCGCGCAAGGTGCCACTGACTGCGCCGTCGTTTGCCTCGATGGCAGTGAGCAATGCCGCCAGGTCATCGGGCCTGGCGCTACTGGAAAAGCGCGCCAGCAAGGTGCGGCCTGCGACCTCAACTGCCTCTGTCACTGCCGGCAGCAATGCCTTCAAATTGTTCGTATGCATCATGAAAGTTCCTTCGAGATAAAATGCGGAAACAGGTTCATAATACGAGCATATACTCGCATTTGATACTCGCATACGACGCCATGAGCCACCACCCGCCGAACCCATCCACGACGCCCCGCAAACAGCCCCGCCAGCGGCGCTCCACCGTCACCGTGGCCGCCATTCTGGAGGCGGCCGCTCGCATTCTGGAAACCACGGGCTACGATGGCTACACCACCAATGCCGTGGCAGCCAGGGCTGGCGTCAGCGTCGGTTCGCTGTATCAATACTTTCCCAACCGGGATGCGATCACGCGCGCACTGATCGAACAGGAGTCCAGCGCGCTGCTGAGCGACATTCTTGGCATGCCGGTGCACGCTGACGGCCAGCAAGGCGTACGGGCATTGCTGGCAATTGCTGTCCACCACCAATTGCGGCGGCCACGTCTGGCGCGCTTCCTCGACGCCGAAGAAGCGCGGCTGCCTGCCAGCGCAGAGTTACAACACAATGGGGAGCGTGCGGCCGCAGTGCTGCGGGGGTGCCTGGAAAAAATGGGACTGCCGCAAGAGACACTCGCCCATACCGCCGTACGCGACGTGATGGCAATTACACGCGGTATGGTCGATAGCGCAGGCAGCCATGGTGAAACCGATGAACAAGCCTTGCTGCTGCGCGTGACGGCGGCGGTAGGGGGATACCTGGTGGCAATAGCAAAATGACCACTTCAGAGAGGCGGGGGACAAAGCCTGGACCGGAAGATAGTTCAGCTATCCCATACCATTCGCTTGCCGCCACTTGCGCACCATCTCGCCCGTAATCTCGCGCTCGTAACAAATCGGGGCATAGCCACCAGGCCGGCTCCACGCACTGCGGCCGCCACAGGCGCTACCATTCTTGGCGGAATTATAAGGACAGGGGCAGCGCCCCGGATAGGAGGCGATCGATGCATTGATGATCTGCTGCCTGACCTGCGCATCGGACGGCGGCTGGCGCTTTTGTGCATGTGCCTGCTGGCTAGAGGCCATGGCAGCGACTATCATCAACAACAGGGCGGCAATATTTTTCATGGAGTTTCTCTGGACGCTGAAATAGCTAAGCGAGCTAAGCGGCAACGATGGCAACAAGCAGCCCCGACCTTTTTTAAGCGCAGAGAGTATGACAGATACATTTCGGCAAAATTGCGCCAAATGTCACGGCCGTAGTCAGCATATACACCGCTTGACCCGTCCGTACAAATGCCGTACATTTCATGCAGATGCAAACAAGTTTAATGAGGTATAGCCATGCCAGACACTGCTGAAATATCAGACAAAAAGCGCAATGCGCGACTGGAAGCGCGCGTGCCTAGCGATCAGAAGGAATTCTTTCAACGTGCGGCCACACTGGCCGGACGCACCTTGAGCGAGTTTGTGATTGATAGCACGCAGAAGGCGGCCGCCAAGGTCATTGAGGAGCACGAACTTATCCGTTTGTCGCGCGAGGAGCAAATTGCCTTCGTATCTGCCTTGCTCAGTCCCGCTGAACCCGGAGCCCGCCTGCGCCAGGCCGCCGAAAACTATCGCCAGAAATCGGGGCTGTAATTGTCCCTTGGTCTGGCTCCTGAATACATCATCCCGCTTGAAAAAGGGCATCAACGCAGTGCCTTCGACTGCGGGAATGATGACCTCAATCGCTATTTGAAACAACAGGCGCGGCAGGATGCTGAAAAGTATGCAGCGGCGCCTTTTGTCCTGATCGAGTCTGCCGCGCCTATTGTCCGCGGCTACTATACCCTCTCGTCATCACGCATTCCGCTGGACGAGCTACCCACAGATCTGGCCAGGAAGCTGCCACGCTACGCCTATCTGCCGGTGACACTGCTAGGCCGTCTTGCTCGCGACAAAACCATTCCAGATCCAGGCCTGGGAGAACTTCTGCTGCTCGACGCCCTGCACCGCAGCCTGCAACATGCCCGGCAAATTGCCGCCATGGCGGTGGTCGTGGATGCCAAGGATGAACAGGCCGAGCGCTTTTACAAACACTTCCATTTTTTGCCCTTCCAGCAGACACCGTTGCGCCTGTTTCTGCCGATGAAGCAGATTGAAAAACTGTTCTCCTAGCTTGCCAAACCTGACGGTCACGGCAACACGGATAGTGCAAAGCGAAAAACTACCCCTTACATAGCCCCACAATGCAAAAAGCCCAACCGAAAGGCTGGGCTTTTTGATACTACTGATGTTCTGGCTCCCCGACCTGGACTCGAACCAGGGACCTGCGGATTAACAGTCCGTCGCTCTACCAACTGAGCTATCAGGGAAAAGAGGCCGTATTATATAGGGCAGATTTTTAACTGTCCAGATTTCCTGAGGAAAATGTTTATCTTTTCCCTAGGTAACTTTCAGTCCTGTTCAGGCCGCCGCCTCCTGCGCTACATAGTCGATCACCAGCACTCGCCCTATCCAGGGCTTGAGCAAGTCAACGAATACCAGATGATCGGGATGGACCAGGTAGGCGTCGCGCGCGGCGGCAGCGCTGAAGGTGAGCGTGAAGCAATCGGTGTAGCCGTCGTCCAGGCCTTCGGCGCTGACGTTCTGCCCCCATTCGAACTTCAGCACGCCAGGGATGCGGTCTTTCAGCTGGGAAAACTCACGCACGAGTTCGGCGTGCTTGGCGGCGGTGATGTCGTCAATAAATTCGCACAGCACGATGTGGCGCAAGGGGGCGGTGGAACAAGACATGGCTAACTCTCCTGTAGATAGTCTGCTCAGGATAGCGTAAATCGCTGGAAGGCATCGGCGAGCAGCCAAAACCGCCATCGCAACGAGTAAAGACGAGTAGCCCGCACAACGAAAAAAGCCACGTTTTTCAACGTGGCTTTTTGAATTCTGGCTCCCCGACCTGGACTCGAACCAGGGACCTGCGGATTAACAGTCCGTCGCTCTACCAACTGAGCTATCAGGGAAAAGAGGCAATATTATATGTCGTTTATTTCGTATTTACAAGACTCATTTACCATCTTGCTGAACACTCTTATCACAACTTTATATTGCCATCAGCGCGCTTTTGCAAGCAGCGCCGAAGAAGCAAGAGTTTAAAGGACTTTGGCAATGGCGTCAATAACGATGTCGATATTGCGCGAATTCAAGGCTGCCACGCAGATACGGCCCGTATCGACGGCGTAGATCGATTGCTCGCGCAAGGCTGCCACTTGTTCCTTGCTCAAGCCCGAGTACGAGAACATGCCGATTTGCTCGCGCACGAAGCCGAAGTCGTGCGCTGGCGCTTTCTCTTTCAGCTTGGCAACAAACGCATTGCGCATCTCACGGATACGCACGCGCATGCCGGCCAGTTCCTCTTCCCACAACTGGCGCAGTTCGGGCGTGGCCAGCACGGTAGCGACTACCTTGCCGCCATGCGTAGGCGGATTCGAGTAGTTGGTGCGTACCACGCGTTTCAGTTGCGACAGCAAGCGGGCCGCTTCGTCGGCACTGGCAGCGACCACGCTCAGGGCGCCCACGCGCTCGCCGTACAGCGAAAACGATTTCGAGAAGGAGTTCGATACCAGCAGCGGGCCGCCGGCGTCGGCAAAGCGGCGCACCACGGCGCCGTCTTCGGTGATGCCATTGGCGAAGCCCTGGTAAGCCATGTCCAGGAACGGCACCAGGCCGCGCGAGGTGACGACGGAGATGATCTGATCCCACTGGGCCACGCTCAGGTCGGCGCCGGTCGGGTTATGGCAGCAGGCGTGCAGCAAGACCACGGAGCCCGATGGCATCGCGTTCAGGTCGGCCAGCATGCCGTCGAAATTGACGCCGTGGGTGGCTTCGTCATAGTAGGCGTAGTTGTTGACCACGAAACCGGCGCTTTCAAACAGCGCGCGGTGGTTTTCCCAGCTTGGGTCGCTGATATAGACTTGCGCGCCTGGCGCGAAGCGCTGCAGGAAGTCGGCGCCGATTTTCAGTGCGCCCGTGCCGCCGATGGCTTGCACGGTAATCGCGCGGCGCTCTTGAATCACGGCGCTATCGGCCCCAAATACCAGCTCTTGCACCGCTTTGTCGTAGGCAGCCAGGCCTTCGATCGGCAGATAGGTGCGTGGCGCGCCTTGTTCGATCAGGATCGCTTCTGCCTTGCGTACGCAAGCTAACAGAGGCACTTTGCCGTTGTCGTCATAATAAACGCCGACGCCCAGGTTGATTTTGGCGGGATTCTGGTCCGCGTTAAATGCTTCGGTGATGCCCAGGATCGGGTCGCGTGGGGCCATCTCGATGGCGCTAAACAGACTGGCAGAAACAGTTGGGTTCGTCATGATAAGATTGGATTCGATTGGAAGCAGGTTCACAGCGGAGTTGTCGGCAGCGCCCCAAAAACAACGCCAGGGCCGCCAGCAGAGCACTATTCTAACAAAGGTCTGATTCACATGCCCGATTTATCCCAAGCCAAGGACACGGAAGCCACCGTCGTCACCTTTCCCGATTCGCCGTTTCGCCTGCACCAGCCGTTTCCACCGGCCGGCGACCAGCCGACGGCGATTGCCGGGCTGACCGAAGGCATCGCCGATGGCCTGGCTTTCCAGACCCTGCTGGGCGTGACCGGTTCGGGCAAGACCTACACCATGGCCAACGTGATTGCGCGCATGGGCCGGCCCGCCATCATTTTCGCGCCGAACAAGACGCTGGCCGCGCAGCTGTACAGCGAGTTCCGCGACTTTTTCCCGGAAAACGCCGTCGAATACTTCGTCAGCTACTACGATTACTACCAGCCGGAAGCCTACGTGCCGCAGCGCGACCTGTTCATCGAGAAGGATTCCTCGATCAATGAACATATCGAGCAGATGCGTCTGTCGTGCACCAAGTCGCTGATGGAACGGCGCGACGTGATCATCGTCGCCACCGTCTCGGCCATCTACGGCATCGGTAATCCGAACGAATACCACCAGATGATTTTGACCCTGCGCGTCAAGGACAAGGTCGCCCAGCGCGACGTGATCGCCCGCCTGATCCAGATGCAGTACACGCGCAATGAAGTCGACTTCGGCCGCGGCACTTTCCGCGTACGCGGCGATACCATCGATATTTTCCCCGCCGAGCATGCGGAACTGGCCGTGCGCCTGGAAATGTTCGACGACGAAATCGAATCGATACAGCTGTTCGACCCGCTGACGGGCCGCGTGCGGCAAAAAATCCCCCGCTTCACGGTCTACCCCGGTTCGCACTATGTGACGCCCCGCTCCACCGTGCTGCGCGCCGTGGAAACCATCAAGGACGAGCTGCGCGAACGGCTGGAGTTTTTCCGCAAGGAGAACAAGCTGATCGAAGAGCAGCGTCTGGAACAGCGCACCCGCTTCGACCTGGAAATGATGGCCGAAATCGGTTTTACGAAAGGTATCGAGAACTATTCGCGCCATTTGTCCGGCGCCCTGCCGGGCGAACCGCCGCCTACCCTGGTCGACTATCTGCCGCCCGACGCCCTGATGTTCCTGGACGAATCGCACGTGCTGACGGGCCAGCTGAGCGCCATGTACAACGGCGACCGTTCGCGCAAGACCAACCTGGTCGACTATGGCTTCCGCCTGCCGTCCGCGCTCGACAACCGCCCCTTGAAATTCGAGGAATTCGAACAGAAGATGCGCCAGACCGTGTTCGTCTCGGCCACTCCGGCCGAATACGAAAAGACCCATTCCGACCAGGTGGTGGAACAGGTGGTGCGCCCTACCGGCCTGGTCGACCCGCAAATCATCGTCCGCCCGGCCAGCACGCAGGTCGATGACCTGATGTCGGAAATCGTCGAGCGCGTCAAGAAGGATGAGCGCGTGCTGGTCACCACGCTCACCAAGCGCATGTCCGAGCAATTGACCGAATACCTGGGCGACCATGGCATCAAGGTGCGCTATCTGCACAGCGATATCGAAACGGTGGAACGCGTGGAAATCCTGCGCGACCTGCGCCTGGGCACCTTCGACGTGCTGGTCGGGATCAACCTGCTGCGCGAGGGCCTGGACTTGCCCGAAGTGTCGCTGGTGGCCATCCTCGACGCGGACAAGGAAGGCTTTTTGCGTTCAGAACGCAGCCTGATCCAGACCATCGGCCGCGCCGCGCGTAACCTGAACGGCACGGCGATTCTGTACGGCGACCGCATCACCGACTCCATGCGCCGCGCCATCGATGAAACTGAGCGCCGCCGTAACAAGCAGATCGCCTTCAACACGGCCAACAACATCATCCCGATCGGCGTGAAAAAGTCGATCCGCGAAATGATCGACGGCGTCTACAGCCCGCAGGAAGCGCGCGAAACCTTGCAGGTGGCGCAGGAAACGGCCAAGTTCGAAGCCATGAGCGAAAAACAGGTCAGCAAGGAAATCAAGCGCCTGGAAAAACTGATGATAGACCACGCCAAAAACCTGGAGTTCGAAAAAGCGGCGCAGGTGCGCGACCAGCTGCACGTCCTGAAACAGCAGCTGTTCGGCGCACCGGGCAGCGACAATGTGGTGTCGATGCTGGGCAAATAAGTGGGGGAAACAAGCTACTGCGGCAGCGAGTAGCTCAGTGCATAACAATGCTGGCCATCGGCAATGCGGATGGTCAGCGTGCCGCTGACCAGGCCCATTTCCATCGCCAGTTTGTGGAGCTGGTGGCTAGCACGCCGCTTGACTATCGCCGGTCGCAGTCAAGTAGAGGCTAATCACGCGCCGAAGTGTCCGCCAGCGCGTGCGCGTGCTGCTGCGCCCACGCGTGGGCGCCAGCAATATCCATCTGCAAGCTGGCAAACGATTTTTTCAGCAAGTGCTCGGGCAAGGCCCAATCCCATTTTTCCCTGCGCAGGTTGTACGCGCCCTCCAGCAAGGCCTGGGCGTCGGGAAGGGGTTGGCGGGCGAAGGCAAGCAAGCACCCGGCAACGCGCTGCATACTGGTTTCGGCGGCAAAAATCTCTATCATCGGGCCACCGATCGCCACCGTCAATCCGGCGCGCCGCAGCACGGCCGCCAGGGCCTCGTTCTGTTGACCGCCCAGCCATGTCATTAAGAAGATGGCGCCGCCCTGCGTCAGCAGCAAGCGTTCATCCAGACCAAAACGCGCATAGCTGCCGCGCCCTTCCTGCAGCAGGCGGACAGCCTCGGCATCGAGAAAGCGCGGCAGCTCGGTGCTGCGATACAGTGCGCGCATGCGCTCCCTGATCTTCGCATGCAACTGGCCGCCAGAACTTGTAAATGCCGGTGCTTTTCCGGTGGATGTCTTGCTGACCAAAATCGTCTTGCCATCTTCATCGATGTTTTCGACGCGCCAGGTCTTGCCGGCAAAAACAATAAAGTCGCCGATACCGATGGCGCTCGATATGGGCAGGGAGCCCAGCACGCGGCTGTCGCACACCACGCGGTATTCCTCTTCGGCTGCAAAAGCGGCATAGAAGGAATAATGGTTGACGATGCGCTCGCCTTTTAAACCGTGCAATAGCAGGCCGGACGACTCTTGCTGTATCAGTTCGAGTTTGCCCATATGCCGCAGCAAGTCGAGGAAATCGCTTTTTTCCAGCCCGGAAAACGGCCCTTGCACGCACAGCGTGCGGTAGGCGTCGCCCGCCTGCATGCCGCCGCGCTGCGCAATCAAGGACAATAACTGCTGTATCAAAGTGGAAAAATGCAAGCCACCCGTTTTTGGCGGCTCCACCCATTTTTCCAGCAGCAGACTGACCATGGCGGCAAACGTCAACAAGCCGATGCGCAATTGCACCTCCAGCGATGACTGGTCTGTCAACTCATGTTCAATCACATAACCGCGCAAAATCGCCGGCTCGCCGGGCCGCCGTCCTGAGCGGCCCAGCCGCTGGCGCATGCTGGCCACCGATGGCGGACTGCCGACTTGCGCGATGCTTTTCACCGCGCCGATATCGATGCCCAGTTCCAGGGTGTTGGTACAAATGGCGGTGGCAGGGCGCTGCTTGTTTTTCAGCGCCGCTTCCGTCTCCTCGCGAATCTCGCGCGACAGGTTGCCGTGATGCGGCCAGAACTCATTGACGATCTGCTGCGATTCGCACAGGCGGCCCAGGCAATACGCATATTCCTCGACCAGGCTGCGGCTATTCGGGAATACCAGATTGTTCGAGCCGCGCAAGGTGTCGAACAAATGCTGCGCGATCAAGACGGGCGAAGTGGCGACAACGGCATGCTCGGCTTCCGGCAAGTGCGCAGGCTCCACATAGGCCTTGATTTGCAGGTCCAGCCGCGCCGGATCGGCATTGGAATGGATGATCTCGACCTCGGCACCAGCGCGCAGGCGCAGGAATTCGGCCGCCATGCCCAGGTCGCCCAAAGTGGCAGACAAGCCGACGCGCACGACCTTGCGCCCCACAGCCAGCTCGAGGCGCTGCAATAACGACTGCAATTGCTTGCCCCGTTCTGTGCCGATAAAGGCGTGCAGTTCGTCGATCACGATGTAGCGCAGCTTTGCCAGTAACTGCGGCACCTGGAAACCACGGTTGCACAGCATGGCTTCCAGCGACTCCGGCGTGATCAGCACCACGCCGGACGGCTGCTTGAAAAAGCGCTGCTTGGATGAAGAGGAAATGTCGCCATGCCATGGCCACACGCGGATATCGAGCTGCTCGCACAAGCGCTCCAGCCGCAGGAACTGGTCATTGATCAAGGCCTTGATCGGGCTGATATAGATGCATAGCCCCGTCCCCTCGCCATCGGCCAGCAAGTGCGTCAGGATAGGCAGGAAGGCCGCTTCCGTCTTGCCCGCTGCCGTCGCGGCGGCAATCAGCACATCATGGTCGCACGCCAGCAGCGCGGGAATCGCCCGCTCCTGGGCATCGCGCATGGCGTTCCAGTTTTCCGCCCATATCCAGCGCTGGATGCGCCCGTCGAGCAGCGCAAACGAGGATGACTGTGCTTGCGTCATGGCGCCGGCACCTGATTCAGAGCTTGAAGGAGGCCAGTTCCGTATCCTCCTCGGCCTCGATGTCGCCGTCGCTGGCGCCGCCATGATCGGCGCGCACCTCGACGGAACCCAGCAGCTCCTGCCAGGAGGCGCGCGGATTTTGTTCCAGCACCGCCAGCAAATTGATGAAGGCCGTGATGGTGGTGCGCGGCGTGCGGAAATAACTGTCGCCGAGCCGGCGCGCGCAATGCTCCATGAAGACTGGCAGCGCATCATCGGGCAGCAGGAATTTCGCCGCGTCGCCAAAGGCGTACACATTGCGCAGCTTTTGCAGCAGCACATAAAAATCCTCGGGCGCCAGGCTCGATAAACGCAGCACCGGTCCGCTGTAATCGACCAGGCCCGCCTTGGCGAAGGTATTGTCGGCCAGCCGGCTTTGCAATGCAGGATAGCTGAACAAGCCACGGCGCGGGTCAGTCAGGAAGTCGGGCGTGCCGCCCAAAATGAATCCCAGGCCGACCGCCGAACCTTGCAGCGAGTCGTTCAATATCCGCAAGATCTGTTCATAGTTGGCATTGCGGGCGGCGGTATTGGACAGTTTGTACAAATTGACCAGTTCATCGAGGCAAACCACGAAACCGGCATAGCCCGCCAGCCGGACAAACCGCGCAAACAGTTTTAACTGGTCATAAAACGAGGCATCGTCAACGATGGCGCGCACACCGAGCGCCTGGCGCGCCTCGGTCTTGGTATTGAATTCGCCGCGCAGCCAGCGGACCGCATCGGCTTTCAATTGCTCGTTGCCCGCTTCAAAACCCTTGCAATACGCCGCTATCACTTCCGCGAAATCGTAGCCGTTGACCATTTCCGTCAAATGCTCGAGCTTTTCCCGGATGACTTCCTCGCTGCTCTTGTCCTGCGCCTTTGCCTCGGACTTGGCGTTGGTAATGAAGCGCTCGACAATGCCGGCCATCGCCCCGCCATCGGGCTTGGTGCGGGTGGAGAGATTGCGCATCAGTTCAGCATACAGCGAACGCGCCTGGCCGCCGGTGGCGTGCAGGCGCCGGTCGGGATTGAGGTCGGCATTCGCGGTGACCAGTTTTTTCTCCATCGCTACCGAACGTATCAGATTGAGAAAAAACGTCTTGCCAGCACCATATTCACCGATCACGAAACGGATGGTCGAACCGCCATCGGCGATCCGGTCCAGGTCTGCCACCAGGGTTTCCACTTCATGCTTGCGGCCGACCTGTATCAAATGCTGGCCGGCACGGGGAACCACGCCGGCGCGCAAGGACTGTATCACCGCGTCGCGGTCGCGGGGACGAATAACAGGAGCATTCATGCGCTAATTCTTTCATGGATTTCAGGATTGATTTCAATCGGATCGTCGCCTTCGGTACAAGGCATGTCAAACGCATCCAGGCTCGCTTCATTGATGCGTTCCAGCGCGCCATCGAGCATGATGTCCAGTTGCCCCGCCATCGCTAGCAGTTCGCCACGCGACCAGGCCGCACGCGCCAGCAGCTTGCGTACAAAGTGCGAGTGGGCCGCGTCGAGACCGGGCAAGGCGCCTTCTTCAAGGGCAGGCGTGGCCATTGCAGGCGCAGGCGCATGATCGTCGGTAAAAATATCGCCCAGCAAAGTCGCTACCCTGGCGCTGTCTTGCTGGAGTTCAGCGATACGCGCCAGATCGAGCTTGATGCCGCTGGAAGCTGGCTGCTCCAGCGCGATCACAGGCGCACCAAACATCGCATGGACTTGCTGATCCAGCAGCGCCGCGTCGCAACCCAGCAGGGCAAACAAACGCCCCAGTATCGTCACCTCGTCGGGCATCAGGCTGGCGCCAGCCTGCGCCATCGCCAGCAGATTGTTTGCCACGCCATCGCGAACTGCCTGGTCCAGCGCCGCGATCTTGCGCTGCAGCGACGCCATCGGTACCGGTTCGCAGGACAACACGCGGATGCGCGCCTTCAGCCGCTGTTGCCGGGCCGGCGCCAGATGGCGCCACGCAGCGATGTGCGGATCAAGCAAGGCCAGTTTATCGTCGCGCCATACGCCTTCGGCCTGGGCCAGCACGATCAGCAATTCAATGCTGAACGAGGCGGTATCGCAGGATGGCGCCAGCGTTTCATCGCCCGCATCCGGTAGCGATGCATGCAGCGCAAGCGTATTGCCAGCCGGCGCGCTGGACAGCATATCTTGCTGCAGCCGCTGATGGGCATCAAGCTCAGGGGCGCAGGCATCGATCATTTTTTGCAGCGCCATCACCGGCTCGCTCAATACGCTGACGTCGGTGATATCGCCGAGATCCAGAGAGATGCCGATTTCATCGCGCAAAGCGTGCGAGGCGGGAAAATACGTGTATCCCAGTCTGCGGCGCCCTTCCGCTATGCTGAGTCCATCGCCAAACGCGCGGCGATACTGCGCCAGGAACAGGGTACGGAATACATCGGGATGGCGTAGTGCCGCCGTGCCCAACTTCACATCAGGATCGCACCGTATCCAGGCCCACGCCAATTCGGCAGGAATCGGACGTTTATCGGCTATCGCCTGGCCTATCGCTACCCGCAGATACATGGCAAAACCGGCTTCCAGCGGAAACTCGGGTATCGTTTGTTCATATAATCTGGCCGGTACAGAATAAAAAGTCAGGAAATTGAGCAAGGCCTTGCACTGCCTGGTGAAATCAGCCGAGCTGGCGCCGTAATGTTTCAGCAGCCGGTGTAATTCTTTGGAGATTTGACTGAATTCGGCAGAAATGGAACGGTCTGCAACAGCGTCGATAAAAACCCGCCGCTCCAGTCCATAAAAAAATAGCCAGATATTGCTGATATGGGCCTCGGGGCTACTACGCCCATCGGCCAGCCAACGCAGATAAGCGCCGCGTGCGCGTGGCGAGGCGTCGGAATAATTGGGCCAGTCCGTATGCACATGGTGGTCTTGTGTGTAATCAGCCTTCAATTCCACTGGTTTGCGTGGATCGATCAGGCATGGATCGGGCGTGCCATCTTTTCCCGGCAGGCGCTCCCCCACATACAACATGCCGGCAGCGATGGACAAGCCGGCGATATCAATGGATGCATTGCGTGGATACCATTGCGCCATGGATGCTTGCGACGGCGGCGGCGGAATCAGGTAATCGACAGGCGCATCGCTTGTTTCGCCAGGACTGTCAGAAAATAAGTGCTTGCTATCGTCGTTTGCATTCATGGTCACTGGCGTCGCTACGATCAATGGAGGGGTCTGGACTTCAGGCGCCGAAAGCAGTGCTGGCGGCAGCGCCTCCCTGTCGGCACGGGATTTATTGAGTTGATGATAATAATACCTGACACCGGCATACGCACATCCGGCCAGCAGCGATAAAGTGCCGGCAATTCCCGAAACAGGTGCTATCAGGATCAGCACCAGCAAAACACAGATAATCAAGGACCAGAATAATGAAGGACCAAGATTCTTTTGCCCACTATTCTCCCCTGTTTTGACCACCAGCTAATGCATAGGCGACAGCTCAAAAATAGATAGCATAAAAACACCCACGTCCATCATATCCATAATAACAATAAAAAGAAACGCTTTAGCTGCATGTTGCTGTTTTTTACAACGGGCATGAAAGAGCAGAAATACTCGAATGGTTTATCACTCCCTCGATTATTCAGCGGTTCAGGCAAACACCGGCCTGAAAAAGCTGCGCTCATAACTGACGATGCAGCGCGTTACTTCGGCGTACAGAAAGGCGGCCTGGCAGCCGGCGTCCTGCTGCGAGTCGATGCGGTATTGTTCGTACAGGGCCAGGCTGGGAAACGAAAACATGGCAAGCGCCACGTTGCTGGCGCCTTCCGATGGCAGGAAGTAACCGTGGTGCTGGCCGCCGAAGCGTTCGACCAGAGGGATCCACAGTTTGCCGTAGGCTTCGAATTCTTTCAGTTTATAGGGGTCGATGAGGTAGCGAATGAGGCAGGTAATCATGGTTTTCCAGTATCATGGACGCGGCAAGCGGTACACCACCGACTCAAGACCGTAATGCACGCCTCGACCCTGGTACTGCATGCCCAGGCGCGTCATGACCTTGATCGAGGCGGCGTTATCGGGATGGGCCACGGCGACGACTTCGGGGGCTTTGACGACGTCGAAGGCATGCGCGACGATGGCGCTGGCCGCTTCGCTGGCATAACCCTGCCCCCAGCCTGCACGGGCCAGGCGCCAGCCGATTTCATGCGGCTGGTTCTTGTCGCCATCGAGATGCTGCAAACAAGCCATGCCGACCAGCACGCCATCATCGAGGCGTATCAAGGCCCACCACGAATACCCCCATTCGGCCCAGCGCTGCTTGGTACGCTCCACGGCCATGCGGGTTTTTTCTTCCGGCTCCGGCTGGCCCGCGTTCAGATAGGTCATCACTTCGGGATCGCTGTTCATCACCCGCATGCGTTGGTAGTGGGCTTCGCTAATCGGTTCCAGGCGCAGGCGCGCCGTATGCAATACGGTCATGTATGGGTCTCCAGATAAAAGTGATCTGCGATCACTTTGACAAGACTCATTCTAACCGCATGCACCGTGGCGCGACAGCCCTGCACCACAGTTCCGAGTACTATCTGGCCAGACCGGACACCAGGGCACTCGCCTGGCCGATCAGCACCGCATGGTGCTGTTCGATATCATCGGTCGCTTCCTCGAAAGCGATCGTATTGTAGAGGAAGGTGATCAAAGAATCGGATACGCCGCAATACGCGGCAATACCATCGTTGAGCAGTTTTTTCATCTGCTGGTCCCAGCCATGCGCCTCGAATTTTGCCTGCGCCCCACCCACCAGTGCCACCCAGCGGATGGAAGATGCAGGAATGCGCTTGCCATCGCCATACACCAGGCCATAATTCCACACGCGGTCGATATACCCCTTGAGCATGGCGGGAACGGCATACCACCAGACAGGAAAGACCACCACGATATGGTCAACAGCGTCCAGCGACTGCGCCAGCGCCGTCGCCTCGGCAGAATGAACTTGCTGCTCGCTGGCCCAGTCAGGTTCGTCTTCTTCCCGCAAGACAGGATTGAAACCGCAGCGGTACAGATCGAGTTCTTCCACTACCCATCCTTGCGCGCCGGCTTCTTGCCGGATACCCGCCACCACGCGCGCGGTCAACGAATCGCTGCGCGGGTGCGCCCAGATCAGCTGGATTTTTTTGCGCGTATCCACGCCCGCATTCATTTTTTCTGCCGTTTCCATTTTTTCTCCGATTGAAGATGTCATCAAGGCGGCCAGCTTACGCCGCGCCAATTGTCCTGATAAGAGCTAAGATATGACATCAGAACTGAGAAAAATTCATCAATGAAAGCCAGCCTCTCCGACCTTGCCACCTTCGCCGCCGTCGCCAGGCACCGCAGCTTCCGCGCCGCCAGCATCGAGCTGGGCGTGTCTTCGTCGGCCGTCAGCCATGCACTGCGCCAGCTGGAAGAAAGGCTGGTCCTGCGCCTGGTCAACCGCACCACACGCAGCGTCTCGCTGACGGAAGCGGGACAAAAGCTGTACGACAATCTGGCGCCCGCCATGCTCGATATCCACCGCGCCGTCGAGATGCTGTCACCCCTGCGCGATACGCCTACCGGCACCCTGCGCATTACAGCGGCGCGCCAGGCAGCGCGGCTGGTGCTGCTGCCGCTGGCCACC
Organism: Janthinobacterium saanense; assembly: GCF_014200675.1. Taxonomy (GTDB): domain Bacteria; phylum Pseudomonadota; class Gammaproteobacteria; order Burkholderiales; family Burkholderiaceae_D; genus Janthinobacterium. The sequence continues at coordinate 3,992 of NZ_JACHCI010000022.1, read as the reverse complement.
GCCTTCGTCAAACAGTATCCCGGCATGAAGGTGGAAATCGTCGCGGAAGATAAATTATCGGATGTGATCAAGGAAGGCTTTGACGCGGGCGTGCGCCTGGGCGAGATCGTGGGACAAAACATGATCGCCGTGCAGCTTGGGCCAGCCGTGCGTTTTGCCGTGGCCGCCACGCCCGATTACTTCAACAGTGCCCCGCCGCCGCAGCACCCGAAGGACCTGCTGGTCCACAAATGCGTGGTGTTCCGTTTTCCGACCAGGGAAAGCGCCTACCGCTGGGAGTTCGAACAGGGGGCCACGCGGCTGGCGATCGACGTCAATGGCGATATCGCCGTCAACGACATGGACCTGGCGCTGGACGCCGTCTTGCGCGGCGCCGGCATCGGCATCTTTCATGTGGAGCAGGTGCGCGACCTGGTAAGCGCAGGCCGGCTGACAACGGTGCTGGACGACTGGCTGGTCGACCGGCCCGCCTTCCATTTGTACTACCCGAGCCGGCGCCAGATGCCGCATGGTTTCCGCCTGTTCCTGGCGTTTGCCCGCGAATTCAAATGGTAAAAAAGCCGCGCCCAATTTCTCGGGCGCGGCTTTTATGGTGGGTATAACGGGTAATTATTTAGCCGTTTCGCCTTTCTTGATCCAGGCTGCCAGCTGGTGCGGGCGAATGCCATCGTAGTCTTCGAACGGCTGGTGTATCCATGGGTTGTGTGGCAGTTCGTCCAGGAAGTAGTCAGGACGGACCACGGAGCAGCCTTTCAGCCAGATCACGGCCGATTTGACTTCGGTCACGCCTGGGAAGTTTTCCTTCAGGTGACGCGTGACTTTATCCAGGGTGACGCCGGAATCGGCCAGGTCGTCCACCAGCAGGATGCGGCCAGCCAGCGGGCCCTTGGTCATGGTCATGTACTTGGCGATATCGAGGTCGCCCTGGGTCGTGCCCTTGTCTTCGCGGTAGGAGCTGGTCGACAGGATGGCCAGTGGCAAATCAAAGATGCGCGAGAAAACGTCGCCAGGGCGCACGCCGCCGCGCGCCAGGCACAGCACCTGGTCGAATTTCCAGCCCGATTCGTATACCTTGAGCGCCAGGCGCTCGATCAGGCGGTGGTATTCTTCCCAGTTGACCCAAAGGTGTTGATCGTTCGATTGTGGGGTAGTCATGATATTAAATTTTTTGTTATGAATGTGGATATGCGGGGTTAAAAAAATCCGCCTTGCGGCGGATTGTGTCCAACACAGTTTATTCGAATGGGTGGCGCAGGACGATGGTTTCTTCGCGGTCCGGGCCCGTCGACACCATGTCTACCGGCACGCCGACCAGCTCTTCGATGCGCTTGATGTAGGCACGCGCCGTTGCTGGCAAGGCTGCCAGCGATTTCGCGCCGACCGTGCTTTCCGTCCAGCCTGGCATCTCTTCGTACACTGGCACGCAGCGGGCGGCTTCTTCAGCGCCCGATGGGAAGATGTCCACGGACTCGCCGTCGATGGTGTAGCCGGTGCACAGCTTCAGCGTTTCGATACCGTCCAGCACGTCCAGCTTGGTCAAACACATGCCGGTCACGCCGTTGATCTGTACCGAGCGGCGCAACAAGGCTGCATCGAACCAGCCGCAGCGGCGGGCACGGCCCGTCACGGTGCCGAATTCATGGCCGACTTGCGCCAGGTGGTGGCCGACGCCTGCATCGGTAGGCAGTTCCGACGGGAACGGGCCGGAGCCGACGCGCGTCGTGTAGGCCTTGGTGATGCCCATGATGTAGTGCAGCATGCCAGGACCCACGCCCGAACCGGCGGCGGCATTGCCGGCCACGCAGTTCGACGAGGTGACGAATGGATACGTACCGTGGTCGACGTCGAGCAGGGAACCTTGCGCGCCTTCGAACAGCAGGTTGGCGCCAGCCTTGTGGGCTTTGTACAGCGCGCTCGATACGTCAGTGACCATGGGACGCAGACGTGGCACGTAGGCCAGCGCGTCATCCAGGGTTTTCTGGTAATCGATGCGCGGCGCCTTCAGGTAGTGCTCCAGCACGAAGTTGTGGTAATCCAGGTTTTCGGCCAGTTTTTCAGCGAAACGGCTTTCGTTCAGCAGATCGGCGACGCGGATGGCGCGGCGCGCCACTTTGTCTTCGTAGGCTGGGCCGATGCCCTTGCCGGTGGTGCCGATCTTGGCCGCGCCGCGTGCAGCTTCACGGGCCAGGTCGAGTGCCGAGTGGTAAGGCAGGATCACTGGTGCGGCGTCCGACACTTTCAGGCGCGAGGCGACTTCAACGCCGACGGCTTCGAGCTTGTCGATTTCGCGCAGTACGTCCGGCACGGAAACGACCACGCCGTTACCGATGTAGCAGGCGACGCCTGGACGCATGATGCCCGACGGGATCAGTTGCAGTGCGGTTTTCACGCCGCCGATGACCAGCGTGTGGCCTGCATTGTGGCCGCCCTGGAAGCGCACCACACCTTGGGCGTGATCGGTCAACCAATCGACGATCTTGCCTTTACCTTCATCGCCCCATTGGGTGCCGATGACAACGACGTTCTTTGCCATAATTTTCTTTGACATCACTTAACCTAAGTTTTTAAGAATCCAGCTACTACCATTATCGGCAAGTACCAGCGCGCGATCGCACTCGAACTCGTCTTGTTCATTACTGTGACCCGGTAAGCTCTGGATCACGACCTCGCCCGCCTTGCGCAACTCGGCGATTTTTTCCTTCAATTCTGGTGCGCTGCCCCATGGCGCGCGGATCGAATGCTTACGTTCCGCGGTTGGGAGCAAACGCGCCAGTTCGCGCAAATCGAGCGAGAAGCCGGTCGCGGGACGTGCCCGGCCGAACGCTTCGCCGACGTGGTCATAACGGCCGCCGCGCGCTACTGCGTTCGGCAAGCCAGGTACATACAGCGCAAACATCGCGCCACTTTCATATTGGTAGCCGCGCAGGTCGGCCAGGTCGATCGCCACTTCGGCGCGGCCCAAAGCAGATCCTGCCAGCGCGGCCAGTTCGGCCAGCGCCTTGAGTACGCCCGGCAGCGGCGGCAACACGTCGCGCGCACGCGTCAGCACGTCGATATCGCCATACAGGCCAGGCAAGGCCAGCAGCGCATCGCGCGTGACGGCATCGTAGCTCGCGGTCAGCTCGCGCAAGCCCGGTGCATCCTTGGCGCGCAGCAAACTGTACAGTGCAGACTCGTCACGCACCGCCTGGGCATCCTGCGCAATGATAGCGCGCAGCAGGCCCACGTGCGACAGATCGAGGCGCACTGCGTCAAAGCCGGCCAGGGCCAGCGAAGCGAGCGCCAGTTCCTGTATCTCGGCATCGGCTTCCAGGCCAGCATGGCCATAAATCTCGGCGCCGATCTGCAGCGGTTCGCGGGTCGCGTGCAAGCCCGACGGACGGGTATGCAGCACGCTGCCGGCGTAGCACAGACGCGTGACGCTGGCGCGGTTCAGCAAATGGGCGTCGATACGCGCCACTTGCGTGGTCATGTCGGCGCGCAGGCCCAGCATGCGGCCTGACAGCTGGTCCACCAGTTTAAAGGTGCGCAGGTCGGTATCCTTGCCAGCGCCGGTCATCAGCGATTCCAGATACTCGAGCAGCGGCGGCATCACCAGTTCATATCCGTACAGACGGAAATTATCCAGCATGAGGCGGCGCAGCTCTTCAATCTTGCGCGCTTCCGACGGCAAAACATCGGCAATATTTTCGGGCAAAAGCCAATTCGGCATGAGGGAGCGAGATACGGAAGAAAGTTGAAAAATGCACCATGCGAGGCAGCGGCGGGCGCGCCAGGCAAGAGGCCGAACCTGATATTTTACGCGAAAACAGCGCCGTTTAGGGATAAGTTCTCGCCTTGCGTGGCATATCCGGTGAAAAAAAGGCCATTCTACGCCTTCCTGCAAGGCCCGGCCCCGCAATCGGCATAGGGGACAGCCGTGAAGGCCGCTCCCCTGCCACACCACCCGGCATGCGGGTCCGCACCGGGCGGTTCGAGTAGTTGAGGTCAAG
>NZ_JACHCI010000021.1 GCF_014200675.1 Janthinobacterium saanense | reverse complement strand
CCTCCCGCAGTTGCGCTTCACTTCGCTCACTGTGGTCAGCTCGCGGCGGGACTTGCACCCGCAGGAGTGCGCCCATGCTGGGCGCACCAAAAAAAATGCCGCTCAGTCTGAACTGAGCGGCATCAATATCCAGGCAGGGCGAAAATCGTAATGCCTACAGGAAGCGGTCGAGGATCTTGCGGGTGTTCTTGTCGATCTCGAACATGTCGCGTATCAAAAAGTGGATGCCGTGGTTATCGGCGATCAACAGCGAGGTGGCGCCGATGCGGCGGATGTCTTCCTCGCCTTTCAGCACGAACTGGGTCGGACCACGGTCCGTTTCCACCTGCCAGGTGCAGGGCGTGGCGTAGCTGCTGACGCTGACCACGCGTGAAATCTCGGGCATGAATTCGCGCCCTTCCAGTTCTTCCTTCACCAGCGTGCGGGCAGGTTCCGGCAAAGTGTCGACGTGATCGATCCACGCCACTTCCTTGCCGTCGCCCTGGACCAGCGAAATGCCTTCATCGGGCGACTGGATAGGGAAGGCGCGCACGGGCGCCACTCCGTGGTAGACCTGGCCGTCTTCGGCCGTCATCACCAGCTTGCCGAAATTGTCACGCGTCAATGTAAATGTGGTGCTGGCCATGCTTATTCCTTGTCTTCCAGTGCGAGTTCGGCGTTGCGCGCCTGCGCTTCATAGAGGCGGAAATAGGCGCCCTCTTTCGCCATCAATTCATCGTGGCTACCCACTTCCACTACCTGGCCACGGTCCAGCACCACCAGGCGGTCGGCCCGGTGCAGGGTCGACAACCTGTGCGCGATGGCAATCGTCGTGCGGCCCTGCACCAGGTTGTCCAGCGCCTTCTGGATCTCTTTTTCGGTTTCCGAGTCCACCGACGACGTGGCTTCATCCATGATCAGGATGCGCGGATCGATCAACAGCGCGCGGGCAATCGAGATGCGCTGGCGTTCGCCGCCAGACAAGCCCTGTCCCCGTTCACCGACCATGGAATCGTAGCCTTGCGGCAGGCGCAGGATGAATTCGTGGGCGTGCGCGGCGCGCGCGGCGGCGATGATTTCCTGGCGCGTGGCGTGTGGTTTACCGTAGGCGATATTTTCAGCGATGGTGCCGAAGAACAGGAAGGGCTCTTGCAGCACCAGGCCGATATTGCGGCGGTAGTCGGCCACGGCGAACGAGCGGATATCGACGCCGTCAAGCAGGATCGCGCCTTCCGAAGCGTCATAGAAGCGGCAGATCAGGTTGACCAGCGTGCTCTTGCCCGAACCGCTGTGGCCCACCAGGCCGATCATTTCACCGGCCTTGATGTTGAGCGTGATGCCACGGTTGACGGCGCGGTTGCCATAACGGAAACCGACTTCGCGCAAGTCGATCCGGCCTTCGATCTTGTCCAGCTTGACCGGGTTGGCCGGTTCCGGCACGCTCGACACGTGGTCGAGAATGTCGAAGATGCGCTTGGCAGCCGAGGCCGATTTTTGCGTCACGGAAACGATGCGGCTCATGGAATCGAGACGGCCATAGAAGCGCGTGCTGTAGGCGATGAAGGCGGTCAGCACGCCGACGGTGATTTCGCCGCGCGACAATTGCCAGATGCCGAAGCACCAGATCACCAACAAGCCCATCTCGGTCAGGAACGATACGGTCGGAGAGAACAGCGACCAGACTTTATTGAGCTTGTCGTTGACGGCCAGGTTGTGCGCGTTGGCTTCGCGGAAGCGGGCAGCTTCGCGCTTTTCCTGGGCAAACGCTTTGACTACGCGGATGCCGGGAATGGTATCGGCCAGCACGTTGGTCACTTCGCTCCACACGCGGTCGATCTTTTCAAAGCCGGTGCGCAAACGGTCGCGCACCAGATGGATCATCCAGGCGATGAAAGGCAGCGGCGCCAGTGTCATCACGGCCAGCCACGGGTTCATCGACCACAAAATGGCGCCGGTCATGATGATCATCAGCACGTCGGAAGCGAAATCGAGCAAATGCAGCGACAGGAAGACGCAGATGCGGTCACTGCCGCTGCCGATACGCGACATCAGGTCGCCCGTGCGCTTGCCGCCAAAGAATTCCAGCGACAGCTTCATCAGGTGTTCATAGGTGGCCGAACGCAGGTCGGCGCCCATGCGTTCGGAGACGATCGCCAGGATATAGGTTTTCCACCAGCCCAGCAGCCAGGCCAGCAGGGCTGAACCCAGCAGGCCGCACATATAGTAGACCACCAGCCAAGGATCGATATGCTTGCCGTTTTGATACGGAATCAGCACATTGTCCATCAGCGGCGCCGTCAGATACGGCGGGATCATGTGGGCGCCAGTACTGAGCAGCATCAGGAAGAAGCCCAGCGCCAGCTGGCCACGATAGGGATGGGCAAAGCGCCACAGGCGCAGCAGGGTCCAGGTAGATGGCGGCGTGTGCAGCACCTTGGCGCAGATCGGGCATTCTTCCTGGTCCGGCTCCAGAGGCGCCTTGCAGCTGGGGCACACTTCCTGTTCGGCTTCCACCACCGGCTGCCCCGTCAAATGGCTGTCGAGGCGTTCGACGAATTGCTCCAGCACGCGGATCGCATGCAGGTTCTGCCCCAAAGTAAAGCGCCACGACGCCAGGCGGCCGTGGTCATCGAGCAATTCCAGGTGGCCGACACCGGCGTGGTCATGATGCGTCAGGCGCAGGCCGGGACGGTAAGACCAGCTTTGCCACGCGCTTTCGCCGGGTGCGCGCGCTAACAGACGCTTCTCGGTAACAACTATTAAGCCTTTTGTGAAACGTAATCGTGCATCGAGGTCAACCTCAACGCTACTTAAAACGTTCTCCCCTGGAGAAAGATTCTTTTCCACTTCCGCCAGCCACGTTTCTGGCAATGTTGTCGGTAACGAGTTGGCAGGAATGGTTGTTGCAGGAACACTCAGTTCAGTTGTCATCGTAAAGCATACTCCGGCTCAAGGCCTGGCCCTCAGGGGCGGGATTTTGGGGGATGGGGCTTCGCCCGATCAATGTTTGTATTCTTGTATTGCGCGGTGGCGGCTGGCGGAATGCCAGGGCAGTTCCTGTATTGTATCGAATGGATGCGTGCCGATCAGAGTTTGACTAGGCAAAGACGCAAGAAATAATCAGACACCGCTGCGCTTTTGCAAGTATACAACAGCTCGCTGTTGCGTAAATGCTGGTTATTCTGGCAAAAACACTATCTTTATAACAATGATGACAATAAAAAATAGCAACTGGAGTCAGAATACAATAAGCAAACGCGACAAAAGGCCGCCAAAAGTGGCACACTGCGCATACCCGGGATAAAGAACACAGCACGAGCCTGAAAAGTCTCTGTAAGCCACCCTATAAAGTATCTGGCGCCCAGACGCCTGGCTTGTTATCAAGAAACCACTTACATGATCAAGAAGAAGAACATCGATTTTCTCCGCATTACCCATTTGCGCGGCCCCAACATCTGGACCTACCGCCCGGTGATTGAAGCCTGGGTCGATATCGGCGAACTGGAAGACTCTCCCTCCAACACCCTGCCCGGCTTGTACGAGCGGCTGATCGCCTGGCTGCCAGGCTTGATCGAGCACCGCTGCGGCGTGGGTGAACGGGGCGGCTTCCTAGAACGTCTGCGCGATGGCACCTGGGCCGGCCATGTGCTGGAACACGTGGTGCTGGAATTGCAAAACCTGGCCGGCATGCGCACGGGCTTTGGCCAGACACGTTCGACCAGCCAGCGCGGTGTCTACAAGATGGCGTTCCGCACGCGCGAAGAGCAAGTGGGCCGCGCTGCCCTCGACACTGCCCGCACGCTGCTGCTGGCCGCCATCAACGATGAAGCCTACGACCTGGAAGCGGCCCTGGTGCCGCTGCGCGACATGGTGGACTCGCGCTGCCTCGGTCCGAGCACGGCTTCCATCGTCGATGCCGCCACCGAGCGCCGCCTTCCTTCGCTGCGCCTGAACGACGGCAACCTGGTGCAACTGGGCCATGGCGCCGCGCAGCGCCGCATCTGGACGGCTGAAACCGACCGCACCAGCGCGATTGCCGAAGGCATCGCCAGCGACAAGGACCTGACCAAGTCCCTGCTCAAATCGTGCGGCGTGCGCGTGCCCGATGGCAGCCTGGTGCGCAGCGCCGAAGCGGCCTGGGAAGAAGCACAGGACATCGGCCTGCCCGTCGTACTGAAACCATACGACGGCAACCATGGCCGTGGCGTCTCGCTGAACCTGATGACCGAAAGCGACGTAAAAGCCGCCTACGACCTGGCGGCGCGCAAGGGCGACAGCTCGGCCGTGCTGGTGGAAAGCTTCATCACGGGCGACGAACACCGCTTGCTGGTGGTCGGTAACAAGCTGGTCGCCGCGGCCAAGGGCGAATCCTTGTGGGTCGATGGCGATGGCGTCTCGACCATCCTGGCACTGGTCAACACGCAGATCAATACCGACCCGCGCCGTGGCGAAGGCGAAGACTTCCCGCTGGGCGTGGTCAAGCCGCATGAATCGGGCGAAGTCATCCTGGAACTGGAACGCCAGGGCATGACCGCCCTGTCCGTGCCGCAAGCTGGCCAGAAAGTGCTGATACAGCCGAACGGCAACGTGGCCATCGACGTCACTGACGAGGTACACCCATCGGTCGTGCATGCCGCCCTGCTGGCCGCGCGCGTGGTCGGCCTGGACATCGCCGGCATCGACCTGGTCACCACCGATATCACGCGTCCACTCGAAGAACAGCGCGGCGCCATCATCGAAGTCAATGCCAGCCCCGGCCTCTTGGCCCACATCAAGCCTGGCGTGGGCAAACCGCGCCCGGTCGGCACGGCCATCGTCGAGCATCTGTTTGCGTCTGACGAATCGGGCCGCATTCCACTGGTCGGCGTCACGGGCACGCAAGGCGCCAGCCTGATCGTGCGCCTGCTGGCCAAGCTGCTCAGCCTGTCGGGCAAGCACACCGGCGCCGTCTGCGGCGAAGGCATGTTCCTCGACCAGCGCCGCGTCACCAGCAGCGATTGCGTGAACTGGGATGCGGGCCAGCGCCTGCTGATCAACCGCAGCGTGCAGGCAGCCGTCTTTGAAAGCAATCCGCGCATGATCCTGGCCGAAGGCCTGGCCTATGACCGCTGCCAGGTCGGCGTGGTCACCGACATGGGCAGCCTCGATAGCGTCAAGGATTTCGACGTGCAGGGTGCCGACGCCTTGTACAAGGTGGTGCGCAGCCAGGTAGACGTAGTGCTGTCGACCGGCGTGGCCGTGCTCAACGCCAACGACGCCCAGGTACTGGAACTGGCCGACCTGTGCGATGGCACGGTAACCCTGTACGCCCAGAACGGCAGCCTGCCCGCCATCACGGAACACCTGGCAGCCGGCCGCCGCGCAGCCTTCGTGCGCGAGCACCACATCGTGCTGGCCGAAGGCGGCATCGAAACCGTCTTGCTGTGCCTGGACTTGCTGAAACCGGCCACCGCCGGCCATGTCGACAGCGTACTGGCAGCCGTGGCGGCTGCCTGGGCGCTGGACCTGTCGGCAGACCTGATCTGCGCCGGCCTGCGCACTTTCGATGCAGCGCCTGGCAGTGTCGGGAATTAAGTCGGCAACTAAACTGAGCCCAGTTTTAAAATAAGCCCCGTTTCGGCCGGGCCCCAAGAACATAACAGGATTAACGGTTTAACTATGGAAGTATCTCGCGTACGGGCCTTGCGTGGCCCTAACCTCTGGAGCCACGACACTGCCGTGGAAGCCATTGTGTCCTGCACCACGCAGGAACTCGACATCGCCCAATTGCCTGGATTCGAGGCGCGCCTGCGCAACCTCTTCCCGCAACTGAGCCCGCTGCAGCCACTGGGTAACTACAATGCCGCGCCAATGGCGCAAGTGCTGGAACTGGCGGCGCTGGGCCTGCAGGCGCAAGCCGGCTGCCCCGTCACCTTCAGCCGCACCACGCCTACACTGGAAACCGGCATCTTCCAGGTGGTGGTCGAATATTCGGAAGAAGAAGTGGGCCGATTGGCGCTGAACCTGGCGCAGCAGCTGTGCCGCGCCGCGCTCGACGACGCGCCGTTCGACTTGCCCGGCGCCCTGCAGCAATTGCAGGACCTGGACGAAGACGTGCGCCTGGGCCCATCGACGGGCGCCATCGTCAACGCCGCCGTGGCCCGCAACATTCCGTTTCGCCGCCTGACCGAAGGCAGCCTGGTCACTTTTGGCTGGGGCAGCAGGCAGCGCAAGATCCAGGCCGCCGAAATGGACGGCACCAGCGCGATTGCCGAAGCCATCGCGCAAGACAAGGAACTGACCAAGAAGCTGCTGGACTCGGCCGGCGTGCCGGTGCCGCAAGGCCGTGTGGCGGTTGACGCCGACGACGCCTGGGCAGCGGCCTGCGAAATCGGCTTGCCGGTGGTCGTCAAGCCAAAAGACGGCAACCAGGGCAAGGGCGTGACGGTCAACGTCACCACGCGCGAACAGCTGACGGCCGGCTTTATCGCGGCGCAGGAATTCCGCGACGACATCCTGATCGAACGCTATCTGCCGGGCCATGATTTCCGCCTGCTGGTGATCGGCAACAAGATGGTGGCGGCAGCGCGCCGCGACCCGCCACAAGTGGTGGGCGACGGCCAGCACACAGTGCGCCAGCTGGTCGATCAAGTGAATCAAGACCCGCGCCGTGGCAGCGGCCACGCCACCTCGCTGACGAAAATCCGTTTCGACGACATCGCCCTGGCCAGCCTGGCCAAGCAGGGTTATGTGGCCGACTCGATTCCGCCGGTCGGCCAGCGCGTCATCCTGCGCAATAACGCCAATCTGTCGACCGGTGGCTCGGCGACCGACGTCACTATCGACGTGCACCCTGAAGTGGCAGCGCGCGCGGTAGCCGCCGCGCACATGGTGGGCCTGGACATTTGCGGCGTGGACGTGGTTGCCGACAGCGTCTTGAAACCGCTGGAAGAACAGAATGGCGGCATCGTTGAAGTCAATGCTGCACCGGGTTTGCGCATGCACCTGGCGCCTTCGTTCGGCCGGCCACGCCCGGTCGGCGAAGCGATCATCGCGGCCATGTTCGAAGAAGGCGATGACGGCCGCATCCCGGTCGTCGCCGTCACGGGCACCAATGGCAAGACCACCACCGTACGTTTGATTGCCCATTTGCTGACGGCTTCCGGCCTGCGCACGGGTATGACGAATACGGATGGCGTGTATATCGAAGGGCGCCAGATCGACAGCGGCGACTGCAGCGGCCCGCGCAGCGCACGCAATGTGCTGCTGCACCCTGACGTCGATGCCGCCGTATTCGAAACGGCGCGCGGCGGCATGCTGCGCGAAGGCCTGGCCTTCGACCGCTGCCAGGTGGCAGTGGTGACCAATATCGGCGCCGGCGACCATCTGGGCCTGAACTACATCACCACCGTGGAAGACCTGGCGGTATTAAAACGCGTGATCGTGCAAAACGTGTCCGACAGCGGCGTGGCCGTGCTGAACGCCACCGACCCGGCGGTCGCCCGCATGGCGAAAAACTGCAGCGGCTCGGTGACTTTCTTCGCCGCCGACAAGAGCCATCCGGTGATGGCCGCGCACCGCGCCCAGGGCAACCGCGTAGTCTACGTGGAAGACGGCAAGCTGGTGGCCGCCGAAGGCAAGCAGCGCCATGAAATCGCGCTGTCGCAAGTGCCGATCACCCGTAACGGCGCAATCGGCTTCCAGGTTGAAAACGTGATGGCCTCGCTGGGCGCTGCCTGGGCCGTGGGCCTGGACTGGGATGCCATCGCCAGGGGCTTGAAATCGTTCGCCAACGAAAACGACAATGCGCCCGGCCGCTTCAATGTGTTCGATTACAGGGGCGCTACCCTGATCGCCGACTACGGCCATAATCCGGACGCCATCCTGGCGCTGGTGCAGGCGGTGGAAAGCATGCCGGCCAAGCGCCGCTCGGTGGTGATCAGCGGCGCCGGCGACCGCCGCGACGAAGACATCCGCCAGCAGACGGAAATCCTCGGCGCCGCCTTCGACGACGTGCTGCTGTACCAGGACCAATGCCAGCGCGGCCGCGCCGATGGCGAAGTGGTGGCCCTGCTGCGCCAGGGTTTGACGGGCGCCAAACGCACCAGCCATATCGATGAAATCAATGGTGAATTCGTTGCCATCGACAAGGCTTTGGCGCGCCTGGGCGAAGGCGATCTGTGCCTGATCCTGATCGACCAGGTGGAAGAAGCGCTGGCGCATATCGCCCAGCGCGTGGCAGAAGCGTAAGCGTTCCTGCCCCATATGACGGCGCCCTTGCGGCGCCGTTTTTTTTGTCGGGGCGCACGATACATGGTGCAAAAATCTGGTCAAAGTTGATCTGGCTCAATATCAAACGACAGCTCCCACCTAAGCTGATGGCTAGCCAGGAGGTGCCAATGGGCAATATTTTTACAGTCGACAGCACGCTATTTTCCCCTGATATCCCCGCACGGCTGGACATGCGTACGGCCGCACTGGTCGAGCATGCGCTGGCCTTGCAGGAAATGGCCGGCACGGGCGCCGCCGCCCTGTTCCTGCATTGCCACGACGTGGGGCTGGAGATCGCCTTGCGCATATTGACCACCGGACCGCGCCGGCAAAGCACCGCCCCCCATTTGTTTGCCCGTTTGCGGCCCAGGACTGGCAACAGCCGTGATGCACCGCACTATTGATGCAACATCGCATGTTTCAAGTGACAGTACCGCCCTCCAAACTCACCGAAAGCAGCCCATGAGCCATGTCTTCCACCGTAGCCTGAGCAGCAACTACCCGATCGCCACCGGCGGCGATGGCCCCTATCTGATCGATGCCGATGGCAAGCGCTACCTGGACGCCTGTAGTGGCGCGGCCGTCTCATGCCTCGGCCATTCCGATGCAGCCGTGATCGCCGCCGTGCAGCGGCAAGTGGGTCGCATGGCGTATGCGCACAGCGCCTTTTTCAGCAGCCAGCCGATGGAAGAGCTGGCCGACTTTTTAGTGGCTAGAGCGCCGGCCGGCATCGACAGTGTGTATTTCGTTTCGGGCGGTTCGGAAGCGGTGGAAAGCGCCCTGAAAATGGCGCGCCAGTATTTTGTCGAACGGGGCCAGCCGCAGCGCCGTCACCTGATCGCGCGCCGCCAGAGCTATCACGGCAACACCCTGGGTGCGCTGGCCACCGGCGGCAACGCCTGGCGCCGCCAGCAATTCGAACCCTTGCTGATCGGCGTGACCCACGTGGCGCCCTGCTATGCCTGGCGCGACCAGCAAGTCCATGAAACGGATGGCGATTACGTGGCGCGCCTGGGCCAGGAGCTGGAAGACAATATCGTCGAACTGGGGCCGGAAAACGTCATGGCCTTCATCGCCGAACCCGTGGTCGGCGCGACTGCCGGCGCCCTGCCCGCCGTGGCCGACTACTTCAGGCATATGCGCGCCATTTGCCAGCGCCACGGCATCCTGTTCATCCTCGATGAAGTCATGTGCGGCATGGGCCGCACGGGCAGCCTGTTCGCCTGCGAACAAGAAGGCATCACAGCTGACCTGATCTGCATCGCCAAGGGCCTGGGCGCCGGCTATCAGCCGATCGGCGCCGTGATGGTGTCAAAAGATATCCGCGACACCATCCGCGCCGGCACCGGCTTCTTCCAGCACGGCCATACCTACATCGGCCACGCCACCGCCTGCGCCGCCGCACTGGCCGTGCAACAACAAATCGAACAACGCGATTTATTATCGAATGTGCGGGACATGGGTGACTTGCTGCAGCAGCGTTTGCGCCAGCGCTTCGGCGGCCACCCCCACGTGGGCAACATCCGTGGCCGGGGCCTGTTCCTGGGACTCGAACTGGTGCGCGAGCGCGGCAGCAAGCAAGCGTTCGACCCCGCGCTGCGCCTGCACGCGCGCATCAAGGCGCAAGCCATGCAGGCGGGACTGATGTGCTACCCCATGGGCGGCACCATCGACGGCCTGCACGGCGACCACGTACTGCTGGCGCCGCCCTACATCATCGACGCCAGCCATGTCGAAGAAATCGTCGACAAGCTGGGGACAGCGATCGATACCAGCCTGGCGTAAATCTTCTCTTCAGCCGCGCCCGCTTGTTCCCACCGTGGAAATCAGGCTGGCGCCGCAACTGGTCTTGTGGCCGTCAAACGCCACGGGCACACCGTCGATCAGCACATTGGGGTCTCCCTCGGCAATGACGCAGCGGTCGTGCCCCCGTATAGGACAGCTGCAGGCATCGCCCTTGCGCGCCACCGCCAGACCCAGCACCGTGGTCTTGGGCGCCGCCCCCGCCACCTTGCCGCCATGACTGGTGGGATCATTCAAGCGTATCACGCCGCGCATGGCCTTCTCCTGTGAATGTTTTTCATTGCGAAAACCCCTGCTGGTATTCCCGTGCATCATGGCGCAGCCCCCACCATGGCAGATAGGCATAGTTGCCGCTACGCGCGCGGAACCACGGCTTATCGGCCTGTATCGGCCGCACTACCGCTGGCGGCGCCACCACCAAGGCCACAGGCGCAACCAGGTCGCTGGTGCCGGCCACCAATACCGGCTTGCCGAAGTGATGCGCATAAGCGATCCCCAGCGCCACACTCGTCAAAGCCGTGCCGGCGCCTGTCTCGCCCAGCAAGGCTGGCATATTGAAGCTTTGTTTCAGGAAATCGAATTCCGGCAATTGCATGGTCAGCGTTTGCGCCAGCGGGCCGATACGGTCCGAGACATCCTTGCTGGTATTGCCCGCATCGTGGATCACATAGCCGATATCAGTCTCCGGCCGATTAATCTTGCCGGCCGCCTCGCCAATCGCCGCCGTCCACGCCTGCACAGAACGGGAAGGCTCGCCCTGCTTCGCTTCGAATGCACTCACGTTTTTCGTGACCGGATAGCCGAGCCAGGCCAGCGGCGCCCGCTCCGTTTGATAGTCAGGCCCGGCCAGCACCAGCAGCACCAGATTTTCATTGATCTGCCTATCCTTGGGCCGGCTGGGCGCATCCCAATTCATGGCCCAGACGGTTTCTTTCGGATGCTGTTGCAGGTAATCGAGGGCGGCGGACAGTGAAGTAAAGCCCGCGTTGGGGCCACCCATGGTGACGCGGACATCGGGCGGAGTTGAACGGGTCCACAGCGTAGGTGAATAGACATTGCCGATGCTAAAAGTATTGGCGACATATTCACGGACGAAATCTGCTGCTTCTACCGGGTCGAGCTTGCCTTCTGGCAGTGCATATTCGATATGAATACCGGCCAACTCACGCCAACGGGACTTATTTTTAGCAGAGTGAACGTTATAGAAATATTCTGGATCTGAGTAATAAATATCATGGAACAAATTCATTGCTATACGAATGTATTTCCTATGATAGCCTCGAAACGTTTCAGCTCCCTCATTTCCAGCAGCGATAGACCCGATACTCTGTAACTTTAAATATTTCTCAGGTTTTTCTCTGACCATATCATCGTCCGGATTTGGCTGCGCCAGTCCCAAGGTCCATAACAATTGCCACTCAGTCGGATAATCCTTGCGCTGCAAAGGATTCAACCATTGCAAGCCAACCACTTGCGCCATGAACGGGCCGCTGCTTTTCATGTCATCGCGGGCAGGCATCGATGCACAAGCACCGAGTAAAAGAAAAACGAGAATGCCGCTCAGCGCTTTCATTGCGAAAACCCCTGCTGGTATTCCCGTGCATCATGGCGCAGCCCCCACCATGGCAGATACGCATAGTTGCCAGTACGGGCTCGGAACCATGGTTTATTCGCCTGTATCGGCCGCACTACCGCTGGCGGCGCTACCACCAAGGCCACAGGCGCAGCCAGGTTGCTGGTGCCGGCCACCAGCACCGGTTTGCCGAAGTGATGCGCATAAGCGATCCCCAACGCAACATTGGTCAAAGCCGTACCGGCGCCCGTCTCGCCCAGCAGGGCTGGCATATTGAAACTTTGTTTCAGGAAATCGAATTCCGGCAATTGCGTGGTCAGCGTTTGTGCCAGCGGACCGATACGGTCCGAGACATCCTTGCTGGTATTGCCCGCATCGTGGATCAGATAGCCAATGTCGGACTCTGTCCGGTTGATCTTGCCGGCCGCCTCGCCAATCGCCGCCGTCCACGCCTGCACAGAACGCGAGGGCTCGCCCTGCTTCGCTTCGAATGCACTCACGTTTTTCGTGACCGGATAGCCGAGCCAGGCCAGCGGCGCCCGCTCCGTTTTATAGTCAGGCCCGGCCAATACCAGTAGCACCAGGTTTTCATTGATCTGCCTATCCTTGGGCCGGCTGGGCGCATCCCAGTTCATGGCCCAGACAGTTTCCTTTGGATGCTGTTGCAGGTAGTCCAAGGCGGCGGACAAGGAAGTAAAACCGGCGTTGGGGCCACCCATGGTGACGCGGACATCGGGGAGCGTGGAGCGGGTCCAGAGGGTGGGGAAACTGGGGTTGCCTATGCTAAATGTACTACGGACATAATCCTGTAAAAAAGCGCCTGACTCCACCGGATCAAGCTTGCCTTCTGGTAGCGCATATTCGATATGGATACCGGCAAGCTCACGCCAACGGGACCGGTTTTCAGCCGAGTGAACATTGTAGAAATATTCAGGATCTGAATAGTAAACACCGTGAAAAAGATTTATTATCTTTCGAATGTACTTTCGATGATAACCAACAAAAGTCTCTGAACCCTCATTGCCAGCGGCGACAGGAGAGATCGCCTGTAATTTCAAATATTTTCCGGGCTTTTCTCTGACCATATCGTCGTCTGGATTTGGCTGCACCAACCCCAAGGTCCACAACAACTGCCATTGTGTTGGGTAATCCCTCCGTTGCAAGGGGTTAAGCCATTGTACGGCTACTACTTGCGCCATATAAGGCGGCTTAGCAGTTTCAGAAGATGCAACGCTAGCATTCGAGGGCGTAGTCGCCGATACGCGTAAGCGCGCGCAAGCAGCTAAAAAAGTTAAAGCCAAAAATGAAATCAATGCATATAGGAAAAGGGTTTTCAACATACCAGATTCTCCATTATCAATATAGATTCATCCATGAGCTAACTCGCCCGATGTAGGCGTAGCACTTCGTGGCGGGTTTTGACGCTGATCGACGATTGAATCGGGCATACAAGCAGGACAATCAGAGCGCCCTACCCATTCTGATATCGAGACTTCATCAAGCGTGGCCTTAGCAAAATATTCTTCAAATATCTTTGCAGAATTAGTTTCACCCACCCACTCCAACAACCGCCAATCCGCCGCCACCCTTAACTTGCGCAACGCTTCCGGCTTGATACGGCACTCGCCCACCGGCACGTCATAGGCCAGCGCCCGCTCGGCGTGCATGGGGTTGGTCATGATGGTGGAATGGTCGGTGGCGTAGCTACCCACCTGCTCGGCCATCCTTTCCTTGATCCGCGTGCTGCGCCATTGCAGGAAAGCCGCGTCAGGCGTGGCGTTGGGCATTTCCTGCTGCACCTTTTGTCCGGCCGGGCTTTTGTTTTCCCGCTGCGCCAGGGCGCGTATCTCCGCCCGCTGCTCGAATTTCAGGCGCGCTTCGTCCGCCGCCGTACCCTTGGCGCTATCCATCCGTTTGGCTTCAAGCTTGCCTTGCTGGCCTTGCAAGCCACCCAGTGGAATTTCATGGTCGGCAAAATGATCGTCTTCCGGCGAGCGCGGCTTGCCTGCCTCGCGCGATTCGCCGACCGGGTCATAGCCTTGATCGAATTCCTCGCTTTTTTGGCCAAAACGCAAGGATTGGGGCGTGAATGGCGGCTCCAGGTCGGGAGCGTTCAATTCGATCTGCCACCCCTTATCTGGCGAACCGTTGGTCGGCTGCTGGGCCAGGCCCAGGCCAACGATCGTCAACGGCGCCGAGGCGATGGTCAGCACGACGGCAAGCCAGCTCTCGCTGGCGGCGATACCTTGCTTGATGGAATAGCTCGCATACTTTTGCGCCGGAAACCAGAAACCATCACCACCAGGCTTGGGCTTGCGCCAGTGGTCTTTCCAATAATGGTAATGACCTTGCTTGCCGACCTCAAAACCTTGCGCAAACACGCGCTGTACAAACACGCCGGCCGCATTGGTCGCCGCCAGTTCGCCGCCATTCTTGCTGCCAGGCGCAAGCGAGCCGGACAAGCCACGCCAACCCATGCCCTGGATGGCAATCGAGGACACCACCAGATCATGTGGATTGCAATACACCGTCACCCGGCCATACGAAGATTTTTTACCTCCCCGCTCAGCCCCGGCGATGCCATATTTTTCACGGTCTGCCGCAGCGGAAAAACCGTGCTCGGCATTGGCCATGCAGCGGTCGATGCGTTGGTCCGTCTGCACCTCGCCCAGGCTGGCCCGCTTGCGGATAATGTCAAAGAAATTCTTCAAGGTATCGATGCGCGCCTGCAAGGTCAGCCTGCCGGTGCTGCCGTCTGTGCCACGCAGGTTGCTGCCTACCCAGTTTTCGGAGCCGTTGCTTTCTAGCAGGCTGTACGGCGAATTGCAGATGACATAGTTATCCGCCACGCACGCCATCGCCTGCACCGGTGGCAGGCGCGCACCGAGAAAGGCGGCGGCCATCGCCACCATCGTGCCCTGGCTGTGGCAAACAATGGTCACGGGCACATCGGCCTGCTGCTGGCGTATGGCTTCGACCAGCTTGGCGAGCCGATAGGCGGCCAGCACGAAATACGGGCGCGGCGGGCAACTGAATACTTCCCGCTCGCCGAAGGGATTCATGTGCTGGATCTTGTACCACAGGAAAAGACCATCGCTGAGGCCATCCTTCCACAAGTCGGCCAGGGCGCTGCAGCCATTGGCAAACGGCCCGCCGCCCCAATAATCCTGTTCATTCAGGTAAATGCCCTTGCCATATTTTTGCAATTCCTCGCCGCAAGCCTTGTAGCCCCAGCGAAAGCGGATCACGGGCGAAAAAGTACCGGCCTCCTGGATCAAAGTATCGGCCGACATTTCCGGGTTGATGAAACCGTCGGCCGTTATTTCGGCGCCATAGTTTACCGGCGTCAATTGCCCGCCTTCCGGACCGGCGTGGACCAGGTGGGTGCACTCGCGCTTGAGGCGCGTGTTCAGGCCCGCGCACAAACCCTGCTCGCTCTGCTGATACCACTCGCCGTCGGAATTGACGCCATGCACGAAGATGACGATACCGGGCAGTGGCAATTGCTGCAGCATGTCGTGATCACCGTGATGCGGCAGGGCCAGGAAGCCGCATGCTGCATGCACGTCGATATTCGGGTCGTCGCATAGCGCTGGATGTGGATCAAAGGTCATCGCGATACCTTTTAATGTCAGGAACGGCGCACGAAGAAGAAGGTTTTCAGCTTTTGCAAATGATCGCTGAGCACCTTCGGCCCGCGTCCATCGCCGCCACTGGTAGCCGTCAAGGGGCTGCCGCCTTCGCGTTCGACATGCACTTCCACGCCTTCCACGGGCAAGCCATCGGTCGGACGCAGCAAGCGCGGCGTGCGGCCCAGGTCACCTTCACCGAAGATCGGCAAGTCCCCTTTCATGCTGCCCGGACCATTCCAGTGATGGCCATCGGTTTTCACCGTCAGCGCGCCCGGCCCGCCCAGTTCCACCGCCCCGCCCGACAGTTTCAGGTACGCGCCACCGGCCGTCATGAAGGTGATTTCGTCTTGCGCCACGCCGATCATCCGCGTACCGGCCGTGAGTTTCATTTCCTTGGCGGCATCGGCTTGCAGTGCGTCATGCTGGCTTTGCAACAAAAACTTGCCGAAATGGGCCACTTGCACGATGCCGTCCTTGTGTGCAAACAGGGAAATGCCTTTACCCGCATTCACATTGCAGCGCTGCGCCGCCGTCAGTTGCAAATGCTGTTGGGCGACCAGGTCGATATTCGCGCCCGCGTGAGTGGCGACGGTCTTGGGCGTGCTCAGCGCCACGCCGTCCGGTGCGGTAATGCTGATAGTGGCTTTATCAGCGGCAATGTCGCTGCTTAATGCACGGCTACCGGCAGGGTCCAGCGCCAGCGCCTGATGCTGGGCGGCGAACTCGCCCAGCGAACTGAATAATTCCAGGCACTCCTTCATCAAGCTCAGATGTTCAGCGCTGTCGAGTTGTTTGCCCTGCGCATCGATTCTTTTCCAGGCCGAAATCAATAGCGAACGCGCCGTGCGCAAGCTGCCGCTGGCGTCGCTGCGCAATTCAAAACCGTCGCCGCGCTGCTGGCCCGCGCCATCGCTGCGCGGCTCGACCAGATAACCGAGGTTCAATTGGGTGGCCGCCTGGTCGCTGGCCAGCTGGGCGCTAATTTGCGATGGCGTGTCGTCAAAGCGCAACTGGTTGCCGCGCCCGCCCTTTATTTCGCGGCTGCGCATGCCGGACAGATAACGGTTGCCCGGCAATCCACCACGCTGACTCAGCCCTGGCGGCACACCCACGGCGTTGTACAACTGGCCGATGATGATGGGCTGGTCAGGATCGCCACCGAGAAAATCCACCAGCACTTCCGTGCCGATGCGCGGCAAGGTCAAAGTGCCGCACTGCTGGTTGGAACCTGGACCATTGCCGGCCCAGCTGGAGGCGACGCGCACCCAGGCCGAATCGCGTTCCGTGTCAGAGGCGCCCGAGCCACCGGCGTGCGCATGGTCTTGCGCCCGCGTGGCGCCAAAGCGCAGCTTGACCCTGCCCAGGCCATCGCAATGGACCTCTTCGCCAGCCGGCCCCACCACCAGCGCACTCTGCAGGCGCACGACCGGCAAATCGCTGCGTACATCGTAGCCCGGCACGATCTCGATGCCGCGCCGCACACAGGTAAAACGGCTGCGGTAGCGCAAGGCCGAGCTGGAGTCCGCCATGCCCGGCGGCGCCAAGCCGCTATCCAAAGGCCAGCCGCTCTGGGAAAACAAGCGCTCTATCCTCGCATCCAGGCCTTTCGGCAAGTTGTTGCTGGCCAATACGCTGACCGCCGTGAGGACGAAACAACGCTCGGCCGCCGGATGGCTATCGATCTCGGCATGCCCTTCCAGGCTGAACCATTGACCAGCACAAAAGTCGCGCACGCAGGCCTCGCCCTGGAAACATTTGCTTTCCAGATCGTGGCGCGCCATGGCCAGTTGCCCAAGATAGCGCTGATCGTCATTGCTGGCGCCGGCATTGGGCATTTCCACGATGTAGTCGTCAAGGCTGGCTGCCAGGCGATTGCCATTGCCGCCCTGGTCGACCATGCCCACCGCCTGCGTGCGCATGAATTGTGGACTGTGCGGATGGCCCTCGTCCCAGCTGTAGCGTTCGGACTTTCCCGGTTGTAAACGGCGCACGGCGCTCCAGGCCGTGACCGTATCGCGTTCTTCGGTCGCATCATCGCGGTGATAACGCACTGTGCCAGCCGCGTTCTGCGGCAGCCGGCTGGCGTCATCGAACAAGAACAAGGTGTGGACAGGAAACTTTGCGTCCGCGGAAGCAGTCGAGGATCCCGGCTGGAAGCACCAGGCGATGCCCCGGCGGCGCAGCAGGCGGCGGATAAAGGCGGCATCGGATTCATTGTGCTGCATGGTGAATTCACGCACCGGCAGGTTGCGCGCCACCAGTGCCGGATCGATGGCGTAGTCCAGGCTGGCGGCCAGCACGCTATTACCCTGGCGCCATTCATCGACCAATATCTGCACCACCTGCAATTCATTCTTGCCGCGAAACACGCGCGTATTGATGCGCTTTTCCATCAAGGCCAGGGCGTCGCGCAACACCAGCTGATAGGTCGCCAGGCCACCATCGCTTTGCCCCGCGCATGCTTCGGCCACGATGCCGCAGACGCGGCGCAGCTGGCCCCGGTCTGTGACGATCTGCAACTCGGCCGGCACGGCAATGAATTGTTTAAGGGCAAGTTGCACCTCGGTCGCCACGCACAGGATGCGGTACTCGATGCCGCCACAAATAGCCTCGCTACCGCTGATGCGCTGCGGCAGCAGCACATCTTCATTGATGCCTTCCGGATAGGCAAGGCGCAGCCGCAAGGGGCGGTTATCCGAGCTCAAGGTCTTTTCAGACGTCATCCATTGCGCGAAATCTTTCACGTCAAGCCTCCCATCAAGTTGATTGATATCTGCATGGCGTCAGGCCGAGCCATCGAAGCGTATGTCGTAAGCCATATCATCACGGTCATGCTGCGGCGGTGTGGTGAGCAGAAAGGTGTCGTGCCCCAAACCAACTGGCATGCCCAGCACGCAGCCACGCACTGCTTCGCGCCGCAGCACCAGCCGCACTTCGATACTGACGGACGGCAAGCCAAACAGCGCCAGCATTTGCCGCAAGGCCAGCGCGCCTGGCCGGCCAGGCAAAAAGTCGTCATAGGCTGCGCGCGCCAAAGGCCCCAGCACCAGGCGCACGCGCAAATCCGCACGCCGGCAGCGTTCACCCAGCATGGCGCCCCGCCCCAGCAGACAATTGGCCGTCGCCAACAAGCTATGTTCCTGCGGCGCGCGCCAAAACCAGTCGCCTATCCAGCGCTGTAGCTGCACCGGCACCTCAAAATACTCGGCCAGCACAGATTGCATCACTTCGGCCGTCGCCGGACGATGGCGCAGCATGGCCGCGTAATGAGCATGCACATGGGCCGGCAAACCATCAGGCTGCTGCGCCAGCTGGGCCGGCCAGCTGCCAGCCAGGGCCAGTTGCAGCTGCAAGAAATCGCCGCCGTCCGCGTCCGCCTGGCATTCGATGCGATAGCGGGCCCAGGCTTGATAAAACAGGCCCAGGGCCCGCTGCGACAAAGTGTCCAGCCAGGCGCGCGGGCCGTCATCGCCGGTTTGCCGTTCGACGCGGTTGATCATTTCCGTGTAATGCAAGGGCAAGCTGCCATGCACGCCCAGGAAACCGGTCATGGCTGGCTGCAGATGCACGTGCATCTCATCGGTATCGCTCAGCTCCAGCCACAGCTGTTCAATCTCGCTCGCGGCAAACGACAGCGATGTGCTGCCATGCAGGCGCAGACAATGCTCGAAGACCTGTTCGTGCGACATGCCCTGCTGTATCAGCCAGGCTGCCAGCAGGCGCACCGCCTGGAAGAAATCGAAGCGGGACGGATCATCGAGCAAACGCTTGATGACATGACTGGTTAAGCCAGCGCCTGGCTTCCATTGCGTGGCAGGCAGCACAACAGCTCCTTTCCATTCTTGTGCGACAAGACGATCAAGCGGGTAAAGCTGCCCAGATGCACGTACAGGCCCAGGAAATGCTCGACCACTTGCGCAAACGCATGCAGGCCGCTGCCGACAAACGCTTCTTCATCGACCGTCAGCAAGACGTCAATACCGAATACCAGGCTGCCACCCGCCGCATCGTGCAGCCAGGTACTGGCAGAGCGATGGCGCAAGCCCATGATGCCGGCGATCTGGCGCGCAGCACTGACGGAACCCGGCAAGTTATACAGTTCCAGGATTTGCTTGAAGGCCGGCAAACCCTGCTCGCTCAGCGACTGGTGGTTCAAGGACAATTGCGCGATCAGCCGCCAGTGCGAAGCGGCCCCCGCCGGAAAACGGCAGGTACTGGTGGGTTTGCGCAGCAGGCGTACCGGCAAGGTGCTGGCCAGACCATCGTGGTGCAAATCGCCGCCAGCGGCGCCATACGCCAAACGGCTGGGCAAATCACGGTTGCTGCAAGTGAGCATGATGGACACTGTTTGCGTGACGTCGGACAAGGGCTGCATGGCGCCGTCGACAAAAGCGATGCGCATGTCGTAGCCTGGGTTGCTCACAGCCATGTTTTCATCGCGCCGCGTGACCCAATAGCGGCCCAGGCGTCCGCCCGCCTCGCCATGGCGCATCGAATAATAGGGATGGAACTCGTCGAGCGCATTACCCTGCGACGTCTCGCTGAGCACCTGCACGCTATCGACGCTGTGAATATCGTAGAACTGTGCCTGCCGCACCGATGGCAACAGCACGTGGTCGGCGCTGGTCTGGCTCAGCCGGATGGGATTGGCCGGCTGGCTGAACAAGTTAACCACCGGCGTGCATCCTGGCAACAGATGCTTGGTAGAAAGAGGCCGCAAGATGCGCGCGATATCCGAATCGGCATGCAGGTCGGCCAGCAGCAAGTGCACCGTACAACGCCGGCTGCCCGCCGCCAGATGCGGCTGCAGCGCGGCTATATCCAGGTCGACAAAATTGAACTTTTCAGGAAAGGCAAACCATTCGCCAAGCAAGCGATACGCGGGGTGAGACCTGGCCGTGTACGGTATCAAAGCTTCATCCAGGGCAACACCCACCGGTTGCAGCGGTATCTGCTTCAGCTCCTGCCAGGCGCCCTCGGCCGTTTCCACATAGGCGGCGCGCACGCGCATGAACAGGCAATCGCGCAAGGTGGCGCCAAACGAGGGCTCGCCATCAATAAACAAACGCAACGCCGGCAGCGCCAGGTCCGGCAGCGTCTGCGTTGCCCCGCTCGCTTCCAGCGTGATGCTGATGGCCGAACCAAGGCCGGGCGCAAACCGTATCGCAGCCGGCGCCGCAACGATGGACTGATAGCGCACCTCGGCCAGGCGCAGCGGCGCCACGGCCACGTCATACGCGGTGCGGAACTTGCAGGCGACGCCTTGATGCTCGGCGGTATGCATGATGGTGCCGCGTGGAATGATGGCCAGGCCGGTAGTGTTGTCGCCATCATTATCGATACGGGCAATCGAGCAAGCGGGAAACGGACGCAAATAATGGGGGAAATTGACTTCCAGCAAGGTTTCACTGAATAGCCCAAAAGCATCGGCCAGGCGCTTGGCCGTGCGTGCATTGAACATGGCAAACGCCTGCACCATGCGCGCCATGTGCGGATCCTGCGGCCCTCCTGCTACGCCATCTGCCAGGCCCAAGGCGCCGGCAATGGCTGGATAACGCCGGGCGAAAGCCTGGTTGTGCCCATTCAAGGTGCCCAGTTCGCGTTCGTAATACTGCAGCAGCTCGTCCATGCCCGCCCCTCCGCTGTGGGCGGGCGGCACATGCCGGCACGGCCCCATCCGCATTATTGGGGCAGGCGATCAGGGAGAAATTGCGTTTGGACAAAATGGCTGGCATGGCCCGGCAAGCAACACTGAAAAACTCCCCGGCTGGCCTTTTGTTCATTCCTTGCCAATATTAATTGACTTATTCGAAACAATCGTTTTAAATCAGTATGTTACTTAAAATCAATCATCTTGCGCATTCAAACACATTTAATGCTTGGTGCACATGTTGATGCACTCTCAGCCAAGGTCTATGGAATTGCTCGATCCCCTGCGTCAGCCCACTTTGCAAGACGGCAATATCAGCGAGCATTATGAAGTGCGCCGCTTGCTGGGCGAAGGCGGTTTCGGCCATGTATTCGAAGCATGGGATACCAAGCTGTGCCGCAGCGTGGCGCTGAAGCGCCTGAAACCGCAAGCCGATGTACTGCATCCCGAAAAACTCATCAATGAAGCGCGCCTGGCCGCCTCGCTGCGCCATGCCGCCTTCGTGCGTATCTTTTCCATCGAAGGCCAGGGCACAGGCCAATCCATCGTGATGGAACTGGTCGAGGGGCAGACGCTGGGCCAATTCATGCACAGCGGTGCGGCTACCGTGGAAGCGGCGCTCGATATCGGCTACCAGATCGCCGACGCCATGGACGAGGCACACGCCATGGACCTGGTGCATGGCGATTTGAAACCATCAAATCTGATGCTGGAAGCGAACGGCAAGGTGCGCATCCTCGACTTCGGCCTGGCCCGCCACATGGATCCCCAAGCCACGCAAACCACCGCCCTGTGCGACTTGCAGGGCACCATCGCCTACATGGCGCCCGAACGCCTGATGGGCCGCCTGCCCGACACGCGCGGCGACGTCTACGCGCTGGGCGCCATGCTGTACGAAATGCTGGCCGGCCAGCGCCACTTCGCCCACCTGAACGGCCTGGCCCTGGCTGCCGCCCACATGCAGGCGACAGATCCCTGGCCAGACCTGCCCGACACCGTCCCGCCCGCCATCAACGCCCTGGTCCGCGCCATGACGGCGCACGACCCGGGCGACCGCCCACGCACCATGCGCGACGTACGCGATGCGATCGGGACGCAACGCGGGGAAGCGGCAAGATCGGCAACGCCTCTTGTTAATGAGAAACTTGCGCAAAAAGAGCTGCCAGCCACCGTTTCCATCCAGCTACCCATCCCCCGCAAGCGTACATTGAAATGGGGCGCCGCCATCGCGTTGTTGGCAGTACTGGCGGGATGGCAGTTGCCAAATGTGCTGCCTGTGGTGAAATCGCTTGTAACTGGCGAAAAAGCACCGCAACCGTATTCGGAAATGGCCAGCATGGCAGCGGGTATGGAAGCACTGCGGGTGTTTGATCGCGATACCAGCCAAAGAACTGCCATCGAAGAGTTTAGCAAAGTACTAGAGCACAACCCATCAAATGCGGCAGCTGCAGCCGGTTTATCGCTAGCTTCGAGTTTACGCTATACCGGCAACGGTCGCGATGAAACCTGGCTACAAAGGGCAGATGTCAGCGCAAAGCAGGCTTTGGCGGCAGATAATCAACTCGCTCTGTCTCATGTTGCACAAGCTTGGGTATACGAAATCCAAGGAAAAAATGAAGAGGCATTACGTGAGGCGACAATATCGTTAAATTTAGAACCGAATAATTTACTAGGTTTGTATGGAAAAGCTCGTCTATATATCATTAGTCATAAATTCGAATCAGCCCACTCCATACTAGAAAAAGCAATTGCAGCATACCCTCAAGAGCGCTTGTTCAATTCCATGCTGGGCTATATGTATTACAAGCAGGGCGATTATGTTACCGCAGAGAAAATATTTCGTAACAGTATACGTATGGACCCACAATCGCCTAGTGCTTACGCATCCTTAAACGCAACATTACTTCGACAGAACCGAGGTGATGAGGCCCTACAAGTTCTACAGCAGGGCCTGCAGATACATCCACACTGGGAGTTGTATACAAATCTTGGTACTTCTTTGTTTGCAAAAGGTGACTATCTTGCTGCTGTCCAAGCATTTGAAAATGCCGTCTCCGAGAAAAAGGGAAGTCCGGGAACATATTTACTATGGGCTAACTTGGCTGATGCTCAACGCTGGGTACCTGCACAAATAAAATTATCAAGAAAGTCATATTCCCGCGCTATTGAACTGTTAAGCCCTATGCTCGCGCGCATGCCTAACGATATTACGATGAACTCACGGATGGCGCTATATCAAGCCTACGTAGGCGAAAAAAAACAAGCCTTAAACATAGTAAAACACGCGGTTAATCTGGCCCCACAAGCAGCCGAAGTCCAGTTCCGGGCAGCTCTAACATACGAATTAATTAACAACCGTAGTGAAGCGCTGAATGCGCTGATACGTGCCAGCAAGCTTGGCTACCCACTCAATCTGATCGAATCAGCCCCCGATCTGTTGAACCTGCGGCGAGATGCCCGCTACCAACAATTTCTCATTACCCTGGAAAGAGACAATAAAAAATGACCCCTGTAAGCCCTTGGATGAAGTTATCCGTACATTTTGATGCAGACCAGATCACCAACCAGCTCGACTACAGCTTTACCTCATGCGATGGCACGGCCGATCCTCGCCACGGTCCCTATATGGGCGGCGTGCACTTCCAGAAAGGCCAGCATGTATATCTGGATGTCACCTGCTGCGGCTCCAAGGATAGTGGATTCACCTCGTTCCAGATCGTCGATTGCTGCATCATCACCTTGCCGCAACTGACACAGATCGGTCCGAAGGTCCCCACCATTTATTCACCACCGTCGCCATTTCTTCAGTCTGTGGGCGCCACCTATCACTTGCCGCTGGATTTTGAGATCCAAAAGCTGCTGGGTGAACCGGCCGAACCGCCGCTGCACCATATCCGCCAGGAATGGAAACACAATCTGGACGTAGGCTATGCCTCCGGCCGCTGGGAACTGTCATTCGTTATTACCGTGCGCATCATGCGCGGCGAAGACACTCAACCGGAATTGCGCGTATTTTCCTTCGACCCGGAAAGCTCAGTTGGTGGCGACGTAATGATGTAACTCTTAGCTGAGACATAGCCTGTAGTATATCGATCCTGTCTTTCATGCACGCCCCTTCCTTAACTAAGCGATGTCACAGGGTTATGCATAGCCTCACCTGCATAGCCCGTCCATCGAAATAAATACCAACCTGGCTGACCTTTTGCTGTGATGCCGAACAACAGCGGCATCAATGCTCGTTCAAGCTATGCACAGTGAATGCGGCGCGTCAGACGCCCTTCCATCAACGTTCCCTAAAAAAATAAATTCCCCGCTACACGCGTGCGGCGCTTTTCTTTCTCTATAATATATTGCGCTACGGAAACATTTGCATTTATTGCTTTTGTTTCCCAGGCTCACAATATTTCACCAACCACATCTTGCGAGATCGCCATCATATGAGCACCTTCTTCGAACTGGAAAACCAGCGCCGCAGGCAATGGTTGAAATTGCTTGCTGCATCGGCCGCTGCAGGCGGACTGAGCGCCTGTGGCGGGGGTACATCAAATACCCCTGCTGCGCTCGCTGGTAATACTACGGTCGCCGTCCCGGCGCCGCAGCCAGCCCCTACCGCGGCGGCGCCAAAAAGCGCCAAGCGCGGCATCGCCTATGACTTGTCGGATCCTGCCGACTTCTCGGCGCTGTTGCCTGGCGTGAGCTGGTGGTACAACTGGGGCAGCCGTCCCAACAGCGCGGTGCCAAGTGACTACGCCACGCGCTACAACATGGATTATTATCCGATGCTGTGGAATGGCAATTTCAACGATGCCGACACGGTCACTTATCTGAAGGCCAATCCCGGCATCAAGTACTTGCTGTTATTGAACGAACCGAACCTGACGGACCAGGCCAATTTGACGCCGCAACAAGCTGCCGCCCTGTGGCCGCGCTATGAGGCGGTAGCCGCCAGTACCGGCGTCAAGCTGGTCGGCCCGGCCATCACCTGGGGCACCATGCAGGGCTTCAGCGATCCCGTGGTCTGGCTGGACGCTTTTTATGCGGCCTACCAGTCTGCCAATAACGGGCGTAATCCGCAGATCGACTACCTGGCGTTTCACTGGTATGACTATGGCCTGGGCGGCCAGCTCGATCGCCTGCTCAAATACGGCAAGCCATTCTGGGTCACGGAAATGGCCAACTGGCATAGCCAGAATGACGGCGCGCAAATCGATACGGTGGCGAAACAGAAGGCGCAGATGGCCGAGATGGTGGCCCTGTGCGAAGGCCGCGCCGACGTGTTCCGCTATGCCTGGTTTATCGGCCGCATGAGTCCCGATCCGCACTTCACCAGCCTGCTGGGCGCCAGCGGCCAGTTGACGGAGTTGGGACAATATTATCTGTCCTTGCCGTTCAATACCGCCAAGCAATAAGCCAAATCACAACAGGCCAACGCCGGTTTCCCGGACGCTGGCCTGTTGCCTGTCAATTTCTTGCCTATTTACTTCTGCAACGTCACCACGCCGCACGCCAGGCGCGCGCCCGAATTGCCGGTCGGCTGAGTCTGCAAGTCGTCCGCGACTGCATGCAAAATCACGCTGCGGCCAGCCAGCGCATTCGGCGCAGCCGGGTCCAGGGTCAGCTGCGTCAGCGGAATATCGATAGTAAAATCCACATTGCCATTGGCGTCCGCCGTCACGTTGCCGAAATCGCCCACATGGTGATGCATGGCGTGCGGACCGCCATGCTCTTCCTTGGTCGGATTAAAGTGGCCACCGGCGCTGCTGCCATCGGCCGAGCTGCAATCTCCATGCTCATGCACATGGAAACCATGCAAGCCCGGCGGCACGCCTTGCGCATGCAGCGACACGCTCAGATGGTCAGCTTGCTGCACCACCGTCAGCAGGCCAGTGGCGGTGTTGCCTGCCGTCGGCTGCAGTTGCGCCTGGGCAGTCGGCAAGTTGGCGGGCGTAGTAGCGCAGGCGCTCAGCGCCAGTGCGGTAAAGCCGATCATGGCAGGGTAGAAAAATTTCATTGTGAATCCTTGAGTGTGGAATTAACCGTTTATGCCTGCAACACGGCAAAAGGTTCAATCGGACACAAAATCAATTTACCATCACCACCGCCTGGCCCACATACGCCCTGCCTTGCAACTGCTGCACCAGCCATAGCGCCAGATCAGCCCGCGTCACTGCGCGGCCGGTTTCGCCCTGCTCCAGCACGTGCACGCTAGCTATCGCCGGGCCATCGATCAGGACCGGCGCGCGTGCAATCACCCAGTCCAGTGCGCTCTCACGCACGATGGCCTCCATCGCATTCTTGTCTGCAATGATGCCGCGCAAGAATGTCGGCATCAGCAGCCAGCGATACCACCACGGCGCCTGCCGCGCGCTATCGGCAACACCCATCGCCGAGACTACCACCAGCCGCCGTGCCCCCGCCCTGTCCATGGCGCTGACGATATGGCGCATGGCTACACGCTCCAGTGTCTGATATTTCCACGGCGCCACGCCGCCGATGCACTCCACCACCGCTTCCTGCCCCTGTATGGCCAGCAACACATCTTCCCCGTTCAATGCATTGCCCTCGATCACACGCACGCCGGCGCGCTGGAAACGTGCGGCATTGCGCACCAGCACGCTCACCGTATGGCCCAGTTCAAGAGCATGCTCCACCACCAGGCGGCCCGTCCTGCCATTGGCGCCAAGAACCAAAACCTTCATCGACTGCCCCTTTTTCATTGATCCATGGGGAAAATGGCGACCGCCGCCAGACAGTGGCACCCGTCAGTTCCTACCCTGCTTGCTTAAATAAACGCGTCGCGTGCGGCACGGGCGCACTCGCCATCCTGTTCATCCGTCGCCCCGGCCGACCCCACGCCGGAGCAACCGATGCCGGCGATCAACTGGCCTTGCTGGTCGCGCAAGACTGTCACGCTAGCCATCGGCAATATCGCGCGCGCCTGCATCACGGACAAGGCTGCAATCGTGGCAGCAGGCATCTGTTGCAATTTATCGCCATCCTGCCGCAGCAGCGCAGCCGTGTAGGCTTTTGACTGGGCAACCTCGATCGACAGCCAGTGCGTGCCCTCCATGCGTCCAAACGCAAACAGGCGGCCGTCTGCATCAACGATCGCGGTCGATACCGCAATGCCCAGCGAGCGCGCCTTGTTCTGGCTGGCGGCGATCATGCTCTGTGCAATTTCCAGGTTTAAAGACATGTTGTACTCCTCTCAGGCGCCAGGCACGATATCGGTCGACGCGGCCAGCTCCTGCTGCGCTTCGACGGCCGCCAGGCGCTCCGTCAATGCCTTGCGGATGATGCCCCAGGAATCGCTGCCCAGCACGATGCGCCTGGGCGCAGGCGTTTGTTCCACGCTGTCGATGATGATGGAGGACATCTTTGTCGGATCGCCCAGAGGCAGACGCGAGGTGTCCTTCAGCATGGCATGCACCATCGCTGCCGGTGTGCCCTGGTAAGCGTCCAGCGGCTGGCCCAGTTGCGCGCCGCCGTGGCGGAAATTGGTACGGGCGCTGCCCGGCTCGATGATGGTGACGCCGATCTGGAAAGCGGCCAGTTCTTGCCCGATAGACTCCAGGAAACCTTCCAGTCCCCATTTGCTGGCGTGATACAACGATCCGCCCGGCAAGGTTGCCTGGCCGCCGAAGGTCGACAGGCCGATGATGCGGCCGCCGCCCTGCGCCCGCAAGTGGGGTAAGGCGGCCCGCACCAGCATGATGGGACCCAGCAGATTGGTGGCCAGCTGATGCACCACCTGCTCATCGCTCAGTTCTTCAGCCGCGCCAAACAAGCCGTAACCGGCGTTGCTGACGATGGCGTCGATCTTGCCCAGCTCGTCAAATGCGGCGCCCACCACCTTTTGAATCTGCTGCGTCTGCGTCATGTCCAGCTGGGCCAGCCACAAACGATCGCCATACTGTTGCTTCAGATCAGCCATCGTTTCCAGCTTGCGGACGGTGCCTGCCACGCGGTCGCCGCGGGCCAGTAATTGTTCCGTCATCAAACGGCCGAAGCCACTGTTGACGCCGGTGATAAACCAGGTACGTTGCTGTGTCATCTCATGCCTTTCAAAGTAATGCCGTTGGATACTTCATGGACCGGCGCTGAATCGCCGTCTGTTGAAAACAGCATCCAGCGCCGGAAGACTGAAGAATAGTCCCTCCACACAAGATTTTGAATGCTTGAGCGTCGATGATTCATGCGCTAAAATCTGAATATGATGCTCGATCCTTTTTCCGACCTGTTAAAACTGCTGAGCGCGCAGTCGGTGATTTCCGGCGGGCTGATCGCTGGCGGGCCATGGGCGGTGGCGATCCCCAGCTCCGACAAGCTCAAGTTCTGGGGCATCGTGCGTGGACACTGCTGGCTGGTGCTGGAGGGGCAGGACGCGCCGGTCGCGGTCAGCGAAGGCGATGTATTCCTGCTGCGCGCGGCGCGTCCCCATGTCATCGCCAGCAGTCTCGATGTGGCGCCCATCGACCTGGAGCAACTATTAGAAAAGCGTCAAGGTGCGATTGCGCGGCATGGCGCCGGAGAGGAGTTTTTCATGATCGGCGGCAAGGTTGATCTGTCCGACGACAATGCGCAGCTGCTGCTCGATGAATTGCCACCGCTGATACATATCCAGGCGACATCGCCACATGCGCCCTCGCTGCACTGGCTGCTGCAGCAGCTGGTCAGGGAGCGCGACGGCAACCATCCGGGCGTCGCTGCCGCGTCTGCGCAGCTGGCCCATCTGATGCTGATTCAAATCCTGCGGGCCTATTTCGAGAACGCCGAGTCGATCGCCAGCGGCAGGCTGCGCGCCATCGGCGACCGGCGGCTGGCGCCCGCCCTGCAATTGATCCATGGCGATCCGGGACGCGCCTGGCAGCTGGCCGAGCTGGCGCAAGCGGCCGCCATGTCGCGCGCGACCTTTTGCGCCTATTTCAAGAACATCGCGGGCGTAGCGCCCATGGCTTATCTGACCGAGTGGCGCATGCGCCTGGCTGAACGCCTGCTGCGCAGCGAGCGCACGTCCGTCAGCGCGATTGCCGCCTCGCTCGGCTATGGCTCGGAGAGCGCCTTCAGCAATGCCTTCAAGCGCATCAACGGACGTTCCCCCAGGCACTACCAGCGCGCGCTGCAAGCGCGCCAGGAGCAACACGTGGCAGCTTACTGACCGGCCTGCAGTCGCTTCCACTCTTTGACGTAATCGATAAACGCCCGGAACGCCGCTGAAGGCAAGCGCATGCGCGGGTAATACAAGGCTTCCCCATCGAAGGGCGGCGTCCATGCCGCCAGCACTTGCAGCAAGCTACCGTTGTCCAGCATGGGCTGGGCTTCGCGCTGCTCCACGCAAGCGAGACCCACACCAGCGGCGGCGGCCTTGGCAGCGAGCAAGGTACTGCCCAGCAGCAAGCGTCCTTTCACGTCGATTTCCGGCAAGGTGGGGCTCGCGGAAAACTCCCAGCGCATGATGCTGCCGCTGGGCATGCGTGCGCGTATGCATTCATGCCGCAGCAAGTCGCCCGGCGTGGCCGGTGTACCGTGGGCAGCAAGATAAGCTGGCGACGCCACGATGATCAATGCCTCCGGTATGCCCAGTGGCAAGGCCACCATATCTTGCGGCGCGATGGTGACCAGACGCAAGCCTGCGTCAAAGCCCTGGGCGATGATGTCGACCAGCCGCCCTTCCGTCACCAGATCGACGCGTACGTCAGGAAAGTCGCGCATGAAGCCGACCACGATGGGCAGCAAACGGTCGGCGCCCCAGCTGGACGCATTGATACGCACCAGTCCGCTGGGCCGGTCACGCAAGGCATGCACGCCGTCGATCGCCTGCGTGATTTCGCTCAAGGCGGGCCGTACCCGGCCCAGAAAAGCAGCGCCCGCCTCCGTCAAGGAAACGCTGCGCGTGTTGCGCAGGAATAAACGGATGCCCAGATGACTTTCCAGATTGGCCACGATATGGCTGACCGACGAGGGCGACATGGCCATCTCACGCGCTGCACCCCGGAAACTGCCATGCGTGGCCACCGCCTGCGCGACTTTCAAGGCGCGCAATCCCAAATCTTCCACTGTACGGTTTCCTTCATCAGTCTGTTCAGTACTGGCTAGCTTACATCATCAATCATTAGCCCGTACATTAGCAGCATCGAATCCAAGGAGAATTGAGTATGACCACTGTGAAAACCATTTTGATTACCGGCGCCTCGTCCGGCTTCGGTGAGGCGGCTAGCCATTTTTTTGCCAAGGCTGGATGGAATGTCATCGCCACCATGCGTACGCCGGAACAGGCGCCGACTGGGGTGGCCGAGGCTGGCCAGGTACTCGTGACACGCCTGGACGTGCAGGATAGCGACAGCATCGCCACGGCGATTGCCGCTGGCATCGCACGCTTCGGCAAGATCGACGTGGTGGTGAACAATGCAGGCTACGGCCTGTTCGGTGTGTTCGAAGGCTTGACGCGCGACGCCATCAAAAAACAGTTCGATACCAATCTGTTTGGCGTCATGGACGTCACGCGGGCGATTTTGCCGCACTTCCGCAGCCAGCGTGCAGGCACCATCATCAACGTCAGCTCGGGCGCCGGCGCCATCGGTTTCCCGATGGCTTCGCTGTACTGCGCCTCGAAGTTTGCACTGGAAGGCTATTCCGAATCGCTGTCGCACGAACTGGCGTCACTGGGCATCCAGGTCAAGCTCGTCGAACCGGGCGGCGCGATGCAAACGGGCTTCATGGCCAGGGTCGGCACGGAAAGCGCCGACTCCGCCGCCATCGCAGACTACACGCCCTTCCTGGAACACGTGGGCGCGCTGTATGCAGGCCTGGGCGCGTCAGCGGACGCCGATGCGGTGGATACCGTGGTGGCAGCCATCTACCAGGCGGCCACCGATGGCAGCAAGCAACTGCGCTACACGCCGACCCGCGATATCGCCGCCCTGCTCGATGCGCGCCGCAGCTCGTCGGAACAAGAATATCGTGCTTTAACTACCGGCTTGTTCTCGCTGCCAGCGTAAGACTGAAACTGCCATCAACCCCGGTACAGGGGGTTGCTGGCAACATAGACCAGGACCGGTGTGGCGGTGAAGCCGGATGGGGCAATCTTCGACAAATCGAAGCGCGCCTCTTCCGGGAAGGTGTCGAAATGCCAGCTGAACATTTTGTCACCGGACTTGAATTGCACGGTTTCGCCATTGCTGACACTGACATAGCTGGTATCTGCCGTGACAGTGATCACGCGGCCGGCAATACCGGTGGTCACTGGCGTGCCGTAATCGACGGAAGCGCCGGCCCAGCCTGCCGCCTGGGCGCCAGAGATTTGGGTGGCGGCAGCAAAGCCGGTGATGGCCAGAACGATAGCGGCGCGTTTCAAATTCAACATGGTCCTGCTCCTGATGGTTGGTGTGTTAATCGAGATCCTTGTCTCGATACAAACCAGTGTAAGGAGCGCCCGCTGACCTGGGCATGACAGGACCATTACAAAAAAATGACAGCCCAGGCCTCGCTGCCGGAATGACGAAACTGTCATTTCTCCGTCATTTCCGCGTCATTTTTCACTGCCTACAATAGGACCTCCATCCCATTGCAGGAAACTTCCCATGCCCATCCCCCCCACAGGCAGCAAGCAGCTGGCACGCATGCTGCCGCTCGCCGTCATTGCCGTCACGGGCGCGGCCCTGGTGGCAGCGTATGCCTACGCAGCCGGCTGGCTGAGCCCAGACCGATTGACCCCTGTCCTCATCATCGACAATTTTCATGCCGACTTTGGTCAGCATCCAGGCTTTCGCCGCAACCATGCCAAGGGCATGTGTGTCGCCGGCTACTTTGAAGGCAATGGACTGGGCACGCCCTATTCCAGCGCGGCAGTGTTTGACAAGGTGCGCACGCCCGTGATCGGCCGTTTCGCCGTTCCCGGTGGCAATCCTGCCGTGGCGGACACGGCAGGCCCCGTGCGCAGCCTGGCGCTGCAATTCACCCAGTCCAACGGTGAACAGTGGCGTACCGGCATGAACAACACACCGGTCTTCATCGTCAATACGCCGCAGGGTTTTTATGACAACCTGCAAGCTTCGCGCCCCGTGCCAGGCACGGGCAAACCGGACCCGACGCGCCTGCCAGCCTTTTTTGCGGCCCATCCCGAATCGTCCGCCTTCCGTCTATGGGTGAAGGGCCACCCGCCGACGTCTTCGTTTGCCAACACCCGTTTCTACAGCATCAATGCGTTCGAACTGGTCGATGGCAAGGGCGTGCACCATCTTGCGCGCTGGTCGGTATTACCAGAAGCCAACGCCGCACCGCTCTCGCCTGCCGCAGCCAGCGATCCGAACGCCTTGCAGGATGAGCTGGCAGAACGCCTGCGCGCCGGGCCACAACGCTGGCATTTGCAATTGCAACTGGCCAAGCCTGGCGATCCCGGCAACGACGCCACCATCGCCTGGCCAGACGACCGTCAGGTGATCGACGCCGGCGTGCTGACCCTGGAAAGCACGGTCGCGCAAGATGACGGCCCCTGCCGCGACATCAATTTCGACCCGACCGTATTGCCGCGCGGCATACAGGTGTCGAACGACCCGCTGCTGGCCGCCCGTTCCGGCGCTTATGCCCGTTCCTACAATCTGCGCACCGGCGAACAGGCGGCGCTGCACGCTACACCAGGAGCATCACGATGACATCACCGCGCTTTTCATTGACCTTGCGCCTGCTGCACTGGACCATGGCGCCCTTGCTGCTGGCCATGCTGCTGATCGGCACCGGCATGGTGGCGACCGTTTCACACTGGCATGTGACCTTGCTCAACTTGCACAAACCGCTGGGGCTGGCACTGCTGCTACTGGCCGTGCTGCGCCTGCTGCTGCGCCTGTTCAGCCCCGTGCCGGCATTGCCATCGACCTTGCCGGTCACCTTGCGCCTGGCAGCGCATGGGTCACACTGGCTGCTGTACGGCTGCATGCTGGCCATGCCGCTGATCGGCTGGGCCATGCTGTCGGCCGGCAACTTCCCGCTGCCACTGCTGGCCGGAGCCACATTGCCGCCGCTGCTAGCGCCCAATGTGGCCCATTACGCCCTGCTGCGCTCGCTGCATACCGTGCTGGGCGAGCTGTTCTTCGTGCTGGTGCTGGGCCACATCCTCGCCGGCCTGGTCCACGCGCTGCTGCTGCGTGATGGCGTGTTCGACGCCATCAGCCTGCGCCGCAAGCGCAGGCCAAAAGACGAATAAACACCGTTACAAATCGAACTGGGCCGACAGCAGCGCGGTACGTGGTGCAGCGGCGGTACTGACCGTCAACAAGGTGCTGCTGGACAACCAGTAGCGCTTGTTGAATACGTTCTCTACACTGGCGCGCAGTACCACCGGCGTGCGCAGGATCGTGGTGCGGTAGCGTGCGCCGATATCGTAGCGCTGCCAGGATGGCATCTCCAGCGTATTGGCCACGTCATACGGCGTGGCCGCCGTGTAAATCGCGCGCGCATTCACACTCAGACCGGTTACGCCCGGCAGGTCCCAGTCGGCGCCCAGGTTGAGCGTGTGCCTGGGCACGCCAATCGCGTCCTTGCCCTGGTTCAGACCACCGGCCGCACGCTGCAGCTTGGCGTCATAAAAGGTGGCGCTGGCCATCAGGCGCAGATCACGCACGGCTTCGCCAACGACTGACAATTCCAGGCCACGGTTACGCTGCCTGCCATCCATGCTGTAGATATTGCTGATCGGGTCGGTAATCGCATTCGGGCGCTCGATCTGGAATAGCGAGACACCGCTGATGACCTTGTTACGGTCCACCTTCAGCCCGATTTCATACTGTTTCGACTTGAATGGCGCAAACACTTCGCCCACATTGGCCGTACCGAGCGGCGCCGTCGAGCCGCGCGTCAGGCCGGAAGTAAAGTTACCGTACAGCGACACATCGTCCCAGGGGCGCACGACAACGCCGGCAATCGGCGACACCGCGCTTTCGCCATACGAAGTAGTCACCGCGCCCGCCGCGTTGAAGTTCTGGGCTTGCACTTTCTGCTGGCGCAGGCCGGCAGTCAGCAAGATGCGGTTATCGGCAAAGGACAAGGTATCGGTTAAAGACATGCTGGTCAGCTGGGTCGCCGAATTCTTGCTCGGTGAAACACGATTACCGCTGAGCTGATAGACCGGCAGCGGCGCGTAAATAGTCGAATCGACGGCCGTGCCCGCCGGCGCCGGCAGATAGAAACTGCCTGCTTCCTGCTCCAGGCGCGAAGCGGAAAAACTGAGCATATGTTCGATGCCTTGTGTATTAAAGCGTGCACGGGCGCCAATTTCGCCAGTCTTGCTGCGCGAGGCCGCGTCATACCAGGCGCTGCTGACGCGGATATTGCCCTTCTCATCCATCGCATCCATGCCGCGCGCGGAAGGAAAATCCTGTTCGCTGGCGCCATAGTGATAACCGGCAGCGGCGTACAGCATGACTTGTGGCGACAAGTCGTACTCCAGGCGCGAAGCGATCGTCGAGTCGCGTATCTTCAGGTCGGCGCCTTCATAAATGGCGCGGTGGCCGGAAGGCGCTGCCGGCAGGCGGGTGATGCCAGGCCGGAAACCGATCTGGGCGCGGAAATTGTCGGTATCCTCGCGTTGCGCGTAGGCATCCACCGACCAGCGCAGATTGGCTGCGCGGTAGTCCAGCGCCAGCGCGGCCAGTCCGAATTGCTGCTGGCCATTGTCGATATTGGTGTCGCCGTTGCGGTACACCCCATTAAAACGCAGGCCCCAGGCATTGTTCTCGCCAAACCGGCGCCCCACGTCGAGCTGGCCGCCCAGCAAGGACTTGCTTTCGTAGGTGGTCGTCAGGCGCGTGATAGCTTCATCCTTGGCGCGCTTGGTGACGATGTTGATGTTGCCGCCTATGCTGCCGTTCGGGCTGATCCCGTACATCAGGGTGCCCGGACCTTTCAACACTTCCACGCGCTCCA
Source organism: Janthinobacterium saanense (assembly GCF_014200675.1). Classification (GTDB taxonomy): domain Bacteria; phylum Pseudomonadota; class Gammaproteobacteria; order Burkholderiales; family Burkholderiaceae_D; genus Janthinobacterium. The sequence continues at coordinate 74,912 of NZ_JACHCI010000021.1, read as the reverse complement.
TGAAGGCGGTGGGCATGCGGTTCGACGAGGCCAGTCCATACAGGCCATTCAAGCCGACGTCGCCGCTGGTGACATTGAAACCGCGTATCTGGAAATCTTCGCTGAAGCCGCCGGTCGAGGTCATGGTGCGCACCGATGCTTCGTTGACGACCACGTCCGCCAGGGTGCGCGCCTGCTGGTCTTCGAGTATTTGCGCGGTATAGTTGGTGGTGCTGAACGGCGTATCCATCAGGTCGGCAAAGCCCAGCACGCCCAGGCCGCCACTGCGCGCCAGGCGCCCGCCGGCCAGCGGGGTCTCGCCACGGGCGCCGTTGATCAGCACGCGGCTGGCCGGGCTGCTGTCATCTTCGCTCATGGCGACCACTTCCGGCAGCATGGTGCTTTGCGTAGCGACCGCCTTACGCAAGGCGTAAGCGCCGTCCGCCTGGGGCAAGGCTTCCAGCCCGCTGCCGTGCAGCAAGGCGGCCAAGCCCTCCTGGGGCGTGTAACTGCCACGGATGCCATTGCTGGTTTTGCCTGCGGTCAACTTACCGTCGATGGCCAGCAAGATGCCGGTGCTGCCCGCAAAACGGTTCAGCGCGCTGTCCAGCGTGCCTGCAGCGATCTCGACGTGGCGCCGCGTTTCCGGGTTTGCGCCCTGGGCAAGAGCGGTGGTGGAGGCGGCGGCAAGCGACAAGCCCGCGAGCAAGATGGCCTGGACGATATGACGGCGGCGGAATGGGAGCGGTTGTTGCAACATGAACAGTCTATCCTTTCAAATCAAGAGGGTGATATCTACATCCCGAATGAAAAGAAAAAAGATCTACCCATTTTTTACTTTTTTTTCGCCTGCACTGTGACCCAGTAAGGCGTCGCGTAGCTGATGCGCACCGGCAAGGCTTGTTCCAGGGCGGCCAGCACCTTGTCGGTATCGCCCAAGGGATAGCGCCCTGACACCACTTCATTGGCGACGGCAGGGTCGCAGCGGATCACCCCTTTACGGTAACGCCCCAGTTCTGCCAGGAAATCCTGCAAGCGCATTTGCTCCGCTTCCAGCACGCCATCGAGCCACGCCGGGTAATCCGACGGCAGCGCGCGCACAGCATCGGCCGCTGCCGCCGTAAAGCGCAGCTGCCTGCCTGCGGGCAGGCGCAGGGGCGCATCCGGGCTCAAGCGGGGCCGCACCTCGACGACGCCCTCGTAGACTTCCACCCGGGTATGTTCGCCACCTTGATACACGGTGAAGCGGGTGCCCAGCGCGCGCGCCATGCCATGCCTGGTGACCACCACAAAGTCGCGATGAGGTGTGGCCGGCTCATGCGCGGTGGTGACGAGAATTTCACCCTTGTGCAAATCGATACGCCGCAAGCCGGCGTCAAAGTGGACATCGAAGGCGGTGGCCGTATTCATGCTGATGCGGGTGCCGTCTGCCAGCACCAGATCGCGGCGTTCGCCGGTGGCAGTGGCATATTGCGCCGTCATGGTTTGCCACGGCGAACTGCCACGCAAGGTGTACACCGCAGCGCCCCCACCGCAGACCAGCAGCAAGCCACGCAAGAGCACGCGGCGCTGATTGCGGCGGCCACTTTCACGCAAGGTCAGCCCGGCCGTTTGTGGCGGTACGCTACGCAAGCGCTGCGCCATCTTCGCTAGCTGCAGCCAGGCAAGCTCATGCTCGGGCGCCGCCTGGCGCCAGTTGCTCAGCGCAAGCTGCTCTTCCGGCGTGACCTCGCCCGACCACATGGTCACCAGCCACTCCAGGGCCTGTTGACGGTGTTCGGCCGATACTATGTCGTTCGATGCCTCCAAGGACTAGACCATCACCGAAAAACAGGCTTGCGCGGCCTGGAACATATACTTGCGCACCGATCCCAGCGAGACCCCCATGCGCTCGGCAATGGTTTGGTAAGTCAGGCCATCGAATTGCGACAGTAAAAATGCCTCGCGCACACGCAAGGGCAGGCGGTCAAGCGCCGCATCGAGCAGGCACAGGGTTTGCAGCGTGATGGCGCGCTGCTCCACCGACGGCATCTGGTCGGCAGAAAAATGCGCCAGCGCTTCCAGGTAGGCATATTCCAGCCGCCGCCGGCGCTGCAGATCCACCACCAGGTGTTTCGCAATCCGCGCCAGATAAGCGCGCGACTGCTGCTCATACTCGGGCAGCCGGCCAGTGTCGATCACCCGCACATAAGTATCTTGCGCCACATCGGCGGCATCGACGGCACTCCCCAGCTTGCTGCGCAACCAGCCCAGCAGCCAGCCATGGTTCTGGCGATACATATTGCTGATAAAGTCAGGGGCGATGCTGTCAGCCATTACGATTCCTGGAACGTAGCCACAAGGTCCTGGAGCGGGAACTTGGATAAAACCTGATTGAGAATAATTCTCATTATTATATCGAAGTCGCGTGGCATGTGCTACTGCCGCAGCCTATGCGGGGCGTATGCCGGCTATGAACGAGCTGTGCTATCTCAGATGGCAAGCGATGGGTTTTACAAGATGCTGTGCGATGATTTTGCAGATACCTCATTGATCATTTTTAGATAATGAATCACGACACCTTGATCAACATATTGATTTAAAAAGGTTTTTCCGAGAAGATTTGAGATAGTTATTGACACCACTGTCAATAACTTCTAGATTCCCTCCATGGATAAGCCCAAGTTTGAACACTTCGAGCTCAAGTTATGCAACCCGACATTTGATTCACCGCTAGTGGATGTCGTCAATGAACTTGAGCATCTTCGACGCCTGCAATTGGGCGGCAGCACGCCTGCGGGCGCGTTCTTCCAGCTCAAGCACATTTTCCACATGCTGGAAAGTCTGGGGTCTGCCCGCATCGAAGGCAATCACACTACGCTGGCCGATCTTGTCGACGCAACAGTACGAGGCGATGACGGGGCTGGCAACGGTGAACAGATGAAAGAAATCAGCAACATCGAAGTAGCGATGCGGTATGTTGAAGAAGCCATGGAGCCTGGTGCACCATTGACCGAAACGTTCATACGCGAGTTGCACGCCATTGCCGTGAGCACCTTACAGCGTGAGGGCGACAAAACACCGGGGGCATATCGGGAAGGACCGGTAAACATCGCCATGTCGGCGCATCTTCCACCTGAGGCACTTGCCGTGCCGCAATACATGAAAGAGTTGACTGATTTTGTCAACACCGCCTCAGCGCCCAAGTACGATCTGATGAAAGTAGCCCTCACGCATCACCGGTTCGGCTGGATTCATCCTTTCTCGAACGGAAACGGAAGAGTCGTCCGCCTCCTGACATACGCTCTCCTCATCAAATACGGCTTCAACGTCAAAGATGGGCGCGTGTTAAACCCGACAGCAGTCTTCTGCAACAACCGGGAGCGCTACTACCAGATGCTTGCCGCCGCAGATAGTGGAACCGCACAGGGAATTGAAAACTGGTGTATCTACGTACTGGAAGGAGTGTTAATTGAGCTGCAAAAAGTAGATCGGCTGACACACTACGATTACATCGAGCAAAAAATTCTCATTCCGGCACTCAACATTTCACGAGCGCGACAGCTGATAACGCTCGCCGAATATCACGTATTGCTTGAAGTTGTACGGCTGAAAAGTGCAAAATCGGCGGACCTGAAAAAGATCATGCCAAAGTTGACTGACAACCAGCGCACATATCAGATAAAACGGCTGGTAGAACTGAAAATGCTGCAAGCAATCTACCCAGGCGCCAGACAGTACGCGATCTGCTTCACCAACAATTACCTATTGCGCGGCGTCATAAAGGCCCTGACCGAAGAGGGATTCGTTCCCAGTTCCATGGAAAAGTGAATGACATGGAGAACGCGATTGCCGCCGCTGGCGAGATCGGCAAAAGTGGCAACCATGTGCTGGCCATCGCGTAATCTTTTATAGCGACAAATCCATCATTCCCTCGACTTTGTCGCCGCAAGTGGCAGTGCCGGGCAGCCGCTAATGGTAAAGTATGGCCTGCTGCGCAATAGCGCAAACGCAGCACCGAATTCCACACAGAACAACGATCAAACTCAAAGACTTACAATGAATATGCAGTCAAATCAAGAGCTTGCCAACCTCCAGCGGAGCAAGCTCACGCCCATGATGCAGCAATATATGGCGATCAAGGACAATCACCCGACGATGTTGGTGTTTTACCGCATGGGCGATTTCTACGAGCTGTTTTTTGAAGATGCGGAAAAAGCGTCGCGCTTGCTGGGCATTACCCTGACGGCGCGCGGCGCGGCCAGTGGCAATCCGATCAAGATGTGCGGCGTGCCGTTTCATTCGCTCGATGGCTACCTGGCCAAGCTGGTCAAGCTGGGCGAGTCGGTGGCGATTTGCGAACAGATTGGCGACCCGGCCACCAGCAAGGGACCGGTCGAGCGCAAGGTCATGCGCGTGGTCACGCCAGGCACTTTGACGGATGCCGACTTGCTGCCAGAAAAATCCGAGCGGCCACTCCTGGCCATGTGCAGCGTGACGCAGCGCAAGACGGTGACGACGGGCCTGGCCTGGCTGTCGCTGGCCAGCGGCGCCCTGAAGCTGATGGAGTTTTCGGGCGATAGCGCCACCGTCACCACCCGCTTGCGCCAGGAACTGGAACGCATCGTACCGGCCGAGATTCTCAGCGGCGACAATGGCGACCTGTTCGAAAACGATGCCGGCACACATGTGAACCGCGTGCCGGACTGGCATTTCGACGTGGTCGGCGGCCACAAGGCGCTGCTGGACCAGCTGGGCGTGGCCACTTTGACCGGTTTTGGCGCCGATGGCCTGGGTGCGGCGTTTGGAGCGGCCGGTGCGCTGCTGCGTTATGCGCAGTCCACGCAAGGCCGTGGCTTGCAGCATGTGCGCTCGCTGACGACGGAAACCGAAAGCGAATTCATCGGCCTGGACGCCGCCACGCGGCGCAACCTGGAATTGACGGAAACCATACGCGGCCAGGAATCGCCGACCCTGTTCTCGCTGCTCGACCATTGCCGCACGACCATGGGTTCGCGCATGCTGCGCCACTGGCTGCACCATGCACGGCGCGACCAGAGTGTTGCCCGCGCACGCCACGAAGCGATTGCCGCACTGGCGCAAAGCGAGGCGGCCGGTCCGCTGGCGGCGACCCTGGCGCAAGTGCCCGATATTGAACGCATCACCACCCGCATCGCGCTGCTGTCGGCGCGCCCGCGCGACCTGGCGGCGCTGCGCGATGGCTTGCTGCAATTGCCTGCCTTGCGCGAACAAGTAATCCGCTGCCAGAGCCAAGGCAGTGACAACGTCTTGCTGGCCGCCATCCGCACTGCCCTGGCCACGCCGGAAAGCTGCCTGGAACTGCTGATGCGCGCCGTGGCGCAGGAACCGGCGGCGATGGTGCGCGACGGCGGCGTGTTTGCACGCGGCTACGACGCCGAACTCGATGAATTGCGCGCGCTGTCGGAAAACGCGGGCCAGTTCCTGCTGGACCTGGAAATACGCGAACGGGCCCGCACGGGCATCGCCAACCTGCGCGTGGAATACAACAAGGTGCATGGCTTCTATATTGAAGTCACGCACGGCCAGACCGACAAGGTGCCCGACGATTACCGCCGCCGCCAGACCCTGAAAAACGCCGAGCGCTATATCACGCCGGAATTGAAAGTGTTCGAAGACAAGGCCCTGTCGGCGCAAGACAAGGCGCTGGTGCGCGAAAAGCTGCTGTACGACCTGCTGCTGGCGGAGCTGGCGCCGCATATCGGCACCCTGCAAACCATCGCCCAGGGCCTGGCCCAGCTCGACACCTTGAATGCGCTGACGGAACATGCACAGCAGCACAACTGGGTCGCGCCGCAGCTGGTCAGCGAACCGTGCATCAACATCGTCGAAGGCCGCCACCCGGTAGTGGAAAAACAGATCGAACGCTTTATCGCCAACGATTGCCGACTCGTCAATGAACGCCGCTTGCTGCTGATCACCGGCCCGAACATGGGCGGTAAATCGACCTTCATGCGCCAGGTGGCCCTGATCACCCTGCTGGCCTATGTGGGCAGTTATGTACCGGCTTCCAGCGCGACCATCGGCCCGATCGACCGCATCTTCACGCGTATCGGCGCCACCGACGACCTGGCGGGCGGCCGCTCGACCTTCATGGTGGAAATGACGGAATCGGCCGCGATTTTGAACGGCGCCACCGAACACTCGCTGGTGCTGATGGATGAAGTGGGCCGCGGCACCTCGACTTTCGATGGCCTGGCCCTGGCTTGGGCCATCGCGCGCCACCTGATCGACAGCAGCCGCAGCTTTACCCTGTTCGCCACGCACTATTTTGAGCTGACGCAATTGCCGGACAGCCATCCGAGCGCGGCCAATGTGCATCTGTCGGCCGTCGAGCACAAGGACAGCATCGTCTTCCTGCACGCGGTGCAGGCGGGCCCGGCCTCGCAAAGCTATGGCTTGCAGGTGGCGCAGCTGGCAGGCGTGCCGCAGCCGGTGATCAAGGCCGCGCGCAAGCATCTGGCGCGTCTGGAAGCGCAGGCGCTCGATGCTACGCCGCAACGCGACCTGTTTGCCGCGCCGTCAGCCGATCCGTATGCGCAAGAGGAAGAAGAAGCCCAGGCACCGGCCGCTGCCCTCAACGAGGCGCAGCAAGCCTTGCTGGACGCCATCGCCGACCTCGACCCCGATGCGCTGACGCCACGCGATGCGCTGGAACAGTTGTACCAGCTGAAACGGCTGGCGCAGGCATGATCAGCCAATCCGGCAAAGTCAGCCTGGCAAGGCTCGCCGCCAGTACGCTGGCGGTGTGCCTGCTATGGCAGAGCGCGCTGGCAAAGGCAGAAGAACCTGGCTTCGACTTTGCCGTGCTGGGGCATTCCTTCAAGGCGGGGCCGGACGATGCCCCCTTAAAACATGCGATCGAGGATAGCAACAACCTGCATCCCGCCTTTCTGGTGGCGACCGGCATCAAGGCAGCCAGCGAATCGTGCAGCGACAAGCTGTACAGCCAGCGCAAGGATTTGCTGGACGCGAGCAGCCAGCCGCTGGTCATTTCGCTGTCGGCCAGCGACTGGGCCAACTGCCGCAATTCACGGGGGCGCGCCAACGCCATCGAACGCCTGAACCGCTTGCGCGAAGTATTCTTTGCCGACGACAGCAGCCTGGGCCAGCGCAAACTGAGCCTGTCGCGCTTATCGTCGACGGCCAAGTTCCGCAGTTATGCGGAAAATGCCCACTGGGAATATGGCGGCGTGCTGTTTGCCACCGTCAACCTGCCAGCAAACAACAACCATTTCCTGCCAGAAGCAGGCCGCAACAGCGAATTCGAAGACCGGCTGGTGGCCAACCGTTCCTGGCTACAACGTTTATTCGCCATGGCCCAGCGCAAGAAACTGGACGGCATCGTGCTGTTCTCGGACGGCGACGTGCACATACTGGAAGAAGAGGAAAGTTCGCTGCTACCCAATTTCAGCAGCAAGCAAGATGGTTTCGCCAGCCCGCGCAAGCAAATCCGCCTGCTGGCCAAGAAATTCGAAGGCAAGGTATTGCTGGTAGACACCCAGGCGGGCAGCAAAAAGACGGGCAAGAAAAGCACCCAGGGACCAAAAATCAACTGGAAAGACAACCTCGGCCACATCAGCATCGACAGCGACTGGGCCACCATCGCAGTCCAACCCGGCAAGTCGCCCCTGTTTGACGTGCGTGAACGCACGCTCAAACCAGCGCAAGCCAGAGCCAAGTCCCCGACCGTGCGCCGCTAAGCGCACAGCCCAGGACAACCCACACGTCATGATCCAACAGGCGTCACGACGCCTGGCCAGACCGTAGCGAGCGGAAGGGAGAGGCGGCTAAGAAGCGCAACCGTACTCAAGTACGGTGAGCATCGCAGGCTACCTATACCGACGCGCAGCAGGTCTGGTCAGGCGTTACCACTTAGTGGATAGGGTGGGTACGGAAGTGATCGCCTTCGGCGCCTTCGTCATCACCCTCATCATCACCATGGTCATGGCCATGCGCGCCATGCACGTGGCCGTGGGCGATTTCTTCTTCGGTGGCTTCGCGCACGTCAGCGACGGTCAGCGAGAAGCGCAGCGCGATGCCTGCCAGTGGATGGTTGCCATCCAGAACGACTTTGTCGTCGGCGATATCGGTGACGGTGAAGATCATCGCTTCTTCGTCAGGCGAGTCGCTTTCCGGCATGCCTTCGAACTGCATGCCCACTTCCAGCGGCTCAGGCAGGCGGTTGCGTGGCTCGACCTTGACCAGCGCAGGATCGTATTCACCGAAAGCATCGTCTGGTTCGATCTGGATCGTGTTGGAATAGCCAACTTCCTTGCCGTCGAGCTCTTCTTCGATCTTCGGCAGGGTGTTTTCATAATCACCGTGCAGGTAGACCATAGGCTGACTGCCATCTTCGATCAGATTGTCTTGCGCGTCTGACAGTTTGTAGTTGACAGTAACGACTGTATTTTTGGCAATCTTCATTATGCTTCCTTTCATTGTATAAGCTGGCAAATTATACCTTTCCGACGCATGCGGCGAGCGCATTCCTGCATTTGCGGTTGTTATAATGGGCGCATGAAAACATTAACTCTCCTCGGCGACATCACGCCAGCGCAATTCCTGCGCGACTACTGGCATAAAAAACCCCTGCTGATCCGTCAGGCCGTGCCTGGCTTCAAGCCCCTGCTGGACTTCAAGGCCATGGCTGAACTGGCCAAGCTCGACCATGTCGAATCGCGCCTGGTCAGCCATGTGGATGGCCACTGGTCCATGCAGCAAGGTCCATTGACCAGCCTGCCCTCACCGAAACAGAAGGAATGGACCCTGCTGGTGCAGGGCGCCAACCTGCACAATGCACAAGCCGATGCACTGCTGCGCCAGTTCCGTTTCCTGCCGGATGCGCGCCTCGACGACCTGATGGTCAGTTTTGCCACCGATGGCGGCGGCGTGGGCCCGCATTTCGATTCCTACGATGTATTCCTGCTGCAAGGCCAGGGCAAGCGCCACTGGCGCATCAGCGCGCAGAAAGACCTGAGCCTGATCGACGGCCTGCCCTTGAAAATCCTCAGCAATTTCACGCCGGACGAAGAATTCACGCTCGAACCGGGCGACATGCTGTATCTGCCGCCCCACTACGCGCACGACGGCGTGGCCATTGGCGACTGCCAGACCTATTCGATCGGTTTCCGCTCGCCGTCGTTCCAGGAGCTGGGTGAAGCCTTTTTGCAATTCATGGCCGACTCGATCGACTTGCCGGGCCGCTATGCAGATCCTGAGTTGAAAGCCTCGGCCAAGCCGGCGGAAATCCCGCGCGAGATGCTCAGCACCATCACGGAAGAGCTGAACAAAGTGCGCTTCACGGAAGAAGATGTGACCATTTTCCTGGGGGAACACCTATCCGAACCAAAACACAATGTGTTTTTCACGCCGCTGTCCAAACCACTGACGGTAGGCCGCTTCACGGATGCCGCACACAAAAAAGGTGTCGTGTTGTCACGTAAGACCTTGATGCTGTATCGTGGCAAGAATGTCTTCATCAATGGCGAATCGTTCGCCATCGGCCGGGCCGATAAAACGGCGCTGGAGACCTTGGCCAATGACCGTGCGCTAGCTGGCGCGGCCGTGGCGCAAGCCTCTGATGACGTGATGGACGCTTTGTACACCTGGTATCAGGATGGCTGGATCGAACTGGCCTGATAGCTGCGTTGCAATAAAAGTGGCGCTACACGCAGCAGGTATTTATGTTTCTGCGTTAGCGCAATAAAACATAATATTTTTATATCGTTTTGTGGCGCTTACGCAAAACACTTACACTTGCTTGCAATTTGCTTTGCTAATTATTGCGTTATCACAAAATAGTTGCGGATTTGCCTCTTGCTGCTATTGCGACGCACCAAAAATCGCTATAATATTCGGTTAGGAAGTTTCCGTTGTCTGGCAGGCACCACCTGGTACGAAAAGCCTTCGAAGACGACCTAACGAGCGATAATTACCGGTAATTATTCATCGCAACAATGTTGATTTATTTTTTGAAATAATTAAGGAAAACAAATGAAAAAATCCCTGCTGATCGCCTCCCTGATGGTTGTTGCTCTGGCCGCTTGCAGCAAAAAAGAAGAAGCTCCTGCACCAGCACCAGTAGTTGAAACCCCAGCACCAGCTCCAGCAGAAGCTGCTCCAGCTCCAGCTGCTGACGCTGCTGCTTCGGCCGCTACCGACGCTGCTGCTGCTGCTTCGAGCGCTGCTTCGGCTGCTTCGGACGCTGCTGCTGCTGCTTCGACCGCTGCATCGGCTGCTAAGTAATAGCACCCTGCTTCAAAGAAAACCGGCCTTCGGGCCGGTTTTTTTATGCCCGCACCTTTTATGCTCTTTAAGCAGAGCCGCTAATAAATAGCGCAGGCAATAAAAAAGGCTGGCTTCCGCAAGGAGCCAGCCTTTTTTTATCAGCAGGCTTTATGCCTGCCGCCGTGCTTATTTCAGCTGATCGTTCAGCAAGCCCAGGATCTTGCCGGCCACTGGCGTGGTATCTGGCTTGCCTTCGTTGCTCAGAATGCTGACCAGGCTGGTCGAACCATTGCCGGCCTTGACCGCCACGCGGTAGCGCTGCGCTTCCTTGTCCTTGTCGGACGAACCCCAGCTGAACAGCTTCGTGAAGAAACCTTCTGGCTTGACTGCATCCGGATCGACGTAGCGCACGAAATATGTGCCTTGCGTGCGGTCGCGGTCTTCCACGGTGAAGCCGACGCGGTCCAGCGCCAGGCCGACACGGCGCCAGGCGCGGTCGAAACCTTCATCGACTTCGATGGCGTGCGTGACACCCTCGCCCACCAGCTTGGCGTGCAGCGGCTGGACGATGGCCGAATCGACGGCCGTCTTGGCTTGCGCGTCATCGGTGGCGGCGCCCAGGCGTATCATCAGCTTGGCCAGAAATTGCGCTTCCAGGCCCGGATCGTTAGGACGCGCGGTCCAGGTGGTGGTTTCCTTGTCGCGGCCCGTCAAGACCTCTTCCACGCCACGGTGGCTGATGTAGATTTCGGTCGAGCCGTCCGGCAGGCGCTCCAGGCGGGTACGGTACTTGTCTTTCTCGCCCGTCGAATACAGGGAGTCGAAGACCTTGCCGATGGTGTTGCGAATGATGTCTTGCGGCAGCTTGGCGCGGTTTTCATTCCACTCGGTTTCCATGATGCCGGCGGTCGGCTCATCGATGGCGAGATTGAAACCGGAATCTTCCCAGAATTGCTTCAGTTGCGGCCACAGCACTTCAGGCGACTGCTTGACCACCAGCCAGCGCTGGTTGCCTGCACGTTCGACCTTGACGCCACCTGCCGCAACGGGCACCACGTCGACCGCGCCGCCGGTGGCGCTGGTGGCGACCGGTGCGCCTGCCGTGGCATTACGCTGCGCGTTGTAGCCCGATGCCGTAGCGATGCCATTTTTTGAATCTGGCAAAGCGTAGCGGTTGTCTTGCTGCAATTGGGTCAGATCGGGTGGCACGTCCAGGGTGCTGGCTTTCTTGACCGACTTGTAGTCGACCTTGTCGCCACCGACCACCGAACTGATCATGCCACAGCCGGCGAGGCTGGCTGCGACGGCGCCAATGACGAGGCCGCGAACGGCGATGGTGGCAGGTGCCGGGTTGGTTTTCTTGCTATTAGTCATGTCGTTACTGGATAAGAAGCTAAGAGGCAGCTGAAATCAGGGAAGGTCCGGACTGTGCTAGTCAGGGCTTAAGATAAGACACCGGCGTCGCGCAAGGCTTCGCGTACCGTGGCATGGCAATTTTCAGCCAGCGGTACCAAAGGCAAGCGTATGCCGGCGGGCATCATGCCCATTTCCGCCAGCGCCCATTTGACAGGCACTGGATTAGGCTCGACAAACAATTTCTGATGCAGCGGAAATACCTTGTTATTGATGGCGATGGCCTTGGCACGTTCGCCAGCCATGGCGGCCACGCACAGTTCGTGCATGGCGCGCGGCGCGACGTTGGCGGTCACGGAAATATTACCGTGGCCACCGCAGAACATCAGCGCCATGGCGGTCGGATCGTCGCCCGAGTAGACGGCGAAATCGGCTGGCACCAGGCGCAGCAAATCAATGCCACGGCCGATATTGCCGGTCGCGTCTTTCACGCCAACGATATTGGCAACCGCCGACAGGCGCACGATGGTCTCGTTGCTCATGTCGGCAACGGTGCGGCCAGGTACGTTGTACAGGATCACAGGAATCTCGACGGCTTCGGCGATGGCCTTGAAGTGCTGGTACATGCCTTCCTGGGTAGGACGGTTGTAGTACGGAACCACTTGCAAGACAGCATCGGCGCCCGCTTCTTTGGCGTAGCGCGTCAGTTTGATGGCTTCGGCTGTGGAATTGCCACCGGCGCCGGCGATGATAGGAATGCGTCCCTTGGCATGTTCGACGGTCAGCTTGATCAGTTCGCAGTGCTCTTCCACGCTCACTGTTGCCGATTCGCCCGTGGTGCCCACGATGACGATGCCATCCGTCCCCTCGGCGATATGCCAGTCGATCAGCTTGCGCAGGCCTGGAATGTCCAGACTGCCATCTGCGTGCATCGGGGTGACGATTGCTACAATGCTGCCCTTGATCATAGTAATTTTATAGCGCCGATAAATAAAACAACGATTGTAGCGGATAGCCCGCGCCTGTGGTGCATTCTGCAGTAGAAACGCCGCTCAAAACGGTGGCAACAGGGCCGCCAACCGTGGAAAATCCGGCCGAACAGCACAAATTCGTTGCACCAGAGCAGCTTTTGGCTGCTCTACCCTTCCCTCTTCATAGGCCACCACGCGCAAGCCCTGCTGCGCGGCCCAGGTCAGCATTTCGCCTTCCTTGAGCAGGAATTTCGGATTCGATGGCTTGCCGAATTGCTCATTGCCTTCAGAAAAAGTTTCGTAGACCAGCAGGCCATCGGGCGCCAGGCTGGCCACCAGCGATTCGATCAAAGGGCGATGCAGATAATTCGTCACCACGATGCCGGCAAAGCGGCCGGCCGCAAAGGGCCAGACGGCGCCCGGCGCTTCCAGATCCACCAGCGAGGTAACGATGCCCGTGCCTGCCGCCTGTTCCAGCATTTCGGGATCATGGTCGAGCGCGATCACCGGGTGGCCCAGGCTGACCAGGTGGCGCGCATGGCGGCCGTTGCCACAGGCCAGGTCCAGCACTTCGCCACCGGGGATCAAAGGCGCCCAACGGCGCACCCAGGCTGAAATTGTTTCACTCTCTACTAACGGCTCTACTTGTTTTATTGCTTGCATTCATATTCCATCATTTAATTTGCTTGTCGCTCAATTTGCCTGGCCTCAAGCCAGCAGCATTCGCAGCGGCAACGTCAGCGCATACACACCCTGGATGACGACCTGCACGATGCCCGGCAAAAATTTACCAAGCACGCCGGTATAACTGAGCAGTATCAGTCCGACGAAGATAAACGGCGTATACCGGTCGAGCCGCGCATATTGTTTCGACAATTCCAGCGGCAACAGGCCGGTGACGATACGGCCGCCATCGAGCGGCGGCACGGGGATCAGGTTAAACACGCACATCACTGCATTGACCAGCACGCCGGCCTGGGTCACTTCCAGCAGATACGCCTGCAAGGGCGAGGCCGACACCTTGTCCGCCAGCACGATGAAAGCAACCATCCAGGCCAGCGCCATGACCAGATTGGCCGCCGGGCCCGCAGCGGCCACCCAGGCCATCTGTTTTTTGGGATTGCGCAGGCGGTTGAAATCGACTGGCACCGGCCGGGCATAACCGAACGGCACTTGTATCGTGAAATACAGCAGCAGCGGCAAGAGGATCGTGCCGAAGGGATCGATATGCCGGATGGGATTGAGGCTCAGCCGCCCTTCATTGGACGCCGTGGGATCGCCAAAATACCGGGCCACATAACCATGCGCGGCTTCATGCAGGGAGATCGCAAAAAGAACCGGTATCAGGTAGACCGCGATGGTCTGGACTATCTCGTTGAAATTGCTCATGACCGCGATTCTACCAGAGCGGCCCGGCGCCTTTCTTATGCTGTCATGAAGACCACAGACAGCAAGCCGGGCCAGCCGCCCTTACAAGCCCAGCGCAGCCGGGTCGCCGCGGCCCACGCGCACCACTTCCGGCTCGGCGCCCGTCAGGTCGATCACCGTGCTGGGACCATGCGCGCACACGCCGCCATCGATGATCAGGTCGACCAGTTTTTCCAGGCGTTCGCGGATGGTGTCCGCATCGGTCAGGCTTTCTTCATCGCCGGGCAGGGTCAGGGTAGCGCCCAGCAGCGGCTGGCCCAGCTCTTCCAGCAAGCACTGCACGATGCGGTGCTGCGGCACGCGCAAGCCGATGGTCTTGCGCGACGGGTGGCTGAGGCGGCGCGGCACTTCCTTGGTCGCTTCCAGTATGAAGGTATAAGCGCCCGGCGTGGCCGCCTTGAGCAAGCGGAACTGGCGGTTATCGACGCGGGCATACACGCCCAGCTCGCTCAAATCGCGGCACAGCAAGGTCAGGTGATGCTTTTCATCCACACCCCGGATGCGCCGCAGGCGCTCGACGGCGCCCTTGTCGTCGAGCTGGCACACCAGCGCGTAGCAGGAATCGGTGGGCAAGGCCACCACGCCGCCGGACTGGATGATCTGCGCCGCTTGCTTGATCAGGCGCAATTGCGGATTGTCGGGGTGTATCTGAAAAAATTGACTCATGGTCTCTAAGTTCTGGCTGGCCAGCTGGTGAAAAACGTCATGATTGTACGCCGCGCAAGGCGGCGATGCGTTGCTCGATCGGCGGATGGGTGGCAAACAGCGCGCCCCAGCCGCTATTGCCGCCGCTGATGCCCAGCGCCTGCATCGATTGCGGCAATTCGCCCGGCTGCACGCCGCCCAAACGGGCCAGTGCGTGCATCATCGGCGTGGGGCTGCCCAGGAGCTTGGCCGAACCGGCATCGGCGCGGAATTCGCGCTGGCGCGAGAACCAGGCGACGATGATGGAAGCGAGCAAGCCGAACACCACTTCGCACACCATCACGGTGACGAAATAACCGATACCGCGCCCGCCACCTTCGCGGTTGTTATTTTTCAGCAGCACATTGTCGACAAAGAAACCCACCACGCGCGCCATGAACACCACGAAGGTGTTGACCACGCCCTGTATCAGGGTCAGGGTCACCATGTCGCCATTGGCCACGTGGGCGATCTCATGGCCCAGCACGGCTTCGACTTCATCGCGGTTCATGCTTTCCAACAAGCCCGTGGATACTGCCACCAGGGCCGAATTCTTGAACGCGCCGGTGGCGAAGGCATTCGCGTCGCCCTCGTACACGGCCACTTCGGGCATGCCGATGCCGGCCCGTTCGGACAGGGCGCGCACCGTATTGACCAGCCACAATTCGGTTGACGAACTGGGGTTATCGATCACGCGCGCACCGGTGCTCCACTTGGCCACCGGTTTGCTGATCAGCAAGGAGAAAATCGAACCCGTGAAACCGACCACCAGCGAAAACACC
This sequence comes from Janthinobacterium saanense, assembly GCF_014200675.1. GTDB lineage: Bacteria > Pseudomonadota > Gammaproteobacteria > Burkholderiales > Burkholderiaceae_D > Janthinobacterium. The sequence goes on along the minus strand of NZ_JACHCI010000021.1, from coordinate 59,467 downwards.
AGCAGGCTGCCCAGATTCAAGGTACTGCCCCGCGCAGGATTGCCCACGCCCAGCAAACTGAGGATGATGGACAACACCAGCATCACAGCCAGATTGGTGACAACAAAGAGGACGATACGTTTCATGGGCGATGGCTCCAGATGAATATTCAAGACAATAGTAGTGAAAATATAAGTACGGGGCCGCACATTTCAAGTGCGGCACGTCTTATGAATACCTTAAGAATCGTGGCGAAGCAGATTCTTTAAGGCATTAAAACCAGTCGTGCCAGATCGGGGTGACGCTGGCGGGGAGCGGTGGCAGTTGCGCAAAGTCCACGCGGGACTCGCCCGGTGCATGGAAGTCGCTGCCGCGCGAGGCCAGGAAACCGTAGTCGTTCGCCAGGCGCGCGTACTCGCCATACTGGTCGGGGCTGTGGCTGCCCGTGACGACTTCGATCGCGACGCCGCCTAATTGCTTGAATTCATCAAACAGCACGCCCTGCGCCGTGTCGCTGAACCGGTAGCGGCCCGGATGGGCGATCACGGCCAGGCCGCCGGCGCCGCGTATCCAGCCCACCGCTTCCGCCAAAGTGGCCCAGCGGTGCTCGACGTAACCGGGTTTTCCTTCTGACAGGTATTTTTTGAATACCTCGGGAATATTCGCACACTTGCCCGTTTCCATGATGTAACGCGCGAAATGGGTGCGCGACATCAAATCGGGGTTGCCGACGAATTTCAACGCGCCTTCATAGGCGCCGGGCAGGCCGGCCAGGTCCAGCTGGCGGGCAATCTCGCGCCCGCGCGCATCTCGCCCGGAACGCGTCTGATGCAAGCCCTGCAGCAGCGCCGGATTGTTTTCATCGATCTGCAAGCCGACGATGTGCACGGTCTGACCGGCCCAGGTAATCGAAATTTCCACGCCCGCGACGAAACGCATGCCCAGGTCCAGGGCGGCGGCGCGTGCAGCCGCCGTGCCCGACACTTCATCATGGTCCGTCAGCGCCCACACATTCACGCCGGCCTGGTGCGCATGCGCCGCCACGGCGGCCGGTGCGAGCACGCCGTCGGAGATATTGGAGTGGCAATGTAGGTCGACTTTAAGCATGTGAAAACAATACCGCGCGCGGGCTGAACATGGAAGAAGTTTTCATTGTACGCTGCTTGCCAGAGACGAGAGCGCTCCTGTGATCAGTATGCTACTGAGCAAGAAATTGCTCCACCAGCCGCGCCAGTTCGGCTGGCTGGTCATGGTGCAGCATATGGCCCGCATCCATCATCATTTCACAGCGCACGTCTTGCAGGAAACCCAGGCGGCGGTCGATCTCGATGCGCGCCTGCTCCTTCGGCCCCATCCATTCCCACATATTTGTCTCGGCCGCTTCCACCCACAGCACGGGCGCCGTGATGCGGCGCCAGCACGCCATCACTTCCTCGACCTGGTACAACATGGGATTGACGCGCTTGTGGCGCGGGTCGCCCATGATTTCCCACTCGCCCGCCTCATTCTGCACCGACCAGTGTTCGGCCAAAAAGGCGGCGCGCTCGTCGATCAGGCGCGGATTGGTCTTTTGCAGGCGCGCCGCCACCGCCTGCCGGCTCGGGTAGCTGCGCATCTGCGGCGGTTCGCGCAATTCGTCCAGCCACCTGGCGTAGCGGCCAGGCGCTTGCGACGGGCGCGTGGCCATCATGCCGAAACCTTCCAGGTTGATGAAACGCACGATGCGCTCAGGCCGCACGCCCGCGTACAGGCCGGCCACGTTGGCGCCCATGCTGTGGCCCAGCAAGTTGACGGGCGCATCCGGCGAGTAATGTTGCAGCATGGCATCAAGGTCAGCCAGATAGTCGGGGAACCAATAGGTATCGGACTGGGTGTAGTCGCTCAAGCCGAAACCACGCCAGTCGGGCGCGATCACATGCCAGTCGCCAGCGAGCTCGTCGACGACAAACTGGAACGAGGCGGCCACGTCCATCCAGCCATGTACCATGAACAAAATAGGCGCGCCTTCGCGGCCCCAATGGCGCACATGGGTGCGTGCGCCGCGAATGGAAATGAATTCGGAACGGGAAGTTTTCATGTTTTTCATTGCCTTGCCTGCCTTGAAAGTAGCGCGGATGTCGCCACATGCTGTGCCTGTAGATAGCGCAGGCATAAAAGTACGATCGTTCTTTAATTATACCGGATCAGCTCCATTGTTCGTACTTGTCTTACAACAGTGAACAGCCCAGCGTAAAATAGCGTCAAACTTCCACATCCGGCTGTGCCCGGCGTTTCCAGCACCGTCTATCGCGGCGATCAGCAGGCACTGCCTTGATCACTGGGCAAACGACAAGACCAGGCCGTCGGCATCATCAACGCGGCCAGCGAATTTAATATGCAACAACATGCAACTCAAGAAGATTGGATAAACACATGACGACCGATACCAGCGCAGTGACAGTGGACGCAGCCACCGAAGGCCAGGATACCCTGCAGAAATTCATTTTCGATAACGCCGCCGTGCGCGGCCAGTTCATCGATGTCTCCCACACCTGGCAGGAAGTGGTGTCGCGCCACGCCTACCCGCTGGCCGTGAAAAAAGTGCTGGGCGAAATGGTGGCTGCTGCCGCCCTGCTGTCGGCCAACCTGAAATTCAACGGTTCCATCATCATGCAAATCCATGGTGACGGTCCGGTACGCCTGATGGTGGTCGAGTGCGATTCCGACCTGCGTTTGCGCGCCACCGCCAAACTGGACCCGGACGCCGCCGTGCCGGATGGCGCCACCGTGCCGCAATTGCTGAACGCCACGGGCAAGGGCCGCTTCATCATCACCCTGGACCCGGCCGACAAGGTGCCAGGCCAGCAGCCGTACCAGGGCATCGTGCCGCTGGACGGCGACGATATGGCGACCGTGATTGAAAACTATATGCTGCGCTCGGAACAGCTCGACACGCGTCTGTGGCTGGCCACCGACGACACCACTTCGCGCGGCCTGCTGCTGCAAAAGCTGCCCCATCACGGCGGCAAGGCAGAGGCGACGCCCGTGTCGGAAGAAGACGCGCTCGATACCTGGAACCGCGCCGTGATGCTGGCCTCGACCCTGAAAGAGGAAGAGATCCTGGCCACCGACATCGACACCCTGATGCAGCGTTTGTTCTGGGAAGAAACAATCCGCGTGTTCGATCCGCTGCACCCGAGCTTCCATTGCACTTGCACCCGTGAAAAAGTGGGCAATATGCTCAAGATGCTGGGCGAAGAAGAAGTCAACAGCACCCTGGAAGAAGTAGGCCATGTGGGCGTGAACTGCGATTTCTGCGGCCAGCACTATGATTTCGACAAGGTCGATTGCGCGCAGCTGTTCGCCAGCGACGCGCCTGCCGAAGTGCTGATACCGCCGGCATCGAGCATTAACTAATTGCGTTGCTTGATTAAATAACTAAATTAAACAACACCTTCGGTTACCACTTCAACATTACCAAATTTTAATGTAATTCTCTGCAACACCCTCGCGCCGCCCCACGGGCGGCGCGCTTGCCACCCCGTTTTTGTCATCCTCCCGTCACGAAGCCGTCATCAACGCGTCATACAGCGGCTATACGCTGCGCAGCTTGTATCAACCCCCATACTTTTCCCCCACAGGCTGATTGATGAACTCGAATTTGAAGCTGGCGCTGCGCCGTCACTCCTTTAATGTCTTACTGGGCGCCTGCGCAGCGGGCTTGTCCATGCCCGCGCTGGCGCAAACGGCCGCTGCTGCCGCCGTCACCGCCGCCGCCAGCGAAATGGCCGCCCCGGCAGGCGCGGCGGCTGCCCCGGCCGATGATGGCAGCGCGGCGCCGATGGCTACCGTGCAGATTTCCTCCAACAAGACGCGCTCTTCAGTTGCCCTGAACAGCAATGAGATTCAAAAAATCCTGCCGGGCACCAATCCGCTCAAGGCGCTGCAAACCCTGCCTGGCGTCAGCTTCCAGACATCCGACCCATGGGGTAACAACGAGCAAAACCTGTCGCTGTTCGTGCACGGCTTCTCGGGCCAGCAACTCGGTTACACCATGGATGGCGTGCCACTGGGCGACCAGCAGTACGGCAACTACAACGGCCTGTCGCCACAGCGCGCCGTGATCAGTGAAAACGTGCGCAGCGTGGTGCTGTCTTCCGGTGCCGGCGACGTCGGCACGGCCTCGACCAGCAACCTGGGCGGCACCATCGAAACCTATTCCAGCGACCCGCTGGCCAAGCGTGGCGGCACGGTGCAGCAAACGGTGGGCAGCTACCGCACGTCACGCACCTTTGCCCGCTATGACACCGGTGTGTTTGGCGACGGCAACAGCGCCTATATCTCGGTGCTGCACCACGAAGCGCACGCCTGGGATTTCAACGGCCGCCAGGGCGGCGACCAGGTCAACGCCAAATTCGTCAACCGCAGCGACGCCGGCAAGCTGACCCTGTTCTTCAACTACTCGGACAAGACCGAGCCGAACGAAGACAGCACCGTGCACGTCAAAGGCGAAACCAGCGCGCCGTATACGCGCCCATTCCTGTACCCCGACTTTAATTCGGCCTTGAACTATCTGTCGCCAACCGGCGCCACGCCGGCTGCCGATGGCAATAACTACCGCAACTACTACAGCGATGCGCAGCGCACCGATTACCTGGCGTATGCCAAGTTCGACGCCAACCTGTCCGAAGGCACGACCTGGTCGAACCAGGTGTATTTCCACAACGATGACGGCGTGGGCGTGGTCGCCGGCCCGATCGGCGTGGCTGGCCTGCCGGCGCTGTTCAGCGTGTACTACCCGAACCAGAACCTGAAACAGGTGTTTGGCGGTTCCGGCTACGCCACCCGCACCACCGAATACAAGATCAACCGCGGCGGCCTGGTTTCCACCCTGCGCAAGGAAATGGGCGACCATCAACTGGAAGCGGGCGTCTGGCTGGAACAAAACAAGTCGTCGGCCTACCGCCGCTGGTATGCGCTGGACGTGAACAATCCGAGCTCGCCATATGACCGCCCGACCGATCCTTTGATCACGCAATACGGCAGCGTGATGGATACCAAGGTAGCCCAGTTCCACTTACAGGATGAATGGAATATCCGCCCGAATATGTCGCTGCAAGCGGGCTTCAAGTCCAGCCTGCAATTTGCCGATGGCCAATTCCCGGTGCAGCCACTGGTAGGCGCGATTGCTGGCGGCTCGACCGCCTTGCCGGTCGGTTCGATTACCACCAAAAAATGGTTCTTGCCACAGGTAGGCGGACGCTGGGACTTCACCTCGAAAGACCAGCTGTATTTCAACATCCAGCAAAACATGCGCCAGTTCGTGACCTATGGCGGCGGCGGCGCCTCGCCATGGAGCCTGGCCAACCAGGCCGCGTTCGACCTGTTCAAGCAAACTGCCAAGCCGGAAACCGCCGTTACCTATGAAGTGGGCGTGCGCGGCAGCCACCCGCTGGACCTGGGCCCTGTCACCGGCATCGATGGCCAGGTCAATATCTACCACGTCGACTTCAGCAACCGCTTGCTGCAAATCAGCCCGACTGCAGTGATCTCGTCCATCATCGGCGGCAACCCGGTGCTGGCCAACGTGGGTAGCGTGCGCACGGATGGTATCGACATGGCGGGCACCTTGCACTTCGGCAAGAACTTCTCGTTCTACAATGCCCTGTCGTACAACCGCTCGAAATACGCCGACGATTACCTCAGCGGCACCACCCTGGTACCGACGGCTGGCAAGGATGTGCCAGGTTCGCCCGAGTGGCTCAACAAATCCGTGGCCTCGGCCACCATCGGCGACGTCGACGTCCAGCTGATCGGCGACTACGTGGGCCGGCGCTATGCCACCTACACCAACGATTTGTCCGTCTCCAGCTATTTCCTGATGAGCCTGGGCGTGTCGGGCAAGCTGCCGAATCTGGCCAGCTGGCTGAAAAACCCGCGCTGGCGCGCTACCGTCAGCAACCTGGCCAATCGCCAGGGCGTGCTGAACGTGGTGGTCGGTGCAGCCAGCGGCACCTACAACACCTTCCCGATCGCCCCACGCCAGGGCTTCCTGACTTTGACTGCGGACTTCTGATGCGCACTCCTATCCTTCCGAAGCGGCACTTTTCGCGCCGCAATTTCATGCAGGCAGCGGCCGGTGGCCTGGCCCTGAGCGCCATGCCGAGCTTTGCCGCCAGCATGCTGACCTTGCCGACGGCCCGTCCGCAAGTGTTCGCCCACCGGGGCGCCAGCGCCCTGCGCCCCGAGCACACGTTTGCGTCCTACGCCAAGGCGATTGCCGATGGCGCCGACTACATCGAGCCAGACCTGGTCTCGACCAAGGACGGCGTGCTGGTGGCGCGCCATGAAAGCAATCTGATCGAAACGACGGACGTGGCCAAACGCAGCGAGTTTGCCAACCGGCGCGGCAAGCGCATGGTCGATGGCCAGATGCATGACGGCTGGTTTGTCGATGATTTCACCCTGAACGAGCTGAAAACCCTGCGCGCCATCGAGCGCCTGCCGCAAATCCGTACCGCCAACACCCTGTACGATGGCCAATTCCAGATACCAACCTGGGAAGAAATCATCGAATTTGTTGCAGCGCAATCGGCCGCCACCGGCCGCGTGATCGGCCTGGTGCCCGAGCTGAAAAGCTCGACCTACTTCCGCGATGCGGGCCTGGCGATGGAAGACCGTTTCCTGTCCATCATCCTGGAACACGAGTACACGCGCCGTGCGCCGCTGGAAATCCAGTCGTTTGAAGTGGCCAACCTGAAGTATCTGCGCGAAAAACTGGGCCACCGCGCCAACATCCGCCTGATGCAGCTGGTGGTGAACATGGATATCCGTCCGATGGATGTGGCCAAGGCGGGCGGCAAGCTGACCTTCCACCAGATGGTCTCGCCGGCCGGCATGCGCGACATCGCCACCTATGCCGACGTGGTGGCGCCGCCGACGCGCGACGTGATACCGCTGGGCGCCGACCAGCGCCTGGCGCCGCCGACGTCCATCGTCGACGATGCACACCAGGCAGGCTTGCTGCTGCACACCTGGACCTTCCGCCCGGAAAACCGTTTCCTGGCAGCCGACTTCCGCGATGGCAATGGCGAGAATGCCCGCAACGAAGCCGGTTCCGTGGCGGAAATCAAGCGCTACATCCAGACGGGTCTGGATGGCTTCTTCAGCGATGATCCGGGGATTGGTCGCCTGGCTGCCGGCTAAGTATCGCCTGCAGCACCGTTTACATATCTTGTAACAATTTTCATTTCAGGGCGTCGCCAGTGGTGACGCCCTTCTTATTCACGCTGTGAATTTCTGAAATGGGGATTTGAAATTGGACGCATATCAAAAAATTCATTATTGTGCACTGCAACAACGCACTTTTATGGAGGATCTATGTCCACATTCAGCACGCACTACAGCAACAACGGCGGCAACAACGACGGCTACTTCAGCAACCTCGGCCGCGCCGCGCGCGCCTTCCTGGGCGCCCTGCTCGCTAGCAAACCTTACAGCGAACTGGCCCAGAAGGAAGTTATCGCCAGTACCGAAGACCAGCGCTACACCCGTCCCAGCCAGCGCGATATCGCCCTGCTGAACTCGGAAGCGATGCGTCACGAGAAATTCATGCCGAACCTGGCTGCAGAGTTGCGCTTCATGGCATCCCGTGGCTAATACCCGATACCCAACTTTTACTAACAAGGAAACATCATGATGATTATCGAATCCGGCCTGATCGTTCTTGCCGTCGCCGTTACCGGCATCCACTTTTACCTGATCATGACGGGCAAAGCGAAGTTCTAAGCAGCAAGCAGTAGAAGTACGCAGTAGAGTAGCAACAAGTTTGACGCAGCAGCCTGGCAATCGGTCCAGGCTGGCAGGGGCAGGAATACTTAGCGCGGCGCAGCAGTGGCGTCGGCTGGTGCAGGCGCCGGGGTCTGGCCCTTGCGCACGATCTGCACGAAAATTTCATTCTGTTTGACCATGCCCAGCTCATAGCGGGCACGCTCTTCGACGGCGCCAGTGCCATCTTTCAGGTCGCGCACTTCGGACTCGAGCTTGTCGTTACGCGCCTTCAATTCCATATTCTTTTTATTCGCTACCGCCACTTGCGCTTCCATGTCGGCAACGCGCAGCCAGCCGCCTTTGCCCAGCCAGAGCGGGTATTGTATCAACAGCAGCAGGGCTGCCAGGGCGAGCGTAATGAGGCGCATGGGGTATCGGTAAAAACCGACCGGATTTCTCCGGCCGGCCTGTAGGTTACGATTACTTCAGATTATAGAACGCATCGCGGCCAGGGTAGCTGGCGACGTCGCCCAGGTCTTCTTCGATACGCAGCAGCTGGTTGTACTTGGCCATGCGGTCCGAACGCGACATCGAGCCGGTCTTGATCTGCAAGGCATTGGTACCGACAGCGATATCGGCGATGGTCGAATCTTCCGTTTCGCCCGAGCGGTGCGAAATGACGGCCGTGTAGCCGGCGCGCTTGGCCATTTCGATGGCGGCGAAAGTTTCGGTCAGGGTGCCGATCTGGTTGATCTTGATCAGGATCGAATTGGCGATGCCTTTCGAAATGCCTTCTTTCAGGATCTTGGTGTTGGTGACATACAGATCGTCGCCGACCAGTTGCACTTTCTTGCCCAGTTCGGCCGTCAAAATCGCCCAGCCGTCCCAGTCGCCTTCATGCATCGCGTCTTCGATCGAGATGATCGGGTACTTGTCGCACCAGGTCGCCAGCAGGTTGGTGAATTCGGTAGCGGTCAGACTCAGGCCTTCGCCTTCCATTTCATACTTGCCGTTCTTGTAGAACTCGGAAGCGGCGCAGTCCAGGCCGATGGCGATCTGCGTGCCTGGCTCGTAGCCGGCTTCTTCGATCGCCTGGATGATCAGCTTGATGGCTTCTTCGTGGTTGGCCAGCGATGGCGCGAATCCGCCTTCATCGCCTACATTGGTATTCAAACCCTTCTTGTGCAGGATCTTTTTCAGCGTGTGGAACACTTCGGCGCCGTAACGTACCGCTTCCTTGAACGACGGGGCGCCCACGGGAATGATCATGAATTCCTGGATGTCCAGGTTGTTGTCGGCGTGTGCGCCGCCGTTGATGACGTTCATCATCGGTACTGGCATCTGCATCGCGCCCGAACCGCCGAAATAGCGGTACAGCGGCAGGCCGGCTTCTTCAGCAGCAGCTTTGGCGACGGCCATCGAGACGGCCAGGATGGCGTTGGCGCCCAGGCGCGATTTGTTTTCCGTGCCGTCCAGGTCGATCAGGGTACGGTCCAGGAAAGCCTGTTCATTGGCGTCCAGGCCCATGATGGCTTCGGAGATTTCGGTGTTGATGTTTTCGCATGCTTGCAGCACGCCCTTGCCGAAATAACGCTTGGCATCGCCATCGCGCAATTCGACGGCTTCGCGTGAACCGGTCGAGGCGCCCGACGGTACGGCCGCACGGCCCATCACGCCCGATTCCAGCAACACGTCGCATTCGACGGTAGGATTGCCGCGCGAGTCCAAAATCTCACGACCGATAATGTCAACAATAGCACTCATATCATTCTCCAAAGTTAAGCGTAACGGGGCTGCGCACTGCATTCTGACGCGCAATTGCACAAAGGGGGCAAAGAAACTCCCGGCAGACGTTTCAGTGAAGAAATGGCGTGCCGGGAGTCGTGCTACGGTGGTACTACGCTATCTCGCCCGCTATCAGGCGGCGGCGGTGGCTTCCTTCTGTGCCAGCGCTGCCTTGATAAACGAGGTGAACAGCGGGTGGCCAGTGCGTGGCGTCGATTTGAACTCAGGATGGTATTGCACGCCCATATACCATGGGTGGGCATTGTCGCCCGTGCGTGGCAATTCCATGATTTCGCACAAATCTTCGCTAGGCGTACGGGCCGAAACGATCAGGCCAGCCGCTTCGACACGGGCCAGGTAGTGATTATTGGCTTCGTAGCGGTGACGGTGACGCTCGGTCACCACGCTGCCGTAGATCTCGGCAGCCAGGGTGCCCGGATTGACGGCGCAGGTTTGCGCGCCCAGGCGCATGGTACCGCCCAGGTCCGAGTTTTCATCGCGCAACTCGACTTTACCATCGTGGTTTTGCCACTCATTGATCAGTGCAACCACCGGTTGATCCGTATCGCGGTCGAACTCGGTCGAATTGGCGTTCGCCATGCCGGCCTTGTTGCGTGCGTACTCGATCAGCGCGACCTGCATGCCCAGGCAGATGCCCAGGTAAGGGATCTTGTGTTCGCGGGCGAACTGGGCAGCCTTGATCTTGCCTTCCACGCCGCGCTTGCCGAAGCCGCCCGGTACCAGGATGGCGTCGTACTTGGCCAGGTTCTCGCAACCGGTGGTTTCGATTTCTTCCGAATCGATGTACTCGATGTTGACGCGGCTTTCCGTGTGGATGCCGGCGTGGCGCAGCGCTTCGATCAGCGATTTGTACGACTCGGTCAATTCCACATACTTGCCGACCATGCCGATGGTCACTTCCGCCTTCGGATGCTCGAGCGTGTAGATCAGCTTGCTCCAGACCGACAGGTCGGCTGGCGCAGGATTCAAGTCCAGCGCGTCGCAAATGATCTTGTCGAGGCCTTGATCGTGCAGCATTTGCGGCACTTTGTAGATGGTGTCGACGTCCCAGACGGAAATCACGGCATCTTCCTCGATGTTCGAGAACAGCGAAATCTTCGCGCGCTCGTCTTCCGGAATTGCACGGTCGGCACGGCACAGCAGCGCGTTTGGCAAGATGCCGATTTCGCGCAGCTTTTGCACCGAGTGCTGGGTAGGCTTGGTTTTCAGTTCACCGGCCGAAGCGATGTAAGGCACCAAAGTCAGGTGCACGAACGCGGTGTTCTTGCGGCCAGCGCGCAGGCTCAGCTGACGGGCTGCTTCCAGGAATGGCAAGGACTCGATATCGCCGACGGTGCCGCCGATTTCGCACAAGGCCACGTCGTAGCCTTCTGCGCCACGACGGATGTAGTCCTGGATTTCATTGGTGATATGCGGAATCACCTGCACGGTCTTGCCCAGATATTCGCCGCGGCGTTCCTTGCGGATCACCGATTCATAGATCTGGCCGGTGGTGAAGTTATTCACCTTTTTCATGCGGGTGGAGATGAAGCGCTCGTAGTGGCCGAGGTCGAGGTCGGTTTCGGCCCCGTCGTCGGTAACGAAAACTTCACCGTGTTGCATAGGGCTCATCGTGCCAGGATCGACGTTGATATACGGGTCGAGCTTGAGCATGGTGACTTTAAGGCCGCGCGATTCGAGGATCGCGGCGAGAGAGGCGGCGGCAATCCCTTTTCCAAGGGAAGACACAACGCCACCAGTGACGAAGACAAATTTGGTCATTGCAGATGGTGCCGAACGGCACGTGCGGGAAATTGAAATTATACACTAAAGCCCGCAGCGAGAACTTGCCCTGCGCGGAAAATTGCGCCAAATGCCGTCATCGACGCCCGGCGTGGTGCCAACGCACAACATTATTACGAATTGGAAATATTTGAAATATTTCCAATTCCATATCTTGTGTGATGGAGCGAACAGACCTCCTCTTCCACCAGGATCACACTGGCATTTTTCAACGGAGGTCCATCATGAGCTACGAAGAACGCGACGCTTACGGCATGTATGTCAATCGGGGCCACAAGGGTCCCGGCCCTGAACTGATGGGTGCCGACACCCTGATCGGCGACCATGTGCACAACGCCCGGGATGAACACCTGGGTGAAATCAAGGAAATCATGATCGACATGCGCAGCGGCAAAATCGCCTACGCCGTCCTGTCGCACGGCGGCGTATTTACCATCGGCGAAAAACTGTTTGCCGTACCCTGGGAAGCGCTGCTGCTCGATACCGTCAACAAACGCTTCACGCTCAACATCGACAAGGAGCGCATAGCAGACGCGCCCGGCTTCGATACCGACAATTGGCCGAACATGGCCGACCAGGCCTGGGCCAATGAGCTACACACTTACTACGGCACCACGCCGCGCAATGACTGATTATTGATCAGAAGCGGGCGCATACCAGACCAGGTCTGCTTGCGCCTTGCTCACAGCCGCGCCGCGCTTGGCCAGCACCAGCACCAGCGGTGCTGCACCGCCCGTCAGATCCTGCACATGCAGCGGCACGCCCAGATCCTGGTGCGCATGATAGGCGCCAGCAATCAGCAAGGCGGGCGCGGGGGCCTCCAGCAAACGCTCAGCCATGCGGCGGTCGCGCTGCTGCTGGATCGCCAGCATGGCGGCCAGGCGCGGTTCATCGATCTGATTGTCATGCATTGCGCGGATGATGTCTTTTAACCGGCCCTGCACCTTGGCGTCATTGGAAAAATCGGAAAACTTGCCCTGCACGGCTGGCTTATCTACAAACATCTGCCTGATCTCGCTGCGGTCCAGATTGGCCGACCAGACCGGATACGGCGCGCGCATCACTTCCATCACCAGCTGACCATACTGATCCCACTTCCAGCTCGCCTGCCATGCCAGTAACTGCGCCAGCTGATCAGGCGTTGCTTGCGGATGCTCCTTCAGCCACAGCTTGGCCTGCTCCACTTTGGTTTGCTGGTCCGGGTTCAGCATTTCCAGCAACACACTACCTTGCGGCCGCCGCCCCTGCAATTGCTGCAGCAGCCATTGCTCTATCTGATGATGGATCAATTGATCATGCTGCTCACCCACGATCACACGCGGCGCGGCCGCCAGATGATCGAGCAACTGATCGGCACTCATGCGCTGGCCGCTGCGCAAGTCGATAATCTCGCCCAGCTGGCTGACATCGGGCACAGATGCTGGCGCCGTTACAGCGGCTGGAGCAACGTCGCTTGCCACGCTGCTGCCAGCGCTCAAGGCAAGCACGCAGGCGGACACAAGGAAGGACAGGGACAGTTTCATGACGGCCTTATTGAAAGCGCTGCAAAAACAGCAATGGCCATCATTTTAATAGAAATGATTCTCATTTACTATAATGACACCACGATATGTCCGGCTTTAAACTATGCCAGCGCCATGCGCATCGGCACGAAGGCAATCCCATCCATCTCCACTTTCGGCCCCGTCGCGATAAAACCCAGGTTTTGATATAGCGGCAAGGCATACACCGAGGAATTCACGGTAAAGCCGGTCGTGTTGCCGTTGGCCAGCGAGGTGTCGCGGGCGGCCTGCCATAAACGGCGCGCCATACCCCGCCGGTGCATGGCGCGCGGCACAAACATATGGAACAGATGCGTATTGTCGCGCATGGCCACCACCCCAGCCAGCACGCCTTCGATATGCGCCAGCTGGTAATGATAGCGGGACTGCGACAGATAATTTTCAATAGCTGGTAGCCGGCAGTGCTCGATAAACTTTTCCGCGCCCTCCCCGTTCGGATGCAGCGTCAGGAAAGGCATCAAATCACCGATCAGGGCGGTGATGGCGGGCGCATCGGCGATGGTGGCAGGACGGATAAGGCAAGAGGAAATAAGCTGGTTCATCTGGCAAGTTTGCCATAGCAGCGGCCAGATAGTCGAATAAACCTTCAACTCAAGCGACAAATGGCGGTTCAAATCATTGAATTAAATGATGTTTCAATGTGCTTTCTAAAAGTCATGAATCACACTGAAACATGGCCCACGAGCCTGTACACAAACAATCTCGATGGCAGTTGGACATACTCATGGTCGCCGCCGCCCGCTCGTCCGCATAGGTCGTCGTCACCCAATCGCACAAAGCGCCGCAACGCGTTCTCGTGCAGCACAGCCAGATATGGCGCGTACAGAATTGCGAACTTTCGAAGATTTCTGGATCAGCAAGATGTTATCTCTATGATCACCGGCCGGGTTCGACCAATACCAGACGGTCCGTAATGGATGAGAAGAATGGCTCTCACTCGACTGATGCAGAGCTCTCGCATAGAATCATTGCTCTGAATCACTTAAGAGGTAGAAATGTTAATCCGTAAAGCTCTTCCCACCGATAATTCCGGCGCCAAGGCTCTGGTACGGAAATCATTGGCTTCTTTCGGCTTAATCGTGGATTTTGACACCCTGGATGCTGCCATTGGTGCGCTTGGTCTAGCCAACACCGCTAACGAAATCGAATTGGTGGCAGAGGTAGATGGCAAACTGGTCGGTTGCCTTGCAATTCAGCGTATGGAGGGGGCTATCGCCAAGCTGTTCGGCTTCCACGTCGATGCGAGCATGCAAGGACAGGGCATCGGCCGAACGCTGCTGAGCGAGGCAATAGCACAGGCCGTAATCCATAAATTGACTCAACTGGAACTCGAGACTTGGGGCAACATGGGGGCTGCGGTTCACCTGTATGAGTCCTTGGGATGGGTTCGTGGCCCGGACCCACTACCAGAAAGTGGAGCAGACCGCTTTTACTGCCTGGCACTAGTCAGGTAAAATCCGACGTAACGAGCGCCTCCCGCCGTAGTCGATTACTGGCAAACTGAATGACTGCAATGGGACGGAAGCAGGCCTTCACGGCGAGTACGCATTTGCCACGCTTATCGTTTAAAGACATACGCGTCTTTCTACACGGCTTGCTTGATCTGCTGAGCTTCATATATCCATCGTAGAAAGAGCTGGAGCGGAACGAATTGCGCAAGAGCGAAGAAACTGATCAAAACTGCTCAATTCACCCACAACAGCTTGCGCAGCATGGCCATGCCAGCCGGCGCGTTCTCAAGCCCACGCTGCACTGGCCACGCCAGGTAACGCAGTAGCGGTGATTTTGGATGGCGCGCCGTGATAGCTTGACAGCCAACAAACCTGACGGGCTGCTTGCCCAGCACCAATACGTCATTGCGCTGACGGCGGAACAGGCTGGCGACATTCAAACCCTGATTTTCCGGACACAGATCAGTAAAAAGGGATTCAAACATGCTGGCCCCTTCTGTCGCAGCAAGTAATTGCTTGCCTTCCAGTACGGGCAATATATGAGCTATCAGCGTTTCCCACTCGCGAAAATCGTTTGCACTCAAGGGTTCGGGAAAAACACTGTTGCGCTGGCCAGGATGGGCGATCCACTCATCCTCGTCATCTGTTTCGGCAAGCACCAATTTGCGCAACGTGTCACTACTGCGAAACGCCGACAACAACAAACCATGCGCGCGCAAGAGGGCGCCAGGATCGCGTACACGCATGGTGGGTGCGCCCGGGCGATTATCGAATGCGGCGCTCAGCTCGGCAGCTGCTTCCAGGAAATAGTGATAGCCAAGCAGCCACTGTATATCACTCTGGTCGACGCGAAAGCGCGCATCGAGCTGGTAATTCTGCTGGTAGTACTGTTCGGTGTCGGCTTCTTCCTCCGTCTCGGCCACCTGCCGCTTGGGGATGGCAAATGCATACTTTTCACTTGGTGTCAGCGTGCCGTCGCCATTCAAATCACTGCTCCAGGTGGCGGGCACCAACAACAGGCCATCCTCCTTGCTGTGCAAGCGGATCTTTTCCAGCACCTGCCTGGTGGTCCGCAACTCGTTGCGCAAAGCGGCAAATGCGATGCGCAAGCCTTCCTGGTCCAGCTGTTTCGTGGGCTGCTGCCCTTCTTTAAGTTCAGGGTAACGATCGCTCAAGCGAAACAGACGCTGTAGGGTCGCAATGTCGCGGCATATCACCCAGGCTTGCTGCGCCTGCGGCGTGGCGGCCGGAGCGACATTCAAGTTACCGGCACAACTTTTCGCCATGCCTTCTGTACTGGTGAAATCGGGAGCAGCGCCCAGCGCCACGCTACAAGGCAGGAAAACGATAAGGCAACGCAGAAGAAAAGATCGCATGAGTGGCTCCTGTGAGTAAGAGATGAACCACTTCAGCCTAACCATACACAGGCACAGAGCCTTAACAAAATGCAAGTTTCAATAAAGTAAGCACGCGCTGACAATTACTCATCGTCAATACCTCAGCAAAAATCACGGCTGCTGGTGCGCAAGCGCCCCAGCAAGTGCGACATGTCGACCAGGCGCTTGGCGACCAGGTTGCGCACGATGCCTTCCCTTTGCCACACGCCGTACACGCCCAGCAAGGGTGCGCTCAAGACTTCGCGGCGTTGCTCTTCCACCAGATTGGGCCAGACGATCACGTTGACGGTGCCGGTTTCGTCTTCCAGGGTCATGAAGATGACGCCCTTGGCCGTGCCCGGGCGCTGGCGCACGGTGACGATGCCGCAGGCGCGCGCCAGCTGGCCATTGGTATAAGCCATCAAGGTGGCTGCGGGCATAAAGCGCTGGTCCAGTAATTTTGTACGCAGCAGCGCCAACGGATGGCGGCCCAGGGTCAGGCCTTGCGCGCGGTAATCGCCGACGATGGTTTCGCCTTCCGTGGGTGCGGCCAGCACGGGCAAGTCTTCCTGCACGCTGGTGGGGCGCAGCAAATCGCGCTCCGGCACGGCGCCCACCGCCTGCCACAAGGCTGCTCTTCGGTTGCCGGCCAGCGCCTGCAGAGTATTGCCGGCCGCCAGTATCTGCAAGTCGTGGCGGTCCAGGCTGGCCCGGCGCGCCAGGTCGGCCACGTCGACAAAGGCGGCGATGGCGCGCGCATCTTCGATACGCTGCGCAGCCTCGGCCCGCATGCCATATAAACTGTTCAAGCCCAGGCGCACCAGCGGCGCGGCCAAGTCACCTTCCAGCGCAGCCTCCCAGCCGCTGAGCATCACATCGACTGGCAACACCTGCACGCCATGGCGGCGCGCATCTTGCACCAGTTGCGAGGGGCTGTAAAAGCCCATGGGCTGGCTATTGAGCAAAGCGCATAAAAAAGCGGCCGGTTCATGGCATTTCAGCCAGGAACTGGCGTAAGTGAGCAGCGCGAAGCTGGCCGCATGCGATTCAGGGAATCCGTATTCGCCAAAGCCTTCGATCTGGCTGAAGATGGCGTTGGCAAATTCCTCTTCATAGCCATTTTTCACCATGGCATCGACAATCCGGTCATGATAATTATTCAGCCCGCCCTTGCGTTTCCAGGCCGCCATGGCGCGCCGCAACTGGTCCGCTTCGCCAGGTGTGAAATCGGCGGCAATCATGGCTACCTGCATCACCTGTTCCTGGAAAATCGGGATGCCCAAGGTGCGGCCCAGCGCCTTTTCCAATCCCTTCGGATACACCACCGGCTCTTTTTGCTGGCGCCGCTGCAAATAAGGATGGACCATGCCGCCCTGGATGGGGCCGGGGCGCACCAGCGCCACTTCGATGACGAGGTCATAAAACTTGCGGGGACGCAGCCGGGGCAGCATGCTCATCTGCGCACGCGACTCGATCTGGAACACGCCGATGGTGTCGGCCAAACACATCATGTCGTAAGTAGCGGGGTCTTCGGCTGGAATATCCTGCAAACGAAATGTGTCGCCGCGCCGCATACTCACCAGTTCCAGCGCGCGGCGCAAGGCTGACAACATGCCCAGCGCCAGCACATCGACCTTCATCAAACCCAGTTCCTCCAGGTCATCCTTGTCCCACTCAATCACGCTGCGCCCCGCCATGGTGGCGTTTTCAATCGGCACCAGGCGCGACAGCTTGCCTTGGGCAATCACGAAGCCACCGGGATGCTGCGACAGGTGACGGGGAAAACCCAGCAACTGCTGCGCCAGCGTGGCCCATTGCTGCGACAGCGCCGCTTCCGGGTCCAGCCCGCATTCGGCCAGGCGGTTCAATAAATCGCGCTTGCCGTCGAACCAGTGATGCGCCTTGGCTACTTTTTCCACGATGGCCAGGTCTATCCCCAGCGCCCGGCCGCTGTCGCGCAAGGCGCTTTTCGGCCGGTAGCTGATCACCACGGCCGCCAGCGCGGCACGCTCGCGGCCATATTTTGTGTAGATGTATTGAATCACTTCCTCGCGCCGCTGGTGTTCAAAGTCCACGTCGATATCGGGCGGCTCATTGCGCTCGCGCGACATGAAACGTTCCACCAGGGAATTGCCGCGCGCCGGGTCTACTTCCGTGATGTGCAGGCAATAACAGACGGCCGAATTGGCGGCCGATCCCCGGCCCTGGCACAAGATATCTTGCGAACGTGCAAAGCGCACGATGTCATAGACCGTCAGGAAATACGGTTCGTAAGCAAGATCGGCGATCAATTCCAGCTCGTGCTCGATCTGTTGCTGCACCAGCGCCGGTATGCCCAGAGGAAAACGGCTGCGCGCACCCGCATACGTTTCTTCACGCAAATAGCTGGCCGGCGTGTGGCCTGCAGGCACCAGTTCATCGGGATATTCATACTTGAGGCTATCGAGTGAAAAAGTGCATAGCCTGGCGATGCGCAAGGTTTCGTCCAGCGCCTGCGGCGGGTAGATATTGGCCAGGCGCAGGCGCGCGCGCAAATGCTGCTCGGCATTTTGCGCCAGCGCATAACCGCACTCGCCCACCGGCTTGCCCACCCGGATTGCGCACAAGGTGTCAAGCAAGGGCTTGCGCGAGCGCACGTGCATGCATACATGGCCGAGCGCCACCACGGGCAAACCCAGCGCGTGGCCAGCATCGAGCACCGTCATGCGGTGCGCATCATCCTGCGCCCGCTGCAACAGATTCAAGCCTATCCAGCTGCGCTGCGCACCAAAGGTGGCGGCCATCCACGCGCCTTGGGCAGACACGGTTTCCGGCTGCGCCGGGTAGCCAGGCAGCAAGATCATCAGGCAGCCGGGCAAGCCTTGCAAATGAGAAAACTCGGGCGACGGTGCGGCAAAATCATCAGGTGTGAGCAGATAACGTCCCTTGGCCGCGCGCGTGCGCGCCATGGTGATCAGCTCGGATAAATTGCCGTAGCCCTCGCGGTCTTGCACCAGCGCCAGCAAGGATAAGCCGGGACTGCCGTCAGCCTGCGTCAAATGAAAATGCGCACCGATAATCAGCGGAAAACCGGCCCGCTTGGCCGTCGCATGGGCGCGCACCACGCCAGCCAGCGAGCATTCGTCCGTGATGGCCAGCGCCTGGTAGCCCAGCTGCACGGCGCGCGCCACCAGCTCTTGCGCATGCGAAGCGCCATGCAGGAAGCTGAAGTTGCTCAAACAAAACAACTCCGCATAATCCGGTAAGCCTGCGGCCGACATGATGCACCTCAATACTGTATATAAACACAGTATATTATACTCATCTGGAATTCACTTTTGGTTTATGCTGGTGCTTGCCCTCAACACTAATCACCGCCCGCCATGACTACCCACCTTTTAAAATGTTTCGGCGCCGAACCCGGCGGCGGCAATCCTGCGCTGGTGATTGAAAACGACCACAGCGATGAAACGGCACGCCAGACCTATGCCCGCGAACGCAATGTCAGCGCCTGCGTCTTCATCGACCGCCAGCCCGATGGCGCCATCGTGCTCGATTATTTTTATCCGCACACGCGCAGCCCGCTATGTCTGCACGCGACCCTGGCGGCTACGCATGTGTTGCTGGGTGCGCCGGATGCGCCAGACACCTTGACGGTAACGACCGCCATGCGCGGCCAGGCGCTGCGGCTGCTACGCAGTGCCGACGGTTATCTGATCGGCCTGGCGCCACAGGAATCGCCCAAAGTCATCGTGGAACGGCATATCCCGTCTGAACTGATGGGCCAGCATATGCATCTGGTGTCGCCACCGGCCATCGTTTCCGTGGGCAGCCCCAAGCTGCTGCTGGAAGTGGCCGACCGCACCACCCTGCGCGCGCTACGCCCTAACCTGGAATTGATCGCCGACTGGAGCGGCTTGCATAAGGTCAGCGGCTGCTATGTGTATTGCCGTACAGGCGAGGGTCAGTACGAAGGACGCAACTTCAACCACCTCGATCCTGCGCTGGAAGACAGCGCCACCGGCGTGGCGGCGGGCGCACTGGCACTGCATCTGCAACAGTCGCTGAGCCTGTCGCAAGGCCATGTGACGCAGCAACCCTGTTTGATACAGGCGCAGTACAAGCCGGGCGAAATTTGGGTAGGCGGCATGGTGCAAGCAAGCATCTGAATAGTGCTTTAGTCACAATAATGCACCACGCTGTGGCAGATAAAAAAACGGGGCAACAAGGAAACAACAGTCGCACTTAATTTGTACAAGAAAACAAATTATTGCTGGTGAGGCATGAAATATTGGCACTAGAATCAAGTGGCCTATACCACTTGGAGATACTGCGTGCCTACCCTCACCACCTTGCGTAAAGCCGTCCTCATCAGCCTGTATGGCAGCGCCGCCCTGGCCCTGTCCAGCCCGGCAGCACAAGCCCAGAACACCGAAGCCGCCGCCGCGCAAGCCGAGCTGCAAACGGTCAGCGTGGTCGGTTCGCGCCGCGTGGCCAGCTCTGCCACCGATACCATGGTGCCGGTCGATATCATTCCCATCTCCAAGGTGGCCGAACAAGGCGGCCAGTTTGACCTGGCGCAAACGCTGCAATACATCTCTCCGTCCTTCAATTCCACGCGCCAGACGGGCGCGGACGGCGCCGACCTGATCGATTCGGCGGCCCTGCGCGGACTGGGCTCTGACCAGACGCTGGTATTGGTGAATGGCAAACGTCGCCACACGACGGCGCTGGTCAATCTGTTCGGCGCGCGCAACCGCGGCAACACGGGCACCGACATGAATGCGATTCCCTTGCTGGCAATCAAGAACGTGCAAGTACTGCGCGACGGCGCCGCCGCCCAGTATGGCTCGGACGCGATTGCCGGCGTGATCGATATTGAACTGAAAAAAAGCCTGGGCTGCGAAGCGGTGGCCGGCTACAGCCAGTATGGCGTGGGCGACGGCAAGAATTACCTGACCTCCGCCTATTGCGGCATCGCGCTGGGCGACCAGGGCACGCTCGCCATCACGGGCGAATACCTGGACCGTGGCCGCTCGAACCGGGCCGACGCAGACAGCATGCGCATCATCGGCGACAGCAAGTCGCAAAACAAGACGCTGTATATCAATGGCGATTACGCCACCAGCGGCACGGGCAAGCTGTACTTCACGGCCGGGGCACAGACGCGCGATGCATCGAGCGCCGCCTTTGGCCGGGGCGGCATCGGCAGCGACGACATTCCTTCGCGTAATTCGGCCGCCATGTACCCGGACGGTTTCGTGCCCTTCATCAACGGCAAGATCGACGACCGCTACGCCATCCTGGGCCACCGCAGCCAGATCGGCGACTGGCACGCCGATTTTTCGCAAACCTATGGCTACAACAGGATGCGCTACGACATCAGCCATACCCTGAATGCCTCGATTGCCAACCTCGACCTGTTAAAAGGCGGCAAGGGTGTCAGTGCCAGCAACTTCGACGCGGGCGGTTTCTCATTCCAGCAACTGACCAGCAATGCCGATTTCAGCCGTTATTACGACGACATCCTCAAAGGCTTGAACCTGGCTTTCGGCGCCGAATACCGCAGCGAGGAATACCGCATCATGGCCGGCGAACCCAATTCCTACATCGACGCCGACGGCGTGGGCGTGGGCGGCAATGCCGGCAGCCAGGGTTTTCCCGGCTTCCAGCCCAGCGATGCGACCAAGGCCAAACGCCACAGCATCGCCGCCTATGCCGACGTGGAACTGGATCTGACGGAGCGCCTGAAAACACAGGCAGCCGTGCGCTATGAAAAGTTCAGCGATTTCGGCTCGACCGTGACGGGCAAGCTGGCCGACAGCTACAAGGTCGCGCCCGACGTGCTGCTGCGCGGTTCAGCCAGCACGGGTTTCCGCGCGCCATCGTTGCAGCAAGTGTATTTCTCGTCGACCTTCACCGACTTCATCGGCGGCGTGCCAACCGACGTGGTGCTGGCGCCGAACGGTGGCGCCGTCGCCAACGCGGCTGGCATCCCGAAACTGAAAGAAGAAAAATCCACCAGCTTTACCCTGGGCGCCACCTGGACACCCACCCAGGCGATCTCGGTGACGGCCGACCTGTACAACATCAAGATCAAGGATCGCATCGTGCTGTCGGGCCGCTTCAATGCCGACAACTACCCGGACCTGGCGGCGCGCCTGGCCTTGCTGGGCGTGGGCGAAGCGCAATTTTTCGTCAACTCCATCGACACGCGCACGCGCGGCCTGGACCTGACAGCCTCGCACAAGGGCGAATTCATCGGCAACAAACTCACCACCTTCCTGGCCCTGAACCTGAGCCAGACGGAAGTGACGAAAGTCAAAACCCCGCCATCCCTGGCAGGTTATGCCGACGTGCTGCTGTCCGAACGCGAGCGCCTGTTTATCGAACAGGGCGGCCCGCGCGCCAAGTCCACGCTGGGCTTCGACTACGTCACCGGCAAGCTGGAATCGGACCTGCGCATTATTTATTTCGGCCCGCAAACCCTGGGCACCTTCAGCGGCACGGCCGCCGGCGTGCCCAACGCCCACTACTCGGCCAAGGCCTCGGCCGACCTCAGCTTCACCTACAGCATCAACAAGAACACCAAGCTGACCTTTGGCGGCAACAACATCTTCAACGTCAAGCCCAGCACCCAAAACCCGGATGAAACCGATAACGGCTTCAAATACGACAGCGTGCAATTCGGCCTGAACGGCGCCTCGTATTTTGGCCGGCTGTGGGTGAAGTTCTGATCATGCACTGCATATAAAACAGCGGCTGCGCCAATAGGGGCAGCCGCTGTTTTTTCAAGATGTCAGCAACATGATTTGATCGCTAGCTCAGGCGCCTATATCGGTGGCAAGCGGCTCAAGCCAACTTCATCGTATTCGTTAATCGAACCAGTTGATTGCACGAAGTCAGATGCGCGCCAATTTCTGTGGTCTTGCCGCCAGCACCAAAGGAATGGCGAACGGGCCCAGCAATACAGCTGACATGGTTCTGAGCGTGGAATTTTTTACTCCACGGCGCTTGGCAATCATAAGACAAGCCATGTGGGAGAGCAGCCAAATAAACGCTGGCATATAAGCAGACATCATTACCTCCGGATACTGTTTGTGGCAGACAAACCATCGTGACACGTAAAAGTTGCCAGCGCAATATCAGAGTGACCATAGCCCATCGGATACCTATGAAGCTCAAGCGCTGCTTGTCACGCCTGGGACGGCGCGAAATAGCCGCGCATATACTCGATATATGCCTCCTCGCTCAAGCTGCGCCGCGCCTTGACGAAGCCGCGCGCATCGTCGCCGATCAGGTAGCGCAGCTGATCGCTGCCGTCGGTCAGCGCCGTGTGGATCAGCTCTGCCACGTCCTGCGCCGAAATCGCACTGGCGGCAACCATCTTCGCGTACGCGGCTTGCGTATCGGCGATAAACGCATCGTAGCTTGCCAGTTCCGGCGCGGGCAGCGCTGTGGCCTGCGCCGACGTGGCGTTAAAGGCGGTGCCTGTCACGCCGCCATGGGGTATCACCAATTTGACGGCGATATGCTGCGACGCCAGCTCATACGACAGCGCCTCCGTAAAACCTTCCAGCGCAAACTTGCTGGCGCAATACAGGGAAGCGAGCGGCAGCGTAAACATGCCGGCGCCCGAACTGACATTGAGCACGGCGCCGCCACCCTGCGCGCGGAAGTGCGGCAAGATGGCGCGGATGGTATCCATCACGCCAAACACGTTCACGTCGAACTGGCGCTGCACGGTGTCGGCGGGCACCGGTTCGAACAGGCCGATCTGGCCATAGCCGGCGTTATTGACCAGCACGTCGATACGGCCGAAACGCGCAATACCGGCTTCGATGGCGGAGGCGATGCTAGCCTTGTCTTCCACATCGAGGCGCGTCACCAGCACGCCGGGCAAGGTGGCCAGCGCCTGGCCTGCGGCACTGTCGGGTGTGCGCATGGTGGCCACCACATTCCAGCCTTGGCTGGCAAAAAGTTGAGCAGTTGCCTGGCCTATGCCTTGCGAAGCGCCCGTAATCAAGATGGTCTTGTGCATGATGTTCTTTCAATGAAGGGGGAAGTGTGTGGAACACAGACAAGATAGTCCCCTTGCATTGAACTAACAATCCGCATAATCTTGCATGAGTTGCTGCATAAAACAGGATAATCAGAAGGTCTCAAAATGAAGCGGACAGGTTTGATCGAACTCAATGCGGTCGTCGCGGTGGCAAACCAGCGCAGCTTTCGCAAGGCAGCGGCCGAACTGGGTATGTCATCCTCGGCACTGAGCCATGCAATTGCCAACCTGGAAGCGCGACTGGGCGTGCGCCTGTTCCACCGCACTACGCGCAGCGTGGCCTTGTCCGAGGCGGGCCAGCAATTCCTGGCCCGCGTGCAGCCAGCGCTGGGGCAGATCGCCGAGGCCATGGATGGCGTGAATGCCTTTCGCGACACGCCGTCCGGCACCTTGCGCATCAACACCTCGGAAGGCGCCGCGAAGATGATCCTGGCGCCGCTGGTGCTGGCCTTTCTGGCGCGCTATCCCGACATGCAGGTCGATATCGTCACCGAAGGCCGACTGGTCGATATCGTTGCCGAGGGCTTCGACGCCGGCATCCGCGCGATGGAAAACGTGCCGCTCGATATGATCGCCGTGCCCTGCAGCCCCCCGCTGCGGTTTGCCGTGGTGGGTTCGCCCGCCTATTTTGCGCGCCATGCTGCGCCGCTTTCGCCGGACCAGCTGCACCAGCACCGCTGCGTGCGCAGCCGCCTGCCGGGTGGCGCCTTGTATCAATGGGAATTCGAACGCGGTGGCGAACGCGTCGATATCGATCCCCACGGGCCCCTGACCTTGGACAACCATCACCTGATGATTGCTGCCGCACTGCATGGCGAAGACTTGATCTGGACCAATGAATGGGCAGTGGCCAGCTTGCTGGCAGAAGGCCGGCTGCTGCGCGTACTGGAAGACTGGTCGCCAGCGATGCCGGGCCTGTGCCTGTATTATCCAGGCCATCGGCACGTATCAGCCGGCATGAAGGCTTTTCTGGCCATGCTGCGCGAGACTTATACTGAAGCCTGACTTATACAGAAAAGAAAGCGCACATGCATACGGCAAATACACTCGAATTCTGGTTTGATTTCGGCAGCAATTACAGCTACCTGAGCGCCATGCGCATCGAAGCGCTGGCGCGTGAAAAGAACGTCGAGATCATCTGGAAGCCTTTCCTGCTCGGCGTCGTCTTCCAGGCGCTGGGTTGGGAAACTTCACCGTTCGTGCTGCAAAAACTCAAGGGCGACTATGCCTGGCGCGACATGGCCCGCCTGTGCGAAAAGTATGGCTTGCCATGGCGGCAGCCTACAAGCTTTCCCCGCACCGCCCTGCTGACTATGCGCGTAGCGCTGATAGGGGCGGACCAGGGCTGGGCCGCAGCATTTACGCGCCGCATGATGACGATGAATTTTGCCGAGGACCGCGATATCGACAATGCAACAGCGGTCAGCGAAGCGCTGACGGAGCTGGGCCTCGATGCGCCAGCCATCCTGGCGCTGGCCTTGACGAACGAAAACAAGCTGCGCCTGCGCCGCCAGACGGAGCAGGCGCAAGCTCGGGGCCTGTTCGGCGCGCCCAATTTCATCAGCGGCGACGAACTATTCTGGGGCAATGACAGGCTGGAAGATGCGCTGGCCTGGGCTGCTAACAAGTAGCTATCTGCTAGCTAAAGCCCAACGGCAAAGACTGGGGTCGGACCCTCAGGGTCCGACCCCGGCACTTTCGCCGTTGGGGTAAATATTCTCGCAACTACCTCACGCCTACGCCAGGCCAGCGATCTCGCGCTGCATATTCTCCACTGCCCGCTGGTTGTACTGCCCCGAGAAATAGTCGTCGCCAAACAGCTGGCCTGCCTGCGCCTTGGCGCGCAGATGCTGCAGGGCCAGGCTGCGCTGCTCATTGAAGCGTACAGGGTCGACGTGCCCATACTCACGCGCGATGGCGGCGGTGTAGGCGTCGTAGACTTCTTCGTCCTGGCCCAGGATGGCCAGGTCGGCGCTGAGGATGACGTCTTTCAGGGGATGCTGAATCGACGGGCCCTGGAAGTGGTCGGTGGCGCGTATCAGCTGCGCCACGTCGGCGTTGTCGCCGGCATCGAGACCGCTGGCCAGCCACAGCTGGGCGCTGGCTTCTTCACTGGAAAACAGGGCGTCGTCCTCGTGGCCGTAGACGGCATCGTGGAACCAGAAGGCTTTTTTGGCGATGGCGCTGTCGCGTCTGGACGCGCCCGTATTGTCGGCCCACACGCGCAGCTCGGACAAGCCGTGCACCAGGTGGTCGAGGTTGTGATAATGGCGCTCGGCGCCGCCATAGGCTTGCGGCCCCGTCAGGCGGGCAAACCAGTCTGCGGCCAGGGCCAGCCCGGCCTCGCCGGAGCCGGTCCACAAGGTATCCCATTCCTTGCGCAGCCAGTCGAGTATCCAGGCCTGATAGGCAGCGGCAGGCACGAATTTTTTCATGGTCCAGTTCCAGCCGACCGGGCCTTCCAGCGCTTTGACAAAGCTGGAGCTGACCGAACCCAGGTCGCGCGGCGGCATCACGAAGATGGTCTTGGCGCCCGCCAGCACGTCCACATTGGTTTGCTGGATCAGGTTTTCATAGTCGAAATCGGCGGTCGTGCGAATACCGCGTATCAGATAATCGCAACCGTATTTTTTGGCTGCCCGCGCCGTGTAGTCGCCCTTGACGATGACCACCTGCACATTGTCCCAGCCACAGGCACGCGCGCTCTGCTCGATGATGCGTTTGCGGTCTTCGGCGGGAAACTGCGGTTTCTTGGCCGGGTTCTGCGACAGGAAAACGATCACCTCGTCGGCCAGCGAACGCGCCTCGCCGATCACCCACATATGGCCGTTGGTAATGGGGTCCAGGGTTCCTGAAAATCCGATCTTCTTCATGCTGCTTGCTCCCTACACTGGCTGCTATTATTGCGCAGACAATATAGGGATGGCGTTGCCACGTCAATGCGCACAGGCAAAGATCACGGAAGATCAGGCCGGTTCAAGCCCAAAAACCTTATTTCTTGACCGGCGCAGGAAACTCCAGGCGCACGCACAAGCCGCCCAGGCGTTCGGATTTATCCAGCACCAGGCGCGCGCCGTGGCGTTCGGCGATGGCCTTGATGATGGCCAGGCCCAGGCCGCTGCCATTGGCGTCCGTGCCAGGCACGCGGTAAAAGCGGCTGAAGACGCGCTCGCGCTCTTCGGGCGGGATGCCGGGGCCGCTGTCTTCCACCGACAGGACCACGCCAGCCGGTGTCGCGCGCAAGTCGATATCGACCGTGCCGCCCTGCGGCGTGTACTTGATGGCGTTGTCGACCAGGTTGCGCAGCAGGATATTCAAGGCATCGGCCTGGCCGGCGGCGCTGGCCGGGTCCATATGGTACAGGCCCAGGTCGATCTTGCGCGCCTGCGCCACGCCGGCCATGTCGCCCAGCGCACGCTTGACGACATCGTTCAAGTCCACCTGCTGCAGCTGGTCGCCGCTGGCGGCGCTCGCTTCCTGGCGGGCCAGCACCAGCAGTTGCTCAACCAGGCGCGTGGCCCGCTCGATGCCGCCGCTGACCCTGGAAATGGCCAGACTGCGTTTTTCTTCCGATTCGGCGCGCTCCAGGCTCAATACCTGCAGCTTCAACGCCGCCAGCGGCGTGCGCAATTCATGGGCCGCGTCGGCAACGAAATGCTGCTGTGCGTCGAACGCCGTTTTCACGCGCCCGAACAGCAGGTTCAATTCATGCACCAGCGGGCGCACTTCATCGGGCAAGCCCGCTTCGGAGACTGGCGACAGATCGTCGGCCTGGCGCGCCGCCACCTGCTTGCGCACGCGTGACACGGGTGCCAGCGAACCGCTGACCACCCACCACACCACCAGCATCAGAATCGGCGCCATCAGCGCAATCGGACCCACCGTGCGCAGCGCCAGGCTACCGGCCATGCGCTTGCGCACGGCCATGTCCTGCGCGATCTGCACGGTCTGGGAACTGGTTTGCACGGAGAAGATACGGTAGGTCGTGCCGTTGGCCTTTACATTGGAAAAGCCCAGCACGGCGCGCTGCGGCAGTTCGGCGCGGGTAATCGAACGGAACACCTGCACCCCGTCCGGCGTCCAGACCTGCACCACCATGTCGTTGTTGACGGGGTCGGCCGGCAAGGCCTCGGCGTGATTGGCCAGCGGCGCGCCGGAGCGCAGCGACAGCGCCATCTGCTGCATGTGGTAGTCGAAAATCTGGTCGGCGTCGTACAGCGCGCTGCGGTAGGCGATCGAGGCTTGCGCCAGGGCCGCCATGATGATGGCCGCCAGCAGGAACCACAGCAGGCGGCCGCGCAGCGAGTGGGTGACCTTTACCGTAACCTTCACGCCTTCGGTACCATATAACCCAGGCCGCGCACGTTCTGTATCAATTCGCTGCCCAGTTTTTTGCGCAAGCCGTGGATATACACTTCGACCGCGTTGCTGTTGACTTCATCCTTCCAGCTGTACAGCTTTTCTTCCAGCTGGGCGCGCGACAGCACGATGCCGGGGCGCGCAATCAGCGCCTCTAACACCGCCCATTCGCGGGCCGACAGGTTGACCGGATGGCCTTCGGCAATCACTTCGCGCGTCAAAGGATTGATGGAAACGCCCTGGTGTTCAAACACCGGTTCCGGACGGCCGGAGGCACGCCGCAGCAATGCACGGATGCGCGCCAGCAGTTCGTCGAGGTCATACGGCTTGAGCACATAATCGTCGGCGCCCGCGTCCAGCCCGGCGATACGCTGTTCGATGGCGTCGCGCGCCGTGGCGACCAGCACCGGCGTATCGAGTTTGCGCAAGCGCATCGAGCGCAGCACTTCGAGGCCATCCTTGCGCGGCAAGCCCAGGTCCAGCAGCACCAGGTCATAGGTCTGTGTCTGCAGGGCCGTATCGGCCATGTCGCCATCCTTGACCCAGTCCACCGCGTAATGCTCGGCCCGCAACAGATCGAGCACCACCTCGCCGATCATCGTGTCATCTTCTACCAGCAATAAGCGCATGCCCTACTCCTTGTTCTCGTATTCTCTTTATTCTCAATCAACCCAGCCGTACCGGAATAAATATCTTATCCGGGCCGCGCTGTATCAGCAAGGCCACCGACTTGGCGGACTTGTCGACGACCTCGCGCACCTGCTCGACCGTGTTGACAGGGTGGCCATTGACCGACAATAACACGTCGCCCGGCTGTACCCCCGCATTTGCCGCCGCGCCGCCGGCGTCTTCCACCAGCAAGCCGGCGCTGATGCCTGCTTCGCGCTTTTCTTGCGATTGCAGGGGACGCAAGGCCAGGCCCAGGCGTACCTTGCCTGCAATACCATTGTTTTCTGCCACGTCGGCCACCTTGTCGGCCGCATTGCCCAGGGTGGCGGACAAGGTAACGATCTTGCCGTCGCGCCAGACATCGAGGTTGATCTTGTCGCCAGGCAAGGCGACACCCACCATGGCAGGCAAGTCGCCCGAGGCGATGATGCGCTGGCCATTCATCTTGCGGATCACGTCGCCCGATTTCAAGCCAGCCTTGTCGGCCGGGCTGCCGCGTTCCACATTGGCCACCAGCGCGCCTTCCGGCGTGGCCAGCTTGAACGAATCGGCAAAGCCCTGGTTCACTTCCTGCACCGTCACGCCCAGTTTTGCATGGCTGGCCTTGCCGGTGGCGACGATCTGGTCCTTGATACGGCCAGCCAGGTCGATCGGAATGGCAAAGGACAAGCCTTGGAAGCCGCCCGTCTGGCTGTAAATTTGCGAATTGATGCCGACCACTTCGCCGCGTGTGTTGAACAGCGGGCCGCCCGAGTTGCCGGGATTGACGGCCACGTCGGTCTGGATAAACGGTACGTTGCTATCGTCGGGCAAGGAACGGCCCTTGGCACTGACCACACCAGCCGTCACCGTGCTGTCGAAGCCGTACGGCGAACCGATGGCCAGCACCCATTCGCCCACTTTCAAGTCGTTCGAGTGGCCCAGCGGCACCACGGGCAGGTTGCTGGCATCGATTTTCAGCACCGCGATATCGGTTTTCAGGTCGGAACCGAGCACCTTGGCGCGGAATTCGCGGCGGTCGTTCAGCTTGACGGTCACTTCACGCGCATCGCGCACCACGTGGGCATTGGTCATGATGACGCCGTCCGGGCTGACAATGAAACCGGAACCCAGGCCGTGGGTAGGCACGTCGCGGCCACGCTGTCCGCCTTGCGGACCCTGGAAGCGGCGGAAAAACTCAAAAAACGGGTCGGTGCCGTAATCGTCGGTACCGGCCTGGCTGCTATCGGCACTGACCTTGGTGCTGCCCGTCACGCTGATATTGACCACGGCGGGGCTGTTGCGGGCGGCAATTTCGCTAAAATCGGGCAGCGTCATTTGCGGCGCAGCGGCGGCAGGAACCTGGGCGACAGCCGCAGGGATGACCGGCGCACTGTTGGCGCCAGCGTAATTTTGATGCACGATCATCGCGCCCCCGGCTCCCAGCACACTGATCGCGACCAGCGCGGCTGCAGTGCGTTTGATGCCGAGAGATGGCGTCGTTGACTGATTGTCCATGAATTGCTCCTCATTTAATGAGACTTTGATGTGTGCAATATTGGGCTAGCAGACTTAGACCGTGCTTAACATTTTGTGTGCTTTTGTGTGCATAAAGCAGCGTTTTTTTCCTTTAAGCATGGCCTAATACTGCCAACATCAGAGATAAAATGTGGGGCCGAATGTAAAACTGGCCGGATAAACCGGCCAGTATTTTACTGCACGCCCCTGTCACCGCATGACAGGGCATGCTTGCAACATGGAATGATTACGCTGCCTGGCGCTGCTCCAGCACGCTGACATTGGCTACCGCGCCGTCGGCGATCTCGATCTTGCGCGGTTTCAGCGCTTCCGGCACTTCGCGCACCAGGTCGATGGTCAGCATGCCGTTTTCAAACGTGGCGCCCGTGACTTTCACGTGGTTGGCCAGCTGGAAACGCTGCTCGAAATCGCGGGCAGCGATGCCACGGTGCAAGAAAGTGCGCTCGACGCCCTCTTTCTGCTTGCGGCCCGTGACGTGCAGCGAGTCGCGTTCGGTGATGATGTCGATCTCGGCGCGGCTGAAGCCTGCCAGCGCCATCACGATACGGTATTTATCTTCCGACACCAGTTCGATGTTGTAAGGAGGATAGCTCGGTTGCGCATCGGCGCGTTGTTCGTTGAGCAGTTGTGCCAGGCGGTCAAAGCCGATGGCGGAACGATACAGGGGAGCAAGGTCAAAAGTACGCATGGTAAATATCCTTCAATAAGTAAGCGATAAGTGGCGCGGACCTCACCGTGAGCATCCGCTTGCTAGCTATCTAAGGACGATGGCCCTGCGTTCAAGGCCTTGAAAATTGCGATTTTTGCCCCAGTCGCCAAAATATTTTTTGGCCGGGTCTGCAGCATGCACGGCAGACCCGGATGAGCGATTGACAACACCTGACAAAACCGTAGCGAGCGGAAGGAAGAGGCGGCCGAGAAGCGGAGCCGTACGAATAGTACGGTGAGCATCGCAGGCCGCCTATACCGACGCGCAGTAGATTTTGTCAGGTGTTCTTAGCGGCAGGCGTAGGCCTTGCCTATCCACTCATTGGTGGTGCTGGTGCCCTGCTGGCTCCAGACGATATCGCTGGCCTTCAGGTTCACGCCTTGGTTCAAAGCCTTGGCCTTGGCGTTCTTGCTGCCAATCGATGAGCTCAAACCGATGAAAATGGCATCCGAGCCATTCACATTGCCCAGAAAACGGCAGCTTTTGACATTCTGCTCATTGACTTCGCGAATGTTGTTGGGAGTAACGGTCGTGCAGCCAGTCAACGCCAGCATGGCGGCAGCTACGGCCCAGTGTGTGAAACGTGTATGCATGGATATCCTTTGGTCAGTGCCGGAATCGGCAGTTTTATTGCGTGGCTAACACATTGCCTTTTTTATCGACCAGCTCGACCTTGACGATTTCCGCCCGCACCAGGTTCTGGCTGATATCGGCATCTTGCGCAAACGCATACACCACCAGTTGCAAGGCCTGGTATTTGCTGCGCAAGCCCTCGATGCTCCGTGCCGCATCTTCGGCCGGCACGTTCAGGTAGCGGAAACCGTCGCCATTGCTGAAGCTCAGCTTGTAGACAGGATTGTCAAAGAAATAGCGCGTCGAGCCCGATTCCCACAGTGAACTGTCCAGTGGAAAACCTTTTTGCTCGAAATCGTATTTATTGAGCGGGTTATCGAGCTTCAGGCGCACATAGCGCTGCGCACCGGCCTGGGCCACGGAAGCGTCGATTTTCGGCTTCAAGGCCTTCAACAAATCGTTCTTGTGGAATTCATCGCTGGAACGCGCATAGTCGGACGACACCACGCCGGCGATCTTGGGGTAATCGATGGGCATGGCCGCCAGCGACAGGTAGGAATACATCAGCTGGTTGCCGCTGGTGAGTTCCTGATAGCTGGCGGCGGGCGTGGACTTGTCCGCCTTCGGCAGCGCGGCGCGCACCACTTCCTGCTTGATCGCTTCCACGCTTTTTGGCGCCGTCGCATCGGCCAGGGTAGGCGCTGGATTAGCGGCCTCTTTCTTGTCACCGCAGGCGGCCAGGCTGACCGTCAGCAAGGCCAGCAAGAATGGTTTTTTGTATGAACTCAACATGGTTTCTTTCAGTAAGAGTGAGAAATAAGAGTGAGGATCAAACGGCCTTGGCGGCCAGGAATTTGATCGTGCCCCGGCCTGCCAGGTAGAGGCTGGCGGCCAGCGACAGATAGGCGCCCAGGCCGACGCTGATGGCGCGCAGCGCTTCACGCGCCATGCTGGAACTCATCTCGGCCATCATGCGCGCCCCTTCGGCGCCACCGAACTGGCTGGCCGCGCCTTGCGCTTCGCTGATGCCGCTGCTGATGCCGCTATAGATCAGGCCGACCACCAGCAGCATGAACAACAGGGGCAGCAGGCCACCCAGGTGGGCGCGCTTATCCTTCCAGGCATGCGGCAGCAAGGGTCCGGCCAGGCAGACGATGGCCAGGAAACCATACATGCCGCTGCTACCCGAAATACTGCCGAACGATTGCAGCACGCCATTGGGTGAATTGAGCAAGGCCAGCAGTTTCCAGAAACTCAGGCCGGGATTGAAATTGGACGACACCCGCACCGAAATCGCGTTGAGGAAAAACCAGCCGATTACCAGCAAGCCCAGCGACAGCAGCATAGGCACACCGAGGCGCGCCACCACGCCGCTGGCCACTTCCGCGCCCTTGGCCCTGGCGGCAGACATGGCCAGCTCGGCTTGCTCCTTGGCCAGCTGCGTGTCGGCCACCGGGTAAATCGCGCTAAGCGCCTGAGATGCATCAAACTCCACCTCGACCACCATATTCACCTTGGGCGCCGTGTCCGACTTCCACATGCCTTCCAGCTGAAACGGATATTGCTCCAGGCCTATGGCAAGCAAGCCAGGGCCGATGCTGGTGTCGCGTAAAATCTTGCCGCGCTTTTTCATGATGTGAACGTCCTTTCTTTAGGGAGGGTGAGCCACTTGTTTGCAGCCCTTCACCGTCTTGTTCGTAAGAAAGTTCAGTCCGGTTCAATCTTTTATGAAGAAAAGTTAATGCCCTGATGACGGCGGCAACTATTTCCACAATGCTATAATCGGCGCTTTCCCAGGCCCGCCCCCACCCGCACGCATGAGCGCATTGCCTGTCAATCCTGCCGAACTGCTGGCTGCCATGGCATCGGGCGACCAGCGTGCCCTGGACGCCCTCTACCGGGCATGGTCACCCCGGGTGCGCGTGTTCGCACGCCTCCAGCTCAGCGCTTGCGGCCTTGATGCACACGCGATTGCCGACGAAGTGACGATCGACGTCTTCCACGATGTGTGGCGCGCACCCATGCGCTACGATGGCCGCGTGGCCTTCGGCACCTGGCTGCTGACCCTGGCCCGCAACAAGGCCATCGACCAGATCCGCCGCCATGGCAAACGCCTGGCGCACGAAGAATCGATCGACAGCGATGGCTATGACCCATCCCGGCTGGAACAGGCGGAACATGATCCGGGACCGCAAACGGCAAAAGAAGGCGTGCAGCGGCGCCAAGCCGTACTGGACTGCCTGCGGCGCCTGCGCAATCCCCTGCAGCGCGAAAGCCTGACCTTATGGGCCATCGACGATTTGTCGATCGCCGACATCGCCCAGATCCAGCAAGCGCCCGAAGGCACCGTCAAGACGCGTTTGTTTCATGGCCGTCTCAATCTACGCCAGTGCATCGAGCGCTGGTTTGTCCAGGAGGGCGGCCGCCATGACTGATACCATCAAAAAGCAGGAACAAGCGCTGCGTGAAGCACTGCCCGACTATCTGAACGGCCACGCCTCTGCCGATCAGGCCAGCCGCATTGCCGCCAAACTGGAACAGGACCCGGCGTGGGCTGCCGACGCGGCCTGGATGGGCGACATTCGCAGCGCCATCGAACAGGAAGCGGCCAGTCTCGACGCCAGCGCCGGTCTGGCAGAACTGCAGCGCAGGCTGGCACAGGAAAAACCAGCCTGGTGGCGCCGCCTGCTGCAACGCTTTTCCCTGCCATCGCTACCCCGCCTGGCGCCGCTCGCGATCACGGCGCTGGCCAGTATCTGCATCATCCAGGCATGGCTGCTGTGGCAAGTGCAAGGCACGGCTAACGAGCAACTGCAATGGCGCAGCGTGCCGGGCACGGAAGCGCCGGTGGCGAATTTGCGCGTGCAATTCAAGCCCGATACATCGATCAGCCAGATGGAAGCTGCGCTGGAACTGGCGCATGCGGGCATCGTCACCGGCCCCCTGCCCGGCCACATCTATCTGCTCGATGGACTCGATGCTGCTGCTGCGCTGCAAAGCCTGAAAAACAGCGGCGTGGTGGATGAAGCGGCCCTTATCGAGGCGCCAGGAGCCCAATGACAAGGGCAAGGCTGGCATGCTTGCTGCTGTCTTGCCTGCTTAGTACTGCGGCGGTGGCGGGCGAACGCCACGCGCTGCTGATCGGCGTGGCAGAGTTACCCGCCATGCCGCGCAGCACCTGGCTGGCCGGCCCCACCAGCGACGTGGCGGCCATGCGCGCGGCGCTGCTGCGCCAGGGTTTTGCGGCAGACCATATCGACAGTTTTTCCGATGCTGCCGATGCTACACAGGCTCCTGGCCGCGCCGCCATCCTGGCCCGCCTGGCCGAACTTGAAAAGACCCTGGGCAAGGACGATGTGCTGCTCTTGTACTGGTCCGGCCACAGCGTGCTGCTGCCCGCCTATCCTGGGCAAGCGCCCACGCCAGCCGGGCGGCACACCATGCTGCTGACGCGCGACAGCAAAGTTCATGTACAGGGCCAGGGCCGGCGGCTGGACGGCGGCATCAGCAGCAGCGAATTGGGACGCGCCATCGACGCCATCTCGGCGCGCCAGACACGCGTGGTGGCCATCTTCGACACTTGCCATGCGGCGGCTGGCACGCGTGGCGGCGACGGCCTGGTATGGCGCGGATTGTCAAACGCCGACATCGGCTGGCGCCCATCGGCCAGCACCGCCGATGCCGAACCACGCGCGCGTCCACGCTTCATCGGCTTCTTTGCCGCCGAAGCGCAGCAGCGGACACCCGAATCCGCGCTGCAGACCACGGGCCAGGCGGCCGGCCTGTTTACCCGCGCCGTGATCGCCGGCCTGGACGCGCAGCCGCGCAGCTATGCCATCTGGGCCGGCAGCGCCACGCAGCAATACCGGACAGCACTGAATAATTACCACCTGCCCCGCTCCGCCTGGCCATCCCCCGTTTATACGGGCACGCTCGATACGCCGCTATGGTCAAACGGCAGTGCAAGCGCTTCGCCGCTGTGGCCGATACGGCGCGATGGCCTGGGCTGGTATCTGCCGTTTGGCCTGCTCGATGGCTTGCGCGATGGCGATCTGTTTGAAAATGGCGGCGCACGCTGGCGCGCCGTCGCTACCGGCTGGGGCGAGAGCAGGTTGTCGCTGATCTCGGGCAGCGATGCCACCACGCCGGGCTGGGCCAGCCGCACGGAACATCCACAAGCGCAATTGGCCCAGCTGCTGGCCCTGCCCGCCACGCCCGGCACGCCGCTGCTCGACGCGCGCATCGAACTGAGCTTGCCAGGCCAGCCGCCGCGCCAAGTCCCCTTCAGCGATGGCGACCTGGGCCTGCTGCCGGCCGGCACGCGCATCCGCTTGAGCGTGGAAAACCGGGGCAGGTCTTCCGTCGACCTGGCGCTGGCCCATCTTCCTCTGGGCGGCCCCGCCATGCGCATCTACCCAGCGCTGGACGGCGACAGCAACCGCATGCCGCCCGCCATTGGCAACGGCATCAGCCGCTTCGAGCGCAGTTTTGTCGTCAGCGGTCCCCGCTTCGGCAAAGAATGGCTGGCCCTGATGGCGGCGCCGGCAAGCAATGGCACGCTGCCGCGCCGTTTCTTTTTGCTCGATGCCCCACCGCCGGCCACCCGTGGCGCGCAGACTGAGCTGGGCGACGAACATCATCCCGACCAGGCGCAAGTCGCCCGTCTTTCCTGGATTTCCACGAAATGAAACGCCTGGCACTTTGTTTGCTGCTGGCCGGACCAGCCTTGCTGAACACAGCGGCCGCCGCCAGTTGCCGCGCTACTGTCACGCCCTGGCTCGATGCAGGCAATGACGCCAGCCAGGATGAACAGCCGGCGCGCGCCCTGCCCCTGTTCGAGCGCAGCGTGCAGGTTTGCCGTGCAATGAACGACCGGGCCGGCATCGCCAGCGGCTTGCTGGGCGTCGGCCAGAGCCTGCAATTCCTGAACCGCTATGCAGAAAGCGAACAAGCCTTGCTGGAAGGCTGGGCCATCCGCCAGACCCTGGACGATGGCGATCCTGGCCGCGAAAACATGTACTACCCCGCCGAATTGATGTATTTATATCGCCAGTGGAGCCGCTTCGAACTGGCCTGGCAATGGGGCGATACCGCGCTGGCGGCCAAGGCGAAAATCATCGGCAAAAATACGGTCTCGTACGGCACCAGCCTGTCGAACCTGTCTGGCGTGGCGCTGCAAACCAAGGAATACGCGCGCGGCCTGCCGTATGCACGCTTGGCGATGGATACCTGGGCCCGCACCTCGGGCGAAAACAGCACCGACCACGCCTGGGGCATGCGCGACGTGGGCGTGCTATTGCTGCGCATGGGGCGCATGGAAGAAGCTTACGGCTACCTGGAACACGCTTACCGCATCCGCCTGGCAGCCTTCGGCGAAAACCGCACCGAAACGCAAACCAGCATCACGGACATGGCCACCTGGTACACCCTGACCGGCAATGACAGTCAGGCGCTGTCGTTCGCGCAGCGCGCATTGGCCATCGCCGTGCAGCGCTCGGGCGCCGATTCGATGCAGGCCAGCGTGGCCCTGAACCGCCTGAGCGGCATCCATGCGCGCCTGGGCGAAAGCGGCAAGGCGTGGCAGGAAGCCGAGCAGGGCTTGCGCATACGCCAGGCCCTGTTCGGCGACCAGCACGCCAATACGGTGAGCGCCTGGCAAGACGTGGCGCTCACCGCGCTGGCCGACAATCAGCTGGGCCGCGCGGAAGAAGCAGCCGGCGCCGCGCTGGTCCACTGCCGCGAGGTCTATGGCGACACCTCGCCCGCCTGCTCCACGCATCAATATGCACATGGCAGCACCCTGATGGCGCTGGGACAGTACCAGCAAGCCTTGGATGCGGCGCAAACGGCGGCGCAACTGGCTGTCTCCGGCAGCCAGCCTTTAGCGGACGATGAAGTCAACGCGCTGCTGCTGGCGGCCCAGGCGCAGGCGGCGCTGGGCCAGCAGGCGCAAGCCGAAACAGCCCTGGCCAGCCTGGTGGCGCGGCTGGAAAAAACGCCATCGGCGCCTGCCGGCCTGCTCGACACCGTGCGCCAGGCCCGTTTGCAGGTGCAAGCGGCGCGCACGGACATCAGCGATGCCGGTTTGCGCGCACTGGCGCAGGAAGCGGCCACCCTGGCGCAGCAACTGGCGGCCGTGCGCGGCGTGTCGCATCCCGCTTATGGCCTGGCCTTGCTGGGCGCCGCCGAACTGAATGCGCGCACCGGCGACACGGCCAGCGCACGCATTCAGGCGGCGCGCGCGCTGGCCATTGCGATGGCCAATCAGCAAACCCTGCTCGAAGCGCGGGCGGCCGCGCAGCTGGGTGCTTTGGAGCCCGATGCGGCGGCCATCTTCCTGGGCAAGCAGGCGATCAATGCACTGCAAGCGACGCGCGCCGGCACGGCAGGCTTGCCCGTGCCGTTGCGGCAAGGCTTTATGCGCCAAAAGCGCGCCGCCTATGGCCAGCTGGCGGACCGCCTGCTCGACCAGCGCCGCATCCAGGAAGCGGAAACCGTGCTGGCCATGGTGCGCGAAGACGACTTTCACAATCTGGTGCGCAGCGCGCCAGATCCGCGCACCACGCGCCTGGCGTACACGGGTACGGAAAGCGCCTGGCAGCAGCAGTTCGATACGCGCAGCGCCGCACTGCGCGCCGGCGCCCAGGCCTTGGCCTTGGCGCGCGAACACCAGGCGCAAGGCGCGGCGCAGGCCGAGGAAGAATGGCAGCGCGCCAATGCCGCCATGACGGCCCTCGTCGATGAGAGCACCACGGCGCTGGCCACGCTGCCGGCAGCACCCGTCGCCAGGGCATCGCCTGCCAGCGGCGGCAAGGCCGCGCCACTGAAACGGGGCGTGCTGCACCTGACGTATCTGGTGACGAACCAGCGCCTGCGCATCGTCGCACAAACAGCTGGCAAGCGCGGCAGCAGCATCTACGACGTGACCATCGATGAACGCACGCTGGCCCAGCGCATCGCCAGCCTGCGCCGCAGCGCGCAAGATCCTGATCTCGATGCGCGCGCCGATGCGCAAGCGCTGTATGCGCTGCTGATCGCCCCCGTCGGCAAGCAGCTGAACGGCGCCAGGTCGCTCTCGCTGTCGCTCGATGGCGTCTTGCGCTATCTGCCTTTCGCCATGCTGCACGACGGCCGCCATTGGCTGGTCGAACGGCTGCCGATTATGCTCGATGCGCGTGGCAGCGATGGCAAGGCGGCAGAATCTGCACGCGCACCGTCGATGGCCTTGCTGGGCCAGACCCGCGCCAGCGGCGAGCTGCCAGCGCTGCCCTTCGTGCAGTCTGAATTGCGCGCCGTGGCAAAGATCGAACAGACAGCGCACGTGCCCAGCCAGGTGTATCTCGATGGCGACTTCACGGCGGCCGCGCTGCAGCAGGCACTGCCCGCGAACAGCAGCGTGCATATCGCCAGCCATTTCGTGCTGCGCTCGGGCATGGGCAAGGATTCCTATCTGCTGCTGGGCGATGGACAAAAACTCAGCCTGGCCGAACTGGCGCAAGAGCGCTATCGCTTTGCGGGCCTGGACTTGCTGACCCTGTCGGCCTGCGAAACGGCCGTGCCGGCCGGCACCGACGATACGGGCCGCGAACTCGAAGGCCTGGCCTGGCTGGCACGCCAGCGCGGCGCGCGCAATGTGCTGGCCAGCCTGTGGCGCGTATCGGATCAATCGACCGCCACTTTGATGAGCGATTTTTACGGCGCGCTGGCGCGGGGCAAGAGCAAGCCGCAGGCCTTGCGCCAGGCGCAATTGCAGCAAATCCGCGCCGGCCGCGCCAGCGCCCCGGTCACGCGCGGCCTGACCATGCTGGGCGCCGCCAGCACCGGCAACACGCATAGCCACCCGTTTTTCTGGGCCGGCTTCATCTTGCTCGGCTCCTGATGCTATCCACGGCTGTGCTACAGTTACTGTTGCTGCCAGACCATAGTTGCCGACAATACCACTTTCTATACATCACTCTTTTCTCTCATGTCCCTTAAAACATTTTCACGCCCGCTGCTCGCTGTTTTGTTGAGCGCCGCCTTCAGCGCACACGCTGCCGCTACTGCTACCGCAGAGACGCCATCCGCTCCCATCGTGCTGCATGTGGACGCCAGCAATGTGGCCCAGCAGATTTTCAATATCCGCGAGAGTATCCCCGCCACGCCAGGCAAGATGACCTTGCTGTATCCGCAATGGGTGCCCGGCAACCACGGCCCCAGCGGCCCGCTGAACCAGCTGGCCGGCCTGCGCCTGTCCGCCAATGGCAAGCCGCTGGAATGGCAGCGCGATCCCGTGAACATGTTCGCCTTCCACATCGAGGTGCCGGCTGGCGCATCGACGGTGGAAGCGCAATACCAGTTCCTCTCGCCCGTCGAGGGCAACCAGGGGCGCATCACCATGACGGCCGACATGCTCGGCGTGCAATGGCATGCGATGACCTTGTACCCGGAAGGCCGTCCTGCGCGCGCAATCCAGGTGCAGCCCAGCCTGACCCTGCCGGCCGGCTGGCAATTCGGCAGCGCGCTGGAAGTGCGCGCCGAGTCATCCACGCCGGCGGGCAAACAGGTGGACTTCCAGACCGTCGACCTCGACAACCTGGTCGACTCGCCCCTGTTCGCGGGCCGCTACTTCAAGCGCTTCGACCTCGATCCTGGCGCCAAGGTGCCGGTGCACCTGAACGTGGTGGCCGACAGCCCGGACAGCCTGGAAGCGACGCCGGAACAAATCGAAAAACACCGCGTGCTGATGCAGCAAGTGTATAAACTGTTTGGCTCGCGCCATTTCAAGCACTATGATTTCCTGCTGGCCCTGAGCGATGATTTCGGCGGCATCGGCCGCGAACACATGCAGTCGAGCGAGAACGGCGTCAAGCCGGGCTACTTCAGCGAATGGGACAAGACCGAAGCGGGCCGCGCGCTGCTGCCGCATGAATTGACGCACTCGTGGAATGGCAAGTTCCGCCGTCCTGCCGGCCAGGCCACGCCGGACTTCAACACGCCGCTGCAAAACAGCCTGCTGTGGGTCTACGAAGGCCAGACCCAATACTGGGGCAATGTGCTGGCTTCGCGTTCCGGCCTGATCACGCCGGCCAATATGCGCGACCTGTTCGCCTCCACGGCCGCCTATTACGATGCGGTGCCGGGACGCAGCTGGCGCGCCATGCAGGATACGACCAACGACCCTATCATCAATGGCCGCCGCCCTATCGGCTGGAGCAGCTGGCAGCGCAGCGAAGATTATTATTCGGAAGGCTCGCTGATCTGGCTCGACGTCGACACCACTATCCGCGAACTGTCCGGCGAGCGCCGCTCGCTCGACGATTTCGCGCGCGCCTTCTTCGGCGTGCAGGATGGCAGCACCACCCCGCTGCCCTACACCTTTGAAGATGTAGTGGCGGGCCTGAACGCCATCGAGCCCTATGACTGGACCACCTTCCTGCGCAGCCGCCTCGATGGCCATGGTCCGGGTGCGCCGCTGGACGGCCTGGCCCGCGCCGGCTGGAAACTGGTCTACCGCGACAAGCAGACGCCCTTCATGCAAGCGACGGAAGAGCGCAGCAAGAGCACCGACCTGAGTTACTCGCTGGGCTTGACGGTCGACAAGGACGGCAAGCTGGGCAAGCTGCTGTGGGACGGCCCCGCCTTCAAGGCTGGCTTGTCGGGCAACACCACCCTGCTGGCCGTGAATGGCATGGCGTACACGCCCAAGCTGCTGAAAAAAGCCATCCAGGCGGCCAAAGACAGCTCGCAGCCGATCAACTTGCTGGTAAAAAAAGGCAAGCAGTACCAGACCGTGGCGCTGGATTACCACGGCGGCCTGAAGTACCCGCAACTGGAACGCATCGCCGGCACGCGCGACCGCCTGACGACCATCTTGCAAGCGCTGAAGTAAGCCATTCCGGGGCCGCGCTATGGGGCGGCCCCTCTCTCCCCAGCCACGTTTTGGTGTATGCTGACAATATGAACAATGACACCGACATCCAGCTCAGCGGCCCTTTCAAGGCCACCGACGGCTCCGGCCGTGCCCACGACATCAAGGCGATCCGTATCTTCGACGAAGGTTACGGCATCATCGACGTGTACGTGGATTTTTCCGCCCCGCTCGAAAGCGGCTTGTACAAAGACAAAACCCTGGTCGGCCACATCCTCACGCGCTTGCGCAGCCTCGGCTACGCAGGCCCCGACTTCGGCCATGGCGACCTCGGTTTGCAAGACAAGAAACTGATCGTGCTGGAAGCACCGGAAGAATTTTCGGCGTTTGCAGTGAGCAAGGGCTGGAAAGACTTATCTGCAGAGTTTGACGAAGACTGAGCCTTCGCCAGCTGAACCCCACCACGCGCCGCCTCTGCATCTGCCAAGGCGGCGTTTTTCATGGCTTATCGTTCAGATAGCGCGCGCTCCACGCGGCAATCACATTGGCGACATAGGCCGCATCGTCGCGGCCGGTCAATAAATGGTCGGCGTCGTCGAGCGAGACGAAACTTTTCGGATGCTTGGCCGTCATCAGGATTTCCATCGCGTTCGACACGTCGACCGTGGTGTCGTTGGGCGCATGCATCACCAGCAAGGCGCGGCGCAGGCCGGCGATCTGCTCTTTCAGACTGTGGCGGCTGGCCACGTCGTCGACGAATTGCTGGCGGATACGGAATGGCCGGCCTTCCAGCTGCACCAGCGCTTCGCCTTCGCTGGCGATCTGTTCCAGGTGGTCGCTGAACATGCGCGTCACGTAGGCGGGAGAGCTGGGGGCGGCCAGGGTCACCACGGCGGTGGCTTCCGGCACTTGTGCTGCGGCAGCCAGCACGGCGGCGCCGCCCAGGCTATGGCCGATCAGCAATTGCGGCGCAGCGTGCCTGGCGCGCATAAAATCGGCGGCGGCGATCAGATCGGCCACGTTCGATGAAAAATTGGTGGCGGCAAACTCGCCCTCGCTGGCGCCCAGTCCCGTGAAATCGAAGCGCAGCACGGCGATTCCATGTTCCGTCAAGCCTTGCGCGATGCGCCGCGCGGCCAGCACATCCTTGCCGCAGGTAAAACAATGGGCGAACAGCGCATAGGCGCGGATAGCGCCATCGGGTGCGTCGAGGCGGGCCGCCAGCACATGGCCGTGGGCACCGGGAAAGTCTTGCCGGGTTGATTTCATACGATACACAGTCAAGCTGCCGCGCAGCGCGGCCGAAACGCATTGTAGCGCCGGGCGGCCATCGCTGCAGGCAGTTGCGTTATTGCGTTAACTACGTTTGGGTACGTCCACACCTTTGACGACAGCCGGACGCGCCTCAAAAGCCTTCAGTGCGCGCGCGACATTGGGGAAGTTTGCAAAACCAACCAGGTCGCTGGCGCCATAGAAGCCAACCAGGCAGCGCACCCATGGGAAGACCGCGATATCGGCTATCGTGTAGTGCTCGCCCATGATCCAGTCACGGCCTTGCAGGCGCTGTTCCAGCACGCCCAGCAAACGCCTGGTTTCGCCGACATAACGTTCGAGCGGACGCTTGTCTTCGAATTCCTTGCCAGCAAACTTGTGGAAGAAGCCCAGCTGGCCAAACATGGGGCCGACGCCACCCATCTGGAACATCACCCATTGGATGGTTTCATAGCGCAAGCCCGCATCCTGGGGGATGAACTTGCCGGCTTTTTCGGCCAGGTAAATCAGGATGGCGCCCGATTCAAACAGCGCCAGCGGTTTGCCACCCGGGCCGTTCGGGTCGAGGATGGCGGGAATCTTGTTGTTCGGATTGAGGGACAGGAATTCCGGCGCCATCTGGTCGTTGCGCTCGAAGCTGACCAGATGCGGCTCGTACTCGAGACCGATTTCTTCCAGCAAGATCGACACCTTGATGCCGTTCGGCGTAGGCAGCGAATACAGCTGCAGGCGTTCAGGATGCTGGGCAGGCCATTTCTGGGTGATAGGGAAGTTCGATAGCTGAGACATGGATATCCTTTAGTGTAGATATAAATTCAAGTCGTGACGCGGCACAGGCTGCATGGATAAAGGCCATGCAGCCTGACAGGTGGATCAGTATAGCCAAGCATGGCATTTTCAGCAGGGCAGCACCCAATTTGGCTGTACCTAGTCAGCCATCAGGCAAACAGCCCATGCAAAAACCAGCGCGGCGCGGCCTCTTCGCCGCTGCCGGCAATGCGTTCGCGGTAGACCCAGTAATGGGCGTGGTCGCGCCCTTCGGCAATAAAATAATCGCGCGCCTGCGACTGGCCCCACCAGCCCGCCTCTATGCGTTCGGCCACCGACACCATTTTCAGGGGCGAGCCATAAAAGGGCCGATGATCGCGCATCAGCAAGGCAATCGGTTGCGCCAGCAGCCAGCCGGGACGGGGCATGCCAGGCAGGCCGGGCGGCAAATCAGCCGCGCCGCGCTTGCCCGTCAATTTTCCTGCCAGCGGCAGCCAGCGGTTCGCCGCTTCGGGCCGGTAATCGGCCAGCGGCGCCGCCTGCAAGACATTGCCGCTGCCCAACCGGGCCACCAGCAATTCCATCAGGCGCTGGCGGTCTTCGGGTGTGCCGCCCGGCTCGGGAAACAGGGTTTCGCTGGGCGGCGCCATCGGCAACACCTGCAGCGCTTCCAGGGAGAGGCCGATCACGGGCGCTTCCAGCACCAGCTGCGCCAGCCGTTCCTTGAGCAAGCGCAGCAAATGTTCATCGCGCCACACGGCTTCACCCAGGGCCAGTTCGACCACCGTGGGTGGACGCGCCTGCCGGCCCCGCTCATGCGCCAGCAGCAAGACGATGCGTTCAACCGCCAGTTGCCGTGCACACAGCCAGCCCGTCATTTGCTGCAGCAGACGGCGCGCGCCAAACAGCAGGGCTTCGGCGTTTTCCACGCGGTCGAACAATTCCAGGCTGGCACGAAACGTGGGCGGCGCGACTATCCACACATGCAGCTCCGTGCCATGGCCATGCGCATCGTCGAGCATGGCCAGCAAGGC
Organism: Janthinobacterium saanense; assembly: GCF_014200675.1. GTDB lineage: Bacteria > Pseudomonadota > Gammaproteobacteria > Burkholderiales > Burkholderiaceae_D > Janthinobacterium. The sequence goes on along the minus strand of NZ_JACHCI010000021.1, from coordinate 14,969 downwards.
GGCGCCGCAACGGCGCTGCAGGCCGGGCCGGGGCAAGCGGCGTAGTTGCCCCAGGGTACGGCAACCGATGCCCTCGAACCAGTCAAGGTAAGGACGCGCAGGCGGCAGCAAAGCGACCGGCAAACGGTCGAGCCGGTGCAGCAGGCTAGCCATGCCCAGCACGCGGCGCACACCCGCTTCAGCATTGGCCAGCAGCCAGGCGCCCCTTGCCGTGGGCGCGCACGACAGCACGGCCGTGTAGCCCAGCGCACGCAGGCTGGCGGCGATCTGCCGGCACAGGGCGCGCACGCCGCCGAACAGGCGCAGGCTGGCCCCCGCATCGACCAATAACGTCGCCTCTTCACCGTGCGCCACCAGCGGCGAAAACTGCAGCAGCGCCAGCGCCACTTCCTGCAGCGCCTGCGCTTCGAGCGCCGGTGAACGCTCGAACAGGCGCGCCGGCGGCGCCAGCATCAGCACGCCACCGCGCCGCATGCCTGGCTTGATCCCCGCCTGGCGGGCCAGCGGCGACAGGGCCATGACTTGCTCCTGCTCCAGCACCACGCCAACCGTGTCAGCCGACCAGTTCGGGCAAAAGACTTCGAGCGGGAGCCGGGGCAGGCAAAGGCCGATCCAGAGACGCATGGCGCTGCAGTAAAGAAGGTGGTTGCAAGGGCAGGAACAGCGGCGCATCGCGCTGCGGTCCCCGGCGTTTGATAAAGCCGATCTCGATGCCGCCGGCCGCCGGCCGCAAGGACAGGCGCAGCGGCGCCGGCGACGCATCCTGCGCGCCGTGCAGCGGACGCAGCATGCAAAACAGGGTATTGCCGCCCTGCGCCGCCAGGTGCAGGCGGCGCAAGCTGTCGCCGCGCACATGCGGCTGCCAGAACAGCAGTGCGCCGCAACTGCCGCTGCGCAAGATATTTTCCGCCGCCCATAAAGCATCCTTGCTGCTGGCACTGCGCAGCCACAGCAGCTGCGACGGCGCCAGCCCCAGCGCCGCCAGGGCCAGCGCCTGCGGCGGATGGGGCGGCTGCAGCAGCACAATGGGCAAGCCACCCAGCTGCGCCAAGGCCGGCGCCAGCAGGCGCAACTCGCCACACCCGGGCTGCTGCAGCAGCAAGTCGATCAGGCAGCCACCGGGCCAGCCACCGCCTGGCAGCTGCGCCGACAGCGCGGCAAAGCCTGTATCGAGGCAGCGCGTGGCCGCCTGGCCCAGTTGCGAGGCGCGCCACAGCGATGGGTGCAAGGCTTCCGGCGCGGCCATCAAGGCGGACTGTTGCATAAAAGAATCCAAAGAAGATACTGTATGCATATACAGTACTATCCGACTCCCCTTTTGGCAAGGCTTATCTGCGATCGGGCCGCAATCGTGTACGCCCCAGCCCGCCCCGCAGATCCGAAAAACGCCGTTGTATGTGGCGTTTGCTGTAACATGGGCACTCTCCTTACCGCCCGAAAATGTACCGGGCGGCCACCGTTCGTCCATAAGGAAAACGCATTTGACTACCATACAATTGATCAGCGCCATCATCTTCGGCCTGGCCCTGCTGCACACCTTTGCCGCCAAATCTTTCGAAGTGCTGGCCCACCGCCACCCGCGCCATGCGGGCCTGCTGCATTTGCTGGGCGAAGTGGAAGTCGTGTTCGGCTTCTGGGCGTTTATCCTGATCATCGTGATGGCCTTCGTGTCGGGTGGCGCGGCCGCCGTCGACTATGCCGAGTCGCGCCACTACACGGAACCGCTGTTCGTCTTCGTGGTCATGGTGGTGGCCGCCTCGCGCCCCGTGCTCGACGCCGTGCAGCGTTTGCTCAAGGGCGTGGCGCGCGTGATGCCGCTGCGCACGGAACTGGCCCTGGTCTGGCTGGGCCTGGCGCTGGTGCCGCTGACCGGTTCGCTGATCACCGAACCGGCGGCGATGACCCTGGCGGCCCTGATGCTGGCGCCGCAAATTTTTCGTCCCGGCATCCCTGAATGGCTGAAATACGGCGCACTGGGCGTGCTGTTCGTCAACGTCTCCATCGGCGGCACCCTGACTTCCTACGCGGCGCCGCCGGTGCTGATGGTGGCCACCACCTGGAGCTGGGACAGCGCCTTTATGGCGGCCCACTTCGGCTGGAAGGCAGCCATCGCCGTGCTGGTCAATGCGACTGGCGTGAGCTTGCTGCTGCGCAAATATCTGCACAGCAACACTTCCGACATCAAACCGAAGGCGGGCGATGTCGAACTGCCTAAAGTACCGCTGATCATCAGCGTGGTGCACCTGGCCGTGCTGGCCGCCGTGGTGGCGCTGGCCCATCACCCTGTGCTGTTCATCGGCCTGTTCCTGTTTTTCCTGGGTTTTGTGCAAGCGTATGAACGCTATCAAAGTCCGCTGATCCTCAAGGAAGGCTTGCTGGTCGGCTTCTTCCTGGGCGGCCTGGTGGTGCTGGGCGGCATGCAGCAATGGTGGTTGCAGCCGATCGTGTCCAGCCTGAAACCGCTGGCCCTGTTCTTCGGCGCGCTGGGCTTGACGGCGATTACCGACAATGCCGCCCTGACTTATCTCGGCTCCCTGATCGCCGGCATGACGGACGAATCCAAATACATGCTGGTGGCAGGCGCCGTGGCCGGTGGCGGCCTGACCGTGATCGCCAATGCGCCGAATCCGGCCGGCGTGGCGCTGCTGCGCCGTGGCTTCAAGGATGAATCGATTGGCGCCCTCGGCTTGCTGGCGGGCGCCTTGCTGCCAACTGCCGTGGCGGCGATTGCCTTCCTGGCGCTGTAAACATGTGCAGAAAACTGGCCGCCCTGCTGCTGGCCTTGCCATGCCTGGCCGGAGCCGTCGAACGACTTGCACCCACGACGCTGTATGTCGACCCGCAATCGACGGCAGCCATCTGGGTCAATAGCCACCCTGACGATCCCAGGGCGGATATCATCCGCAGCAAGCTGGCCGGACAAGCCCAGGCAAAGTGGTTTGGCAACTGGAGTGGCGATATCGCCAAAGCCGTTGGAAACTATGTCGATGCAGCAGCAAAGCGCAACCAGACGCCAATACTGGTGGCCTACAATATTCCCGGCCGCGATTGCGGCCAGTACAGCGCGGGCGGCGCCAATTCCATCACCGGCTACCAACAATGGATCGCCAGCTTTGCCGCTGCGATCGGCCAGCGCAAGGCGGTGGTCATCCTGGAACCGGATGCATTGGGACAACTGACCTGTTTATCCGCCGCCGGCCAGCAAGGCCGCCTCGACGCCTTGCGTTATGCGGTTGAACAATTCCACCAGGCAGCGCCCCAGGCCTATGTCTATCTCGACGCGGGCAATAGCGCGTGGATGCCGGCCGAGGTGGCCGCCAGCCGCCTGGCCCAAGCCGGCATCGCCGATGCGCGCGGCTTTGCGCTGAATGTGTCGAATTACAAGACGGATCAATCGAGCAAGGCGTATGGCGACGCCGTCAACGCGGCACTGCAAAAACAGCAGGGGTATACGCGCGCCTACGTGGTCGATACCAGCCGCAATGGCAACGGGCCGCTGGGCGCAGTATGGTGCGATCCGCCAGGGCGCAAGATCGGCGTAACGTCGGTGGTGCACCTGGGTGGCGGGCAGCCCGAAATGCAGTTGTGGGTCAAGGCGCCCGGCAATGCCGATGGCTGCCGTGGCAAAGCGGGCATCTTTGCGCCCGAGCTGGCTGAAAAGTTAATACAAGGAAACTAAGCCAGTCGCCCCTGCCTGCCTCAGTTTCCTTCATACACGAGAAAGTGCAGGCGGTCATAGAACAGGCTGTAGGCATAGTCGAAGGTGCCGACGCTGCGAAAGCCCTTGTGCAAGTACACTTGCAAGGCTTCACTCTTTTCCCACACCGTCAAGCTGATGCGCGTACACCCCTTGCCGCTGGCCAGGTCGCGGATTGCATTGAACATCTGCTTGAACCAGCCTTGTCCACGGTATTTTTCGTCGATGGCCAGGCTGCTGACAAAACAGTCGCCGGCCCGCGCATGCTCGAACACGAACTGGTCGTACGCATCGTCGAGCGCCTTCATGTCATCACGGTAATACGAGATCGCGCCGCAGGCCTGGAATTCGTCCATGGTCGCGGCCGTGAAAAAACCGATAAAACGGTTTTCCTCGTCATGCAAGCCGTGGATATGCGCCAGATACGGATCGATATTCTGGCGCCGCTGCAGTTCGACAAACTGCAGATTGAGTTTATTTCCGAAGGAACAGTATTCGAGGTAACTGGTGGCAAACAGCAGCTTCGCCATGCGGTTCTTCTCCTCCTCGCCCAGCAGAGCGCCGGATACCAGCCTGAGCGGCGCATGCGACAGCAGGCCCACCTGGCCATCCTCGTCGGCTACGACGACATCGTTTGCCGCCGGCAGGAGGCTGGCGTGGCGGCCCACCGTAGGGCGCCAAAAGGCGCCGGCGGCAATATGCCGCGAGCGGTGGGCCAGCAGGTAACGGCAAAAGACGGTATTCACCCGGTCCAGCTGCGGGTCATCCGACAGCACCGAATAATAATGGAAGTGCTCGAGGTCTGAACGCAACTGGGCCGCATACGCCATGCGTGGCACTTCCTCGATGTCGAACACATCGACGATATTGGGCAGGCTCAGGGGATCGACGAGCTGCCAGTCGATCTCGTCGAGCCGCGCGACGCAGCGGGCATAGGCGCACGCCTCCTCTTCGCTGAGAGGAATATGTGTATCGCTAATGATATCGACCAGCAAGCGCATGCCACGGATGCCGCCCGCCACGGCCTCCCTGGCGCCATCATAAAGCACACAATAGCGCTGGTAGAACTCGGCATGGCTGAGCATGGTGCGGCCCAGGTGCTGCTTCCATTCCGCATAGAACTGGCCGAACAACTGCGCTTCGAATTGCGGGCAGGAACAGGGAATCGCAGCATCGATACCCGCATAAGCGAGGTTCACATTGCGCTGGATCAAGCGCAGGGCGGCGTCGTTCTTCCTGGCGATCAGCATGCCTGTTTCATCGAGGAACAGATTCATCCAGCTGACATGCTGGCGCCCCTGTCCATCGGCGCGCTGGAAATAATCGGGCACTTCCGGTTTCATCAGGAAAATCGTCGCCGGATTATGCGGGATCGTATCGACATCCATATACAGGCCGCCGTATTCGCACATGATGAGGATGCGGAAATAATCGGACAAGGTGGCGAAATAGCGCTGTGCGTGCAAGGTGTCGAGAATGCCAAAGCGCTGCGGCGCGAAGTCCAGCGCCAGCGCGCGCAGCGAGTTGATATGCAGGGCGGTGCCGCCGATGGCGTAGCGGCCTATTGTGTAGCGCCCCGCGCCACCAGTCGGACTGAAGCGCGCATCGCTGCGCAGCTGCGCCGCATCCCACACCCACAGGATCGACACATACGGCGCACCGCCGCAGCGCCGCACTTCGTCCAGCGCCGCGCCCCACTGCTGGATCGCCTCAAAGGCGATGTCCGGTAGCTGGCCGCCCATCCAGATACGGTGCAGATAGCGTTCATCGTCACCGAGCGCGCGCGTGGGGATGGCGCTCAGCGAGGAACAGCTGGCTGCATTGAAATGCGTAAAATTGGCGGTGATGAAACTGCGCAGGGCGGCGATGCCAGCCTGATGTTCTTCTGCCAGGGTAGCGCTGCCGGCGGCAGCCGGTCCGGCATCGGCCAGGGAGATGAAATCGAGTTTCAGCTTATTGATACGAAACTCATATTCCAGGTTGAAAATCGTTGCTTGATCGTGTTTTGAGGCCAGGTCATCTATCTTCATGAGCGCACCATCTTCCGCAGGAGAGTGTAGGTAAACATTGTTTGGGTACATCCACATCCACAACACGCGCATCGTTGCGCCATCAATGCCGGGCCAGCCGCACCTCGCTCTCTGCGCGTCCCGCCATGCCGCGCGTAAACAGCAGCAGGCAGGCTGCGATCAGTACAATGACGGGAACATTCAGCAAGGCATAGATTTCCAGCGCATAGCCGAAACGCTGGCACAGCACGTTGTAGAGTTGCAGCCAGGCGGACAAATAAATGCAGTACAGCAAGCTCATGGCAGCTGTCGTCAAGGTCACCGATTCCTTGCTGGCGGTAATCGCGCTGCGTATCAGGGCGCCATTGAACAGGCCGAAGCCGATGGAATAGATAAACATACAGGCGGCAAACACATCGACGTGATGGCGTCCCGCTCCCGCACCGAGCATGCCGGCCACCGCGATCAGCCCGCCCAAGCGCAGCAGCGTTACCAATGGGAAATCCTGCGGCAGGCGCTGGATGGCGATGCTGCTGAGTACAAAACCCGACAGGATCACACATTGCAGGGCGATATAGGTGGCATAGGATGCGCCCATTTCCTGCAGCACGAAAATGGGAGAAAAGCCGATCCAGGCTGTCAGCGGCACGGTGGCAAGTCCGGCCGTAAACATGCCGAACATGAAGCGTCCGTTGCTGAAAATAGCCGCGTAGCTGCGCACGATGGCGGCAAGGTCCAGGCGCACCAGCGTCGCCGGCGTGCGCGGCATGCTCTTGAACAAACCCAGCAATGACAGCAGGGCCAGCAGTCCAGAGAGGACGAACACATACCGCCAGTCCAGCTGGCTGATAATGGCGCTACCGAGAATCGGGCCGGCCAGCGGCGCCAGAATGGTGGTGCTGGACAGGATGCTGCTCAGTTTGACGGCTGCCATGTCGTCGAACAGCTCGTGGATCATGGCATAGCCGACGAAAACGAAGCAGCAGCCCATGCCCTGCACGAAGCGCGCCAGCAGGAATTGCTCGATGGAGGTGGTCAATGGCACCGTCAAGGTGGCCAGCAGGAACAAGGCATTGCCGGTCAAGACCAGCTTGCGCTTGCCGATAGTATCGGCCAGCGGCCCCAGGAAAATCTGCAGCGAACTGCCGCCCAGCAAATACAGGCTGAGGGACAGGGGAACGAACTTCTTATCCGCCTGGAACTCGCCAACGATGCTCAGCATCGCCGGCATGATCATGTCATTCGACAGATAAATATTGAGTTCGAAGACAAGGAAAAATGCAAAAAACCACAGCAACTGTTTCGACTTGATGGACATGATGCATTCCGTGACGTGGGTGGCGGCAATCAGTACCTGCGCCATGCCGTCGTACGGCGCGGCAAGCCTGCTCTGGCAGCAAAAACATGTACCAATTGTATACCACTTAACATTTTTGGCATCTATTTTTGTTATTTTTAAATACCTATACAATACCACTTTCATAAAATGCGCCATGCTGGTGCACGCGGCAGGCAAGCAAGAAAGTGTGCTGGCGACCGCGCTCGCGCAGCGGCGCAGCGGCATTGACCGGCGTCAGGGGAGAATGAAGGAATGCGTACCAATGGCAGCCACGACAGGCTATGCCGCCTGGCGGCTTATCTGCGGCGGTGCCTGGTGAAGAAATCGAGCAGCAGCTTGCTGGCGTCCGGCCTGGCCTTGTCATTGAAGGGCAAGCTGGCGTCGCCGCCACTCCAGGCATGGCCCAGGTGTTCGATCTGCGCCACCCGCAACAATAACAATTTCCCCACCTGATAATCATGCACGGCATACGCATGCGCGGGCGTGCGGCTGCCCGCTGCGCTGGCCGGCACGCGGTGCGCCGTCACCAGCGTATCGGCCGGCATGCGGTTCAGGCGCAAACCCTGGCGCACCAATTGGTCCTGGTTCACGGGACGCACGATATTGTCTGCCTGGCCTTGTAGCAGCATCATGGGCAAACGGGGAAAGTCAGGCTGGCGCTGCAGCACTTCATCGATGGCTGTATCGGCCCTGGTGGCAGCGCCATGCTGCATCACGTTGAGCGCACCGATCAGGTTATGGCCGCCGCCAAACACGGGCCCCGAATGCAGGCCCAGCGCGGCAAACAGCTGCGGATGGTTCAAGGCCACGATATGCGCCATGCCGGCGCCAGCGGAAATGCCGCAGATATAAATGCGTGAGCGGTCGATGGCATAACGCGCAGCCACCTGCTCGATGGCGCCGATAATCAGGCCGACATCGCCGCCGCCCTCCTGCGTCAGCTTGTCATACCATTTCCAGCAGCGCCGCGCCTGCGCGCGCAGCGACTGTTGCGGGTACAGCACTGCATAACCCTTGCGCTCGGCCAGGCGGTTCATGCGCGTGCCCTCGGCAAACTGCGTGGCGCTTTGCTCGCAGCCATGCAGCATCACCAGCAGCGGACGCCCCCGGGCAAGCATGGCGGCGCTCGGCGCCTTGTGCGGCAGATACAGAAAATACGGCAACCGCCGGCCCGGCAAAGTCCCCAGTTCCGGCAAGGGAATATAGTGGGAAGCGAGCCACTTGCCCGGCGCGGGCGCGGCTTTCTTGCGCGTGCGTGGCGCTGACTTGCTGCGCGGCTTGAGTGTGGATGTGGCCAATGTGGCCGATGCTAGCTTGCGCTTGCGCTTGGGCTTGGGTTGGATGGGCACGGGTGCAAACAGCACCTTGGCCAGTTTCCGGGCCGTACGCTGCTGCGCCTTGCCCGCGCGCAGCAAGCCGCGCAACCAGATGGTGGCGGGCTTCACCATGGGCGCCCCATCAAACTGCATTCTTGCGTCATCAGCGACAGTATCAGCATAAGCTACGGCCTCCTCTTGGAAACCATAGAGTACCGCATTGCCCGTGCGCACCGTACGTTTGCAAGCTAGAAAAGTGCCCCGGACACAATTGAGGCAGATCAAAGGTGGGAATGTCCCAGTGCTTATCGTGAATACTCGTCAAGCCACACACACCACACGAAGGAGACACCATGAGCTATCTGGACCGCGACATTCTGGGCATGTACCGCAACAACGACACCGGCCCTGGGCCCGCATTGATGGGGGCCGACACCCTGCTCGGCGACGATGTCTACAATCACAGCGACGAGGAGCTGGGCGACATCAAGGAAATCATGCTCGACATGCGCAGCGGCCAGATCGCCTATGCCGTACTGTCCTTCGGCGGCATGCTGGGCATGGGTGAAAAACTGTTTGCCGTGCCCTGGGAACGCCTGAGCCTGGACACCATCAACAAGCGCTTCGTGCTCGACGTCGACAAGGATCAACTGAAAAACGCCCCCGGCTTCGACAAGAATAACTGGCCCGACATGGCCAGCGATGCCTGGAACCAGCAGCTGGAAGACTTCTACGGCACCGGCACCCGCTACGGCACCGGTGCAGGAGCGCGGCGCATGCAGCAAGGCGGCGACCTGCGCGGCGGCGCCAGCCTGCAATCAGGCAGCAGCGGCAACCTGCAAAGCGGCTCCGGCTCCCGTTCCTCGCTCAACGACGAGGATGACCTGGATAAGCGCAGTTAATCAAGCATTGAACCCAGCGGTAAGGAGCTGGGGTCTGTCGGCAAAGGCATTTAAGCCAGCAACAAAGAGCCGGGGTCAGACCCCAGTTTTACTTAGAGGCGCCATCACCGCAGCATGGATTCCCATACCTTTTGCAGGCGCTTGGCCGACACCGGCATCGGCGTGCGCAGTTCCTGCGCAAACAGCGATACGCGCAGCTCTTCCAGCATCCAGCGGAAGTCGACCAGTTTCGGGTCGGTATTCTTGCCGGCCTGGCGGTCTTTTGCCTGGCGCTGGTAGGGAGCAGCGGCCGATTGCCATTCAGCCATCAACTTGGTGTCGCGGGCGGGGTCGGCGCGCAATTTTTCCAGGCGCACATTGATCGCCTTTAAATAGCGGGGGAAGTGCGACAGCTGGGTGTATTCGTTTTCCGTCAGGAAGCGTTTATGCACGAGGCCCTGCAATTGCGCCTGGATATCGCTGGACGCCGCGGCCGGAATGTTTTGCAGGCGCTTGGGCAAGCCATGGAATTCCGTCAGCACTTGCGACAGCAGCCGGGCAATTTCATTGACCAGCAAGACCAGCCGCGACTTGCCTTCTGCCTGGCGCTTGGCGAACGAGGCCGCGTCCAGCGGCAGCGGATCTTGCAGGCAGGCGATATCAATCGCCTTGTTGATGATTTGCTCGCGTAACTCTTCCTGCGACCCCAGCGCCATGAATTGCATGCCCATCTGCTGCAAACCGGGGATGCTTTTCTCGACGTACTTGATCTGCTCCTTCATTTGCAGCGCAAACAAACGGCGCAAGCCCACCTTGTGCGTGCGCGCCGCCACGGTTGGATCGTCAAACACTTCCAGGTCACAATGCGTGCCCTTGTCGACCAGCGCCGGGAAACCGATCAAGGTCAGCTTGCCCTGCACGATTTCCAGCAATTCCGGCAATTGACCAAAGGTCCAGTTGCTCAAGCCCATATGCTGGGAGACTGTGTTGTTCGCTGCCGGCGCGGCCGCCTTGGCTGGTGCAGCGCCCCTGGCGTTCGAGGCGGCAGTTTGCGCCTGCAGCCGCGAGGCCACTTGCGCACCGGCCACCTTGGCACCCGGCGTACCGGCGCCGGACACGCCCGACACTTCGGCCAGCTTTTGAAAACTCTGACGCGCCTGGCCGCCGAATTCCGCCTGCAAGGTGGCCAGGTTGCGGCCCATGTCGAGCTGGCGGCCATGCTCGTCGATCACCTTGAAATTCATGAAGTGATGGGCAGGCAGGGTTTCCGGCTTGAAGTCGGTGGTCAGCACATTGATGGTGATTTGCGTGCGGATGTCTGCAATGATGGCGTCGATCAAATCACCACGGCCAAACACGCCGTCCGTGTGCACGCGCTCGCAGAACTTGGCCGCGTAATCGGGCAGCGGCACGCAGTGACGGCGCAGTTTTTGCGGCAGGGATTTAAGCAGCAGATGGACTTTTTCCTTCAGCATGCCGGGCACCAGCCATTCGCAGCGCTCGCGCGGCAACTGGTTCAGCGCATACAGGGGCACGGCCAGGGTCACGCCATCGCGCACGCTGCCCGGCTCGAAGTGATAGGTCAGCCCCATTTCCAGGCCCGTCACCGACATGGTTTTCGGGAACAGGTCGGTAGTCACACCAGCCGCTTCGTGGCGCATCAGCTCATCGCGGTTCAAATACAGAAGCTTGCCGTTGTCGCGCGTGGCTTCCTTGTGCCATTTTTCGAAACCGGCGCCATTGCACACATCGGCCGGCAGCAGCTTGTCGTAGAAGGCGGCGATCAATTCATCGTCGACCAGCACGTCCAGGCGGCGCGACTTGTGTTCCAGGTTTTCGATTTCCTTGATCAGCTTATGATTGTGCGCAAAGAATGGCGCGCGCGTATCGAAGTCACCGCCCACCAGCGCATCGCGGATAAAAATCTCGCGCGCTTCCGGCAAATTGAAATTGCCGTAATTGATGCGGCGCTGGCTGTACACCACCAGGCCATACAAAGTCGCCCGTTCGGAGGCCGTCACCTGCGCCGAGCGTTTTTCCCAGCGCGGCTCGCCCCACGATTTTTTCAGCAAATGGCCGCCGACATTTTCCAGCCACTCGGGCTGGATCTGCGCCACGCAGCGCGCGTACAAGCGCGTGGTGTCGACCAGTTCGGCCGCCATGATCCACTTGCCCGGCTTTTTCAGCAGCGAAGAACCTGGCCAGATATGGAACTTGATGCCGCGCGCGCCCAGATAACCCGCGCCCGGCTCGTCTTCGCTCTTGAAGCCGATATTGCCCAGCAAGCCAGTCAGCAAGGCCATGTGCAGATTGTCGTAGGTGGCCGGTGCTTCATTCAAACGCCAGCCCTGCTCCTTGACGATGGTCAGCAACTGACTATGCACGTCGCGCCATTCGCGCAGCCGCATCTGCGACAAAAAGTTGCTGCGGCAATTGTCCTGCAACTGGCGGTTGGTTTTCTTGTGTTCGATGGCCGACTCGAACCAGCGCCAGATTTTCAGGTAGCTGAGGAACTCCGACTTTTCATCGGCAAATTTCTTGTGCGCTTCGTCGGCTGCCTGCTGGTGTTCCATCGGCCGGTCGCGCGGATCCTGCACCGACAGGGCCGAGGCGACGATCAGCACTTCCGTCAGGCAGGCGTTGTCCAAGGCAGCCAGGATCATGCGGCCCACGCGCGGGTCCAGCGGCAGCTTGGCCAGCTTGTTGCCCAGCGGTGTGAGCTTGTTGACGTCATCGACGGCGCCCAGTTCCTGCAGCAGCTGGTAACCGTCCGCAATCGCGCGCGCCAGCGGCGGCTCGATGAAGGGGAAGGTTTCCACGTCCGTCAGGTGCAAGGACTTCATACGCAAAATGACGGCTGCCAGCGACGAGCGCAGGATTTCCGGCTCCGTGAATTTCGGGCGCAGCAAATAATCCTGCTCTTCATACAAACGGATACACACGCCATCGGCGACGCGGCCGCAACGGCCGGCGCGCTGATTGGCCGCCGACTGCGCAATCGGCTCGACCTGCAGTTGCTCCACCTTATTGCGGTAGCTATAGCGCTTGACACGCGCCAGGCCCGCATCGACCACGTAGCGGATGCCGGGCACCGTCAGCGAAGTTTCCGCCACATTGGTGGCCAGCACGATGCGGCGCGCATTGCTGGTTTTAAAAACGCGTTCCTGCTCTTCGGCCGACAAACGGGCGAACAGCGGCAAAATTTCCACGTGCGGCGGGTGATGCTTGCGCAACGCTTCGGCGCAATCGCGGATTTCGCGCTCGCCCGGCAAAAATACCAGCACGTCGCCAGAACCGATGCGGCACAGCTCTTCCACGCCATCGACCACGGCATCCATCAGGTCGCGCTTTTCACGGGCGGCAGCCGTGCGCTGGCCCGGCTTATCTGTACCAGCAGCACCCGGCATGGCCACCTGTTCACGTTCCACAGGGCGGTAGCGCACTTCCACCTGGTACAGACGGCCCGACACTTCGATCACGGGCGCCGGTTTTTCAGGCGTGCCGAAATGGCGCGAGAAGCGCTCGGCATCGATGGTGGCCGAAGTGATGATGATTTTCAGGTCGGGCCGGCGCGGCAGCAGCTGTTTCAGGTAGCCGAGCAGGAAATCGATGTTCAGGCTGCGTTCGTGCGCTTCATCGATGATGATGGTGTCGTAATTCTTCAGCAGCGGATCGGTCTGCGTCTCGGCCAGCAGAATCCCGTCCGTCATCAGCTTGACCGAAGCCCCTTTCGTCAAGGTGTCGGCAAAGCGGACTTTAAAGCCCACTGTCTCGCCCAGCGGCGTGCCCAGTTCCTGCGCGATGCGCTTGGCCGTCGACGAGGCGGCGATACGGCGCGGCTGCGTGTGGCCGATCAGACCTTTCTGGCCACGTCCCAGCTCCAGGCAAATCTTCGGCAGCTGGGTGGTTTTACCGGAACCGGTTTCACCCGAAACGATGATGACCTGGTTTTCCGTCAAGGCCTTGGCGATTTCCTCGCGGCGGCCCGAGACTGGCAAGTCTTCCGGATAGGTAATCGGTGGCAGCGGATTGCGGAAGGTCTTTTCGGCTTCGCGCGCGGCGCGTGCAGCCTCACGGGCTAGACGCGACTCAGGACTTTCCTGCCCTCCCCGCGGTTTCTGTGGTTCCGGACGCGCACGGCCACGGCCCTGCGCAGGCGCCGCATTGGGACCTGGATCGGCCCCGTCTTTAGGCACATACGCAACGTTAGAAGGGGAAGAAGACTTATTACTGGCTGAAGACATTTATTTTTACAGGTATTTTAAGCGCGCACATCGCGCAGCGAATTATAATGCGCTTAATGGAAAACCCTACCCAATTCGTCCAATGGCTGCGTTCAGTCGCGCCTTATATACACGCCTTTCGCGGCAAGACCTTCGTGGTCGCCTTCCCCGGTGAGCTGGTCAGCGCCGGTGCACTGCAAGTGCTGGCCCACGATCTGTCCCTGCTGCATGCGCTCGATATCAACGTCACCGTGGTCTATGGTTCACGACCGCAGGTGGCCGAACAACTGGCCCTGCGTAACGTCGAAGGCCGCTTTCACAATGGCGTGCGGATCACCGACATCGCCGCCATGGAATGCGCCAAGGAAGCTGCCGGTGAATTGCGTCTCGATATCGAGGCCGCATTCAGCCAGGGCTTGCCGAACACGCCGATGTCGCATGCGGCGATCCGTATTATTTCTGGCAACTTCATCACGGCACGCCCGCTGGGCGTGATCGATGGCGTGGACCTGGAACTGACGGGCATCACGCGCAAGGTCGACGCCGAAACCATCCATTCCATCCTCGGTTCGGACGGTTTGGTGCTGCTGTCGCCTTTGGGCTTTTCGCCGACCGGCGAAGCGTTCAACCTGACCATGGAAGACGTGGCCTGCAGCGCCGCCATCGCCCTGCATGCGGATAAACTGATCTTCATCACGGAAACGCCGATGATGATCGATGCCACCGGCGTGGAAATCCGCGAACTGTCGTCGCACCAGGCCGAAGCCGTGCTGATGGCCGGTTTCCTGCCGGACGCCACCTCGTTTTACCTGCGCCATTGCATCAAGGCTTGCCACAATGGCGTGGACCGCTCGCACATCGTGCCCTTCTCGATGGACGGCTCGGCCCTGCTGGAATTGTTTACCCACGATGGCGTGGGCACCATGATCAGCCATGAAAACCTGGAAAGCCTGCGCCAGGCCAGCATCGAAGACGTGGGCGGCATCATCAAGCTGATCGAACCGCTGGAAGCCGATGGCACGCTGGTCAAGCGCGGCCGCGAGCTGATCGAACGCGAAATCGATTATTTCTCCGTCATCGAGCATGACGGCGTGATCTTCGGCTGCGCCGCCCTGTACCCGTTCCCGGCGCAAAAAATGGCGGAAATGGCATGTTTGACCGTCAACCCGGAAGCGCAAGCCCAGGGCGATGGCGAACGCATCCTGAAACACATGGAAAACCGCGCCCGCGCCGCCGGCCTGCACAAGCTGTTCGTGCTGACCACGCGCACCTCGCACTGGTTCAAGAAGCGCGGCTTCGTTACCGCCACCGTCGATGACTTGCCGAAGGATCGCCAACATATGTATAACTGGCAGCGCAAATCCCAAGTTCTTATCAAGACCCTGTAACACTGAAAAAGCCCGGCATGCCGGTAATGCCGTTCACTTAAGCAGGTTTTCGTAGAACGCGAGTGGCATAGCGCTGAGGTTTTGCCTTGACGGCCCGGTCGAATTTTCGATCGGGC
>NZ_JACHCI010000020.1 GCF_014200675.1 Janthinobacterium saanense | reverse complement strand
GTATTGTCCAGTTGATCCGTGGCACTGACCGTCATCAAGCCGGCGCCCGTTTGCGCCAGGCTGCCGGCGCGGTTATCCAGGCTGCCGGCGTGGATGGTCAGCTGGTTGGCGACAGTAACTGCATTGCGATGGTCGAAGCTGGTGGCTGTGATATCGACCTGACCATTGCCCGTCATCTTGCCGTATTGATTGTTGAATTGCCCGGCGTTAATCGCCAGCACGCCAGCACCCGCATGCTCCAGCTTGCCATTAAGATTGGTCAAGACGGTGGCGTTCAAGGCCAGGTTAGCGCTGTTGACGGCGATGCGGCCAGCCGTGTTATCGAGATTGCCGGTGCTGATCACCGTATCGCCAGTACCCGTTTGCACGATTTCGCCACTGGCATTGTTCAGATTCGCTACATTCAGCTGCAATTGCCCTGCCGTCAATTGGCCCTGGGTATTGACCAGCGATTGGGCATTATTCGCATTGGCGGTAATCGCCAGCAAGTTACTGGCTGAAATGACCGCCTTGTTCGTGATCACATCGCCGTTGTTCGCCGTAATGGCAATATTACTGCCTCCCGTCTGGCTACCCGACAGGTCGACCGATGCGCCCGTCAAGACCACGCTGCCCGCCGCCAGATTCTGGCCGCTCGCTTGCAGCACGCCATCGGCGTTGATGGTCAGGTCGCCTGCCGTGCCCAGGCTGCCGTCGGCCTTGACGCCCGCGCCCAGCAAGCCGCTGCTGGTGACTTTGCCGGCAGTAATGCTGGTGTTCTTGCCGGAAACAATCGTGCCTGTATTGTTCAGGTCGCCGCTAATCTTGGCCGTCAAATTTGTGCCGGCGCTGAGCGTGCCCTGCTGGTTCAGCAGGCTGGCCGCATCCAGGCTGAGTGCCCCCGTTCCCGCTTGCAAAACGCCGCGCGTGTTATCGAGCGCGGCGCTGCCCACATGCAGATCCTGCGTGGCAGCAATCACGCCATCGGTATTATTCAGTGCGCCCTGGCTGACGATATCGGCAGTCGCGGCCGACGTAATGCGTCCCTTGCTATTGTCCAGCACACTTGCCTGTACTTGCACCGCCCCATTGCCGGCAATCGTTCCGCTTGTATTATTCAAGCTTTGCGCGACATCTACACGCATCTGTCCGCCACCGGTCTGCTGCAAGACACCATCCGTATTGTCCAGGCTATCGGCGCTTACCTGTACCTGCTGGCCAGACGTCACCGCCTGCCGATGGTCAAGCGTTCCGGCCTCGATAGCGACCAGGCCATTGCCTGTTACCTTGCCTGCCACGTCATCAACGCTTGTCGCTGCAATATGCAAACTACCGGTTCCCGCATGCGCGATACTGCCGCCGCGGTTAATCAGGCTATCGGCATGGAGCGCCAGATTGGCGCTATTGACGGCGATACGCCCGCCGGTATTGTCCAATGTACTGCCTTGCAGCACGGTATCGCCACTCCCCGTCTGGATGATGCTGCCGCTGCGGTTGTCGAGCGAAGCGCTCTGCACGTCGAGCTGACCGGCGCTGAGGGTGCCGTGCACGTTTGACAGCGCCTGCGTGCCGCCCGCCGCCGTGGCCGACAGCAATCCCGTCGTCGTCAGCAGCGCGCCATCGGTCACGATGGCGCCCGCGCTGGTATTGAGGATGATGTTGCCGCCGCTGCTCTGGCTGCCGCTCAGGTCGATGGCAGCAGCATTCAGCGTGGCAGTACCGGCAGCCAGATTCTGGCCATGCGCGGCAATGCCCTGCGCAGCGCTCAATTGCAACTGGCCATGATTGGCCAGGCTGCCATCGGCACGGATACCCGCGCCCAGCAAGCTGCCCGCAGCGCTATCGATACGGCTGGCGTCGATACGGTTATTGCCTTGCGCCGCGATCACGCCGCTATTGCTGACGGCGCCGCTTGCCTGCAGGACCTGGTTGCCAGCCGCGTACAAGGTGCCGCTGTTGCTGATCTCGCTGGCCTGGGTGTTCAGATTAGCACCGGCGAACACGCTGCCGGCCGTATTGTTCAGTTTTGCGACCGACAGGCTGGCATCGCCCGCCGCCGCCTGGATTTGCCCCCGTGTATTATCGACATCGCCGCTAGCGAGCCGCAGCGCACCGCCGGCCGCCAGCGTGGCGCCTGTATTGTCCAGCGCAGCAGTGCTCAAAGCCAGGTCGCCGCTGGCGACGATACGTCCCTGCTGATTCTGGACCGTTGCCGCCGCCAGCGTCATCGCACCGTTGCTCTCGAGCGTGCCGCCACGGTTGTCCAGCGCCGTACGCACTTGCACGCCGGTACTGCCCTGGCCAGTTTGCGCCAGGCTGCCGCCGCGGTTGTCCAGCGCGCCCGCATCGATGCTTAATTGTCCCGCCACCGTGCGCGCGTCGCGATGATCGATCTGCTCGCCCGTCAAGGCCAGCGCACCATTGCTGAGGATACTGCCGCGCTGCAGATCGATCTGGGTCGCCGCAATGTCCAGCGCACCCGTGCCCGCATGCTGGATCAGGCCATCCTGGTTCGTCAGGCTGGCCGCGTGCAACTGCAGGGATTGGCTGTTGGTGGCGATGCTGCCGTGCGTATTGTCCAGCGTACCGGGCAACTGGATCGCCAGATCCGTGTTGCCCAGCTGCGTCAGCTGGCCACCCACGTTCGACAGGTCGTGGGCAGTCAGTGCCAGTTGCTGGGCCGTCACTTGGGCCGCATCGCTGCGCACGGTAGCCGCCGCCGTGAGCTGCAAACGTTCACGCGCCGTCACTTGCGCGTGACTGGCGTCGAGGTCGCCAGCACTGGCGCCCAGGCTGACATTGACGCCGGATATCTGAGCCGCAGTCACATCGAGCTTGCCCGCCAACAAGCTGTTATCGCCACTCGCCGCTACGGTACCGTGCACGGCGATAGTGTCGCTGGCAGCAACGGTCAAATGGCCATTGCCGGACAGCCTGTTGTCCAGGCCAAGTCCAGCCGCCAGCACGGCTCCGGCATTGCTGTCGATGCGCGAGGCCTGTACGCTGGCGTCACCCTGTGCCGCCAGCACGCCGCTATTGCTGAGATTGCCCTGCGCCTGTATGCGGCTGTCGCCGCCCGCATACACGGTGCCGCTGTTGCCCAGGTCACCAGTGACGGCGATGCTGGTCTGGCTGCCCGTGCCGGCCGACTGGATATTGCCGCTATTGCTTAACCAGCCATTCGATTGCAGCACTAGGTTGCCGGCCGTGGCCGCCAGCACGCCCGCATTGCGCACGCCCAGGCCCGCTTCCGTGCCGATCAGGGTAATCTTGCCTGCATACATGCCGCCCAGTTGCGCCACGTCCAGCGCGTAGGTAGGCGCCGGACCGGCGCCGGCCGCCGCAGCGCTGACCGCGTGCGTCGCATCGAGCTGGTTGGCGCCCGTCACCACCTTCAATTCCTGCGCCCAGATGCCGCCATTGATTTGTGCGGCGCGCGCCAGGATGGCCGTATAGTCGCTCAGCGACGTATCGAGTCCGCGGCCATTGATGCTGACCAGGCCGCGCTGCACCATATAGCCGTCCAGGCTGCCGCCATTGAGGATCGGCGTGCCCGTCGTCAGCACCACCCGGCTGGCATTGATAAAGCCGCCGCCGTCGACACTCACCCCGGCCGCATTGGCAATCACCACTTCGGCGCGCTGGCCCGCCACCTCAACGTAACCGCGCAGCTGGCTGGGGTTCGACGAATTGACTTCGTTCAGGATCACGCGCGCGCTGCCGCCCGCCAGCCATGGATTGCCCTGCACCCAGCCGCCCGTCTGCGTCTGCACATTGCCACGGCTATTGTTCAGAATCACGCCATTGGCCTGCACATCGAACTGGCTATAGGTATTGCGCGATACGCCAGCCGAACTAGGCGTCTGGATATTGACTTGCGTGACGCCATTGGCGCTTTGCAACACTGTCGGACGCTGCCCGCCCGGTGCATTCGGATCGGCAATAATCTGCCCCATGACCGGTGTAGTAACAAACATCACCATGCCAAGCGCACCAAACACGGCCAGCGCCAGCGGCCTCAGCCGGGCATGTACACTATCAGCCGCACTGCCTGCCTCTGCCCCCTGTGCTGCACCTTCTCCCCTGGCTGCCTTGCCTTGCGAACTGGCATGCTCGGCCACCACCATCAGTTGACCACGGCGTTTATTGAAGATGATGCGGTACAGGTTCTTGTTCATAATTATCCTAATGACAACTAAGTGAGATGCAGGGAAACAGGCGCGGCCAGGCGGCGCCTTTGGTCTTTAGTAACTGGCGTTCAGGCTGAAGCCAGCCGTATGGCTGGCAGTACGGAATAGTTCGGGTTTATGCACGGGCCAGCCGACAAAGGTGTCGTACTGCACGCCCAGCCACTGGCCACGCAGGCCCAGCACCGCGCCCGTGAGCTTGCGCGCGATCAACCATTCGGCAGATGGCCCCGACACTTGGCCGTGGTCGAGACCGGCATAGACTTGCTGGCCACTGGCGCCCAGGGGCATGCCAATTTCATTGCGCAGCAGCCAGCCACGCTCGGCCGACAGGCTGCTGTCACCATCGTAACCGCGCACCGTGTAGCGCCCGCCGATGGCAAAGCGGTCTTGCGGCACCAGCGGCGTACGGTTGTGCTGCATGCGCCAGTTGCCCGTGTATTGCAATGGCTGGCCAGCCAGCTTGAAAGGAGCAGACAGGGCCGCATCAGCCAGGATCAGACGCATACGTGAAGTGCCTTCGCCGAACGCTTCTTCGGGCGCGGCCATCGCACCCAGCGCCCCCGTGCCGCGCCGGTATTGCAGATTCATATCCAGCGTTGCCTGGCCCATGAATTCGCGGTGGCTCAGGCCCAGCTCCCAGCCGGCCATGCGACGGCGCTGTACCTCCACTTCCGTGTCATCGATAAAGTTGCGCGACGCGCGCTGCCAGCCGCGCAGCGATACGGTGGTCTTGCGCGAGGCATCGCGGTACACCAGGCGCGACAGTTTGACTTCCTTGTTTTCACTGCTGCCGCTGTAGTTGTAGTCCTGGTTGATACCGGCCACCGATTGCTGATAATGGCTGTCGCTGGCCGTAAATGCCAGCAGCCAATAGGCGTAGGGAATCGAATAATGGGCCACCAGGCCACCCGTGCCGCGCGGACCGTTGCGCTCGCCGTCGACGTTCTGGTTGATGCTCAGGTAAAACAAGTCATTCAGGGTCAGCCAGTTGTCATACGACACCGTCACACTGCCTTGCAGCTTGCCCGTCGAGCGTGCACCACTATCGTCAAGCCCCAGCGCCAGGCGAAACGGCATGTTTTGTTGCCACTGGATCGACAGATCGCTTTCACCGGGCTGGGCGTTGCCGCCCTCGGCCGGCTTGATCTGGATATCGGCCTCCGCCGTCGGCACCCGCTTGAAATTTTCCAGCGCCTGCTCCGTATCGCGCACATTGAGCAAGTCGCCGGGACGGGACGGCAGCGCGTTCCACCAGTTGGCACGGCTGGACGTACCTGGCGCAAATGCAATCTGGCGTATGCGCCCCGGTATGACGGTCAACGTCAGCCTGCCCTTGCTCAAATCCTGCGGCTCGGCCAGCACGCGCGTGGTGACATAACCACGTGCAATGATGGCGTTCTGCATGCGCCCCATCACCGCATTGATCGCCTGGGTGCCCAGGCAACGGCCCAGCGGCGTGTCGGCAGCGCCCAGGTCATCGCGCCCGGCGGCCGCCAGCGCCCACTGGAATTGTTCATGCGCGTCGCCCTGCAAGACGAGCTGGTCGATCACAAAACAGGGTGATTCGCCGTCCGGCAGGCGATGGGCGGCCACTGCCGCCGGCGCATCCTGCAGACGCACATCGGGATGGCGCTCCTGCTGCTGGCGCAACAGGCGTTCACGTTCTTGCTGGCGGATCAATTCTTGGCTGGCATCGTCGCGCTGGCTGACGCCAGCTGCAACAGGAATCGGCGGTGCAATGTCAGGACGGGTTTGCGCGGACACGGCCGCGCATAAAGTAGTACTCAACAAAAAAACACCGCACCGTGGCGTCAAGCGCAGGTGCATAAAATCGCCTTAAATAATTATTTATATAAGTAAATTATAAAATAACTATTTCCATATGGCAATTTTATTATTTTTTTGGAACTTTATTTTTATGATAGCTATTTTTAGCAATGAAAAGATGGCGATATGGCTATCTTGATATAGCTTTTATGGCAATTTCGAGAATAAAAAAACCCTGTAAAAACAGGGCTTTAGTGGCTTACTTATTTAGGAAGGCAAAGTTTCCGTTTGAAAACTCACTCCCACTCAATCGTCGCCGGTGGCTTGCCCGAGATATCGTAGACCACGCGGTTGATGCCGCGCACTTCGTTGATGATGCGGTTCGACACTTTGCCCAGCAGGCTGTGCGGCAGGTGGGCCCAGTGGGCCGTCATGAAGTCTTGCGTTTGCACTGCACGCAGGGCCACCACGTATTCGTAGGTGCGGCCGTCGCCCATCACGCCTACCGATTTGACGGGCAGAAACACGGCGAAGGCCTGACTGGTCGCTTCGTACCAGTTCGCTGGCAAGGCTTCCGGGTCGACGGCCTGGCCGGCAACGAATTCGTATGGCGTGTTGCGCAGTTCTTCGATGAAGATGGCGTCGGCGCGGCGCAGCAGGTCGGCGAACTCTTTTTTGACTTCACCGAGGATGCGCACGCCCAGGCCTGGGCCTGGGAATGGGTGACGGTAAACCATGTCATGCGGCAAGCCCAGGGCCACGCCCAGTTTGCGCACTTCGTCCTTGAACAGTTCGCGCAGCGGCTCCAGCAGTTGCAGCTTCATGGTGTCTGGCAAGCCGCCCACATTGTGGTGACTCTTGATGGTCTGGCCTTTCTTGCCTTTGCCTGCCGACTCGATCACGTCCGGGTAAATCGTGCCTTGCGCCAGCCATTTGGCATTGACCAGCTTGCCCGATTCGACCTGGAACACTTCGACGAATTCGCGGCCGATGATCTTGCGCTTTTGCTCAGGATCGGTGACGCCGGCCAGATGGCCCATGAACTGGTCTTCTGCATCGACGCGGATGACTTTTACGCCCAGGTTCTTGGCGAACATGTCCATCACCATCTTGCCTTCGTCCAGGCGCAGCAGGCCATGGTCGACAAACACACAGGTCAGCTGGTCGCCGATGGCGCGGTGGATCAGCGCGGCAGCCACGGAAGAATCGACGCCACCGGACAAGCCCAGGATGACTTCGTCGGTGCCCACTTGCGCGCGGATTTTTTCCACCGCTTCGCTGATGTAGTCGGGCATGTTCCAGTCCGATTTGCAGCCGCAGATTTCATGCACGAAACGGCCGATGATGGCCTTGCCCTGCACCGTGTGGGTGACTTCCGGGTGGAATTGCACGCCGTAGAACTGGCGCTCTTCGTCGGCCATGGCGGCGATCGGGCAGCTAGGCGTATTGCCCATCAGTTTGAAGCCTGGCGGCATGTCCAGCACCTTGTCGCCGTGGCTCATCCACACTTTCAGCATGCCGTGGCCTTCGTCGGTCACGAAGTCGGCGATGCCGTTCAGCAATTTGGTGTGGCTGCGGGCGCGCACTTCGGCGTAGCCGAATTCGCGCACCAGGCCGTTTTCCACCTTGCCGCCCAGCTGGGCCGCCATGGTTTGCATGCCGTAGCAGATACCCAGCACAGGCACGCCCAGTTCGAACACGGCTTGCGGCGCGCGTGGCGAATCGCCTTCCAGCGTCGAATTATGGCTGCCCGACAGGATCACGCCGGCGGCGCCATAGTTGCGCACGAATTCGTCGCTGACGTCATACGGGAAGACTTCGGAAAACACGCCAGAATCACGCACGCGGCGGGCGATCAGCTGGGTGACTTGGGAACCGAAATCGAGAATGAGGATTTTAGAATGCATGGTCGGAGCTTTATTCAGGGTCAATTGCAAAACCGGCGCACTGGGCGCCGGTCTGGACTTTCGTTACCGCTTACTCGGAACGGTAGTTGGGAGCTTCTTTGGTGATCTGCACATCATGGACATGCGACTCGCGCATGCCGGCCGAAGTGATTTCCACGAATTCCGCTTTTTCGCGCAGTTCGTCGATGGTGGCGCAACCGCAGTAACCCATCGATTGACGCACGCCGCCCACCAGCTGGAAGATGATCGCCAGCACGCTGCCTTTGTAGGCAACGCGGCCTTCGATACCTTCAGGCACGAACTTGTCGGCCTTCATGGTGGCGTCCTGGAAATAACGGTCAGCCGAACCATCGGACATCGCGCCCAGGCTACCCATGCCGCGGTAGGATTTGTAGCTACGGCCCTGGTACAGGATCACTTCGCCTGGTGCTTCTTCCGTACCGGCAAACATGGAGCCCATCATGACGGTCGATGCACCGGCTGCCAGTGCTTTCGAGATATCACCCGAGAAGCGGATGCCGCCGTCAGCGATACATGGCACGCCTGTGCCTTCCAAAGCTTCAGCCACGTTCGAGATGGCCGTGATTTGCGGCACGCCCACACCGGCGACGATACGCGTGGTGCAGATCGAGCCAGGACCGATGCCGACCTTGACAGCGTCAGCGCCGTATTCGACCAGTGCCTTGGCGGCAGCAGCGGTAGCAATATTGCCACCGATAACTTCCACTTGCGGGTATTTGGTCTTGATCCACCTTACGCGGTCCAGAATGCCTTGCGAGTGGCCGTGGGCGGTATCGACCACCAGCACATCAACGCCAGCGGCGACCAGCAGGTCGATGCGTTCTTCATCCTTGGCGCCCACGCCGACGGCAGCGCCGACCAGCAGTTTGCCCTGGCTGTCTTTCGACGCGAACGGGTGCGAAGTCGACTTCTGGATATCTTTTACGGTGATCAGGCCGCGCAATTCAAAGTCGTCGTTGACCACCAGCACGCGCTCGAGGCGGTGCTTGTTCATCAGGCGCTTGGCTTCATCGCGGTCGGCGCCTTCGGTGACGTAGACCAGCTTGTCGCGTGGGGTCATCTTGGCGCGCGCTTCGGCGTCGAGTTCCTGTTCAAAACGCAAGTCGCGGTTGGTAATGATACCGACCACGATCTTGCCTTCGACCACAGGGAAACCGCTGATGCCGTATTGCTCGGTCAGGGCGATCACGTCGCGGATTTTCATTTCTGGCGGGATCGTGATCGGATCGCGCAGCACCCCGGCTTCGAAACGCTTGACGCGGGCTACTTCACGTGCCTGGTCTTTCGGATTCAAATTCTTGTGGATGATACCGATGCCGCCTTCCTGGGCCATCGCGATCGCCAGACGGGCTTCCGTCACCGTATCCATGGCTGCGGACAGCAAGGGAATATTCAGGGTGATGTTGCGGGTCAAGCGAGTTTTGAGGGACGTATCGGCAGGCAGAACGTTGGAGTAGGCTGGGACGAGCAGCACGTCATCGAATGTGAGTGCTTTTTGAAGTAGACGCATAGCATTTCCTATTGGCGCAAAAGCAGATTATACAGAAAAAAGCGACTGCCGTCCTTGCAGCATAGAAAAGATATTTGTAGATGGCAAAAAAATATTGTATAAGCAGGGTAGCAAAGTAGCCGCCCTGCCACGCATCTAGGCCTTGGCAGGCTTGCTGCCAGCCCGGCGCCGGCGCGCCTCTTTCGGGTCCGCCAGCAAGGGGCGGTAGACTTCCACTCTGTCATGCTCGCGCAATACGGTATCGAGGGCCTTCTTCTTGCCATAGATACCGACCATATTCACGGCCAGGTCGATGCCGGGCACTGCCTGCAGCAAACCGCTCAGCTCGACTGCCTGCTCCACGGTCGTGCCCACAGGCACGTTTAATGTGCGCAGGAAGGCGCTGTCAGGCAAGGCATGGCATATCTGCACCTGGATGCTGGCCTCAGCCATAGACGGTCTCCGCGCGCTTGCAGAAGGAATCGACCATGCTGTTGGCGATCATGCCGAACACGGGGCCGATGATTTGCTCCAATACGCGGCTGGAAAACTCGTAATGCAGGTCCAGCTCAATCTTGCAGGCGTCGTCGCGCAAGGCTTTGAAGGTCCAGACGCCGTCGAGGGTCTTGAAAGGACCGTCAACCAGCTTCATCTTGATGGACGATGGCGGCACGTTCTCGTTCGACGTGGTGAAGCTTTGGCGCACGCCGTGGTACTGTATACCAACGCTGGCGACAACCGTGTTTTCGCCGCGCTCGCGCACTTCCACCGCGCCGCACCAGGGCAGGAATTTGGGATAATCTTCCACCGCCGCCACCAGCGCGAACATTTGTTCGGCGCTGTAGCCGAGAAAAACTGATTTATGTACTACTGCCATTGAAGAACCATTTGCTATGATGTTGGATACATTGGATTTTATCGCGCTTGCGCGAGACAGTAGTTTAACCGACCCGCGCACATTTACCATCTCATGACCATAGCAGACAACAGAAAAGCATTCCACGACTACTTTATCGAGGATCGCTACGAAGCCGGCATCGTGCTCGAAGGCTGGGAAGTCAAAGCCATCCGCGACGCCCGCGTTCAAATCAAGGAAGCCTACGTCGTCGTCCGTGGCGACGAATTATTCCTGTTCGGCGCCCATATCAGCGCCTTGCCGACCGCCTCCACCCATATCCACCCGGAAGCCGTGCGCACGCGCAAGCTGCTGCTGCACCGCGCGGAAATGGATAAACTGATCGGCAAGGTCGAGCGTTCCGGCTTTACCCTGGTGCCGTTGAACCTGCATTACAAGGGCGGCCGCGTGAAATGCGAAATCGGCCTGGCCAAGGGCAAGAAGCAGCACGACAAACGGGCCGCTGAACGCGACCGCGATGGCGCGCGCGAAGTCCAGGCCGCAATGAAGACGAACCGCCGCTAAATCGGCTTGCCCATGCGGGCATTGCAATACCCCAACCAACCCGGCTGCATGCCGGGTTTTTATTTTGGCCACGCCATAAGGGCTACCGGAATCAGATAACAGGACAATAAAGAATGGGATATAAGGAGCGCCATAGCTGCCGATAATACGGGCAGATAGCTGAAATGCAGGAGTGATGGCTCTGGCGTGGGCGCCAACTCATCAAAGGGGGGGGGAGTTCCGGATGCTTGCGTGCTGCTTTAAGTACATGCTGCAGGACTACAGGACAAGCATCCGAATGAACGGTATTTAAACCTTCAGAAGATCACGTGATTTGCCCGAATCGGTCCATTCCTTGACCCATTTCGGTTGACGGCCACGGCCCGTCCATTGTTGCGACGCATCGTCCGGATTGCGATAACGCACAGCCACGGTACCGGTTTTTGCACGGATACCCGTACCCACCAGATCTTTTACCGAAACGCCGACGCTTTGAGCGATCGCCAGGATTTGCTCGCGCGCTTTGGACAGGTCGTCCTGTTCGCGTTTTTTCATTTGTTTCTTGATGTCGTCTTGCAGCGTGCGCAGTTCGGACAGGGATAAGCTGGACAGATCCATGATATTTCCTTTGCCTGGGTTGAGATTGCGTTAAAAAATATAACTCTACAGTTAAATTCTATCCAATTGTAACGCGCCTGGGGAGATTTTTTTGGAATTTTAATGTTTTTTACAATTATTTTTGCTTAAAACAGTCATTTTCAGCCGATATACGCAAACACCCCGAATCACAGGCAGGCAACAAGTGGTCAAACCTGCAAGCGAACTCCTATCCATCGACAGGCCAGGATTCAACTGCAGTACACCATCATGCCGTTTATTGTCTATCAATTTTTATTTAATTGCAATTTATGGATTTTATAAATTCAAATCCATGAAAAACATTGGGGCAATACGCGAAACAATACATTGGACCAATACTATCTTGTTTCACATCTCATTATCGGAGACATTCTACTGCAGAGTTACGACTGCTTAATCTCCCCCATACGGCCGCCACTTTAATCGAAAACAAAAACAAGCGCCGCACGCCACGCATAATACCCTCATCATGCCCGCCATACGATGAATTAAAAATCCAATAGCGCGCCATCGATCACACACAAGTCATACTGTGAGAATACTGCCGCACTATGCAAACCGCCCGCTATCAAGCGGGCGGAAGTTGCTATTAACTGCGTAGTAAGGCTTGCGCTCAAGGCGAATTACAGCACTTTGGGCTTTTGCGTTTTAACTACCTGCATGGCGGTAGCGATCAAGCTGCTCATGTCACCCAGATTGGCCGGGACGATAATCGAGTTATTCGTCTTGGCCAATTGCGCAAAAGCGCCCACATACTGCTCCGCCACCTTCAGATTGACGGCATCCTCACCACCGGGCTCGCGGATAGCGGCGCCCACCTGGCGCAGCGCCTCGGCGCTCGCCTGGGCCAGCGCCACGATGGCAGCCGCCTGCCCTTCGGCACGGTTGATCGATGCCTGCTTCTCGCCTTCCGAGCGGGCAATTGACGCTTCGCGTTCACCGCTGGCGATATTGATCTGCTCCTGCCTGCGCCCTTCCGAGGCCGCGATCAGTGCGCGCTTTTCGCGTTCAGCCGTGATTTGCGCCTGCATCGCATGCAGGATCTCCTTCGGTGGCGTCAAATCCTTGATCTCATAACGCAAAACCTTGACGCCCCAATTCGACGCCGATTCATCGATGGCATTCACGATGGCTGTATTAATATGGTCGCGCTCTTCAAACGTCTTGTCGAGCTCCATCTTGCCAATCACGGAACGCAAGGTCGTTTGCGCCAGCTGCGTAATGGCGGCGATGTAATTCGACGATCCGTACGAGGCGCGCATGGGGTCGGTAATCTGGAAATACAGGATACCGTCAACCTGCAGCTGCGTATTGTCACGCGTAATACAGACCTGTGGCGGCACATCGAGTGGAATCTCCTTGAGTACATGCTTGTAAGCGATGCGGTCGACGAAAGGCACGACGATATTCAGGCCAGGGCCCAATACCGCATGAAATTTACCCAGACGCTCGACCACCCAGGCGTGCTGCTGCGGCACCACATTGACCGTCTTGAATACAAAGACCAGGGCCAGCAATAACAAGATCAGCGTGACGCTTCCGATGTTTACTTCCATAATTTACTCTCCAGGTTATCCAACAATCAAACGACTGCCGCGTACGGCGCGTATTGTGTACTGGCCCGCTTGCGTATCGCTGCCGGGGGCTAATTCAACATCCCACAGCGCACCGCGATACATCACGCGCGCCACACCATCGACCCAGTGCGCCACTGCCACACTTTGGCCTATATCCAGATTCACATTCGGGTCCTGCGCCGCATCACGGCGCGACGCCTTGCCAAATCGGCTGCGGCGCAATAACAGGGTCGCCACCACGCCAACCACGGCCGCTGCCAGTGCCTGCCAAACGCCATTTGCGCCGGCCAGTGCCACCAATCCGCCCGCACTAATGCCAATGGCGATCATCAGCAAATAAAATGTGCCAGTAAATAACTCCAGGATCAATACCGCACCCGCTGCCACAAACCAGCCTATCCAATCGGCCATGATACTTTCCTTTACTGTATATATTCCCGAAAATATAAAAACCCCCGTAGCCCATATAGGCGACGAGGGTTTTTACGATGACAAACTGAAGATATTTATTTTGCCAGACACCTATATACAAGCAGTCTAACGCAATTCCCGCCTGCGTCAATAGCAAATCAGGAGTTTCTCATTTTATAGCGTTTATTCTTCCAGCAGGCTACGCAGCATCCACGCCGTTTTCTCATGCAGATCCAGGCGTTGCGTGATCAGATCTGCCGTCGGCTGGTCATTGGCCTTTTCCAGCAACGGGAACAAACGGCGCGCCGTGCGTGCGGTGGCCTCTTGCGCGGCCACCAGGTGGCTGACCATTTCCAGCGCCGGTGGCACACCGTCGATTTCCTTGATGCTCGCCAGCTTGACGAATTCCTTGTAGGTGCCTGGCGCCGGATAACCGAGCGCGCGGATGCGTTCTGCGATCAGGTCGAGCGCGCCCCACTGCTCGGTGTACTGGGTCATGAACATCAGATGCAGGGTATTGAACATCGGCCCCTTGACGTTCCAATGGAAATTATGCGTCATCAGGTACAAAGTGTAGCTGTCGGCCAGCAGGCCTGAGAGGCCTTCCGCGATCTTTGCGCGGTCCGTTTCGGAAATGCCGATATCGATTTTCGTTGCCTTGGTCGGTTTCTTGCTTGCCATACGAACTCCTGTCGATTTGTAAGTGAGTGGATTCATTTTAGCTGATCTTGCGCCACCTCATCGCCGGCTGCCGTGCGCCGCTTGCTCCATATGCCGCAGGCGTAAAAAAACCCGCTGCCATGCTCCGGCAGCGGGTTTTTCAGAGAGCTAAAAAGCGCGCTTACGCTTTCAGCGCAGCCAGTTTTTGCCAGGTATCGATCACCGAGTCCGGGTTCAGCGACATCGATTCGATGCCCTGCTCCATCAGCCAGACGGCAAAGTCAGGATGATCGGAAGGACCCTGGCCGCAAATGCCGATGTACTTGCCGCGTGCCAGGCAAGCCTTGATGGCCAGCGACAACAGCGCTTTCACGGCAGGATCGCGCTCGTCGAAATCGGCGGCCAGCAAGGCCATGCCGGAATCGCGGTCCAGGCCCAGGGTCAGCTGGGTCAGGTCGTTGGAACCGATCGAGAAACCATCGAAATGGTCGAGGAACTGGTCGGCCAGGATGGCGTTCGACGGCACTTCGCACATCATGATGACGCGCAAATCGTTTTCACCGCGCTTCAAGCCATTCTTGGCCAGCAGGTCGATGACTTTCTCGGCCTGGCCCAGGGTGCGCACGAATGGCACCATGATTTCCACGTTCGTCAGGCCCATGTCGTTGCGCACGCGTTTCATCGCTTCGCACTCCATGTTGAACGATTCGGCAAAGTCGGCCGACAGGTAGCGCGCCGCGCCACGGAAACCCAGCATCGGATTTTCTTCGTCCGGCTCG
Organism: Janthinobacterium saanense; assembly: GCF_014200675.1. Taxonomy (GTDB): domain Bacteria; phylum Pseudomonadota; class Gammaproteobacteria; order Burkholderiales; family Burkholderiaceae_D; genus Janthinobacterium. The sequence goes on along the minus strand of NZ_JACHCI010000020.1, from coordinate 100,021 downwards.
TAGCGCGAACCGCCGATCAGTTTTTTGTACTCGTTCGACTTGAAGTCGGACAGGCGCACGATGACTTTTTTCGGCCAGAAGGCGGCAGCGATGGTGGCGATGCCTTCGGCCAGTTTGTCGATGTAGAAAGCCTTCGGCGAAGCGTGGCCGCGGGCCACCGATTCCACCGCTTTTTTCAGGTCGGCGTCGATGTTCGGGTATTCCAGGATCGCTTTCGGATGCACACCAATATTGTTATTGATGATGAATTCCAGGCGCGCCAGGCCCACGCCGGCGTTCGGCACGGACTGGAAGTCGAACGCCAACTGCGGATTGCCCACGTTGAGCATGATCTTGGTATCGAGCTTGGGCAATTCGCCGCGCGACACTTCCGACACTTCCGTTTCCAGCAGACCGTCGTAGATCTTGCCTTCGTCGCCTTCCGAGCACACCACGGTGACAAAGGTGCCGTCTTTCAGCACTTCGGTCGCGTCGCCGCAGCCAACCACGGCTGGCACGCCCAACTCACGCGCGATGATCGCTGCGTGGCAGGTACGCCCGCCACGGTTGGTGACGATGGCCGAAGCGCGCTTCATGACCGGTTCCCAGTTAGGGTCCGTCATGTCGGCCACCAGCACGTCGCCCGGTTGTACACGTTCCATGTCGGCCGGATCGTGGATCACGCGCACGGGACCGGCGCCGATCTTCTGGCCGATGGCGCGGCCCGAAGTGAGCACGGTGCCGGTGCTTTTCAGCTTGAAGCGCTCTTGCACATCGGTGGCTTTTTGCTGCGACTTGACGGTTTCAGGACGCGCTTGCAGGATGTACAGCTTGCCGTCGCGGCCATCTTTGCCCCATTCGATGTCCATCGGACGGCCGTAGTGGTTTTCAATGATGACGGCGTATTTCGCCAGTTCCACCACTTCGGTGTCGTTCAGCGAGTAGCGGTTGCGCATTTCTACCGGCACGTCGACGGTTTTCACGGAACGGCCGGCTTTCGCTTCATTCGTAAATTCCATCTTCAGCAGCTTGGAGCCGATATTGCGGCGGATCACGGGCGACTTGCCCTTTTCCAGCATCGGCTTGTGCACATAGAATTCGTCGGGATTGACGGCGCCCTGCACCACCGTTTCGCCCAGGCCGTAGCTGGAGGTGACGAACACCACATCCTTGAAGCCCGATTCCGTATCGATGGTAAACATCACGCCGGCGGCGCCCAGGTCCGAGCGCACCATGCGCTGCACGCCGGCCGACAGGGCCACTTCAGCGTGGGTAAAACCTTTGTGCACGCGGTAGGAAATGGCGCGGTCGTTGTACAGCGAAGCGAACACTTGTTTCATGGCGTCGAGCACATTGTCGATGCCGACCACGTTCAAAAAGGTTTCTTGCTGACCGGCAAAAGATGCGTCCGGCAAGTCTTCGGCGGTGGCCGAAGAACGCACGGCAAACGACATTTCGGTGTCGGAATCGGCTACCAGCCTGGCGTAGAACTGGTCGATTTCAGCGGCCAGGCGTGGCTGGAATGGGGTTTCCACGATCCACTGGCGAATCTCGGCGCCAGCTTGCGCCAGGGCGCGCACGTCGTCGATATTCAAGCCTTCCAGGCGCTGAGCGATGCGCTCGGCCAGCGGCAAGCCGCCGTTGGCGCTGTACGACAGGAAGTCGCGGAAAGCCTGCGCCGTGGTGGCGAAGCCGCCCGGCACGCGGACGCCCGCTTCAGCCAGCTGGCTGATCATCTCGCCCAGGGAGGCGTTCTTGCCGCCGACGGATTCAACATCCGTCATGCGCAAAGTTTCGAACGAGGCGACGTAGACTGCGTCTGCGTTCCCCTGCTCCTGCTGTTGCAATGCTGCGTTGGTCATAATGACACCCTTACTGATGATAGAAATCTGTAGGCGAGGCGCACCGAACGCTGTTCTTGTTATTCTGGGCGTCGTGCAGCACAATCATACCGTTCCAACCATTTTACCTTGTGCAGCGCAAAATGACGACGCACAATCTTGATCCACAGAAGGAAGACCATGACACAAGAACCACGCCCACAGCTTCCTTCCGCAGCCCGCACCGTTTTCTTCGTTTCCGACGGCACCGGCATTACCGCGGAAACCTTCGGCCATTCAGTACTGACGCAGTTCGAACTGCGCTTTCGCCAGATCCGCCTGCCCTTCATCGACACCATGGACAAGGCGCATGATGCAGCGCGCAAAATCAACGAAGCTTTCGCCGCCGATGGCCAGAAACCCATCATCTTTTCAACACTGGTAAAAAGCGATCTGTCGGCCGTGATCCGCAAGTCCAGCGGCATGCATATGGACTTGATCCAGACTTTTGTGGCACCGCTGGAGCAGGAACTGGGCGTGATGTCGACCCACACCATCGGCCGCTCGCACAATATCGTCGACAGCGAGGAATACAAGAACCGCATCGAGGCGATCAATTATTCGCTGGCGCACGACGATGGCCAGTCGCACAAGAATCTGTCGTCGGCCGACGTGATACTGGTGGGCGTATCGCGCTCGGGCAAGACTCCGACCAGCTTGTACCTGGCCATGCAATACGGTATCAAGGCGGCCAACTACCCATTGATCCCCGATGACTTCGAGCGCGAAAAGCTGCCGACGGCGCTGCACGTCTTCAAGAGCAAGATTTTTGGATTGAGTATCACGCCCGAGCGCCTGTCAGAAATCCGCAACGAGCGCCGCGCCGGCAGCAAATACGCAGCGATTGAAAACTGCCGCTATGAAGTCAACGAAGCAGAAAAAATGATGAAGCGCGAAGGCATACGCTGGCTGTCGTCGACCACCAAGTCGATCGAGGAAATCTCCACGACGATTCTGCAAGAGATCAAGCCGAACCGCCGCGAGTATTAATTGTTACTTGGCTTCGCCGGCCAGAACCGTCAGCGCAGCCACCAGCTGATCGAGGTCGCTGGTAGTCGTTGTCGTGGCCACGGTAGCGCGCAACACGTCGGTATAGCCAATATTGCGGGCGACGGTAAAAATGCCAAAACGCTGCAGCAGCGCCTGTTGCAGCGCTTGCGCAGTCATGCCGTCGATGGCGAACGCCACCAGCGCCGTGCCTTCATCCGCGTCCAAGGGCGACAATAGCTGCAAGCCCGGCAAGTGGGCGACGCGGCTGACCCAGTAGTTGCGCAGCCACGCCAGGCGCGCCGTCTTGGCGGCAGTGCCGCCCACACGATCATGGAAGTCAAATGCAGCCGGCGCCGCCAGGATCGCCCCAACAGCTGGCATGCCCGCATGCAGGCGGCAGCGGATATCGTCTGGCGGATAATCGCGGTCGCCGAAATGCGGCTCGATCTTGTCCAGCTGCGAGGCGCGGATATACACGAAGCCGATACCGGGCGGCGCGCCCAGCCATTTATGCAGGTTGAACCCGGCAAAATCCGCACCCAGCTCTTGCACATCGACCGCCACCTGCCCCAGCGCATGCGCGCTATCGAGCAGCACATCGATGCCGTGCTCGCGTGCCAGGGCCATGATGTCGCGCACGGGCGCCTGCTGGCCGTTGGCCGGATACACCTGCGACAAGAGCAGCAGCTTGGGCCGCACCGCAGCACGCATGGCTAGCCCATAGCGGGCAATCAGCTCATCGCGGCTGATCGGCAAGGTCAAAGGGATTTCTACGGGCACCACGCCGCGCCGCTGCTGCAAGGAATGCATGGCGTAGCGCATGGCGGGATAATCGAGGTTACTCCATAACACGGTATCGCCAGGCTGCAGGCCGTGATACTGGCCGATCAGCACCTGCATCGATTCGGTAGCGCTACGCGTTAATAGTATCTCGTGCGGTTGCGCATGGATCAACTCAGCCAGCTTACAGCGCAACACTTCCACATGCTGGTGCACGAATTCACCGCGCAGAAAAGGACTCAGCTGCTCATTTGCATAGCGTATGCCCTGCTCGTACGCGGCATGCACGGGCGCGGCCATGGCGCCGAAATAACCGTGTTCGAGGTTGATCACGTCCGCTGGCGGGATGGGATACAAGGCCGCGATGTCACGCCACCAGACTTCGTCTTTCAGTTCATATTGAGAAGCAAGTTGCTGCGGCATGGCGGACCTTGTTGTGGAAACAAGGCGATAGTTTAGCACCGTGATTCATTTTGAATAGCCCTGCATATCGTCGGCCGCATCATGGCGGATACCCCACCAGGGCAAATAAGCGTGATTTTCTCCACGCGCGCGGAACCACGGTTTGTCGTGGTCGATGGGGCGCACCTTGGCCGGCGGCGACACCAGCACACCGGTCACGCTGAGGGCGTCGCTGGTGCCGGCCACCAGCACCTGTTTGCCAAGGTGGTTCGCCTGCGCGATGGCCAGCGCCACATTGGTCAAGGCCGTGCCCGCGCCCATTTCGCCCAGCAGCGCCGGCGTATTGAAAGTTTGCGGTATAAAGTCGAATTCCGGCACTTCCAGTGTCAGCGCGTGGGCCAGGTGGGCCAGGCGATCCGACGAGGTAGGCAAGTTCTTGTTGGCGTCGTGGATGACATAGCTGATATCGGTTTCCGTCTTGCCGCCATTACGCGCCGCTTGCGCAAATGCCGCTTGCCATGCCTGCACGGCGCGTGGCGGCTTGCCCTTGGCCAGTGCAAAGTCGCTGATATTTTGGGTAGCCGGATAGCCTATCCACGCCAGCGCCGCCCGCTCGGTCTTGTAGTGCGGTCCGGCCAGCACCAGCAGCACCAGGTTTTCATTGATCTGCATGTCTTTGGGCCGGCTGGGCGCATCCCAGTTCATGACCCACACGGTTTCATTCGGATGCGCTTCCAGGTAGCCGAGCGCCGCCTTTAAAGAAACGAAACCGGCGTTATTGCCACCCATGGTGATGCGCACGTCGGGCGGGGTAGCGCGGGTCCAGAGGGTGGGGAAATGCGTATTGCCGATGTCGAAGGTGCTGATGAGGGTCTGCCGTATAGTTTGCTGCGCTTCTTCGGCATCCAATTTCCCCTCAGGTAGAGCATATTCCACACGTATGCCTGCCAGTTCGCGCCAGTTTTTCTTATCGTCGCGAGGATAGACGTGGTAAAAATACATGGGGCTGGAAAAATAGATGTCGTGAAAATGGGTCATCAATTCTTCCAAATACTTGTAGTGATAACCTTTGAAGGTTTCCCTTCCTTCGTTACCGCCAGCAACGGAAGCCACGGCTTGCAAAGTGGTAAAACTTCTGGGATCCGTGCGCACCATATCGTCATTCTTGTTGGGTTTTGCCAGTCCCAACGTCCATAACAATTGCCATTCGGTCGGATAATCGCGCCGCTGAAGGGGGTTGAGCCATTGCAAGCCGACGACTTGCGCCATGAATGGCGGCTGGGGACTGTTTGCTTGAGGCGCGGTAGCCACGTCATTATGTGTGGCCGTCGTTGTGCATGCCGTCAGGAAGGCAAAGAGGGCCACGCCGGCAAACAAAGGGATAGCAATAAAGCGCTTCATGACTTCTCCATTCGATAAGGTGCTGGAATGCCCGCTTCCTGCTTGCCATGTCAGCCACAATGCGGCGCCGACAAGCAAACTGAAGATCAAACTGAAAAAAAGGTGCTGGCCTGCTTTTTTACTTGCATCACGCATCGTCTGTCCCCAATGCAGAAATACCAGTCGGCGCCGCGCGCACCACAATATTCTGGCGCTCATCCATGATCTTTGCGGGTTTTCTGGCTGGACTGTTTTCAGCGTTTGCCCATTTGAATAAAAATTGCCCCTTGAATTTCCCATTGTTGAAATATTCGAAAAACTCCCTGTGAACGTTAGTCAGTTCCAGGTCTTTTAACAACTGCCAATCCGCAGCTTTTCTCAAAGTATGCAACTCCTCCTGCCTGATCGTGCACACCCCCACCGCCACGTCATACGCCAGCGCCTTTTCCGCATGCATGGCGTTGCTCATGATGGTCGAGTGGTCGGTGGCGTGGGTATCGACATTGGCGGCCAGGTAGTTGTGTATCTCTTTCGTGCGCCAGGCCTTGAATTTGTCTGACGCCGCTTCCGGCTTGTCCACCCCGGTCACAGAGCCGTCTTTTTCAGCCAGTTCGTCACGCCTGGCTTGCATGCGCAGCATGCCATTGAGTTCGTAGCGCAGGGCTGCTTCGTCCTGTGCGCTGCCTTTACCCTGGGCACGGTAAGGCGCATACACATCATCGGCATCAAAAGGGCGCGCGCTGTGCAGGGAATCGGCCGGCGAGGCGCAGCCTTCGTCGAACTGCTCGCTGTGCTTGTCACGACGCTGCGATTGCGGCGGGAATTTCTCGGGCAGTTCGGGCGCCTTCATCGGCAGCTTCCAATCCTTGGGTGGCAGGGCGTTGATGCGCGTGCCTGCAAGTTTGCTGCCGACGATCACGATGGGCGCGAACAGAAAGGTCAGGATCTTGCGGCCGAAACCTTTGCTGGCCCGCAAACCCTTCTTGATGGAATATTCCGCCACCTGTGACAGCGGAAGCCAGAAATCCAGGCTGCCAGGTGTCAAGGGCTGGCCATTGCGCTGCCAGATATCGTAGTCCTCTTCATCCCCTTTCCCCACCAGGTGGTTTTGCGCAAACACGCGCTGGGTAAACACGCCGTCGCCGCCCGTATCAGCAATTTCCTGGGCCGACATGCCACGCCAGCCTATGCCTTGCACGGGCGTGGCGGAAATCACCTGGTCGTGCGGATTGAAATACAGCGTCACCCGCCCATAGCTGGAGCCGTGCAAGCCGTACGCTGCGCGGTCCAGCGCCGCCGTGTAACTGTGCTTGGGGTCAGGTTTTTGATTGGCGGAGAATTCGTCAACAAAGGCGGCGTCCTGCTGCAAGGCTATGCGCGTGCGCAAGATGTCGAAGAAGGCTTTCAGGGTTTGCGTGCGCGCCGCATATTTTTGCCGGCCCGTATTGCCATGTTCATCTTTCAGATTGCCGCTGACCCAGTTCTCCGTGAAATTCCTGTCCAGCAGGCTGTAGGGCGGATTGCACAGCACATAGCTGTCGGCCACGGCGGACGGCCCCAGGGTTTCCCCCAGAAAGGCGGCGGCCATGGAGACCATATTGCCCTGGCTATGGCAAACGATGGTGACGGGCGCGTCCTTCTGGCAAGCGCGTATGGATTGCACCAGCCGCGCCAGGCGCCAGGCGGCGAACACAAAATACGGGCGCGGCGGGCAGGCGTACACTTGCCGGTCGTTGGTCGGGTTCATGTGCTGGATGTGCATCCACAGGAATAGCTCTTCCGACAAGCCATTGCCCCATAAATCGGGCAAGGCGCTGCAGCCATTGGCAAACGGGCCGCCGCCCCAATAGTTTTTTTCGTTCAGGTAGATACCCTCGCCGAATTCCTGCAATTCCTCGCCGTTGGCCTTGTAGCCCCAGCGAAAGCGGATCACGGGTGAATTGGCGTCGTCCGCCAGTAAAAAAGTGGCGGCGTTGCGTTTGGGATTGAGGAAACCGTCATCGGTGAGCTCGCGCTCGTAAGACGCCGCTTTCATCTGTCCGGCGGCCGGCCCGGGGATGGTCAAGTCTTCATCGCGGCGCTTGAGGCGGGTATTGAGCCCGGCGCACAATCCCTGTTCGGCCTGCTCATACCATTCGCCATCGGAGTTCACGCCATGCACGAAGATGATGATGCCGGGACGCGGCAAGCGTTTTACTGCATCGAGCAGGCTGTGGCTGAACAGCGTCGTGCCTTCCGGTTCGGCCAGCAAGATGCAATCGGCCTCAGGTTTGTAGTCTGTCCACATGCAGGCGCTCCATCAGGGGATAGCAGGGAAAAGCTGCGCCAGAGCGAACTCAGGCAATCTGCACTGTATGCGGATTGCCTGGAGTGGGAATTGCGGGGAATCAAGAAGGGAGGTGCGGAAGCAAGGGGGCGCCAGCGCCCCGCCGCCTTACTGCTGGTTCTGGCGTACCTGCTCAAAGAAGCAGACGGCGGCGCAGGCGGCCACGTTCAGCGATTCGATCTGGCCCAGATGGGGAATCACCACCTGGTGGGTGGTCATCGACAGCAAGTCGTCGGCGACGCCCTGCCCTTCATGGCCAAATACCCAGGCCACGGGCTGGCGCAGGTCGACATCATATACGCGCTGGGTGGCGTAGCCACTGGTGGCCAGGGTCGCCACTGTCGAGGCCGATATCAGGGCGGCCAGGTCGACGTTTTCAAAAATATCAAGCACGAAATGGGCGCCCATGGCGGCGCGCAGCACTTTCGGTGACCAGCAAAACGCCGTGCCGGCGCTGCAATACACTTGCGTGATGCCGGCGGCGGCCGCGCTGCGTAGAATCGATCCCACGTTGCCCGGATCTTGCAGATTATCGAGCAGCACGGCCGACACGCTCACCGGCTGCGTGACGGCGTGCTCGGGCGTGTCGATCAAAAACATCACGCCCACGCCATGCTCGACCTGGCTGACGGCCTTATACAACGCGTCGGGCAGACCCAGTACGTGGGCACGCTGTGCTTCGAGCTGGCCGATGATGTCAGCCACTTCCGGGTTTTGCAGCGCGCTTTCGCTGACGATGCATTGCTCCGGCAGGCCCCGCAGCTGCAGATACGACTGGCACAGATGCACGCCGTCGAGCAGGGTGCGGCCGGCCTTGCGGCGCGCCTGCGAACTGCCCGCCAGTTTCAGCAGGTCCTTGTATTGGGCGTTGTCGCGCGAAGTGATGGTCTTCATGCCACCACCTCTTGTCCGCCAAACAGTGCGATCACATTGCGTACCGGTGCGAACGAGCGGCGGTGCACGGGCGAGGCGCCGTGCAGATGCAAACGTTCCAGGTGCAGCTTGGTGCCATAGCCCTTGTGCTGGTCGAAGCAGTATTCAGGGTAAGCCGCGTGCAGATGCACCAGGGCCGCGTCGCGCGCCGTCTTGGCCAAAATAGAAGCAGCGGAGATGGCATCGACCTTGTCATCGCCACCGATAATCGCCAGGCCGCGTATCGGCATCACGGGACAGCGGTTGCCATCGATCAGGGCCAGGGTCGGCACGGTGGCCAAGGCTTCGACGGCGCGGCGCATGGCCAGCATCGACGCCTGCAAGATGTTCAGGCTATCGATTTCTTCTTCTGACGCTTCGGCAATCGCCCACGCCAGGGCCTTGGCCTTGATTTGCGGCGCCAGCAAGTCGCGCTTGGCTTCAGTGAGTTTTTTCGAGTCGCGCAAGCCCTCGATGGGCTGCGCAGGGTCGAGGATCACGGCGGCGGCAAACACGGGGCCGGCCAGCGGGCCGCGCCCTGCTTCGTCGACGCCGCAGATGATTTCATCGAGCGAGAATGGCAAGTCGTCAAACAGGCCCGGATAGAGATTTTTCACGTTGAATCTTTTTACTTAAATGTATCACTACTTGTTGGCGGCGATGACTTGCATCACCGCGTTGGCGCTGTCGTGCGCGCTGTCGCGCAGCAGGCTGTGGTGCATATCCGTGAAACGCTGGACCAGGCGCAGACGGCCAGGCACATCGCTCAATTGCTGCCACATGGCGTCGGCCAGCGCTTGCGGGCTGGCAGCGTCTTGCAGCAGTTCCGGCACCAGGTAATCGCGCGCCAGGATATTCGGCAAACCTATCCACGGCTGATAGCCGAAATGGCGCAGGATTTGCCACTCGGCGGCCATCATTTTGTAGGCGATGACCATCGGCTTTTTGAACAGCGCCACTTCCAGCGACGCCGTGCCCGACGCCACCAGCACCGCATCGGCAGCGCAGATGGCCGTGTGCGAGCCGCCGTCGGTCAGCAAAATCTCGACATCCTGCAGCCCCGCTTGCGCGACCAGCTGCAGGAAATACTGGCGCTGCTTTTCGCCGGCCATGGGCGCCACGAAGCGCAGCGAACGGTCGCGTTCGAGCAGCAATTGACAGGCAGTGACAAAGGCGACGGTATTGTATTTGAGCTCACTCATGCGGCTGCCCGGCATCAGGGTCACCACGTTCGCATCCTCGGGCAAGCCCAAGGCGCGACGCGCTGCCGCTTCGTCAGGCTGCAGGGGAATGATTTCAGCCAGCGGATGGCCCACATACGTGACGGGCACGCCAGCCTTGCGGTAGATTTCTTCCTCGAACGGGAAAATCACCAGCATGTGCGAGACCGCCTTGATGATTTTCTTGATGCGGCCACCGCGCCAGGCCCAGATCTGCGGCCCGATGTAATGCACGGTGGGGATGCCGGCTGCTTTCAGCTGCATTTCCAGGCCCAGGTTAAAGCCTGGATAATCGGCGCCGATGAAGACGGCAGGACGCTCGGCGATCAGCTGGTCGCGCAGCGCGTTCTGGATGCCCTTGATTTCGCGGTAGCGGGGAATGATTTCAAACAGTCCCCGCACCGTCAATTTGTCGAGCGGCCAGTCGGAAATGAAGCCTTGCTGCGCCATATGCTCGCCGCCGATACCGTGGAAGCGCGCGCCGGGCAGCTGCGGCGCCAGGCCAGACAGCAGCCGGCTGGCCAGCAGGTCGCCCGACACCTCGCCGGCGACGATGGCGACCGACAGGTCAGCGGACGATGCCACGCGAGGCCACACCGAGGAATTCGCGCATGGCGCGGATATGCTGCGCCGCTTCCGGCGAGGCCACTTCTTCTTCGAACAGCGCTGCCTTGGCTTCTTCCAGGGTCAGACCTGAACGGTAGATCAGCTTGTAGGCGGTGCGGATGCCGTTGATCTGCTCGCGCGTAAAGCCGCGGCGTTTCAAGCCCTCGATATTGACGCCGTGCGCCTGCGCCGGATTGCCGTTCAAGAGCACGAAGGGCGGCACGTCCTGCGTCAGGCTGGTGCTCATGCCGACGAAGGCATGCGCGCCGATCTTGCAGAACTGATGCACATTCGAAAAACCGCTCATGATGACCCAGTCGCCGATCTCCACGTGGCCCGCCAGTTGCGCGTTGTTCGAGAAAATCGTGTTGCTGCCGACCAGGCAGTCATGCGCCAGATGCACGTAGGCCGAGATCCAGTTGTCATTGCCCAGGCGCGTCACGCCGCCGCCCTGCACCGTGCCGGTGTTAAAGGTGCAGAATTCGCGGATGGTGTTGCGGTCGCCGATTTCCAGGCGTGTGGGCTCACCGGCCCATTTCTTGTCCTGCGGCGCAGCGCCTATCGACGAGAACTGGAACAGCTTATTATCCGTACCAATGGTGGTATGGCCCTCGATCACCACATGCGGGCCGACCTTGGTGCCAGCGCCTATGCGTACATGCGGGCCAATGATGGAATACGGGCCCACTTCGACCGAGCTATCGAGCTCGGCCTTGGGGTCGATGAGCGCCGTGGAGTGGATGGCCGCCATCTTACTGCCCCGCTGGCTGGCTCGCATCGAGCGTACTGCGGATGGTGCACATCAGTTCCGCTTCCAGCGCCACCTTGCCGTCGACCGTGCCGACTGCCTTGTATTTCCAGATGCCACGCGATACGCGCAGGATTTCCACATCCATCTTCAGCTGGTCGCCCGGCTCGACCGGACGCTTGAAGCGCGCATTGTCGATACCGACGAAATACACCACCGAATTTTCATCAGGCTTGACGCCCATGGTCAGGAAGGACAGCAAGGCGGCCGTTTGCGCCAGCGCTTCTATCATCAGCACGCCCGGCATGACCGGTTTGTGCGGGAAGTGGCCCTGGAAGAATTCTTCATTGACCGTCACGTTCTTGATGGCCGTGATGCTCTTGCCCGATTCCCAATCCAGCACGCGGTCAACCAGCAGCAGCGGATAGCGGTGCGGCAGCAGGGATTTGATGGCCAGGATGTCGAGGGTCTTTTTTTCAGTAGTCATTTTTCGTCTTGCTTGGTCAGTGTTTTAATTGTTTTTTCAAGCGCGCGCAGCTTCTCGCGCATGCTTGAGAGGTTGCGCACGATGGCGGCGCTCTTTTCCCAGTCGGCGTTCTTCGCCAGCGGGTAAAAGCCGGTGTACTGGCCCGGTTCCAGGATAGACCGCGACACCATGCTGCCCGAAGAGACATGCACCTTGTCGGCGATCGTCAAATGGCCCAGCACCATGGCCGCACCGCCAAACGTGCAGTACTTGCCGATGATGGCGCTGCCTGCCACGCCGACGCAGCCGGCCATGGCCGTGTGCGCGCCGATATGGCAGTTATGGCCGATCTGGATCTGGTTGTCGAGCTTGACGCCATCCTCGATCACCGTATCGGCCAGGGCGCCACGGTCGATGGTGGTATTGGCGCCGATATCGACATCGTCACCGATCACCACCCTGCCCGTTTGCGGAATCTTGATGTAAACCCCGCCCTCATTGGCGAAACCGAAACCATCGGTGCCGATCACGGCGCCCGAATGGATGATACCGCGCTGGCCGATCACGCAGCGCGCGTGAAACGTCACATTGGCCAGCAACTGCGTAGCGGCGCCGATGACCGCGTCACGGCCTACCACGCAGCCAGGGCCGATCACGCAGCCGGCGCCAATAGTGGCGCCCGCTTCGATCACCGCGTTGGCGCCGATGGACGCACTGGCGTCGACCTGCGCGCCGGCATCGACCACGGCGCTGGCATGGATGCCGGCGGCCGGTTTGATTTCATGCAGGGCGGCGAAAAACTGCGCCGCGCGCGCGAAATACACATAGGGATTCGGTGTGACGATGCGCGCGCCGGCGTATTCATCGCCGATCAGCGCGTTGTCCGCCGGCGTGAGTATCAGCGCCGCGGCGCCGCTGCTGGCCGCCTGCGCGCGGAATTTACTATTGCTGAGAAAGCTGATGTGCGAAGCACCGGCGTCCGTCAGCGGTGCGATGCCTGTCACTTCCAGGTTGGGCTCGCCCGCCAATTGTCCGCCGAAGCGTTCGACCAATGCTCCTAGTCGAGTGCCCATCTGATTACCTTTACTTTATTGCTATTGTTACTATTGTTTATCCAGCGCCTTCAAGACCTTGTCGGTAATGTCGATGCGCGGGCTTGCCCACAGGGCTTCCTGCAGGACGACGTCATAGCCTTCGACATGCGCCATCTGCTGGATGATGGTGTTGGCCTTTTCCGCGATGGCGCTGCGCTCTTCGCTGGTGCGCTGGCTCAGGTCTTCGCGGAATTCACGCTGGCGGCGCTGCAATTCCTTGTCCAGCTCGAAAAATTCGCGCTGACGCTTGGCGCGGTCCGCCTCGCTCAGGGTCGGCATGTCTTTTTCCAGCGCCTCGTTGGCCGTCTTGAAGCGGGCTGCCAGTTCCTGCACGGCTTTTTCGCGCGAGCGGAACTCTTCCGCCAGCTTGGCGCTGGCCAGCTTGGCCATCTTCGATTCGTTATAAATACGTTCGCTGCTGATCCAGGCGATCTTCGACTCTTGAGCCTGCGCCTGCACCGGCAACAGCGCACTCCAGCACAATGCGATCACGGCAAGGGACTTGGGCAGGGTAGCGGATGCGGTATTCATGATACTCCATGGTCAAAAAGTAAATGCTGGCGCCCCTGTTCGAGATGGCCGGTCAGAAACCGGTACCCATCTGGAACTGGAAACGCTCCAGGCGGTCTGTCGGCTTGGCGTTCAGCGGTTTGGCGTAGCTCAGCTTGAGCGGGCCCACCGGCGAAATCCAGCTAATCCCCAGACCAGTAGAATAACGCAATTGCGAGACACGCATTTTTTCGCCTTCCTGGTAGACCTGGCCGCTATCGACAAAACCGAACCAGCGCAAGCTGCGGTCATTGCCCGAACCGGGGAATGGCAGTTGCAGCTCGGCGCTACCGATCATGCGCGACGCGCCGCCGAGTGCATCGCCGGTGGTCGGATCGACCGCGCCCAGCGAGGAGCTCAGGTAGCCGCGTACCGAACCGATACCACCACCGTAGAAGTTCTTGAAGACAGGATACACATGGTCGCCAATACCGTGGCCGTAATCGAATTCACCCTTCAGCGCCAGGGTCATCTTGCTGGTCAGCGGACGGAAATACTGGTGCTCATAGACCGCGCGGAAGTATTTCTGGTTACCGATCACGTCGAATTCCAGGTTGACGCGCTGGTAGCGGCCTACCGACGGCGTCAAGGCGCTGTCACGGCTGTCGCGCTGCCATGCCGCCGTCAGCGGAATCGAGTTGGTGGTAGCGGCGCCGATACCATCGGACGGGCCGCCATTGTCGATCACATACTGGCGGAAGCGCGACGGACTGGTCTGGTCGGTTTCGACGCGGGTACGCTCGGCACCGATACCGAAGAAAATGGTATCAGATTCCGAGAATGGCACGCCGTAACTGACGCGGCCACCGGTTTGCTTGATCTTGTAGCTACCGATGTTCAGCGCCGGCGGTTCGGTCGTACGCAGATACAGTTCGAAGCTGCGCGAGATGCCGTCATCGGTGTAATACGGATTGGTTTGCGACACGGCGATGGTGCGGCTGTAATGGCTGGTATTGACTTCCAGGCCCAGGGTATTGCCGCTACCAGCGAAGTTGGCCTGCGAAATCGACGCCGACAGGGTGAATTTTTCCGATTGCGAGAACGCGCCGCCGATCAGGAAGTTACCGGTTGGTTTTTCCACCACCGTCATGTTGACGTCAACCTGGTCGGTCGTGCCCTGCGCTTCCGGCGTATCGACGGTCACGTCCTTGAAGTAGCCAAGGCGGTCGACACGGTCGCGCGACAGCTTGATCTTGTTGCTGTCATACCAGGACGATTCGAACTGGCGGAATTCGCGGCGGATGACTTCATCACGCGTGGTGGTATTGCCGGCGATATTCATGTGGCGCACGTAGACGCGCTTGCCCGGATCGACGACAAAAGTAAACGCCACTTCGTGCTTTTCACGGTTGATATCCGGATTCGCATTGACGTTGGCGAAGGCATAGCCAAACGTGGCCAGGCGGTCCTGGATGCGCTTGTTGGTGGCCGTCAGGCGCGCGCCCGAATAGATCTCACCGTCATGCATCAGGTTCAGCGCTTTCAGTTCTTCCTCGCGGCCGAACATTTCGCCTTCGAACTTGGTGCCCGATACCTTGTACTTCTCGCCTTCGGTGATATTGATCGTCAGGTAGATGTCTTTTTTATCGGGCGTGATCGATACCTGGGTCGAGTCAACCTGCATTTCGATATAGCCGCGGTCCAGATAGAAGGACTTGAGCGATTCGATGTCGCCCGTCAGCTTGGTCTTCGAATACTGGTCGGCCTTGGTGTACCAGCTGAACCAGCCGCCCGTGTTCAGGGCCAGCTGTTCGCGCAATTCCTTGTCCGAGAATGCCTTGTTGCCGACGATATTGATCTGCTTGATGCGCGCTACTTCGCCCTCGTCCACCGCAAACACCACGTTGACGCGGTTGCGCTCGATCGGCGTGACGGTGGTGGTAATTTTGACGCCATACAGGCCGTGCGACAGGTATTGACGCTTGAGCTCTTGCTCGGCGCGGTCCACCGACGCCTTGTCGAAGATTTTCGCTTCGCCGACGCCGATTTCCTTCAAAGCCTTGACCAGCACGTCTTTTTCAAATTCCTTGGTGCCCGTGAATTCCACGGCAGCGATGGCCGGACGTTCTTCGACCAGCACCACCAGCACGTCGCCATCGACTTCCAGGCGCACATCCTTGAAAAAGCCCGTCGCATACAGCGCCTTGATGGCCGCGACGCTCTTCTCATCGGAGAAGGTTTCTCCCACACGCACCGGCAGGTAGCTGAAGACGGTGCCCGCTTCGGTACGCTGGATCCCTTCGACCCGGATGTCCTTGACAGTGAACGGCTGAATGGCCAGCGCGTGGCCGGCACAGAGGGCCAAGACGGCGCCGCCTATCAGGCTGCGGCGAAAGGAAGGCAAGGCAAAACGAGCAGAATGTAATTTCATTGGGGTTATTCAATGGTAAATCAATGGACAAACATACACAAAGATTACTTGTGCAACTTACACGATAGCCTCAGCTACTGCATTAATTGAGCAATCGCAACACGTCATTAAAGACGGCAAGCACCATCAAGGTCAGCAGCAGACCTATCCCCAAGCGCTGTGCAATGTCAGCTACGCGCTCCGGCAAGGGGCGTCCGGTCAAAACTTCCAGCGAATAATACAGCAAATGCCCGCCATCCAGAACAGGAATGGGTAGCAAATTCATCACTCCCAAGCTGATACTGATGAAGGCGATGAAGCTGAGGTAGCTCATCAGGCCAATCCGCGCCGTCTGCCCTGCATAATCGGCGATGGTAATCGGCCCCGTCACATTCTTCAGAGAAACCTGCCCGGTAATCATTTTACCCAGCATTTTCACGCTCATGGCACTGGTGTCCCAGACTTTTCGACTGGCCTTGGCCACGGCGGCGAACGGTCCGGATGCCATAACGATCATATCCGGCGCCAGCGCGACCTCGGCCTTGATCTTACCAACTGTTACAGCTGCCTCGGTTCCCGTGCCTTTTTCGCTGTCCGGCGTCACCGCCAGGGTCAGCTCCTGCCCGTGGCGGCGCAATAATACCTCCAGGGTCTTGCCAGGCGACGCACGCAGGGTTTCGATCACGGCAATCCCGTCGGCCATGGGCTGGCCATCGATTGCCAGAACCAGATCGCCTGGCAGCAAACCGGCACGCGCAGCGGCGCCGCCAGGCATAATCTTACCGAGCACGGGCGCCGGGCGGGCCAGCACCAGACCCAGCTTGCCCATCGCATCGCCTTCCAGGTCCGACTCCGTCAGGCTGCCAGCCGGCAAGGTCGCTTCCTGCAGACCCCGCTCAGGGCGCTGCACCTCGATCTGCGCAACGCGCTTGTCGAGGGTCGCTTGTATCAATTCCCAGCGCAGCTCGGACCAGCTGGCCACAGCTTTGCCATTGACGGACGTGACGGTATCGCCGCCGCGCAAACCGGCCGCGTAGGCGGCGCTTGGCGCGGCTACCGGGCCCAGCTTGCTCGACGGCTCTTCGATGCCATGCATGAACAAGCCTGCGTACAGCACGATGGCGACCAGGAAATTGGCCAGCGGGCCGGCCGCCACGATGGCAATGCGGCGCCACACGCTCTGGCGCGTGAATTCGCGGCGCAATTCTGCCTCTGGCAAGCCGCTCAGGTCTTGCTCGCGGCTGTCGAGCATTTTGACGTAGCCGCCCAGCGGCAGCGCCGAAATCGCCCACTCCGTCTGGTCCTTGCCAAAACGGCGCGAATACACGACCTTGCCCATGCCGATGGAAAAACGCAGCACTTTTACGCCACACCAGCGCGCCACCAGATAGTGCCCCAGTTCGTGCAGGGTAATCAAGGACCCCAGCGCGACGATAAAGGCCAGCAAGGTGGTAATGAGCGTCATGCAGCCAGCCTGTCGCCGATATACGCCTGCGCTGCGGCGCGGGCCACTCTATCCTGTTCGATCACGGCGTCGATGCTGGAAGCGGCGCCGTGCGGTATGGCTTCGATCACATGGGCAATCACGCGGTCGATCTGGCGGAAACCGATCTGCAAGTCGAGGAAGGCTTGCACCGCCACTTCATTGGCGGCGTTCAGCAAGGCCGGCGCCGTGCCGCCCGCGCGCAAGGCGTCATACGCCAGCGCCAGACAAGGGAAACGGTGGAAATCAGGACGCTCGAATTGCAAGGTGGCGATCTGCGCCAGGTCCAGCTGCGGCACGCCGGAAGCGATGCGCTGCGGGTAAGCCAGTGCATGGGCAATCGGCGTGCGCATGTCGGGATTACCCAATTGCGCCAGCACCGAACCATCCACGTACGAGACCATGGAATGGATCACGCTTTGCGGGTGGATCAGCACGTCGATCTGGTCGGCCGAGGCGCCGAACAGCCAGTGCGCCTCGATCACTTCCAGGCCCTTGTTCATCATGGTGGCCGAATCGATGGAAATCTTGCGTCCCATGCTCCAGGTCGGATGCTTGCAGGCCTGCTCGGGCGTGACCGCGTCCAGCGACTCGACGGCGCGCGTGCGGAACGGGCCGCCCGATGCCGTCAGCAGTATTTTCGCCACGCCAGAGGCGGCCGGCGAGCGGCCATAGGCCTGCGGCAGGCACTGGAAGATGGCATTGTGTTCGCTGTCAATTGGCAGCAGTACGGCGCCGTTGTCGTGCACGGCATCCATGAACAGCTGGCCGGACATGACCAGCGCTTCCTTATTGGCCAGCAAGACTTTCTTGCCAGCACGGGCTGCCGCCAAGGTGGGCGCCAGACCGGCGGCGCCGACGATGGCCGCCATCACGGCGTCGACCTGGGGTGCGCTGGCAATCGCGCACAGCGCGTCCACGCCATACTCGACTTCGGTGGCAAGGCCCTGCCCGCGCAGCAAGCGCGTCAATTCAAGCGCGGCCTCGGCGCTGCCGACGACGGCGCGCTGCGGGCGAAACTGCTGGCACTGGGCGGCCAGCTCGGCCACTTTGCTGTGCGCACTCAGGGCATACACGCTGTATTGCTCAGGGTGACGCGCCAGCACGTCCAGGGTAGAAACGCCGACCGAGCCGGTGGCGCCAAGAATGGTAACGTATTGCATTGTATTTCCTTAAACCCAGGCGCCGACCAGCGCCGCAAATGGCAGGACCGGGATCAGGGCATCGATACGGTCGAGTACCCCGCCGTGGCCAGGCAGCAGATTGCTGCTGTCCTTGATACCGGCGCGGCGTTTCAATTGGGATTCGAACAGGTCGCCGACGATGCTGGCGGCAACCACTACCAGCAAGACCAGCAAGGCCGTCAGCCAACCGTGGCGCAGTTGCAGCTGGACCGCGAAAGTATCTTGCAGCACTGGCCAGGACGGCGCGGCCAGGATGGTGGCCGAAGCGATCAGCAGCACGGCGATGCCGCCGCCGATCGCGCCTTCCCAGGATTTACCCGGAGAAATAGATGGCGCCAGCTTGCGCTTGCCGAAAGCTTTGCCAGAGAAATAAGCACCAATATCGGCGATCCAGACCAGCGCCATCACCGACAGCAAATACAGCGGGCTGTGCAGGAACAGGGCCACGATGGCCACGAAGCAACCGACGATGGTGACGGCGTAGACCAGGCTGAGCAAGGTATTGCCCAAACCTTCCAAAGGTGGCAAGCCCGTTGCCAGCGACGGCACGAAGCGGATCAGCCAGATCGCTACGGACAGGCCGAACCAGAATTTGACCTGGCCCATACCGCCGCTGCCAAAGAAGGCATAGGCAAAGGCCGCCGTCCAGACGGCCGCAATCAGCAGTGCCTGGCGATTTTTAAAGATGCGGAAGCTTTCCCAGACGGCGGCGCCAAAGAACGCCGTGGCGATCACGGCGAAGGCGGGGAAATTATTGAGATACAGAACCGGCAGCAAGACCGCCAACAAGACCAGGGCGGTGATTATCCGTGTTTTCAGCATCAGTTTTTCTTTTCTGTGAGTTGCGCGCTGGTGCGGCCAAAGCGCCGTTCGCGCTGCTGGTAAGACGCGATTGCCGCGTCGAGGCTATCGACATCAAAGTCGGGCCAGAAAGTTTCAGTGAAACATAGCTCAGTGTACGCCAGTTGCCATAGCAGGAAATTGGAAATGCGCTGTTCACCGCCCGTGCGGATGAACAAATCAGGCTCGGGCGCATAGGCCATGGCCAGGTGAGGCGCCAGTTCCTCTTCCGTATACGCATGATCGGCAGGCTGGCCCTTGGCCGCAGCTGCCGCTATCATTTTGTTTGTGGCTTGCATGATGTCCCAACGGCCGCCATAGTTGGCGCAGATGGTGACGGTCAGGCGTGTATTGTGCGCGGTCTTGCGCTCGGCATTGGCGATCAGGGTTTGCAATTGCTCATTGAAACGCGATAAATCCCCGACTACCTTCAGGCGAATATCGTTGGCGTGCATGCGTACCACTTCGCGTTCCAGCATGGTGACGAACAAGCGCATCAACATCGATACTTCTTCTTCCGGACGGCGCCAGTTTTCCGAACTGAAGGCAAACAGGGTCAGGTATTCGACACCACGGTCGATGCAGGTTTCCACCACGCCGCGCACGGCATCGGCGCCTTTGACGTGACCCGCGAAGCGGGGCAGGAAGCGTTTGGTTGCCCAACGGCCGTTGCCATCCATGATGATTGCCACATGGCGCGGCACTCGGCCCACCTCTGGTACCGCCGTTGTCGAACTCGAATAGATCATGAAAACACTAAGACCAAATGAAAAGATAGCTATTATGAGCCAAATAGCACTGCCCGGGAAAGCAAAGCCGTCCCGGGCAGTGTATTTAATTCGCCAAGGCCTAGACCGTCAGCACTTCTTTTTCTTTATCAACCACCATCTTGTCGATGTCGGCGATGAATTTGTCGGTCAGTTTCTGCACTTCTTCCGACGAACGGCGCTCGTCGTCTTCCGAGCAGGCTTTTTCCTTGACCAGCTTTTTCAGCGATTCATTGGCGTCGCGACGAATATTACGCACGGCAATTTTCGCGTCTTCCGCTTCGCTCTTGACCAGTTTGACCATTTCCTTGCGGCGCTCTTCCGTCAATGGCGGGGTCGGTACGCGGATCATGTCGCCCTGCGCCGATGGATTCAGGCCCAGGTCAGCGTCACGGATGGCTTTTTCGATGGTGCTGGCCATCTTCTTTTCATATGGCTGCACGCCAATGGTGCGCGCGTCAACCAGGGTCACGTTGGCAACCTGGGTCAGCGCCGTCGGCGAACCGTAGTAATCGACCATGACATGGTCCAGGATACCCGTATGGGCACGGCCGGTACGCACTTTGGCCAGGTCGGCTTTCAGTGTTTCCAGCGACTTGATCATGCGTTCCTGGGTATTCTTTTTAACGTCAGCTAAGGACATGCTGCTCTCCTGTGGTGACGCCTGTCAAAACCTGCTGCGCGTCGGCATAGGCGGCCTGCGATGCTCACCGTACCTTGGTACGGTTGCGCTTCTCAGCCACCTCTCCCTTCCGCTCGCGACGGTTTTGTCAGGCGTTGTTGATGATAATGAATCTTAAAAATTGCATCTAATATAACGGCGAACAACTTCCGCTCGCCACTTAAAACTTAAACGTGAACCAGGGTGCCTTCGTCTTCGCCCATGATGACGCGCTTCAGGGCGCCGGGCTTGGTGATCGAAAACACCTTGATCGGCAGCTTCTGGTCGCGGCACAGGGCGAATGCGGTGGCGTCCATCACTTGCAGGTGCTTGGCGATCGCTTCGTCGAAGGTAATCGTGTGGAACAGGGTGGCGTTCGGGTCTTTCTTCGGATCGGCCGTGTAAACGCCATCGACCTTGGTGGCCTTCAGGACGATTTCAGCGCTGATCTCGGAACCGCGCAGGGCTGCTGCCGTGTCGGTGGTAAAGAAAGGATTACCGGTACCGGCCGCGAAGACGACGACTTTGCCTTCTTCCAGGTATTGCAGGGCTTTGGGACGTACATACGGCTCGACCACTTGTTCGATGCCGATGGCCGACATGACGCGCGCGGTAATGCCTACATGGCGCATGGCGTCAGCCAGGGCCAGTGCATTCATTACCGTGGCCAGCATACCCATGTAGTCGGCAGTGGCACGGTCCATGCCTTGCGCACCAGGCGCGACGCCGCGGAAGATATTGCCGCCACCAATCACGATTGCCAGTTCCACACCCAACTTTGCCACCTCGGCCACATCGGCCACCATGCGCTCGATCGTGGCGCGATTGATGCCGTAGGGATCATCGCCCATCAGGGCTTCGCCGGACAACTTGAGGAGGACGCGCTTGTAGGCTGGTTTTGACATGAGCTGGGGCTCCATAAATGAGGTTATTCGAGTATGACATGGCGCAGTACCGTGCGGCGCCGGTCAGGCGCGCGGGACTGCCCATGCCACCGCCCGGCATGCCTTGATGCGGGCGGGCCAAAAAAACGGGCCTCTCGGCCCGCTTTACTTACGCTCCCTGGGAGGCAGCGATTTGTGCTGCGACTTCTGCTGCGAAGTCGTCTTGCTTCTTCTCAATGCCCTCGCCTACCACGTACATGGCAAAGCTCTTGACGCTGGTGTTAGCGGCTTTCAGCATTTGCTCAACCGACAACTTGTCGTTTTTCACGAAAGCTTGGTTCAGCAGGGAAACTTCTTTCAGGTATTTCTGTACCGAACCTTCCAGACGCTTGGCCAGGATTTCTGGCGATTGCGCTGGTTTGCCTTCGGCGGCGGCTTTGACTGCATCTTCTTCAGCTTTCAGTTTTGCAACCGAACGCTCTTTTTCGATCAGTTCCGCTGGCACTTCGTCGGACGACAGCGACACTGGCTTCATTGCAGCGATGTGCATGGCCACGTCTTTACCAACTTGTTCATCAGCACCGTCGAATTCGACGACCACGCCAATGCGCGCACCGTGCAGGTACGATGCCAGCTTGGCGCTGGTTTCGAAACGCTGGAAGCGGCGGATGGTCATGTTTTCGCCGATTTTGCCGATCAGAGCCGAACGCACTTCGTCCAGGGTCTTGCCATCGAGTGGCAGAGCCAGCAGGGCAGCGACGTCAGCTGGGTTGTGTTCTGCTACCAGGCGGGCTGCGCTGTTTGCCAGTGCCAGGAAGTCATCGTTTTTAGCAACGAAGTCGGTTTCCGAGTTCACTTCAACCAGGGCGCCTACGCCGTTGGCGATATAAGTTGCTACCACGCCTTCAGCGGTGATGCGTGCCGATGCTTTCGATGCCTTGCCGCCCAGTTTGACGCGCAGGATCTCTTCAGCACGTGCCATGTCGCCATCGGCTTCGGTCAGTGCTTTTTTGCATTCCATCATTGGTGCGTCGGTCTTGCCGCGCAATTCGCCTACCATCGCTGCTGTAATCGCTGCCATGTGTTTCTCCATTCGGTGAGTCGACAGTCGCGGCCCGGGCTTGCACCCCGCCAGCGTGTACCATCGTTTTTTTGTTAAAAAAAAGGGGGAGCTGCTGCCACCCCTTTTCCATTACTGCTGCGTCCTACAAACCGCTATCTTGCGATAGCGCGGCCATTAAGCCTGTTCGTTGACTTCGACGAATTCGTCGCCAGCGGCTGCTTTAACCAGTTCGATAACTTCGTTACCGGCAGCTGCACGGCCTTCGATGATTGCGTCAGCAACACCGCGAGCGTACAAAGTGATGGCTTTCGAGGAGTCATCGTTACCTGGGATCACGAAGTTCACGCCTTCTGGGGAGTGGTTGGTATCGACCACGCCGATAACAGGGATACCCAGTTTAGCTGCTTCAGTGATCGCACCTTTGTGGTAGCCAACGTCAACGACGAAGATTGCGTCAGGAACGCCGCCCATGTCCTTGATGCCGCCGATCGATTTTTGCAGCTTGATCATCTCACGGGAGAACATCAGCGCTTCTTTTTTCGACAGCTTTTCGATCGAACCGTCTTCGATCATCGCTTCCATGTCCTTCAGGCGCTTGATCGAGGTTTTGATCGTTTTGAAGTTGGTCAGCATACCGCCCAACCAACGTTGATCAACGAAAGGCACGCCAGCGCGTTGTGCTTCAGCAGCGATGATTTCGCGAGCTTGACGCTTGGTGCCGACCATCAGGATGGTGCCACGGTTTGCAGCCAGTTGACGCACGTGCTTCATTGCGTCCTGGTACATCGCCATGGTTTTTTCCAGGTTGATGATGTGGATCTTGTTGCGATGACCGAAGATGAACGGTGCCATTTTTGGATTCCAAAAACGGGTTTGGTGACCAAAGTGGACACCGGCTTCCAGCATTTCGCGCATTGTTACGGACATTATTAACTCCA
Source organism: Janthinobacterium saanense (assembly GCF_014200675.1). GTDB lineage: Bacteria > Pseudomonadota > Gammaproteobacteria > Burkholderiales > Burkholderiaceae_D > Janthinobacterium. The sequence goes on along the minus strand of NZ_JACHCI010000020.1, from coordinate 76,519 downwards.
GGGTTGGGTCTGGAATCCGATCAGTCACCATACAGGCACCCTTGTCGACCGGATTCGCTTGTTTATATAAATTAAAGTCAGCCCAGCTACAGGCCGCTTGTTGCATCGCTCAAAATGGAATTCAAGCAACCCGGGATTCTACACCGAAATGACAAGGGCATCAAGTGCGCGCTGCAAATGAAAAAGCCCGCCAGGCGAACCTGGCGGGCTTTGCGCATACTTGTCAGACTATCACCCTAGACTCCTTGCGGAGCGCGGGATCAGAAAGCCTGGTTGTAGCGTACGTAGAACACGCGGTCGATCGGTGCGTTAGGATCAACTGCGGACGAGGAGGAAGTACCCACGCCGAGGCTGGTCGCTGCGTACATCAGACGTGGTGCACGGTTAAACAGGTTGTTGGAGCCGACAACGATCTCACCCTTCCACGGCGTTTTGTACGCCACGCTCAGGTCGACATAGGTGGTCGAACCACGCTTGTTGTAACCACCGCCATCATAACTAACACCTTCATCATCAGGATTCGAGCACTGGATGTCTGCTTCCAGGCACAGATCCTTCACACCGCTGGTGTAACGGCCGGTCAGCGTAGCCGCCCAGTTACCCATCATCCAGTCAAGGCTGATGTTCGACTTCAAGCGCGCATAGGTGAACTCGCCGGCATATTCCTGCCAGTCGCTGGTCGCCGACGCTTTTTGCTTGAACGAACGCAACACGGTCGACTCCGTACGGATGGCAAAGTTACCATACGCGGTGCGCGGCAGGCGGTAGCCCAGACTGATATCGAAACCTTCGGTCGACAACTCACCTTTATTGATGGTGCCACGCGACAGACCGGTGATGGCACCAGTCGCGTCACGAACAACGTCGCCGCAATACTTCTGGATATTGTCAGTCACGCAGTTGCCGATGACTTCTGCAGCGGTCCAGCCCGAGATCTGGTTTTGCACATTAATTTTGAACCAGTCCAGGCCAACCGTCAGACCAGGTACATACGATGGGTTATATACAAAGCCCAAAGTTTTGGTTTTGGCAGTTTCAGGTGTCAGCGTATCATTGCCTACGCCGCCATTAAAAGGAACGGCCGACTGCGCACCAGAAGCACCCACCGCTACGCTACTTTGATTGAGCTGGCGGTAACCGGCAGGCACACCGGTCGCTGCGCAACGCTGAGCGACAGCCGGATTACGTGCAGCCAGACCATAGCGGCTGTCGCACGGATCGAGGTAGGAATCGAAACTCTGGCTACCGCCACCAAAAGTGTCGCCCAGCGCAGGGGCACGGAAACCTTGCGCCCAGGTGCCACGTACCAGCAAGTCAGTGACAGGCTTCCACATCAGGCTGGCTTTGCTATTGGTGGTGCTGCCAAAGTTGCTGTAGTCCGAATAGCGGCTAGCCAGATCCACGGAAAGGAATTTGGCAAACGGCTGGTCTTTCAACAGCGGAATGTTCGCTTCCAGGTAAATTTCTTTGACGGTATAGCGGCCTTGGGTCGTATTGGCCGCCAGATCGGTGGAATAGCCCGATTGCTCGAACTGACCAGGACGGTCATAACCACGCACTTCGCGGTGCTCCACACCACCGGCAAAACCAACTGCACCAGCCGGTAATGTAAACAGTTCACCCGACAGATCGGCAGTTGCACTGTTAATAGTGCTACCGTAGGTACCCTGACCCGTCGACATCACATAGGCGATTGCGTCCGGATTAGATGCCGATGGACCTCCCAAAATATTAAATGGCGTACATTGGCTAAAAGCAATCGGGCTGGCAGCCGTACCACATTGCACCACGCCGTTTGCATTGAGGAACGATGGACCTAAGGCCTTTTTCAGGTTCAGCAGGTTCAAGTTGCCGGTGCTGACGTTGGTGCCTTGCAGCGAGCTATGGTTGTAGCCAGCGCTCCAGCTCCATGGCAGGCCGCGCAAGGTGAATTCGCCTTCCAGAGTTGCATCAACGTGCAAAGTCTGGTTGCTATTATCAGTTACGCGTGGCACCTCAACCATGCGGCGTGCGAAGTACAGGTCCTGGCCCTGACCGGCGCCAGCAACTTGGTTGCCGTATGGATTGAAATAGCTATCCTTATCAATAAACACACGATAATTAGGCTGCGACGCGCTATTCAATGGATAGCCAGCGACTTGACGCGATGAGTTGCGCTCCGAATACATGGCCGTCGTCGTGAAGCGCATATCCATAGGCAATTCAATCGTGCCTTTGGTAAATATCGTCGTCAGCTTGGTCGGCGCCGTAAACATCATTTGCTGCGTCGAATTGTACGTATCTGCTTGCGCACCAGTGTAGGCATGGTAGTTGGCCGGATTGCGGGCATCGGCACCAACGCCGGAGCCATCAAATGAACCAGTGTGATTCAGGTAGCGGTTAAAGCCAGCAGGATTGCTGACACCAATCGAGCTGATCGGCGTAATACGGCCCCATGGGCCCGCGCCGAAACCGGCACCAAAGAAATCGCCCGTGCCATAGCTTTGCGATGTGATATCGCGCTTGCTCGCCCATACCGGATCGGTCTGGCTATGCGACAGGCCGAACATCATCGAGGCTTTTTCGCTATTCGCGCCATACGACAGCGAGTAGTCACTGGTTTTGCCATCGCCCTTTTGGTTAACGCCCTTGTAGACGCTGACGGCACCGCCTTCGAGGCGCTTTTTCAGAATGATATTGACCACGCCAGCGATGGCATCGGAACCATAGATCGATGAGGCGCCATCTTTCAAGATATCGATGCGCTCGATCATGGAAGCAGGTACAGTCGACATGTCGGTATAGCCATCAACCGATTGCGTCCAGCGCTTGCCATTGACCAGCACCAGCAGGCGATTGGCGCCCAGATTGCGCATATCGATGTATTGACCGCCCTGTTCGCGGTTCGAGGTCAGGACAGCGCCCTTGCTGAACGCAGGCGTACCGGCCGAAGTCATCTGATTCAAAATATCGCCGACAGTGATCAGGCCGGTAGCCTGAATTTGCTGAGCAGTGATTTTTTGCACAGGTTGCGCAGTCTCCAGATCAACCTGGCGAATACGCGAGCCGGTAATTTCTACACGTTGAGGGGCCTCTGCTTCCGCTTGCGCCTGAGCAAAAGCGGTCAGCGTATTCAATGCCATTGCCACCGCGATAGCAATTTTAGTGCGTTGATGCATACATTCTCCGATTTGAAATATTACTTACCGACCTAGTTTGGTCAGATTTTTATAAACATAAAATGAATTATGTCCAATGCCATTTGAACTCCATGCCATCGCCTGTACTTCCAGACGCCCTTCGCCTTGTGAGCAAACCAGCAAGATTTCCATGGCTGCCCAACATCAAACCATTTCCAAAGCAACACTGTCAATATGACAGGAAAGTGAATTCAACAAAGAAACAACACATTTAAAAAGCCACACAAATTTGGTGTCCTTAAGAAAAAAACGTTGTTATGCTACATAGCAATTGTGCATGTGCCAGCTCGATGCAACGGCACAGCCGCTGCATGTGCACACGCCATCCCAAGGCGCACCAGCCTCATTTTTCTGGACTGGGCTACAAGCCTTAAATCATCTGAAAATTTACTACGCAGATATTTACTGCAATCCGCCCTCTGCTTTTCAATGCTTTTCATCACGCACCAATCTGGGGCATTGACATTGCACCACTATCCCCTCCGGCAAGGACAGGGCGAATTACATCTGCCTCGTTTATAATTTCGGCATATTTGCGGATTTCTCCTTATTACAGGACTCATCTGTGCTTTTTTTACCGAATACCTTGCAGATTGCGACCCATATCATGTCCACCATCCGTATCAATTCCGCCGCCGACATCGAAGGCATGCGCGTCGCCGGCAAACTCGGCGCCGAAGTGCTCGACTACATCGCGCCATTCGTCAAGGTAGGCGTGACCACGGGCGAACTCGACCGCCTTTGCCACGAATACATGGTCAATGTGCAGGGCACCATCCCTGCCCCGCTGAACTATTGCCCACCGGGCTACACGCCCTACCCGAAAGCCATCTGCACCTCCGTCAACGACGTGATCTGCCACGGCATTCCGGGCGACAAGGTGCTCAAGAGCGGCGACTCCGTCAATCTCGACATTACCGTCATCAAGGATGGCTACCACGGCGACAACAGCCGCATGTTCCTGGTCGGCACGCCGTCCATCCTGTCCAAACGCCTGTCGGAGATCACCTACGAATGCATGTGGCTGGGCATCGCCCAGATCAAACCGGGCGCCCATCTGGGCGATATCGGCCATGCTATTCAGCAACATGCGGAAAAAGCCGGCTATAGCGTGGTGCGCGAATTCTGTGGCCACGGCATCGGCAAGGTGTTCCATGAAGAGCCGCAAGTGCTGCATTACGGCAAGCCTGGCACCCTGGAACGCCTGGAAGCGGGCATGATCTTCACGGTCGAGCCGATGATCAATGCGGGCCGCCGCGAGATTCGCGAAATGAACGATGGCTGGACCATCAAGACCAAGGATCGCAGCCTGTCGGCGCAGTGGGAACACACGGTGCTGGTCACGGAAACCGGTTTTGAAGTGCTGACGGTGTCGCCAGGCATGCCACCGCCGCCGGCCATCGTCAGCGCGGCCTGATTTTCGCCATTAACTATCGTCACCCGCCAGCCACACCTTCAGGGCACAGATGAACAAGCACCTCCGGGAACAGCTTAAACAGCAACTGAAAGCCGACCGCCAGGTCGTCATACTGGCCTTCCAGGCCGACGGCAAGCCCGAGAAACTGTTGCGCAGCCTGCGCCATAGTGTCGATGGCGTGCTGGCGCGCGCCTGGCAAGAGGCGCAGTTGCCGCCTGGCACAGCGCTGGTGGGCGTGGGCGGCTATGGCCGCGGCGAACTGTTTCCCTATTCCGATATCGACCTGCTGATCCTGCTGCAACAGGCGCCCGATGCTACTACGCGAGGCAAGCTCGAAGAGCTGGTGCAACTGCTGTGGGACCTGGGCCTGGAAATCGGCCACAGCATCCGCACCGTCGACGAGTGCATGAGTGAATCGAAGGCCGACATCACGGTGCAGACCAGCTTGCTCGAAGCGCGCCTGGTGTGCGGCAACGCCGAGCTGTTTGCGCAGTTGCAGCAGCGCTACCAGGCGGCGATGGACACGCAGGCGTTTTTCCACGCCAAGACGGCGGAAATGCGCCAGCGCCACGCCAAGTATGAAGATACGGCCTTCAGCCTGGAACCCAATTGCAAGGAAAGTCCGGGTGGCTTGCGCGACTTGCAGGTGATCCTGTGGGTAGCCAAGGCGGCCGGCCTGGCGAACTCCTGGCGCACCCTGGCCACCAGCGGCCTGATCACCTTGACCGAAGCGCGCCAGTTGATGGAGAAAGAGCGCGCCTTCAAGGATATCCGCGTGCGCCTGCACTTGCACGCAGGCCGCCGCGAAGACCGGCTGGTATTCGACGTGCAGACGGCGATTGCCGAATCCCTGGGCTTGCAGGCCACAGGCAGCGGCCCGCATATGCGCCGCGCCAGCGAATTCTTGATGCAGCGCTATTACTGGGCCGCCAAGACGGTGACCCAGCTCAACACGATCTTGCTGCAAAACATAGAAGCCCGCTTGTTCCCGCAAGATGACAAACCGGTGCGCATCAATGACCGCTTCAATGAAGTCAACGGCCTGATCGATATCAGCGCCGACGATACATTTGAAAAAAATCCTTCAGCCATGCTGGAAATCTTCGTGCTGATGACGGAGCGGCCAGCCCTGAAAGGCTTGACCTCGCGCGCCACGCGGGCGCTCTGGCACGAGCGTTTCAAGATCGACGCCGCCTTCCGCCAGGACCCTGTCAACCGCGCCCTCTTCCTGCGCATCATGCAGGCGCCCGTGGGCATCATCCATGCGCTGCGGCGCATGAACGAGATGAGCATCCTGGGGCGTTATTTGCCGAATTTCCGCCGCATCGTGGGCCAGATGCAGCACGACCTGTTTCATGTCTACACGGTCGACCAGCACATCCTGATGGTGGTGCGCAATATGCGCCGCTTCACGATGAGTGAACACGCACACGAATACCCGTATTGCAGCCAGCTGATGGCCGATTTTTCGCAATCCTGGCTATTATATGTCGCCGCCCTGTTCCACGATATCGCCAAGGGCCGCGGCGGCGACCATTCCAAGCTGGGCGTGGCCGACGCCACCCAGTTCTGCCAGGAACATGGCTTGTCCGATGAAGACACGGAACTGGTGGCCTTCCTGGTGGAAAATCATCTTTCCATGTCGCAAGTAGCGCAAAAGCAGGATATTTCCGACCCGGACGTGATCGCCGCGTTTGCCAAAGTCGTCAAGGATGAGCGCCACCTGACGGGCCTGTACTTGCTGACGGTGGCCGATATCCGCGGCACCAGTCCCAAGGTGTGGAATGCCTGGAAAGGCAAGCTGCTGGAAGACCTGTACAAAGTCACCTTGCGGGTGCTGGGCGGCGAACCGCATACGGCCGACCGCGAGCTGAAAAACCGCCAGCACGAAGCGCTGGCCACCCTGCGCCTGTACGGCCTGCCGCCTGACGCGCATCAAAAACTGTGGCAGCAGCTGGACGTGGCGTATTTCCTGCGCCATGACGCCTCCGACATCGCCTGGCAGACGCGCTCGCTGTACGATAAGCTCGACAGCAAATTGCCGGTGGTAAAATGCCGGCTGGCGCCGATCGGCGAAGGCTTGCAAGTGGCCGTCTACGTGCCTGACCAGCCAGACCTGTTTGCCCGCATCTGCAGTTATTTCGACCGCAAGAACTTCAGCATTCTCGACGCGAAGATCCACACGACGAAAAACGGCTATGCGCTCGACACTTTCCTGGCTACCGAGCAAAGTTTCGCCAAGAGCTACCGCGACATCATCAGCCTGATCGAGCATGAACTGGGTGAACTGCTGCAGTCGCAAGCGCCGCTGCCGCCGCCCGGCAAAGGCCGGCTGTCGCGTTTGTCGCGCACCTTCCCCCTGCAGCCCACGGTCGACTTGCGGCCCGATGAAAAAGGCCAGTACTACCTGCTGTCGGTGGCCGCCAATGACCGCACCGGCTTGCTGTATTCGATCGCCAATGTGCTGACCAAATACCGGGTCAACTTGCATACGGCCAAGATCATGACCCTGGGCGAGCGGGTCGAAGACGTGTTTCTCGTCGATGGCCCCACGCTCAGCAATGCCCGCAACCAGATATTGCTGGAAACCGATTTACTCGATGCGCTCAAGGTCTGAAGTATTCACTGTTCAAACCAAGCGCATCGCCACTCTTACCGACACTGAAACACACACCATGACCGAAGAATTATTACGCCTGTCCAAACGCATGTCCGAACTGGGCCTGTGCTCCCGCCGCGAAGCCGATGAATGGATCGCGCGCGGCTGGGTCCGCGTGGACGGCAAAGTGGTGTCCGAACTGGGCAGCAAAGTCTTCCCCAGCCAGCGCGTTACCGTGGAACGCCAGGCCGCCGCCGAACAGTCCAAACGCGTTACCGTCCTGATCAATAAACCGGTCGGCTATGTCAGCGGCCAGGCCGAAGATGGCTACACGCCAGCCGTGGCGCTGATCAAGGCAGAGAACCGCTGGGCGGAAGACCGCAGCCCCGAGCAATTCCACCCCACGCAATTGCGCAGCCTGGTGGCGGCCGGCCGCCTGGACATCGATTCGGTCGGCTTGCTGGTGCTGACGCAAGACGGCCGGGTGGCCAAGCAGCTGATCGGCCACGACACCGATATCGACAAGGAATACCTGGTACGCGTGCAATACACCAAGGGCGGCACCCTGCCCGACAGCGATTTGCGCAAACTCAACCATGGCTTGTGGCTGGACGGCAAGCCACTGTTGCCCGCCAAGGTGCGCTGGCAAAACGAAGACCAGCTGAGCTTTACTTTGCGCGAAGGCAAGAAACGCCAGATCCGCCGCATGTGCGAAGCCGTCGGCTTGAAAGTGCTGGGCTTGAAACGCGTGCGCATCGGCAAGGTCAAGCTGGGCGACTTGCCCGTGGGTCAATGGCGCTACCTGAGCGCGGACGAGCAATTTTAATCCGATAAAACACGGCAAAGAGTTACGCAGAGCAAAGCGCTGCGTATATCAGCCGGTACGGCGCATTCCGAAAAATTGCTGCAAGAAAAGCAATCATTGTGATTTGATTAGCATATCTTGCCTTAAGCCTATACACTATTGCCCATCAGAACATAAGAGATAAGCTGTCGTGAACGATCCCATTCCCAATCCCCTGCGCAAAGGTGCGCCCAGCCTGGCCGACATAGCCGAGCCCATGGCGCCAGGCACCAAGCCGCACCACATGAGCGACCCGTGGGATATCGGCGAAACCCTGTGCAGCCTGGCTGACAATGGCGACGCCATTTCGATCTACCCGAACGGTGGCGACGATGTGCTGATGGCGCGTGTATTGTCGGTCGATGACGACTTGCCGCAATTCATACTCGAACTCAATGAAGGCACGACCCTGCCCGACGGCAGCGCCACCTTTGTTTCGTGGGTGCACAATGCGAAGCTGCAATTCACCATCAATGGCGAATGGGAAGCCCATCCCGAGCGGCCGCATGTCTACCAGGTCAACTTCCCCAGCCATTGCCTGGTGCTGGAACGACGCGAATCAACCCGCCTGGAAACACCGCTGGGCGTGTATTACCTCGCCGCTTTCGTGCTCGAGGGACGTCCTTATGAATTGCAGCTGTATGATTTCTCGGCTGGCGGCATCGGCATGCGCGCCCATCCGCGCGATACCGTGGGCCTGTACGTGGGACGCAAGCTGTTGCGCGTGCGCCTGGAACTGGGTCCCAGCAAGGTCATGATCGCCGACCTGGAAATCCGCTTGTCGCGTACCTTCCGCTCCTTCCTCTTGGGCGAACAAGTGCAGATCGGCTGCCGCTTCCTGAACCTGACGGAAGCCATGCAGGACGAATTGAAAGTGCTGCTCGATCAGCTGGGCAGCAGCCGCAAGGTACGCTAAGCAGCGGCAGCGGCAGCGGCAGGCGCCGCCACAATGGCCCCCTGAATATGATGCCGCTGCAGCGCCTGTGCGACAAAACCACTGGCCTTCATGCGCTCGACGAAAGCCGCGAGGAAATCGGCGGCTTCCTGGCCACGGCTTTTTGGCAGGCCCATCGCCTGTTCAATCACCATAAAACGCTGATCGAGCAAACGCAGGCCGTGATGTTTTGCCGCATCGGCCTGCAACTGCTGCCTGACGCCAGCGGCCACCTCGGCGCCATCGCGCAAAAAAGTTGCCACCACCGTTGGCGAGGTGGCGCTGCGCAGCAGCGTGGCGCGCTGCAAGGTGCGCGTCAGGAACAGGTCGTAGGCGCTGCCCTTGCCCACCACCACCCGATTTTGCAACACATCCACCTGCGCATTGCTGGTGATCGGCGAGTCCTTCCTGACCAGGTAAAACCCTTCGATATCGACATACGGCGCGGTAAACGCGATGCCTGCCCCGCGCAGCGGATCGACCGCGAAAAAGCCGATATCAGCGCGTTCGGCCAGCACGCCCTCGACCGACTTGCCGGCGGCCTGGACCACGACAAGTTCCAGTTCAGCCCCCAGCAGCGTGGCGAACGCCTGCGCCAGATCGACTGAAACGCCGACCGGACGCCCCTCCGGGCCAGCCTGCGCCAGAATGGGATTACCCAGGTTGATGGAAGCGCGCAGTTTTCCAGTTGGCAAGAAGGCAGCGCGGATAGCCGGCGGGACGGCAACGGCCGGCTGCGGCGCCGCATGCGCGCCTTGTGCGGCCATGCCGCCAGCAAAGACCAGGCCGCTGCTACTGAGCAAGGTACCAATAAAGTGACGACGATTTAACACAGCAATCTCCTTGAAAACATCTTAGCGCTGCGCCGAAGATACCACCGGCGGCTGCTTGTAAGGCTTTTTACGCTCGCGGGCAACATCGGAAGCACTGATGCGCGGCGCCTGGTTGCCCCAGCTATTGCGCACGAAGTTGACCACCTCGGCCACATCCTGGTTGTTCAGCGAAGCGCTGAAACCCGGCATCGTCAAGGTCGACGGCGAGCTGGCGGTTGCCGGCACGCTCGCGCCCATCAGCACCAGATGCACTATCGATGTCGCATCCTTGCTCTGTACCACCGGATTGCCCGCCAGCGCAGGAAACACGCGCACATAGCCTGCGCCGTCGCTGCGATGACAGCCAGCGCAGCGGTTGACATACACTTGCGCGCCGGGCTGGCGAAGATCGCCGGCCCGCAAGGCCAGGGTGGCGGCCGCATCATCAAGGTGCGGCTTGCTGGCCGGATCGGTAGGCGCCAGCGATTTCAAATAGGTCGCCAGGGCCAGCAAATCCCTATCATTCAAGTGCTGGGTACTGTTGGCCACCACCTCGGCCATCCCTCCAAACGCCGAAGCGTGGCGGTTGCGTCCGTTACGCAGGAAGGCCATCAAGTCGTCCAGCGACCAACTGCCCAGGCCATCGCGGTGGTCGCCGCGCAAGTTGCTGGCGACCCAGCCGTCGAGCGGCGCCGCGCCGGCCAGGAAACGGGGATCGGCATTGCTCATCGCCTTCTCCTCCATCGTCACATGACGCGCCGTGTGGCAGGCGCCGCAGTGCCCCAGGCCTTCTGCCAGGTAGGCGCCGCGTTTCAGCAGCTGCTGGTCTGACGGCGCAACGGCAGGCGCCTGATAGTCGGCGACGAACATCTTGCGCCACACCGTCAACGGCCAGCGCATGGACAGCGGCCAGATGATGTCCACCGGCTTGTTGGCTTGCGCAACCGCTGGCACGCCGTGCATGAAATACGCGTACAGCGCCTGCATATCCTGGTCGCTGACGCGGGCGTAGGATGGATACGGCATGGCCGGGTACAGCGTCTGGCCCGATGGCGTGACGCCATGGCGCACGGCGCGCTCAAAATCGGCATAGGAATACTTGCCGATACCATGCGCGCGGTCCGGTGTAATGTTACTGGAGTAAATATCGCCTATCGGCGTGCCCATCTTCAGGCCGCCGGCAAAGGGCTGGCCGCCAGACACCGTATGGCAGGCAATGCAGTCGGCCGCCTTGGCCAGATAGGCGCCGTGCTGTATCAGGTCGGCAGACGGTTGCGCGATAGCAGCACCCGGCAGCGCAAGCAGGCCAAGACAGGCTGCAAGCAAACTGGACATTAATGGCATTTTCATCATGGGAATCCGTGTGATGGTTTAGCCCGCAATCAACTGATGGGGCGACTTCAGGTAGTGGGCCTTGATCGCCGCTGCCGAGTAGTAAGTCAGCGCCGCCACCAGGCCTGTAGGGTTGTACGCCAGGCCATTGGGGAACGCCGACGCACCATGCACAAACAGGTTCGGCACCTGCCACACCTGCAAATACTTGTTGACCACGCTGGTCGAGGGATCGCTGCCCATGATGGCGCCGCCGTTCAGGTGCGTGGTCTGGTAAGTGCGCGTATCGAAATGGGCGCCCGGCTTGCGTAGCCCGGAGGATATTTCTACCGGCTCAAGCGCCCTGGCAATTTTCATTGCCTGCTCACCAACATAGGCCATCATGCGGGTATCGTTATCCTTCCAGTCGAAGGTCATGCGCAGCAGCGGTAGACCGTTGACGTCACGGTAAGTCGGATCGAGGTCGAGATAGCAATCGCGGTAAGCCATGCAGGAACCCTGCAGCGCCACTGCGGTCGAGTGCAGGTACGACTGCTTGAGCTCTTTTTTCCACCCGCTGCCCCATTGTGGCGCACCGTGCCGTATCGGCTGCGCCGCGATCGGCTTGTTACCGCCATGCGCAGACCAGATGGCCGAACCGCCAACAAAACCTAGCGGTCCGTGATCGAAATGGTCGGCATTAAAGTCGTCGATTGCCACGCCGGCGCCGTCGGAACCGATGAAGGAATTGGTGTAGCGTTCCTGGTCGAGCTGCAGATTGATCTTCGCCACGTTCTGGTACGTAAAATTCTTGCCGACCACGCCAGTGCCGCTGACCGGATCGTAAGGCTGGCCTATTTCCGACAGCAGCAGCAAGCGCACATTATTGTAGGCAAAACTACACACCAGTACCATGTCGGCGGTCTGCTCGACGCTGCGCCCGGACGCATCAATATAGGTGACGCCGGTGGCCTTGCTGCGGGTGCTGTCGAGATTAATTTTTTGCACAGTGGAGCGGGTGCGCAGTTCAAACAGCGGCTGCAGCTTCAAGGCTGGCAAGATATTCAGGTTGGGTGTCGCCCGGGACGAGTTGTAGCAGACATAACCGCTGCAAAAGCCACATAAATTGCACGGCCCCATCTGGGCGCCGTAGGGATTGGTATAGGGTCCGCCGGCATCGGCCGAAGGAATCGGATACGGGTGAAAACCGAGATCGGAAGCCGCCTTGCGGAACATCGCGCCGGTGTACATCTCCGGCATCGGCGGCAGCGGGAAATCATGGGAGCGGTCGGGCGCAAACACATTGCCCTTGCCGACCACCTTGCCCTTGACCGTATAGGCCACGCCGGAGGTGCCGAACACCTTTTCGGCAAAGTCGAAATACGGTTCGAGCTCGTCGTAAGTGATGCCGAAATCCTGCGCCGTCATCCCTTCGGGGATGAACTTCTTGCCATAGCGCTCAGTGTAATGGCTGCGTATGCGCAGTTCGTCCGGCGACACCCGGAAATGCACGCCGCCCCAGTGCAAGCCGGCACCGCCCACGCCGTCGCCGGGCAGAAAGGCATGCAGTTGCCGGTACGGCACGGCAGTGCCATTGGCGGCATGGCGAATGGTGACCGTCTCGCGGCTCAGGTTTTGAAACAGCTTGCCGCGCGTGCCATAGGTCAGCTCATCGATCACGCCCGGGTACAGGTCATCGGTGCTCAAATCGCGGTTCACGCCCCGTTCAAGCGCGACCACACGCAGGCCGGCATCGCTCAATTCCTTGGCCATGATGGCCCCCGTCCAGCCAAAACCGACGATCACGACATCGGTATGTTGCATCTTAATCTCTGCCATGGTGTTCTCTACATTGCCCTCAGGCTTTAGGATTGGCATCGCCGATCGATACCGGCGGCATAGGGTATTTCGCGCCATTCTGATTGGCGAAATCCATGAAATCGGCACGTGCGCCTGGGAAACCCAGCAACTTCCAGCCGACCATATTGCGGTTGCCGCCATGGATGGGATCGCTGAAAAAGCCTTCCCGGGTAATTTGCAGCATGAAGCCGAAAAAGAGCTTGGCCGGCACATCGGCCAGTGCAAGCTCGCCCTGTTGCAAGGCGCGCATGAATGCCTCTTGCCGCGTGTGATCGAGTTCGGCGAAATGTTTCTTGAACTGGCGCTGGCACGCATCGTTGGCCGCAGCAATCCCCAGCCGCACGATATCGCGCGGCACCAGCTTGAGCTGATATCCCATCTCCGGCGCCGCCGCCATGAACGGCCCCTGCATATACCACAGCGCACCATGCGCATAGGGCGTCTCCATTTGCCGGTCGACAAACTCAGGCACCCCGGCCTCGACCGCACCCGGCCCCATCGCGTCGGACGGAATCAGGCGATCGCTCATGGCTGCCACAAAAGCCCATTCGGACTTGCTCAGGAATACGGGAACATAATTGGCCCCAGTGGGACCAGGGGGGCCGGCACGGCCTTCCGGACTGGCAGCCGTACCACTGGGCAAGTCGCAAGCTTGCAGGCTTGCCAGCGGAACCAGCCACAGCGCCTTGCCCAGGAAGGAGCGGCGGGTGTTTGGCGTATTCGGAATCGACATAAAACTCTCATGAGATAGAAAGGATAACAGCTTGGCGGCAAGTCATATAATCAACTAAACATATATATGAATATGACGATCGAACTGTACCCTATTTTTTCCTTCCTTGCAGCGTTAAGCAGACTGATGTAACAAAAAATCCGGCGGAACTGGCAAACGGGCAAGTCTTCGTAGCGACGATGGAAACGACCTTTCCTGTCGGAAAGGTTGCACGCCTCGCGAATGTGTGACGCCCCTTGTCAGGAGACTCAGGAGACTCAGGGGTATGGGAAGCAGGTGAAAAAGCTGCTATGGATGCAGATGTAATGCAAGGAAGTTGCGAAGATAAAAAAACACCGCGTCAAGACCAGCAGGTCTTGCATCGCGGCGCTTCAGTGACAATCAACGATATCAGTCGTCGTCGTTCGGGTCCAGCTCGGGAAACATGACCTCGGTAAAACCGAACTGCGTGAAATCAACGATACGCATCGGATATAAAATGCCGTGCAAGTGGTCGACTTCATGCTGCACCACGCGCGCGTGGAAACCGTCGCAATCGCGACTGATGGCGTTACCGAACTGGTCCACGCCTTCATAGTGCAGTTCGCTCCAGCGCGGCACGCTGCCACGCAGGCCAGGCACGGACAAGCAGCCTTCGAAACCCTCTTCCTTGCGTTCCGACAAGGGCGTCAGCACGGGATTGATCAGCACGGTTTCCGGCACTTGCGGCGCGTCGGGGTAACGCAGATTCTGCTTGAAGCCATAGATCACCAGTTGCAGATTGACACCGATCTGCGGCGCCGCCAGGCCCGCGCCGTTGGCGGCATGCATGGTGTCGAACATATCGGCGATCAAGGCGTGCAGCTCGGGCGTATCGAACTCGCGCACGGGTTCAGCCATCCGCAGCAAACGCGGATCGCCCATTTTTAAAATTTCACGTACCGTCATATTGATTCCTGATTCGATTGCAATTGCTGCAAGTAAGTGCGGAAGGCGGCGCCCGTTTCCGGGTGTTTCATGCCCATCGCCGTGGTCGCCTTCAGATAACCGAGCTTGGAACCGCAATCATAGCGCTGGCCCGTGTAGCGGTATGCCAGCACGCGCTCTTCACGCATCAGCGCGGCGATGCCGTCCGTCAGCTGAATCTCGCCGCCCGCACCGGCGCCGATTTTTTCCAGGTGATTGAAGATGCGGCTGGTTAACACATAGCGGCCCACCACGGCCAGGGTCGATGGCGCTTCTTCGGGCAGTGGTTTTTCCACGATGGCCGACACCAGTTCCAGATCGGGCTGGTAATTTCTGGCAGAAACGATGCCGTATTGCCTGGTTTCCGCGCGCGGCACATCCTGCACCGCCAGCAACGAGCAATTCTCATACTGGAAAACATCGGTCATCTGCGCCAGCACCGGGCGCACGCCCTCTTCCACATCCATGAAGTCATCGGCCAGCAGCACCGCAAACGGTTCATCGCCGACCACAGGACGGGCGCACAGCACGGCGTGCCCCAGGCCCAGTGGCGCCGACTGGCGGATATAGATGCAATTGACATGCTTGGGGATCACATTTTGCACCATCTCCAGCAACTGGCGCTTGCCGGCTGCCTCCAGCTCCGTTTCCAGCTCATAGGCCGTATCGAAATGGTCTTCGATGGCGCGCTTGTTGCGCCCCGTGATGAAGATCATTTCCGTGATACCCGCCGCGACCGCCTCTTCCACTGCATACTGGATCAAAGGCTTGTCGACGATGGGCAGCATTTCCTTGGGCTGCGCCTTGGTCGCGGGCAAGAAACGGCTACCCAGGCCCGCGACGGGAAACACTGCTTTTCTGATTTTTTTCATGGATTCATCTGCAAAATGTTAAATAAATGGCGTCACGCCTGAGCCAACAGTGCCAGCAAGGCCGCTTCATCGAGCAGGGCCACGCCTAATTCTTGCGCCTTGGCCAGTTTGCTGCCTGCATCGGCGCCGGCCACGACGTAGCTGGTTTTCTTCGATACCGAAGCACTGACCTTGCCACCGGCCGCTTCGATCAGGGCAGCGGCGTCATCGCGCCCCATGGTGGGCAAGGTGCCCGTCAAGACAAAGGTCTTACCTTCGAACTTGCCGCCGGCGGCAGGCAGTTCGGGTAATTCTGCCAGCAATTGCGTGCGCAACTCGTCCAGTTGGCGCAATTGCGCCACATGAGCCGCGTCCGCCAGCCAGGATGACAAGGCGTCGGCCACGCCAGCCGGCAAGCCCGCCTGGAAACCGCTACCCTGGGCCGCCAGGCTGGCCAGGGTCAGACCCCGCTCCACCAATTGCTTGCTGCGCGCTTCGGTCAGCTTGGGGATGCCCACGGCAGCCAGCAAGGTGGTTTGCTCCAACTGCGTGCGCAGCTTGGCGCTCGGTGGATGTTCGCCCTGCGGCGCCACACCAGCAGCCAGCAAGGCGTCGAGCGCCTGCTGGTTTTTCGGTTCGGCAAAAAAGTCGGCGATGGACAAGGCCACCGTGCCGCCGATATCAGGCAGCACGCGCAGCAGGGCCGCTGGCGCGCGGCGTACGCGCTCCAAGCTGCCCAGCCATTCAGCCAGGGTCTTGGCCGTCGATTCGCCCACATGGCGTATGCCCAAAGCAAACAAAAAACGTTCAAGCGGCGGCTTCTTGCTCGCGGCGATACCAGTCAGCAGGTTTTCCGCCCATTTGGTGGGAATCTTGCCTTGCTGTACCGTTTCCGGCGTGGCGCTGTCACGCTCATCGGCGCGCACCTTCATTTCCAGCAATTTATCCAAGGTCAAGCCATACAGATCGGCCAGGCCATGGACATAATCAAGTTCGACCAGGGTATCGATATAACGTTCCCCCAGCCCTTCGATATCCATCATGCGGCGGCCCGCGAAATGGCGGAACGCTTCCTTGCGCTGGGCCGAGCAGAACAGGCCGCCCGAACAGCGGGCAATCGCCTCGCCCTCTTCGCGCACCACGTGCGAATCGCAAACAGGGCAATGTTCCAGCATCTTGAATGGCGCCGGCGCCGGTTCCGGGCGCTTTTCCAGCACCACCGCCAGCACTTCCGGGATCACGTCGCCGGCACGGCGCACAATCACCGTATCACCCACGCGCACATCTTTGCGCAGCACTTCATCTTCATTATGCAAGGTAGCGTTGGTGACCGTCACGCCGCCTACGGAGACAGGCGCCAGGCGCGCCACCGGCGTCATCGCGCCCGTGCGGCCTACCTGGATATCGATGCCCAGCACCACCGTCATGGCTTCTTCGGCAGGGAATTTATGCGCCAGCGCAAAGCGGGGAGCACGCGACACAAAACCCAGTTCCTGCTGGTCTTGCGTGGCGTTGACCTTGTACACCACGCCATCGATTTCATACGGCAAATCAGGACGGCGCGCGCCGATGTCGGCGTAATAGGCCAGCAAGCCCGGCGCACCCTGCACTACCTGGCGCTCTTTCGACACGGGTATGCCCAGGGTGACGTACCAGTCCAGCAAGGCCGAGTGCGACTCTGGCATGGCCGCGCCTTCCAGCGCGCCGATGCCGTAGGCGTAAAAGCGCAGCTTGCGCTCATTGGTGATACGCGAATCGAGCTGGCGCAGGCTGCCGGCGGCCGCATTGCGCGGGTTGGCGAATTCTTTTTGGCCAGCATTACGCTGGCGTGCATTCAAGTTCGCAAAATCCGACTTGAACATCATCACTTCACCGCGCACGTCCAGCAATGCAGGCACGGTGTCGCCATGCAGGCGCATCGGAATGCCACGAATAGTCTTGATATTGGCGGTCACGTCTTCGCCCGTAGCGCCATCGCCGCGCGTGGCTGCCTGTTCGAACCGGCCATTCACGTAACGCAGGTTGATCGCCAGGCCATCAAATTTCACTTCGGCCGCATAGTCCACCAGGCCGGTATCGAGGTCCAGCCCTTCACGCACGCGGCGGTCGAAGTTGACGATATCGTCTTCAGAGAAACCATTGTTGAGCGACAACATCGGCACCGTGTGCGTGACTTGCTCGAATTGCGGTAAGGGCGCCGCGCCCACGCGCAAGGTGGGCGATTCAGGTACCTGCAAATCGGGATGCGCCACTTCCAGCTGCTGCAGTTCGACAAACAGTTTATCGTACTCCGCATCGGGAATGCTTGGGTTGTCGAGGACGTGGTAGGCGTGCAGGTGCCGGTTGAGTTCGGCAGTGAGTGCCAGGACGCGTTGTTGCGCGTCCTGGAGGGAAAGTTCAGTCATGTTGTTGCGGGATTCTTAGCTAAATAAACGCAGGGCGCGGGTGGAACCGGCCGGAATGTCGGCCGCGTCCATTTCCTGGTAAAACTCTTGCACCTGGCCAGCGATCTCGGCCAGGGCCGCGTCCGACAGGGCCTGGTTGTAATCGTCGACGATGGTGGCGTCCAGACGACCCACCAGCGAACGGGCGCAAGCAACCATGGCGCCAAAACCGTCGCGCGCAGGCGCCACGCAAGGCACGTCGAGCAGCAGGGTCAAACGGGGCGTGGTTTCTTCGGCCAGGGTGACATTGGTCGACAGCGAGAACAAATGGCCGCCTTCGCCGTCCGGCATCACGAAACGGCCATCCGGACGCACGTCGAAACCTTGTTTTTCCAGCGCGAACAGCAAGGTGGAAATCGCCCATGGCGCGCCGTTGGTGTGCAGGTTGACGCCCAGTTGCGCGTCGTGGCCGGTAACGAAGCGGTGCAGATTGCGCGCTTCGGCCATCACTTCCATCATGTCCGGCACTTCCGGTTCGGCGCCGATTTCATCGGCCACGCCACGCAGACGCGTAACCAGTTCCGAGTATTCCAGCTCATTCAAGGCCGTGGTGCGGCTTGCCAGCTGCACGCCGCCCTGCATCTTGGTGTAGACACCGCCATGCATGATCGGTTCCCAATCGCCATTCACATGCAAGCCGATGAAATGCACGGGCTTGTTGCCCACCAGGCGCAAGGTTTGCAGCACCGGCAGGATTTTTTCACCACGCACGGGCGCTTCCAGCGACAGCGGCAGCAGGCAATCGATCAGCGGATCGACCAGGCTGGTGGCTTGCTCGCTGGCAGTGCTGACCTCTTCCTGCGGCGCTAAGGCAACAGGCGCGGCGGACGTTTCCAGCAAGGGTTCGGCATGCACGGGCGCCGGGGCCGGCGGCGCGCTGAATGAAGGTTCTGTCTTGACGGCCGGGGCCGCATCGAAACGCGGTTCCTGGCGCACCACGGCTTCCACGGGCGCGGCTGCGGGCGCAGCCACAGGAGCCTCGCCTTCGCGCATCAGCACGTCATCGTGGTCGGTGGAAAATGCCCGTTCCACGCTTTTCTTGGCCTTGTATTCCTGCCATTTGTTGTAAGAGAAAACGGCAACGATAAAGACGCCGCCGGCGCCGAACAAGGTAATTTGGAGATCTGTCATGCTGCTTGTGCCTCGGTAGCAAAATTTGCGGCGGACTCCATGTCCACCGCCACGATGCGCGATACGCCTTGCTCCTGCATCGTCACACCGATCAATTGATGGGCCATTTCCATCGCAATCTTGTTATGCGAAATGAAAAGGAATTGGGTCTGGTCGGACATGCGCTTGACCATGCGGCAGAAGCGTTCCGTATTCGAATCGTCCAGCGGTGCATCGACTTCGTCGAGCAGGCAGAACGGCGCCGGATTGAGGCGGAACATGGAAAACACCAATGCGGTCGCGGTCAGCGCCTTCTCTCCACCGGACAACAGGTGGATGGTCGCATTTTTCTTGCCTGGCGGTTGCGCCATGACTTGTACACCGGAATCGAGAATCTCGTCGCCCGTCATGGTCAGGCGGGCCTGGCCACCGCCGAACAGAATCGGGAACAGCTCGGAAAAGTGATGGTTGACCTTGTCGAACGTGTCTTGCAGCAAGTCGCGCGTTTCCTTGTCGATCTTGTGGATCGCGTCTTCCAGGGTGTTGATCGCTTCGGTCAAGTCGGCGTTCTGGGCATCGAGGAAATTCTTGCGCTCGGACGCCTGCGCCAGCTCGTCGAGCGCGGCCAGGTTGACGGCGCCCAGGGCCGTGATGGCATTGGTCAGGCGCGTCACTTCGCCTTGCAGATAAGACGGGCGCATGTCCGGGTGCAATTTTTCAGTCAGGGCGACTTCATCGGCGCCCGATTCCAGCAATTGCTGGGCAAACTGCTCCTGGTTCAGGCGCGCGGCCTGTTCCTTGAGCTGCATTTCCATGATCTTGTCGCGCTGCGGCTGCAAGCTGCGCTCCGATTGCGTGCGAGCATCTTCAGACAAACGCAGCTGCTGCGTGATCTGGTCCAGCTCATGGCGCGCATCGGCCAGCGCCCGCTCCTGCGTGGTGCGGCGCTCCAGCAAATCCTGCAAGCCATCGTTGGCGGCGCCGCTTTCCAGATTGGCCAGTTCCTGCTGGCCCGCCTGCAGGCTTGCCGACACTTGCTGGGCTTGCGTACTGGCCGTGGCGATATTGCGGCGCAATTCCTCGATCTTGGCGCGGTGCGATTTTTCCGCGTATTCGGTATCCTTGGCGGCCCGTTCCAGGTCGCGCAAGGCTTCGCGCGCTTCGGCCAGACGCTGCTCTTTCTGCAAGAAGTCGGTATGGCCGTCTTCGTGGGCTTCCTGCAAGTTGCCCAGCTCCATGTCGAGCTGTTCGAATTTTTCTTCCGATTCCAGCTTGGTCTGCATTTGCTCGGCTTCTTGCGCGGCAATCTCGGCCAGGTCGGCGCCGATCTGCGTGCTGCGCTGATTAAAGCGTGCTTCCACCTCGGACAATTTCACCACTTCCAGTTGCAGACTGTGCACGGACGAGGTCAGCTGCTGTATGCGCAGGCGCAAGTCGGACAGGTTGCGCGTCAACGCCGCCACGGCCGCATCGGCCCGCACGGAGCGGGCGCGCGCTTCTTCGGCCAGCAATTGCTGGGCGCGCAGCTGCTTGCCGATATTGTCGATTTCCTGCTGGCGGCCCAGCATGCCTTCCTGTTCGGAATCGGCCGCATAAAAGCGCACGCTGCCCGCCGTGACCACGTGGCCCTGGCGCGTGACAAAATAGCCGCCCGGCGGCAATTTGCTGCGCTCGAGCAAAGCTTCGGCCGCGTCTTCCACTGCGTAAGCGTTATACAGCCAGTCCTGCAGCAAGCCGCGCAAGCCTGGATCGTTGAGTTTGAGCAAGTTCAAGAACGGTTTCAAACCGGCTATTTCCGGCACAGGCAGCGGCGGCACGGTGGACGGCGCATACAGGGCCAGCTTGGCCGGTGGCGCATCGGCAAAGAAGGCCTTGGCCCAATCGATATTCGACAATTGCAAGGCCGAGGTGCGCTCGCGCAAGATCGATTCCATGGCCGCTTCCCAGCCCGCTTCGATCTGCAACTTTTGCCACAAGCGCGGTAAAGTGTCCAGCTCGTGCTTTTTCAGCCACGGTTGCACCTTGCCCTGGGTCTGCACTCTTTCCTGCAACTGTTTCAGGGCGGACAAGCGCGCTTCCAGCTGGGCGTTGGCGGCCGTTTCGGCATTGACTTGCGTTTGCGCTTCCTGGCGTTCCTGCTCCAGTTTCGGCTGCTGTTCCAGCGCTTCTTCCAGATAAAAGCCCTGCTCTTCGAGCGCCTGCTGCTTTTCTTCCAGTTGCAGTTTCAGGTTTTCCAGATGACTGCTGTCGGGCAAGCTCAGGCTGTTCTTTTCCTGTTGCAGGCGCTCGCGGCGCGTCAACAGGCTGTTCAGGATATTCGAGGCGTTGCGCTGGTGCGCCGATTCCAGCTCCAGCTGCTGCTGGGCCTGCATGATCCTGGCGCGCGATTCCGTGCTCTTGTTTTGCGCGGTCCGCCAGGCGGCGTCGAGCTCGGGCAATTGCTCGCCTTTTTGCTCGGCCATCATTTGCGACTGCTCCACCTTGGCGGCCAGCTCTTCGAGGTGGAATTCCGCTTCTTCGATCTGCTCCTGGTATTCGCTGCCTTGGCTGCTCCATTGATCGCGCTGGGCCGTCAAGGTCGCCAGTTGCGCCTGCAAGCGGGCGCGCGATTCGATCACGAACTTGATTTGCGCTTCCAGGCTGCCGATTTCCGCATTCGTCTGGTACAGATGGCCTTGCGCCGTATGCAAACGGTCGCCCACGGCAAAGTGCGCCTGGCGCATCTGCTCCAGGGTCAGTTCCACATTGCGCAGCTTGGCCGTCTGTTCTTCCAGGTCGGTCTGCGCCTGTTCCACTTCGCGGAAATAACGCGTCTGCTCGTTCTGCGCTTCATTCTTGCGCAGCAGCCACAGCAATTTCTGCTTTTCTTCCTGATCGGCCTGCAAGGTATGGAAACGGGTAGCCACGGCCGCCTGCGCTTCCAGTTTTTCCAGATTGGCGTTCAGCTCGCGCAAGATGTCTTCCACGCGCAGCAGGTTTTCGCGCGTATCCTGCAAGCGGTTTTCCGTCTCGCGGCGGCGTTCCTTGTATTTCGATACCCCGGCCGCTTCTTCGAGGAAGACGCGCAGTTCTTCCGGGCGCGATTCGATGATGCGCGAAATCATGCCCTGGCCGATGATGGCGTAGGCGCGCGGGCCCAGGCCGGTACCGAGGAAGATATCCTGGATATCGCGCCGGCGCACAGGCTGGCTATTGATGTAATAGGTGGACGTGCCGTCGCGCGTCAAGGTGCGCTTGACAGCGATCTCGGCATACTGGCCCCATTGGCCGGACGCCTTGCCATCGTTGTTGTCGAACACCAGTTCAACCGAGGCGCGCCCGGCGGGCTTGCGGTGCGTGGAACCGTTGAAGATCACGTCCTGCATCGACTCGCCGCGCAACTCGGACGCTTTCGACTCACCCAGCACCCAGCGCACGGCGTCGATGATGTTCGACTTGCCGCAGCCATTCGGCCCGACCACGCCCACCAGCTGGCCTGGCACCTGGAAATTGGTGGGATCGACGAAAGACTTAAATCCCGACAACTTGATGGAAGAGAGACGCACGTGTTTTAGAGTTCCTGGCCTGGGCTGGCGGTTGAGTGTAGCAACTGTATAGCAACTGGGTTAATGAAATGCGCATCCGGCGCAGGCACTTGTCTGCGCACTTAGCTAATTATGCACTGGCGATGATGCCACTGAAAAGTGGCTCATCATACCATTTCCTGATGATTTTCTGGCTAAAAACACGTGTGCGCCATAGCAGGCAGTTGCCGCCCTCATTCGCGTGCTCAATGGGCAGGATGCCCGTCTTGCACCAGCTTCCAGTCCGCCCGCGAAAAAACGCGCTCGTGGCCAGACAAATGCATGGCCAATTTATGCAGCCACAGCTCGGTCGGCACCGGTTCGGCCTTGAAGCTGAGCACCGCCATCACAAGCAGGCTGGCCAATGCCAGCGGCCGGCTGATGGCGATATCGACGGCGCCACGTGCACCCCAGATAAAGCCGGCCGCCATGGCCAGGCCCAGCAAGCAACCGCTGACCGCTTCCGACACACTGTGCGCATGGCCGAGCACGCGCGCGATGGCCACCAGCACAGCATAGGCCACGCCCAGGACCACACCAGCCTGGCGCCAGCGCGGCTGGGCGCGCTGCAGCACGACATACAGCAAGACAGGATAGACGGCGCCTGCGCGCATGGCGTGGCCGCTGAAACCGGTAAAGTCGAGCGCGCTGCTGCCCACGCCCCAGCCCATGAAGACCAGCTTGGACAGCACGACCAGCAGCAAGCCGCCGCCGTACCACACGCTCCAGCTCAATACCAGCCGCCACTGCTTCGACACCAGCAACCACAAGGCGATAAGCACGCCAGCCGGCCCCATCAATGCCATATCGGCCGTAAAAGAAATGCTATTCCACCAATTCATCGCCACACCTATTTCATCATCAGGCTGAACTATGCCATGACTGCCCCTCTTGCTGCCCTGCTTTTTGTCAGCGCAAGGCGGGAATTACATTCAATTACAAATTCATTCTCGAACATTGCAATAAGGAAATGGCTTCGCCTCATCATCAGGCAAGCTCCTACACGGGGTCGAGCAGTGTTCCGATACTAGCGCCCAAGCTTTCTGCGCATCATGCAGCCACCGGAAGTAGTTCCGGCGAGTGACTTCTTTTAATTTCAGTAAAGGAAATATGATGAACTCGAATCAAAAAGGCGATCAAGGCAACAAACAGTCGGGTAGCGGCTCACGCAGCGGCAGCCAAAGTGGCACCCAGGGCGGCACGCATGAGCAGCACGTGGACGCCGGCCGTCAAAGCCACAAAAATGACGGCAACAAGCAGTCGGGTGGCAGCGCTGGCAGCAGTGGCAGTGGCAACAAACAGTCTGGCACTGCCAGCAACAAGGGCAGCAAATCCTGACGCCTTTGCCCTTAGCACAACAGGGCTGGCCGCACCACTCATGGGGCGGCCAGCCCTGTTTTATTTGGGAAATTAGATATTGGTCAGGCGCTTGCCCTTGGGCGGCGCGAAATCGCGGATGGCGTCGATCAAGCCCACTTCCAGAGCCTGTTCCGCCGTCAGATGCAGGTCGGAATAGGCATGCACGCGCCAATGCTCTTCATCCAGGGTCACATGGCTGCGCAGGATGCGCTCGGTGCGCAAATCGTCAGCCCGCAAGCCTTCGACGATGATGCTGAGCGCATCGGGCCGCGCACCGGGCGAAGCAGTGGCGTGCGATTTATGCACCATGAAACGGGCCGTGTCGCTGGCACAACGATGCCGCCCGGCAAGAAACAAGGTCACGGCGATCGATGCCACGGCGCCGCCGTTATACGTGACCAGCTCGATCGGCAGCTTGCTGAGGAAGTTGTACAGACAGATGCCGTCGCTGACATAACCGCCGTTCGACTGTATCAGTACGTGGGCGGTGGCGATCTTGTCTTCGGTCATGTCAGAGACCGCGTTGAAGACGCGCCTGACCATATCGCTGTTGACGTCGCCAGACAGCGTGAAATAGGCGTGATGATCGGTATTGCTATGCGTATCGTTCATGGCAGAAACTCGCAAATGAAGCGCTGATTCATCATAGCAAATTTCTGCCGCAGGGCGCGCACGGCGCGGCATGAATGCAACAGCCGGCTAGCCATGAAACATGCGTGCTGCTGCCCTGTTTTGGTGCATTCTGGAAAGCCGTTTCAGATTGACAGAACACCCCTGCTGGCATATATTCCACACACTTGATCGGGAGAGGGCAATCCAGCGTTGCCGCCGAAGGGGCACTACCCAAAAACTCTCAGGCAAAAGGACCGATCAGGCGAGTTCAAACTGTTGCTTTGACAATAGGTTTTGATTCAACTCTGGAGAGCGGCCGCGGCGAAACGCCGGCGGCCCACCGAAGGGGCGCACGGGGCTAGCCCCCGTAATCTCTCAGGTACAAAGGACAGGGGGGTGAGTGAATGCCATGGAGAAACGCGTTGGCGGCTTTCTTGCGTGTTCTGTTTTCATCCCTTACACCTTCGTCCCGAGGATACAATGACGCTCAAAGCGACCCCACTCAATAACGCCCACCGTGCATCAGGTGCCCGCATGGTAGATTTCGGCGGTTGGGACATGCCGGTCAACTACGGTTCGCAAATCGAAGAGCATAACGCCGTGCGCGGCGACGCCGGCATGTTCGACGTGTCGCATATGTGCGTGGTCGATATCGAAGGCCCGAATGTGCGCGCCTTCTTGCGCGGCCTGCTGGCCAATAACGTCGACAAGCTGCAAGTGCCGGGCAAGGCGCTGTATTCGTGCATGCTCAATGCCGAAGGCACTGTCATCGATGACCTGATCGTCTACTTCTTCAGCGAAAACTGGTTCCGCCTGGTGGTCAACGCCGGCACCGCCGAAAAAGACGTGGCGTGGATGCAGCAACAGAACACCGCCACCAACAGCGGCCTGACGATTACCGAACGCCGCAACGCAAACGAGCCGATGGCCCTGGTCGCCGTGCAGGGCCCGAACGCGCGCGCCAAGGTATGGCAAGTGCTGCCGACCACCCAGGCCGCTTCAGAAGCCATCAAGCCTTTCAACGTGGTGATCGTCAAGGACACGCCATTTGGCGAAGTGATGCTGGCGCGTACCGGCTACACGGGCGAAGACGGTTTTGAAATCGGCGTCGCGGCGACGCAAGTCGAAGCACTGTGGAATGCCTTGGCTGCAGCCGGCGTAAAACCTGCCGGCCTGGGCGCGCGCGACACCCTGCGCCTGGAAGCGGGCATGAATCTGTACGGCCAGGACATGGATGAAACGGTCAACCCGCTCGACGCCGGCCTGGCATGGACCATCGACCTGGTCAGCGAGCGCGACTTCATCGGCAAGGCGGCCCTGCTGGCAAAAGGCCAGAATGCGCAATTCGTCGGCCTGATCCTGCGTGAAAAAGGCGGCGTGCTGCGCGCCCACCAGAAAGTCATCGTGGCCGGCACCGAAGCGGCCGGTGAAATCACCAGCGGCACCTTCAGCCCGACCATGCAGGAAGCGATTGCCCTGGCGCGCGTGCCGAACGGCGTGAACGTGGGCGACACGGTGCACGTGGAAATCCGCGGCAAGCAACTGGCCGCCTCCGTCGTCAAGCTGCCTTTCGTGCGTAACGGTAAAATCCTGGCTGCGTAAGGTTTTATAGAGCCGCCCGCAAGACCGAACAAACATAATCAATAACGAACACTTACCCTCTGGAGCATCACATGAACATTCCTGCAGACCTGAAGTACACCGCTTCCCACGAATGGGTACGCCTCGAAGCAGACGGCACGATCACCGTCGGCATCACCGAATACGCGCAGGACGCCCTGGGCGATATCGTGTTCGTTGAACTGCCTACCGTCGGCAACAGCTATGGCGCCGGCGACGACGCAGCGGTAGTTGAATCGGTCAAGGCAGCCAGCGACATCTACGCGCCACTCGCTGGCGAAGTCGTGGCAGTCAACGACGATGTCGTCAATTCGCCAGAAGCGATCAACACCGACGCCTACGCCAACTGGCTGTTCAAGATCAAGCCAGCCGACGTGTCGGCCCTGGACGGCTTGCTTGACGCTGCCGCCTATGGCGCTACCACCGGCGAGTAATCGCAATGACCAGCGGGCCGCGTTTGCGGCCCGTTTGCATTTATTTTTGCTGTCTCTTATTGACACACTCGCCGCCGCGCCCGCGCGCCGCATCCCGGTTTTTCAGTCTTTTTTGGCCTCTATATCATGACCCGCACCAGCCTGACCCAACTCGAAGCACGCGATGCTTTCATCGCCCGCCACATCGGCCCTTCCGCCGCCGAACAGGAAGCCATGCTGTCCACCCTCGGCTACGCCTCGCGCGCCGCCCTGATCGACGCCCTGGTTCCCGCCAACATCCGCAACAAGGGCGCCCTGCCCCTGGGCGCCTACTCGCAGCCGATGCCGGAACAGGAAGCCCTGTCGCGCCTGAAAGCCATCGCCGGCAAGAACCAGGTCTTGAAGTCCCTGATCGGCCAGGGCTACTACAACACCTTCACGCCTGGCGTGGTGTTACGCAACATCTTTGAAAACCCGGCCTGGTACACGGCCTACACGCCTTACCAGCCTGAGATTTCGCAAGGCCGCCTGGAAGCGATTTTGAACTTCCAGCAAGTGATCACCGACCTGACCGGCATGGGCATCGCGAATGCCTCGATGCTGGACGAAGGCACGGCCGCCGCCGAAGCGATGACCCTGATCCAGCGCGTGGGCAAGTCGAAATCGAACGTATTGTATGTCGCCAATGACGTGCTGCCGCAAACCCTGGAAGTGGTGCAAACGCGCGCCCAGCCGATCGGTATCGAGGTGCGCACTTTCGACCCGGCCGAAATCGAAGCGCTGGACAGCTGCTTCGGCGTGCTGCTGCAATACCCGGGCGTGAACGGTGTCGTACGCGACTACCGCGCCGGCGTGGAAAAACTGCATGCCAATGGCGCCATGGTCATCGTCGCCGCCGACCTGCTGGCCCTGACCATGCTCACGCCACCAGGCGAATGGGGCGCGGACGTGGTGGTCGGTAACAGCCAGCGCTTCGGCGTGCCGCTCGGTTTCGGCGGCCCGCACGCAGG
Organism: Janthinobacterium saanense; assembly: GCF_014200675.1. Classification (GTDB taxonomy): domain Bacteria; phylum Pseudomonadota; class Gammaproteobacteria; order Burkholderiales; family Burkholderiaceae_D; genus Janthinobacterium. Next base: position 48,903 of record NZ_JACHCI010000020.1, on the reverse strand, counting down.
CTATTTGTCTACCCGCGATGAATTCAAGCGCAATATGTCGGGCCGCCTGGTCGGCGTGACCGTCGATGCACAAGGCAACAAGGCGTATCGCCTGGCCCTGCAAACGCGCGAACAGCATATCCGCCGCGAAAAAGCCACCTCGAACATTTGCACGGCGCAAGTGCTGCTGGCCGTGATGGCTTCGATGTACGCCGTCTACCACGGCCCTGCCGGCCTGCTGCAGATCGCCCAGCGCGTGCACCGCTACACCGGCGTGCTGGCGGCCAACCTGAAAACCCTGGGCTACACGGTTGCCAACGCGAGCTACTTCGACACCCTGACGATCCAGGTTGCCGATGCAGACAAACTGCATCGCGCGGCCCTGAAACATGGCGTCAACCTGCGCAAGGTCGACAGCACCCACGTCGGCCTGTCGCTGGACGAAACCACCACCCGCGACGATATCGCGCTGCTGTGGAATGTGTTTGCCGACGGCGTGGCCAATGCGCCTGCCGCACCAGAACTGGACGCCATTGAAGCGGCCGTCACCAGCGCGCTGCCGCCGCAACTGGCCCGCAGCAGCGTTTACCTGACCCACCCGGTCTTCAATAGCTACCATTCCGAACACGAAATGCTGCGCTACCTGCGCAGCCTGGCCGACAAGGACCTGGCGCTGGACCGCACCATGATACCGCTCGGTTCGTGCACCATGAAGCTGAACGCCACCTCGGAAATGATCCCCGTGACCTGGCCGGAATTTTCGAACATCCACCCGTTCGCGCCCGATGCGCAAACCGTGGGTTACCGCGAAATGATCTCGCAGCTGGAAGAAATGCTGTGCGCGCTGACCGGCTACGCCGCCGTCTCGCTGCAGCCTAACGCCGGTTCGCAAGGCGAATACGCGGGCCTGCTGGTGATCAAGGCTTACCATGAATCGCGCGGCGAAGGCCACCGCAACATCTGCCTGATCCCCTCTTCGGCACACGGCACCAACCCTGCCTCGGCCAATATGGTCGGCATGCAAGTGGTTGTGACCAGCTGCGACGCCAACGGCAACGTGGACCTGGCCGACTTGAAAGCGAAAGCTGAAAAACACAGCGCCAACCTGGCGTGCGTGATGGTCACCTACCCATCGACCCATGGCGTGTTTGAAGAAGGCATCCAGGAACTGTGCGAAATCATCCACGCGCACGGCGGCCAGGTGTATATCGACGGCGCCAACATGAACGCGCTGGTCGGCGTGGCGGCGCCTGGCTCGTTTGGCGGCGACGTATCGCATCTGAACCTGCACAAAACCTTTTGCATCCCGCACGGCGGTGGCGGCCCAGGCGTCGGCCCGATCGGCGTGGGCGCCCACCTGGCAAAATTCCTGCCGAACCAGCGCTCGAGCGGTTATCAACGCGATGCGGCGGGTATCGGCGCAGTCAGCGCCGCACCATTCGGTTCGGCCAGCATCTTGCCGATCTCGTGGATGTATATCGCCATGATGGGCGCAGAAGGTTTGACGGCCGCCACCGAAACAGCCATCCTGGCAGCGAACTACATCGCGCGCCGCCTGTCGCCGCACTACCCGGTGCTGTACTCGGGCCACGACGGCCTGGTTGCGCACGAGTGCATCCTGGACCTGCGCCCGATCACGGATGCTACCGGCATCAGCAACGAAGACGTGGCCAAGCGCCTGATGGACTTCGGTTTCCATGCGCCAACCATGAGCTTCCCGGTACCAGGCACCCTGATGATCGAGCCGACGGAAAGCGAATCGAAAGTGGAGATCGACCGTTTCATCGACGCCATGATCGCCATCCGCGGCGAAATCGCCAAGGTTGCCAGCGGCGAATTCGACCATGACGACAATCCTTTGAGGAACGCACCGCACACGGCGCAGGTATTGCTGTCGGACAACTGGGAACGCAAATACAGCCGCGAAGTGGCGGCCTACCCAGTCGCCTCCTTGCGCCAGCGCAAATACTGGCCACCAGTCGGCCGCGCGGATAATGTGTATGGCGACCGCAATCTGTTCTGCGGCTGCGCGCCCATCAGTTCTTACGAGGAAGAATAAGCACCCGGCGCAAGCCGGGAGTGAGCGCTGAAAACAAAAACGGCAGGCCATTCAGGCCTGCCGTTTTTTTATGTTCGTACAGTTACTCTTTTACAGCGCCAGCAAAGCCGCTCCTGGCAAGGCCATGGCGCCGGCGGCGATGCTCAGGCAGACTACGTCGCGGCGTTCGCAGCGTGCGCGTTTGGCGCTCCAGGCGGCGAACAGCAGCGCCAGGCCGATACCGAACAGTGAAATTCCTAATGGCACCATACAAGCTCCTTATCTATCGTCGTCAACAAGCCGATCGACTACCGACCGGTAGGAAGTAAGTGTAACCCAAAAATGCATAAATTGCAGCACGCCTGCATCAAGGTCGCTCTGCTTGACGGTTTGCCATCTGCTGGTATGATGGCAAACGCTGCTTATATGCAGTCATGCATCAGCCTGGCAGCGCACTGTCGTGGCCGGCATCGTGCCTTCACTTTCAAAGAATTCTTTCCACCATGAAGAAACGCTCGGCTTCGGCCGATAGAATCTGTGCCGTGGCCGTCGGACATTTCTCCGAACATGGCTATGACGGTTCGTCCCTCAGTGATATCGCCGAACTGGCCGGCATGCGCAAGGCTTCGCTGTATTCCCACTTCGATAGCAAGGATGATTTATTCCTGGCCGTATTTGCCGATGCCTTGCTGGAAGAACACAGCTTCATGCAGCAATGTTTCGATGACGAAGCTGCGCTACAACAAGTGCCACAGCAGGCTGGCGCCCTGTATTGCGACCGCATGGCGCAGCGCTATGGCCAGTCGCCGCATGCGCGTTTTCTGCTGCGCACGGTCTATTTGCCGCCACAAGTGTTGCGTGATCACATCACTGGCGCTTACCGCGCCCTGCTCGACCAACTGGAGCGCCATTACGCGGCCAGCCTGGTCCACGCCGCACCGTGGCTGACCCAGCCGCGCCTGGCGCTGTATGTGCAAGCTTACCTCGGCATCATAGACAGCATGCAGGTGGAATTGATCTACGCCGATGGCGCCGCCTTGCAGCAACGTCATGCTGCGCTGTGGCAGATTTTGTCCGATTCGCTGGCGACGGCGGCGCAGCAACAAGCATAAAAATCCGCACCGCAACATTACAGTTTGGAAATCTAAGATTTCTTCAGTTGACACCTTTTAAGCTCATCAATATGATGCGGGCATTATTCATTTACGGAGTCCCTCGTGGGTACTTGTTCTAGTGACAGTAGTCGATCGCGTAACAGCGATGGTATCGGCAGCTAAGCAGCAAGCAACACGGAATCTGTCATCCTCCGTGCCTTGCTGAGCAAGGTGCGGTGTCTCTTGCGGCCAACTGGCTGTGCGTTTCTCCCCTCTTCCCTTTTTCTTTCCGATCGCGACCGGCTACTGACCCGGATTGCCCGCAAGCATCATGCACATCATGGTACGCTTGTGGCACGCAAGTCTTGCCTGCGGCTGCGCCGCCCGCCAACACCTAGTCGTGAAAGGAAGAGCATGAATCTCTTCACCCGTTTGTTCGAATCGTTCCTGCGCAAGCGCCATACGGCCGGCCATTTCCGCCGCCATGCCATGCCGCTTGAAAACAGCACCGCCCGCCCTGTGCCCGATCATCTGGCGCGCCAGTTATTGCTGGCCGCCCATGAAGAATTGCATGCGGCGCTGGAGCGATTGCACACGCGTGAAAGCGGTTTGAGCGAAGACGAAGCGCTGGACGTGATCGCGCAAACGGGTCCGAACGAGGTGGAGCACGAAAAGCCGCTGGCCTGGTACCAGCATCTGTGGCTGTGCTACAAGAACCCGTTCAATCTGCTGCTGACGGTGCTGGCCACCGTTTCCTACCTGACGGAAGATCCGAAGGCGACCATCGTCATCGGCACCATGGTGATCCTGTCGACCTTGCTGCGCTTCGTGCAGGAAGGCCGCTCGAACCGCGCCGCCGAACGCCTGAAAGCGCTGGTCAGCAACACCGCCACCGTGCTGCGCGCCGGACAGCAGATCGAATTGCCGATCCGCAAGTTGGTGCAAGGCGACATCATCGTGCTGTCGGCCGGCGACATGATCCCTGCCGATTGCCGCTTGTTGTCGGCCAAGGATTTGTTCGTCAGCCAGGCGGCGATGACGGGCGAATCCTTGCCGGTAGAAAAGATGGCCGAATTGGCCGACGGCAATGGCAAAGACCCGATGGACATGGCCAATCTGCTGTTCATGGGCACCAACGTCATCTCGGGCGCCGCCACGGCGCTGGTGCTGGCAACCGGCAACCGCACGTATTTTGGCACCATCGCCACCCGCGTGACAGCCACCGAGCGCACGCCGACCGCGTTTGAAGCGGGCGTCAACAGCGTCAGCTGGCTGCTGATCCGCTTTGCGCTGGTGATGGCGCCGCTGGTCTTCCTGATCAATGGCTGGACCAAGGGCGACTGGATGGAAGCATTCCTGTTCGCCTTGTCGGTGGCGGTCGGCCTGACGCCGGAAATGCTGCCGATGATCGTCACCAGCACCCTGGCCAAGGGCGCCGTGAAACTGTCGAAAAAGAAAGTCGTCGTCAAGCGCCTGGACGCGATCCAGAACTTTGGCGCGATGGACGTGCTGTGCACCGATAAAACCGGTACCTTGACACAGGACAAGATCGTGCTGGAGCGCCATACCGACGTGTTCGGCCAGCCATCGGATGAAGTCCTGCAATTTGCCTACCTGAACAGCCACTATCAGACCGGCTTGAAAAACCTGCTGGACCGCGCCGTGCTCGACCATGTCGAGCTGCAAACGGAAATGCAGCTGGCCCGCGATTACGTCAAGGTCGATGAAATTCCCTTCGATTTCGTGCGCCGCCGCATGTCGGTTGTCGTGTCTGAAAAGAATGATCACCATGAACTGATCTGCAAGGGCGCGGTGGAAGAAATCCTGGCCGCCTGCAGCCATCTGCGCCTGGGCCAGAGCAATATTCCGCTCGACGATGCGCTGCTGGAAAAAGTGCTGGCCACCACCCAAGGCCTGAATGCCGAAGGGCTGCGCGTGGTAGCCGTGGCCGTCAAGGAAGTGCCGCCGCACAAAACCGTGTATGGCGTGGCCGATGAAACGGCGCTGACACTGATCGGTTATGTAGCCTTCCTCGATCCGCCGAAAGAATCGACGGCGCCCGCCCTGCGCGCGCTGGCCGAACATGGCGTGACCGTGAAAGTATTGACCGGCGACAACCATCTGGTGACGGCGAAAATCTGCCGCGAAGTGGGCCTGACCGTGCATGGCGTGCTGCAGGGACCGCAGCTGGACGACATGGATGACGCCACCCTGGCCAGGGCGGCAGAAGACAATACCGTGTTCGCCAAGCTCAGCCCGCTGCACAAGGAACGCCTGGTGCGCGCGCTGCGCGGCAATGGCCATATCGTCGGCTTCATGGGCGACGGCATCAATGATGCGCCCGCCCTGCGCGCCGCCGACATCGGCATTTCAGTCGATTCCGCGGTCGATATCGCCAAGGAAGCAGCCGACATCATCTTGCTGGAAAAGAGCTTGATGGTGCTGGAAGAAGGCGTGCTGGAAGGCCGCCGCACCTTCAGCAATATGCTGAAATACATACGCATGACGGCCAGCTCGAACTTCGGCAACGTGTTTTCCGTGCTGGTGGCCAGCGCCTTTTTACCGTTCCTGCCGATGCTGCCGCTGCATTTGCTGGTGCAAAACCTGCTGTACGATGTGTCGCAGATCGCCATTCCTTTCGACAATGTCGACCCGGAACTGATCCAGCAGCCGCTGAGCTGGAACCCGCGCGACATCGGCCGCTTCATGGTCTTCTTCGGCCCGATCAGCTCGATCTTCGACATCACCACCTTTGCCCTGATGTGGTACGTGTTTGACGCCAATACGCCGGAAAAACAAACCCTGTTCCAATCCGGCTGGTTCGTGGTCGGCCTGCTGACGCAAACCCTGATCGTGCACCTGATCCGCACGCCCAAGCTGCCGTTCATCGAAAGCATCGCTTCCGTGCCCCTGCTGGTGGCCACCACGGCCATCATGGCGGTCGGTGTATTCCTGCCGATGGGATCGTTTGCGACCTACTTCAAGCTCGAAGCCCTGCCACTCAATTACTTCCCGTGGCTGGTCGCCATCCTGGTCTGCTACACCGTGCTGACGACCGTGATGAAACGCATCTACCTGCGCAAATTCGGCTGGCAATAGTATGATGGGCCGCTCTACCTTGACCACTTAAGGCGCGCATGAGCGGCTCTCCCTCCTTTCCACGCAACAAGCGCACCCAGGCCCTGCTGCTCTCTGGCCTGGTCTTCCCCGGCAGTGGACATTTCTTGTTGAAACGTCCACTGCGCGCCTGCCTGTACATTCTGCCCACTCTCGCCGCCCTGCTCTTTGTGCTGCGCGACATCATGGCCCGCACGGACCAGTTGATGGACCAGATCAATAGCGGCGCCTTGCCGCTGGACCCGCAACTGATCCTGGAAAAAGTACAAGCCCTGTCCGCCAGCGATGGCTCCGCGATGGGCATCGCCGTGTGGGTGCTGGTCGCTTGCTGGATAGCCAGCCTGATCGATACCGTGCTGCTCACGCGATGACGGCAGAGGCAGACGCCCGCAGGCAGCGCAAGGAAGCAAAGATGCAGGCGCGGCGAGATTTATGGGCCGCCAGGCGCCAGGATGCTGCAGGTCCGCTGGCCTGGCGCGGCTGGTTCGACGGTTCCGCCCATCCCAACCCTGGCAAGCTGGGCATAGGCGCCCTGCTGCTGGGCCCGCAGGGTGAGCGTATCGAGGTCAGTGAAGCGCTAGACTATGGCAATAGCAGCGAAGCAGAATACGCGGCCTTGACGGCCGTGCTGCAAGCGGCGCTGGCGCTCAGCCCGCCTCCCATGGAACTGCTGCTGTATGGCGACAGCCAGGTCGTCATCAACGATGTGCTGGGCAGTACGCCGCTGGGTGCAAAAGGATTGGAAACACAAAGGGCCAGCGTCGTGGCCCTGCTGCAACAACTCCACAACGTGACCCTGCGCTGGATACCGCGCCACCGCAATGGCGAGGCGGACAGGCTGTCGCAACTGGCGATAGCTGCGTGGGTGGAACAAGATCCTCCAGCGCAAGATTAAGCAGCGCGGCCTATCCGCAAAGCCGGTTTCGGCTTTTGCAGCGCCGGCCGCTTCAAGCCACCCTGCCCACCCAGATTAAACACGCTCACCACATGCGCCAGATTGTGCGCCTGGTGCTGCATCGATTCGGCGGCCGCCGCCGATTCTTCCACCAGGGCCGCGTTTTGCTGGGTCACGGCATCCATCTGGCCGATGGCGCGGTTGATTTCATCGATGCCCACGCTTTGCTCGTTGCTGGCGGCCGTGATCTCGGTAATGATGTCGCTCACGCGGTGCACGCTGGCAACGATATCGTCCATGGTCGAACCGGCCTGCGCCACCAGCTTGCTGCCCGCGCTGACTTGTTCGACGGAATCACCGATCAATGCCTTGATTTCCTTGGCCGCCTGGCTTGAACGCTGCGCCAGGTTGCGCACCTCGGTGGCCACCACGGCAAAGCCACGGCCCTGCTCACCTGCCCTGGCCGCTTCCACGGCCGCGTTCAAGGCCAGGATATTGGTCTGGAAAGCAATGCCGTCGATCACGGAAATGATGTCGACGATCTTGTTGGACGAGGCGTTGATCGCATCCATCGTGCCCACCACCTGCGCCACTACCGTGCCGCCCTTGACAGCCACTTGCGCCGCCGTTGCCGCCAGCTGATTGGCCTGGCGTGCATTGTCGGCATTCTGCTTGACGGTCGAGGTCAGTTCTTCCATGGACGAGGCCGTCTCTTCCAGCGAGCCGGCCTGCTGCTCCGTGCGGCTGGACAAATCCTGGTTGCCGGCCGCAATCTGGGTCGATGAGGTAGCGATGCTGTCGGTGCTGGTGCGCACTTCGCCGACGATGGTCAGCAAACTGCTGTTCATGTCTTTCAAGGCCAGCAGCAATTGCCCCGTCTCATCCTTGGCGCTGGCATCGATCTGCGCCGTCAAGTCGCCATCGGCCACCCGGCGCGCCACATCGACAGCCGTACGCAGCGGGCCGACGATGCCGGTCGTCAGCAGCCAGGAACAGACGACGCCAAAGACCAGCGCCAGCACGGCCAAGGTCAGCAGCAAGTTGCGGCTGGTGCTGGCCACCCGGTCGATATCGCGCGCGGTGGCGTCGATACTGGCGCGCTGATGCTCGAGCAATTCAAACACCATCTTCTGGTATGTGGCGGCAGCCGGCACGAAGGTTTTTTCAAATACCTCGTTGGCGGCCTCGGCCTGGCCTTCGCCCTTGAGCTGGTAGACCTGGTCACGCGAACTCAGGTACAGCTTGCGCTGTTCCAGCAAGGCGGCAAACATGGTTTTTTCAAGCGGCTGGGCTATCAGCGCCTCGATCTTCTTTTGCAGTTCGGCCGAGCTGGCCGACGAGACTTTCGATTCTTCGGCGAAATACGCGCTCAGCGAGGTATCGGAGCTGCGGGCAATCGCGATCGTGCGGCGCACCGCGCTGTCGATGCGGCCATACCAGTCGGAAATATGGCGCTCCTTGGCCAAAGGCTGCTCCATCATTACGCGCGTGGCCGTGGCCACGTCGTGCAAACGCCATACGCTGATGCCGGTAATCAACATGGAAAACAGCAGGATCACGGCAAAGCCCAGGCCAAGGCGGGAGCCGATGCTGATATTTCTTAATATATTCATAATACTATCCTGAAAAAATTGGCGCATGGTCCAGTGGAACCGTGCGCCAGGAAAATCTGCTACATGGCGATGGCTTAGGCAGCCAGCTTTTCGATCAAGCCCATCTCGGCGCTCGACATCAGCAGATCGATATCGACCAGTATCAGCATGCGCTCGTCGAGCGTGCCCAGGCCAATCACGTATTCCGTATTGAGCGAGCGGCCCATGTCGGGCGCCGGCTTGATTTGCTCGGGCAGCAAGGTGGTGACGTCGGAGACGCGGTCGACCACCATGCCGACCACGCGGTTGCCGATATTGAGGATGATGACGACGGTGAACTGGTCATAGCTGGGCGTGCCCAGGTTGAACTTGATGCGCATGTCGACGATGGGCACGATGATGCCGCGCAGATTGACCACGCCCTTGACGAATTCCGGTGCATTGGCGATGCGGGTCGGCGTTTCATAGCTGCGGATTTCGCTGACCTTCTGGATGTCAATGCCATACTCTTCCTGCCCCAGGGTAAAAGCCAGATATTCGGCAGCTTTGGCGACGGCCGCGCCAGACTCGCTAGCGATAGTGTTCATGATAATCCTTTAGTAAAATAATCTATCTATTTTTACAACTAATTTGCCGCAAAGCCTGCGTCTTAAATTTCTGCGTGGCAATATTACCTCATGTAAATTTTACATGCACAAGAAAATGCATCTAGCCAAAAGCGCTGCGCTGCAGGCCGCTTTATGCCACACTAGCGCCTCCGTTTTTCACCCATTGAGAAATATGCAATCTTTGCTTACCCTATGGCAGCCTCGCCTGCTGGCCCTGGCTACCGCCGGCCTCGGCGATGACAGCGCCCACGACATCGCGCATCTGCACCGCGTCTGGCGCAATGCCTCCATCTTGCTGGAACAGCACCCGGAAGCCGATGCGCTGGTGGTGATGGCGGCCAGCTATCTGCATGACCTGGTCAACTTGCCGAAAAACCATCCCGAACGCCATCTGGCGTCGCGCCAGGCCGCTGCGCTGGCCTGCCGCCAGCTGGCCGAACAGGATTTTCCATCCGACAAGCTGGCCGGCGTGGGCCACGCCATCGAAACGCACAGCTTTTCTGCTGATCTGGCGCCGCACACCATCGAGGCACGCATCGTGCAGGACGCCGACCGCATCGACGCCCTGGGCGCCGTCGGCCTGGCGCGGCTGTTTTATACGGCGGCCCGCATGGATAGCGCGCTGGCGCATGGCGCCGATCCGCTGGCGCTACAGCGTCCGCTGAACGACAAGGCTTACGCGCTCGACCATATCGAGACCAAGCTGGCCAAGCTGCCAGGCAAGATGCAGACGCAGGCTGGGCGCGCGCTGGCCGAAAGCCGCCTGACCATACTCACCGACTTCCGCAGCACCTTTGCGCAAGAGTGGACCATCGCACCGGCTGCTTGATGGTGATAGCCAGCAAGACGCCTGCTGTCTATAATACAAGGCTCAGCTAGCGCTGCGGCCTGATACGCCGGCGCCACGCCAACCACCTATCCCCGCCCAGCCTGGCCAGACCGGCGGCGCGGGGACTGCGCCGAAAGCCTGCATGTCCAACGACACCGTTACCCCCTCCCCCGCGCCCTCAGCACCGGCGCGCGGCGGCAATCTGAACTTCATCCTCGTCTGCGTCTTTATCGACATGCTGGGCATCGGCCTGGTCGTGCCCGTGCTGCCCATACTGATCGGCGACTTCGTCAGCGGACGCGAGCAGCAAGCTTTCTGGTACGGCATCATGGCCGCCGTGTTCGGCTTGCTGCAATTCATCTTCATGCCCATGCTGGGCGCCATCAGCGACCGCGTGGGGCGCCGCCCCGTGCTGCTCTATTCAATGGCCGGCATGTGCATCAACTTCCTGGCCACGGGCTGGGCGCCGAACCTGGCTTGCCTGTTCATCGGCCGCATCATCGGCGGCGTCTCGTCGGCCAGCATGTCGGTCGCCTCGGCTTACGCCTCTGACGTCTCCACGCCCGAGAACCGGGCCAAGAGCTTCGGCAAGATAGGCGCCGCCTTCGGCCTGGGCTTTATCTGCGGTCCGATGCTGGGCGGCTTGCTGGGCGATATCAACCTGCACCTGCCCTTCTTTGTGGCGGCCGGCCTGTCGGCAGCCAATTTCATCTACGGTTATTTCTTCGTGCCTGAATCGCTGGCGCCAGGCGCCAAAGCACCGTTCACCCTGGCCCGTATCAATCCCTTCGCGGCCCTGCTGAAACTGCTGCGCCGCCTGGAAATCCGTGGCCTGGTGCTGGCCTTTGGCTTGATGACGTTTGCGCAAATGATGCTCAACACCACCTGGGTGCTGTACACCCATTTCCGTTTTGACTGGACGCCGCGCCAGAATGGCATCGCGCTGTTTTGCGTGGGCCTGTGCGCGGCCGTCGTGCAGGCAGGCTTGCTGGGCATACTGATCAAGCGCCTGGGTGAAGTGCGGCTGTCCTTGCTGGGCATGGTATCGGGCGCCATCACCTATTTGCTGTATGGCCTGGCGACGCAGGGCTGGATGATGTACGGCTTGATCCTGTGCAACCTGCTGGCGTTTGCCGCCGGTCCTGCCCTGCAAGGGATTATTTCCAAGGCCTCGGCAGCCGGTGAACAGGGCGAACTGATGGGCTCCCTGCAATCGATCAGCAGCCTGGGCATCATCTTCATGCCGCTGCTGGGCAGCGCCATCCTCGGTGAAGTCAGCCATTTGCCCGCCAACGACTGGCGCATCGGCAGCACCTTCTTTGTCTGCGCCATCATGCAAACCCTGGGTCTGATTGTTGCCTGGCGTTATTTCAAGTTACGCGGGGCAAAGTAAGCTGCGACTAAAGTTATTATCCAGCCTACGCACTACACCCGGGTAGCCCAGCTAAGCATTGCACGTAAGAAATAAATAGGTGAAAATGAAGGAATCCGCCGGGCGTACAAACGCTCGGTATTCGAGTGCGAGCAAGGATGGGTATGACTGATTTTTATTGCAGCGCCTGGCGCCGTACCGCGGCCATGCTGGCGCTGGCCCTGCCAACCCTGGCGTGGGGGCAATGTTCACGCGATATCCAGGTGCCTGTCTCGGCGGTCAGCCCCAACGTCGTCGTCAATGGCGCCAGCATCAGCGGCATCTATCCCGAGCTGCTGCGTGCGCTGGGCGCCAGGATGGGTTGCACCTTCGTCTTCACCGCCGTGCCGCGCGCACGCCAGGAAGCCATGTTTGAGCTGGGCAAGGCCGACCTGCTGATCCCCGCCACCAGCACCCAGCGGCGCGATCAGCAAGGCTTGTTCGTGCCCCTGATGGGCAATCGCCCCCTGCTCATTTCACTGCAAAGCGCACGCGCACCCATCAACAACATGCAGGAATTGATCGACAGACGCGAATTGCGGGTGGCGCTGGTGCGCGGCTACGATTACGGCGCGTCCTACCAGGCACTGGCCAAGGAATTGAGTAGCCAGGGCCGGCTGTTTTATGAAGTCGACGCCCTCTCGGTGGCGCGGCTGATGCAAAGCGGATTCATCGACGCCACCATCATGAGCCCGACCATCCTGTCCGGCGTGGCGCAAAACGATGCCCGCGTGTATGGCATGGCCGACCGCCTGCGTCTGGAAGCCTTGCCCGAATTACCTTGGGGCATGAGCGGCGCCTATCTGTCGCGCAAAACCCTCACGCCGGAAGACCAGGCCACCTTGCGTGAATTGCTGGAAAAAGTGGGCCGCTCAGGCGCACTGCTGGACGCCTTGCAGCGCAATCACAGGTCTGAGCTGCTGTCGGCCAGCGTCAGGCCGCGCTAAGGGCCTCTCGCGCCATGTCCGCTTCCGTCGTCGCCATCGTTTTATTTGCTGCCCTGCTGCACGCCAGCTGGAAGGCCATCGATCGGATAAGGCGCGTCAACCCGGAACCCGCCTGGCAAAAAAACCAACAGCATGCCCGCTAGGGCTTCCAGTCAGCAGCGCCGGCTCACGCCATTGCTTTGAGCCATTCCAGCAAATCACGCTGTGGCGTGCCCTCGGCCAACGGCGCGGGCGACAGCAGGCAATAGTGCGATCCATCGTCGACGAAGCCCATCGGCGCGGCCAGCACGCCATGCTCGATATCGTCGCGCACCAGATGCCAGGGACCGATGGCCACGCCCAATCCAGCCACGGCCGCCTGCAAGCTGAAATAAAAATGTTCAAAGCGCTGTCCGATTGCCTCGGACTGTGGCTGGCCGGCCAAGTCCGCCCACGCCGGCCATGCGTTCGGCCGGGTGCGCGTATGTAGGCGCGGCGCCGCCGGCCGCAACGCGGCGTTTCTCCCCGACGTGAACCATGTGCTGACCTTGTCCGGGCGGCATACCGGGCCGTTTTTTTCCGCGAACAGCGGCGCCGCATGAATCGCATCGGACCACGCGAAATCGTCGCGACGAATGGCAAGATCGATGCCGCTGTCGAACGAAAACGCTCCGCCGCCGGCAACCAGGTGGATATTAATGGCGGGATGCCTGGCCTGGAAGTCCGGCCAGCGCGGAATCAGCCAGCACATCAGCAGTGTCGGTTCGCACGACAGTACCCACTGCCGCTGTTGACGCGCACTGGCGCGCAATTCGCGGGTAGCCTGGCGCATCAATCCCAGCCCATCGCGAACCGCCTGCGCCAGTTTGCGGCCGGCGTCGGTCAGGAACACGCGGCGGCTGCGCCGCTCGAACAGCGCCACGCCGAGATCGTCTTCCAGCGTGCGCACGGCACGGCTGATCGCGCCGTGCGTCAGGTGCAACTCATCAGCCGCACGGGTGAAATTCTCCAGCCGTGCCGCCGCCTCGAAGCAACGCAGCGCCAATAAAGAAGGTAGCCGGGCGTCATTTAATGGTGACTTTGAATCACTATCGTGGTCAGGAATCATCGTTATTCACTGGTGGTTTATTTGGATAACATCAGGCTATTCGTAAATCACCGATAGGATAAAGCATGACTGAACTGTTAGCTGTAATCACCATCACACTACTCGCCGTCATCAGTCCCGGCCCGGACTTCGCAATGGTCACGCGTAACAGCCTGATATTGTCGCGCCGCGCCGGCGTGCTCACCGCCGTGGGCGTCGGGCTGGGCGTGCTGGTTCACGTCGGCTATACCCTGATTGGCGTGGGCATACTGATCAAGCAGTCGCCGTGGCTGTTCAGCACCGTCAAACTGGCCGGGGCGGCCTACCTGATCTGGCTCGGCGTGAAAATGCTGCGCACTGCGCCGGGTGGCGCGCTGGCCGACGCCACCATGGCGCCGCTGTCCGACATGGCGGCGCTGCGCACGGGATTCCTGACCAATGCACTGAATCCGAAAACCACGGTGTTCATCATCAGCCTGTTCATGCAGGCGATGCGGCCCGACACCCCGCTGGCCATGCAAATCGGCTATGGGGCGTTCATCTCGGGAGTCCACATGGTCTGGTTCAGTTTGGTGGCGCTGTGCTTTTCAAGCGGCACCGTGCGTGAACGGCTGCTGGCCATGCGTCACTGGATCGACCGGTTCTTCGGCACATTGCTGATCGGCTTTGGCGTGCTGCTGGCCTTGATGGGCGGGATCCGCTAGGAACCTATCGACGGCATCGGCGTACGCCTGTCAAGCGCGCCAGCAGCGTACACCATGTGGATATTCTTACTGAATGGAGTGGAATTAGTGCTATGGATGCTGGCGCGCTGTTCAGCGGTTTCGGCACGCTCGCTTTCTACGCCCTTGCCCTGTGGGCCATGACGCAGGCGCCAGTGGCAGCCGGCGCCGCACTGATGCGGGCCGGCTGCCTGTTTACTTCTTACTTGTCGTTCGGCACGATCGGCAATTCGATCGCGCTGCCCGCTCCCACCGCGTGGTAGACGCGCTGCGTGGCCTTCTGGTAATCAGCAGGCTGGGCCAGGAAGATATTCGGCACGAAGGTTTGCGGGTTGCGGTCGTACAGCGGGAACCAGCTCGACTGTACCTGCACGGCGATGCGGTGGCCCGGCAGGAAGACGTGGTTGGCGTTCGGCAAGGCAAAACGGTAGCGCTCGACCTTGCCCGATGGTATCGCCGTCGGATGTTCCAGGCTGTCACGGTAGCGGCCACGGAAGATATCCATGGAGATGCCCAGCTGGTAGCCGCCCATCGCAGGCTGCGATGGCACTTCGTCCGGATACACGTCGATCACTTTCACCACCCAGTCGCTATCGCTGCCGCTGGTCGAGGCAAACAGGTTCACCACCGGGGCACCGGCGATGCGCACCGCTGCTTTCAATGGCTCGGATACATAGCTGAGCACATCGGTACGGTCGGCATAGCCGCGCTGGTCGCTGACCAGCCATGGTTTCCACACATCGCCATCGTTCAGGCGCACGGGACGGGGCACGAAAGGCACGGGTTTGGCCGGATCGGACACGTACTCATCATAGGCGCCAGTCGCCTCGACACCCACCTGTGGCGCGGTAAAGCCCAGCTTGTTGCCGTCTTGCAGGTAGATGGAAGTGAGCTTGGTATCGCAGGTATCGCACGCCAGCGGCCACTGCTGCAAACGCTGCCATCGGTTGGTGCCGCTCTGGTAGACCGTCACGGGCGCCGTATTGGCCACCGGTGCATCATCCTTGAGGTACTGGTCCAGGAAAGGCTGCATGACTTTTTCGCGGAACTGGCGCGCCGTGTCGCCGTCGAACTTCAGCGGTCCCAGGGTCGAGCCTTCATAGTTGACGCCGCTATGGCGCCATGGGCCTACCGCCAGATAGTTCAGGTTATTGTTCTTGTCGCGCCCTTCCATCGCCGTATAGGTGGCGTAAGGGCCATAGATATCTTCCTGGTCCCACAGGCCCACCACGTGCATGGTCGGCACGGTCAGCGGCTTTTTCGCCAGGATCTTGTCGAGCGCCTGTTCCTGCCAGTAGCTGTCGTAAGCCGGGTGCTCGAACAGTTTTTTGGTGTAGGTCAGCTTGTCGATACCGAATTTCTTGGCAAAGTCGCCGGCCGAACCGATGCGCAGATACGCCTCGTAATCGTCGGAGACGCCCAATACCGGCGATGGACCGCCGCTACGCGCGCCAGTCTGGCCCGCGATATACGACAGGCTGGGCTGGCGGAAAGCGCCATTGTGGAACCAGTCGTCGCCGCGCCAGCCATCGACCATGGCGCTCATCGGAATGGCCACCTTCAGCGCAGGATGCGGGTCGACCAGCGCCATCAGCACCGTGTGGCCTTCGTAGGAAGAACCCAGCATGCCGACCTTGCCGTTACTTTCTGGAATGTTCTTCGACAGCCAGTCTATGGTGTCCCAGGCGTCCGTCGTATTGTCGACCTTGGTATTGTTCAGCGGGCCGCGCACCGGGCGCGTCATCACATAGTCACCCTCGGAACCATATTTGCCGCGCACATCCTGGAACACGCGGATGTAACCGTGCTCGACCAGGGTATCGTCACCCTGAGGCAACAGTCCCAGCATGGTGGGGCTGGCGGCCCGCTCGGCGCGCCGGGCCGCATTGTACGGCGTGCGGGTCAGCATGATGGGCGCCCGCCTGGCGTCTTTCGGCACCACGATCACCGTGTACAGCTTGACGCCGTCGCGCATCGGTATCATCACCACACGCTTGACGTAGTCGTTCAAGTCCGGCATGGCCAGCTTGGCGCCGATATCGGGCTGCATATACGGCGTCATCGGCGCTGTCTTTTGCTGCGTTTGTGCATGCAAGGCTGGCGCAGCGGCCATGATGGCGCCGAGCAGGGTGAGTTGGGTATAGCGGGCAGCAGGCCGGAGGCGCATGTATTTCTCCAAAGAACGACAAAGATAAACAGCCATGGTAGCGAAACAATGGCCCTGAAGCAATGCAACGCGGCCCACCTTTCCCGACAAAACTTGACAGATTGCCGTTGAACTGCAACCATAACGCCATGAACTTTATCCCTTCACAACACGCCTGCTTGAATTGGTGGTCCCGCTCACTCCGCGCGGCCACTGTATAGTGATGTGATTATGATCAACGCCGCCTAACTCGGTGGCGTAACAGGCTCAGTCCTGGATCATCCCCGAACCAGGTGGCTCGAAAGGAAACTTGATGAGCTTACCCAATACCCCAGATACCCCCGACACCCAGGACAACGCACCGGCGGCACCGCTGTCCGCCGCCGCCATCGCTTCGCAATCCGTGATCCTGACGGGCGACCGCCCGACCGGCCCATTGCACCTGGGCCATTACGTGGGCAGCTTGCGCAACCGCGTGACCTATCAGCACGACTACCAGCAATTCATCATGCTGGCCGACGCACAGGCGCTGACCGACAATATGGATGACATCGACAAGGTGCACCGCAACGTGGTCGAAGTGGCGCTGGACTACCTGGCCGTCGGCATCGACCCGAGCAAGACCACGGTGTTCATCCAGTCGCAGATCCCCGAACTGGCCGAGCTGACCTTTTATTACCTGAACATCGTCACCGTGGCGCGCCTGGAACGCAACCCGACCGTCAAGGAAGAAATCCGCTTGCGCGGCTTCGAGCGCGACATCCCGGCCGGTTTCCTGACCTACCCGGCCAGCCAGGCAGCCGACATCACGGCCTTCAAGGCAGGCGTGGTGCCGGTCGGCGAAGACCAGATCCCGATGATCGAGCAAACCAATGAAATCGTGCGCCGCTTCAACCGCATGTACAACCGCGAAGTGCTGATGGAATGCAAGGCGCTGGTGCCGGAAATCGGCCGCCTGCCCGGCATCGATGGCAAGGCCAAGATGAGCAAATCCCTGGGCAACACCATCAACCTGGGCGCCACGCCGGAAGAAATCACCGCCGCCGTGAAAAAAGTCTATACCGACCCGCTGCACCTGCGCGTGGCCGATCCTGGCCACCTGGAAGGCAATGTAGCCTTTACTTACCTGGATGCCTTCGATCCGGAAAAAGCCGCCTTGGAAGAAATGAAAGCGCATTATGTACGCGGCGGCCTGGGCGACAGCATCGTCAAGAAACGCCTGGAAGTGGTGCTGCAAGACTTGCTGGCGCCGATACGCGCACGCCGCGAAGAGTTCGCCAAGGACAAGGGCCAGATCATCCAGATGCTGAAAGAAGGCACGTTCCGCGCCCGTGAAGTGGCGGCCCGCACGGCCGATGAAGTCAAGTCGGCACTGGGTCTGAATTACTTTTAAATCATCATTTAGTATTAGCAAGCTGATGCGCCCTGCCGGAGTCGGGTAAAATCTCGTCTCCGCCAGGGCGCGGTGCGTTTGTAACCATAGAATAAGTCATTAAGTAATCGGCAAAGAAGGCGCAATGAACGATACCGCTATCGAGCAGCTGCTGCAGCAGCATTTTTCCATCGATGCTCTGCAGCAGGCGCCCGCTCCCTTGCAGCAGGCGCTGCGCATGCTGGGCGGCTGGCTGGCTGCCGGGCGCGACACGCCCTATCCGCATACGCCGTATGCGGAACTGATACCGCAACTGTCCAGCATCGCCCCGCCCGCACATGGCATGGCGGTGACGGATTTCCTGCAAGAACTCGATGCGACCGTGCTGGCCAATACGGCCCAGCTGAACCACCCGCGCTATATCGGCCACATGACCCAGGCCCTGCCCTGGGTCAGCGTGCTGGCCGAAGCGTTTACGGCGGCGCTGAACCAGAACCAGGTCAAGATTGAAACCGCCTATGTCTCGACCCTGATCGAAAAGCAGATTCTGGGCTGGCTGCACCGCCAGGTTTACCAGCACGACGATGCGGTCTACACGCAGGCGATGGCGGCCACCAGCGGCGCGCTGGGCAATGTGGTCAATGGCGGCACCATGGGCAATTTGACAGCCTTGGCCGTGGCGCTCGAGCATCACCTACCGGGCACGCGCAAGCGCGGCCTGTTTGCCACCATGCAGGAATCCGGCTATAGCGGCCTGGCCGTGATCGGTTCGGCCCGCAGCCATTATTCGGCCAAGAAAGCCCTGGCCACCCTGGGCCTCGGTGAAAACGCCTTGCACCTGGTGCCCGTCGACCGCGACAACCGCATCGATATCACCGCGCTGGAAACCACGATTGCCGGCTTGAAAGCGCGCAACATCAAGGTGGTGGCCATGATCGGCATCGCCGGCACCACGGAAACGGGCGCCATCGATCCTTTGGCCGCCATGGCGGCCATTGCCGCGCGTGAAAACATCTGGTTTCATGTGGATGCGGCCTGGGGTGGCGCCCTCTTGATCGCCGAGCAATTCCGCCCGTTGTACGACGGGATAGCTTTGGCCGACTCCGTCGTCATCGATGGCCATAAACTGCTGTGGGTGCCGATGGCGCAAAGCATGGTGCTGTTCAAGGATAGCGCCAGCCTGAATTTACTGAAACACAACGCCAATTACATCCTGCGCGACAATTCCGGCGACCTGGGCCAGACTTCGCTGGAAGGTTCGCGCCGCTTTGACACCTTGAAACTGTGGGCTACGTTCAAGGTGCTGGGCGTCTCCGGCTACACTACCCTGCTGCAACAGGCGGCCACCTTGTCGCGCCAGTTGCAGGATTTGCTGGCCTGGCAGCAGGATTTCGAGCTGCTCACGCGCTCGGACACGTTTATTCTCACCTACCGCTACGTGCCCGCGCACTTGCGCCAGCGCATGGCCGCCTTGCTCGAGAGCGGCCAGATCGAAGCGGCAACGGCATTGAACCAGCAACTCAACACCCTCACCGCCAAGCTGCAAAACCGGCAAAAAGCCGAAGGCCACAGTTTTGTGTCGCGCACGGTGCTCGAATCGACGCCGTATCCAGGCCCGACCAATGTATTGCGCGTGGTGATGAGCAACGTCCAGACGCGGCCCCAGCATTTGCAGGCCATCCTCGATGAACAACGGGCTATCGGCCAGGCGCTGGTGGCCGAGCTGGGCTTGTAAGAGGATGATTAACATCCTACTGTAGTGTCCTTTGCTCAACAGTGCTAGAATTTTGTCTGGAGATGGCATTCCTCCCACGCAACTTTAAAATTTTTCGTGAACCGCCTTCGGGCTGATGATGCCTGCAGACTTTCCTGGATGATTGGAAAGATGCAGGCGCGCGCTTGGCGTGGATGCATCGGCCGCCTGTCCAGGTTCGAACCACCCCAGACTGGACACGCATCATGACCCGGATTTCCGCCCTCACCGACCTGCTCTTGCATCTGTTGAAATGGCTGCTGATTGCCGCCCTGGTGGCCATATTGGCGGGCACAGCCTCGGCCGGCTTTTTGTTTGCCCTGGCATGGGCGACCAATACGCGCATGCTTCACCCCTGGCTGATCTGGCTGCTGCCGCTGGCCGGTTTTGCCGTCGGCTGGCTGTACCTGCGCTACGGCAATAGCGTGGAAGGCGGCGCGAATCTGCTCATCGATGAAATCCACGATCCGAAAAAAATCATTCCACTACGCATGGCACCGCTGGTGCTGGGCGCCACCGTCGTCTCGCATTTGTTCGGCGCGTCTGTGGGCCGCGAAGGCACGGCCGTGCAAATGGGCGGCGCTCTGGCAGACCAGCTGACACGGCTGTTTCGCCTGAATAACGAGGACCGCCGCATCATCTTGATGGCGGGCATCAGCGCCGGTTTTGCTTCCGTGTTTGGCACGCCGCTGGCCGGCGCCATCTTCGGCCTGGAAGTGCTGGCCATCGGCCGCCTGCGCTACGAAGCCATGCTGCCCTGCCTGGCCGCCGCCGTCATTGCCGACCAGGTGGGTTTGCTGTGGGGCATACAACACACCCACTACGCCGTGCCACTGATTCCCGCCATCTCGGCCTGGACCCTGGCTGCCATGGTGATTGCTGGAATGTTGTTTGGCATCACCGGCAAAGTGTTTGCCACCGCCACGCATGGCTTGTCGCACGCCATGAAACGCTGGATCAGCTACGCCCCGCTGCGCCCCTTGGCGGGTGGCCTGGTGGTGGCCTGCGCCGTCTGGCTGCTGGGTACCGACAAGTACATCGGCCTGGGCATCCCCACCATCGTCGACGCCTTGAAACAACCGCTGCCGGCCTGGGATTTCCTCGGCAAGATGGTATTTACCATCGTCTCGCTCGGCACCGGCTTCAAGGGCGGCGAAGTCACGCCCTTGTTTTTCATCGGCGCCACCCTGGGCAACGCACTCGGTCCCTTGCTGCACCAGCCCGTCACCTTGCTGGCCGCCATCGGTTTCGTGGCCGTGTTTGCCGGTGCGGCCAACACGCCTATCGCCTCGACCCTGATGGCGATGGAACTGTTTGGCGCCGAGATCGGCGTGTACGCCGCCATCGCCTGCGTGGTGGCGTATCTGTTTTCAGGCCACGCCGGCATTTACCGGGCGCAGCGCAGCGGACATGTGAAACGGCAGCAAGCTCGGCAGCAAGATGGCAAGCCGGATTGAACGCCGCCCGCCACGGGCCTCTGCCCAGGAGGGCAATATAGTGCCGCTAGTATAATGGGAAACATTTTGCCCACCGCATAGCTTTCGATGAAAATACCAGTACCTTCTGCCACCAGCACCAAACCCCGTACTTCTTCCCTTGTCAACCTGCCCGAACTGGCCCTGATCGCCATCACCTTTATCTGGGGCGGCACTTTTCTGGTCGTCCACAATGCCGTCACCGCCAGCGGGCCGCTGGCCTTTGTGGCCGCCCGCTTTGCCATCGCCGCCGCTATCTGCGCCCTGATTTGCCGGCGCCAATTGTTCAAGCTGACCAAGGCCGAGTTCGTGACGGGCGTGGCCATCGGCGTGACCATCTTTGGCGGCTACACCTTGCAAACCTATGGCTTGATGTTTATTTCGAGCAGCAAGTCGGCCTTTATCACCGCCTTTTATGTGCCGCTTGTGCCGCTGGTGCAATGGCTGGTCTTCAAGCAACGCCCTCACCCGGCCGTGTGGGTGGCTGTGGTGGTGGCCTTTACGGGTTTGCTGCTGCTGACGGGCACCGATGGCCTCAGCATGGGCCTGGGCCAGGGTGAATTGATCACGGCCGTGGGGGCGATTGCGATTGCGCTGGAAATTATCCTGGTCAGCCGCGTGGCTGCCAGCCTGAATATCTTGCGCGTGACCATTGTGCAGCTGGCCACTGCGTCATTGATCGCGCTGCTGCTGATGCCGGTGCTCGGCGAAGCGCCGCCGCCACTCGGCAAGACCTTTGTATTGAGCGTGATCGCGCTGGGCTGCGCCAGCGCGCTGATTCAATATGTGATGAACTGGGCGCAAAAACGCATTTCCGCCACCAAGGCTACCCTGATCTATGCGGGTGAACCGGTGTGGGCGGGCGTGATCGGCCGCATTGCAGGTGAACGCCTGCCCGGCCTGGCCATCGTGGGTGCCGTATTGATTATCGCCGCCGGCATCCTCAGTGAATGGCGGCCTAACAAGGCCGGCAACAGCGCTAAGGCCGAGCTGAGCCAGTAATCAGACCAGCGCCAGCGCCTTTAAAGCTGGCACGATGTCGTGCAGGCTGGCCACTTCAAACGTGGGGATCGCCAGCGAAGTATTGGCCAGACGGGCCGGATTGAACCAGCAGCTGTCGATGCCATAGCGGTTGGCGCCAAGGATATCGGCGTCCAGGCGGTCGCCGATAATGATGGCTGCTTCCTTGACAAAGGGGCGCGCCATATCGGCGGCGTACTCGAAGAAGCGGACATCGGGCTTGGCATGGCCGCATGCTTCGGAAGTGGCGACAAAGGAAATGCAGTCGCCCAGGCCCGAACTGGTAATGCGGCGGTTCTGGATGGTATCGACACCATTGGTGATGATGCCCACCTCGCCGATGGCGGCGAGCGCCACGCACACCTCGCGGGCGCCGTCGATCAGCACCACGGTGTCTGGCAGGGAGTCCAGGTACAGCAGGCTGGCCGCTTCCGGGTCCAGCCCCAGGCCATGCCTGGCAAAGGTGGCGCGGAAACGCTCCACCTTCAGGAAATCCTTGCTCACTGCGCCCGTTTCAAATTTGCGCCACAGTTCGGTGTTGATCACCTGGTAATCGGTGAACAGCCCGTCCACGCGCTCGTGCAAGCCCAAAGCCTGCATGGTGCGTACAAACGACAGCTTTTCGGAAGCCCGGAAGTCGAGCAAGGTATCATCTAAGTCAAACAAAAACAGGGTGTGCTTCATCAGTTCCGCTATGAGAGTGGAGGTAATGTTGCATGTTAGCATGACCTATCTCAAAGCAGAGCTCGCCTCCCCCTGCAAGGCCAGCGGCACCGCCCGCGCCCAGCGGTTCGATGAGAGCGAAAACGTCAGCGCGCGCACCTGATGGTACCAGCCGGCCGGCACGTACAGCATGTCGCCCGGGTGGACGATGCATACAACCATGCTGGCCTGGCGCGCCAGCGGGAACTTGTCGAAATCGGGCGCTTCCGGGTCGAACGGTGAACCGAACAGGATGGCGTTCGCTTCGCTCGGGTACAGGAATTCGTCGTGATGCGGCGGCGCAAGGAAAATGCGCTTGCTGCCCCAGATTTGCGCAAAGATATTGTCATCGTAATCGCAATGCAGGGGCGTCACCGTGCCAGCCGGGCCGATCCAGAAACGCGGCGGCCCCATCTTGTCGAAATACGTGGGCCAGTGGCACTGGCTATTTAATTCGCGCAATTCCAGGTTGCCCAGATACGGCGGCAAGGCGTGTACGCCACTGTCCACCAGGTCCAAATATGCCAGCATAGACATATCCTGCATGGCGCGATCAAGCGCAAAAGCCGTGTTGATATAGTCGCCCACGCGCGCCCGCACGGGCACATGGCCATAGCGCTGACGCAGAATGTCGGGCGTTTCGCCAAACAAGGGCCAGCGCTTGACCAGCCCGCTCATCAAAAAGGGCAAGCCCCGTGCAGCCTGCGCCCGGAATGCGGCGGCCCCTAGCATGCCCATCTGCGGCACGCTGGAAATGGTGGGCAGCTCGCGCGCAGCGTGCTTGATCGCGGTGCGCATGGCGGCGATGGACGCCACGCCGCGCACCTGCGCATCCTTGCGCTCGCGCGCCTGTTTCCTGGCAAGCGCGTCTTCGGGCGAGGCAAACGCGGCCGGCGGCCTGGGCGGCAACACGCGTGGCGCTGGATGGGAACTGGCTATCTTCTTCTCTACTGGCATCGACTTTACACTTCATGGGGAACGCTGCAACCGTGCAGCCAAACTGGCCGCCAGTTTAACATCGTGCTGCTAGGGGGGAGAACTGGCCAGCGCCAGCAAGAGCGGACCGATCTTGTCTGCCGGCAAGCACCAATCCACCTCCACCTTGTCGAGTGCGCTTTGCGGCATCGATGGCGCCAGCGCATCGGACGGCGCTTGCACCACGACCTTGCCGCCGCCAGCCTTGATCGCCTGCAAGCCCGCCGTGCCATCATCCAGATAGCCGCTGAGGATGACACCCACCACGTTGGCGCCGTATGCGCTGGCGGCGCTGCGGAACAGGGGGTCGATGGCGGGGCGTGTATGGTGTTCTTTCGGTCCACGGCTCAAGCAGACCATGCCCTGCCCCTTCATCCGCCGGACCAGCATATGCCAGTCCGGCGGCGCCAGCAGGATGCGCCCTGGCATCACAGGCTCCCCGTCACGCGCATGGCGTAATGGCAAAGGGCAATGCCGGGACAGAATTTCGGGAAGCAGGCTCTTGCGCGCGCCCACGTGCGAGACGATCAACACAGGCGCCGAAAAGTTTGCTGGCAAGCAGGCACAAATGACAGGCAACGCTTTCAAGCCACCTGCGGAAGCACCAATAAGTACCAACGGCTCCATGCAAGCCTCCTTGCACACGACGATGGAAGAGGTCCTGATTACGTCACGCTATGGCCAGCCCTGACCGTATGAACGTGAACCGGTGGCGAAGCTCAGACCGGCGTCTTGAAGATAGGATCGACAATGAATTGCTGGGCCTTGATGCGCAAGGTGCGCTCTTCGTCCAGTTCGGCGCGGGTCTCGCCCAGCTCTTCGCGCTCGGCTTCCAGTTCCAGACGTGCGCTAGCCAGTTCCGTTTCCACGCGGGTCAGGGTTTCCAGTTGCAGCTGCGCCTGTATCAGTTCGGCACGCGCCGCTTCGGCAGCCTCTTCCAGGCGCGGTATGCCTTCCAGCTTGAACTGCGCCTTGGCCAGGTCCATGCGTGCCTGCTCGGCGGCCTCTTCCAGGCGCGGCAATCCTTCCAGGCGCAGTTGCGCCTTGGCCAGATCCGTGCGGGCCTGGTTGGCCACCTGGCGTTCACGCTCCAGTTCAGCGCGCAAGGTTTCCAGCTCGCCAGCCTGCACTTCCAGCAACTCTTGCTGGCGCTCGTTTTCACTGGCCAGGTCCATCAATTCCTGTTGATTGTCATTCATCTCGGCTTCATGCGCGGTGTGGCTGGCGCTCAGTTCCTGTCCTACGAAATCGAGTATGGCTTGCTGCAGCACCGGCGACAAGGTGGCAGCCGCGGCGATTTGGCGCTGCGCACCGGCCTTGCGGCGCTGCAACAGCTTGCTGACCGTGCCCAGGCACGCTCCGTTGCCCAGGGTTTCGCGCAGGGCGCGCACCGTGATGGCCTGGCCTTGCGCCGCCATCGCATCCATCGCCGCATTGATCTGTTCCGCGCTTACTTTTGCCATCTCGTTTTCTCGTGTATTGCTCATGGTTGTTGCCGGGGTCACCATGTTTCTGAGACATGATGCTTAGGGACAACATCTTATCCAAGCGAGGGCAAAACGTAAAGTATTTCTCAATAGAAATTATAATTGAACAATAGAATCTTGATCTGGATTTAACCGGGCTTACTCATTTTCCAGCAAACCATGTTCGCTCAGTTCATCCTGCACCAGTTCCAGCCGCAGCACGGGGTTGTCTTGACTGAGCAATAACTGTTTTTGCATCGATGTCAACGACAGCAGTTCACACCAGCGGTTCGCCACCCAGCCGCTCTCATCGAGGCGGTATGGCGGCTGCATCGGCATCTGGTCCACGGGGATTTTTTGTTCCTGCAAGGTGCGTATCAGCGCGCCCAGGGCATCGGCCACATTTTGCTGTTCTTGCGGGATGGCGATGATCTTGTCGGATACCAGCATCTCTACCTGCCCCATCCACAAGCCATGCTGCAGCTGTTCACTGTGCAGGATGCGAAAGCGCTGCGTGCCGATGCATTTGATTTGCAGCAAGCCCGACAAGGGCGCCGCCCATTCGATCACGCGCGCCAGGGTGCCCACCGGCGCCAGGGTTTCATGCTGGCCCGGCTTGCGCACTTCCGTGCCGTCCAACAACTGCACCACGCCGAACGGCTGCTCGCCCATGATGCATTTGCGTATCATGTCCAGATAGCGCACCTCAAAGATCTGCAGCGGCAGATAACCGTCGGGATACAGTACCGTATTGAGCGGGAACAAAGGTATCGAAGTCATGGCGCATGATGGCACGAATGGCATATCCTTGCAGCGCGCCCCGACTCGCCGCCCCTCCAGCCGCTTTTACTTGTAAAAACGCCGCTTGCTGGCCCGTTCAGCCGCCTTCGGCGTCATCACTTTCACGGCTTTTTTCTGGATCGCACCACCGGCGCCCGTACCCGGCACGCGATGTTCTGCCTCGAAACCCGGCTCTTCGCTGCGCTTCAGGGTTTGTTTGATCAAGACCTCGATCGCCGACAGCAATTCCACCTCGTCGGCGCAGACCAGCGACAGCGCCATCCCCGACGCGCCGGCGCGGCCCGTGCGGCCGATGCGGTGGATATAGTCTTCGGCCACCGTCGGCAAATCGAAATTGACCACCTGCGGCAACTGCTCGATATCGAGACCGCGCGCCGCCACATCGGTGGCCACCAGCACTTGCACTTCTTGCGCCTTGAAGCGGGCCAGCGCGCGCAATCGGTTGGGCTGCGTCTTGTCGCCATGAATCGAATCGGCGCGCACGCCGTGTTCCAGCAAAGTACCCACCAGTTGCTCGACGCCCTTGCGCGTCTTGACGAATACCAGCACCTGGCCCCAGCGTTTTTTCTTCAGCAAGTGCAAGAACAATTCCGGCTTGCGTTTCTTGTCGCACACAATCACCGATTGCTGCACGGCTTTCACGGTGCTGTTGCGCGGACTCACTTCCACCGACACCGGGTCTTTCAGCATGGTCTTGGCCATGGCGCGGATGGCGTCCGAGAAAGTCGCCGAAAACAGCAAGGTCTGGCGGTGCTTGGGCATGGCCATCAGCAACAAGTCCAGCTCGCGCTCGAAGCCCAGGTCCAGCATGCGGTCGGCCTCGTCCAGCACCAGGGTTTGCAATTGCTCGAAGTTGACGGCGCCCTGCGATTGCAAATCGAGCAAACGGCCCGGCGTGGCCACCAGCACATCGAGGCCCTTGCGCAGCTTGGCAATTTGCGGCTCGATCGGCACGCCACCGTAAGCGACAAAGCTGCGCAGCGGCAAGTTGCCGCCATAGCTGCGAAAACTCGCATACACTTGCTCGGCCAGTTCGCGCGTGGGCACCAGCACCAGCACGCGCACGCATAACGGTTCCACCACGCCTTCCAAAGTCAGGCGCTGCAACAGCGGCACGGCAAAACCAGCCGTCTTGCCGGTCCCCGTCTGGGCCGCCGCCATCAAATCGCGTTTGGCCAGCACGGCAGGGATAGCTTGCGCCTGCACCGGCGTCGGCTTGGCATAGCCTAGCTCGTCAAGTTTGCGGACCAGGGGATCGATCAGGCCGAGGGAAGAAAAACTCATGGGGAAACCTTGCAGCAAAAGAACACGAAGCCGCGATTATAGGCCAGCAGAGATGCCGGCCCATGCTTTCATCAGGAAAACCGCCATTTCAAAACGTCGTCAAAACTTCATTTCCATCGTCGCACGCGCCTGCACCGAACTTGGCGAGATGCTGTTGCGGGCGATGGTGCCGCTGGCATCCGTGTAACGCGTGTCGCTTTCAAAGTCTTGCGCCAGCAAGTTCGATACGGCCAGGTGCAACGCGTTCTTGGGGTTGAATTTCCACAAGGCATATAGATCGAGGTCGCGCCGTGGCGAGCTGTAGGCGCTCTGGCGCTCGGTGATGCGCACCGGGCCGCCATTGCGGAAATTAAAACTGCCGCCCGTCGTCAGCGCGCCATCCGGCGTCTTGTAATCGATGCCAAAGTTGGCGCTGACAGGGGTTTGCTGGTCGAGCCGGTTATTTGGTCCCGGCACCTGTTCCACCTGCGACCAGTTGTGGCTGATGCTGGCGCGCAAGTCTATCGCCGGCACCGGCGTGGCAAACACGGCGCGCAGCGGGAACTTTGCTTCCAGCTCCAGGGTCTGCGTATTGGCGCGGCCATCGTTGACGGGCGTGGAGACCCAGCGCTCATCAATGAACAGCAAGCCCTGGCGCGTATAACCATCGATGCGGCGGGCTGAGGCACGCACACTGAGCAAGGCGCCTTCAGCCCAGTAGTGTTCATAAGAAGCGTCGATGCCCAGCGCCAGCTCAGGCTTCAGATTCGGATTGCCCTCGCGGTCAGGCTCGGTCTGGCTATTATTGGTCGAGAGCATGCGCCGTGGTATCAGGCTGGAACTGGCAGGCGCCTTGTAGGTACGCGTCAGAGCCAGGCGCACCTGGTCTCCCTTGGTGTCGGGCAACTTCCACAAGGTTTGCAACAGTGGACTCCAGACGCTGCTGCGCTGCTGCACCTCGTCATAGCTATTGCCCACGCTGCGCGTATCGATGCCTTCCCAGCGCACGCCCGCATACATCGACCAGCGCGGCGTAATATCCCACTCGTCCTGTGCGTACAGCGCCAGGCGCTTGATATAGGCATTGAAGTCTTCATCGAGATTGATGGGAGGACGCCCGCCCGGCAAGGCTACTTCACGCTGCCGGCGCTCTTCATCGCGCTTGCTGTAACCGCCATCCCAGCCCATGGAGAGGGCATGGCCCGGTATCAGCGGCGAAGAATACTTGCCGGTGGAAGACACGTTCTTTTCCGATGCTTCCACGCGCGCGTTACGGTCCAGCGCCAATCCCACGCCATCGATGTAGCCGAGTGGGTGGTTATCGGACGAATTATTGCCGACGCCTGCGCGCAGCCCCAGTTCCAGCTTGGCGCCGCCGTCCAGCTTGCGCACCCAGCTCAAATCAGTACGGCCATAGGCATAATGATTGCCGCCTTGGCCATTATTCGTGTCGTAGTCTGGCCGTAAGCCGATGATGGTATCGGTACGGCTTGCGCTGCGGCTTTCGTTACGCCCGCCATTGATGAAAAATTGCGCTGTCAGATTATCGCCGCCAGCAAAAGCCCAGTTCAGGCGCGGCGACAGATTGATACCTTCCGAACGGCCATCGCCCGTGCCATTGCTACGGCGCAGCAGATTTTGCTGCCCATCCGGCAAATAGCCAAGATCCAGTGCCGGATTTTCATAGTGATAGTCATAGCGGTAGAACGAGGCCGCCAGTGAATATGAAAAAATGCCGTCCTTGTCCGACAATTGCAAATTGCCATTGCTGGAAAAAGCATCGCGGCCACCGCCCACCCCGAGCTTGACGTCGCGCTGCGCCGTCTTGACGGCTTTCTTCAACACCACATTGATGGTGCCGGCGATCGATTGCGTGCTGTATTCGGCGCTGGCCGCATGCAAAATTTCGATACGCTCGATCACATCGGGCGACAAGGTATCGAGCGAAAAACCGGCCGGCGCGCGTTCGCCATTGAGCAAAATCTGCGTGTAGCCGCTGCCCAGGCCGCGCATGCGGATCTCGCCGCCCGAGCGTCCGGCCGCGCCGGAGACGGTAATACCGGGCAGGCGCTTGAGCACGTCGGTGACATTGGTGTCGCCATACTTGAGGATTTCTTCGCTGCTGACGATCATCTTGCTGGCCGTATCGTCACGGCGCGGATCGTAGCCACTGCCCTTCACTTCCACCGTCTGTATCGCGGGCGCATCGGCTTTTGTGACTGGCTTGGCAGGCTGGACAGGCGTGGCATCGGCATCAGGTGCCGTGCTGGTGGAATTTTGCTGGGCCTGGGCATTCCAGGCAAACAGGACAGCGGCGGCGACAACGGTAAGGCGCAAGGCAAGCGGGCGGCGAGGGATCATTGAGATAAGAAAAGCTGGCTAAATAAGAATGGCTAAAAGATAAAAAATACGCAGCCGCATTTTGCGTCAATTTTGTTCTTATGGCACACCTTTTTGAAAATATTTCTTATAGAAAATTAACTTCGGTTTGCTAAATCACTGCAAGCGCCCGCGTACGGCGCATTTCGCCGCGGACCACATCGCCGCTATAATGCGTTTTCACCATTCCCCAACAAAGGCTCACCATCGTGTCTGACCGTCTTGCCGTCCTGCCTCAATATCTGCTACCCAAGGGAGCATTGACCAATTTCGCCGGCAGAGTCGCGGGCGCCAAGGGTGGCGCCATGACCACGCGCTTGATACGTTGGTTTGTCGGCCGCTACAACGTCAACATGGATGAGGCGCTGGACCCGGACATCACGCACTACAGCAGCTTCAACGATTTCTTCACGCGCGCGCTGCGCCCCGACGCCCGCCCGCTGGCCAAGGCCGCTTACGTCTGCCCCGTCGATGGCCGCATCAGCCAGTTCGGCAAGATCGACAAAGACCAGATCTTCCAGGCCAAGGGCCACCATTTCAGCACTACCGCCCTGGTCGGTGGCGATGCGGCGCTGGCTGCCCAGTTCGAGCACGGCAGCTTTGCCAATCTCTACCTGAGCCCGCGCGACTACCACCGCATCCACATGCCGTGCGACGGCCGCTTGACGCGCATGATCTATGTTCCAGGCGAACTGTTTTCCGTCAACCCGACCACCGCGCGCGGCATCCCCGGCTTGTTCGCCCGCAACGAACGGGTGGTCTGCGTATTTGACACGGCAAACGGCCCGTTCGTGATGACACTGGTCGGCGCCACCATCGTCGGCAGCATGGCCACCGTCTGGCACGGCGTGGTCAACCCGCCACGCACGGGCCAGGTACGCGACTGGAGCTACGCCAACGACAATATCGTGCTGAAACAAGGCGAAGAACTGGGCCGCTTCCTGCTCGGTTCGACCGTGGTGATGCTGTTCCCGAAAGACACCGTGGAGTTCAATACGGCATGGCAACCGGCTGGACCAGTCCAGCTCGGTGAAGTGATGGGCAACACGCCTGGCTAAACCGGCATATCAGCCTGGTACATCTCCTCCATTAAATCCAGAAACACGCGCGTCTTGGCCGGCATCAAACGCCGGCCGGGAAACACGGCCCAGCCCGTCACGCGCGGAAAACGCCATTCCGGCAGCACGCGCACCAGTTCGCCCCTTTCCTGATACGGTCTCGCAAACCGGTCGGTGCTGGCCGCGATGCCGGACCCCATGCACGCCATGCGCACCAGCAATTCCGGCGAATTGGCCAGCAGGCGTACCGGCAAGTCGCGTTCCCAGCTGATCTTGCCACGCGTCAAATTCCAACGCACCATGCCATGCACGGCGCGCGGCAGGCTCAGCAAATCGTAGCGGTATAAATCATCGGGATGCTCGGGCAAGCCGTGCAGGCTGGCGTATTGCGGCGAGGCGTATAGCGACCAGGTACTGAAGGCCACCGGGCGCGCAGCCAGGCTGGCATCGTCAGGCAAGGTGCCCATGCGGATGGCCAGGTCAAAATTTTCCGCCAGCAAATCCACCCGCCGCGCCGACAAGTCCAGTTCCAGCGAAATGGCCGGGTAGCGGCGCACGAATTCTGCCAATACCTGGCGCATCACGGTATCGGCAAAATCGCCCGGCATGGAAATACGCAGCAAGCCGCTGGGACCGGCCTGCCGATGCTGGGTCAGCGCGGCGGCCGCATCCGTTTCTTCCGCCACGCGGCGCGCATGTTCGAGCAGGCTGGCGCCAAACTCCGTCAGCGCCAGCTTGCGCGTGGTGCGCAGCAGCAAGCGTTCACCGAGTTGCGTTTCCAGCTGTGAAAT
The DNA here is from genome assembly GCF_014200675.1 of Janthinobacterium saanense. GTDB lineage: Bacteria > Pseudomonadota > Gammaproteobacteria > Burkholderiales > Burkholderiaceae_D > Janthinobacterium. The sequence continues at coordinate 17,404 of NZ_JACHCI010000020.1, read as the reverse complement.
TCGGCGCGACAAGGTCGATTTCGGCAAGCCCACCCTGTCGGCCGTGCGTGAAAAACTGCCGTTTTCCACCACCCTCGCAAACAGCAGCAAGTCGCCCGGATCGATATTCATATTCTTCCTTTTTCAATAATTGTTCCATTAATGGACCAATGTTATCCATTTTAACGGCTTCCGGATGCTTTTTGGGATTGCTATAGTTCATCCATCGCAAGACAACTCACCCGGAGAAACACCATGAACATCCTGCAAATCAATTCCAGCGCCCGCAGCACCGGCTCCGCATCGACCCGCCTGGCTGACGCCATTGTCGCCCGCGTCCGCAACAGCAAGCCTGAAGCCACCCTGGTGCGCCGCGACCTGGCTGCAGAACCGCACCCCGTGCTCGACGAAGCTACCCTGCAAGCGCTGTTCACGCCAGCGGACAAACGCACGGCAGAACAAGCTGCACGTATCGCCCAGGACGACGCCCTGATTGCCCAAGTGCAAGCTGCCGACGTGATCGTCATCGGCGCACCGATGTACAACTTCGGTATCACAGTGCAACTGAAAAGCTGGTTCGACGCGATTGCCCGCGCCAACGTGACCTTCAAATACACGGAAAACGGCCCGGTTGGCCTGCTGACCGGCAAGAAAGTCTACGTGGGCCTGTCGCGTGGCGGCTTGCACCGCGATGGCGTCACCGATAGCCAGGTGCCATTCCTGAACACCATGTTCCGCTTCCTGGGCATGACCGACGTGCAATACGTGTACTCGGAAGGCATGGGCATGGGCCCGGACGCCGTGGCCAAGGCACAGACACTGGCCGATGCAGAGATCAACGCGATTCTGGTGTAAGTTTTACGCCAAAATACAGAGCTAGCGTAACTTTTCACCCAGAGCAAACCCTGGGGTCGGACCCTGAGGGTCCGACCCCGGCACTTTCGCCGTCGGGATACGGGCCAGGGTTTTGCATCAGCGTCCGTAATACTGGAGAACACAATGAGCGACATCCTCAGCCTCACACCTGTCACCACACCACGCGCGGTCGAACGCGTGCTCGCCGGCCAGTCCGTCATGGATGGCGCCGGCGTCAAAATCAACCGCGTGCTGACGCAGGCGCTGCAGCGCCGCCTCGACCCTTTTTTGATGCTCGACAACCTGGCCAGCGACCAGCCCAACGATTACCTCGCCGGCTTTCCCGCCCATCCGCACCGGGGCCTGGAAACCGTGTCCTATATGGTGGCCGGCCGCATGCGCCACCGCGACAGCGCGGGCCACGAAGGCTTGCTGGCCACCGGTGGCGTGCAATGGATGACGGCCGGCAGCGGCGTGCAGCACTCGGAAATGCCGGAACAGGAAGAAGGCGTGATGGAAGGTTTTCAGTTATGGCTGAACCTGCCCGCGCGCGACAAGATGTGCACGCCCTGGTACCGCGATTTCGCCAGCGAGGAAATTCCCCGCTACACGACGGATACTGGCGTAACCGTGCAAGTGATCGCCGGCGACAGCCATGGCGTAACGGGCGCCATGCAGCGCGCCGTGACGGAACCGGTCTACCTCGATATCGACTTGCCGGCCGGCAGCAGCTTCGACCAGCCCTTGCCGCAAGGCCATAACGCCTTCCTGTATGCCTTTCGTGGCGAAGTGCAAGTCGATGGCAAGTCCGTACCGAACCAGCGCATGGCGATACTGGCCAACACGCCAGAGGCCGACGGCGTGCGCATCACCGCGCCCGCAGGCGGCCGCGTCATTCTGGTCGCCGGCAAGCCCTTGAACGAACCTATCGCCCAGTACGGCCCGTTTGTGATGAATACCCAGGCAGAAATCTTCCAGGCGGTACAGGATTTCCGCGAAGGCAAGTTTGGCCAGACGACAGCCTGATCAACGGGCGTCAGGCAAGGCAGCCGCAGTACAAAGCGGCTGTTTTTCCATTACACTGGGAGCAAGATCATTCTCCCAAGCATGCCATGCAATCGACCCACGATAGTCACGACCACGCCAGTCACGATCATGCCCAGGGCGCCCATCTGCACGCGCATCTGAAAGGCGACGCCAAGCATACACACTCCTTCGAAGGCCGCAGCCAGCGCACGCTGGCCTGGGCGCTGGGATTGACGATCTTTTTTGCCGGCGTGGAAGTCATCGCCGGTTTCATGTCCAATTCGCTGGCCCTGATTTCCGATGCCGGCCATATGGTGACGGACGCAGCAGCCCTGGGCCTGGCATTGCTGGCGCAAATCATCGCACGCCGTCCGCCCTCCCCCCGCCACTCTTTCGGTTTCGGCCGTGCCGAAGCGCTGGCCGCCTTCGTCAACGGATTATTGATGCTGTGCGTGGTCAGCTGGATTTGCTACGAAGCGGTGATGCGCTTTTCCACGCCGCAAGATGTGCATGGCGAAATGGTGTTTATCGTCGCCAGCATCGGCCTGGCCATCAACCTGGTGGTGGCGTGGGTGCTGTCGAAAGACCAGCAAAGCGTCAACACCCGCGCCGCCCTGGTGCACGTGATGGGCGACTTGCTGGGGTCGGTAGCCGCCATCGTCGCCGGCGTGGTGATTTATTTCACGGGCTGGATGCAGATCGATCCGCTGCTGTCGGTATTGGTCTCATTGCTGATCCTCAAATCCACCTTCGGCGTGCTGCGCGACTCCTACCACTTCCTGATGGAAGGCGTGCCCCACGAAATCGACTACATCACTGTCGGCAATGACGTGGAAGAAATCGACGGCGTCAAGTCCGTGCACGACCTGCATGTGTGGGATATGTCGCCGGGCCAGCCGGCCCTGATCGGGCACGTGGAAATCGAACACCTCGACCACTGGCCCACCGTCTTGCGCGCCATCAAGAAAATGCTGCTAGCCAAACATGGCATCGACCATATCACCTTGCAGCCGGAAACGGCGACGATGGCGGGGCTGCATCAGGATGATCATACGCACTGATGCAACTTTGGATTATTTATCCAGCTGTTCCAGTATCCGATACGCCACCGTCACCCGTTCCGCGCCGGGATATCCACGGTTGGCCAGGATGACGATGCCCGTCTTCTTGCCCGGGCTGTACAGCACGTAGGCGCCAAAGCCGCCTGTCGATCCTGTCTTGTGGATCAGCACATCGCTTTGCGCTGGCAAGGGCGGCGTGATGCTGGTGGCGGGATTATTTCCAAAGACGATTTTTTCGTCCACGCTGGTCAGCAGTCCCGGCAGTTTTGAAGATGCCGGGAATTGTTCCCACACCAGGTCCTGGGTCAGTGCGCCAACTTTGAAATAAGCGGTCTGCGTGGCTTTGATGGCTTGCGACAAGGGTGCATCGACTTTCGCCAGGCCCAGGTTGGCGTCGACAAACCGCAGCAGGTCGGAAGCCGTGGTCTTGACGCCGTACGCTTCGTCGGCCAGCACATCCGGGTTCACGCGCACCGGCTGATTGCGGCCGTTATAGCCCTGGGCGTAATGCGGCATCTGCGCTGGCGGCACGTTGATGTAGCTATGCTGCATCCCCAGCGCGGGGAATAACTGCTGTTCCATCGCCTGCGCAAACGTCACGCCCAGGCTGTTGGCGGTGACGATGCCCAGCAAGCCTATACCCAGATTCGAGTAAGTACGGTGGGTGCCGGGCGCATCGGCGGGCTGCCATTGCTTGAAGTAATCCATCAGCTGCGCTTCGCTCTTGATGGCGTCGGGCACCTGCATGGGGAAGTTGCCAGCCGTGTGGGTAGCCAGGTTGATCAGGCTGACATGGTCAAAGCTGCTGCCGCGCAAAGTCGGCAGGTGCTGGCTGACGCTGTCCGTCAAGGCCAGCTTGCCCTGGGCTTGCGCGTACGTTGTCAGGGTCACGGCCAGGGTCTTGCTGACCGAACCGATTTCAAACAGGGTGTCATTGCTCACGGCCAAGCCCGTTTCGCGCGAGGCGAGACCGTAATTGAAGACGTAATGCTTGCCATGATCCGTGATGGCCACGGCCATGCCCGGCACACCGTATTGCTTCATCAGCGGCGCGATCAGTTTATCCACCGTGGCTTTCAGCTGGACTTGCGTTTCCAGCGGCCCCGGCTGTTGCGGCAAGCTCTTGAGAGCGGGCTCAGCAGCATGTACGGCCGATAGCGAGGCGCAACTAGCCAGCGCCCCCATGATGATGTGGCGAAAATTCATACAACTCCTTTGTAGTGAAAAGCGGTTAAAGCGTATCGAGTTGCGCCGGCAAGCCGCGCAAAAAAGCTTCCTTGGCGCGTGGACCTGCCGAGCTGCCTTGCTGGCTGGCTTCCAGCACCAGGCGGGAAAACACCACCGTGCGCCCGCCCTTGCTGGCCCAGCCGACAAACCAGCCATAGCTGTGTTTCAAGTCATCCTTGCCGTTCGCCAACACCGGCGAAGCGGTGCCCGTCTTGCCGTGGACTTGCCAGCCGTTGGACAAGGTGCCCAGGGAGGTGAGCCGGGACGTCATCTCATACGCATGGGCTGACACGGGCAGTTGCCGGTTCACCATGCTCCGCAAAAAGGCCACTTGCTCGACTGGCGAGATCTTCAGGCTGGAGGCGATCCAGGACATGGTGAGGCCGTTGTTCTTGCCCACGTCGCCAGAGACATCCTGATTGCCGTAATTAAAGTTCTTGATATAGCGCTGAAACTGCGGAACGCCCAGCTGCGTGGTCACCTGCTGGGCGTACCAGACGGTGGAGTTGTGTATCCAGCTGCTGGGGTCGGTTGCCACCCGCCAATCCGGATTCCAGTCTGTATAACCAGCCTTGAAAGGCAGACGCGGAGTATGTTCATCGCGCAGGATGGCACTGTCGTAGCCCATCAGGCTGACGACGATATTGAAGGTCGAGGCAGGCGTGACCCTTTCATCGCAATGGCCATCGTGCACCAGGCGCTGGCCGCTAACGGCGTCCACCATTTCCGTGCAGCTGAAGGGCGCGGTGGTGGCTGGCGACGTGGCTGGCGACGGCGCTACTGCGCGCCATGCCAGCGCCGGTTGCAATACCAGGCTGCCGCCGGACACTGCTACCAGGCCAACGATGGCCATGGCTCTGGCCAGGCGGCCGTGCTTGCTACCCGGCTCACGTATCCAGCCTATGCGCGCCGCCACGGTGCTGGCGCTCACGCCGCCAAACGCCAGTGCCGCCTTGACCTGGCGATGCTGCAGCCGCAGTTGCGCCACCAGCGCCGCCGCATAGGCGCGGCGCGCCGATTGCGGGCGGCGATGCAATACATCGCGGTCGCAGCCGAGTTCCTGCGCCCAGGCAAGCTCATTACGCAGCAAGCGCATGAAAGGATTGAACCACAGCAAGGTTTGCAGCAGCAGGCCAAGACTCATCCAGTGCAGGTCGCGCCGGCGCAAGTGCATCAATTCATGTTCGATGATCATTTGCTGTTGCTCAGGCTCAAAATCGCGCAAGTGGCCAGGCAAGAGCAGATGCGGGCGCAGCAGACCGAACAGCATGGGAGAAATCGGTGCATCGACTTCGGTGACGGTCAAGCCAGAAGGATATTGGCTTGCAGGGAAACCCTGATGCAGCTGCGTGCCGGCAGCAGCCAGGCCATGCAGGACGCGCCGCGCCTGCCACAAACGGCCCACGGTATAGGCCAGCCCCAGCAGATAGGCCAGCAGCCAGGCGTGAGCAAGCAAACTCAGCCAGGAATGTTCTTTCACGGCTACTTTGGACTCAGCCTCAGTGCTGGCAGCGGCGGCTAGCTCACCCGATTTATGCGGCGCAGCCTCTTGCGCCAGCAGCGACTCGGGCAACTCGATAGGCGGAGCCAGGCGCAGACGCTCACTATGCGGCAGCAAGATCAGGGCAAAGCTGAGCACCACCGCCAGCTGACTCAGCAGCCAGCCGGCGCGTTGCAGGGAAAACACGGGGAAACGGCGGCGGCACAAGGCCATCAGGCCCCAGACGAGCAGGCCGGTGAGCAGGCAGCCACAGCTTGCCAGCAGAAAACGGAACACCAGAATATTCGATAACATCATTGCGCACTCACCTGTGATACATGTCACTATTGTGTGACAACTGTCGCAGCAAGTCAAGCAGGGAAGTAAAAGTGTGACAGAGTACTATGAGGAAAAAGTATCGGGCCAGCTGAAACCCGATACTAATGAGGCTAGCGACGCTTAGCTGCGCCGCGCTTCCAGCACGCCGCTGACATCCTTGATCACATTCAAGGCTTTCAGCAATTGCGCCGTCGAGCTGATTTCAGCCGTAAAGGTCATGCGGGCCTGGCCTTTGGCGCTTTGGGTATTGACGCCGATGACGTTGATTTTTTCACGCGAGAAAATTTCGGAGATATCGCGCAGCAAGCCCTGGCGGTCGCCTGCCAGGATAAAGATGTCGACCGGGTAGACGGTGTCGTGGCCGGCGCTGCCCCATTCCGTGAAGATCACGCGTTCAGGCGCCTTGGCGCGCATTTCCTCGAAGTTCTTGCAGGTAGCGCGGTGGATCGACACGCCTTTTCCGCGCGTCACAAAACCGACGATGCTGTCGGGCGGCGCCGGTTTGCAGCACTTGGCCAGCACCGTCATCAAGCCTTCCGTGCCCACCACCAGCACGCCGGACTTGGCGCCCTGCTCCACGCTGGAAGCACGGCTCTTGCCCAGCAGCACGGCGTCTTCCGGCACCGCCACTTCGCCATTGTCGTGCAGCGCCTGCTCCACGTGGCGCAGGCTGAATTCATCCTTGCCGACCGACAGGAACAATTCATCGACCTTGCCAAAGCCCAGCTTTTGCGCCAGCGCTTCGAGGTTGACGGCGGTCTTGCCTTCGCGCTGCAAGGATTTTTCCACCAGCGCACGGCCGTGTGACAAGGTTTCTTCCATGTCGATCGCATGGAACCAGGCGCGTATCTTCGAGCGCGTGCGGGTGCTGACGGCATAACCGGCGCCTAGCCAGTCGCGCGATGGTCCGGCCGTGCCGGGTGCGCCCTTGGCGGTGATGATTTCGCAGGTCTGGCCATTTTTCAGCTGCGTATTGAGCGGCACCATGATGCCGTCGACCTTGGCGCCGCGGCAGCGGTGGCCCACGTCGGTATGCAGGTGGTAGGCAAAATCGACCGGCGTGGCGCCGACCGGCAACTCAAGCACGCGCGCCTGCGGCGTCATGACGAAGATGCGGTCGTCCAGGGTGGCCGATTTCAGCTTTTCCACCCACTCGCGCTGGATTTCTTCCTGACCCACGACGGCGTCGGCCACCTCGGTCTTCCAGGCCAGCAACTGGCGCAGCCAGGCGATTTTCTCGTCATACTTTTGGCCGGCAAAGTTCGAACCGCCCTCTTCCTTGTAGCGCCAGTGCGCGGCCACGCCATATTCGGCAAAGCTGTGCATTTCATTGGTGCGGATTTGCACTTCCAGCGGCCGGCCGTCTTCAGCCGTGACCACCGTGTGCAGCGACTGGTAGCCGTTCGGCTTGGGCCGCGAAATATAATCGTCGAATTCTTTCGGGATCGGGGTCCAGATATTGTGCACCACGCCCAGCACCGTGTAGCAAGTCTTGACGTCGGCCACGATCACGCGGAAGGCGCGCACATCGTACAGGGCCGTAAAGTCCAGCTCCTTGCCGCGCATCTTGTTCCAGATGCTATAGATATGTTTCGGACGGCCAAATACTTCCGCCTGGATACCGGCCGAAGCGAGCTCCGTTTGCAGACGCAAAATTGCCGAGGACACAAAACCCTCGCGCATCATGCGCTTTTCTTCCAGCATCTTGGCGATGCGTTTATACGCTTCCGGCTCGATGAAGCGGAACGACAGGTCTTCCAGTTCCCACTTCAGTTGCCAGATACCAAGGCGGTTCGCCAGCGGCGCGTACAGGTCCAGCGTTTCCTTGCCGTAGTCGCGCGTCATTTCGTTGAACAGCTTCAACTCGGCAAAATAGCGCAAGGTTGTCACGCAAGAGGCCAGGCGCACCAGCACGACACGCATGTCGGACGCCATGGCCAGCAACATCTTGCGCAAGGTTTCCACCTGGGCCACGGCTTGCTGCGCCGCATTTTTGCCGCGCCCGCTGCCCGCATGCTGCGTCTGGGTCAGCGCGCGCAAGCGTATCAGCTGGCGCACGCCGGTCGCCAGGTCGCACACCTGCTTGCCGAAACGGGGCTCGATATCGGCCGCCGTATCGGGTTCGATCAGGGTCAGTTCGAACATCAGGCCGGCGATGCGCGTTTCCGCATCGCTGCGCAAAAACGCCAGGGTGGCGGCCACGCCGATGGCAAATTCCAGCGCGGAACGGCCGGCGAAGGTTTGCTTGTCGCCATACGCTTCGGTGGCGTAGGCGAGCGCATCGAGTACGCGCGCGCTGTCCGGCGCACTCAAGCCTTCTACCAGTTGTTCCGATGTGCTATTCGGGGCCGAGATGGAAACCATGTAATACCTTTAACTTTTCAGCGTAGTAACTTAGCGTTCTGCAGCAATGATGACGATTTCAACCAGGCATGCCGGATTGGCCAGTTTCGCTTCGACCGTGGCGCGCGGCGGCGTGTGGCCGGAGGCGACCCAGTCGTCCCACACTTCGTTCATGCCGTCGAAGTCTTTCATGTCGGCGATATAAATCTGGCACGACAGGATGCAGGTCTTGTCGCTGCCCGATTCCATCAGCAAACGGTCGACATGGCCCAGCACTTCACGCGTCTGGCCGACGATGTCTTGCGTGGTGTCTTCGGCGATCTGGCCAGCCAGGTAGATGGTGTTGTTGTGTATCGCTACTTCAGAGAGACGCTTGCCTACGTACAGTCGTTTAATTTCCATACTTTTTCTTCCGGTTGTTTCAAAATCTGTAAAGCGTTATTACTCAGTCTTGTTCAGCAAAAACTTGCGTGCGATGGCGATCTGGTCTTCATGGATAAAGGTCGGTGCATGGCCGACGCCGGCAATTTCCACCAGCTGCGCTTTCGGCCCACGTTGCAGCATGGACATCGCCGTCTCGTGCGACAGCAAGTCCGAGTCGGAGCCGCGCACCAGCAAGGTCGGGCAACGCACGGCGTCATAGGCAGCCCACAACAGCGCTTCATCGCTGGCCGCCGATTCAGGCGTTGCCGAGCGGAAAGGCATGGCCAGTCCCATATCGTAATGGCGGCGCCAATGGCCGTCTTTGTCCTGGCGCAATACATCGGACGCCAGCTTGTGCCATTCGGCATCCGTATGCGGGCCGAAACTGGCCGAAACATCGCGCACGAACTTGGCGCCCTGCTCGAAGCTTTCAAAACGCAAGTCCTGGCCGATATAGTCGCCGATGCGCTGCAGCGCTTCCGGCGCCAGGGTCGGGCCGATATCGTTCAAGACCAGCTTGCTGATCGGGCTGTCCGGCAAGGACGCCAGGCCCAGGCCGATCAAGCCGCCCATCGAGGTGCCGAACCAGTCCACCGTCTGGCGCTCGCCATTGGCCAGCACGCGCGCCAGCAGGGTCACCATGTCGCTGACATATTGCGGTACGCGGTAAAACTGCGGGTTGGCCAGCCAGCCGGAACGGCCACGGCCTACCACGTCGGGGCAGATCACGCGGTAATCGCTGGCCATGGCGCGCGCCAGGCTGTCGAAATCGTCAGCCACGCGCGTCACGCCATGGGCGCAGACGAGCACATTCGGATTGTCGGGAGCGCCCCACTCTTTATAGGACATGCTGTGCAGGCCAGACGGGGAGATGCACTGGACGGACTTGATGCTCGCTTCTATCATGCAATTCCTTCTAAACACGGGACCTAACCTGCTGTGGGTCGGTTTTGTCCAGCGTTTTCACTTGGTGTTGGGTAATAAAAAAACAAGAAACCGGTCATTTTCCGGCTGCCCGCGCGCGACTCTACGGCAGTGTAGCGCAGCGCGGGCAATGCTCCAAGCGGACGGCAAAAATGCTGCAATGCAGCAGCTGCACAGCAGTGAAATACCGGATATATTGAAAGTGCATATCTGCGGTTATCCACAATTGAGCAGGGGCAGCAATGCGCGGATGATCACGCCATCAACCCGCAAGAGGAGACCACTCGTGAAAAAACCATTTTATAAAATCCTGTACGTACAGGTGATATTCGCCATTGTCGTCGGCGTGCTGCTGGGCGTATTTTACCCAGCCAACGCCGTCGACATGAAACCTCTGGGTGACGGCTTCATCAAATTGATCAAGATGATCATTGCTCCGGTGATCTTCTGCACGGTTGTATCCGGTATTGCCGGTATGCAAGACATCAAGAAAATCGGCCGCGTGGGCGGCAAAGCTCTCTTGTACTTCGAAGTGGTGTCCACCTTCGCCCTGGCAATTGGCTTGCTGGTCGCCAACATTCTGAAACCAGGCGCCGGCTTCAACGCCGACCCTGCCCACCTCGACGTCAAGTCCATCGCGCAATACACGCACGCCGAAGGCTTGAGCACGATCGACTTCCTGATGAATATCATCCCGAAAACGTTCGTCGATGCCTTCGCCAAGGGCGACATCCTGCAAGTGCTGCTGATCGCCATCCTGTTCGGCTTCTCGCTGTCGCTGCTCGGTGAGCGCGGCCGTCCGGTGACCAAGCTGATCGACGAACTGTCGCATGCGATTTTCGGCATGGTCAACATCATCATGAAAGCCGCTCCTATCGGTGCTTTCGGCGCGATGGCCTTCACCATCGGTAAATACGGCCTGCATTCGCTGATCCCGCTGGCTAAACTGATGGGTTCCTTCTACCTGACCTGCGGCCTGTTCATCTTCGTGGTACTGGGCGCCATCGCCCGCTACACGGGCTTCTCCATCGGCCGCTTCCTGCTGTACATCAAGGAAGAGCTGCTGATCGTACTGGGCACCAGCTCGTCGGAATCGGCCTTGCCGGCACTGATGAAAAAACTGGAACGCCTGGGCTGCTCGAAACCAGTGGTTGGCCTGGTGGTCCCTACCGGCTACTCGTTCAACCTGGACGGCACCAACATCTACATGACCATGGCCGCCCTGTTCGTTGCGCAAGCCACCAACACCGACCTGACCATCTGGCAAGAACTGACCATCCTGGGCGTGGCGATGCTGACCTCCAAGGGCGCGTCCGGCATCACCGGCGCCGGCTTCATCACCCTGGCCGCGACCCTGGCCGTGGTGCCGACGATACCAGTGGCCGGCATGGCGCTGATCCTGGGTATCGACCGTTTCATGAGCGAATGCCGCGCGCTGACCAACTTCATCGGCAACGGCGTGGCCACCATCGTGGTATCGAAATGGGAAAAAGAACTGGACATCGACAAGCTGCGTAGCGAGCTGGCCCATCCAACCTTTCCGGCTGATGACGCTTATGTTGCACCGGCCGTCAATACCGTGAAGTAAGCAACACTGCTAATTCAGTAGTCAGAAGGCCCCGACAGCAAACGCTGCCGGGGCCTTTTTCATGGGACTGGCCCACCTATCGGGGACACAATAGCGGATAAGGCCGCTGCTCGGTCACGCCGTGAATACGTAACGGCGCGCTGCCGGCAGTGATTCTTGTTTTGGCGCTGACATCCATGACAGCAGCAGGCGGCGGCGTCCTGTCCTCGCATTGACTGAACAGGTTTGCCGGCCTGTCGCCAACCGACCAATGCGCCAGCCCCAGCGGGTCACCACGCAATGACGGCGGCGGTAACGGCGCAAAACTTTGCACCAGACCGGCACTCATCCATTGCAAAGGCAAATCGGATAGCGCTTGCGAGTCGGCATACCCACCGCCAACATCAGCATGCGCCCCTGGGAACCAAAGCTCGTTGACGGTCGTGAATGCGGGATTAATCGCTGGACACAGCAAGATGGGATGAAATCTGCTGCGCTTTTCATCGAGCGCCACGGCATGCAGGATACGGTGGATCGGTGGATACGAATCGGACTTGTAACGATCCCCATCCCTGCTGTCGCTTTGCTCCTTGCAAGTACCGAAATGCTTGAACAACGATCCCGGCACCGTATCCCACACGCCGAGAAAATCGATCTCCACCGGCGATGTGGACACGCTCAAGCGCTCGTATATTTCCTGGCCCAGCATCGGCGCCTGCCCGGGCCGCCATGCCTGCCACCTGGCAAGGTATGCCTCATCGTTCTTGCGCTTGACGATCTCCAGGATGGCATTGCCTCGCTTTAGCCGGGCGGCAAGATCGTCCGTCGACCTTGCCGGCACGCCGGCATAGGCAATCAGGCCAGCCAATGCGCGGGCCTGGTGAGCGCCGCGGCTGAAACCGATGATGAACACCCTGTCGCCAGGCCGAAATGCCTGGGAGATGAAATCATAACCGCGCAATATGCGCGGCTCCATGCCAAGACCGAGACTGGCGCCCAGCACGGGGCTTTCGACACTGCCCACGCCCTCGATATAGATGGCGCTGGTCTGCATATCATTGGCGCCAGCCACCGCCTCGAACACTTTGCGTACATTGGTGTTCGACGCGATATCGTTGCGCGTTCCATCCAAAAATACAAAGATGTTTTTTGCCGTGGCCGGATCTCCGGCAAACACCTTTTCCGTCACCGCCGGAGCCGCAGTGTCGCCACCGGGCGTTGCACAGGCAGCCAGCAACATCGCCATGCCGACTCCCAGGCAAGCCTGCACCACACGTTGAACGACCAACTGCGCAAGCCCGTGTTGACTCATGATTGCTCCCTATCCATCTGGATGATATGAACCGCCCTATGCCCTATCAGCATAGACCCGGCGCACATCGGCCATTAGACATGGCGCATGCTGGCACGCCTAAAAACGGCTGCTCAGCTGCAAATACACGGTGCGTGGCTGGGCCACATATTTACCCTGGTTATTGTCGTCAAACGAGCGCGTGAAATAGCGGTGGTCAAACAGGTTTTTCAGGCCCAGGCTCAGGCGGAAGGCAGCCGGGCCGCCATCCAGGTCGACGCTGCCGCGCGCAGCCCACACGCCATAGCCGGGAATGCGGCCATTGTTGCCGGCCGCACTCTCGAGCAACGTATTGGCGCTGTCGGCATATTGCCCGCCTTCGAACATGCCATCAAAACTGGCGCTCCATTTGCCAGCCCGGTAAGCGACACCGGCCGTGCCCTTGTGGCGTGGTGAAAACGGCACTTGCTTGCCGAAATTATCGCCCTCTTCCTTGATGGCCGCGTCGACATAGGCATAGCTGGCGTAGACATTCACACCGCGCAAAGATGCTCCAAAGGCATATTGGGCGCTGCCTTCCAGGCCACGGTGGCGCGTCTTGCCGCGCGCATACACGCTATTGGTTTGCTGGTTGCTTTCATACTGGTTGCTGAAGCGGATCAGGAACAGGTCGGCGTCCAGGCGCAAGCCGCCTTGCTGGTAGCGCGTGCCCAATTCCCAGGAACGGGCTTTTTCCGGTTCGGCGCCACCGCTGACGACGGCATTGGCCATCTTGCTGTATTGCACGGTGCCAAACGAGCTATCGCTGCTGGCGTACACATTCCACTGCTCGCTCAAGTGATAAATCACGTTCAGCGCGGGCAACAGCACATTGTAGTTGCCGCCATCGCGCTTGGCGGTCAGATTGTTATCTTGATGGGAACGTATGCGTTCATTGCGCACGCCGGGCGTGACAGTCCAGCTGCCGACGTCGATGCGGTCATCGATAAAGAAGGCGTTGGCGCGCGTGCCGCCCGAAGTGTCGCGGTCGATCGGGCTCGCTTCTGTCGGCAGAATGCCGCCCGACTTCAGGCGCCAGTAGCGCAGCTCATGGCTGGCTTCATCGATATAGCGGTGGCCGAGACCGATCTCATGCCGCACGGTACCTAGACGAAATGCCTGCGAGTAGCGCGTCTCGATGCCGCGCACCGTGTAGGTACGCGGCGACAAAGTCAGATTCTTGCCCTGGTCCAGATAGCCGCTGCGCAAGGTATCCGTATAGAAAGTCTGCACGGTGAGTTGGCGCTGGCGGTCCGGCTTGTATTCATACGCCAGGCTGGCCAGGTTGCGGCGGCCCCAGAAATTATCGTAGGGACGCGTCGATTGATACGGGTCGCGCGCATAGGCGGCCGCTGTCAAGCCACCCGGCATGTCGGCACGACCTTCATAGTTTTGCAGCATGGCCGTCAGGGTGCTGGCGCCATCGATGCGGTAGCGGCCTTTCAGGATCACGTCATCGATCCTGGTGTCGCTGTGTTCACGCCAGTCGGCGCCGCGCACGCCGCTATACAGAATGGCGCCGCCCAGGCCATTGTCCAGCGTGCCGCCCAGCAAAACGCTGGTATGCGTCTTGATGCTGTCGCTGGACGACGATGGGCTTTGCTCGCCCTGTACACTGACTTCGCCGCTAGCTTTATCGGGAATCGCGCGCGTGACGAAGTTGACGATGCCGCCCACGTTTTGCGGACCATAACGCACGGCGCCGCCACCGCGCACCACGTCCACGGCATCCATATTGCCCATGGAAATGGGCGCGAACGACAGTTGCGGCTGGCCGTACGGGGCGAACGGCACGGGGATGCCATCCATCAAGACCGTGGAACGGGCCGCCAGGCGTGGATTCAAGCCGCGCACGCCAAAGTTCAGCGCCATGTCGTGGCTGCCCGTGCCATTGTTGGCAGGCGCCAGCACGCCGGGGATACGGTTGAGCACATCGCGTGCATCGGTCGCCCCCAGTCGCACGAATTCGTCACGCGCCACCACATTACGCGCGCCACCATGTTCGAACACCGATTGGGCATCGGGCTGGGCCAGCCAGTTGCCCACGACCGTGATCACGGCCATCGATTGCTCGGCCGGCGCAGCTGCCATCATCGCCTGGCGCAGCACATAACTGCCCGGTGCGCGGGCCAACGCTTCCAGACCGCTGCCAGCCAGCAAGTATTGCAAGCCTTGCTCGGGCGTATAACTGCCTTGCAGGGCCGGCGCCATCTTGCCATCGGTCAAGCTGCCATTGACGGACAGGCTGATGCCGGCCTCGCCGGCAAAGCGGCTCAGGGACGTACTCAGGGGGCCGGCAGGAATCTGATAGGCGCGAGCGGCAACTTGCGTGGCAGGAATATTTGACACCGGGGCGGCCAAAGCCATGCTGGCAGGCAGCATCAGCAAGGCAGCCTGGACAGCAGCAGCCAAGCGGCGCGGAGAAGCGATACGGGGAGAAACAAAATGCATGGATTTCCTTTTCGATCAACACAACAGAGATGAGGCTTACTCTTGTGTGCCAATCGAAACGCCAAAAGCGGAACCACTTTTTGAATTTATTTGAACTTTTTTTATGCTGCTCAGGAATCCTGCCGCGCCGACACGCTGAGCCACCATGGCAGCGGCCGCCGCACTTGCACCGGCAAGCTTGCTTCCAGCATGGCAAAGATGGCGTCCTGGTCGTCCAGCGGATACGCACCCACCAGACGCAGCGCTGCCACTTCCGGCGCGCAAGCCACATAACCGTGGCGGTAACGCGACAGTTCAGCCAGGAAGGCGTCGAGGCGCATATTGTCAGCCAGCAGCATCTTGCGCGTCCAGGCGGGCGCAGCGGCGCCAACCTGGTCAGGGGCATCAATGCCTGCGGCATCAAAACGGGCGCCCTGCCCTGCGGCAAGCACCTTGACCCGACCGCGCAGCGGCGTAATTTCAACCGCGCCCTGCTCCACGCTCAAGTGCGTCTGTCCGTCGAGTTGGCGCACTTCGAAACGCGTGCCCAGCGCACGCAAGCTGCCTTGCCGCGTTTGCACCAGCAGGGGGCGCGGCGGCGTTTGCGGATCGGGCGCACTGCTGACATAGATGCGTCCGCGCCGCAAAATAATGCGCCGCGCCGTAGCGCTGTAAGCAAGTTCGACTTCGCTATCCGTATCGAGATGCAGACTGCTGCCATCGGCCAGCAGCAACTGGCGCACTCCGCCGACTGCGCTGCCGTACGCGCTATTGGCCAGTGCATTGATGGATGCCGGCTCCTCATCGCCACGCCATTGCCACAATGCCAAGCCTCCCACCGCCGCCACCAGCATGGCGGCAAACGCGCGCCGCCCCTGCACGCCGCCGGCCGACAAGGCCGCATGCGCCGGTGCGCCGGGCAGGCGCTGGAATTGGCCGCTGATGAATTGCACTCTTTGCCAGGCAGCCGCATGCGCCGGGTCGGCGTCCAGCCAGCGCTGCCACTTGGCATGGTCGGCGGCGCCCGCCTCATTGGACGCGAGCAAGGCCCACCATTCGGCTGCTTGCTGCAAGATAATGAATTCGGGCCTGGCCGGCATGGCGCGCGTCGTCAAGCGAACCTCAGGCTGCGCTGGCCAGGCAATGCAGCATCGCCTGGGCCATGTATTTGCGCACCATGCGCTCGGACACCCCCAGCGCCAGCGCGATCTCGCCATAGGCGCAGCCATCGAGCTGGTGCATCAGGAAAGCGCGCCGCGCCTTGCCTGGCAGGCGCGCCAGCATGGCATCGGCCGCGTGCAATGCTTCGAGCACCAGCAAGCGCTCTTCAGGTGAAGGGACCAGCGCCATCGGCATGGTCGCCAGGGCATCGAGATATGCGCGCTCGATATCCTGGCGGCGCCAGTGATTGACAGCCAGGCCGTGCGCGATGGTGCACAGGTAGGCGCGCGGCTGCAAGATGCTCACGCCGGTACGCGCCGTCAGCACACGCAAAAAAGTGTCGTGCGCCAGATCGGCCGCCAGATGGGCAGACCCCAGCTTGAGGCGCAGCCACGACAGCAACCAGCCATGGTGCTCGCCATACAGCCGCCCTACCGTATCGGCGTGCTGAACAGGGATGGGAAGCGTCAAATCGCTGGCGGGCATGAAACAGGGAGTAGCGCGCTACATCACGCATTAAATGAGAAGTATTCTCATTATCAAGCAAAAGCAGGGGGATCGCAAGGCAGATGTTTTAGGTTCAACAACAATGACGGAGCAATCATCAATAAAAAGGAAATGATATCTCAATAGAATGCATGATGATCAACCCAGCAAAAATCATTATAGTCAACATCACTCGCAGTCATGTTGCAGGGTACATAATCAACTTTGCAGCATGACATTGATTTATCCACTTTTGAATGGAGTCTGCCATGTTTCCCTCCCCTGCTTTCACCGCCACCTGGTCACCCCGCGCACAAGGCTTGCTGCGCATCATCGTCGGTTTCCTGTATCTGCAGCATGGCGCGTCCAAGTTGTTCGGCGTGCCGCACGTGGCCATGTTCGATGGTTTGTCAGTGTTTTCCCTGATGGGCGCGGCCGGCGTGCTCG
Organism: Janthinobacterium saanense; assembly: GCF_014200675.1. Classification (GTDB taxonomy): domain Bacteria; phylum Pseudomonadota; class Gammaproteobacteria; order Burkholderiales; family Burkholderiaceae_D; genus Janthinobacterium. Next base: position 326 of record NZ_JACHCI010000020.1, on the reverse strand, counting down.
AGCTGGTCGGTGGCAGCCTGGTGTTGCTGGGCCTGTTCACCCGCCCTGCGGCATTTTTGCTGTCAGGCCAGATGGCGATAGGCTACTTCATGATGCATGCGCCGCAAGGTTTCTTGCCCATGCTGAACGGCGGCGAACTGGCCGTGCTGTATTGCTTCACTTTCCTGTACTTCGCCACGGCGGGTAGCGGCGCATTCAGCCTTGATGGCTTGCGCGGCAAAACCGTGCAGGATCGGCATAGGGGACAGCCGTGAAGGCCGCTCCCCTGCCACACCACCCGGCATGCGGGTCCGCACCGGGCGGTTCGAGTAGTTGAGGTCAAGACA